>NZ_JAUZVH010000001.1:0-1109886 GCF_031844465.1 Bacillus sp. AG4(2022)
TTCCCGGAATACATGAGTAGGGAGAAAAAAAGAAATCATGTATCCCATCAGGCTCCTGGAAGACATGAGTTGGGATAAAAAGGAAATTAATGTATCCCATCAGGCTCCTGCGATACATGACTAGGAAGAATAAAAGAAATCATGTATCCATTGTGGGGATACATGACTCGGCTGCACGTTGATGTGTCATTAACTTTTTTCAAGCCTTACCGTTTTTAGAAAGTCCTCTTCACTTTTTCCCAGAACGAGTTTTCCCCTTAAATTCCCAGTTTTAATTTTGCCGCTCAGTTTGGCTTCAATTTTTTTTAGATGCTGAGACACTCCACCAAAGAGTGTATTTTTCAGCTCTCCGGTCTCTTCTCTCTCTCCCGCAAACTATACAAATATCGCTCCAGCTTTTCTTTAATCTCTTCGTTCTTAAGCGCAAACTCGATTGAAGCCTGAAGAAAGCCGAATTTATCCCCGGTATCATAGCGATTGCCTTCTATCAGATATGAATACATGGGACCTTTTTTCAGAAGCTGCGAAAGAGCTTCAGTCAGCTGGATTTCTCCAGAAAAGTCAGGCTGAAGGGACTCCAGTACAGTAAATATCTCTGGTGTAAGAACATAGCGCCCGATGATAGCCTGATTGGTCGGAGCAGAGTCCTTCGAAGGCTTTTCGACCAGCTGCTCGATTTTACAAAGATTGCCTGCTTTGAAGGAATAGTCGATGATCCCGTATTTGGAAACGTCCTCCCAGGGAACTTCCTTTGCACCGATCATGCACGTTCCAGTTTCTTTGAATTGGCTGATCATCTGCAAGAGAGCAGGGGTACCGGAATCAACCAGGTCATCACCGAGGAGGACAGCAAAAGGCTCATTCCCGATGAATTGTTTTGCACAAAGAACTGCGTGCCCGAGTCCCAATGGTTCCTTTTGCCTTACATAATGGATTGAAGCAAGATTCGAAGCTGCTTCCACTTTTTCTAAGAGTTCGGTTTTGCCGGTTTTCTTCAGTATCAGTTCAAGTTCGATAGACTTATCGAAATGGTCTTCAATTGCACGTTTGTTTCTTCCCGTAATGATGATAATATCCTCAATGCCGGAAAGAATGGCTTCCTCCACGATGTATTGGATGGCAGGCTTGTCGGCAACCGGCAGCATTTCCTTTGGCTGGGCTTTGGTGGCGGGCAGAAAACGGGTGCCAAGACCGGCCGCCGGAATGACCGCTTTTCTGATCATGCTTGATACCTCCCAGCAGAATTTTAGCTGAATTAAGTGCACTCAACTGAACATATGAACAGGGACAAACGGGATATGCACCTTTTAATCAGGAAAAAAAGGAATAGTTCTCCTGATGCCCGCACAATTTAATACCAATGCAAGAGTTGGCGGGGTGTATGAATTGACCGGAAATCTATTCCTGAAAGACCGAAAAAATATCATCATGGCGCTTGCTGCCATTGCCTTGTATGTAAGTCCCTTATTCATTCTCGGGGAAGATGCGCATATACGAGTCCATGACAACCTGGATTCTAACCTGGCATGGTATAAAGTCCTCAGAGAAAGCGGGCAGACTTATGGAACGGCAGAGGCTGTCATCCCGCAGGTCATCAACGGCCTGCCGCGCAATGCCTTTGGCACTGAACTCAGCGGCATCGTTTGGCTGTTTTCTATTTTTCCGACCATGACAGCCTATGCCCTTAATCAGCTCCTTACAAGATGTGCTGCATTCATGGGCATGTATCTTTTGCTGAAAACTCATTTTATCAGATCACCTGAATGGTCAGCCATCAGGGTGGGGGCAGCACTTGCATTCGCGCTGACTCCATTTTGGCCATCCGGAATGCTGAGCACTCTCGGTATGCCCCTTGCCTTATGGGCATTTTTGAATATACGGAAGGGGAAGTCAGACTGGAAAAGCTATCTGGCCCTCACCCTGCTTCCTTTTTACTCCAGCTTTGTTCTCGGATTTTTCTTCTTCCTTGCAGCAATGGGAGGATTATGGCTGGTTGACCTTTTCAGGGGAAAAGGCACAAATCTGCGATTTCTTGCGGCTATTGCAGGCATGACATTTTTATATCTGCTGGTTGAATACCGCCTTGTCCACTCATTTCTTTTTCTGGAAGAAGACAACAGCCGTGATGAATATTTTCATGCACGGCTTACGTTCGCCCATTGCGTAAGGCTTGCCTTTAAAAACTTTGTTCTGGGCCATACCCATGTCATGACAGTTCACGGGCTCATTATCCTGCCTGTCACCCTTTATGCTTTATTCCTTGTCTGGAAGAATAAAAGCTGGAGGCAGGAGCGAATTTACGTATGTTTGTTTGCCTTTAATTTTCTTCTGTCCTTCTGGTACGCTTTCTGGTTTTATAAAGGATGGCTTCCATTGACAGAGCGGTTTCATTTTATGGACACCTTCAATTTTGCCAGGTTTCACTTTTTGCGGCCGCTTGTCATATATATAGGATTTGCGCTCGCTTTAAGGATCGTCTGGACATCGTCGAAAAGCAGAAAAAGCATCCTTGCCGTCATTATCGCTCAGATTCTTTTGCTTGGAGCTTTCAATGACGAAATTATTTACAGCAGAAAGCCCTCGGTGAAAGAATTCTACGCAGAAAGTTTATTCGAAGAAATAGGAAATTACATAGACAGGCCAAAGGAGGATTACCGGGTTGCAAGCATAGGCATCCATCCGGCAATTGCCCAGTATAACGGCTTTTATACGCTGGACACGTATAATAATTTCTACCCGCTCACCTATAAGCACCAGTTCAGGAAAATAATTGCGGAGGAATTGGCAAAAAATAAGACCATTCGCCGCTATTTTGATGAATGGGGAGGGAGATGCTATATCTTTACAGCAGAACTGGGGAAGCATTATATGTTCAAAAAAACTTCTGATAAAAAGCTCAAAAATCTCAAATTGGATACTGCTGTTTTCAAAGAAATGGGAGGTGAATATTTTTTTTCTGCCGTGCCGATTATGAACAGCATGGAAAACGGTCTGGAGCTGGAGAGAGAATTCACATCCGGGGATGCTGCCTGGAAGATTTATTTGTATAAGGCAATATAGACATCTAGGAGGAAGCAGAATGACTGAAACTATATTAACTATCGTTGTACCCTGCTATAACGAAGAAGAGATGCTGGCATATACGATGGCGGAACTTGGCAGGCTTCTGGAGGACCTTGAAACTGAAGGACTGATTTCCAGCTCGAGCAAGCTTCTGTTTGTTGATGACGGGAGCAGGGATAGGACATGGAATCTCATCCATAAAGAAAGCCTGAAATCTGAACGGGTGACAGGGCTTAAGCTGTCCAGGAACTCAGGGCACCAAAATGCCCTTTTAGCAGGAATTTTCACCAGCATGAAATCTTCGGACTGCATTGTCACGATCGATGCAGACCTTCAGGATGATCCCTGTGCCATCAGGGAATTTCTGGTTAAATATCATGAAGGCTGTGATATAGTCTACGGAGTTAGGAGTAAAAGGGAAAAGGATACTTTTTTCAAACGGGCGACTGCCCAGGGTTTTTATAAACTGATGGCAAAGCTTGGCGCCAGCCTGGTCTATAATCATGCTGATTTCCGCCTCTTAAGCAGGCGCGCTGCCGAGGAGCTGGCACATTTTGGGGAGGCAAATATGTTCCTGAGAGGCATTATACCCCTGATCGGCTTCCGCTCAGACCAGGTCATGTATGAGCGGAAAGAGCGGATGGCCGGGGAGACGAAGTATCCGCTGAAAAAAATGCTATCCTTTGCCCTTGATGGATTGACTTCCTTTTCGGTGACACCGATCCGGCTCGTTTTAATGGCAGGTCTTGTATCTTCTGTAATCAGCATCCTTTTTGGGACTTATTTTCTTTTTCTAAAGTTTACCGGCAGCACTGAAGCCGGCTGGACATCTCTCATTTCATCCATCTGGCTCATAGGCGGAGTGCAGCTTACCGCAATAGGAATGATCGGGGAATATATAGGGAAGATCTACAAAGAAACTAAAAGGCGGCCAAAATTCATAGTCGAAATTGATACCTACACACTGCCTGCGTCACTTCAGCTGAAAAACAGGGAGATGGAGCAGGATGAAGGATTCAGCATCAAGTATCGCCAGCTTCCTGAAACCAACTGATACACTTGTCCGGTTCCTCCTTGTCGGCCTAATCAATACACTGATCGGGCTAGGCAGCATTTATATTCTACTGTTGGCAGGGACAGGGTACTGGTTCTCCACGCTCCTCGGAAATGCTGCTGGTGCTGTGACAAGCTATTTTCTTAATAAAGCTTATACATTTAAAAGCTCACAGCCTTTTATAAAAAGCGGTCTTCTCTTTGCGAGCCTTGCGGCAAGCTGCTATTTTATTTCCTACAGCCTATCAAAGAAGCTGGTATTGATTTTGGACAATCATCTGGCATTCTATCCAGAAACGGCGGCAGTCCTGTTGGGAACTGTATTATATACAGTGTTGAATTATTTGGGACAGAAATATATTGTATTTAAAAGGTAGGCAGCTTCCATTAATAAGCTGTCTATTTTTTTCCCTTATATAACTCCCTGAATGTTTTGATAATTATGGTAATATTAAGTGAGGGAAAGGAGGACTACATGAAACCATATTCGCTTATTATTTTTGACCTTGATGGGACCCTTTCAGATCCATATCCGGGAATAGCACGCTCGATCAGGTATGCTTTAGAAAAGATGGGGCGGCCTGTTCCGCCCGTGGAGATTCTCAAACTTTTCATCGGCCCGCCTCTTCACCATTCCTTTCAGGAACATTGCCTTTTCAGCAGAGAGGAAGCAGACGAAGCGGTGCAGTTTTACAGGGAGAGATACACAGAAAAAGGATTATATGAAAACGAATTATATCCCGGAATATCAGAATTGCTTTTATCATTAAAAGAAAAAGACTGCAAACTGTGCGTCGCCACCTCAAAGCCTATAGCGTTTGCTGAAAGAATTTTATCTCATTTTCAAATCTCACATATTTTTGATTACATAGAAGGTGCTTCGCTTGATGGCAGCTATTCGGATAAAAAGGATATCATATCATCCGTGCTTCTGCATTTCAGGGAATATGAAAAGAAAAATATTTTAATGATTGGTGACCGGAAATATGATGTGATCGGCGCAAATCACTCAGGCATTGATTCAGCTGCTGTCCTTTACGGATATGGTACCGAGGATGAATTCTTTCAATCTGCTGATGCATCGCCGACTTATTTGATTCGGACGGTTGAAGAACTATATAGCAGCTTCGGTGTTGAAAGAAAATTTAACATAAAGCAGAGGTGTGAAAGTGATGTTCATAGTAAATGTTGAAGGAGCAGTCCACAGAGGAGGTAAATGGCTGATCGGAAAAAGAAGCAGCCAGGAAAGCCATGCCGGGGGAATGCTGGCTCTGATCGGAGGCAAGGCGGAGAAGGAAGGTCATTCCACAGATGTTTTGGAAAGAACAGTAAAAAGAGAAATCCTGGAGGAAACAGGTGTACTGATTAAAGATGGAATGGAGTATGTATGCAGCAGTTCTTTCATTACGGATGACGGATATCATGTGATTGACATTGTTTTTCTGTGTGAATACAAAAGCGGTGAAGCCAGTCCAGTTTGTCCTGATGAAAACGAGGAAGTGATGTGGATGAGCATCAGAGAAATCCTTGAACAGCCGGATGCACCTGAATGGCTGACGCGGAGCCTTACGGCTGCAGAAGATTTATTGCGGAAAAAAGAAATGTCTAAAAGAGGCAGGCGGATTTAGCAGTGAAAGAGAGCTATTCTCATATCAAAGGAGGTGGACCTGATGGAATTTAAAGTAAATGGTGAGAGTATTTTTGAAAGCATCAGTGAGGCGGCAAGAATCGCAGGGGGAAGCCATAGTGCCGCTGGCAAACTCGTTATGATAGAAGCACACAGCGGAGGCCTTTCTGTCTCTTCCGGAAACGGGGACCGCTCTGTGATCTTTGAACACCCATTGATAAACTGCAGGGATTCTGGCCTGGATATATTGGAATATGGAAAGCTGGCAGCTGATGGAAGAATGCTTTCTGAAGTCATCAGGAAAATACCTGGCCGTTTAAGCATCAAAGCTTCCACTTCACATAAAATCCTGATTAATTCAATGGACAAGCAGATTTCCGCAGCGATTGCGGGTTTCCCGCTAGACCAGTTTCCTGATAGAGCACATGTAGAGTTTCCTTATATATATCCATTGGAAGCATCTGATCTTGCAGCAGGATTGAGGAATACAGCTGCATCTGCGGCCAAAACAAGCTCAAGGCCAATCCTGGAAGGCATCAATCTGGCATTTGATGAAAACGGGCTGACATTCACGGCGACAGATTCAAGCCGGCTTGCCATGTGGAAAGCTGACGGCTCTGCTGGGTTCAGCCAGTCATTTACTCTCCCGGCAAGAAATGCAGCAGAATTGCTCAAATTGATAGGCAAGTCACCAAGTGGAGAAGCAGCCATTTATATATCTGATTCACAGGCCGTATTCGCCACATCAACATTCCGTTTCTGCTCTTCGCTTTTGACCGGCAGATTTCCCTCTTCTGAGAAACTGAAGCCGGAAGGGTGCAAAACAGAGTTAGTCATCAATAGGAAGCACCTTCTTCAAGGTGTCAAGCGGACAATGATATTTGCTGGAGAAAAAAGAAGCTCTCTTGTTTCCATCCAAGCCAAGGATGAAAACTCCATCACTATATCTTCCCCAGTGTCTGAAATGGGCATGATCGAGGAGGTGCAGGAATTGCAGAGCATCAGAGGAGAAACAGAAGCTTCAGCAGTAATAAATGGGAGTTATCTGGCGGATGCGCTGATAGGAACAGAGTCAGAATATATTAAAATAAGGCTTTATGGGACAATGAAGCCAATCCTAATCTCTTCCCCTGGGGAGGCAAACTATTTTCACCTTATTTCTCCTGTCAGGACTGCATCAGGGATGTTCCTTGGCAAGGGACAGGTTCAGAATCAAGATTAAAACTGAAAGGTGAGAAAATCAAATCTGAAGGGGATCTGAATACTAGTAGAATATTATTAAAAGAGGGAAATCTGTTGCGCTGTATCAAGTAATCCAGCTGGAAAACGGCCAAAGCGGGGAGGGCTAAGCAAAGGTATTTCCTCCCATCCAGGCTTTTTAGCTGAAAGGAGGCATACCGCGGCCGATTTCCTTAATGATGCTGGTAATGGATTCAATATCCTGCGCTTCAAGTCCGAACGCATTTTTAATCTTTTTTTCTATATTGTCTGAAACATTGCGTTTCCCGATTTCAATCAAAGCAACCAGTGAAAAGCTGCAATTAATCATTTTGGCGAATTCACGCTGTGAAAGATTATAATTCTTTCTGATAAACTTAATGATTTCTTTATCCAAGGTTAAATCTCCTTTTTTCTTTTATTTTCATATTATAAAAGAAAGTGA
Source organism: Bacillus sp. AG4(2022) (assembly GCF_031844465.1). Lineage (NCBI taxonomy): Bacteria > Bacillati > Bacillota > Bacilli > Caryophanales > Bacillaceae > Bacillus > Bacillus sp. AG4(2022). The sequence goes on from NZ_JAUZVH010000001.1 coordinate 7,407, forward strand.
AGAACATCACTAGTGAAATATAAAAATAAAAGAAGGAAGGAGAAGAAAAAAGCGGCTTTTGAGTTAAAGCGGCTGCTTGGCTGGCTGATCTGCGCGTGGTATCCGGCTATAGACAAACCACATGTTCAGAAACTCGACTTTGAGCTTCTCGCCGGGCTTCAATTTTTCAGTTTCATTGACCACAACAAGCTTCTGACCTTCCAATTCCACTGTTTTCTCATCCACTGCGTCAGCGATATAAACCTTGAAAATAACTTTATTGAACCAATATGGATTCAGCCCGCCTTTAATATCAAGGATATTCTTCATCTTAAAGCCTCCTTCCTGTATGCATGTAAAATCTGATTATTTGAAAATTTAAACAATTACAAGAATACTTCATATATTAATTGAATACCCGATTAGATCATATAAAAACCAGTAAAACTGATGAATTGAATAGAACATACGTTCTGTAATATACTAAAGTATGGACGGGAAACAACTTTTCCTGCCTGGAGCTTAATCTGTACTTAGAGGAAGGATCATATGAAAAAATGCCTTTATTGCCAGGCAGCGGGGGACCTGATCCCCCTCAAGGAGTGGAACAGGGACCGGACGATTTATTATTGCAGCAAGCATTATGAACAGGTGCTTAAGTTCCAGGAGAGAGAACAAAGGGAATTTGTCGACTATTTCAGACAGCACCCTAAGCTGCTGGAGTATCTCAGCAGCAAAAGTCTTGAACTTTATGAAAAGCTCGAAAAAGAGAAAGGAGGACCGGCATGACAAAACGATTTTTCAGAATATGCTCTTTTCCTGCCTGATGGAATGAGATATAATGCATTATAGTATTAATTACATAACGTAACCACAAGGGGAGCTTAATGCTGAGAGTGAACTTTTGTTCTGACCCTTTGAACCTGTTAGATAATTCTAGCGCAGGGATGTGGATGGATGGGTGAAGGTATGCCCGCTTCCTGATCAGTTCTTCCTTGAGGTTTGCGTTAATTCGGACAAAAGGGGAGAATTTTTTATGAAAAAATTAGGGCTGGTTGCCTTGATTGAAGCATCTTTTTTTGCAGCATTCGCTGTTATTCTTGATCTGCTTCCTTCTATTAAACTAACGCCTGCAATATCCATTTCCATTGCAATGGTGCCCATCTTCATACTTTCATTGCGATGGGGCTGGAAAGCGGGCTTCATTTCCGGATTCTTATGGGGGATTCTCCAGATTGTCATGGGCGACGCCTGGATAGTGACGCCCCTGCAGACTTTCATTGAATACTTCGTTGCTTTCGCCTTTATTGGCTGTGCCGGCTTCTTAGCTCTTGCCCTCCAAAAAAGCCTTGCTGAAGGCAAGAAGGGTAAGGCTCTGGGATGGGCAGCTGCAGCCATTTTCCTTGGCAGTGCGGGCAGATATTTCTGGCACTTTCTTGCAGGTATGATTTTCTTTGGAAGCTATGCACCTGAAGGGATGTCTCCTTTTGTATATTCTCTCATGATTAATGGGATAACGATGCTCGGGTCAGCTGTCTTATGTACAGCCGTATTGTGGCTCCTCCTTTCTGCAACGCCGCGCCTGGTACAGAGGAAACAGGTATATTCCGCTGCGGAAGAGCATAAATTGGCGAACTGATAACCATGTGCACAAAGCAGTCCCTTCTGGCGAATCGGCCAGAAGCGACTGCTTTTGTTTTTAAAAAAGGGAAATTGAAGAGAATTGCTGAAAAATGCTTTCATTCGACAAATTTTGGTATATAATAAGTTACGCTATTATACTAAAGTGATAAACTGGCCTACAAGGCTTAACTTCTAGAGGTACATCGACTATTAATATAGTAAAGGAGATTGAAATGACAGATAAGTTTATTATCCGCTTTGAAGATGTTACAAAACAATATGACAATGACAGTCCGGTTCTGGACGCCGTCAGCTTTGATATAGAAAGGGGAAAGTTCTACACGCTCCTTGGTCCTTCAGGCTGCGGAAAAACGACCATCCTGCGCCTGATTGCGGGTTTCATCGAACCGACAGAAGGATCCATTTTCTTCAATGGACAAAAAATCAATAAAGTGCCTGCCAACAGGAGGCAGGTCAATACCGTGTTCCAGGACTATGCACTTTTCCCGCATTTGAATGTATTTGAAAACGTGGCATTCGGATTGCGCATCAAAAAAATGAAAAACCAGGAAATCAATGAGCAGGTGAAAGAGGCGCTCAAGTTTGTCAACCTGGAAGGATATGAACAGAGGGAAATCAAAGAGATGTCAGGAGGGCAGAGGCAGCGTGTCGCGATTGCGAGGGCGATTGTCAATAAACCGGAAGTCATCCTGCTGGATGAGCCCCTTTCTGCACTGGACCTGAAGCTGCGTACAGAAATGCAGTACGAGCTGCGGGAGCTTCAGAGAAGGCTTGGCATTACGTTTATATTTGTCACCCATGACCAGGAAGAGGCGCTTGCTCTTTCTGATGAAATCTTTGTGCTGAACAAAGGCCGGATTGAGCAGAGCGGAACGCCAACTGATATTTATGATGAGCCTGTCAACCGGTTTGTGGCCGACTTCATCGGTGAGTCCAACATCGTCGAAGGGACCATGCTAACCGATTATCAGGTTGAATTTGCAGGCAGGAAATTTGAATGTGTAGACGCCGGCTTCGATTTGAATGAAAGGGTTGAAGTGGTCATCAGGCCGGAGGATATGGAAATTACTCCGAGCGAGCAGGGCAAACTTCAGGTACGTGTAGATTCACAGCTATTCAGGGGAGTTCATTATGAAATTTCCTGCTTTGATAAAGATGGGAATGAATGGCTTGTCCATTCTACACGAAAGGCAAAAGTAGGGGATGAAATAGGCCTTCATTTTGATCCGGAAGCCATCCATGTCATGAGGCCGGGAGAATCTGAGGAAGAATTTGACCGCAGGCTGGAGGCTTATCAAGAGGAAAGCCATGAGAACTAATCAGACACGCAACCTGTATCTGATCCCATATTTGCTGTGGATCGTTTTATTTGTCGTGACCCCTTTGTTTTTGGTGCTGTATTATTCATTTTTTGATATAGAAGGGCAGTTCACATTCGGGAACTACCAGAAATTTTTCACGCCCGTTTACCTGAAAATGACTTTGAGCTCTTTCTGGTATGCGTTCCTGATCACTGCCTTTTCTTTACTGATTGCCTATCCGACTGCCTACCTTCTTACGAAGACCAGGCATAAGCAGCTCTGGCTTCTGATGATCATCATTCCTTCCTGGATCAATCTGCTGCTCAAGGCTTATGCTTTTCTCGGCATTTTTGGAACTTACGGGGCAGCCAACAGCTTCCTTGAGGTGATCGGAATAGGTTCAAGGCAGATTCTGTTTACCGATTTCAGTTTTGTTTTTGTATCGGTATACATCTTCCTGCCTTTTATGATTTTGCCGATTTTCAATTCGCTCAACGAATTGAATTCATCGCTCATCGATGCATCCAATGATTTGGGGGCATCACCCTGGACTACTTTTACACGGGTTATTTTCCCGCTGACGCTGGATGGCGTCAAATCCGGCTGCCAGGTTGTATTCATCCCTGCACTTTCCCTCTTCATGCTTACCCGCCTGATTGCAGGGAACAGGGTCATCACCCTGGGCACGGCCATAGAACAGCATTTCCTTGTCACTCAGGATTGGGGGATGGGCTCCACCATTGCCGTATTCCTGATCCTTACGATGGTGATCATCATGCTGCTGACCGGAAATCGCAGGAGGGGGGCATAGCATGGGGAAATTATCTAAATGGTCATCACTTTATCTGATCCTTGTATTTTTTGTTCTTTATGCGCCAATATTTTATCTAATGTTTTATTCTTTTAACAGCGGCGGGACAATGTCACATTTCGAAGGGTTCACGCTGGACTGGTATAAAGAGCTTTTTGCTGATGCAAGGCTATTGATAATAGTGCTGAACACCATCATCATTGCCCTGTTGTCGGCTGCCATATCAACGATCATCGGAGTGGCCGGTGCACTTGCCATTTTTTATGTAAGAAAGCGGCAGGTCAAGAGCACACTCTTATCTTTGAACAATATTCTGATCGTCAGCCCCGATGTTATCATCGGTGCTTCCTTCCTGATTTTGTTTACGATGATCGGAATCAAGCTCGGATTTACATCGGTCCTGCTCTCTCACATTGCTTTCTGCGTTCCGATTGTAGTTATAATGGTGCTGCCTAAAATCCAGGAAATGAGCCCTACACTTGTGGACGCTGCGAGGGATCTAGGGGCAAGCCGCTTTGATGTTCTGTCCAAGGTCGTTCTGCCATATATCACACCAGGCATTTTTGCGGGCTTTTTTATGGCCCTAACCTATTCACTTGATGATTTTGCAGTTACTTTCTTTGTAACAGGGAATGGCTTCACCACTTTATCGGTTGAAATCTACTCTCTGGCCCGGCGCGGGGTTTCGCTGAACATCAATGCACTTTCCACGCTGCTGTTCCTGTTCACACTTATACTGGTGATCGGCTATTATTTCATCACCCAGAAAAATGCGAAGCCGACTGGAATGGGGGTCAAAAAATGAAACAGCTCTGTAAAGCCCTGCTGGTCATTGCTGTCATTTCTGCACTTCTGCTGTATGCAGTCTCCCGGCTTAATTCCTCACAAGGCTATTCCAGCGGAAATACGCTGACGGTCTTTAACTGGGGAGACTATATCGATGCAGAACTCGTGGACCGCTTTGAAAAAGAAACAGGCATCAAGGTGATTTATGAAACCTTTGACAGCAATGAAGCCATGATGACCAAGATTGAACAGGGCGGGACAGCCTACGATATAGCGGTTCCGTCTGAATATGCAATTGAAAAAATGAAAGAAGAAGATTTGCTTTTACCGGTAGACCATTCAAAAATTCCAAACTTGAAATATATCGACCCGAGGTTCATGGACTTGGCATTCGATCCAAAAAATGAATACTCTATCCCTTATTTCTGGGGGACGGTCGGCATAGCCTATAACACAGATCTGCTTGGGGACAAAGAAATTACAAGCTGGAATGACCTTTGGGATGAAGATCTGCGAAACCAGATTCTCCTAATTGATGGTGCAAGGGAAGTTATGGGAATGGGCTTGAATTCCCTCAATTATTCCCTTAATGATCAAAATAAGAAGCATCTGAGGGAAGCGAAGGAAAAGCTTGATACCCTTACTCCGAATATCAAAGCCATTGTCGGGGATGAAATCCGGATGCTGCTTGAAAACGATGAAGCAGCCATAGGTGTTGTCTGGTCAGGAACTGCTTCAGAGCTGATGTGGAAAAAGGACAATATTGAGTATGTTCTCCCTGAGGAAGGGACGAACCTGTGGTTTGATAATATGGTCATTCCAAAAACGGCAAAAAACGTGGATGCCGCCCACCAGTTCATGAACTTCATGCTTGATCCGGAAGTCGCTGCCCAGAATACCGAATATGTAGGCTATTCGACGCCGAATAAAGAGGCGCTGAATTACCTGCCGGAGGAAATTGTCAGTGACAAGCGCTTCTATCCGGACCCGGAAATGACCGAAAAGCTGGAAGTGTACGAGAACCTTGGGAAAAAAATGCTCGCACATTATAATGAACTGTTTTTGGAATTCAAAATGCATAGTAAATAATAGCAGCGGCTGGAGGAGTCTCCGGCCGCTTTTTTGCATTCTAGCATGATTTCCGTCCTGTCAGGGGATCCTAGTCTTAAAAACAGGAGGAGGCAGTCATGTATTATATCAGCGGAAACATCATTTCAGGGGAATATGATGATCAGGCAGAACATTTTTCCATCAGCATGATCAAACACTTTAAGACTCAGTCCATTTTGACCAAGGATCAGGCTATCCAGCTTCTTGACTACCTCTACAGGCATAGGGACGAAGAGGGAGGCCAGGTCATCACCTTGAATGACCAGATGCCGCTGCGCATCTCTTCCGAGGAGATCAATTCCCTGATACTTGATCTTGAAAAGATTGAATCCCATTTTTAATGTTCTCCGAAATCTATATCCGATAATGATAGAATATGATATGATTTCTTTAATTGAATAAATGCTTTATGGTGCTTTGCAGCATGCTGCAAGCTTAAAAGGGAAGCCGGTTGAATTCCGGCGCGGTCCCGCCACTGTAATGCGGAGGCTCCTCCCTCGATGCCACTGTTCCTTAGCGGACGGGAAGGCGGAAGGAGTCTGTGATGCTGAGCCAGGAGACCTGCCATAAAGAAGTACACAACCGTCCTACGGGTGATAGGAGAGTGATGCGCTTTTAATATGGCAAAGTTTTGTTATTTGTTAAATTTTTTATGTGCAGGCATCCTCTATGAAGGATGCCTTTTATTTTTTTCATACAATAAGCCCGAGGAGTGAAACCTATGAAAAAAGCTTATCCAGCAGACCGTTCCCGCACCATTCAGACCAGGCTGGTGCTTCCGCCGGATACAAACCATCTTCAGACAATTTTCGGCGGCAAAGTGCTATCCTATATTGATGAAATTGCTGCCATTACTGCAATGAAGCATTCCGGCAGCATGGTAGTTACAGCTTCGATCGACTCTGTGGATTTCCTGTCTTCAGCTTCAGTCGGTGACGCCCTTACTCTTGAAGCCTTTGTTGCCTCAACAGGGAGAACCTCCATGGAAGTCTATGTGAAAGTGCATGCAGCCAATCTTTTAACAGGGATTCGAACGCTGACGACCGAATCCTTTTTAACCATGGTTGCCGTGGATGAAAACGGCAAGCCCATTCCAGTATCCGGGGTGCTGCCTCATTCTGAGGAAGAAATCAGGCTGTTTGCTTCAGCAGGGGCACGAAAGGAGCATAGAAAAAACAGAATGCTTATACGATAAAAGGTGGCTTTCAGCCACCTCTGTATTCATGAAATAAGGCACCTTCTTCAGCAGCTATTTCCTACGGGCTGCTTCCAGCCTATCCAGCTCCTCTGGGATCCTTCCTTCTTCTAAGCGGCTGAAAAGGGGGGCGATAGTGCCGAGCCTTTTCTCTGCAGCCCGAACCTCTTTCCATTCCAGCGTATGCGCATTCACCTGCAGCATGTTATTTATCTTCCTGCTGGAGAAAGGGAGGAAGGGGTTCAGAAGCCTTGCCAGATTTTTGATGATGTACACACAGGTCTGCAATGCATCTGCACATTTTTGCGGGTCGCTTTTAATCGTTTTCCAAGGCTGTTCACTGTCAAAATATTTATTGGCCGAGCGTACAAAGGCGAAAATATCCTCAAGCGCTTCTTTTAGCTTTGCGCCTTCGATCTTTTCTCCGGTTTTCTCATATAAATGCTTAATATCCTCCTGTACAGCTTCACTTAATTTTCCATCCGGTATCATGCTGTCATAATATTTTTCGATAAACTTAAAAGTTCTGTTGACCAGATTGCCATATGCCCCAAGCAGCTCACTGTTATGGCTGTAAACGAATTCCCGCCAGGAAAAGTCAGCATCCCTGTTCTCAGGAGCATTGACAGCAAGGAAATACCGGATTGAATCCGGTTCATATCTTTCAAGTATGTCAGGGACCCAGACTGCATAATTCCTGCTTGTTGAAAGCTTCTTTTTCTCTAGTGTAAGATATTCGCCGGAAACCATCCGCGCTGGTTCCCCAGGCAGCCCTATCCCCATTTGAATAGCTGGCCAGATGATGGTATGGAAAGGGATATTGTCTTTCCCATGCACATAATAGGATATAACATCACTACCCCAGAACCTGCTGCCATCCTTGCCGTGCTGGCGGGCCCATTCCCTGCTGGCAGAAAGATAGCCAATCACCGCTTCAATCCATACATAAATTTTTTTCTTCTCCATTCCTTCAATAGGGACTGGCACCCCAACATCCAAATCCCTAGTTGCAGCCCGGTCCAGAAGCCCCTCAGTTAAATATCTTCTTGTCAGGCTGCTGCTGTTGTCCCTCCACAAATGGCGGGAGCGTGCCTCCTCGGACAGCTCTTCAAGCTGCTTCTGAAAATGGCTCAGCCTGAAATAATAATGATCAGTTTCTTTCATTTCCGGCGGTGTCCCGCATATTTTACAGGATTTATCCAGAAGGTCGGCCGGCTCAAGGATGGCTGAGCAGGCATCGCATTGATCCCCGCGTGCTTGGCTGCCGCAGGAAGGGCAGACTCCCTCTACATACCTGTCAGGCAGAAACTGGACACATGTCCGGCAATAAGTTTGTTCTATCGTTCTTGGAACAAGATGGCCATTTTCCAAGAGCGACAGAAATACTTCCTGTACAGTCTGATGATGATGCGGGGCATCTGTCCTTGTATATAAATCATAAGTAAAACCCAGCTGTTCAAAGCTTGCTGCGAAATCCCTGTGATAGCGGTCAGCAATTTCTTTCGCTGATTTGCCTTCATGTTTTGCCCTGATCGCTATGGGTGTTCCGTTGCAGTCGCTCCCGGAAACATACAGGACTTCTTCGCCCTTCATTCTGTAATATCTTGCAAGGATATCTCCGGGCAGCAGACTTGCAATGTGCCCAAGATGAAGGGAACCGTTTGCGTAGGGCCATGCCCCGCCAATAAAAATTGCCATGTTCAATCTCCTCCTCATTTTTCCATTGGCAGATCTTAGGATAAAATAAAAAAGCCCCGTCCTTTTCTATACATATAGAAAAGGACGGGGCTTGCCCGCGGTACCACCTTTATTCGCCTTTCGGCCTCTGCAAGTACGGGGCATATAGATGCCCTTATACTGTGGGTTTGATAACAAGTACCACTACTTGCCGCAGCCTACTGGCGAAGATCGCGTTCAGTACGGGGCTCGGAGACCATTGTTCAAACAGCCGCTTTTGCTTCTTTTCACCTGCCGAAGCTCTCTGGGAAAAACGGATCTGTTTTACTTTTTCTCTTCAATGCCTTTGTATAAGAGTTAATATCTGCCAATGATTTAAAGATTATTATATTCACGGGCAGCATAAATGTCCAGCAAAATTTAACAGGGGAAGGGAAAAAATCTGGCTGTATCAGCATGATGCCCATTGCAAATATTTGACTGTTTAAAAGCAAACCTTTATCATACAAAAGGCAGATAATGATAATATTCATATAGAATAGTCCAGATAAAGGGAAGGCTGATTATGCAGAAAAACCAAATGTTATTTGAATATCTCAGCAATAATTCTCAGAGAATTACTGACAAATGGCTGAGCACCAGGGCAAAAGATAAAGGATCGATTTATTCAGCAGAAGCGGATATAAAGATTGAAAGAATGCTCCGTGAGCAAAATGCCTTCACTAATAAGACCGTTTCGACCATTCTTTTGGATGACCGGTCTTTATTCGAAAAATTGGTCCAGGAATGGGCGAGCACAGTTGCTGAAAGCAGGGCAGATACCGATACTCCGATCTATGAGGTAATATCAGCTTTAGGCAAGGTGAGAGATACATACTGGGAATTTGTGGAGGAATTTGCGAAAAAGAACGATGAGATTGTCAAGGAGGATATCCTCCAGTGGAGTCTGGTCATTCATTCAGCTTTTGACATTCTCACACAGAAATTTGCTGAACAGTATTACAAAATTACCAGAAACAGGCTGAGAGCACAGCAGGATCTCATTCATCAGCTTGGTGCACCGATTATCCCGATCATCGGATCCATTGGCGTTCTTCCTTTGATAGGCGATATTGATACAGAAAGAGCCAAAGCAATATTAGAGAGCGTGCCCCTTCAGTGCACAGAAGCTAAGCTTTCCTATTTGTTTATCGATCTGTCCGGTGTACCGATCGTTGATACAATGGTAGCGCAGCAAATCTATCATATCGTCCAGACGCTGGACTTGCTAGGCATCAAGACCACCATCTCAGGCATCCGCCCGGAAGTTGCCATGACATCTATCCAGCTTGGAATCGACTTCAGCAAAATCAACACACATAGCACATTGAAAAATGCCCTGGCGAAAATGGGGCTGAGCATGAAACCTGAATTATAATTAGAAAATGCACCCTGCTTTTAAGCCTGAGGTGCATTTTTTTATGCAGCAAGAGGCAAGCCGTTAGGCGCGCCCGATGCTCTGAACTCTTCTAGGCTGGCGGAATGATTCCTGCAATAAGAAGGACGAAGAAGATCAAGCCGATGACAGCAAGGACGAGAGATGCAAAAAAGACCGGGCCTTTTCTGAAGAAGAAGGGTTCATCTTTCTGGATGATCCCCGTTTGGGCGCCCACCATGCTGTTGATGTGCCTCTGGGGCGAACCGCCGCTTGTTGAAAAAATAAAAGTGACTGCAGCAAATGCGGCACCAATAAAGAAGAGCACTTCAATAAACCTTACAGAAAAATATGCTGCCACTCCCCATGCGGCCAAAGCTTCAGCTGCTAAAGCAGCTATAAAGACAATCGTATTCCTGCTCATAACTATCACCTCGTCATCTATACGATGAAAGAGCTGAAAATGTTTCATTAAATATTAAAATATTCAAAATGTTATAATGAATATTCCATCATTATGATATGATATACAAAAATCTACTCTAAAAGGAGATCATAATGATTTTACAAGGAGCAGGGAAGCTGTCCATAAATGGGGTTGGGTCTTCGGACGGCGGGAGCTTTGATAAGGTAAGCATCAACGGAAAAGGCACTGTCAATGGCAATATTGAATGCCGCATATTTGATTGCAATGGTTCAGGACAATTCAACGGAGACCTGCTATCTTTTGAAAAAGCTAAAATCAATGGAAATGCGTCGATTGCCGGAAGCTTCTCAGGGGCAGCGCTGTCTATCGACGGGAGCGCAGGCTTTTCCGGCGATGTGGCTGTTGCGGACGAAATTAAGGTAAATGGAAAAGGAAGAATCGGCGGAAGGCTCGCATCCAGAAAAATTATTGTTAATGGCAGGCTTACTGCAGGCGGCGGTGTGGAAACAGAGGAATTTAAATCAAAAGGCCAATTTATAATCGGCAGCCATTTGGCGGCAGAGAGCATAGAGTCTTTTATCATGGGCGAGTGCAAAGTGCAAGAGATGAGAGGAAAAAGCATTCTAATCAGGCAAAAGAAAGACAATCCGCTCAGAGGGCTGCTCCAATCTTTTTTTCCTTCCCGGCTTGAAGCAGCTTTGATAGAAGGTGAAGATATACATCTCGAAAATACGAATGTGAAGATGGTAAGGGGAAATCATATTGTGATAGGTGAAAATGCCATTGCTGATATTGTGGAGTATACAGGATCCCTCAAATATGAGGGGAACGGTACGGCTTTGGAGAGCAGGCAAATATAATCTATTACCTGGAATATACAGCTGACTGGGCGCCTGGAATAGGGCGTCTTTTTATGAGTTCATTTAGTCCTGGTTTTTGAAACAGAAGATAAAACGGTTTAAATGCGGAAAAAAGCAGGGAAAATAAATGATAGCTCCAGAAAATATTTGAACATCCTTCATACTTATAGCATAATATATGTACATATACTCATATAAGGAGGGAATGAAATGGGACACCATCATAATCATGGACACGGACATTCTCACGGACATTCAAGCAACAAACGGGCGCTCTTTCTTTCATTTATCATCATCGCTTCTTTTATGGTCGTTGAAGTTATAGGGGGCATCCTGACAAACAGCCTAGCTCTTTTATCAGATGCCGGCCATATGCTCAGCGACGCTGTCGCCCTGGGACTGAGCTTTTTTGCTATAAAGCTTGGAGAAAAGCAGGCAACTGCAGCAAAATCTTATGGCTATAAGAGATTTGAAATCATTGCAGCTGCATTGAATGGCCTGACGCTGATCGCGATTTCCATTTACATCTTTTATGAGGCCGTCCAAAGGATTATGGACCCGCCGGCAGTCCAAAGCATGGGGATGCTTGCTATCTCGGTTCTCGGCCTTATTGTCAACATCATTGCGGCCTGGATACTGATGAAGGGCGACAAAGATGAGAACCTGAATGTAAGAAGCGCCTTTCTCCATGTACTTGGCGATATGCTGGGCTCTGTAGGTGCCATCACCGCAGCTTTGCTGATTTATTTCTTTAATTGGGGCATTGCAGATCCGATTGCAAGCGTCATCGTTGCCATCCTGATCATTATCAGCGGATGGAGAGTTACAAAGGATTCCTTCCATATATTGATGGAAGGAGCACCTGAACAGATTGACGCCTCCAGCATCCGCAGCTCTCTGGAAGGCATCGCATCTGTAAAAGAAATTCACGATCTCCATATCTGGTCGATCACATCAGGAGTGCCGATGCTCAGCTGCCATATCGCAATTACAGAGGAAGGCCGTCACGATGAAGTCCTTAGGGAAGCACAGACTGCCCTTCATAACCAGTACGGAATCGACCACAGCACCATCCAGGTGGAAAGATATGAAAAAGGCTGCCCAAGTGCGCATGGCACATGCAATTAATGGTGGCTGGCATGCTCGATGGTTTGCAGGAGGATCCCCATCACATGTTCGTCATCATGGGAATAATATAAGGTAGTGCCCTCACGCCTGAATTTAACCAGCCTGAGATTTTTTAAAAACCGCAGCTGATGGGAAACCGTCGATTGAAGCAGAGTAAGTTTTTCAGCAATTTCGTTCACTGAGTGCTCCCCTTGAAAAAGCAGGTTCAGGATTCTGAGCCTGGTCGGATCGGATAATGCTTTAAATGTCTGCGATACAATGAATAAGGTTTCTTCATCCAGATCCTTCATAATGTGCGGCTGTGTCTTTTCTTCTTCTGCCATTGATTCAGCCTCCTTTTTATATCATTATAAAGAAAAAATGCACGAAGAAAAATCCCGGAGAACTTTTCCCGGATTTTTTCTTCGTGCTTCTTGCTTTTCGGGCCATATAGGTATAAATTAATGCTTATCAGCATTTTTTCTCCTATCTATCTTGGCGTCTCCTGATAGGTAATTGCTCGGATTTTTTCTGTTTTTTCGTCAAAAGTTATACGGACAAAGACACCGAATTCCCGATTGTCCCTGGCAAGCCAAAGTTTGAAGGTTTCTGTACAGTTGGATCCCTGTGTTGTTCTGCCTACATGAAGATAATCAAGGATTCTTGCTCCGGGATACTTTATTTTTGTATTGGTCATCGCTAGCTTTCCCCATTTGGCATATGCTGGCGTCTGCTGTGCAGCTGAGATATGCCGGATATTTGCAGCAGAAGGGGAAAGCAGAGCAGGGAAACTTAACAATAATATAATCAGTATCGACTTTTTCAAACCGCTCACTTCCTTTATAATTAGTTAGCCTGTCATCATTGTGTATTAGTATTGAAAAAAAGAGTGCAGTCTATGCCCTTATTCGTTATTTACTTAATTACCGTTCCACCAGACATCTTGTAAAAGGCGGGAGATTGATTGAAACAACCGGAATACGTTAATGTTATGGAAGAAATTGTCGCAACACTCGTAAAAGTCCTTATGCTGAGCCCGGATTATCAAACCTTCTGCCAATGTATGAAGTGCCGCGCCGATATTATCGCCATCAGCCTCAATAATCTGCCAAACCATTATGTAACTACAGAAGAAGGCAGGAAAATGGTATTTGAACAGCTGAACACAGAGGAAAACCGGAAATGGATCAATAAAAGAATCATCAATGCGATTCATGTGGTGAGTAAATATCCGAAGCATTAGCAGTCAGTGAAGCGGAGGTATCGAGTTTCTTTTTTAATAAATTGTGGTTGATTCCTGCACATCTTACTGGAGTCACTATTTTCATTTTTCTTCAGGAAAGTGGTTCCAGTTCCTCCGGCTGGAGCCACTATTTCCATTTTTCTTCAGGATAGTGGTCCCAGCTCCTGTGGCTGGAGCCACTATTTTCGTTTTTCTTCAGGATAGTGGTCCCAGCTCCTGTGGCTGGAGCCACTATTTTTATTTTTTTCAGGATAGTGGTCCCAGCTCCTGTGGCTGGAGCCACTATTTTTATTTTTTTCAGGATAGTGGTCCCAGCTCCTCCGGCTGGAGCCACTATTTTCATTTTTCTTCAGGATAGTGGTCCCAGCTCCTGTGGCTGGAGCCACTATTTTCGTTTTTCTTCACGATAGTGGTCCCAGCTCCTGTGGCTGGAGCCACTATTTTCATTTTTCTTCAAAATATTGGTCTCAGCGCTACCGGCTGAAGCCACTATTTTCGTTTTTCTTCACGGTAGTGGTTTTACCTCCACCGGCTTTGACCACTATTTTTTATTTCATATCACAATAGTGGCACCAAGCACATCCTGCCCCCAATTTTAATTCACAATAATTGCACACTAACCCCATCTGATTAATAATAGTAGTAACGAGATTTTGTATGGAAAAGTTAAGGAGGAGTAATGTGCGCGATTTTATCAAAGCTGCGGGTGAAGCAGACAGATACGAACAGATGAAAGAGCTGTCCGCCATCTTCAAGGAGCGGAGCCGATCAAAGGAAAATAGAGGGAGCTTCCCACATAGAAATATTTTAGACCTGAAAGCTTCCGGCTACACATCCCTTACTGTTCCGGCAGACCGGGGCGGAAAGGGTATCTCATTGCTAGAAATGATCAGGCTGCAGGAAAAGCTCGCAGAAGGAGATGGTTCTACTGCACTTGCAATCGGATGGCATATGGGGATAACGAAAAATCTGGGAGAGAAAAGGAAGTGGGATGACGAACTTTTTTCCTTTCTTTGCCGTGAAATCCTGGACGGGAAGCTGATAAACAGTGCCGCAACGGAAAGGCAGACAGGCAGCCCGACACGGGGCGGACGGCCCCAGACTACAGCAGTCCTCAAGGGTGGAAGCTGGGTGATCAGCGGCAGAAAGACCTTTACAACGATGGCTCCGGCTCTGGATTATTTTATTGTCAGCGCCTTCATTCCAAGTGAAGACAAGACAGGAAATTTCCTTGTTCCCAGAGAGGCTGAAGGTTTGTCGATCGAGGAGACATGGGACAGTGTCAGTATGAGAGGCACCGGCAGCCATGATCTTGTGCTTGATGAGGTTTCCATTGATAAGACATTCCTGGCTGAAATATTGGGGCAGGACAAAAAGGCGAATGGCTGGCTTCTTCATATTCCAGCGGTATATCTTGGCATTGCACAAGCAGCCCAGGATTATGCGGCTGGCTTTGCTAAAAGTTATTCTCCCAATAGCATCCAGGGAACCATCAGCGATATCCCTTCTGTCCAGCAGAAAATAGGGGAGATCGAGCTTGAACTGATGCGGGCAAGAGAGTTTCTTTATGCAGCGGCAGACAGATGGGACAGGGCCGCAGAAAATGAAAGAGAGTCCATGCAGCCTCTTCTCGGTGCTGTAAAGCTGGCTGTTACAAATGCAGCATTAACAGTTGCTGACCTTGCAATTCGGGTCGTTGGCGCAAGAAGCCTTTCTGAACAGAATCCTCTGCAGCAATATTATCTGGATATCAGGGCAGGCCTTCATAATCCTCCAATGGATGATATGACCATATCGCTGCTTGCCCGCAAAGCCTTATCAAGGCTTGACTGAAAAAAGAATGGGAATTCCCATTCTTTTTTTTGTTAAGGAAAAAGTACACGAGTAAATTACCGGCAAAACTGCATAATAAAAACATCCAGCACTGAAAGAAAGAGCATAACCGGGGTGTAAGCAATGGCTTTTAAAAAGAAAAACACTACTGAAAAAAAGTATCAATGGAAGCCTGAAGAAATGCCTGAAGAGCTGGTATCCGCTGATCATGTCAGGAAGAAGATGGAAGGCTCTGATGACTTCAAGGAAAGGATCATTGAAGCAGAGGGAAGGACTCTTTATCTCTTTTTTCTTTCCAGCATGGTTGATGATGCCAGGCTTGAGGAAAGAATCATCAAGCCGCTTTCACTATCAGCAGGAAATCTCATAGAGAAACAGGCGCAAACACAGGAGGTTCAACGCACTTCTATCCTGAGTGATGCACTGAAAGGGATTCTGACAGGATATTGCTTTGCCATGGAGCATGATTCTTCCGAGGGTGTGCTTCTTTCTGCAGCTTCCAGCCTTTCCAGAGAAATTTCTGACCCGGCCGATGAACATATTATCCAGGGCTCTCACGAAGGATTCATTGAGAACATCGGCAAGAACCTCCTTTTGATCAGGAAGCGCATCGAGAATCCCAATTTAAAAGTAAAATATATAACGATCGGCAAAGCGACCAATACCGCTTCTGCACTTATTTACATAGAAAACCTCACCTCCGGAAAACTGATAACCGAGATTACAAAAAGGCTTGCCAGCATTTCCATGGACAGCATTCAGAGTCCAGGATTTATCCAGGATTGCATCGAGGACCATCCTTTTTCTCCGTTTCCACAGATATTGAATACAGAAAGGCCGGACAGAGCTGCTGCACATTTGATGGAAGGAAGGGCTGTGCTCATTACGGATGGCAGCCCTTCTGTGATGATCATGCCAGTGACATTTTTTGCTTTCTTTCAATCTCCGGAAGATTATAACAACCGCTGGTACCTGGGCTCCTTTTTCCGGTTTCTGCGGCTTATCTCATTTATCTTGTCGCTGATATTGCCTGCTTTCTATGTGGCGGTTGTTTCCTATCATCATGAAATCGTTCCAATTGAACTTGTTTACACACTTCAGGCGTCATTGAATTTTGTGCCGGTGCCTCCAGTCATAGAAGCAATGTTCATGCAGCTGGCCCTTGAACTGCTGAGGGAAGCGGCAGTACGGCTGCCGCAGCCGATTGCACAAACCATTGGCATAGTCGGAGGGCTTGTTATTGGGACTGCAGTGGTGGAAGCCGGCCTCGTTTCCAATGTCATGATCATAGTAGTGGCCTTGACCGCAATTGCATCCTTTGTCATTCCATCTATTGAAATGAGCAATACCCTCCGGTTTATCGGGTTCCCGCTTATGCTTCTGGCAAGCATATTCGGCTTCATCGGCATTGTGTTCGGCCTGCTTCTGCTGGTGATCCATCTAGCTCAGCTTAAATCATTTGGTGTTCCGTATTTCAGTCCTTTTGCACCTCTCAGGCTGAAGGAGCTGAAAGACACATTCATAAGGGTCCCTGTATGGCTTATGAAGAAAAGGCCGAAGGATTCAATGGCAGCTTCTTTAACTAAACAGGGGAGCTCGAGGGGGTGGAAAAGAAATGAAAGTGAAGACACGTATTGACCAGCAGGATTTATTTTTCCTCCTGCTGCAGACCCAAATAGGGGCAGGCATACTGTCCATGCCATATTCACTTTATATGGCCGCAAAAAATGACGGCTGGATATCTTTATTGCTGGCAGCCGCTGCTATTTTCTCCTTGATATATTTCTATTGGCTGCTTTGCAGGCGCTTCCCCCATCAGACACTGTTTGATTTCTCAGGGAAGGTGTTTGGAAAATGGGGCGGGGCTCTGATCAATCTCGGCTATATATGCTATTTTGTATCTACAGCTCTGCTGGTTTATCTGAACTTTGCCGATATCATCGGCCGGTGGGTTTTGCTTGATACACCTCGCTGGCTTCTTATTCTTCTTTTGATGTTCATAGCCGTTTCTGCCTGCAGCGGCTCCTTTAGCAGCATCGTCTCTCTGTTTTCATTCACTTCGGTATTCATTGTCTTTCTTTTCATCCTTTCTCTATTCATTTTTAAGGAGCCTGAAATTGATTATCGATATATGTTCCCTGTTGCCTCACAAGGAGTTCTCCCGATTTTAAGGGGGGCAAAAGAAGCAGTATATGGTTTTCTCGGCGTAGAAACGGCACTGTTTTTCCTGGCATTCGTCAGGGAGCCGGAAAAAAAGGGGGCAGTAAAGGGAGCCTTTTTGGCCCAGATAGTGATCAGTGTATTTTATTTATATCTGTTTATGGCAAGCATTATCATGTTCAGCCCGAAGGAGATCGTACTCATCCCGGAACCTGTCCTGTACATGCTTAAAGCCATCACCTTCAAGATCATAGAAAGGCTTGATCTCGTCTTTATAACCGTTTGGATGACGGCAGCTGCAACAACGATTATCAGCTATACATACCTGGCAGGAATGGGCCTCTCCAAGCTGCTTAAAATCAAGCACAGAAGAGCCGTCCTTGCTGCTACAGGCATCATTTTCATCCTAACCTTTATTCCGCAAGGGGAAATGGAGATAACCAGCATTGGCAGGGCGGTGTCCTTTGCCGGGCTTATTTTCAGTTCTGCCCTTCCTTTAGTCTTGTATATCGCAGCAGCATTTTTAAAGAAAGGGGGTGCGGGCCTTTGAGGACCATTAAGCTGGCATGGCTGCTTATCATAGTGCTGATTCTAGGCGGCTGCTGGGATGAAAGGCTATTGAAAAATTCCCGCCTTGTTTATATTTCCGCCTTTGATCTGACTGAGGACGGTAAATACGAAACTACTTCAATCATCCGCAATACAACCAAGGTTCCTAATCCCCAGCAGGAGGCCACCAATGAAATTTCAAAGGGAGAGGGCTTGAATATACGGGATACAAGGCTTACAATCAACCGGTCACTTGCGGGGGAATTTGACCCTTCCAAAAGCAAAGTGCTGATCCTTGGAGAAGAGCTGGCTAAAAGGGATATCTATACAGTCCTTGATATCGTCTACCGTATTCCGCGGACGCCCATCATTGCTAAAGTGGCAGTAGCTGACGGAAGTGCAGGTGCTCTGCTGGCGGAGAATCATAAAAATGAACCCTTGCTTGGGGAGTTTTTGTATGAATTGCTTCTTAACAGTGAAAAAAGCACCGAAATCCAGGAGCTGACAGTGCAGAATATTTGTACCATCCTCTTCGACGAGGGCAAAGACTTTATGGTTCCTTTTATTAAAAATAATGATGAGAATAAAAAGATTGAAGTCAGCGGGAGCGCACTGTTTCATGACAGGATATTTACCGGAAAGGTCATAACCCCTGAGCAAAGCAGTCTTTTGATGCTGTTCATGGACAAGATGAACAAAGAATGCAGGTTCGCTTATAAACTGTCAAAAGGCGAAACGGTCACTTTTGCTGTCAACAAAGTTAAAAGAGACCTTCATTATACCTATAGCTACGGCAGGGCAGTATTCAAGGCAGTTCTGTCGATTGACATTAATATTGAGGAATATCCCCTCGATCATCTGCACGAAAAAAAGATTGCCAAGGAGCTTGCCAGGGAAATTTCGCAAAAAATGTCTGATGATGCAAAGGGGGTTTTCAGTATTCTTAAAGAGGAAAAAGCTGACTTACTGGGAGTTGGAAGAGAATTAATCGCTTTTCACCCGGATATATGGGAAAACATAAAGGGGAGTGATTATTATGCAAAGGTGGATGTAAAACCGGAGGTCCGCATCCTTATTTCGGGTAACGGCATCATCAATTAATGATTGCCACCCTTTTATTTGAGAGGTTTGGTTTTCGCTCTATCATGGTAAATAAATATTAAAACAAAGACTACAAAGATAGAGGGTGATGTCACTGCTTGCGTTTTTAAAAAGAGGGAATAAGTCTTCAGGGATTGCAGCTGTAGGGAATACGGCTTTAGCCATCGCCAAAGGAGTCGCAGCAGCAATAAGCGGCAGCGGTGCCATGTTTGCTACGACCCTTCATTCGGTTGCGGATGCATTGAACCAGGGATTCGTCTTCTTCGGAAGCGCCATATCCGAGAAAGAAGCAACAAAAAGATTTCCAAGCGGATTTGGCCGTGTGGTCAATTTATTCGTTTTGATCGCGGTTATTGTGATTTCCATTATGGCATACGAAACCATTCATAAAGGATGGGACCTTATTGTCCATCCCCATGAGTCTTCTGATTTGTGGCTGAACATCATTATCATGATTCTTGCCATCTTGACAGATGGGGGGGTCCTTGTCAAGGCAATGAAAGAGATTGCCCATGAAACAAAAAGCGGGGCAAAGGGATTCAGCGTATTTACGACTTCATTTAAGAATGTCCGCCTTGCTGCACCGCCTACAAGACTTGTCTTTTATGAAGATATCATCGCGACCTTCGGGGCTCTGCTGGCACTTATTTCAATCATCCTTGCCCATTTGACAGGCTTCTATTTCCTGGATGGGGTAGGGACAATCCTGATTGGATTCCTGCTGGTGGGAATTGCCATCAAAATTGGATATGAAAATACTCTTGGACTGATTGGTGTTGCGGCACCAAAGGAAATTGAAGACCGGGTGGCAGATACCATCCTATCAGATCCGGACGTGGTTGATATTAAAGATATGCGCATCCTCCAGGAAGGAAGGAAGTATCATATTGAAAGCTATATTGAGCTGAAAGCCGGCCTTTCCCTGGCCATAGCAGATGATATCATCTACAGGGTCCGGGATAAGCTCTTCAAAGATCCGGATGTCGGGGATGTCAGGATGGGAATCCTTGAAACTGACAACATCACCACATGGAAAAGGGATTAGATAATAATGAGGCACACTTCCAAAAGAAGTGTGCCTTTTCTATGCAGCAGAAAGCTGTAAATGCAGGATCTAAAATAGTCAGCTATTATTGCTGTAAAAGGGACTGACGATATTTTGCTGCGAGCTGCTGCTTTGTCATGACGAGATACGCAGGAGCTGCATCCTTTAAGTCCTTCCATTTAGCTTTAGGCTGGGACAAAAAATAAATCGGTGCCTGCATCAGCTGCTTAAGGAGAATATACCCCCTGTGTGTCAAAGGATGACGTTCAAAGCCAAGAATCTGGTAGCCTTTGTTAATCATGGTGATGCCTATGACACCCTTGATTAAGTCGCTGTCAGGATGCTTTTCAAGATGCAGAGCCAGACAGGGCATGGATTCGCCGACAATTCTGATTAAAGCTCTGCCTCTGGATACCGGGCTTTTAATGTGGACAAGCTGCTTGAGAAGCCTCGAATTATGAAGATGGATTTTGATGACAATATCATTTTTTTTGAGGGAGGAGCCGTCTGAGAGGATGATATCGGGACCTCGATATTTCGTCTTTCTGACCCGGAATACGCTGTACTTTTCCTCCAGCTTTAAATGAAACAACCTTGTACAGCAATAATAGACAGGATCAAGGAAATCCCATAAGTAAATCAGCCAGATACGAATGATCATTCCAGTCTCCTTTGATGTTGATTTTTTGTTAGCTTTTTATAAAAGATGCTTTTGTATACTCCCTGTATTCAAACTTAAGGCTGTGTCCGATGTGAATGTTTACCATCATGATTAGCAGCATTCATGAGCACGCTAAGAGAAAACTGACAACCCGAGGTGCACTTTAATGAAAAGAATAATCACAGCCCTCATCAGTGCTGCAGCGTTGTTTGCGGCTGTTATGATGTTATTCCAGCTGCCGGGCAACAACCAGGAAAGGAAAGATGAAGGGGAGCTCTCCGGTCGTACACAATCTTTAGAACAAAGCTCAAGCCGCCTGCTGAGAATCAATGCAATAGAACAGGGCGAAAGAATTAAAACAATCCTGAACAGGGATGACGATGTGAAGATCATCCATCATAACCTGAAGGATAAAAGCCACTATAAAGAGCATGAAGCTACTGTTAAATTTTCCTCTCCTCCTGATGATGATGAGCTTGACAGTCTGGCAGCCGGACTTGATGCAGAATTCTTCCGGCACATGGATTCCATATTTGTTTTTCAGTCTGACAGTATGACAACCGCAGACCTTCTGCAGTTTTTCAGGGAACGGACTGATGTCGCCTATGCAGAGCCTAACTTCATCCTGATGCAAAATCAAACTCAGCTTCCGAATGACCTGCTTTATAGAGAAAAGTACCAATGGAACCTGCCTGCCATCGATATTGAGAAAGCCTGGGATATCTCAAAGGGTGATGAAGATATCATTATTGCCGTTGTCGATACAGGGGTGGATATAGATCATCCTGATCTCAGGAGACGATTGATGAAGGGCTATAATGTTATGCAGAACAGCAGCGATTTTGACGACGACAATGGCCATGGAACTCACGTTGCAGGCATTATAGCTTCTGAAACAAACAATGGGGAAGGTATTGCAGGCATAACCTGGAATAATCGGATCATGCCGGTTAAGGCAATGGGCAGCAAGGGCTACGGTTATACATTCGATATCGCCAAGGGCATTATCTGGGCAGCGGATCACGGAGCAGATGTGATCAATCTGAGCCTTGGCAACTACCAGCCGTCTGCTTTCCTGGAGGAAGCGATCCGGTATGCTTATGACAAAGGAGCGGTCCTCATTTCAGCTGCAGGGAATGACAACTCTGAACAGCCATCATTTCCGGCTGCCTTTCCGGAAGTGCTCAGTGTATCGGCTGTAAGCTATACGGGTGAAAAAGCTGATTTTTCTAATTATGGTTATTATATTGATGTGACCGCACCAGGTGTGTATATTCCAAGCACCTATTTTAAAAATCAGTATGCAGCCCTTTCAGGCACATCCATGGCAAGCCCGCATGTCGCAGGACTTGCAGGGCTCATTCTTTCAGTCAATCCTGATTTGTCCAATAGAGAGGTCATGAATATTATAAAAGGTACAGCGAGGGATATTGGGGAAGAAGGCAGGGATGCTTACTTCGGCAATGGCCTGATTGATATCAATGCTGCACTTGCAGCTGCTGAATAATAACAAAAGGACCGGCCGCGGTAATGAGCGGGCAGGTCCTTTTCCATGTTGGATAACATTAATTGGATATACTTTTTCTCCAGAGGTAAAGCCGTTGCTTGAAATAAAAATGCTTTTAGTCTTTGCAGCTCCTATAGAGCCTCATCAAAAACCCAAAAAATTATTAAACCCCTGCTGATTGGAGTGAAAGGCACGCAGAGTCCTTCGGTAAAGCAGCGCCTCCCCGCAGAAAGCGAAGTGCACGGAAATCAACGGCACCACTCCAGCTGAAAGCTAAGGGATAGGAAAAATGAAAATTAACTAATTAAGCTTTTAATAAGCCTACAATCCATATATAAGCTTAGTTTATGGAGCCTTGGCTGCGCTCAGCTCTTCACTCCATACAAAATGCAGCCGACACCGGCAAATACCCAGAGCATCTTGGTAAATGAAACCTTATCGGCAAGGCCAATGAGCCCTATAGTGGTTGTTGCAATCAGGATGAGCGGGCCAACGAGGGCGAGAGAGCTGTTCAATACGAGTGCTTTTTCAATATCATTGTATTTAATGATCAGAAATGCAGCCAAAATTTCAAGGCTTCCCGAAAAAATCCTCAGTGAAGCCATCATGATTATGGTTTTTTCCAAAAGCTGAAACATAAGTACCTCCCAAAAGCAGTTTGCTATAGTATATGCAGCCGGACTGCCGGGAAGGACAAACAATTCCAGCACCTGCTGAAAGTAAAAAGATTCTGCCCATCATGACAGAATCTTTATGGCATCATGCTGACTGTTTCAGTTTATTCAAACGGCTGCCAGAAAGCGCATTCCGATTCAGTCTTAGTGCAAGAAGGCCGGCCAGTACGGAAAGTATGATATCCTTAGGCAGCGGAACCAGCATCCAGATCCATGCCATCGCATAAGTGAAGCCTTCCGGTGCTGCAAACCATAGTTTATAGGCTAGATACATATAGTTTGTCCCTAATATATAATTGATGGCCAGTCCCGTAAGCGCAGCTGTGATATAAGATGCTTTGCTTGAATTCTTTTCAATTATCTTCCCTGTTGCATAAGCTGCAAGAATATATGTAAGGATGAAGCCGAATGTCGGGCTGATGACAGTCGCAAAGCCGGAGCCGAATTTTGCAAACACAGGGACACCAGCGATGCCAACCAAGGCATATACAGTCATGGCGATGGCTGACAGCCTGCTGCCAAGGATGGCGCCAGAGAGGATCGCGATGAATGTTTGCAGGGTAATAGGGACCCCTCCGATAACCATGAATGGGACGAATGATGTGATATTTGCTCCAATTGCCATCAGGGCAGTAAACATACCGGCCAATGAAAGATGTAGCGGCGTCAATTTCTTTTTCATGAATTATGCCTCCCAGAATTGTTTTATACTAAAATAAGAATAAGATGGAAAACGACTATATGTCAACTGAAATTATATTTAGTTTACTAAAGGAGTTCGAATGATGGTGGACAGGCCAAGAGCAAATACATTGGGCATTATTTATAAGGACGGCCGCATCCTGGCGGAAAAGCTCAGCGGGAAGCATTCAAAGGGTGAGGGAGTCTTTTACCGCCCGCTCGGAGGAACAATAGAACTTGGGGAAACCTCGATAGATGCTTTGAAAAGAGAGTTCATGGAAGAGATAGGAGCAGAGATCAATATAGTGAATTATATTGCCTGCATAGAAAACATTTACTCTATTAATGGAATCACGAGACATGAATTGACACAGCTTTATAAGGCCGAGCTTGTGAATGAGTCACTATACGAAAAAGAGTCCATTCCAGTGAACGAAAATGGGAGAAAGTCGGAAGCAAAATGGATACCAGTTATTTCTTTTATTGATGAGAGGGAAGTACTTTTTCCAGCCGGGCTTGAAAATTATCTAATCCGTTTCTTGTAATCCAAATGTGTACTTTTCTGCCTGCACGGGTATAGAACTAATAAAAGAAAGGGTGATAATCATGCAGACATATGGCGAGTGGTATACCCGCAGACGTCCAGAATACAAAGGGTGGGAGAACCAGGATACTAATGAGATCTTATTCAAAAATGCTCTTTACTACGGCCTCCCATCTGTTGTCATGGTTGCGCTTTTAATATTAGCCTGAATAGTGAAGCACCTGCCTTTCCGGCAGGTGCTTTTTTATGTTCTCTTTTTCTGGATAATAGTAAAGCTTCAGAAATTATAGTAAAATAGGGGCAATTAACTGGTAGGAAGAAGGTGTCCGTATGTTCGAGCTGCTGCTGACAATGCTCGAGAGGCTTGGCCTGATTGTTACCATTGCCTTCATTTTGACCAGATTCCGTTTTTTCCGCGAAATGATATACCAGGAATCATTGACGGCAAAACAGCGGTGGGTCGCTGTTCTTTTTTTTGGATTCTTCGGTATATTCGGCACCTATACCGGTGTCAGTTTTGACACGGATACCCTGCAGTTCAGCCGCTGGGCGTCAGAGCTATCTTCAGATGAAGCCATTGCAAACTCCAGGGTGATCGGCGTGGTTCTTGCCGGACTATTCGGAGGGTACAGGGTAGGGATTGGCGCCGGATTGGTGGCAGGAGTCCACCGTTTTACATTGGGCGGCTTTACAGCTTTTTCCTGCGGCTTGGCTTCAATCTTTGCTGGGATCATTGCAAGCATCCTGCATAAGAGAAACAGGCATGTGAAGCTGTCGACAGCGTTTTTTATCGGAGCCCTGGCCGAAAGTGTGCAGATGCTTATCATCCTTCTTCTCTCAAGGCCTTATAGCAAAGCTTCAGCTTTGGTCGAAACCATCGGTCTGCCCATGATTCTCGCCAATGGAGTCGGCTGTGCCATTTTCCTGCTGATCATCAAAAGCGTGGTCAATGAAGAGGAAAAAGCTGCAGCCATCCAGGCGCAGAAATCCCTGCGCCTGGCACGCCAGACTTTGAAGCATCTGCGAAAAGGGATGACCAGCGATGCGGCAGAAGAGGTATGCCGCATCCTTTACCACGAAGTCAATGCAAGCGCCGTGTCGATTACAGATGATGAACGCATCCTGTCTCATATTGGTGTGGCTGATGACCATCACAAATCAGGACATCTGATTCAAACAGATATAACCAGAAAGGTTCTTGGCCAAGGAGCCTTGATCATTGCCGGCAGGAATGATATCAGCTGCAGCAGTCCGTCATGCCCGCTTGGTGCTGCCGCCATTGCTCCGCTGAAGGAAAGGGGACAGACCATCGGCACCTTGAAATTCTATTTTAAGTCAGAAAAAGAAATTACCAATGTAGTCATTGAATTAATTTCCGGTCTGAGCATGCTCCTTAGCAATCAGCTCGATGCTGCAAGGGGAGAGAAAGCATACCAGCTTGCGAAGGATGCAGAAATCAAGGCACTGCAGGCACAAATCAGCCCGCACTTTTTGTTTAATACTTTGAATGTAATTGTTTCCCTGATTCGCATTGATCCAAAGAAAGCCCGCAAGCTGCTCTTGTCGCTTTCCCATTTCCTGAGGCAGAATCTTACGGGTACAACTTTGGAACGTACAACATTGAAGGAAGAATTAAAGCATGTACAAGCCTACTTGGAAATAGAGGAAGCAAGATTTTCTGACAGGCTTAAAACTGAATTCCGGATAGAAGAGGAAGCACTTTCTGCTCAAATTCCGCCGCTGACACTCCAGCCGCTAGTAGAGAATGCAGTCAAGCATGGCATCAAGGATAAGGAAGCTGACTGCAGGATCATTATTTCTGCTGCTGTTAAAAAAGAAGGGACAAAAGTTTCCGTTTCTGACAATGGAGCAGGTATCGAAACAGAACGCCTTCACCAGCTGGCAAGGGGCATCGTACCTTCCCTGACTGGGACAGGACTTGGAATTTATAATGTAAACAGGAGGCTGGCGATGCTCTTTGGGGAAAGAGCCGGACTTCATTTTGACAGCAGGCTGAATGAAGGGACGACAGTCTCATTCGTGCTGCCGGACAAAGGAGAAGAATAGCATGGAAAGAAAAATCAGCATACTGATTGCGGACGATGAGCCATACAGCAGGCAGGAGCTTGTTCACCTGCTGAACGAATATGGAGACCTTCAGGTAATAGGGGAAGCAGAATCTGGTGAACAGGCAGTCATCCAGTGTCTGCAGCTGCAGCCGGATGCTGTATTTTTGGATATTGAAATGCCAAAAATGAATGGCATGGAAGCCGCCCGATCGCTGAATGATTTAAAAAAAGTGCCAAAAATCATCTTTGCGACAGCTTACCCGCAGTTTGCGGCAGAAGCTTTCCGCTATGAAGCGGTTGATTATCTGCTGAAGCCCTTTGACGAAGAGCTGGTTAAAGAAACTGTATCAAGACTCAGAAAGATTTTTGCAGAAGAAGGCGACAGCACAGCCGCAGCCGTGAACCCGGGGAAACTGGCAGTGGAGGAAGATGGCAATATCTCTTATATAGACCCATTGTCCATCCTATATATTTCTCGTGATGATAAAGTTTCAAGGATTGTTGCGAAAAACGGAAGCTATTCTGTTAAAACTCCTTTAAAGGAGCTTGAAAGCAGGCTGCAGCAATTTCCTTTTTTCCGCATACATAAAAGCACAATCGTCCATCTGCCCTATGTATCAAGGTTGACTCCATGGTTTAACGGCGCTTACCAGCTTGAAGTGGAGGGGTCTGAAGAAATATTATCTGTCAGCCGGAATTATGCCAAAGGATTAAGGAGCAGGCTGGAAATTTAGTGATGCAGGCAGGAGTATTGTGCCTGCATTTCACCTCTCTATTTCAGCATCTTAAGACAGATTATTGACATGTT
The DNA here is from genome assembly GCF_031844465.1 of Bacillus sp. AG4(2022). Taxonomy (NCBI): domain Bacteria; kingdom Bacillati; phylum Bacillota; class Bacilli; order Caryophanales; family Bacillaceae; genus Bacillus; species Bacillus sp. AG4(2022). The sequence goes on from NZ_JAUZVH010000001.1 coordinate 34,593, forward strand.
GGCCACAATTCCGCCACATTTTCCTCCAGGTGCCTTATACTTTCTGTAAGCGATTACAAAAGGAGGCATTTCAATTGTATTCTTTTATAGCAGGCATCATTTTACTTATAGCAGGGTATTTCACTTATGGAAAATTTGTAGAAAAAGTATTCGGCGTTAAAAAGGAGAGGCAGACTCCAGCTTATACGCACAAAGACGGCGTTGATTATCTGCCGATGAATACGAAAAAAAACTCTCTCATCCAGCTGCTGAATATAGCAGGTGTTGGTCCGATCTTTGGACCTATCATGGGTGCATTATATGGACCAATTGCTTTCCTGTGGATTGTGCTCGGCTGCATTTTCGCCGGTGCTGTCCATGATTATCTGACAGGTATGATTTCCATCCGCAACAGGGGTGCACACTTGCCGGAACTGGCCGGAAAATTTCTCGGCAGCTTTATGAAGCATGTTGTGAATGCATTTGCCATTCTGCTGCTGCTTCTTGTGGGAACTGTATTTGTTACTTCCCCGGCAGGGCTTCTTCACAATTTGATGAACGGGTGGATGAGCATGGGCCTGATTCTTGGTGCCATCTTTATCTACTATATACTGGCGACACTATTGCCGATTGACAAAATCATTGGACGCTTTTATCCCATCTTTGGAGCATTGCTTTTGATCAGTGCGCTTGGAGTAGGGGCTTCGCTCATCATCAGCGGTGCGCCTATCCCTGAAATCAATCTGACAAACATGCATCCTGATAATGCACCGATCTTCCCGCTTCTGTTCCTGACAATTTCCTGCGGGGCTTTATCCGGATTCCATGCGACCCAGACCCCAATCATTTCGAGGACAACAGAAAATGAGGACCAAGGCAGAAAGATTTTCTATGGCATGATGATTGCAGAAGGCGTTATTGCCATGATTTGGGCTGCAGCTGCAATGAGCCTTTTCAATGGCTCTGCAGGCTTGAATGAACTGCTTGCAGCAGGCGGGCCTGCCGCAGTAGTAAGTGAAGCTTCAAAACTGACTCTTGGTGCTGTCGGCGGAACACTTGCTGTGCTCGGAGTGATAGTCCTGCCGATCACATCAGGCGACACTGCTTTCCGGAGTGCAAGGATGATCATTGCCGACTATATCCGCTTCGGCCAGCAGAAGCTGGGCAACCGCCTGGTTATCGCCCTGCCGCTGTTTGTAATATCATTTGCACTGACAAAGATTGACTTTGAGATTCTTTGGAGATACTTCTCCTGGGCAAACCAGTCTACTGCTGTCATCGCCCTTTGGGTAGCAAGCATGTACCTTTTCATTGCCAGAAAAAATTATTGGATTGCCATGATACCGGGCATCTTCATGACAATGGCCACCGTCACTTATATCCTGAACGCAAAAATCGGATTTGGCCTTTCAATGAATATATCGTATTTAGGGGCTGCGATTGCTACGGTTATTATCACTGTTCTTTTCTATAACGCTGCAGGAAGGGCAAGAAAGAACAATATCGCACTCGAAGAAGATATCACAGGAAGAGTTGCTTAAGATCAATTATGCGTAAGAGCCTGGATGAGCATTTCCGGGCTCTTCTGCTTAGATGCTGTGCTAAAATTAAAAATAATGCTGGAAATAAACGGAATGATGCAGGATTTAGTTTTGCAGCCGTTTTCTGAGAAAGGAAGGTAAGAATATGCGTATATTGATTGCAGGGGCAGGAGCAGTAGGAGGGTATTTCGGAGGCAGGCTCCTTGAAAAAGGAGAAGATGTTACCTTTCTAGTAAGGGAAAAGAAATACGATCAGCTTCAGCAGAACGGCCTGGTCATCAACAGCGTACATGGAGATGCGATGTTGAAACCAAAGCTTCTGAGAACAGGGCTTCCTTCAGAAGAAAACTTTGATTTGATCTTGCTTTCTGTGAAAGCCTATCACCTTGAGGAAGCCATCGGAAATATTAAGCCTTTTGCTGGAGAAGGTACATGCATCCTTCCGCTGCTGAATGGCATTGCACATATCGACACGCTTGAAAGGGCCTTTGGAAAGGAGAGGCTCCTTGGAGGTCTTTGCTTCATAGAATCAACATTGGATGAAAAAGGAGAAATTGTTCAGAAAAGCGATATACAGGAGGTTGTTTTTGGCGAAATTGACGGGAGGGAGACCGGGCGGATTTCCCGAATACGTGAAGCACTTGCCGGAACAAAGGCTTCTTTCCGGTACAGCAGTGAGATCGTGAGTGAAATGTGGAGCAAGTATCTTTTTATCAGCATGATGTCCGGGCTTACAACGCTGACACGTTCGCCAGTCGGTCCTATAAGGGATACAGCAGAGGGGAGAAGCATCATAGAGGGGCTTGCTCTGGAAATCCTTCCTGTCATGAAAAGCTTGGGAGCGAATCTTCCGGATGATGCAAAAGAAAATATCATTAAGAAAATAAATGCAGTCGGATATCATATGAAATCTTCCATGCAGCGAGACATGGAAAAAGGCTTGCAGACCGAGTCAGCCCACTTCTTTAAATATCTCCTGGATGCAGCGGCTGAACACCGTTTACCAGTGCCAGTTCTGAATACCATCTATATGAATCTGCAGGTATATGAAAAGAGGAGGGAAGAACAAAAAGAGAGGGGGTAAACTCAAAACAGTCCGGAGACAAGTAATCAGAGGGTGTTAGTCAGAGCGACTAACACCCTCTGGCTGCAGAAAAGCGATTCAGAGGTCTTAGTCAGAGCGACTAATATCCTCTAGCCGCAGAAAAGCGAATCAGACGGTCTTAGTTAGAGCGACTAACACCATCTAGCCACAGAAAAGTAAATCAGAGGGTGTTAGTCAGAGCGACTAATACCCTCTTGTCCACAGAAAAGCGAATCAGAGGGTCTTAGTCAGAGCGACTAAAACCGTCTGTCCACAGAAAAGCGAATCAGACGGTCTTAGTCAGAGCAAATAACACCATCTAGCCACAGAAAAGTGAATCAGACGGTCTTAGTCAGAGCGACTAACACCCTCTGGCTGCAGAAAAGCGATTCAGAGGTCTTAGTCAGAGCGACTAATACCCTCTAGCCGCAGAAAAGCGAATCAGACGGTCTTAGTTAGAGCGACTAACACCATCTAGCCACAGAAAAGTAAATCAGAGGGTCTTAGTCAGAGCGACTAATACCCTCTTGTCCACAGAAAAGCGAATCAGAGGGTCTTAGTCAGAGCGACTAAAACCGTCTGTCCACAGAAAAGCGAATCAGACGGTCTTAGTCAGAGCAAATAACACCATCTAGCCACAGAAAAGTGAATCAGAAGGTCTTAGTCAGAGCGACTAATACCCTCTTGTCCACAGAAAAGCAAATCAGAGGGTCTTAGTCAGAGCGACTAACACCATCTAGCTACAGAAAAGTGAATCAGACGGTCTTAGTCAGGGCCGCCAAAGCCCACTTGCTCATTGAAAAACAGAAGCAGAGGGTTTCCCCCCAATCACAACTTCTGTTTGCCTGAAGGGGATTTCTAATTTCATTAGTTGTCTTAAAGTCTAATGCAGATCTTTAACCTTATACTATTGGAGAGCAAACCCCAGCAGTTTTATATCCTGGAGGATTTTCTGCTGGATATCAGGCTCTTTGCATTTTTCAAAGTCAGTGATCAATCTGCCAATTTCCCTAATAAAAAGCAAATATTCGCTGTCTTTCAGCATAAATAGTCACCCCTACTATCGAAATAGGTCTAATTTCATACATTTTAGTATAAAATAGCAGAGATTGGAAGTAAAGTAAAATTACCTGCAGTTCACTCATTTATGCTTTTTCGTTTTAGTATGAATCTCCTCTGCGAGCTGTTCTGCTCTCTGATCGTTTTCAATGCCGCCTGAAAGGCCCGGTGTATCAGGCAGAAAGACGGGGCGGACTTCGGAATCTGCTGATACAACTTTCCACTTTCCTTCATCAAGAGCCAGGCTGAAATCTATAATCCCTAAATGGCTTCCCCAAGAACCTGCCTGTACAGCCGGAATTCCATTGATTGTGCCTGCTTCCGAATCGATCAGACCGCTGCTGTCCCTGAGTTTAGGAGACGGAAAGACCTGGTGGGTATGGCCGAACATAATGGCATCAATTCCAGGCACCTTGCTCAGCCCGAGCACTGAATTCCTGCTTTTATCCTTAACCTGTTCATCAGCTTCGAGACCAGCATGTGCCAGTGCTATTATGACATCTGCGCCTTTTTCCCTCATAATCGGAATATAATGCTCAGCTGACTCGACCATTGATTTATTGCTGAGCTTTCCTTTTAAATGTTCTTCATCCCATTTCAGGACAACAGGTGTAATGAAACCAATCACACCAATTTTGACAGGATATTTTCTGCCATCATTTGCCGTAAAGTTCCGATGAAGAATCACATAAGGGGAGAAATAGGGAAGCTCTTCCTGGAATGATTCTGTACCCTGGATAAAGAGATTGCTGTTAACATAAGGAAAGGCTGCCTCTTTCAGCTTTTTATTAAGATAGCCCAGCCCGTAATTGAATTCATGATTGCCGGGTGCCGCGGCATCATACTGCAGCTCGTTCATAATGCTGATAATAGGGTGAGGCAGGCCGGGATGCTCATGAATATAATCTCCCAGAGCACTTCCCTGGATTAGATCGCCATTGTCAAAAAGAAGGGTATTATGTCTCTCCAGGCGCGCTTTTTTGATTAAGCTAACGGTTTTTACAAATCCGAAGCTCTTCACTTTTTTTCCGCTTTTATATTCGTAATTCAATATGTAAGAGTGAAGGTCCGTCGTCTCCATGATCCTGAGCTGCATGTTGGGATGGTGTTCGCTGAATACAGCTGAGCCTGAAGGAACACAGAGGAGCATGGTTAATAAAACAAACACGGTAATAAAAATGGATTCTTTTTTCAACATGGCTCACCGCCTTCCCGTGATTCTGTTATTGTGCCTTAAACACAAAGAATCATGCCAGAAAGTTAAGCGGAGGATAACTGTTCAGATTATAGAAGGAGGACCGCAAATACCGCTTTCAGCAGCAGAGCCTTTTATTTCCCATTCAGGAACACAGTAAAAAATCTGAAGGGCTAAGTCCAGCTGTCCCTTCAGATTTCGTTTATTTTGAATAAGTTTTTTCTGTACCATCCGTAAAAGTTACTTCAACTTCAATATTTTCATAGTCTTCGTTAAGATCAAGGCCTTGTATTACCTGTACCAGTACCTCATCCTCAGAAGACTCTTCATCAAAAGTAAATTGCTTGAATGCTTCCAGCAGCTTGTCCAGCGCTTCATCTCCGTTTAATTCTTCATCATTTAAACCATCTTTGATCTCAGCTTCCATCGTATTATTTCGATCATATTCGTAATCAACTTCATACGATTTCATATCCGGATACTCAGCATCAAGCTCAAAATCTGTAAAATTGATGCGGGAGAAATCCTCAACCGGCTGTTTATTATCTGTATTCAAATCATCTTCCTGGCTAGGTGCACTAGGGGGCGGATCCTGGACTTCATTCTCATCATTCCCGCAGGCAGCAAGCGGCAGCATCAGAAGGGCGGCTGCTATTGGTTTCAATAACTTCGATTTTTTCATGACAGACCTCCTATTTCGTTTTTATAATATGTATATTTCCTATTTCGCTATATTAAAAACGCATATGTGAGGTTTTCTGTTCTGATCTACTCTGCTGCAGGCAGCAGCCGATCCTCTGAAAAGCATATTTCATGGAAAAAACTTTTCAGCAGCAGCCATCTGGCTGGATAGGCAGCAGCGAAGTCAGAAGCAGATCGTTCATTATAACATACGAGGCAGTCCAGCATCGTTCTGCCTTCCTTTAAGTCATAATAAAGGGCATGCAGGTTTTCATAATGCTCATTAATCTGCCAGCGGTTCAGCTTGACAGGAGATATCCCGTTTAATTTCATATAATTTTGCGCTGCCTTCTTTTGGATTTCCTGTACAATTTCAGGCGCATAATCTCCGGCTGCCAGTTTTTCATTGATAAAATAAATGCCTTTCTTCATCTATGAACCCCGTTCCTGTGTTTTCTACCACTATTGACAGAAAAAACTGAGTTCATACAGGAAAGAACAGAAGATTATAGAATTCTTATAATAGAGTGAATATTAATGTGGAGGCTTATAATGAGTGTATTATTTGAAAATGGCAGCCTGAAAGTAAGAGAACTGGAAGAAAGGGATAAATTCCACCTTGTACGCTGGCTGCAGGATCCGTCAGTACTGGAATATTACGAAGGCAGAGACAATCCTCATTCACTGCAAATGGTAGATGAGCATTTCTATAATCGGGACCGGCATGTGGCAGCCTGTATTTTTGAATGGGAAGAAACAGAACTGGGATATATTCAGTTTTATCCGCTGGAAGAAGAAGAAAGGGAGAAATACGGATACCTTCCGGGTATTTCTGTCTATGGTACAGACCAGTTCATCGGGGAATCAAAATGCTGGGGAAAAGGAATCGGGAAGCTGCTCGTTCAGTCAATGATCAGCTATTTAATAAAAGAAAAGGGAGCAGACCTGGTAGTCATGGATCCCCAGACATGGAATGAAAGGGCCATTGCCTGTTATGAGAGCTGCGGATTGCAAAAAAGAAAGCTTCTCCCGAAAAACGAATACCATGAAGGTGAATGGAGAGATGCCTGGCTGATGGAATATGACAAAAAAAGCGGGATAGACTTGTAAAAAAGGAAAATAGCTAAGAACACCATAAAAAGGAAGCAAACTCAACTGAGTTTGCTTCCTTTTTTATAGGGCAGTATCTGAGCCCGAGACAACACTTTCTCTTTTTGCCCGAAGGAACCGGACAAAGTTCATGACAATTGTTTTTACAACCGCATACGTAGGAATTGCAAGGATCATGCCCAGAATTCCTGCAAGGTTTCCTGCCACAAGCAGCAGAATGATAATGGTAGCAGGATGTGTATCAAGTCTTTTGCCGAGTATCAGAGGAGATAGGATATTCCCTTCAACCTGCTGGGCAACGGCAATGACGATAATCGCCAGGATGGCCTTGGCCGGGGAATCGAACAGTGCGATCAATACAGCAGGCGCCCCGCCGAGAAATGGACCGACGTAAGGAATGATATTCGTAACAGCGACAATCAGCGCCAGAACGAGGGCATATGGCAGGTCAATGATCATATAGCCGATGAAGGCCAGAGTCCCGACGAATAAAGCCACGGTCACCTGTCCCTGTATGTAAGCTGCCAGGGTTTCACCTGTCTCCTTCAGTGTCTTTAAACCTTCACTCCGATAAGAAAGAGGGAGGAATTTGGATATGGCAGCCGGAAATCTTCCGCCATCCTTGAACATATAAAAGAGCAGGAAGGGAACCGTTACAATCGTGACTGTAATATTGGCGACAAGGCTGAATACATTGGAAATTCCATTTGTCACCCTGTCAGGGATTGTGTTGGCAAACTCCATCAATGACCTTTCCAGATTTTCAATCGGGACATAGTCCTGGTTCATAACCCATTTGAACTGCTGCGAGCTTGAAAGATTTTCTATGTAGATTCTTGTTCTTTGTGCATATGTCGGCAGATCATTGAATAATGCTGTAACCTGCTTTGAAATGATAGGAACAAGGCTGCCGATCACCAGGACGATAAGCCCGATGATAATCAGGTAGATGATTATGATGGCAAGGGTCCTCGGCAGTTTTCTTGCCTGGAGGAAATTGACGACCGGGTTAAGCAGAAAATAAAGGAAGCCTGAGATGATAATCGGGAAAAACAAGGTAGACACAAAGATTCCGATTGGTTCAAATAAAAAGGAGATTTTGGATGATACGTAAATGATGGCCACAATCAGAAGGATCTGAAGGGACCAGAATTGGATATTTTTTTTTGTCACAGAATTCACCTTTCGCTTTCGCTTTCTTCCTGTAAAAAGTATAACAGAAGTTAGGATAATTTTCCTGATAATTGCCAGGCTATGTATTTTAGGCGGACATCACCATTCGAAGTGCAAAATAAAAAGACCCAGATTGGCCCTTATGTTTGGATTTGTATAAAAGATCTTTCTTTGTTTTTGTCCTTCTCTCAGACATATCAATCAATGCATAAGGGCTTCTTTTGCTTTCCGGATTTCTTTTTCCTTCACGCACCATTTTAGCGCGCAGCTTCTTCGCTTTGGATTTAGCCATTTAATCTACACTCCTGTCTTTATGGAATGTATTTATTTTATAATATCCAGGTCACTCAAACAATGGGTTCCTGGTCCGCGGAGCTAATTTTTTTCTGAAAACTTCTGCTTTGCCTGTTTCAGTCCGGCGGCCAATGATTTCTCGAATTTACCTGGTCCATTCATATAGCGGCAAATTCCAAATATGGATCCCTCTTCAATGATCATAAGCAATAATAGTATAGGGATGATTGCAGGTAAAAGATTTATCACAGATTATGCCTCCCAACCAGTCATATATAAATCTTATGAAAGGAAGGGAGGCTTGATGATCATTTTTATCCTCAGATTCCGGGACTTTCTCTCAACACAGGAAGGGTGCAGCAGCGGAAGGCTCCCCCGGACTTAATGATTTCCGTTATATCCACTTCGATCACCTCGAAGCCTCTTTCTTTCAGCTGGCTGTTGACATTTTCATTTACCGTCAGACTGAAGATCTTTTTGTCCCCGATGCATAATACATTCGTGCCCAGGGAAAATTGTTCTTCTTTGGTTACTTCTATCAGGTGATACCTGGATTTGATGTATTCCAGTGCTTTCGGCTCAATTTCTCCTGGGAAAATCAAGGCTTCGTCTTCAGATATGACATTGAAGACACAATCCAGATGAAGGAATTTATCTGTAAAAGGGACCGTAATTACCTCATGATCAGGCAGAAGTGATTTCAAATGGGCAGCGGCTTTCTCATTTGTCCTGTCACTCAAGCCAACATAAACAGTGTCGCGGTCTATGACGATATCTCCGCCTTCAATTTTTTCTCCTATCAGGTTGAAATAGGAAATTCTCTCCTTCTCCAGCCATTCCTTGAACACATCCTCTTCTCCCTGCCTGATCCTGCTTGCCATTTCGGCCACAAACACCGTTTGGCCAAGCGTAAAACCGATATCCCTCGTGAATACCTGTTCAGGATATTTGCCCCTGGCCGGGAGGAGGGAAACTTCCACACCGTATTGCTCTAGTGTTTTGACAAAATTGCGGTGCTGCTCCAATGCCTTGTCAATATCAATGCCTTCTTTCAGAAAATGGCGCTGGGTCTCGTTGATCACATCTTTGATTGTCATATGCTCCGGTTCACATAGAACCACTTTTTTCAGCCGGTCATATTCGCTTCCAACATATGCCGGCATATCTGGCGTTTGCTTTACCATAATATCCTCCTAAGATTAGGTTACTTTCCTTACTATTCACCTAAACCAGGACAGTTATGAAAAAAGCTCATACTATCCCGGGGACTGGCTTCATATACTAGAGGACATGCAGCAGCCAGGAGTGTTCAATCATGATTTTTAAAAAAACGGCTATCGTCCTTACTGGATGCCTACTTCTATCTTTGGGAATAAACGGTTTTCTAATCCCTAACAAGGTTCTCGACGGCGGTGTCATCGGGCTGGGTTTGATCTGCAACTACTTATGGGGATTTGAAGCAGGATTGTCCATCCTGCTGATGAGCATTCCGATATTTGCTCTTGCCTGGTTCAAGGATAGAGGTTATTTTTTCAACAGCCTGCACGGTTTGCTGTTGTCTTCCATTTTAATCGATATCATGAACCCGGTCAGCCGGTCACTTCCATATATCGACCCTGCAATCGGCTCTATAGCCGGCGGGGCGCTGGTCGGCCTCGGCATAGGCTTAATGCTCCGCTATGGCACCAGCACCGGGGGAACAGACCTGCTGGCGCAATTTATCGCAGACCTTTCAGGAATAAATGTGGGAATAGTGATTTTATTGATTGATTGCCTTGTCATATCAATCGGAGGCCTGCTGGTTTCAGGCGATACTTTCATGCTGTCCCTTATCACGGTCCTGACAGTAGGGCTGGTCACAAGCTTATGCACCTATCGGGCAGCAAAAGAGTAAGGAGGGCAGTGTTGGAGTCAAAAAAAAAAGCCCTTACTCAGGGCTTTCTTCTTCAGCCAGTTTCCTGACCTCTATAAAAACAATATGATGGCCTTCCAGTTCTTTGACTGTAAAGGAATAGTTTTCCTCGATGATTTCTTCCCCCTGAACGACATCATACCGCTGGGAAAGGAACCAGCCGCCAAATGTGTCAACATCCTCTTCAGGCAGGTTTGTGCCAAGGAGATCATTGACATCTTCAATAAGAACCTTTCCGCTGATGATATAATGCCCCTCAGCCAATTTGCGGATGTCGGAGATTTCATCTGCATCAAATTCATCACGGATTTCACCGACAATTTCTTCTATGATATCTTCTACTGTCACAAGCCCCGCTGTCCCTCCATATTCATCCAGCAGCAGGGCCATATGGGTGCGCTCCTTTTGCATTTTAAGGAGAAGATCATGAATCGGTATTGTCTCAATGACCCTGATGGCAGGCTTCATGAAAGCTGTGATGGGTGAACCTGTCAGCGTTTCCCTTTTTACAGTGGCAGTCAGGATGTCCTTGATGTTGACGATTCCTTCAATATTATCTTTATCTCCATTTATGACCGGATAGCGTGTGTACTTTTCCTCGCGGATGGTACCGAGGATATCCTCCACGCTGTCATCGATGGAAAGGCTGACGATTTCAGTCCGCGGCACCATGATTTCCTTGGCAAGCCTGTTATCAAATTCAAAGATGTTATTTACATAGGTCAGCTCTGATTTATTGATTTCTCCGCTCTCATAGCTTTCGGAAAGAATGATCCGGAGCTCTTCTTCTGAATGGGCCAGTTCATTTTCTGATGCAGGCTTAAGCCCGAACAGGCCGGTAAGGATCCTGGCTGAACCATTGAGCGCCCAAATGAAAGGGAACATCAGCTTATAAAACAAAATCAGCGGCTTTGCAAACAACAGGGTAATTCTTTCTGATAGCTGAATGGCCATGGTCTTTGGAGCCAATTCGCCGACCACTACATGCAGAAAAGTAATGGAAGCAAAGGCAATTCCGAAAGATAAAAGATGGGTTAGCGATGGATTAAGCTCCAAACTTTCAAAAAGGGGATGAAGCAGCTTCTCGACAGTGGGCTCTCCAAGCCAGCCAAGACCCAGCGCTGTGATGGTGATACCCAGCTGGCAGGCAGAAAGATATTCATCCATATGGGTAATCACATGCCTGGCCGCCTGGGCCCCAGGTTTATTTTCTTCAATCAGCTGGTCAATCCTCGAACTTCTGACTTTGACAATTGCAAATTCTGCTGACACAAAAAAAGCGGTTAAAGCAATTAAAAGTGCAACTAATACCAAATTGATAAATATGTCCAACGAATCGCCTTACAGAGTAAGGCTTACACCTCCTGGATGAGTAAAAAAGTCTACTGTAAGTTCCGGCAGGAGGGCTACATCAATAACAGGAGAATGGTCTGCATGAGGGATATGCTTTCAGCAGAAAGGTGCTTTTTAAGAGCTTCCTTCTTCAGTCCTTTATCCTCCAGATTTTGGAGCAGCTCGGAAAGCTCCTTATCCAAACCGGATATCTTTACTTTAAGTGTTTCATAATCGATAAGATCTGATTCTTTTTCCTTTAGCCTGTTCTTTATTTCTTCCAGTGAAAAGCTGTTCCTTTTGCACTGTTCGATATATTTAAGGGTGTCAAGAGCTTCTGCATCATAGTAGCGGTAGTTGGAAGCAGACCGTCTTGCTTTAATAAGGCCGATTTGTGTGTAATAATCTACCGTCCGCTTCGTTACATTCGCCCTTTTTGCAATCTCTCCGATTTTCAGTTTCTCTGCCCCAAACTCATCGCCTCCCCAGCAGAACGTTTTAGTTATAGTGAAAATGATAATCCTATTTATTTAAAATCACAATCATAAAGTTTTGGCGGTAATGGAATTTTCTTATCAGGATAGGGTAAAACCTATAAAAAGGACAGGGAGGAATTATTTTATGGACTCTACACATCCGTTTTGGCAGACTGTGCTTTCATTCTTGCCGCTGATTATTATTGCGGCAATTGTGGTCGCCTTTCTCGTCTACCGAAAAAGCAAGAGCAGGCGTTAGCAGGGCAAGGCCCGGCATTGAGCCGGGCCGCATTTTAGTTGAAATAGCGGGGCAGCTTCATTTACCATGATACATAACCGGGTTCCAGGCAATCCTGTCTCTATATTAATAAAGGAGGGAAACTGACCGATTTGGCACACCGCTGTTCGCATCCTTATCGAATATACAGCAGAAAAGTGGAGTGGAATGTACAAAAAGTGATTGAAACGGAATATCACCTCCACCTTTATGATGACCGGGTCGTTGCAGAAGACCGCGAGTTCCGGCTGGCTGATATCTATGATGTCTCCTACCGGGAACAGTCTTCTTTCGGGTTTTTATACTTGCATACAAACCATGGCCTTTATCCCTATAAAGTTTATATCAGCCCTGAGGACTTCATCAGGCAATACCGCATTGCTGCGGGCAAGGCCTATTAATCAGGCTGGCTGAGCATCCTGGCAGGGTGCTTTTTTTTTCGCCTGAAACAGTGCGTATGAGCGACTAATTCGGCTTCAGAAGGGTAAAGATAGACAGACTAGCAGAGGAGCTGATTTCATGAAAGAAAGTTCATCATCCAACCGTTTTCTCCCGGTTGCTTCTGCAACAAGCGGAGATATGAAAAATATCACCCCTGATGTCCATTGCCTGCCGATTCAAATTGTTAATGTCTTTTATGCTGAGCTAAGCGATGGCTCAGGTGACTGGGTGCTGATAGATGCAGGCATGCCAAAATCAGCTGATAAAATTATTGAAGCAGCAGAAGATCTCTATGGCGTGGGAGCCGCACCGAAAGCAATCGTCCTGACCCATGGGCATTTTGATCATATTGGAGGGATAATCGGACTGCTTAAAACCTGGAAAGTGCCAGTTTATGCACATGAGCTTGAACTTCCATATCTGACAGGGGAGAAAGATTATCCTAAGCCTGATGCCAGTGTCGAGGGCGGGATGATTGCCAAGATGTCACCGCTCTTTCCGCATGAAGGGATTGATATTAGTGAATATATCCATCCGCTTCCTTCTAATGGTTTTGTTCCTCCATTGCCGGGCTGGAAATGGATCCATACACCAGGACATTCTCCTGGCCATGTATCCCTGTTCAGAGAAGATGACAGCCTGCTCATTGCAGGGGATGCTTTTGTGACGGTGAGGCAGGATTCCCTTTATAAAGTTCTTGTCCAGGAAGAAGAAGTGAACGGGCCGCCCCGTTACCTGACTACCGACTGGAAAGCCGCAGAAGAATCTGTCATCAAGCTGGCTGCTTTGAACCCTTCGGCCGCTGGAACAGGGCATGGCCGTCCGATGTCCGGCCCGGAATTGGCAGAGGGTCTGCAGAAGCTTGCCGATCATTTTGGCGATCTGGCTGTACCGGACCATGGCAAATATGTCGACGGGAATGCATAAAATGTCCTGTCCGGCCCAAACTAGAGATTAAAAAGGGGCTGGACTGCATGATTTTCTATGCATGCGTGAAGTATGAAGAACATGATCCTAATTCTTATAAAGGGATTGAAGTCACCACACTGGGATCCAATGATAAAGTGGCCGAATTCGAATCTTATGATCCGCTTGAAGATTACCGTAATTTTTCCAGCTGGGCTGAGAGTGTAGGCGAAAATAATGTAGGATTCTGCGACACATTCAAGGCTTTTGCCCATGATTACCGGCAGGTATCAGAAGAGGATTCAGAAAAGATGATCTCAATGCTGTATGGGGACCATGGCAGCTGCGGCTATGAATATTACTGACAGGCTTTTGAAGCTGTAAAAGCAGAAAAGCCCTGGTTATCCAGGGCTTTTCTTACTGCTGCTCTTCATCAAAATAACTCTCAAAGGCAATCCGGTCTGTCAGTTTTTCATTTTTGTAATATGGATTTTCTATTGTTGAGTTCTCAGGATCCAGATTGGTCTTGATGACGAGGAAAGGCACCGAAGAATGCTCTGCAATGAGCCTGTCATCCAGCTCCCTGAAATCTGGCATTTTTTCACTTCCCGGCTTAATGGGGTCCATGCTTCCACCTCCTGATCTTAGGTTGCTGCCGGCAGGAATGCGCTATCCAGGAAAGCGGTGGAAAATAGAAAAACAGATTGCTTCAGACCTGATGCAGGTGCTGCCTACATTGTTTTTCGGGAGAAAAGGGGGCTAACCCGTCTTGCCCGGCATGATCTGCAAAATGAATTGCTTGGCCTGTTCATCAATGAAGAGGCAGTATTCCTCCTGATCCTTTAGGTCGAGCAGATTTCTCAGCTCCATTGGTATATGGATGGAACCATTATCAGAAACAAGCCTTTTATTTTCAGTACTCTTCGGATCTGCTTTTCTGATTAAGATCTTCTTGTCTTCATCTTCAAACTCCAGGTCGGCAAGCCGGCCTGGAAGAAGGTCGAATTTTTTTCTCCAGGGACTTGGAAGAAGGACTTTTCCGGTCTTAGTAAAATTTTTGCATTTATAGACGCTTTGCATCTTAACACTTCCCCGATTTTTTTTTACTGGCTCTCTGCTGGATAACGTTTTCGAGCTTACTTACTACATAGCACATGACGGAGCGAAGAAAACCTCTTATTGCATAGGAGGGGGAAAAAGGGACATTTTTAATAACGGAGCTTCGTTATCTGGAAGAATAAGAAGAGGATGAGAGTTTCAGCTTAAGTTTAATTAGGGAAAAATAAGGAGAAAGTACAATAGGGCTGCGCCCTGTCATATGCCTATCGAAAAGGAGGAAGAAAGATGAAGGATGAAAAGAAGCTGATGAGCGAGGAAGAGCTTGATGCCCTCCATCATGTAATGGAAGAACAGATTGCATATATTCTTGTTGATGAAGAAGAAGAAAGATCCAGGGAAGAGCACAATGCTGAAGGGTGAAAAAAGGGGGGAGACCCCCTTTTTATGTGAATGAAGCAACCTCAACGCCTCTGTCCTTTAAGGCGGCATCAAGCGTCGCCGCAAACTCGAGCGCTTGGAGACCATCGCCGTGGAGGCATATGGTGTCTGCTTTAATCATGATCTCTTTTCCGTTCCGGCTGACAGTTTTGTTTTCAAGAACCATTCTCAGTACCTGGCCGACTGCTTCTTCCGCAGTAGTGATCAGGGCATCACTGCTTGATCTCGAAACAAGCGTACCGTCATCTTCATATCTTCTGTCCGCAAACACCTCCTGCGCAGCTCTGATTCCAATCCTTTCCGCTGCCGAGGTGCTTTCACTGTTATGGAGCCCAAAGAGCACGAGTTCCTCATCCGCACTCTGGACAGCCCTTGCTACCGCCTCTGCAAGCCGTTTATCTCCCGCACACATATTATAGAGCGCCCCATGTGGCTTTACATGGCTGAGCCTTCCGCCTTCTGCTTTCACAAAAGCTGAGAGTGCGCCAATTTGATACAGGACAAGGTCGAAGGCTTCTTCCGGACTAATTTCCATTTTTCTGCGGCCAAACCCCTGGAGGTCAGGCAAACCCGGGTGTGCACCAATGGCAGTCCCATGCTGAAGGGCAAGCTTCACTGTTCTGCGCATTGTCCCTGGATCTCCGGCATGGAACCCGCAGGCAATATTCGCGGATGTGATATAAGCCATGATTTCCTCATCAGATCCGATCTTGAAGCTTCCAAAGCTTTCGCCAAGATCACAGTTCAAGTCAATTTTCTTCAACAATGTGCACCTCTTTCTGCCATTTTTCATTGACGGTTTTTGTAAGGGATCCTATTGTTTTTACATGTTCCAAATATGCCAGTTGTGCCTCAGCCAAGGAGGCAGGCGCAAACCTGATCTTATCTCCCGGTTTTTTCTGTGCCAGGATAGGAAGGTCTGCCGACAGGACTTGAGCGATTTTCGGGTACCCGCCTGTTGTCTGCCTTTCAGCCATCAGAATGATCGGATTGCCGTCAGCAGGCACCTGCACTGTTCCAAATGATACTGGTTCAGTTATCATTTCAATTTCCCTTGCCTTTGCTAGTGAAGGGCCCTTCAGCCTGTATCCCATCCTGTCAGAATCTGGAGAAATCGTAAATTCCTGTTCTGAAAATTGGTTTATAGCATCAGAAGAAAACCATTCAGACTGCCTGCCGGGCATCACCCTGATCTGATCCTGATGAAGATAAGAGGCGAGCGAGGGGGAGAAGCTCCAGCTTCTGCTGAATCTGCAGGAGGTTTGTCTGATGGGGAGGACATCGTTCTTTTCTAAAATCCTGCCATCCAGGCCGCCGAATCCTGCTTTCAGATATGTGCTCCTGCTTCCCATCTGGCGAGGCACCAAGATGCCGCCATGGAAGGCCAGATATGTACGGCACCCTGCCTTCATCCTGCCAAAAGAAAGAACATCTCCTTTTTTCGCAGCGATCGGCTTTCCGCCTTGAATATTGCTGCCGCTCAGCTTTGCTTCTGTTTCAGCGCCAAAGAAGCTGAAGATGATATCTTTTTCGAAAAGCAGCCGGGGGCCAATCAAGGTAATTTCAAGAGCTGCTTCATCATTGAAATTGCCTGCTGCCAGATTGGCAAGCGTGTAAGAGAAAAGATCCATCGCACCTGAAGGCGATACGCCGAGATTTTGGTATCCTTTCCTCCCTGCATCCTGGACAGTTGTCATCAGTCCCGGCTTCAGAACTTTTATTCCCATAGGCTGCCGCCCCCTGACTGAAATTCTGCTTCTTTGATCGGAATGAAACGCAAACGGTCTCCGGGCTTTAGATAGCTGGGTTCTTCCCTTTTTGGATCGAATAACGCTATCGGTGTTCTTCCGATAATCTGCCAGCCTCCAGGGGTTTCCGAAGGATATATCCCTGTCTGCCCGCCGGCAATGCCCACCGAGCCGGAGGGAATCTTCAATCTTGGGGAAGTTTTGCGCGGAGCCGCTATGCGCGGATCCATCCCGCCCAGGAAAGGGAAGCCGGGTGAGAAGCCAAGAAAGTAAATCTCATAGTCTCTTTTACTATGTATCTCTATAACTTCTTTCTCCGATAATCCATTTGAACGGGCTACAAAAGGCAGGTCCGGGGCGTGGGCTCCTTCATAGCAGACGGGGATATCCAAGAGCCGCGGAGAGTGGACATCCAATTGTATTTTCTCTGCAAGCATTTCAGCAATCAAGGATGAGGCTGCTTCAAAGGGAGATAAAGTTCCGACGGCACAAGGATCATAATGAACAGCCAGTGTATGAAAGGCAGGAACGCATTCAATCATGCCCCTGAAAGGTTTTTTGGATAAAAGGGAAGCCGCTTTCCTGACCTTTTGATTGCTTCCCGGTTCGATGCTGCTGCCAAATTCAAGGATGATGCAGCTGTCGCCTGCAGCATATGTATGATAATGCATATTTGCACCAGCTTTCTCTAAGTAGTCAGAAACAAATGAGTATACTGACTATTGTACAAGATAGCCACCTGATTTAAAAGGCAAGCTGGACCGGCACTTTAAAAAGCCAGACCATCAAAAGGATGATCACAGCTGACAGGCCGTAGGACACTAATGGCCGAATATGATGAAGCCTGATCATGATGTACATCACCGGGTAAAAAAGAAGCTCCATCCAATATTGATAGCCATTCTCAAAAACAATCATCCCTGTTGCAGCAAAGGGGAATTCAGCTGCAAAGGAAAGGACACTCCAAAGGATAATATACCGAAGCCGGCCATGCTTCTCCGGATAGAATGTCAAGTATAATACTGTTATGGTCGGAAGTATGGCGAATGCATGAAACAGCTCGCCAGCAAAATGTGATTCTAATGGAATGCTTCTGTGCTTCCACAAAAGATGATCTTTGCAGATAAAATTATACAATAACACCAATACAGAGGTATAAAGCATGGTAGGGTGAAAGACACGCCAGTTTTTCCATGCTTTCAAATAGCCGGCGCAAACAGCCAGGATAATGGATAAAGTAATATTCATTTTCTGCACCTCAATAGAAGAAGTCATTATATAATTTACTTTTTTTGTAAAAAATACACCCCCGTTAGAGCTCTTTTCGTAAAGATTGTCTATTTTAATGATTGAGGGAACAGCAAACCTTGAAATAAGCGGAGAAATTCCGTTCAAGAAGAGCAAAGTAGCCCATTTTCCTGTTTTTGGAGTCGTTAGTCGGAATTTCTCCCTCTTTTTAAACTGTTTTTAAAGGCTTTTCAAGCTCAGGGGGAATTTCTCCGCTTATATTTCAGCCTGTCACTGAATCTACCATTCAGGTCCGGGAAGGCTCCGTTCTTTAATGGATGGGCGGGGATTGATCTTAAATAACGATTGCGAAAAAGCAACAATCAATGCGAATAGAGCCTTACAAAAAATACAGCATCGCAGCTCCTGTATGTCAATCAAACATTAATTACACAAGATTAAAAATTTTAAATGCCTGCACAGCGAAAAAGCCTGCCGTTACTGGCAGGCCTCCATATCAGTTTTTCAATACATTAAAATAGCGTGCTTCCGGATGGGCAAAAACCATGGCTGAAACCGAAGCTTCCGGCTCCATCATAAATCCTTCTGTCAGGTCTATGCAAATTTCCTCCGGCTTGATCAGATCAAAAAGCTTGCGCTGATCTTCAAGCTCCGGGCAGGCGGGATAGCCGAATGAAAAGCGCTGTCCCTGATATTTTGCTGAAAACCTCTCTTTCATAGTAAAGTCTACAGGATCAGGGAAGCCCCAGCGATCACGTATTTGCCTGTGGACAAGTTCAGCAAAACCTTCTGCCGTTTCAAGCGCCAAAGCCTGCAGGGCATGATTTTCAAGAAAGCGGCCTTCCTTTTTAAGTATTTCGGCAGTCTCCCTTACAGCATTGCCTGCAGTAACAGAGAAAAAGGCGACATAATCCATTTCCCCGCCACCAGCAGGCTTCAAATAATCGGCAAGGCACAAAAATGGCTCAGTCTGCTGTCTTGGAAAATCAAATACCTCTAATATCCTGCTGTGGTCGTCCTTATCATAGATGATGACCTTGTTCCCGTCAGATAGAGCAGGAAAAAATTGATAGACAGCACTAGGCATGATCCAGCCCTCAGTTTTCGCCTGCACGATAAGGGAATCTACAGTATCATTCAATTTCAATGCCTTCTCATCACCTGACTCAATGAGACGGCTGATATTGCCCTTAAGCCCCAAATGATGCCCTAAAAGCATCTGCCGGTTAATATAAGGCTCAATATGCCCAAGTGTATAGGATCTTAGGACATGCCGCTCCAAATCCTGCGGAACAAAAACCGGTACATCAGACCGGACTGAAGGCCTCACCTTAAGTGCAGCAAGAGCTCCTGTTTTTCTTTCTGTTAAAGCAGAAGGGAGGGGGAGGGACCGCTTTGCCTCTTGCTCGGCAAGGAGCCTGTTGTATTCCGGCTCATCACGGAGCTGATCGGCTATTGATAATCCATTCATCGCATCTTTGGCATACATCACGAGGCCATTGTATTCTCTCGATATTTTCGTATCTGTGAATTTCCTTGATAGTGCGGCACCGCCGACGAGAATAGGGATATCAATGCCTGCCTGTTTCATATCAGAAGCGGTGATGACCATCTGCTGTGCGGATTTAACAAGCAGGCCAGAGAGTCCGACCATATTGGGCTTTTCCTTTTTTACTGCTTCAACTAGCTCAGAAGGTGATACTTTGATGCCAAGGTCGATTACTTCGTACCCATTATTACTGAGAATGATATCAACAAGGTTTTTGCCTATATCATGAACATCTCCTTTTACAGTGGCAAGAATGATTTTCCCTTTGCCTGATGAAGTTCCTTTCTCCATAAATGGCTCAAGATAGGAAACAGAGGCCTTCATCACTTCTGCACTCTGCAGCACTTCGGCGACAATCAGCTGGTTGTCGTTGAACAGTCGGCCGACCTCTTTCATCCCATCCATCAAGGGTCCATTTATGATTTCAAGAGGGGAACTGTACTCCAGTAAGGCTGCTTTAAGGTCTTCCAAGAGGCCTTCTTTTGTACCTTCTTTTATATAATAGGCAAGGCGTTCAGCCAGGCTCATATCAGGAAGAAGGCTTTTTTCTTCCTTTTTCTTGCCCCGGTAAAATTCTGTGAACTGTGCGAGTGTTTCATCCGTAGTTTCAAATAACAGCTTTTCTGCCAAAGCAATTTCTTCACTTGCTATACTGGCAAACCGCTCAAGTTTTTCTGTATTCACAATTGCATAGTCCAATCCCGCCTGGGTACAGTGATAGAGGAAGACGGAATTAAGAATCTCCCTTCCAACCGGAGGCAGGCCAAAAGAAACATTGCTGATGCCAAGAATCGTTTGTGTCTTTGGAAAGCGTTCTTTTATCAGGCGGATACCCTCAACAGTCGCTTCTGCCGAACCGATGTATTGTTCATCACCTGTCCCAACCGGGAAGACGAGCGGGTCAAAAATGATGTCCTCAGGAGGAATCCCATATTTTTCAACCAGAAGGGTATAGGAGCGGGAAGCAATTTCAAGCTTTCTATCTGCACTCACTCCCATGCCTTTCTCATCTATGGTTCCGACTACCACTGCTGCCCCGTACAGGCGTATAAGAGGGGCAATAGCCTCAAATCTTTCTTCGCCATCCTCCAGATTGATAGAGTTGATCACGGATTTTCCCTGCAGGTAAATAAGGGCTTTTTCTATAACTTTCTCATCTGTAGAATCTATTACAATCGGTGCTTTTACTTTTTTAGTTACTTCTTTAATGAAATTTTCCATATCTTCCAGTTCATCCCGATCAGGGTCGGCAAGGCATATATCAATAACATGGGCGCCATTCTTGACCTGTGCCCTCGCGACTTCTGACGCTTCTTCAAACTTTCCCTCGGCAATCAGTCTTTTGAACTTCCTGGATCCTATGACATTTGTCCGCTCGCCGACCATGATGGGGCGGAGGGTTGGGTCATCATAGATGAGCGGCTCAATGCCTGATACTTTATGGGCAGATGCTGCAGAGATTTTCCGCGGTGCAAAATGTTCCATTTTATCTGCAATTGCCTTGATATGCTCCGGTGTAGTTCCGCAGCACCCGCCGACGATGTTCAGCCAGCCCTGTGAGGCAAACCCTGCAAGCTTTTCTGCGAGCGATTCAGGTGTTTCGTGGTAGCGCCCTTCTTCATCAGGCAGCCCGGCGTTTGGATAACAGCTGACAGCAGCATCTGCAAGCGAAGATAATGACCTGATATGCTCCTGCATAAATTCAGGTCCTGTAGCGCAATTAAGGCCGACAGCCAGCGGTTTCATATGCTCTAGGGAAATATAAAAAGCTTCAATTGGCTGGCCCGCGAGTGTCGTCCCCATAGGTTCAATTGTACCTGAAACAATAAGGGGGAGAGTGATGCCGGTTTTTTTGAAGGCATTTTGTATCCCGATATATCCTGCTTTCACGTTGAGCATATCCTGGCTGGTCTCAAGAAGGAGGAGGTCCGCTTTGCCATCAATTAATCCGCAGGCTTGTTCCTCATATGACAATGCCAGCTCTTCAAATGTCGTTCCTCCTGTGACACTAAGTGTTTTTGTAGTAGGTCCCATAGATCCGGCAACAAAACGCGGCCATGAAGGAGTGCTGATCTGATCAGCCGCTTTCCTTGCAATCAAAGAAGCAGTTCTGTTGATTTCATAGGCTTTTTCTTTAAGGCTGTATTCATCAAGGACAATGCTTGTGGCCCCGAAAGTATTGGTTTCAATTATATCGGCACCGGCCTTAAGATAGGCAAGGTGGATTTCTTTAATAACCCCCGGTGCTGTAAGATTCAAGTATTCATTGCAGCCATCATACTGTTCGCCGCCAAAATCTTCAGCAGAAAGATCAGCTCTCTGCAGCATCGTTCCCATGGCGCCATCCATGATCAGGATTTTATTATTCATTCTTTCAGATAGAGAAATCTTTGGCATTCCTGCTCCTCCTGGCTGTTTTCAGCTTCTCGCTGCGCGCATATGCGGCAAGCTCCGCTGTCAGTTCATACTTCATAAACGGGGTGATTAAATAGATGCCATTGAA
The DNA here is from genome assembly GCF_031844465.1 of Bacillus sp. AG4(2022). Taxonomy (NCBI): domain Bacteria; kingdom Bacillati; phylum Bacillota; class Bacilli; order Caryophanales; family Bacillaceae; genus Bacillus; species Bacillus sp. AG4(2022). Next base: position 56,598 of record NZ_JAUZVH010000001.1, read on the forward strand.
CAGCTCTGCTGCTGCATCAATCAGCTCTTTGCTTATGCTGATCCCTTCGCGGACTGACTGGAGGGGGTCATCTTTCAGGCTGTTCATACGTTCCCTGATTTTGTCAGATATTTTGATGCCCGGCACCTCATTATGAAGGAAATCAGCATTCCTGCTGCTCGTCAGAGGCATGAGGCCGATATAGATCGGCTGTTCCATATGTTTGGTAGCCTCATATATTTCCATAAGCTTCTCTTCCGAAAATACAGGCTGGGTAATAAAATAATCCGCTCCGCACTCCGCCTTTTTTTCGAGCCTCTGAACTGCCTTCTCAAGAGAACGGACATTTGGGTTAAAGGCAGCAGCAACAGAAAATGCAGCTTTTTGTCCAAGATCCTTGCCTGAAATCGAGCGGCCTTCATTCAGCTGCTTGATCATCTGAATCAGCTCGAAGGAGGACATATCATATACGGAAGAAGCGCCGGGAAAATCGCCGACCCTTGCAGGATCTCCGGTAATGGCAAGAATGTCATGGAGTCCCAGTGTATGAAGGCCCATTAAATGGGATTGCAGCCCAATGATATTCCTGTCCCTGCACGTCAGGTGAATGAGCGGTCGAAGCCCCAGCCTGTTCTTTGCCAAATAGCCGAGTGCTTCATTTGAGATCCGGGGGGATGCAAGCGAATTATCGGCAAGTGTAATTGCGTCAATGCCTGCGTCTTGAAGAGCCTTGGCCCCGGCAAAAAATTTATCCGTTTCCAATTTCCTTGGCGGATCCAATTCAACGATGACTGACTGTCTCTTTTTCACAAGATCCTGGAGCGGGGGAAGATCCCTTTGGGCCTCTTTTGGCATAATCCGAATTTTAGCCTTTGGTTCCCTGACTTCCTTTTTCTCTAAAGGAGGAGATCCTTTTAATTCATCTGAAAATGCACGGATGTGAGCAGGAGTGGTGCCGCAGCATCCTCCAAGCAGCCTTACTCCCTGGTTCCTGAAAGCTTTGGCAGACTGCCTGAAATATTCTGCATCGCCTTCGTAATGGAATTTTCCATCCGTGTATGCAGGCAGGCTGGCATTCGGATATGCGGACAGGTAAGCCTTCTGTGGCAGGGGCACCTCCTCAAGCGTCAGCAGCATATGATGGGGGCCAAGCCGGCAATTGAGCCCGACGATATCCGCGCCGAGCGCATCCAGCCTGGACAGCGCTTCGCTTATGGGAGTGTGATCCTGCATAATACCCGTCTCCTGCAGTGACACTTGGGCAATGAGAGGGAGGGCTGTTTCTTTCCTCGCGATCGAAAGGACAGTTTCCAGTTCTTTGAGATCATAATAGGTCTCAAGAAGGATCGCATCCACCCCTTCCATCAGCAAGCAGTAGAGCTGCTCCCTGAAGCTCCTTTTTATTTCTTCTATAGATATTGAGTGGGGTTTGATCCCGCGGTTTCCGCCAATTGTTCCGGCCACAAAGGCATGATTTCCCGCAGCCTTCCTCGCAACAGTGACAGCGGCACTGTTTATTTCCTTTACATGGTCCTCCAGTCCGTAGCGCTGCAGCTTGAGATAATTGGCTGCATAGGTATTGGTCTGGATCAAAGTTGCACCTGCATCTATATAAGCTTGGTGGATATTTTGAATATGGCCTGGCTGTGATACATTAAGTTCTTCAAAGCAGAAATCTGTACCATAGGAATAGAGGAGAGTGCCCATCGCTCCATCTGCTATGATGATCTCTTTTTCCATTTTATCCAGCAGACTCATAGTTTTACCCTCGCTGTATGGCATGTTCTCTCTGCGGCAGAAAGTGCTCTGCTGAAATCGTGTATTAAATCATCCGGATTTTCGAGGCCTGCAGAAAGGCGGAGAAGGGAGTCGGATATTCCGCGCCTGCTTCTTTCGGGTGCAGGCATGGAGGCATGAGACATCCGGGCTGGCCAGGAGAGTATCGACTCGACAGCGCCCAGGCTTACTGCAAAAACCGGGATTTCCAGAGCATCAGAGAATTTCCGCAGCGCATCTTCGTCTTCAAGCTCAAAAGACAGCACAGCTCCCGGCCCGGCAGCCTGTTCTCTCTGCAGCTTAAACTGCGGATGGCTCTCAAGCCCAGGGTAATGCACTTTTTTCACAAGTGGGTGATTCTCAAGGAAAAGAGCAATTTTCTCTGCTGTTATCATGGACTGCTGCAGTCTGACATGAAGGGTTTTCAAACCCCTCAGCACCAGCCAGCAATCCTGCACACCAAGGACAGCACCAAAGGAATTCTGCAGAAAGGCCACTTTCTCAGCCAGCACTGGATCTTTTACTGCACAAAGGCCGGCAACGACATCACTGTGTCCGGAGATAAATTTCGTCGCACTGTGAAGGACAATATCTGCCCCAAGGTCCAGCGGCTTTTGCAGTTGGGGGGTCATGAAAGTATTGTCAACGAACGTATAAGCATCTTTTTCCCTGGCAATCTCAGCAATGCTTTTAATATCGGCAACCTTCAAGAGGGGATTGGAAGGTGTTTCAACATAGAATAGTTTTGTATGTGGAAGGGCAGCCTCTTTTACTTCTTCTAAATTAGTCATATCTGCGAAGGTGTAATCAATTCCGTAGCGCGAGAGGACCTCTGTGACCATCCTGTAGGTGCCTCCGTATACATCCTCTGAAATGACGACATGGTCTCCCTGGGAAAGAAGAAGAAAGCAAGTGGAGATGGCCGCCATACCGGAAGAAAACGCAAATCCTCTGGTTCCGCCTTCAAGTCCTGCAATTACTTCTTCAAGCGCCTCTCTTGTCGGGTTTAGGCTTCTTGAGTAGTCATATTTGCCAAAAGACTCAAGATCCTTTTGATGAAAGGTGGAGGCATGATGAATCGGGACGCTTACAGCCCCTGTAACCGGGTCTGTTTTATGTTTATTGTGCAATAGCTTTGTTTCGAATCTATAACAGTCTTCGTTCATTTTGCATTCTCCCCTTCCACACAGCCACTGAAGGCCTGTTCCAAATCTTTCATCAAATCTTCCGGATCTTCGATGCCAACAGAAAATCTAAGGAGCTTGCCGCAGATTCCATTGGCTAATCGGGTCTCTCCCGGGATGTCAGCATGTGTCTGTGTGGCAGGATAAGTAATAAAGCTTTCAGTTCCGCCAAGACTTTCGGCGAAAGTAATAAGGTTCAGCTTCTGCAGGAATAGATCTGCCCAATTTTCTTCAAGGATTCTGAAGGAGAGCATTCCGCCTTTTCCGGGATACAGCACTTCCTCTACATATTCATGGCTGTTCAAGTATTCAGCCAGTTTACGAGCATTGCTTTCATGCTTCTTCATCCGGAGGGCAAGGGTCTTCATCCCTCTCATCAGGAGCCAGGAATCAAATGGGCTTAACACTGCTCCTGCAGCATTATGGTGATGGGCAAGGGAGGCACATAACTTCTCTCCTCGTGCCGCAATAAGGCCTGCGAGCACATCGTTATGGCCGCCCAGATATTTTGTAGCACTGTGTATGACGATATCGGCCCCCAGTCTGATTGGCTGCTGAAGGACCGGCGTAAAAAAGGTATTATCGACGATCAGTAGAATTCCATGCTGGCGGGCGATTGCAGCCATAGCCTCAATATCAGCCTGCTGCATGAGCGGGTTGGTCGGCGTTTCCAGGAATATTGCTTTCGTATGAGGCGAGATTTGCCTGCTTACCGCATGGATATCAGAGGTATCTGCGTATTTTGTAACCAGCCCCCATTTGGCAAAACCCTGCTCAAGCAGCCTGTAGGTGCCTCCATAAAGATCCTTTGACACCACCAGCTCATCACCTGAACGGAATAGAGATAAAACAACGGAGATGGCGCTCATGCCCGAACTGCAGGCATAACCCTGATCAGCTCCTTCAAGGCTGGCAATTGCCTGCTCAAGTATTTCCCTAGTTGGATTTCCCGTCCGGACATAATCATAGCCGTTGGACTTGCCGATTCCTTCATGTCGGTAAGCTGTAGAAAAATAAACCGGAGGGTTGACGGTTCCTGTATGCTGATCGCTTCGATTGCCAAGCTGCGCCAATAATGTTTCTGTTTTCACCAATATGTTCACTCCTTTTTTGCACAATGCTTTCATGCTCCATGGAAAATAAAAAAAGTCTTCTATAAGAAGAAGACTTTTTGGATGCAGCACTTGTCATTCTTCTTATCTTTCAAGCCCATAAAGGACCTGCAGGAATTAGCACCTTTTCAATATTATCCATTGAAGGTTGCTGAGGCTTCACAGGGCCATACCCTCTGCCTCTCTTGATAAGAAATACAGTTATTGAATTTTCTATACTTTACAATATTAAACCAGTAAAAGTCAATGAACTTTCATAATATTTTAAAAATATGATCTCAACCCTCGATCAGATTCAGGACAGATACATCCAATTCCTTTTCAGGTTCAGCCCTGGAATATATCCTCGCTGTCCTTGTCCTTTCATCCACATGCTGTATGATTACAGATTCACCTTCATAGCTGACTTTAATAGGATCAGCAGACATAAGAATTTCTTTTGCCCTGCCAATATTCATTTTCATTCCTCCTTGGAAAGTATCGTTATATTTTTTGTACAGCCGGGAGAAATTTATGCGGAAGAAAAGAAAAAATGGGAATTTATTTTTGTGAAAATTCAGCTCTTTTGCTTTAGAATAGAAGCAAGAAAAGGAAAGTGAAGGTGAGTCCATGCAAAAACATATGAAAAATCGCTGCTTATTGTATGAATGCATTCAAGACGGAGAGCTGATCGAAGAGGCAGGCCATATTCCATTCCAGCATGCGGACACCCTGGTCAAGGGTCCTTATGACTTTCCTTTGGACAGAAGACAAGAATGTCTGCACAGCATAAAGAGCAGGAAAACAAAACAGCTGGGCATTAATATAGAAAGAATATAATGGGGGACTGCACATAAAAACGCCGGGTCAGGCATTGTATTAGATTACTAAGTTGAAACATAGGAAAAAAATAAAACCGGGAATCTTTCCCGGTTTTATTTTTTACTATTAGAATAATAATCGCTGTTTATTCACAAGAATCCCTTAATCCTTTACAGTCCTAAAGTTAGATATCTACCTATTATAACATTACTATATTCATAATGGAGCGAAAAAAAATAGAAAAATCATTTTTTTAATATAGATTTTAAGGTGATGAAAAAAAATTACATTTTTCTTCTAATTTTCAGTTTAAATCCTTTGTACGATAGGGATTTGCGTGGTAAAATGTCATTGAAAACGTTTTATCCTCTGAATAAAATTATTATTCATACAATTTTGCGTTACTATTTCATATATTAGGGTAAAAATTTACGGGATAAAATGCCGGAAACTAAATGTTTTCTTAAAAAAACACTCGGAGGTAATTTTCATGAAAACGCCATCCAACGGCGAGGGACCTTTACAGGGGTTTCATGGACCAAACCTTGGCTATGTTATTGAATTATATGAAAGATTCCTGGAGGACCCTCAATCAGTAGACGCTGAAATGAGAGAGTACTTTGAAAAGTGGGGATCTCCTGAACAAACTCAGATTGACACCTTTGAAAATGATAAGCCTGTCCAGGCTGCTGCTCCCGGACAGCTGGAAAAAACGCTGGCAGCTATCCGCCTTGCGGATAATATCAGGGCGTACGGCCATATCTCGGCTGATATCTACCCATTAAAAAACAATAAGCCGGAGAAAGACATCCTTGCGCTGGAGCAATATGGATTGACCCGGAATGATCTGGAGCAGGTGCCGGCATCGATCATTTGTTCAGATGCCCCTTCACATGTACGCAATGGATTTGAAGCAATAGAGCATCTTAAGAATGTATATACCCAAACAATAGCTTATGAGTTTCATCATGTATACGATGTGAACGAAAAGAATTGGCTTCGGAACAAGGTGGAAACAGGCACACTGCTTGCCGAACCTTCAAATGAAAAGAAGGTGGGAGTCCTGAAAAGGCTGATGGAGGTTGAGGAGTTTGAAAAATTCCTTCATCGCACATTTGTCGGGCAAAAACGCTTTTCAATCGAAGGACTTGATACGCTTGTGCCGCTATTGGACGAGCTGGTTGCAGAATCTGTTGTCGACGGCGCGAAGACGATCAATATCGGAATGGCTCACCGGGGCCGCCTGAACGTGCTTGCCCATGTGCTTGGTAAGCCGTATGAAATGATCTTCGCTGAATTCCAGCATGCGCCGAATAAAGAGCTTGTGCCTTCTGAAGGTTCTATCGGCATTAACTACGGCTGGACAGGCGACGTAAAATATCACCTGGGATTGGACAGGCAGATCAAGAAGGAAAACACGACTAAAGCAAGACTGACGCTTGCTAATAACCCGAGCCACCTTGAATTCGTCGGCGCGGTAGTTGAAGGCTTCACACGGGCAGCCCAGGATGACAGAAGCGCTTCCGGCTATCCGAAGGAAGATCCAAGCTCGGCTATGGCAATCCTTATTCATGGTGACGCAGCTTTCCCGGGACAGGGAACTGTGGCAGAAACATTGAATCTCAGCCAGCTTACTGGTTACCGTACTGGCGGAACCATTCATATCATTGCAAATAATACGATCGGATTTACAACAGAATCCCAGGATTCCAGATCTACCCGGTATGCAAGCGATCTTGCCAAGGGCTATGAAATTCCGATCCTGCATGTAAATGCTGACGATCCTGAAGCTGTGGTAGCTGCCGCCCAGCTCGCCTGTGAATACAGGGCGAAATTCAATAAAGATTTTCTGATTGATCTGATCGGCTACCGACGTTTCGGACACAACGAAATGGATGAGCCGATGACGACAAATCCGCTTATGTACAATGTTATACATAAGCGCCCAACCATTAAATCACTATACAGTGAACAGCTGGTTGCAAACGGCACTCTTTCCAGGGAAAGCCTGGAAGGAATGGATGCTGAGGTTCTTGATAAGCTGAAAGAGGCCTATAATAAAGTTCCAGATAAGAAAAAGGAAGTTGAGGAAACCAATCCGCCTGAAACGGTTGAAAAAGGTATTCCTGAATTAGCCACAGCTGTTGAACTGAAGACATTAAAGCAAATCAATGAAGAGCTTCTGACATGGCCTGAAGATTTCAAGGTCTTCAATAAACTGGACAAAATCCTGAAGCGCAGGACTGAAGCGCTCGAAGGCAACGGAAAAATTGACTGGGGCCTTGCAGAAACATTGGCATTCGCCTCCATCCTGAAGGATGGTACGCCAATCCGCCTGTCCGGGCAGGATTCAGAACGCGGAACCTTTGCCCAGAGAAATGTTGTCCTTCATGACAGCAGTTCAGGAAAAGCTTATTCACCATTGCATATGCTTTCTTCTTCTAAAGCTTCATTTGCAGTCCATAACAGCCCGCTGTCAGAAATGGCTGTTGTCGGCTTTGAATACGGCTACAATGTATTCGCACCTGAAACTTTAGTGCTGTGGGAAGCACAATACGGTGACTTCTCCAATGCTGCACAAGTCATGTTCGACCAATTCATATCAGCTGGAAGAGCGAAATGGGGACAGAAATCCGGTCTTGTCATGCTTCTGCCTCATGGTTATGAAGGCCAGGGGCCAGAGCACTCGAGCGGCAGGGTTGAAAGATTCCTGACTTTAGCAGCTGAAAACAACTGGACAGTTGCCAACCTGACTTCATCTGCACAGTACTTCCATATTCTGAGGAGACAGGCTGCCATCCTGAACAGGGAAGAAGTAAGGCCTCTTGTCCTCATGTCGCCTAAGAGCCTGCTGCGCAACCCGAATGTTGCTTCCAACGGGCTGGAGCTCAGCGAAGGAGCCTTCCAGCCGATCATTGAACAGCCTGGATTGGGACAGGCAAAAGATCAGGTGAAAAGGATTGTATTTGGTACAGGAAAGATCATGATCGACCTTCATGAGAATATTGAGGATGCAGCTAACCTTGACTGGCTTCATATTTTAAGGGTCGAAGAAATTTACCCGTTCCCGATGAAGAAAATCAGAAGCATCCTTGAACAGTATCCAAACGTTGAGGAAATCGTATGGGTTCAGGAAGAGCCGAAGAATATGGGAGCATGGAATTTTGTAGAACCGCGCCTTTCCGAATTGGCTCCAGCCGGTGCAAAAGTTTCCTATACCGGAAGACGCCGCCGTTCAAGCCCGGCAGAGGGTGACCCGAACGTCCACAAAAAAGAACAAGCGCGCATCATTAATGAAGTCTTAACACGTACGGAAGAGGGAGGATTTTAAAGTGGCAGAAATTAAAGTTCCAGAATTGGCGGAATCAATTACAGAAGGTACGGTGGCTCAATGGCTGAAACAGCCGGGCGACTTTGTCAATAAAGGGGATTATGTCGTAGAGCTGGAAACCGACAAGGTCAATGTTGAAATCATCTCTGAATACAGCGGAGTCATCAAGGATCTCGGCGCACAAGAAGGTGACACTGTCCAGGTTGGCGAAACGATTGCGACAGTTGATACGGAAGCGACAGAAGGCAGTGCTCCTGCTGAAGAAGCACCAGCTGAGAAAGCGCCTCAGGCATCTGAGCCGCCGGCTGCTCCGAAAGAGCCTGTAACAAACGAAGCTAAGCCGCAGACAGAAGAAGAACAGGAAAAGAAGCAGCGTCCGATCGCATCTCCTGCAGCACGCAAGATGGCCCGGGAAAAAGGCATTGATCTCAGCCAGGTGCCGACAGCCGATCCTCTTGGCCGCGTAAGGGCACAGGATGTTTCCGGATACAATCCACAGGCAGCAAAGCAAGAATCAAAGCCAGCAGCTGCATCACCAGGACCTGCTGCACAGCCGGCACAGGACAGCAAGCCTGTCGAACGCGTCCGCATGTCCCGCCGCAGACAGACGATTGCCAATCGCCTTGTTGAGGTTCAGCAGAATGCTGCCATGCTGACAACGTTCAATGAAGTTGATATGACCAATGTAATGAACCTGCGCAAGCGCCGCAAAGACAAGTTCTTTGAAGAAAATGACGTTAAGCTGGGCTTTATGTCATTCTTCACAAAAGCAGTTGTTGCTGCCCTGAAGAAGAATCCTTTGTTGAATGCGGAAATACAGGGTGACGAGCTGGTACTCAAGAAATTCTATGATATCGGCATCGCTGTTTCTGCAAAAGAAGGCCTCGTCGTTCCTGTCGTACGTGACGCGGACCGGAAGAACTTTGCTGAAATAGAAGGCGACATCATGGATCTTGCTGACAAAGCAAGAAACAATAAACTCTCACTGAATGACCTGCAGGGAGGAACATTCACAATCACAAATGGCGGAGTATTCGGTTCACTGCTGTCAACACCGATCCTGAATGGCCCTCAGGTAGGCATCCTGGGAATGCACAGCATCCAGCTGCGCCCGGTTGCCATTGATGCCGAGAAGATGGAAAACCGCCCAATGATGTATATAGCATTATCATACGACCACCGCATCGTTGACGGAAAAGAAGCAGTTACCTTCCTGAAGCGCGTAAAAGAGCTGATCGAAGATCCGGAATCATTGCTTTTTGAAGCTTAATAGATAGGAAGCAGAGCCTTAACAGGCTCTGCTTTTTTGTGCGTCTAAAAAAGTTTCCCGAAGGAAACCTTTTCTCGTTTTTGAATAAGCTATATAAAAAGCAGGAGTGAGAAAAGTGGGACGAATTCAGAAGAAAATATACTGCTATTCAGCTTTAATGAAAAAAGCGGGGATTATCAGTGAAGAAGAATATCAAAAGATAATTGAGGGTTGCTGCGGCGGAAAAAGAAGCAGCAGCTGAACATGAGTCCTTGCACAGTTAAAAAAATTCATAAGGGTTAATACTAAAAAACCCGTTTAGAATATTCTAAACGGGTAAAATGCTTCATTAATTTTTAAATGGCCTTAGTCCTCTTCGCTGAATTTCACCTTTAAGTATGTTGATCCATTCTTTTTCCATACCAGTTTTCAATGCATCACGATACGAGACGACAAGTTGTTCATTACTCATAATTTTCATTTTGCATTCCTCCCAGAAAAAGAATTGAATATTCTTACTATTCATTTATTGTAAATGATTGTGCTCATTTTGAAAAGCAATAAGGTAAAAAAATTTACAATCGGTCCTAAAGTACCTATTTTAAGCAACCTACCTCAAATCGATTATTTCTGTCGATTTAGGGTATGAATAGAAATTTACAGCTGGCGGAAGATAGACTCTGGTTATTAAAAAAAAGTAAAATAGACTGTGAGAGACATACAATGACAGGAAAGTAGTGAAAGCATAATGAGTGAAGAAAAAGCAGTAAGCAGAAGCACAAGCCTGATAACAGCAGAGACGCTCAGGAAAGATCTTGAAAGTCTCGGTGTGCGTGAAGGAATGACTTTAATTGTACATTCAAGCCTCAGTTCAATCGGCTGGGTATGCGGTGCAGAACAGGCAGTCATTCAGGCATTACTTAGCGCCGTCGGCGAACAAGGCACAATTGTGATGCCGTCTCAGTCACTGGGAAACAGTGATCCAAAATATTGGCAGAATCCTGCTGTACCTGAAGAATGGTGGGATGGTATCAGGAAAGGCATGCCGGCTTATGATCCCACGACTACTCCTACAAGAGGAATGGGCAGGGTCGCTGAGCTGTTCAGGACTTTTCCGGACGCTAGAAGGAGCGGACATCCTACCGTTTCATTTTCAGCCATCGGCCGCCTGGCAGAGGAAATGACACAGACTCATTCCACCGATTTACCATTCGGGGAAGAATCTCCGCTGGCTAAGCTTTATGATTCCGGCAGCATGGTACTCCTGATCGGAGTGGGTTACGACAACAGCACAAGCATGCATTTGGGAGAGTACAGAGCAGGCGGCCTGAAAACCTATAAGCAAAGTTCTGCCATGATGGAGGGCGGGAAAAGGATCTGGAAGACTTATACAGAGGCAGAGGTTGATTCAGACCGCTTCCCTGAAATAGGACGGGCTTTTGAAAAAGAGCATTCTGTCATGAAAGGGAAGCTGGGGCAGGCAGACTGTCTGATGATGAGTCAAAGGGATATTGTTGACTTTACAGTAAAATGGCTGCAAAAAGAAAAAGGAGGCCAAATAAATGAATTTGAAGCTTGATCATATTGTGCACTTTATTGACAGGCACCCCGCTGAAGCGATTGATAAATTGAACCAAGAGGGACTGAAGGGATATATGGGCGGCCGGCATCCGCTCTGGGGAACCTATAACAGTGTCATTTACTTCAATTCTTCATACATAGAATTCCTGGCAGTGGAGGAGGTGGAGATTGCTGCTTCTTCTGATAATCCATTGATTCAGCAGCTCATAAAAGGGGTAAAAAGAGGAGAAAGAATCGGCCAGCTTTGCTTCAGGACCGAACATATCGGCAAGCTGCAGGAGCAAATGGCCAGTAATGGCATCAAAACAGTCATCCATAAAGGAAGAAGAACAAGGAAAGATGGTAAATTGATTAAATGGAAAATGCTTTTTGCTGAAGGGGGAGGCCGCCTTCCATATCCTTTTTTCATCGAGTGGGAACAGAAGGATAAAGAAAGGTTTAATGATTTAAGAAATACGGGCATCTTATTGCCCAGCCAGGAGTCACATGCGGTTAAGACCATTAAGATATTGACTGAGAATAAGAGCGAAACAGCAGAATCCTGGGCGAAGCTTTTGGGAGGCACCTCCCCAGTTAAGCAAAAGACTGCGGGTGAATCGTTAATTGTTCAGGCAGGAGGGTGCCGGATAGATTTTAGTGAACCATACAGCGAAGAAACCGAAAACATCTTCTCAGAGTTTGGGGAAACGATTTGGCAAGTCACTTACAGCCCGTCCCTGAAAGAGAACCGGATCCATATTTATGGCGGTATCTATCAATAAAAACAAAGGAGGATGCTTGTGCTGAAAAAATACTCGATAACTACCTCGATGCGGGATGAATTAGCAGAAATTACTGATACTGTAAGGGAATTTGCCTCAGATCAGGAACTCACTGAAGGAGCAATCCTTATATATTGCCCTCATACAACGGCAGGACTGACAATTAATGAAAATGCAGATCCAGATGTAAAAATTGATATGATCAACCGTCTCGATGAAACCTTTCCATGGAATCATTTAAAGGACCGGCATGAGGAAGGGAATACGGCCGCCCATCTGAAAGCTTCCTGCATGGGAGCTTCACAGCATGTCATCGTTACCGGCGGCAGTCTGCTGCTTGGTGTATGGCAGGGCATCTATTTCTGTGAATTCGATGGTCCCCGGGAAAGAACATTTTACCTTAAGGCCATTCATAATCGTGCAAAAGAGTAGGCAGGCGCTAAGGCGCCTTTTTTGTTTTGGTTTTTTGTGATAAAATTCAAAAGATTTGAATTTATGAAGAAAGAGGTGGAATGATGCCATTTAAGGGACCGGAAGCTTATGATGAGGAAGGGTTTTTCAGCAGCTATCTTTCCAGGAGATATCGGGCAGAGAGTCCGAATCATACAATGGAAGAGCCTGCCTTTTATTCTTTGGCCGGCAGCCCCTCAGGCAAGGAAATACTCGAAATTGGGTGCGGTGATGGCTCATATGCTGCCAGCCTGCTGGAAGCGGGATGTGCTTCTTATACTGGAATCGAAGGGTCGCAAAATATGGCCAGACTTGCACAAAAGCGGCTGGGGAACTCCAATGGAACAGTGATTCATAGCAGGATAGAAGATTATGAGTGGGAGCAGGAAAAATATGATTTGGTCTTATCCAGGCTGGTCCTTCATTACATAGAAGACCTTGGCCCGGTTTTATCCCACATCCGCTCAGCCCTGAAGCCTGGGGGCAGGCTAGTCATCAGCCTGCAGCACCCCCTTTTGACTTCTTCATTCAAAAGCACGGGCAGTGATGGAAAAAGAAAGGAATGGATCGTTGACGACTATTTTCTGACTGGAAAAAGGGAGGAGCCATGGATGGGGAGCTTAGTAGTAAAATACCACAGAACGGTTGAGAACTATTTTGGACTCCTCCAGCAGGCAGGACTGACTGTTGAAAGCTTGAAAGAAGCAGTTCCTCAGGAAGGATTATTTATGGATAAATCGGAGTATGAACGAAGAAGAAGGATACCATTATTCCTGCTGTTTTCCTGCAGCAAGCCATAATTATTGATAAGCCCTGCCGGGGATGCAGGGTTATTTCCCTCTCTTAATAATTGAATATTCTGTAAAATATGATAACATATTTGTAAGCCTTTTCAACACATTAGAAGGAGTGGGGAATATGCAGGGATTGCTTAATACAACAGTCGGAAAATTATTGGAAGAGAAATCACGGCTGCATCCGGGGCATGAAGCTGTAGTTTATCATACAGAAGGGCTGCGGATGACATACCATGAGTTTGACCAATATTGCCGGAAGGCTGCAAAAGGCTTAATGAAACTGGGCATTGAAAAAGGAGAAAACCTTGCTGTTTGGGCGGCAAATACACCAGAATGGCTTGCCTGCCAATTTGCCACAGGCAAGATGGGTGCTGTCCTTGTCACAGTGAACACGAATTACCAGGCTTCAGAGCTGGAGTATCTGCTTAAGCAGTCAGAGTCTTCCACTTTGATCCTTCAGGAGAATTACCGGGGTTCTTCTTACATAGACATGCTTTATGAAATTGTACCTGAGCTGAGGAAATCTGAGCCCGGCAAGCTGAAGAGCAAGAAGCTTCCCTTTTTGAAGAATATTATAGTCATGAGTAAAAACAGATATCCTGGAGCCTACTGCTGGGAAGATATCCTTCAATTATCAGAAGAAGTAAAAGACAGAGATCTCGACCGCCGGATGGAATTACTGGACCCAGATGATGTCATTAACATGCAATATACTTCAGGGACAACCGGTTTCCCTAAAGGCGTAATGCTGACACATGCTAACATCATCAATAACGCCTACCATATCGCAGGCTGCATGGAACTGGGAAAAGAGGACCGTCTATGCATTCCTGTCCCTTTTTTCCACTGCTTTGGATGTGTGCTTGGCACCCTCGCCTGTGTCTCTGTCGGAGCTACTATGCTCCCTGTCCGGGAATTCAGCCCGAAAGAGGTGCTGCTGACTGTCCAAAACGAAAAGTGCACCGGCCTTCATGGTGTACCGACGATGTTCATTGCCGAGCTTAACGACCCATCCTTTGGCGGATATGATCTTTCTTCACTGAGGACAGGGATCATGGCCGGCTCCAACTGCCCGATTGAGGTGATGAAAGCTGTCATTGAGAAAATGGGAGCGGCTGAAATTACGATTGCTTACGGACAGACAGAATCATCCCCAGTCATCACACAGACAAGGACAGACGACCCCATAGAACTTCGTGTAGAGTCAGTTGGGAAGGCGCTGCCGCATGTCGAAGTCAAGATTGTAACTCCCGGGACTTCACATGAAGTTCCCCGGGGGACCCAAGGGGAACTATGTACAAGGGGCTATCATGTCATGAAAGGCTACTACAACAACCCTGATGCAACAAAAGAGGCCATTGACAGTGAAGGGTGGCTTCATACAGGGGACCTTGCTGTTATGGATGAGAACGGCTATTGCAGCATCACCGGCCGCCTGAAGGATATGGTGATCAGGGGAGGAGAAAATATATATCCCCGTGAAATTGAAGAATTCCTATATACCCATCCCAAGGTACTGGACGTGCAGGTCACCGGGGTTCCTGACCCGGTTTTCGGGGAAGAGCTGATGGCATGGATCATCCTGAAGGAAGGGGAAACCGCCGGGAAAGAGGAACTCAGGTCATTCTGCCGGGGAAAAATATCCAGGCACAAAATTCCCCGGTATTTTGAGTTTGTCAAAGAATATCCGATGACAGCCTCCGGGAAAATCCAAAAGTTTAAATTAAGGGAAAAAGCAAGAGAGATTGCAGAAAAAGAACAAGGAGCCCTGTTACGGCATAAATAAGATACTTCCTTTTTCAATCAAAAGTCTGAATACTGTTCCTCCTTCCCGCCAATGCTGCAGAATGCTCTGCAGATTATAATGAGAATATCAAAAAGCGGGAGGCGCAGCATGATGTATGAAGATACTTATGTAATTGAGAAGCTCAGTCAATACAGGGGAAAGGAATTGGCAAGTATAGTGTTTTTAGAAAAGGAAAAAAAGGAAAAATATCCTTTTTACTGCCACTTTTCACTATTTAAGAATAGGCCGGCATGCCATTGCAGCCAGCTTAATCTGTAGCCAGGTAAAGCAGGGTCTTCATTAGCCCCTGCTTTCTATATTCTGTATAATAGGCGTAAGGCAGGAATGACGGGAATCAACATTTCATTTTATATCAATATGGAGGTTTGACATTGTCTTACGTAAAGCTGTTTGTGTACGGTACATTGAGAAAGCATGAAGAGAATCACTATCTGCTGGAAACCGGCAGGTGCCTGGCAGAGCAGGCATGGGTTTACGGGGAACTGTATGACACAGGGCTGGGCTATCCTTCCATGAAGGCTTCAGCCAATCAGAAAGTATACGGGGAATTATATGAAGTGCACTTGGATCAATTCAAGGACCTTGATGAATTGGAGGATTATATTCCTGGCCGGAAGGATAATCTCTATGACAGGGTGGAGCAGGACATCCATACGGATGCCGGCTCCCTCAGCGGTTTTGTTTATATATCCAACAGAGATGATCTTTTGGCGAAACCTATCCTTCATGGCGATTGGAAACTTTACAGATTTATGGAAGAACGCCCTGCAGACGTATTATATTTTGCTTACGGCTCCTGTATGGACGATGAACGCTTCAGACTGGCAAAGGTGGATCATTTTTTTCAGCAGATTATTGGATCAGGCACCTTAGAAGGCTACTCAATGAAATATCTTCTGGAGAGGCCGGACGGGGGCAGGGGAGATATCATTGAGGATGGCGGATTGACTGAGGGGATCCTTTACCGATTGCCATATGATGCAGTCGAATACCTGTTCATCCGTGAAGGTTTTCATGGAGGACTGTACAGGCCCGTTTTCGTTGATATCAAATCAGAAGGCATTTTGCATAAAAATGTCCTTTCCTTTCATGTTTATAATAAACGGGATGAGCTTGCACCTCCTGACCATTATGCTGCAGAGATCCTTCGGGGTGCAAAGGGGAGGCTAAGCGGGGAATATTTCAAGAAGCTAGAAGGAAAGATCGCTGCGCTCCGTTCCCAAAGCCCTTTAGCTGGCCAAAAGGAATAAAAATTTCTGCTAAAGCCTATCCATAGGTTTAATACTGGCTCCCAAGGTGGTAAATAACCTTTGCCATCATCTCAGAAAGAGGGTCAGCATATGAATATGATTATGGATAATGGCTTGCTGATTGAAGTAATCTATAAGAAAAAGCTTTATCAATACTTAGAATTCATCCGGCTAGATAATATTTGCCAAAAAACATATGTAACATGCAAGAATATAGTGACAGGTGAAATGTACACTTTCGATGAAGAATATATTGATAACATCATTACTAATATCCAGCCAAAACCGGATGAAGAGGAAAATCCAGTTGCTATATAGGCTCCCGATTCTTTATACTAAAAGGTGAAAAAGCTGAAGGAGTGGCAAAAGATGATCCATTTAGACTGGCATGAACGGCCAACATTAAAAACAGTAAAATGCGTCCATACGAATGCAGCCAAGTATATTGTGAACAGGGCGCTTACTGAGGGCAAAGAGTATGAAGTAAAAAATGAGACAGAAGAGTTTTATTTTGTCGTAGACAATTCCGGAAAAGTGAGCGGTTTTTATAAAGATTACTTTCAGGAAGCTTAAGAAGAGAGCTCCAGGCATATGCCTGGGGCTTTTTATTTTTGAAAAAGGATTTTTCTCAACCATTGTCGAATATAGTTTTTCTTAGCAGAACAGGAGGAGAACTTTTATGGCATTATGGATAGAACCGCCCATCCTTGAAGGAAAGACCGTCAGGCTGAGCCCAATGCATGAAGAACAAAGCAGTTTGCTGTGGGAGGCTGCTGATTATAAGGAGATCTGGGAATATACGGCGTCAAAAATCTTTAGCCTTGATGAAATGGAGGCAGATATCCAGAAAGCGGCGGATTTGGAGAAGGAAGGGAAACACCTGGCTTTTTCGGTGGCCCTGAGGGAATCCGGCAGGCTTGTGGGCAGCACCAGGTTTCTGGACATCCTGCCGGAAAATAAAACGCTTGAAATCGGCTCAACATGGTATACGCCAGATGTCTGGAGGACATCTGTGAATACGGAATGCAAGTTTCTCCTTCTTAGGCACGCTTTTGAACAATGGGATATGAACAGGGTCCAGCTAAAAACGGACAGCAGGAATGTCAGATCCCAGAAGGCAATTGAAAGGCTCGGTGCAGTTAAAGAGGGCATTCTTCGGAAAGACAGGATCATAGCAAATGGATACGCCAGGAATACTGTATTTTACAGCATCTTAAAAGAAGAATGGCCGGAAGTAAAAGAAAGGCTCATACAGAAAATGGTGCATATCTATCCTATTTAAGACTTGGAAATGTTTTTTCTGCAAGCATTATAAACTCCTGGTATAGCTGATCAACCGGTTTTCCGGCAATGATTGCATCCTGATAGGATTTTACGTGCTTATAAAACTCTGCATCCTCTGTTAAATAAACCGTTCTTGCAGAGTTTTCTCCCTGCATTGCCTGTTTGATTTCCTGTCTGGAGTTTTCGGCAAGCTGGTAATCATTACCTGGCTTTACCGCAACAAACGTGCGGTTATTCGTTTTAATCACGACAGCATCATTAACCATGTCCATACTGCTGATCCTATTAGAAGCATTTTCATCCAGGATCAGCCTGGGCGCTTCATTTTTCCCTTCATAAGATGTCCTTGTTGGATCTGTCAGCTTTGTGTTTGTTTCACTGTCTTCCTTCGGGCTGCTGATGAGATTTTCAGTCTGCTTGCTTCCCATATCCCTGATAGCAGTATCATCATATGTATCTTTTTCATTAATTCCGCAGCCGGGGAGAACAGAGAGGGCTGCAAATCCCGTTAGAAATAGTCTTTTGCTGATCAAAATCCCACATCCTTTCTATTCTTCATTATTTCAGAGTTCCATGCCATTTATACAAAAAAGAAGCATGAAGGTTTCCCTCATGCTTCTTTCAATATTACTTAGATATTTCCGCTTCTTTGGCTGCAGGAGCCGTCTGATAAAGCCTGCGTCCGATAAGGGTCTGCACGATAAGGAATGTTCCTCCTACAGTCCAGTATAATGGCAGGGCTGCTGGAGCGCTGAAGGAGAAGACCACAATCATGACCGGCGAGAGCAGTCCCATGAACTTCATCTGGTTCTGCTGCTGGACCGGCATATTGGCCTGAGTCACTTTAAACTGCAGATAGTAGACTATGCCTGCTGCAGCTGTTATGAGCAGATCAGGCTGTCCAAGGTTGAACCATAGAAAAGAATGGGTAGCAATTTCATGAGAACTTCTGATGGCATAGTAAAAGCCCATCAGAATAGGCATTTGAATCAGGATAGGAAGACAGCCCATATTGAGCGGGTTGACTCCATGCTTGCGGTAAAGGGCAAACATTTCCTGCTGCAGCTTTTGCTGTTCTTTTTGATCTTTCGTCTTTTTCAACTGGGCCTGGATCTTGTCCATTTCCGGCTTCAGCACATCCATTTTGCCTTTCATATCCTGCTGCCTTTTGTACTGCTTAAGCATAAGCGGCATAAGGGCCAGGCGGATGATCAGCGTAATAAGGATGATGGATAAACCGAAATTGCCATTAAATAATTCAGCGACCATATGGATGGCACTTGCAAAAGGCTGGACCAGATAGGTGTTGAAAAAGCCACCACTCTGCTGGCCGGGCTGTGATGCCTGGCATGCGGAAAGAAGGATAGCTGTCAAAGATAGAACAAGAAATGCAGCAGGATTTTTTTTCAATTTCAATTTAATTCCTCCATTAGTTTAAATTTTAGATAGCAAATTTAAGCAAAATGGAGGAGTCTGCATCCTCGGAGTCGCTGCCCGATCCTTCCTTGGCGCGTATATATTTGGCAATCCAGCGGAGAAGCGGGCTGAAGGGCCTGCCGCATGCTTCGTAAAGCTTAAGGCTTCCAGAACCGGCGCCCAGCTCGGCTGGCTTGCAGGTAGATTCCATGAAAGAGTATTCAATATTCCATGCCCATAAGAACTTTACTGTAAGGCCAAGCATGAAGCTCGCATACAAAGTATATTCAGCCGGAATATTTGTAAAATCCATTAAAAAATCAAACATTCATTCACCCCATACATTAGTAGGCCAATACTGTCATTATATGCTATTTCAGCACTAAAGGCAATGTTGCCCGGCGGCGGCCCAACTGATTCAGCAGGCTGCAGATTCTTTTTAAACGAAAGAATGAATAGGATAAGTTATAGCAGATTAACAGAGAGGAGGAAAAGGGTGGCAATAAAAAATAAATATATCTTTCTACTGAAACTTGCCCTGCCAGCATTATTTTTCATTGTCTTAGGATATGAGGCTAAAGGCATGCTCTCCAAATTGGACTGGGATGCTTCTGCCGGATTGGCCCGCAGTCTTTCATTCCTGGATTTGCTCTATATATTTGCTCTTGGAATCGCCGCCCTTTCTCCAATGTACTTTTACGATGTTGTACTGCTTCAGATGTTTTCTGTCCATATACCGAAAACAAAATTATTCTTTTATTCACTTTCAGCTAACGCGTATTCCAATATCGTGGGTCTGGGAGGCATAGCGGGTGCCACCCTCAGGACATATTTCTATAAGAAATATCTGCCGAAGGACAGTCCGCTGGTCTTGACGGCTGCCAAGCTCTCGTTCTTCTTTTTAACCGGTCTTTCTCTTTTTGCAATTGCTGTCCTAACCAATTCTGCAGGGCCCCTGGATGGCTGGGAGAGTGTGCCCTTATGGGCGATTGCACTTTATAACCCGCTTTTTTTGGCACTTTACTGGCACCGGAAGCCTTTTTGGGATATTCCCGGAAACCGGAAAGGCTTTGTATCTGAGCTGGTTGCCATTTCAATCTTTGAATGGCTGTTCATCGTCCTATGCATATGGGGGATATCCCATACAATCGGGGTGAACATATCCTTTTTTCAGCTGTTCCCAATTGTCATCATCGCGCTGTGTACTGGAATTATCAGCATGATTCCGGGCGGAGCAGGATCTTTTGATCTGATCTTCCTCTTAATGATGCAGAGGGAGGGGGTTGCAGGTGAAGCTGCCATGCTCATCCTGTTTTTGTACAGGCTCAGCTATTATCTATTCCCAGTCCTTCTAGGAACACCGTTTATTGTAAAGAAAATACTGGGAAAATAAAATGGCTGCCCTCATAATGGACAGCCCTCAATTTTTATTATATTATGCAGACTCTTTTACTGCGGGTCCTGACGTGAAGAGGAGCCTTGCACTCACAAGCCTTCGCCTTACAATGATCCCGGCCCAGGCTGCCAGGGCCGCTTTTATGACTCCTACAGCAAGGAAAGGCGTAAATCCTCCTGCTATTGCAGCACCCCATCCAAGCCCTGCTGCAATCTTAAGCCAGGCAGTTCCAAAAATGAGGGTAACGAACATCCCGATTATGTTGGCCACTAAAGCATGCTTGAAGGTAAAACCCGTTTTTTCAATATACAGCCCGGTGATAAAAGCGGCAGGAATAAAGCCGACAAGATACCCTCCCGTTGGACCGGCCAGCTTTGAAATGCCTCCTGAAAATTCAGCAAAAACAGGAACACCGGCAGCGCCGATAATCAGATAAAGAATAACCGATAAAGTTCCGTAACGGGAGCCAAGTATGGTAGCTGCCAGTCCGACTGCCAGCGTCTGGCCGGTAATTGGCACGAGAGGCAGCGGGACAGTAATCTGTGCCAGCACCCCGATGATCGCTGCAAATAATGCAGTCACAATCATTGACCTAAGTTTAAGTTGATCTTTCGTCATCATGATTCTCCTTTTCAGTAAACTATAATCTTATGTATGTTAACAATTAAAATGTAAACCTTTCAGAATTTAATGTCAACCAAAAAATATATAAGTTTACTTAAAAGTAAAGTCCGGCTTCATGAAGCCGGACTGACGGTTCTACTTCCATATATATTCAATCATACGCCCCTTAAATAGATTGGTATCAATATTGCAGGCTTCGGCATCTAGTCCATATTGCCAGCCCAACACAGCTGACCCTTCCGGTGCTTCCGGACTGTAGGCAGGTGCCTCGCTTTCAGTGGAAATCCCAGCTTGAGGATAAGCTGTCCAAATAATTACATTCTCCTTCAATCCCGCTGAGTCTGCGGCAGCATTATTATAAGCGGCATACAGAGTGCTGTTGCTGGAAAAAACACCATAAATCCCTGCCTCATATGGAGATTCACTCATAGCGCCGTAATAGCCTCTAATAAAGTCAGAGTCAACCGGATAGTCAGGTTCTATATCAGCAAAAATGGCTGTACCATCCGGAACCCCCAGCTCACTGGCAAGCTGAATCCCCAGATTCCCTATTTCTGTTCCATTTTCCATGCCTGTAGCATCTGTGAATTGGTTATTGATCAGCAGGATTCCGGCATTATTGGATTGCAGAAAGGCCGCTTCCTCTTTTGTCAGTCCTTGTGAAACTCCTTCTTTAGTTCCCAGATATCTTCCCCAGATCTGAGGGTTCCCAAAGTTATCTCTAACACAGGAAAATAGTTCCTCTGTCGTCAGGCTGGCGGAATCGACTCCCCACACCACCGATTCGGGATCGGTCTCATTTCCGCCGCTGTCATCTCCCTTTGAAGGACCCCAGTGGAAAATAATAAAAGGAATGGCCGCTATCAGAAGGACCGGGATCAATACAGCAAAGAACTGCTTCCAATTAATCATCTGTCACACTCCTTTCATCGTTACATGATATTCTCAGGCCCGGGAGTGTGCTTGGGCTGTCAAAGATTCTGAGCCGGTTGCAGGGCTTTATAAGAGTAAATAGCTTGAAGTTGGGGTATCATCGTAAAAGATGAACCATTTTGGAGAAAGCTCCGGGATGATTCCTTCCATGAATTGGCTTATAATAGATTTATTCTTAAAGAGCAAGGGAGGAATTCTGTATGAAAAAAGCATTAATCAATATTGATTACACTTATGATTTTGTAATCGGAGCCCTGCCGTGCGGCAAGCCTGCCCAGGAAATCGAAGAATACATAACAAACCTTACTGAGACTTTCATAAAGGAAGGGCATTATACCGTTTTTGCCATTGATCTCCACAAAGAAAATGATCCTTTTCATCCTGAAACAGAGCTTTATCCGCCCCATAACATAGAAGGTACTAAAGGGCGGGATTTATATGGCAGCCTGAAAAATGTGTTTATGCAGCACCAGAGTAAGGAAAATGTCCACTGGATGGACAAAACGCGCTATAGTGCCTTTGCAGGAACTGATCTTGAACTTAAGCTGAGGGAGCGGGGGATTGAAGAGCTCCATCTGGCAGGGGTCTGTACCGATATCTGTGTTCTTCATACAGCTGTGGATGCTTATAATAAAGGGTATAAAATCATCGTGCATGAGAAGGCGGTCGCAAGCTTTAACCAGGCAGGACACAGCTGGGCACTGGAGCATTTCAAAGGCAGCCTGAATGCTTTGGTAATAGAGTAATCATTGGAGGTAGGACATGAAAGGAAAGTATCTGGACGACAGTTTGACTCTTCATACTGACTTATATCAAATCAATATGGCCGAAACATACTGGGAGGATGGCGTTCATAACCGTAAAGCGGTGTTTGAGCTATTTTTCCGGAAGCTACCGTTTGGAAACGGCTATGGTATTTTTGCCGGCCTTGAACGGGTAATAGGCTATCTCGAAAATTTCCGTTTTACTGAAACAGATATCGATTATTTAAGGGATGAGCTTCACTATAAAGAAGATTTCCTTGAGTATCTGGCAGAACTGCGATTCACCGGATCTGTCCGTTCAATGGCAGAAGGTGAACTTGTTTTCGGAAACGAGCCGATCATGAGGATTGAAGCTCCGCTTGCCCAGGCGCAATTGGTCGAAACGGCGCTTTTGAATATTATTAATTACCAGACCCTTATTGCAACCAAGGCTTCCCGCATCAAGCAGGTGGTCGGCGAGGAAACTGCGATGGAATTCGGAACGAGAAGAGCACAGGAAATGGATGCTGCCATCTGGGGAACAAGAGCGGCCTATATAGGAGGCTTCAACGCAACCTCCAATGTGCGGGCCGGGAAGCTGTTCGGCATTCCTGTTTCCGGTACACATGCACATGCGCTTGTACAGGCTTACCGGGATGAATATACTGCATTTCACAAATATGCACGCCGGCATAAAGACTGTGTATTCCTGGTAGATACTTATGACACCCTGAAATCCGGGGTTCCAAACGCCATTAAGGTAGCGAAGGAACTTGGCGATAAAATCAACTTTATAGGGATAAGGCTGGACAGCGGCGACCTTGCCTATCTTTCAAAAGAAGCCAGAAGGATGCTGGATGAAGCCGGGTTCCCGAATGCAAAGATAGTAGCATCAAATGACCTTGATGAATACACCATCATGAACCTGAAAGCCCAGGGTGCAAAAATAGACACATGGGGCATCGGGACAAAGCTTATCACGGCTTATGAGCAGCCAGCCCTGGGTGCCGTTTATAAGCTTGTGTCCATTGAGGATGAAGAAGGTAACATGAAAGACACCATCAAAATCAGCGGCAATCCTGAAAAGGTCACAACCCCTGGCCTGAAAAAGGTTTACAGGATCATCAATACGGCTAATCAAAAATCAGAGGGCGACTATATTGCTATGGAGAATGAACGGCCCGAAGAAGAAGAAAGGCTGAAAATGTTCCATCCGGTCCATACCTTTATCAGCAAATTCATCACCAGCTTTAAGGCACAGGAGCTGCATCATGATATTTTCCGTGATGGGAAGCTTGTATATGAAACCCCTGAGCTCAACAAGATACAAGCTTTTGCAAAGAGCAATCTGCATGTGCTCTGGGATGAATACAAGCGCTCCCTCAATCCTGAGGAATATCCGGTTGATTTGAGCACATTATGCTGGGAAAACAAAATGCGCAATATTGAGCAAGTTAGAGAAAAGGTGAAACGGAATCAATAGAGGAGGAGAAACAAAATGAATCTGCAAAAAAGAATTATGGAAGAGTTAAATATAAAGCCAGAAATTAATCCTTCTGAAGAAATCAGAAATAGAGTCCAATTTTTGAAAGATTACCTGGTGGCCTCTCAGGCAAAAGGCTATGTGCTCGGAATCAGCGGCGGACAGGATTCAACCCTTGCCGGCAGGCTGGCCCAGATGGCAGTGGAGGAATTGAGGAGTGAAGGGCATGAAGTGCGCTTCATAGCCGTCCGCCTTCCGTATGGAGTGCAGCAGGATGAGGATGACGCACAGCTTGCTCTTTCATTCATCAAAGCCGACACTGAATACTCTTTTAATGTAAAAAATGCTGTAGATGCCGTTAAAGAAGAATTTGACACCATCACAAAAGGCGAGCCTTTGTCTGATTATCATAAGGGTAATGTAAAAGCCAGGATGCGCATGATTGCCCAGTATGCTATTGGCGGCCAGGAAGGACTTCTTGTCATCGGCACAGACCATGCAGCAGAGGCAGTTACCGGCTTCTTTACGAAATATGGCGACGGCGGAGCAGACATACTTCCTCTAACAGGTCTCACGAAACGCCAGGGTAAGGCGCTCCTGAAGGAAATGGGTGCAGAAGAACGCCTCTATCTCAAGACCCCTACCGCCGACCTTCTAGATAATAAGCCGGGACAGGCGGATGAGACTGAGCTGGGGATCAGCTATGATGAGCTGGATGATTACCTGGAAGGAAAAGAGGTTTCACCTGAATCTGCCGAAAAGATCGAAAAGAGATACCTGATCACCGAACATAAAAGACAGCTGCCTGCTTCCATGTTTGACAGCTGGTGGAAAAAATAAAAAACGGACCTATGGCAGAAACGCCGGACAGAGCCAGTAAATACTAAGAAAAGCCGTCCAATCAGTGGACGGCTTTTCTTACTTTGGAAGTCTGGATTTAAGTTCTTCAGCGAATGCCTGCGGTTCATCAGCGTCCAGAACAATCCGGTCAGCCTGCTGGACTATTCCGAAAGGCATCAGTACTTTTCCCGGCTCTTTAAGCCTGATTTCAATCTGAGGCTTTTCCTGCATAAAGTCGATGGCCCTTGCATCATAGAGAGTTTGCAGTTCTTTTTTTGTAAACTTTTCGGGACCTTCGTAGAAAGATATGCTTTCAATATTGCTGAGCTTCACTTCCATGCTTTTGGAAAGCCCTGTTTGCAGCAAAAGGACTTCTTGTGTCAATAGATAAGGGGTCAGCCGCATTGCATGCAGCTCTCCGATGAAATATAAAACTGCATACACATTCAATATAAGAAGAATATAAGAAATAACCGCATTCCATTGATGCAGAAAGAAGTGCAGTCCAACCGATTCAAGAACTGTTGCATGAATCAGCATGATGTAAACGGCCGTTGAGCTTTTCTTTTTATGATAGGTAAATACAGTGCCAGTGTCTGTCAGAGGCTTTCTTTTCCAAGAAAATAAGGAATAGTGGAAAAGGGCGATTTCAGACATTAAAAGCCTGAGAGCCGCTGAATCAGAAAAATACTTTCCGGCTGCTTTGTCCAAATTGTATTTCAGAAAAGAATCATGGGTGTTCCGCCTATTAAGTTCTTTATAAAATTGCCATATTTTTTGTTTGTTTCCCAGTATTGCAGCCGAGAAGATAAAGATCTCCCCGAGAATAAGCATAAACTGCAGCATATTGGCTGATTGCAGGTGCCCGTCAGGGATAATCACTTGTGAGAGTACATAAGCGGCAAAAAGGACGGGGCTTAAATATAGAATAGAGTGTTTTCTCCTTAAAAGGAGAAAATAAACCAAAGCCGGCAGGACAATATACAAATCCGCCAAAGTGCCCCAATAAACTCCCTTAGGGACAGGAGCTAAATAAGATGTCCGATAAAGCAGGCAATTTGCTGCGATTACCATGCCTGCAAGTACTGCAAAAGTAGCTTTATCATACCTTTTAATGGACAACAACATAGTTCTCACCTCATTTCCATTATATAGGAATTGATGGAGTGCAAGAAGGCCTTTGAGTGCAGCTTTGTGAAACATTTATGAATATTTGACTCCACTTCCAGGTTTCATCAGAGAGGGCAAATCCCGCAAAAATGGCCAGGAATTACCGCTGGCTCTGAGACTATCTATCTGGTTAAATAGCAGTATGAAAACATTACTGAAATATTCTATCATTTTATTGCTTTCCGTCACCTTTGTCTTTGGAACGCGCTTAACAGCGGACGCTTCAACCGTACATACAGTACAAAAAGGGGATACGATGTGGAAAATAGCCCAGCAGTATCAGGCGGGCATTACAGAAATCATCAATCTGAATTCCCATATCACAAACCCTCATTTCATTTATCCGGGCCAGAGGATCACCATTCCTTCAGCAGCAGCCGAACAATCTGCCGAAGAACAGGTAGTCCAGCTGGTAAACAAAGAAAGGGCGAAATACGGCCTGAAGCCACTTAAGTCCAACTGGGAGCTCTCAAGGACTGCAAGGTACAAATCCCAGGATATGATCAACAAAAACTATTTTGATCACAACTCTCCAACCTATGGTACACCATTTGATATGATGAAGAGCTTTGGAATTTCCTACAGGACAGCAGGGGAAAATATCGCTGCCGGACAATCCACACCACAGGCTGCAGTCACCGCCTGGATGAACAGTGAAGGCCACCGCAAAAACATCCTCAGCAGCAGCTTCACCGAAATCGGCGTCGGATATGCCAAAGGAGGCAGCTACGGGCATTACTGGACACAGATGTTTATTGGGCGATAGGAAGGCATTGGCTATACTGAACAGCAAATGTATCTTGGAAAAAGAGGGTTCCAGCCTGATGCGCTGGAATCCTCTTTTTATTTAATCGGGGAACAGAACAGAGGTTTATTCATTGAGTTGAAATTTTGCTCGGGCAAACTGGACTGTATAGGGCGAGTGTCTCAGTCGGCTGATCAAAAGCCCTCTGAATTGTGGAGTGTTTGCGGGGGGTCTTAGTCGGGTGAACTAGTACCCTCTGATTTGAAAATTGCTAGCCTGAGGGTCTTAGTCGGCTGTACTAGTGCCCTCTGATTTGAGAATTGCTAGCCTGAGGGTCTTAGTCGGCTGAACTAGTAACCTCTGATTTGAGAATTGCTAGCCAGGGGGTCTTAGTCGGCTGAACTAGTACTCTCTGATTTGAAAAATGTTAGCCAGAGGGTCTTAGTCGGCTGTACTAGTGCCCTCTGATTTGAAAATTGCTAGCCAGAGGGTCTTAGTCGGCTGAACTAGTACCTTCTGATTTGAAAAATGCTTGCCAGGGGGTCTTAGTCGGCTGTACTAGTGCCCTCTGATTTGTAAAATGCTAGCCAGAGGGTCTTAGTCGGGTGAACTAGTACCCTCTGATTTGAAAATTGCTTGCCAGAGGGTCTTAGTCGACTGTACTGGATCTCGCTAATTTGTATAATACTTGCCAAAGTGTCTCATCTGGATGATATGAAGCACTCTGTAACGTAAAATGCTTGCCAGAAGGTCTCAGAAAGAATCCGTGAAGCCCTCCGGTCTTAGATTCTTTATTCCACACTAGTCTCCTCAAAAAACGCCGTTTTGTTTAATCTAATAGGCACTTCTTTATTCTTCCTTTCAAGCAGAAAAAACACAATGCCGGCGTATTCTATTCCCGAATCTGTCCACCCGCCATCAAAAGGTGCGGTGGTTCCTTTCAATCCACAACAATATACCCGATCATCGGCCCGTTGCTGTCTCTATCAGGATGGGTAAGGCAGACCAGGCGGTAAATGCCTTCTTTATCAATCTTGACCGGCACTGATGTTTCACCGCCTTTTTTCACGATCCCTTTTATATCAGTTCCTTCAATGATGAACGGATGTTCCATGCCGTTGATGCCGGAAATCTTTAAAACGACTTCTTCGCCTTCCTTGATGAAAATCGTTCCAGGATCCCAGCGGTATGCTTCAAGTTCCTTTCCATCAGGCAGCGTAGCCTTGAATTCGCCTGTGACCATGTGTATTTCTCTTGGAGCCGCCGCTGCTTTATCCTGGCTGAATACACTTATGCTGTCCTTGCCCAGCAAAAACCAGCCTGTTGCCGACACGACAGCTGCCAGCAGAACCAGTGCGAAAATAACGGTACTTCTTTTTAAAACTAAAAATGGCATATACAGATCCCCCTTTGAATTGATCTATATTAAAGATATGCCAGGGGGGCGGGGGAACTTGTCTTATTCCACAAAATATTTTTAATTTTTGTTCCAGCTGGGTAAAAGGCATAAAACAGGAAAGTTTCACCACACTATTCAGGACAACATTTTTGGCGAGGTGTAGTATGTACCGATTATTTACACATAATGATCTTGATGGGATAGGCTGCGGAATATTAGCAAAGCTTGCATATGGTGACAAGGCAGAGGTCCGCTATAATTCGGTCTCCGGATTGGATATACAGATAAGCCGTCATTTGGACCGGCTGAAAAACAAAGAAAAGAAACAGGATATACTGCTGATCACAGATTTATCTGTTAATGAAGAAAATGAACAGCGGCTAAGCCAGCTGCAGAAGGAGGGAGGCTCCGTGCAGCTGATCGATCACCATAAATCCGCTCTGCATCTGAACAGCAGCAGCTGGGCGAGTGTAACCGTGGAATATGATGACGGACGGCTTGCTTCTGCAACGTCCCTGTTTTTCGATTATCTGATCAAGAAAGACCACATAACCCCAACAGAAGCGCTTAAAGAATTTGTAGAGCTCGTCAGGCAATATGATACATGGGAATGGGACCAGAACGGGAACATGAAGGCAAAACAGCTGAATGATCTCTTTTTCCTTCTTTCCATTGAAGAATTTGAAGAGAAGATGCTCGACCGGCTGAAAGATAGCGCGTCATTCGAGTTTGATGAATTTGAGAAAAAACTTCTCGAAATGGAAGAAGACAAGATTGAACGTTATATGAGAAGAAAAAAGCGGGAAATCGTCCAGGCTTTTATAGGGGAGCATTGTGCGGGAATTGTCCACGCAGAGTCTTACCACTCCGAGCTTGGCAATGAGCTTGGAAAGGAATTCCCTCACCTGGACTATATTGCCCTGCTCAGCATAGGCGGAAAAAGGATAAGCTACAGGACCATCCATGATCATATCGATGTTTCAGAAATAGCAGGAAGGTTCGGAGGCGGCGGGCATGCCAAAGCATCAGGCAGCAGCATGACTGAAGAGGCATTTTCCCTTTTTGTGAAAGACGTTTTTTCAGAAGACCCCATTAAGGGTGACGCCTATAAAAATGAACATAATCACAAAGAATCCGGCTCAGGCTCTCTTTATGAGAACAGAAAGGGAGATCATTTCCTCATCTTCAAGGACAACGACTCATGGAAAATTGATGTGAATGGCCGAACAGCAGGGGAAGAATATGACAGCTTTACGGCTGCGGAACATGACCTCAAAAGGAACCATTCCGCCTGGCTGGCCAGAGACGAAAATTTCATCGATTATTTAAAAGATTTCTTCCTTGAAGCAAAACTGAATTCCAGCAAGGGAAACCGCCATTGATAATATGGCGGTTTTTTCCTGTAAAAAACATGCATGACAGAATATAATGGTAGTATCAGTCATAAGGAGGGGGAGAATGGCAGGTTTCATTGTATTTATCATCGTTTTCGTATTCATCTTTGGTATGGCGGTTTCTATCATCAGCGGCAATAAAGGAAAAAGGCGTCCGAGGCTGTATGCGGATGAATTGCCTGAAGGGCTTGGCATCGAAAAAGATGCGGCCAAACCGCTTGCACAGCATTTAGAAAAAGCAATGTCTGACGGATTTCAGTCCAATATAAAAAATAGAATGCTGAAAGAGCATCCTTCCTGGTCGGAAAAGCATTTTGACTGGGTATTCTTTGAGCTTAAAAGATTCTTTGTGCTAAGCAGCATCTTAAAATCGGTGCCGATGTTCAGCGGGAAAGTGGATGCAGTCTGGCATGAGATGCTTATGTTCACAAGAGATTATGAAGATTTCTCGAAAAAGTTCTACAACAGCTTTTTGCACCACACACCCAATATGGAGATAG
Source organism: Bacillus sp. AG4(2022) (assembly GCF_031844465.1). Taxonomy (NCBI): domain Bacteria; kingdom Bacillati; phylum Bacillota; class Bacilli; order Caryophanales; family Bacillaceae; genus Bacillus; species Bacillus sp. AG4(2022). Next base: position 86,603 of record NZ_JAUZVH010000001.1, read on the forward strand.
TTCCCATCCCAGGGGAAAGAGCCTTTTTCGACTGGGTCTACCTTCAGGTCTTTTCTCCGGCAAGAAACAGCCGCTTGATTTGGGGAGAATTTTTGAGAACACCGATTGAGCAGGGCATTTTGCATGATTTCAGAACCAAATCTGAAGGAGAGCTTCTAGCAAAGTATTTCAGGAATGGAGAAGCTGCAAGAGAAATTCAGCTTTATCTGATCCGGCAGCTCAAAAATGATATCAGGGAAGCAGAAATGACTTTCAGCAAAAATGAAAAAAAGCCATTCACGCGGATTTCTTCTTCACATGATATGAGCATGCTTCTTCCGGCAGCCGTATTTTTCTCGATATATGAGCATGATGATTATTCATCACATATTGAAGAGGTGCTTCCTGTAGAAATGATGAAGAGCGGGTATGCGGGTGCGACCTCTTGTTCCGGTTTTGCCTGCAGCACTGATCATGATTCAGATTCCGGCAGCTGTTCAGGGGGGGCGAACTGTTCGGGCGGATCCAACTGCTCAAGCTGCGGAGGAGGAGGCGGCTGCGGGGGAAGCTAGACCTTTGCAGCCCTGGATAAAAAGTGTTTTTAAACTAAATATGCAGCTTTTAAAAAAGCACACTGTTTGAAGCCATCTTAATAGATGGCTTTTCAATTTGGCCGGCTATATACCCAGCCTCAACATTCACCAAACCTGTTATTTTTCATTTTTGTAACAATTCATAAACAAGCCCATTTGCCGCAAAATATTTTGGTACAATCAAAATTAGGGAATTTAGCACTATCAAAATCAGCAAATGGAGATTGACAGATGAAGAAATTTTTATCCGCTTTAATGGTTTTCATGCTTACTGTACACGCCGGACAGAGCGCTGTCGCAAAAGAAGAAAAAGAACCTGCCATAGTGAGTGAGGCTGCGGTTTTAATTGATTCGCAATCAAATGCTATTTTATACAGCAAAAATGGATCTGACCGGATGTATCCAGCCAGCCTGACAAAGATTGCCACCGCTATTTATGCTATAAAAAAAGGAAATCTGGATGACATGGTGACTGTCAGCAGGAGTGCTGTTGAAACAGAAGGGACTAAGGTTTATTTAGAAGAAGGCGAGAAGACAACGCTCAGGCATCTGATCGAGGGGATGCTGATAAACTCAGGGAATGATGCTGCTGCAGCTATTGCCGAGCATATTGACGGAAATATAGAAGAGTATGAGAGAAATTTGAACACATTCCTGGAAAAAGAAGTGCATGTCCATAATACCCATTTTACAAATCCGCACGGCTTGTTTGATGAAAGGCATTATACGACAGCTGAAGACATGGCTCTTATTACCAGCTATGCCTTGAAAAACAATACCTTCAGAACGATTTACGGGACAAAAGAGCTCGCATGGGATGGAGAAAGCTGGGATACAACGATATTTACCCACCATCGGATGCTAAAAGGGGAAGTGCCATATACCGGGATAACCGGCGGAAAGACAGGGTTTGTGAACGAAAGCAAGCAGACGCTGGCCACTTCCGGAGAAAACGGAAAAATCCAGCTGACTGCCATCGTCATGAAAGCAGATTTCAAGAGGGATATCTATAATGATACAAAAACCTTATTTGACTACGGCTTCAGCCGTTTCAAGTCTTCTGTGATCAGCAAAGAAACTTCCTTTCAAAAAGGGGACCAGATTTATTTTAGCGGAAAAGACCGCTTTGTCACATTACCGCTGAATCATTTTGAAAAAATCGTCACAGAAGAAGGCCTTTTGAAAATCGTTGATGGAAGCGGAAAACTGATTCAAATCTTCCCCCTCGAGCCGGAGGCCGTAAAAGCTGCAGGTCCTTCTGAAGCGGTCCAGGCACAGGAAATGGAGGAGACACCGGTTAAGTCAGGGGTCTTTTACATGGTATTTGTGCTTTTACTGGCTTCTCTTTACATTATGTCACGGAAACTATACCGCAGAATCAAACAAAGGCATTGAATCAGCTGATTCAATGCCTTTTTATAAAAGAAAAGACTAAAGAGTAACCTTTAGTCTTCTGCGCCATTTATTGAAGCCTTGATTCAACCTGCTGGCAAACTTCATCTGCCGATAACCCGTTTGCCTCGATGACTGAAGATTGTGTGAAAGTATCCTGCATCCCCATAACATTGGAGTCCAGTCCTGTCACTACACAGCAGGAGCAATTCTGGGCATCCTCCTGAGTTTTCATGTCAATTACATCATAACCTTTCGCACGGAGTGCCTCCTGGATATTGGTAAGAGATTGTTCTACCGCAATACGTTTCGCCATAACTTACACCTCCTCTGAATGTTATGATGCCTGAAAGAGCGTGGTCTTATTCCCATGAATGAGATGTGGCTTGGGAGTTAAAAGTAATAAACGGAGGTGTTTAAGATGGCCAAACATAAAAAAGATCCTTCCAAAACCGGCTTAAGCTCGCCTGAAGTTGAGGGACAGGGCACGACCAATAATGAAACAGGCAGGTTCAAAACTGATTCAGCAAGAAAAAAGACAAAAAAACAAGATGTCTGACCCCTGAAAATCTTAGCCTGATACTAAACCGGAACTTGATCAGGAATAAGAAAAACCAGGAAAGCAGTGCTTTCCTGGTTCACTTTTATTTATACATTTCAGCTACCTGTTTTTGCAGGTCTGTGTTTTCCAAGTATTCATCATAAGTCATTTGCTTATCAACAGTGCCGTTCGGAGTGATTTCAATGATCCGGTTTGCAATGGTCTGGATGAACTGATGGTCATGAGAAGCGAAGATCATGGAACCTTTGTAGCTGGTCAATCCGTTATTCAATGCTGTGATAGATTCAAGATCCAAATGGTTTGTCGGCTCATCAAGAAGAAGCACATTCGCACCGCTCAGCATCATCTTTGAAAGCATGCAGCGGACTTTTTCTCCACCAGAAAGCACGCTGGCTTTTTTCAGCACTTCTTCGCCTGAGAACAGCATTCTGCCAAGGAATCCGCGCAGGAAGCTTTCACTCTCATCCTGAGGGGAGAATTGGCGCAGCCAGTCAACAAGGTTAAGTTCGCTGTTTTCAAAATACTGCGAGTTGTCTTTAGGGAAATACGCCTGTGAAGTCGTGATGCCCCATTTAAATGAACCGCTGTCCGGTTCCATTTCTCCGGTAAGGATTTTGAACAATGCCGTTTTTGCAATTTCATCTGTACCGACAAGTGCAATTTTATCGTCTTTATTCATAATGAAGCTGACATTGTCGAGCACCTTGACACCGTCGATCGTCTTGCTGATACTGTCTACCCTTAAAAGATCATTTCCGATCTCGCGCTCCGGCGTGAATCCAACATAAGGATAACGGCGGGAAGAAGGCTTGATATCATCAAGGGAGATCTTATCGAGCAGCTTTTTCCGGGAAGTTGCCTGCTTGGATTTTGATGCATTTGCACTAAAACGGGCAATAAAGCTTTGCAGCTCTTTGATTTTTTCTTCTTTTTTCTTATTTGCATCAGATGCCATCCTGGAAGCCAGCTGGCTTGATTCATACCAGAAATCATAGTTCCCGACATAAACCTGGATTTTTCCGAAATCAAGATCGGCAATATGCGTACAAACTTTATTAAGGAAGTGCCTGTCATGGGAAACGACAATGACTGTGTTTTCGAAGTTGATCAGGAACTCCTCAAGCCAGCGGATTGCTTTGATATCCAAGTGGTTTGTAGGCTCATCTAGCAGAAGAACATCAGGCTTGCCAAATAGAGCCTGTGCAAGCAGGACTTTTACTTTATCTGATCCTGTAAGATCTTCCATCTTTTTATTATGGAGCTCTTCGCCAATTCCAAGGCCTTTAAGCAGGATGGCCGCTTCAGATTCAGCTTCCCAGCCGTTCAGTTCAGCAAATTCACCTTCCAGCTCAGCTGCCTTCATTCCATCTTCATCAGAGAAATCAGCTTTCATATAGATGGCGTCTTTTTCCTGCATAACCTGGTATAGGCGGGCATGGCCCATGATGACCGTCGTAAGTACCTCATGCTCCTCATACTCATAGTGGTTCTGCTTTAATACTGCAAGACGTTCTCCTGGGCCAAGTGATACATTACCCGTCTGGGACTCGATTTCTCCAGAGAGGATTTTCAGGAATGTCGACTTCCCGGCACCATTGGCGCCGATAAGGCCATAGCAGTTACCGGGATTGAATTTAATATTAACATCTTCGAACAGCTTCCTGTCGCCATAACGAAGACCTACGTTGCTGACAGTTATCATATAGGTTTGATTCCTCCAAAAAAAACAATATCGTAAGAATTATAACACTTTCAGCGTCCAAGAGCGAATCTTTCCAACAGGTGCCTATGAAAAGAAAAAGGCAGAATAAGAAGAAAGGCAAGAGAAAAAGTTTCAGCTGAGAAGAAATGGGAAATAGATAGAGTAAATCAGCTGACTCAGAATGCGTGCCAATTTTTTATAAATAAAATTATCAAAAATTATTCACATTTAATTTGCCGAATGTCATAGTTTTTTCATATTTTTCATGTAAAATGAAAACATACAGGCAAAACAAAGGAGTTTTTTGACATGGCTAAAAAGCAGCTCGTCGATTTAGTTAACCGTTTGAAAAAATCCGGCATAAAGATAAGCTTCACTAAGCCAAAATCTGACTACCTGCTGCACATTAACCAGGCCGGAAAGATATCTTCCTCCACGAACTGAGACTAGAGAGGTACAGGAGACAAGCACATATACAGCTGTCTCCTGTTGTGCAGCCTGAAGAACATAAGAAACATACGAATGAATATACATACAAAAGGCTGACCTGCCTCTCCGGCAGTCAGCCTTTTTCGTGCTTAAGAAAAAATCCAGGCCGTGGGAACCCTGGATTTACAGCTCCTTCAAAATCTTCTTATATACTTCTTTTCTATCAAAACTTTCACCCATTGGGAACTTTTTAATATATTTATTGTCTTTATCCAGGAGATAAACATAGGTGCTGTGCACATAGAAGCCATCCCCGGGATCACGGTACTGAAACTGGAAGGCATTGGCGAGCTCCTGTATTTCCTGCTGGTCTTCTTTCATGCTGTCTCGATCTCCAGTCAGGAACACCCAGTTCCCGTCTTTATTAATTTCAAAAGTGTCCATATACTTACTCAGCACTTCAGGTGTGTCGCGATAAGGGTCAATGGTTACTGTCATGAATTTTACTTTATTGCCAAAAACATGATCTTTCTCCAGATCGCTTCTGAGCATATTCATTTTTTGTGTTGTTGTGGGACAGATATCAGGACAATGGGTATAGATAAATTCAACTAATGTTAAGGTCTGTCCACGCTCGCTGAAATCATAGGTTTCACCATTTTCATTAATCAATGATAGATCTTCAGGAATTTCTGCTGAATGATCCCTGATGACAAAAAAAGCAATCCCTGCAGAAATCCCGGCAATAATAAGGATAGAGCTGATCCAATAAAGTTTCTTCATTTCGTTCCCTCCCACTTAAGAATAGGGAAGAGAAGGAAAAAATGACATGGATATTATGTGAAATTTTAAAAGCAGGAGCAAAAAAATATTCATCCGGCTCCGTGGCATATGGACAGCACTATCTGGGTGATTCGATAATTTCTCAAGTAGAGTTATAAAAGAAAAAAAGGAGCCCGCGGGCCCCTCTTTTAATGATTGGATCAGTTCATTCCGATCCAGACGCTCTTCACTTCTGTATAATTATTCAAAGCGTAGGATCCCATTTCCCGGCCCATGCCAGACTGTTTATAGCCGCCGAATGGGGAGGCTGCGTCAAAGGCATTATAGCAGTTGACCCAAACAGTTCCTGCCCTGAGCTGACTGGCGATATAATGGGCTTTGGAGACGTCCTTCGTCCAGACGCCCGCCGCCAGGCCGTATTCGCTGTTATTTGCCCTGGCAATCAGTTCATCAAGATCTTCATACGGCATCGCCGAGATGACAGGACCAAAGATTTCTTCTTTGGCAATCGTCATCTCATCACGTACATCGGCAAAGATAGTAGGGGAGACAAAATAACCTTCTTCATATGGCTTATTTCCGCCGACAAGCAGTTCCGCTCCTTCGCTGACGCCTTTTTCAATATATCCAAGGACCCTGTTCTGCTGTTCTGTTGAAACGAGAGGGCCTATCTGCGTATCAGCATGCAGGCCGGCACCCTGCTTGATCTTCTTGGCATGATCGACCATATCGGACACTACATTATCAAACTGCTTTTTCTGGATGAACACACGCGATCCTGCACAGCATACCTGGCCCTGGTTGAACATGACTCCGTTCAATGCGCCTGGGATGGCCTTTGTCATGTCGGCATCAGGAAGGATGATATTCGGCGACTTCCCGCCAAGTTCCAGCGTGACACGTTTCAGTGTCTTGGAAGCCCTTTGCATGATCATTTTTCCGACCTCTGTAGAACCGGTGAACGCGATCTTATCGACCAGAGGATGATCCACAAGCGGCTGGCCTGCTGTTTCACCAAAGCCGGGGACGATATTCACGACTCCTTCAGGGAAGCCCGCTTCCTGGATTAATTCTGCCAGATACAGAGCGGAGAGAGGTGTCTGCTCCGCCGGCTTGAGAACAACCGTACATCCTGTGGCGAGTGCCGCCCCAAGCTTCCACATTGCCATGAGGAGAGGGAAGTTCCAAGGGATGATCTGGCCGACCACTCCAACAGCCTCGTGGCGTGTATAGTTAAAGAATGGGCCGTTTACCGGAATTGTCTGTCCGACGATTTTTGTCGTCCAGCCCGCATAGTAGCGCATATGCTCAACAGCAAGCGGGATATCAGCTGCAGAGGTTTCCCTGATTGGCTTACCGTTGTCCAGGGTTTCAAGCTGTGCCAGCTCTTCTTTGTGTTCTTCCATTAAATCTGCGAGTTTATACATTAATCTGCTTCTTTTAGCGCTGCCCATCTTGGACCATTTTCCTTCATCAAATGCCTTCCTTGCAGCGAGCACGGCTCTATCAATGTCTTCAGGACCTGCTTCATACAGGGTCGCCAGAACTTCACCGGTAGCAGGGTTATAGCTTTCAAATGTTTTCTGAGAGGCGCTTTCCACGAATTCTCCATTAATGAAAAGCTTTTTCTTTCCGGCCAGGAACTTTTCTACTTTTTCCTTCAAATTAATTGTTAATTGGGTCATTGCAATTCCTCCCTGAAATTAATTTATGTAGCCAAAAGCCTATTTTGATAGCGCTTCCATAAACTATGTTAGCATTTACAGATTCTATTATTCAAATAAAAAGAGAACAAATTTTCAGATAGTTTTCGACAATATTCTTCTGCGCTTTTTGTCTATCCCTTCAAATTTCTGATAAAAAGAAAAATTCTATTTACTTCTGTGGCCTCCCTTGTATATGATTATATTGTATTAAATAATTTGTTCAGCAAAAGGGGTATGTTGTATGTTAGGTGCCGTTCTTAACTAAACCGTTAATCAAATACGGTCATTCCGGGGCTCTTTCTTAAAAGATTAAGGAAGGGAACTTTTATTTAAGTGTGCCCATGGAATAGAGTTAAGAACTCGGTCATAGCCTGCAGCATTTTCTATCAGTGGAAAGCTGTGTTCTTTGAGCACAGCTTTTTTGAATACTGATATATGCTGAATCCTATTTTTGGGAGCCGCAATGATATAGTTCATTGCGGCTTTTTGTATTGATAAAAAGGAGGAAAAAAATTGAATTCACACACTTATGAGTCTTTAGATTTCCATGTGGTAAAAGAAAATGCGGCTCAATTCGCTTTGACGGAAGGAGGAAGAAAAAAGATACTCAGCATGGAGCCATCCTTTCTAAAAGGCCAGATCGAAGCACTGGCAGACGAAACTGCTGAGGCAGCTGCAATTCTTAAAACCGGAAGCAGTGTCCCCATCGGCAGTATGAAAGGGGTTGAAGCCCTGCTGTCATCATTCCACAAAGGAATTGTGCTGCGGGTAGAACAGCTTAGCAGGCTATATGAATTTCTGCAATCCTGCAAGAAGCTTAAGAAGTATATGAAAGACAAGTCTAACCTTGCTCCAAGAATATCTTCCTATATACTCTCTGTTGACGATCTGCCTTTCCTTGCAGAAGAACTAATGCGCTGCATCCGGAATGGGGGGATAGATGACCATGCCAGCAAGGACCTCCTGAAGATCCGCAAACAGATTGCTATCCAGGAAGAAAGGCTTAAGGAAAAATTGAACCAGATCCTGAAATCAGCTAAATATAAAGAGGTTTTGCAGGAGGGGGTAGTCAGCCAGAGGAATGGCCGGTATGTGGTGCCGGTAAAGAAGGAATACAGGTATAAGATCAAAGGGTCAGTACTGGACAGAAGTGCTTCAGGTTCAACCCTTTTTATTGAACCTGAAGAAATCGGAGCACACCAGGACCAGCTGAATTGGCTGCATTCAGATGAAGAGTCGGAAATCCTGAACATTCTCTTGTACTTGACAGGGCTGGCGGAAGATAAGCATGAAGAAATCAAGCTGGCGGCCGAGACAATGATCCATTATGATATCGTTTTTGCAAAGGGAAAATACGGGCTGGCGATTGAGGGCATCCCAGTTTGTTTTCAGGATGATCAGTCTTTCCGCCTCCTTGATGCCAGACATCCTTCGCTGGGGAGCTCAGCAGTCCCTCTAACTATAGAGCTTGGACAGAGCGGAACTACAGCCCTTGTGATAACGGGACCGAATACAGGAGGCAAAACAGTTGCCATCAAAACGGTCGGCCTGCTCGTCCTGATGGCTCAATGCGGTCTGCTTCTCCCGGTTTCCCAGGGAAGCTCAATGGGCATATTCCAGAAGATCCTGGTTGATATAGGGGACGGCCAAAGCATTGAAGAAAACTTAAGCACCTTCAGCTCCCGGATAAAAAATATAGGCGAAATCTTAGAAGAATCCACTGCTGACTCCCTGGTGCTTCTGGATGAACTTGGCTCAGGCACTGACCCGGGGGAGGGAATGGGGCTGGCAGCAGCTATTCTGGAGCAGCTGCACAGGAAAGGAGCTGCTATCCTGGCAACAACGCACTATAAAGAGATCAAATCTTTTGCAGAGCATCATGAAGGCTTTATAAATGGAAGCATGGAATTTGATCTTGCCACCTTAAAGCCAACATACAGGCTGAAAATAGGAGAGTCAGGAGAAAGCCAGGCATTTGCCATCGCTTTAAAGCTTGGAATCCATCCGAAGCTGATTGAAAGGGCCCATTACTATTCATACGGGATAGAGAAGAGCTATCCACAGGAACTTTCAGATGATACAGCAAAGAAAAAGATGGAGAGGCAAATATTTGTTCAGAAGCACGAAAAGAAAAGAGAGAAGACAGCAAAAATAGAAAAGCCTGCCGCCTTTAAAACAGGTGACAATGTACTCTATACAAGTACAGGTGAACTGGGGATTATCTATAAAGGACCTGACAGCCGGGATCAATATATTGTGCAAATTAAAGGAGAGAAAAAGGAGATCAACTCTAAAAGACTCAAGCTGTATATTAAGGCAGAGGAGCTATATCCGGAAGAATATGATTTTTCCATCATATTTGATACAAAAGAGAATCGGAAAGTTCTGAAGCAGATGGGTAAGAAGCATGTAAAAGGTTTAAGTGCAGATGCTGATGATTAACATATAAAAAGAAAGGAAAGAAGCGAAGGCTTCTTTCCTTTTTGCATACTTACAAAAGCATTCCTGCAATTGCTGCGCTCAGCAATGAAGCCAGCGCACCCGCTACGACTGCTTTGAATCCGAGTTTAGCGATATCGCCTCTCCGGTCGGGAGCCAGGTTTCCAAGACCGCCAAGAAGGATGGCCATGGATGAAATATTGGCAAATCCGCATAGAGCGAAGCTGATGATGGCTGAAGTTTTTTCAGACAGATTCCCGATTTCAGGGGCAAAGGAAGAATAGGCCACAAATTCATTCAGAACAAGCTTTTGACCGATATATCCCCCAGCCTGAACCGCTTCTGACCACGGAACACCCACCGCAAATGCAATTGGCGAGAATACATAGCCGAGAATCATTTCAAGAGACAGATTGTCTGCACCGAATAGCCCGCCGGCAAAGCCGATCAATCCGTTAATCATAGCAACAAGCGCTATGAACGCCAAAAGCATGGCACCGATATTCAATGCAAGCTGAAGGCCGACACTGGCGCCTTTTGCGGCTGCATCTACTACATTGACAGATTCTGTATCTTTCTCAATAGTAATCTCTTTATCTGTCTGTGATTGTTCTGTTTCCGGAATCATGATCTTTGCTAATACCAGGCCTGCAGGAGCAGCCATGAAGCTGGCAGCAAGGAGATATTCCAGCGGCACCCCCAGCAGGGAGTAACCGATAAGGACTGAACCTGCAACTGAAGCAAGTCCGCCCGTCATGACAGCGAATAATTCCGACCGGGTCATCTTACTGATGAATGGACGGACGATGAGAGGAGCTTCTGTCTGGCCCACAAAAATATTTGCTGCTGCAGAAATGGATTCTGCCTTGCTTGTCCCCAGCAGTTTTGAAAGTCCTCCGCCGATAATCTTGATAACCCACTGCATGACACCAATGTAATAAAGAACAGAGATTAAAGATGAGAAGAATATGACAGTCGGCAGAACCTGAAAGGCAAATACCATCCCAATATTCGTTCCATCGGCAAACAGGCCGCCAAACAGGAAGTTGATTCCTTCGTTCGCATAGCCTACGATATTGTTCACCGTTTCAGTGAGCATCTCTAGTGCTTTTTTCCCCGCATTCCATTTTAAAACAGCAAAAGCAAAGATAAGCTGTATGGCAAGTCCGCCAGCTATCGTCCTTAGATTGATCGCTTTTCTGTTTGAAGAGAAGAGAAGTGCGATTCCAAGAACGACTGCAATCCCAAATAGTCCCCAAAGTAAATTCATCAGTTCCACCCCTTAACAACTAATAGTAATCTCTAGCTTATAAAAATCTTCATAAACGTCTTCCAAATGTTGTATGAGAACAGACGTCAGACATCCAACTAATTTACCTGTTTCATTTTAACATGAATCCGTTTACAGTCCAGTATTTTGTTTAATAAAATTGTTTAGAAAATTAATACATGGATTCTATTTTCCATATTCGCTTTTGCGGAAAATTAAATATGGTTAGTCTGAGCAGGTTCAGGGAAACAGAAGAAAAAACAAAGGGGGGATTGGATGGATCCTTATTTTTTCGGTATTTATGCTATCATTTACACTCTGCTGCTGGTTTGGGGAATTTTTCTTTTATTTAAAAAGGGAAGGCCCACATACGGAGATGTGCTGCTAGTTGTGATTGCCGGCCTGATCTATGATAATAGCATCCTTGCAGCAGGACGGATAGCCGGAGAATCTGACATGCTTCTGTCTCTCAATAGAATGCGATTTATTTTACATGCCGCCGCAACACCTCTCCTCGTTCTCTTTGCCTGGTATGCTGCAAAAGAATCGGGTGCAAGGGTGCTTGATCAAAAGAAAAGCCTGGGGATTGCCTGGATCATAACCATTGTATTAATGTCTATAGAATTCTTTGCCATCAGGAATCTTCAGCTTGAGGCAGTAACTGAATACGGGGTGCTGAAATATGCACCATTGCATGCTCACGGTCCTCCAATAATGGTGATCGGTGTATCGGTCTTTCTCTTGATATCCGGAGTTATTGTCTGGAAAAAAACAGGCTGGTTCTGGATGTTTGCCGGAATTGCTATTATGGCTGCAGGAAGTGCTGTACCATTTGATCCAGGCAGTGCTGCAGTTACGAATCTGTTTGAGCTAATCTTAATTGCCAGCCTGCTTTTGACAAAAAAATATTTGGATAGGAATGCCGTATAAAAATGCGGGGCAGAAATTGCTCCGCACTTTTTTTCGCAACATATACTGGTCCAGCTTTAGGAATATCCGCACTTGTCCCCGGACGTTTGTCCATTAGCTGACAGGCCCTCCTGCATATGATGTTAGCGGACAACATATCGGAGGTGATTGAAATGTCAAGAAGCTATTACAATCAGTGCAGAGGCGGCATGGGCCGAATGGTGCGGATCCGGACTGTGCATGGAAGAGAGCATGTGGGAGTTATTGAACGTGTTACACCTTCAAAGGTTTTTATCAGACCTGCAGGCGGCAGGAATTACGGCGGCCACGGCTATGGAGAGTTTGATGGATTTGCGTATCCTTACGGCTGGGGCTGGGGCTGGGGAGGCTTTGGCATCGGCATTGCGTTCGGAGCAATTGCTGCTTTAGCTTTTGTCCCATTTCTATGGTAAGAGCTCAATTAAGCACAAAGATACTATTAGCCCATTCAAAACAGTCATCCTTCTCATACAATACCCTAGGTCGTGCATAAAGGGGGTGCAATGAATGAGCGGTGGAGCTGGATACGGCTACGGCGGCGGGTTTGCCCTTATCGTCGTGCTTTTCATCCTTTTGATTATTGTTGGCGCTGCTTATGTTGGGGGAGGCTTCTAATCCTTTCTGCATTTGAGCAAAAGGAATCTGTTTTCAGGCAGATTCCTTTTTGCGTTTTCCCCCTAAACCATTCTTGCTCGCATGGATGATCTCCCTGAATTAAAATCCTGAAAAAGAAAACAATATAATGACAGCCTCAAGGAGGGATTCATCATGCCAAAAGAAGCACAGGATGACATGTCACAATACAAAATGCCGGATGCGTTAAAGAAACAGCGCAATTCATCCTACCAAGTCGGCTATACCGCTACAACAGGCAATCAAACCGGCGGAGAACCTGAAGTGGGCAAAAGGGCAGACTATAAGAATTGACTTGAATCAAGCTGCGCTATGCAGCTTGATTCTGTCACTTTATCTTGCTCTTGCTACAATGCCATTGTGCACTTTTATAATTCCGTGCTGAAGAATTTCCAGTCCGTTTTCATACATATAAAGCCCCATCTGTTCGACTGTCATAAGCTCCCGGTACGTGTGGTTCATAACATCGGCCATTATTTCATAATAAAGCTTGGACCTGAGCTGTGCTCTTGGAGTCGTCATAATGATATACCCTGATGGTTTCACAAAACTTCTGTGCCAATCGACCACCTCGGGCTTTAATTTGTCAGGGAAATGCTCCAGCAGCCCCACGCTCAAGACAATATCAAATTCCTTCCCATAAGGCAGATTCCTGATATCCTCCACTACATAGTCAATTTGGAAATCATTTTTGTAAAAAGCTTTTCTGCCCCCTGTTTGTTTATTTTGGCCAAGGAAGGGATATGATTCCGGAAATTCTTCAAAGCGTGCATCCCTGCAAAACGGATCATAATCCACCAGTACTGCTTCTCCGCCTGGATACATGGCAGACAGCTGCATTGCTTCATATCCTTCTGCAGCACCTAAAAACAGGATACGGGGTTTTTCAAGGTCCAAGTTGGCAAATAGGCCTCTTTTTCCGCGCGGATCCCAAATCCCATCCTGAATCCTGTGAACATAATTCCATAGTGACAGCCTTACCAGCTCGCCCAAAGCTGATTTCGCTGCACGGGGCTTCATCATAGCTGCATTTTTCAAGAATTCCTTCTTAGACCTGTCCATTTCGGCTGGGACATCCTTAACAAACCACTGATGAAAGGAACGGTTGAACATTTCCCAGGATGTATGGACGGGAAGTTCCTTTTCATGCTCCCTTTCCCAGTCATGCTTTTCTTTTGCAAATGATGTCACTTCGTACGGCTTCCCGATGTCTTTCCACGAGAGCAAGGACCAATCCTTTACAGTGTTCATCTTAATGAATCTGCCGGCCTGCTTTTCCGTATACTCGCGCATATCCCTCCTGTAAGAGGGAAGGAGAGAGGTTTCCTCCTTAATCTCATCTGCTTTTATTTCGGTTTCAAGCAACAATACCACCCCGGTTTGTAAGCGTTATCAATATTTATTCAACACAGGAAATGTCAATCCCTTTAATAGGCGGAAATAAAACGACTTTCCTATGGCTTTACTGCTTCATATTGTGATGGGACCATTTAGCTGGATAATCCTCGTGACTAATAGTGTGTTTACAGGTCTGTAAAACTTGGTTTCACAAAAATGATCTAATCATTAGCAGCAATGACACAAAAACCGTCTAAAGATAAACAGAGCAGGATATCCTGCTCTTAAATCGCCGCAGCCATCTTTTTTCTTTCTAATGTTAGAGCCGCAAACAGGAAGGAAAGCGCTGCTGCAAAACGAACAGCAGAAGTTATGCTCATAGCCGATAACATACCGAAATGATCAAGCAGGAACACTCCGAATTGCGGGGCGATAAAACCGACAAGGGATGACAAAAAGTTATAGTTGGCTATATAGCTGGTCCGGTTTTTTTCCGGCGAAGCATTAAGAAGCTGATTGAACAGCAGCAGATTAGTCCCCGAAACAAAAAGGCCGATCCATAGATTGATTAGCGTCAGGTAAACAAGATTGGATGAAGCGACTGTAAGGAGCGGGGCCGTTGCCATGCCAGCTGCTGCAATGAATAGGATAAAGCTGTTGCCTTTCCTGTCCGCCGCTTTAGCCCACCATTTAATGCTGACAATCTGGGCCAGCTGGTTGGTTACAGAAAACAGGGAAAGCCACAGGGCAGTAGCTCCTGCTTCCTTTATTTGATATATGCTGAAAATGGACCATGCCATCTGGGCACCAAAATTAAATAAAAGTCCGCAGACAACAAATGTAAGGAATGGCTTGTGCCTGAAAACAGCTAATGATAGTTTCTTTGTCTTGATGCCCTCTTCCGGCTTTTCTTTTATCACCGGGCTTTCTTTATGCTTAAAAAGGTAATAAACTTCAAGCAGCGCAAAGAGGAAGCCGAGCACAAAGAGAAATTGATACGGAAAAGGGGAACCTTGGTCATACTGCTGCAGGAAAAATCCTGTCCCGAAAGTTATAAACATGGCAGCAATTGTATTAAGGCGGTTGCGTGTGCTAAAGAATTCACCGCGTCTTTTTTCAGGGACCAGATCTCCGATCATGGACTGCCAGGACAGTCCGGAAACAGCTCCCGGGAAATTGAGCAGACCAATAAGCCCAACAAGAAACCATGGCGCATATTCCTTTGGCAGGAAAGGTACAAATAAAATCAGCATAAAAAGAAATCTTGTCGCAAATGTAGAAGCAACAGCCACCCTTTTTTTGCTCCGTGAACGATTGATCCAAACTGCTCCAGGAATGATGGCCAGAAGGCCGATGATAGAAGGAAGGGAACTTATCAGTCCCATCTGCTGATTTGTTGCCTCAAGAACACTGATGGCCAGTAGGGGGATGTAGCCGTTGACCGCATTCGTAGAAATAGTAGAAGCCAGGCCATTATAGATGCTCAGCTTTTCATTTTGTGTATATTTCAATTCTTAATCTCCTTTTTCCTTTTTCGTTGCCGCAATGGATTGTATGCTTTCGCTTCTCAAAAAACAATACATTTGGCATAAAAAGGGTAAAAGGTGGGACCTTCTCGATTAAGAACATAGACCTATTGAAGGACTTATGTCACATGACAAAATCATTATTAACACTGGAATAATTTAACTTTACCGGTAAAATCTTTCCCTGTTTCCTCTATAGTTTACGTTTTTCCACCAGGGGTACTTATTCTAGGAAGGCTTATCCAGCCAGACTAAAAAACACCTGTCGAGGAGGAATTTTATGTTTTATCATGTAAAAGAACTGCAATTCGAAGCAAGGCCGGAACGTCCGGATCCCTTGTTTGCCAAGAAGCTGCAAGAGCTGATCGGCGGGCAGTATGGAGAAATGACCGTTGCCATGCAATATATGTTTCAGGGATGGGCTACACGCGGCAACGAAAAGTACCGGGACCTGCTTTTGGATATAGGTACAGAAGAAATCGGACATGTTGAAATGCTTGCTACCATGGTTGCCCGCCTGCTAGATAACGCACCTGTCAAGGACCAGGAAGATGCAGCAAAAGATCCTGTCATTGGTGCAGTCCTCGGCGGGATGAATCCGCAGCACGCGATTGTAAGCGGACTTGGTGCCCGCCCGAGCGACAGTGTCGGCAACCCTTGGATGGGCAGCTATACCATTGCAAGCGGCAACCTTCTGGCTGACTTCAGGGCCAACCTGAATGCAGAATCCCAGGGGCGCCTGCAGGCCGTACGCCTGTATGAAATGTCTGATGATGCTGGAGTTAAAGATTTGCTTTCTACCCTCATTGCCCGCGATTCTTACCATCAGAATCAATGGATGGCAGCAATCGCTGAACTTGAGGAAAAAGAAGGCATCATTACACCAAGCACATTCCCTCGCGAACTTGAGAAAAAGGATATTGCTTATAAACTATATAATCTTTCTGAAGGCCAGGAAAGCGGCGCAGGACGGTGGGCAAGCGGACCTGCACTTGATGGCCAGGGAGAATATGAATATGTTGCTGATCCTAAACCGAATGCCGAGAAGCCATTTCTGAACCCGGCTCCTAAAAGCCTTCATAATACGCTGCCGGAAGACTTAAAAAATCAATAAAGAAAGAGTCATGGCCCGGGGTATCCAGCTCCGGGTTTTTTCCTGCAGCCGGGAAAAATATGAAAAAGCAGCAGGAGGATCAAAATGAGCGTATTCAATGTAATCAGCCATAGACCCTACCCTCTTCCAAAGTTACCCTGGCTAATGACGCAGACTTGGACTGATGTGGTGTTTGTCCATTGGCCAGTGGAGGCTTCTTCCATCAGAAGCTCTGTGCCTGATGGTATGGAAATAGATATTTACGGAGGCCAGGCATGGATCAGTGTAGTTTTTTTTTCTCTGAAGGAAGCAGGCTTGATAATCACCCCGAGATTTTCGCTAAAAGAAAAAGTCCATGAAATGAACGTCCGTACCTATGTGAAGAGAAATGGAAAACAGGGAGTCTATTTTTTCAGCCTTGATACGAATTCCCTGCTCAATACAGTTGGTCCGAGACTTGCTTATTTCCTCCCATATTTTTGGGCTGATTTGAAAAAAGAAAGAAATAATGAAAGCTTAACCATAAAAGCTGCCAGGAAAAGCAGCCATCGTAAATACAAATGCAGCTTAAGCACCTGCGGACAAACATACACAGCTGAAAAAGGGTCACTTGATGAGTGGCTGACTGAGAGATATTGTTTATTCAATAGAATAGGGGGGCGATATTTAAGGACGGATATCCATCATAAAAAGTGGAGATTGATGCAGGCGGAGGGCAGGGCAGCAGAGAATTCCTTTTTACCGCCGGAGCTTGAAGGTGCAGCCGCAGAAACACCTATCTTCCATTATTCCAAGAGCCAGACCGCCTTCATATGGCCATGGATGCTGGATTAAAAAATAACAGCCGTCAAATGCGGCTGTTATTTTTTCCTGTTCTGATGCATTTCTGCCAGCTGCCTTTTGACTTCGTTGTACGACAGTCCCGAAGCTGCATTTTTTTTCTTTACTTCTTCAATATCAGTTCCTGCAGCAGTATACCTTTTATTAGACTCCAAGCATATTCCCTCCAGTTCTTTTTATTTAACAGGTTAAAAAGGCAGAACCTGCACATACTAGAAAAAAAGGAGGCGGTTCCTATTTTTTTCAACAAGAGAGCACAAGAAGAAAAGCCAGAAGATATCTTAATGGATACTGAAGTATACTCCTGCGCCGGTGAATCCTGCAATGGGTGGATGAGGAAAGATTTCGCATCCGATGACTTATTATGCCCCCTTTGCGGAACAGGTATGACTGCTGAAATAAGAGAGCTTCCAAAGATTTGATGCTGCACGATTAATGGGAAGAAGCCTGAACCTTTGTCAGGCTTCTTTTTGTTGGCATAACGCAGAGTATTTATGCCGTGTTCCTGGAACAAGGCATTTCCGCTTTTCTATTGTCCAGCTCCGCCGGCTAGAGCCTCGAGTCATAAGCTACTTTGGAACCGAAGGCAAAGAACGCCTCCAATTCCAAAGCGTCTTATGCTGGGCCCGCAGGACGCGGGTCATGCAGGCGTTGCCACAGGACGTGGCGTCTTTAGCCTGCGTTCCTTAATCCGAACAGCCGCTTCCGCTTTTCTATTTGTCCAGCTCCGGCGGCTAGAGCCTCGAGTCATAAGCCACGCAAGGATTAAAGGCAAAGAACGCCTTTTATCCTTGCGCGTCTTATGCTTGTCGGCTCTGGGCAAGCCGCCTCCGCTTTTCTATTCATAATGTTCTTCAAATGCTTTTTCTGCGGCGGCTTGTGAGGTGAACAGGGCGTCGTCGTCCTCGATTACGTGAAAGGTTTCGTTTAGGAACAGGGCATACGCGTTGGGATCTTTGGGATGCTGGACGATTTCTGCTGCCCGGATATTTGAGACGGTAGGGGTATGGGGGTTGTTATATATAACAAATACCTCGTCCCCGGCTTTTACTTCTTTAGGATTGATCATATCCATATTGGCATTCTCCTTTATAAGTTCTCGTTTTGCTGTCCAATTTCGCCTGCAGCTATGATGCTATTGGCTGTTTCCAGTGATTCATGCTCATTGACAGAGTCTCCGGGCGTATTTCTTTCGTTTATCCCGCGAGCATCAGTGTCTATTGTCATTTCAGGCTCAGAAGGTGCAAAATTCTTAGGGTCTTCTGTTTCTTTCTCCTGCAAGTATATCCCCTCCTTTTTTCGAACCATCTATTTAAAAGTTTTTCCTGATGTATCTCCACTATGCATTAAGACCAAATTAAAGCAGAGGCTTTAGGATCTGAGCAGCCGGGAATACGCATAACAGATAGAAAAAAAGGAGGCAGGGAATGTTTAAAAATAATGCAGAAAGAATAATCTCAGATATCCAGAATCACAGCATTAGGATTGATGATTTTAATGACTTGGATGCAGCAGCAGAAGCTGCCGGCAGCTCCCAGTTCGTCCTCCTTGGGGAAGCGTCCCATGGAACATCTGAATTTTATACCTGGAGGGCAGAGCTGACGAAGAAGCTTATCGGACAATATGGCTTCAAGGCCGTTTGTGTTGAAGGGGACTGGCCCTCATGTTTTGAGGTTAACAGCTATATTAAGTCGTATAATCAGCGCCTGCCACAGGATGTACTGAAAGCAGCATTTAACAGATGGCCGGAGTGGATGTGGGCCAATCGTGAGATCCAGGACTTTATCGTATGGCTCAGGGATTATAATGAGCAGGCAAAAAAAGATATGATTGGCTTTTACGGTTTGGATGTCTACAGTTTATGGGAGTCCATGGAGGAAATCATCCAGCATCTTGAAAAAGACAGCTCCAATGATGCAGAAGCTGCCAAAAAAGCTTTTTCATGCTTTGAGCCTTATTACAGGAATCCTGAGGACTATGCGGTGTCATCGGGCTTTTATGGAGAATCGTGCGAGGAAGAAGTAATGGAGCTGCTGCTAAATATCCGGAGAGACTTGGCAAAATACCCTCCCCAAAATGAAACGGCGCTTAACCTTTCAGTCAACAGCCTTGTTGCCCTTCATGCAGAAAGTTATTACCGGTCAATGGTAAAAGGCGGCGCTGAGGACTGGAACATTAGGGACAGACATATGGTCAGCGCAATTGAGGAAATCATTAGATACTATGGTGAAGCTACAAAGATCGTCATCTGGGAGCATAATACGCATATCGGTGATGCAAGAGCAACTGATATGGAAATGCATGGGATGACGAATGTCGGCCAGATTCTCAGGGAGAGGTATGCCGGCAAAGTATTTGCGCTCGGTCTGGGAACATACGACGGGACTGTGATTGCCGGACGCAGCTGGGGAGAGAGAAGGGAAGTGATGCTTCTGCCTCCTGCAGCAGAAGGTAGCTGGGAGGATTTGCTGCACCGGGCTGGTGCACATAATAAGCTGATTCTCTTCAGCAGCGAAAATCGCAGCCTTTTTCAAGAAACGATTGGACACAGAGCGGTGGGAGTCGTATATAATCCGGAATTTGAACTCAATGGAAATTACGTTCCTTCACAGATTTCCGACCGGTACGATGGTTTTCTTTTCATTGACCGCACTTCTGCTTTAAGATCTCTTGACTAAAGAGGGTGAGCCTGAATCAGGCTCACCCTTTGTTACATTATTGATAGCTGTCCGCCAGTTCATCAACAAGAGAACCGACAAAAGAAACAGCTTTCCTGATCGAATCCGGCTTGCTCATATCAACGCCCGCGTCCTTGATAAGCTCCAGCGGCTTTTTCGTTCCTCCGGCTTTCAGTACATCGATCCACTGTTCAACGGCAGGCTGTCCTTCTTCCTTGATCCTTTGTGCAACAGCAGTTGATACAGTCAATCCCGCAGAGTAAGTATACGGGTACAGACCCATGTAGTAATGAGGCTGCCTCATCCATGTCAGGCTTGCCCCTTCATCGATTTCAACTGAACTGCCCCAGAAGTCTTCAAGCACCTGTTTCTTCTCCCTGGATAATAAAGCAGCCGTCAGGGGAACCCCTTGCTCCGCCAAAGCGTAGACTCTTCTCTGGTATCTGCCTTCCAGGAGATGTGTAACAAAGTTATGATAATAGGTTCCAAGTAGCTGAAGGATGACCCAGCGCTTCATCCGCGGATCTTCGGTGCCTTCCAGTAGATGCTGCCCCAGCAGAAGCTCATTGATCGTCGATGGCGCTTCTACAAAATAAGTGGAAGGACGGGTATTCATAATACGCTGATTTTTATTTGCCAGGTAGAAATGGCCGGCATGGCCCAATTCATGGGCAAGCACGAATGCACCGCGCATTGTATCTGTCCATGTGATCAGAATATACGGGTGCGAGCCGTACGGGCTTGAACAGAACGCACCTGTCGATTTGCCGATATTATCTGCAAGGTCCACCCATCTGTCTTCAAGGCCTTTTTTCATGATTTCTGTATATTCTGGCCCCATCACCTGAAGAGCTTCCAGGATGACTTCACTGGCAGACTCATAGGTGGTGGCCGGGTTGAATTCCGGGTCAAGCGGCGCCTTAAGGTCAGCAAATGTCATCCTATCAAATCCGAGTACCGTCTTCTTCAGTTCAGCATACTTGCGCATAATAGGGGCCAATTCTTCTCCGATGATATCAAGCTGATTGTGGTACATTTCCTCTGTAACCT
The DNA here is from genome assembly GCF_031844465.1 of Bacillus sp. AG4(2022). Lineage (NCBI taxonomy): Bacteria > Bacillati > Bacillota > Bacilli > Caryophanales > Bacillaceae > Bacillus > Bacillus sp. AG4(2022). The sequence goes on from NZ_JAUZVH010000001.1 coordinate 107,564, forward strand.
GCTGAGGCTCCAGCAGCATTTCTGTTGCAGATTCATACTTTCTCGCCCGGGACAGAACGACCTGCCGTTTCACTTCTGCTGAATAAGCGGCAGCAAACGTGTTTTTATACTGCTTCAGTGTATCAGTGAAAGATTCATAAGCAGCTCTTCTTGTATGTGTATCAGGCGAAAATTCATAACGGTCTTCAAACAGGGCAAAAGAGTTTGGCAGTACATTGCCCTCCTTGTCCTTAAATGAAGCGAACTGCATATCTGCCAGCTTGCTGTTTTGATAAACCTGATATGGAGAGGCATGTACCTCGCCAAGTGAGGCAAGGACTTCTTCAGTCTCTGGGCTGAGCTTATGTTTTTTTGTTTCAAGAAGCTCTTCAAGATTTTTTCTGAAGGCTTCCAGCTCTGGCTGTTCTTTTATGTATCTCTCAAGCAGCCCATCTTCAAAAGCCAGGATCTCGGACTCAATGAAAGAAAGGGCGGAGTTCACTTTTGCCCGGAGTGACGCTGCCAGCGATGCGTTGGACTGATTGTCAGGATCTGATCCATCTTCAGATTGGCGCAGGGAAGCATAGGTTCCGGCCTGGACCATCCTGATGGAGTAAGCTTCCTGTGCCAGCAGGCATTCCTTCAGGACAGCAGAGCCGCTGGCAAGCCTGCCTTTATATGAATCAAACCGGGACAGGTCAGCCTCCAGGCTTTCAAGCTCACTCTTCCAGTTTTCTTCCGAAGAGAACAAATCATTTAAATTCCATGTAATAGCCTCAGGGACCTCTGAGCGTGCTAGTCTTTTGACAAGTGTTTTTTCAGTCATTTATAAAAAGCCTCCTTTATATAAAACGGGAAGATGTTTCGAAACCCTAAAGAAATTATACTTCATCGGAAGGCATTTTCCTATCCTTTATCTAAATATTTTTAATCTTTGTACATAAAAAAACGGGCTAAGCCCGTTTCCGATTACTACTCATGTTTTTTAGCCAGGCATCTGTCGCATTCCAGCAAATAGGCTTCTGCCTGTTCTTCCATATGTTCGCCGCATTCCGGGCATTCCTTCTTCGGAAGGTTCCTGAAAAATTCAACTGGGTTCTTAATCATGATAATCCCTCCTTTTATAATACAACTAATTTATATTGTTTCTGTTATAGTACAGTATACCTTCAGTTGATTTATTTGTGAAGGATAAACTGCAATTTTTTTAGATTTTTCCACCCGATACAAAATTTAGGTAAAAATTCGAGAAGCGAAATATGGCTGTTAAATGCTTGTCATGAACGTAAAGGATTTATTATCTGCCTGTTCTTTTTCTCAGAATATTTCATGCTATGATAGATTCCGTTAGCGAGAAATAGCTATCAGGAGGTAATCAGATGAAAAAACAAATTTTATCATTAGTGGCTGCAGCAGCCGTGGCCGGAGCAGCCGGAGCCAATGTACAAGCAGATGAAATTTCCGTAGAAAAGGGAGATACCCTTTGGGGGCTTTCCCAAAAATATGAAGTAACAGTAAATGATATTAAGCAGTGGAATGATTTGTCTTCAGACATGATCAGAGCAGAAACCACTCTTTCTATTTTTCCAGAAAAAAAATACATAATTAAATCCGGGGATACGCTATGGGCTATAAGCAGGAATCATGGCGTTTCCGTCAGTGATTTAATGCACTGGAACAATCTGTCGTCAGACTTGATCTACCCTGAACAGGCCCTTGTCATCCATCCGAAAGGAAGCATAAAGGAAAAACCGGCAGCACCAGCGCCTAAAGGGCAGGAACAGACTGAAAAACAGCAGGCCGTACAAGCTGCTGAAAAGTCTCCTGCTCCTGAAAAAACAGCCCCTGCTGAGTCTAAGCCTGCTGAAAGCGAAGGTACTGTAAGCACCCAGCCTGCTCCTGAAGCCAGTGCACCAGTAGCGCAGGAAGAGGTCGGCAAGGAAATCACCGTTACTGCAACCGCCTATACTGCCAGCTGTGAAGGCTGTTCCGGCGTAACATCTACTGGAATTGATTTAAATGCAAATCCAGATCAGAAAGTCATATCGGTAGATCCCAATGTCATTCCTTTAGGTTCCAAGGTATATGTCGAAGGATATGGCAATGCGATTGCCGGAGATACAGGGGGCAGCATTAAAGGCAATAAAATTGATGTATTTATCCCGACTAAAGAAGAAGCAATCAAGTTTGGCAGACAGACATTGACGGTCAGGATACTTGATTGATATATGTAATGTAAGAAAGAGGCCGGAGACACCATTCGGCCTCTTTCTTTTTTATACTATTGTTCTTTCATCTTCCTCTTTTTGCGTTTGTTTATCTTTAATCACGAAACGCTGCACAGGCTGTGTCAGCTGATAAAAGCGGTCTTCAAGAAAATTGCTGACAGCAGCAAATCGATCATGCATGCCAGAACGCAGATCTTCGTAGTGCCTGCCCAGTTTCTGAAGCAGATCCTCCTGTTTATCCAGACGTTCCATAATGGTCAGATGGGTCATTTCATGCAGATCTCCGAGAGAATCCACTTTATTCTTCAATTCTTCGTGTTCTTCTAAAAGGCCGTCAGGCGGAAGCAGATTATCCATCTTTCGGGAGAGTTCCAGCATCATCGCTTCCTGGATAATTTGCTGGTCATTCCATTTCTCCTGCCGGGCACTTTTCTGCTCCACGCTTTCTGTAAGCTGCAGGTGGTGACTTTCCATCATTTCGAGCCGCTGAAGGATTCTCAAGCCAGCTTCTTCCTGCTTTAGCATACATTCTTTCAGCTGTTTTAAATAAACTTCCTCCAGCCCGGCCAGGTCCTCAGAATGCCGGTCTGCTGCAGCAAGCAAATCGGCCTTAAAAGATTCGATTGACCGTGAGACAGCCTCTCTGAATAGACTGTTTTTGTAGATCACCTGATTCCCGCGGGCAGACACTTCCAAATTCTCAGTAAATATGATGGGCGAAATTCCTGAATTAGCATGGTTGCTGATAGGGCACAGCTCCTTTCTGATTTTAGGTTATCCTATGTAATGATTGCAGAAAAGCTGCAAATAATAGGCAGGTGACCCATTCAGGGAAGAACAGATCGGGAGGCGGATATGGAAATATTTTCATTTGATGAAGGCAGTCAGGCTGACATTGCAGGAACCATCATGATTGCGCCTGAAGAAAGATCTTTTTGGCTGGCATTTTGCACCTTCAATATCCACTGGAGGGGGGAAGTGATTCAAACCAGGGATGATATTCTAATAGGTGAGAGGGAGCAGCTGAAAAGGGAGTACAGCATTTTTCATGATCTTTATCAGCAGCTTTTGATGCAGCTGCCGTGGAAAGATGCATCTGGTCTGAAAATGAATCTAAAGCTTGACGAAGGGCTGCTATACTTGATCTTTACGGAAATGGACACTTTCAGGGAATACTGCTGGGCAGCTGGGGACACAGAAGGGGAAGAACTTTGCAGCTCTTACAGGATACTTCTAAAGTCGCTGATTGAAGAGGATTTAAACAGCAAAAAATAAGCCCCGCCATAATAGGCCGGGCTTTTACTTTATTGAAATAATTTTTCGTCGATGACCTCATGATTATCGTCCATTACGGTCACCTTGCTCGGCTTATTTTCTTTAGCCATCTTTTCAGCTTCTTCCACTGCTGCCGTTCTGCTGCCGAATTGTGCTGCAGGTGCTGCATCTTCCAGCTTGACCAGCCAGAGGTTTTCATCCTTATTTGGTACAACTGCATATTCTTTAATCATATAAAAAACTCCTTTCACTTTCTTAATGGTTTTTTTCCCTTTCCGCACCCTGCTAAACCGGGAATATGATTTCTCTGAAAGGAGATAGTAACATTAAAAAGGGAGTGATTAATTTGCCTGAGGATAAAAAAGAACCGACTATGGCGCCGGGCATTGATGACAGTGACGAACTGAACCAGGATGCTTCCGCACAGGAAAGGCAGAAAGGCGAATATACCAATGTGACTGCATTAGTTCTGGATGAAGCGGATCCAAGCTGATAACACGTGTGTTTATGCTAAAGTATCAAAGGGTATTTGAATGCTACCATGAATAGAAAGGAAGATAATGATGCTGAAATTTATCATAGGGGCACTTTTGGTGCTGTGGCTGCTTGGCTTCATTTTTAAGATTGCAGGAGGGATCATCCACATTCTCCTCGTAATTGCTGCTGTTCTGCTCGTCATCAATCTTATCAAAGGAAGAAGAACCAGCTAGATAAGGCCTCCAGGCGGAGGTCTTTTTTTGTTAAACATTCTTGTTGATTTTGGGCTCATTTCATCACAGCTGAATGAGCCCAAAATCAACAAGGTACACTAACACAGGATTTTTTGTATTTAAATATTAAATATTTACTCTATTCATAATATTTAAAAATTATTTAGAAATATCTTTTTGTTTCGACTTTCGAACAAAAAAAGGTTGAAAAAAGTATGAAAACTAGTTAAATTATAAATTGTCAGTAAATAACCTATTTTTAAAAAAAGGGTCAACAGAAAAAGGAGAGAGAGAAGAATGAAAAAATTTATGGCTTTATTAATGGCTTCCCTTATGACTGCCGGCTTGGCAGCGTGTTCCGATGACACGTCTAAAGAGACTGACACCGAAAAGGACACTTCAGCCGCCGAGACTGAAACAGCTGAACAGGCTGACAGCAGCAAAGAACAAAAATCTGCGCTCCTCAGCTACCAATCTGAAGTCACCAAGCTGATCCGCAGTACTGAGGCATCTTTTGCAGAAGAAGGCAAAGATCCTGCAGAAGCAGCTTCTGCTTTTGAACCTGGTTTAGACGGAATTGAAATCCCTGAAGAATTGAGCGACTATTCTGCAGATATCGAAGGTGCATCTGACAGCCTCGTTCAATATTTCACAAAAAAAGGCGAACTTCTTAAGGCCGGGTCAGAGGACCTTGCTGAAGCTGAGACATTCAAAGAAGAGTATATTGCGGGCATGACCAAGGTCTTTGAGGGTGTTGATATTTCTACTCCAGCTTTCAAAGGCATGTTCCAATAATCAGAATGAAATTCTAGCAGCATCAGAAAGGCCGGTCCACACTTGTGGCCGGCCTTTCGGTTTGTTCAGTTATGGAACATCATGACCCATGGAGCTTTGAAGGATTTCAAACCACTGATGGTTGTCCAGCTTCAGTTTCATGCTATTAACTGCTTTTTCAATTCTTTGCTTTTTGCCTGATCCAATGATCGGCATAATCCGTGCCGGATGGTTCAGAAGCCATGCATAGAGAACCTCATCAATGTCACCCGCTCCTATTTCCCCTGCTATATTTTTCAGGGCAGCCTGAAGCCTTTTTGCCCTTTCATCCTGAGCGGAAAAGATCCTTCCTCCCGCGAGAGGGGACCAGGCCATAGGAGCAATTCTTTTTTCCAGGCAATGATTAAGTGTCCCATCTTCGAAATTTTCAAGATGATAAGCAGAAAGCTCAATCTGATTTGTGACCAGCTGAAACGGCAGATAAGATTGAAGCATATCAAATTGGTGGTTTTTAAAGTTGGAAACGCCAAAGTTTCTGACCTTTCCCGCTTTCTTCAGTTCAATGAAAGCCTGTGCGGTCTGTTCAGGATCCATGAAAGGATCAGGACGATGGATAAGCAGTGCATCCAGATAGTCTGTCCCTAAATTCTTTAAAGAATAATTGACCGACTCTATAATATGCTCACGGCTGGTATTATAGTGGTGTGATTTATGCTGCGGCCTGTTGGGTGATTGGAGGACGATTCCGCACTTAGTGACAATCTCCATCTTTTCCCTTAATTCAGGTTTCAGAGCAAGCGCTTTCCCAAACAGATCCTCACAGGTGTAGCCACCATAAATATCGGCATGGTCAAAGGTTGTGATGCCCATCTCCAGGCAGTATTCTATAAGCGAAAGTGTTTCCTGGTCTGACTGTTTCCAGTCAGCAAGCCTCCAAAGACCATGGATGATCCGTGAAAAAGATAAATCCTCATTCAGTTTTATTCTTTCCATTTTATACAGCTCCTCATGAGTAAAGTTAATAAATATGTATCCGAAAAGCCTTAAACGGCCTGACGGTCTTGTCCATCCAGGGAGGCTCTTGCCAAAAGGGTCTTCCTGTAGGAAAAGTTCTCTTCATCCAGAATCAGTATGCGGGATGAATAGGTTATATGCTCCAAGTAATTCTTCTTAAGGCCTTCGTAAAAAAGCATAAAGTCTTTAGTATCGCTTCGAATTTCTTCATCAAAGATGCCGGAGCTGCTGCCTGCGACATTTTTATACCTTTTGCAAATTCTTTTCGCTTTTTTGACAAGCTGCTGCGCTTCCTTCATTTTGTAGATCCATTGCAGACTGGAAAAAAACTCTTCCATATCCTTGGCGAACTGGCTTTTCACCTCTACATTTATCTGATCCACTGTGAGTGTTCTCCCCGGCAGTATAAATCTTTCAGCCATGATTTTTTCAGTGAGCTGGGGATTGCGCTCAAATGCAAAAAATATCCGCAGTGTGTTATAAGAATCAAACATCGGGTTATGCGTTTCTCCGACGAAATCCAGCCCATACAGTGCCAGGGCGTTTTCAACAGAGGGTGTATTATTAGCCGCACGGTTTGAAAACACTTCCTGGAAATCGACATATCTGGAATTGATTTTTTCAATTGTGGCAGACGGGATCCCATGTCTGGCTGCATCAGCATTCAGTCGGGACAGATCGCTTTTGGACCATGAATAGAACCTGGTTTTCTTCACTCCATTAACCCAGTAAAGAAAAGTGGAAAATACATCAGCAAATCTGTCTGCATCCCTGAGATCTTTATCTTCAATGCCGGTCAGCCTTTTGCAGAACATACTGAGCGGCTTATGATTTTCCGGCTTTATATACTCATCGAAAAATGAAAGCTTCTCTGTAATCAGATCATATTTTACTGCACCAAGCCTGATTGCCTCCATATCTTCAAACAGCATCCCTTTGTTCGAACAGAGCATCTCAAAGTCAAAAAAAACATATTGCGTCAGTTCAGCCATTTTACACCCTCCTTTCCTAACAGTTCATTATAGTTGAATTCACGGTTTTAGGAAAGGAAATATTTTTCCATATATACAAACGAATTCTTACTTGGCGATGTGTGTTAAGCGCCGCTGCTGATTAAGGGCTCACTTAGCCACACATTCAGGGCACCTGAACGGCATATGGAGCAACAATTCACAGAAATGCCGGATCAGCACATAACACTTACAGAGTATTATTGAACCTTACGCTGTAAAGAACCTTATTTATGACGAATGTTCTTTGCAGAAACGGGTATTAACATTGTAACAAAACCAATTGCAGAGGAGTGGAGCCGGTGAAAAAGATATACACCCTGGCAGCCGCTGCAGCCATAGTGCTTTCAGGCTGCGGTGCCGAGGATGACCAAGAAACCGTTTCAGATGAGCAGAATACGACAGAAGGGTATAACGAACAGACAAATACGGAAGGAGAGGAGGAAAAGTTAAGCGCAGGAGAACTGGATGACCGCATCACAGAAGGAATGGATTATGGGACCTATTCAGCAGAGGTTCAGTCATGGGCTGAAAAAGGCCAGCTGGAATTTAAAGAATCGGTCAAGCTTGATGGCGGCGAGGAAGGGACGCTGGCTGACATCCATCAGCTTGCAGACGGATTCCTTGCAGTATCACATGATGGGCAGCAGGTAACGGAAGTACTCGTTTTCACAACCATCGAAGAAGCAAAGGAAACCCTGAAGGGTGAAACAACCCCCGGCACATCTTCGTGATAAATTAAGCAAAAATAACTTAATTAACGAAAGGACGGATCGTTCATGATAACTGTTAATGCAGAGCTGCGCTTTGAAGGAAAGATAGATAGAGATGATATGAGGACAAAGCTGGAAGGATACTTGCAGGGGACTGAGTTCGAGATTCTTTCTATAGATGAGAAAGATCACAGCCAGACACCTTTGGCAGATGAAAACAACAAAGAATATAAACATCATAAGCTTCCTTCCCAGCCTGAAGGCGCTGCACCGGATGTTAACACTTCCGGGGCGGGCGGAATGGTTTCACCGGATACGGATGACTACAGCAAAAATTAGGGATAGATCAACACAGGGCGCCTAAAGCCCTGTGTTTTTCTTATGAAAAGAGACCTGGATGTTATCTTATATTCTATTATTCATTGGAGATCCATATGATGGTATAAAAACCTATTTGAGGTGCTGAAATGGGAATTCATGTTGTATCATACGGTGACACCATATGGCAGATTGCCAATGAATATTCTGTTTCCCCAGCCGACATCTTACTTCTTAATGGATTGAAGGACGCCAATGAAATAGTGCCCGGGCTGGCGCTGTATATCCCTCTGGACACTCTGCCTGTCCGCTCTCATATAATAAGGGAGGGAGACACCGTTTATCGGCTTTCTCTTTTTTATCAGACACAAATTGATTCTATTCTTAAAGCAAATCCCGGCTTGAATCCATATAATCTTCAGCAAGGACAGAACATATTCATTCCTTCACCACTTAAATACGGCATTCAGACGCTTGGTTTTATATTGCCTTACAATACTGAGGCTCTTTTCCCCATACTGGAAGGAATTTCGCCCCTCCTTACCTATCTTGCCATCACTGCCTATTCATTCCGGGCAGAGGGAACTGCCTACAGGCTTCTTGATGACACATCTGTTATCAATAAAAGCAAAGAGCTGAGCATCCTCCCGCTGCTCATGATCCGCAACTATCAGAATGGCGACTTTGATCCGGAACTGGCCGGAAGCGTGCTGGGAAATAGAAGGTATACAGCCAATCTGGTCAGCAGTATTGCCAGTCTGGCTAAAGAGAAGGGTTACAGCGGCGTCAGCATTGATTTTGAATTCATACCTCCGCCGCAAAGGAACAGCTTTTCCCGATTTCTTGCTGAGCTGAAGCTTGCCCTTGGAAATCTGATTCTTCATGTCAATGTCCATGCAAAAACAGAGGATATTCCTTCAAACAGGATCATTGGCGCCTATGATTATGAGGCAATCGGTGCTGCTGCAGATATTGTTGCCGTCATGACAATCGATTACGGTTATCCCGGCGGGCCGCCTGAGCCTGTTTCACCGCTGCCATGGATGGAGGATGTAGTCAAGTACGCCGTTACCCAGATTCCTCCGCGTAAGCTGCAGATTGCCCTGCCCTTATACGGGTATGACAAATTCGGACCGGACAACAAAACTGTCTCTCTGTCAGTTCTCCAGGCACAGAACCGGGCAATAGAAAAAGGCGCTAATATCCAGTATGACAGCAACAGGGCAGCACCATTCTTTACTTATTACGATGAGGGGCAGCTCCATACCGTCTGGTTTGATGATATCCGCAGCTATATGCAGAAATACCTTCTTATGGACCGTTATCAGCTACTGGGCACCACTTTCTGGCAAATCAGCCTCCGTGCCCCGCAAAGCTGGCTCGCCCTTTATAACAGCTATCATGTCGTGCGGAAGGAATAGGAGGTTTATTATTGTTTCTGCTGTAAATAATTCCATTCATAATAGATCGGTCATGCAGTGCAAAATAAGACCGTTACATTATTATGAAAAGGGGTTAACAGAATGAGTAAAATGAAATTCAGCTTTTTGCCAGCAGTTTTTGCAGTGATGCTGGTGTCTGCCTGCGCCTCTAATAATGCTGCAGATGACAGGCAAGGCGGCCTCAACACACTGAATGCCGGGAATGGCAGACAGGGCCAGACCAACTTTTTAAATGACCGCAGCAGCCAGCAGTCAAAAGGAATGATGGAAAGCCTTCAGGAAATCAACAATGGATTTATTACGATTGATCCGAATGCTTACAGCACTGGCATGCCAAGCGAAGAATTCCCGCATGGTGAACAGCAGGATAATGGCATGTTCCGTTTTTATACGGGTGAAGAAAGAGGGCAGCAAGGACAGGAAGGACAGCAGGCAGCTCCAGGACAGAATCAAGCAGAACAGGGAGCAGGCATGGAGCCTGGCACTCAGTATGGGGCAGGCCAGGGAACAGCGCCTGGCGGCCAGGGTGACCAGGGGCAGAATGGCGCTGAGGAACAGGGACAGCAAAAGGCAGGAGACACTGACCAAAGCATCAGCGATATGGAATCCAAAGTCATCGAGCTGACTAATGCAGAAAGAACGAAGAACGGCCTTGCTGCATTGAAATCTGACAGCTCTCTGAGCGGGGTTGCCCAGGAAAAATCAGATGATATGCAGGCGAAGAATTACTTTTCCCATACTAGTCCAACTTATGGCTCCCCATTTGATATGATGCGGGACTTTGGAGTGGAGTATTCAACAGCAGGTGAGAATATTGCCATGGGACAAAGATCTGCAGAGGAAGTCGTCGATGCCTGGATGAAAAGTGAGGGGCATCGCAAGAATATCCTCAGCAGCAAATTCACCCATATAGGAGTAGGGCATACAGGCGAAGGTAATTACTGGACACAAATGTTCATTGGAAAATAGAAGGAGAAAAGAAGTGCTTTTCATGGGCACTTCTTTTATTTGCCTGAAAATTTCGTATTGCGAAACTTTCAGATACCGGATAAAATAGACAAAAACTGCACTGGAGTAAAGGAATGAACAGAAAAGTAATATTATATGTAAAAGCTTTTTCAGATTTTGGCACCTTTATGGATACAATTGTACTCAACGTCCTCATTTATGCTGCTACAGGGAGCACAGGATGGATGGCTGCCGCTATGGCATTCAGGACAGCCGGCGGTGTGTTTTCAAGCATTTTTTCCGGCATACTGGCAGATCGGTTCGACAGAAGAAAGATCATGATCATCAGCGACCTGGCAAGGGGCATTCTGATTTTGTCCCTGATCCCTTTTCCATCACCCTATATGATCATACTCGTATCCTTTGCTATTGGGTTCTCCAACAGCAGCTTTATGGTCAGCTTTAATGCGGAAATCCCCCAGATCTTTGGCGAAAATAAGGTGCTTGAGACAAATGCTCTTATTTCCAGACTCACTTCCGCCAGCCTGGTCGCCGGATTTTTGGCCGCTGGCATCCTGACAGATATTATAGGCTACCATATTACACTGATTATCGATTCAGCTACCTACTTCCTGTCTGCTGCTGTGTTGATGATGCTTAAATGGGAATCGGCACCTGGCAGGAAAGCGGGTGTTCAATCGACCCTTCAAGGGAAGCTGTCTTCAATTTTCTCTGATATAAAAGAGGTCTATGCCTATTTAAAGCTGGCTCCGATGCTTATGCTCGTCAACCTTGTCTTCCTCGCAGGATCTTTTGCCGGAAGCTCCCATAACCTTGGGATTCCGATTTTGGCAGAGGCCCTTAATCCTGACAGACAAAGCTTTTATTATGGGTTGATTTGGAGTACATGGGGAATCGGGTCTATTCTGTCTGCATTCCTCCTGCCGAGGCTCCGGTGGGCAAGGGGCAGCAGAATTTATCTTGCGTGCTTCATTTCTGCCATCCTGATGTCATCAGGGTTTATCATCTTTTTATCAAGCAGCTATATCCCTGCAATATTACTGGTTGCTTTTCTAACCGGTATTTTTGACGCAGCTTTTACGACCCTGCATGCAACCATCCTCCAAAAATCGGCCAATCATATAAGGGGCAGGATATTTGGAGTAGGCATGCTCCTGAAGTCGCTCGGTTTCGCATGCGGATTTATTCTGGCTCCAGCTGTCCTTGACAGTACCAGCCTGCCGGTGCTTGCAGCATCCTTCCATGGCATCCTGATCGTAATGACGCTATTGATCATGGTACGTACATACATATTTGCCAGGACGAAAAATCAGCAGGAAGCGGGGAGTGCTTAACCAGATTGGATTTTTGGCTATAGCCGTGTTATATTATCTTTCATTAAAATGGCCGGCGCTTCTTCCAAAGAAGAAGCAAATGGTGATTGTTGAGTAAAGGAAGAAATACGATGAGCAGCACAAAAAGATATATAGCAGAATGGCAAAAGGCCCTTCAATCAGAAATACAGCATATGAAAAATTATGGAAGCAGTAAATATTCCCTTCACAATGGCATTCTGATATCAAGCCATGAAGGGTTTGTTTATTTTTTTGAGACAGAATCTGCACTGCATGTGCCTATCGGATCACAGGTGAAAATCAGCTGGGGGCATAAAAAAGCTGAAGGAAGGATCCTGTCTTCTGAAGGCCGGAATATCATTGTCTCTGCGGACCAGTATTTGGGTGAGGAACTGCAATATGCATCCCTGCACCATGATCCCTGGGAGCTGATCGATCAGCTCATACAGCGGCTTGATGATATAAAAAAAAGCAAAACGAAGAGGCTGCGGATCAAAAAACTGATGGATCCCTCCATGCCGGCAGCCCATCCGGGAGGAAAGGCAAAATCCCCTGTCCATGAACTTATTTTGAGATCCAAATATAACCCGGTTACATTTGTATGGGGTCCCCCGGGGACTGGGAAAACATATACGCTTGCCCGGACAGCAGCTAATAAATATTTCAAAAAACTGAAGGTGCTTGTTCTATCACACAGCAACCAGGCGGTTGATGTACTGATGGCCGAAATTGCCTCTTTTTCGTCCCGCAAATCCGAAACCAAAGACGGGGATATTCTCAGGTATGGAACGAGAAGCAGCAGTGAAGCACATGCAGGGGGGCTGTTTCATTCCGACAGGCTCATTGAAAAGCACCACCCGGATCTGGCAGATAAAAAATCTCAGCTGATGGAAGAAAAAAGGCTGTTAAAATCTGATTTGGGGCGCTCTTTCAGTAAAAGGGATTCTGAAAAGCTGGTTGAAATTGAAACTAAGCTCGCAGCCGTTCTGGAGAAGATCCGCAAAAAGGAAATTGAATATGTTAAGGATGCAGGCATCATTGGAACCACTCTTGCCAGGGCAGCAGGCGATCCGGCGATTTATGAAAGCCAATTTGATCTTGTCATTGTGGATGAAGCGAGCATGGCTTATGTACCGCAGGCTGCCTTTGCTGCCTCTCTGGGTAAAAGGATCATCATTTGCGGAGACTTCAAACAGCTTCCGCCTATAGCCGCCTCCAGGAGCGAACTGGCAGTCAAATGGCTGAAAGAGGATATTTTCCACCATTCAGGGGCAGCTTCTGCGGTCGGGAATGGCCAGATGCATCCCCATTTGTTTTTGCTGAAAGAACAAAGGAGGATGCATCCGGATATTTCTGCTTTTACCAATAAACATGTTTACCATTCCCTTGTGACTGATTTTGAAGGCACAGCCGAGCTGCGGGCAGGTATTTCCAAATTAAATCCGTTCAAAAACATGGCATCTATTATGGTTGACAGCTCTGAGATGGGAAAGTACGGAATTAAAGATAATAACAGCGGATCCAGAAGCAACCTTCTTCATCTTGCGCTTTCATTCCAGCTGATCCACGAGGCATATCTGGATGGGGCCAGGTCAATAGGTTATGCTACACCTTACAGGGTTCAAGCTTCATTGATGGAACAGTTCATGGAAGAGGTATACAGCTCTGAAGCTGCTGCTGCAGACATTATTGCGGCAACCGTCCATCGTTTCCAGGGGAGCGAAAGAGATATAATGGTCTTTGACACCGTTGACAGCTTTCCTTTTGAAAAAGCTGGGATGCTTATGACTGGAAAAGACAGTGAAAGGCTGATCAATGTAGCCGTAACAAGGACAAGGGGAAAATTCATACAGGTAGGGGATATCCGTTTTATCAAAGAAAAAGTATATACAGGAAAAACATGGCGGAAACTGGCAGAACACCAGCTCAAGATGGATCAGGCTGTTACTCCCTCCAGTATCGGAAGATGGATCAGGAACCAGCACCACGCTCTGCAATGGATTCACAGCAGGAAAACCGGCAAAGTTGAAAATGATTTATTACAGGCCAAATCAGCCATCATCATTTCGCTGCCAGCCACCCATGCATTGGACGAAGAATGGACAAAAATAGTGAACGGAATGACTGGAAAAGCCAGTGTCACGCTGATTTCAGACAAAAGGCATGAGACGTTAAAGCATGCCGCTTTCGTTCAAAAAGATGTACCGTTTCCTTTCATCAGCATTGACAGCAGCATCTTATGGCTGGGAATGCCTTTTTGCAGACATGAAGGCATCAGGCCTCCATATATTGCTGTCAGATTTCTATCGGAAAACATTGCCGGCTTCGTTGAATCGCAATTTCTGTGAAAAAGCCTGGTACATGCAAGCCAACTAAACATAAAAAGACCCCCTGAAACAGGGGGTCTTGCGTATTGAGGCGGCAGGCTGCACGCCACATCGTGCATTTCCAATAAAGGAGCGCCCGCCGGCTTATTCAATTAGCTCATCGCTCAATAAATATATCACCAATCATCCGCTGATGCAAGATTAAATTTTTCCACAGGGTCTATTATACAAACATATAGGTTTCATAAAAACAGAAAAAGAAGTAAAATTATCTCGAAGTAAAGATTTTTTCTTGAAAAGGAAGTGCATATGATGAATTTGCTAGCATTGAAAGGCATCCACCATGTTTCTGCCATCACAGCAAACGCAAAAAAGAACTATGAATTCTACACTGACACTTTAGGCATGAGGCTCGTAAAGAAGACGGTGAACCAGGATGATACTTCTGTTTACCATTTGTTTTATGCAGATGAAAGGGGAAACCCGGGAACTGACTTAACCTTTTTTGAAATACCGAATGCAGGGCACACCTACCCCGGAACCAACAGCATCAGCCTCACTTCCCTAAGAATTCCGAGTGACCGCTCACTTGAGTATTGGCAGGACCGGTTTAAGGAACACGGGGTCGAATATACAGCCATTACTTCTGACAGCGGTAGAAACATGCTTTTTTTCACTGACTTTGAAGATCAAAGACTTGCACTTATTTCTGATGAAGCGAACACCGGGGAAGAAGGAGGGCGCCCTTGGGAGCAAAGCCCTGTTCCCGCAGAGCATGGAATCATAGGTCTTGGACCCGTATTCCTGACTGTCGCCGAACTGAGCCGGACAGAAGATACCCTTGTCAGCCTTTTAGGTTTCCGAAAGAAAGATTCTTATTCCGCATCTGCGCTTGGCGGCCATACAGCACATGTGTATGAAACAGGAAAGGGAGGATCAGGGACCGAGGTACACATCATTGTTCGGGATGACTTGCCAAAGGAAAGGCCAGGCCGCGGAAGCGTGCACCATGTAGCTTTCCGTGTTGAAAACCAGGAAGAGCTGAATAAATGGGTTGCCCTCCTGAAAGAAAAAAGAATCCCCAGCTCTGGATTTGTAGAGCGCTATTATTTTAAATCACTATACTTCAGGGAGCCGAATGGCATTCTGTTCGAGCTGGCGACTGACGGACCAGGGTTCGAAAGTGATGAGCCATTTGAAGAGCTGGGGCAGAATCTTGCTCTGCCGCCTTATTTTGAAGACCGTAGAGAAGAGATAGAAGCTAAATTGAAGCCTCTCGATACAGGAAGATAGGCGGAATCCGCCTGTTTTGTGCTCTCTTTTATCATTTGGGCACGCAATCGACAGTCTTCGTAATTTTCTTTAAGTTTTGGTGCGGCTCAATCAGCTTCTGACAAACAAGAAACCCGGCAGTATTTTATACTGAAATAATTATCTCCTTTTCTTTCCTGCTATGTTAAGATGAAGTTAACAAATTTAGGGAGATAACTGATGGATTCTATTGTTTTGGATCATTTGTCGGTTGCTGTCATGGCAATTGACGAAAATTTTACTATTAAAGTAGCCAATAAAAGATGCAAGGAAATATTGGGAATAGATCCTGAAGAAGCGCTTGGGCAGAATATCGACGAATTTTTTGGCCATCCGCCTGAATTTACCAGGACCGTTCAGCACACCCTTGAACAGGGAAAGAACTTCCGATACGATGTGTTCCCATATACTTGGGGTAAATACGAATTGACATTGAGCCAGCGTTCCACCTTGCTCAAGGACGATAATAACCAGATAAAAGGTGCTATGGTTGAATTTGAAGACATCACAGAGCGGCACAAGATGGAGGAGCAATATAAAAACTTCATCGAGGAAAGCACAGTAAACATCATTCTTGTAGATGATAAGATTGGAATGCTTTCTCTCCATGCGCTGCCTTATGATGTGTCACCGGCCAAAATGGCAGACCTTACTGCTAAAGCCATGCAATCAGCAAGCCAAAAGCAGATCAGGGCCCTGGTTCTCGATATGTCTAAACTGTTTACTATTAAATTGCTTGCCAATGCTGCAGGGTTTGTAAAGCTTATGCAGGGGTTCAGGATGATTGGCATTGAAGTTGTATTTGCAGGCATACGGCCGGATATTGCAGTACAGTCAGTACAGGCCGGAATCAGGCTGGAAGGAATCGAAACATTTTCTCAGCTTGATTCAGCCATCAGGCACTTAAAAGAAAAGTATTAGCAGAAGGAAGGAAAATTTAATTTTCCTTCCTTTTTTCTGTATAAGTTGGTTAAAATAGAGTATTGAATATGATTTTTTAAGGAGAAAGTTAAAATGGAAAGACTCAAACAGGTCTGGGAATATATCAAACGCTTTTGGAAGAGAAAGCATATCACACAGATCCTGCTGCTTGCCGCCCTGACGGCCCTGCTGCTCGCCATCTTGTTTTTTGCCTACCTTGCAGCCACGGCCAATGTCCAATCCTTGAAGGATGGCCTGAAGCAGTCGACCGTCCTTTATGATAAAGACGGAGATGAGGCCGGAAAGCTTGCCGCCAACAGGACCGGGGGAGCAAAAATAGAAGAGTTGCCTGACCATATGAAGGAAGCTGTCGTCAGTATTGAAGACGAGCGTTTTTACAAGCATAATGGCTTTGATATAAAAGGGATTGCAAGGGCCTTTTTCAGTAATTTGTTTGCAGGGAGGATCACTGGCGGCGGCAGCACCATCACACAGCAGCTCGCCAAAAATGCATTGCTGTCGCCGGAACAAACATACAGAAGAAAAGCTGAGGAGATTTTCCTGGCGGTCGAAATAGAAAAGAATTACAAAAAAGAAGATATCCTGCTGATGTACCTGAACCAGGTTTATTTTGGCAGCGGGGCATGGGGCATTGACAGGGCCGCAAGAACATATTTCAATAAACCGATAAGCGGAGTCACCATCAGCGAAGCAGCGCTGCTTGCGGGACTGCTGCAGTCTCCATCAGCATTAGATCCTTACCAGCATTATGACAGGAGCATAAGCAGGCGTGACACGGTGCTTGGAAAAATGCAGGAACTTGGATACATCTCAAAGGATGAATATGAAAAGGCTATCGCGGAGAAAATTGTCCTGGAAGATGGAAGTTCAAACACAGAAGCAAGAAAGTATCCCTATTATGTAGATGCAGTCCTTGATGAGGCAACAAGCAAGTATGGCCTTACTCAGGAGGAGATATTTACAAGAGGCTATACCATTTATACAGAACTGGATCAAAATATACAATCCGGCCTTGAAAAGGTATATGACAGAGATTCCCTTTTCCCTGCAGGCAGAGGAGGACAGCTGGTGCAGAGCGGCTCAGTCCTATTAGATCCGTCGACCGGCGGTGTCCGTGCCATTGTTGGAGGCCGGGGTGAGCATGTATTCAGAGGCTTTAACAGAGGGACACATATAAAGGCTCAGCCAGGGTCCACCTTAAAACCGCTCTCAGTATATACACCTGCTATAGAAGAAGGCTATGATGCTTCATCTATCCTGAAGGATGAGCCGATGACATTCGGGAATTATAAGCCGGAAAATTTCTCGCGGACGTATGCCGGCGAGGTGCCGATGTATAAAGCAGTTGAAGAATCGCTTAACATTCCTGCTGTCTGGCTGCTCAATGAAATCGGGATTGATAAAGGCATGGATTCTTTAAAGCGCTTTGGAATCCCGACTGAGAAGGAAGACAGAGCGCTTGGCATCGCTCTTGGCGGAATGAGAAAAGGAATTTCGCCGCTGCAGCTCGCACAAGCATATGCCGCTTTTCCTAACGAAGGAAAAAGGCATGATGCCCACTTTATTACCAAGATAGTCGGACCGACAGGGAATGTTATTGCTGAAAGAAAGAAAAAAACGGTCAAAGTCACTTCCAAGGCAGCGGCAAGGGAGATGACATCCATGCTCCTTAATGTTGTCGAAAGCGGAACCGGCCAAAGGACCAGGATTCCGGAAGTACAGATAGCGGGAAAAACCGGCTCCACACAGCTGCCTTACAATGATATCGACGGCACGAAGGATCAATGGTTTGTAGGCTATACACCTTCATTGGTAGGTGCTGTATGGCTAGGCTATGATAAAACAGACAGGGAGCATTATTTATCAACAAGCAGCTCTGAAACTGTAGTGCCTATTTTCAAAAGCATCATGGAGCAGGTGCTGCCTTATACAGAACAGAAAGATTTTGGAACAGAGTCAGTTAATGATCAGCTCGCAGAAGAAGCTGAACCTGATATCGATCTTCAGGAGCGGGCTGAGGAATTCAGCAAGCGATTGAAGAAAGATTTGCCGGAATGGAAAGAAAAATGGCAGGATGCACGGGAGCTGCTCGATAAAACAGAAGAAAAACTAAATGAGATTTGGGACAAAATTGGAAGTTAGCTGTGTTCTATCACTTATATAATCAATATGTTGATCTAAAAGGAAAACATCATCGAATGTTTTCCTTTTTCTGTTCGGCAAATTTTTATATCACATGATCTTATTCGACAATCTCCGAAACTCTTGCGCAGCAGGGGGTATATCAAACTGCTAGCAAATGAGTAGCTATTTGATATCTGTATGTTATCCTATAAATAGGAGGTGCTATCATTGCAGAATGAACAAAGAACACAATTAAATGTCCGGCTACAGAAAGAAACGCTGCAGAAGCTGGATGAAATTGTAGAATATTATCAGGAAAACACTAAGATTGGCCGAATATACAAAGCAGACGTGCTTGCTGATATTATTGAAAAATCATATGAAGTGATGAAGAAACAGAAATCCATAAATGCCCGAAAATTTTAAAAGACAACTAAATGTTTTGAACTGCTTGAATCTGGAAAAAATAATTAGAACTTCTTCAGGGAGTCCCTTTGCCGATCTCAGGCAAGTACCTCATAGAAATAATTAAAAGGAATGGTTTTATTGAGAGATGTCACTTTAGAACAGATTTTCAAACACAGAATCGCCCAAAAGTATTTGACACGATCCGGGGTGGCCCATGCAGTTGCGGTTTCCAATCACAGTTTTAAGCTTGCGGCTGAAAGAGGCGCTGATCCTGACATGGCTGCTAAAGCAGGGCTCCTTCATGATATGGGGCATTACACTTGGTATAAAAATGGAAAGTGGGATTATGATCTCTACAAAAAGAATGATATACATGCGATAAAAGGTGCAGAAAGGGCACATAAACTTTTGATCAGGCTGGGTGAAAATCCTGTTAAAGCAAAAGAAATAGCTCTTGCTATTCTTTTTCATACAGATTCCTTTCTTCCTGGGGGGGAAGTCATCCGCACGCCTCTTCAAACAATTGTAAAATTGGCCGACGAATTTGATGAAGAACCTGGCGGCGCCCACCATTACAGAAAAGTTGATGAAGAAAGGGCCCTTGAAAGCCTTAGAAGGCTTGATAAGAAGATCGATAATCTTCTGGAAGCTGAATAAAGGAATCCGCTGATGAAGCAGATTCCTTTTTTTATTTATTTGAAGGCTTCTATTCTCAACTTTTTGTCTAAAAATCATTCCTTTATAGGTATTTATACCTACTACTTTATCCATGAATAGATTGTGAGCCTTCGCAGATTCTTTTAAACTAAAATACAAAGGTATGTAAAAATATTCCGATAGGAGAATCACATGGAAATCACTTTATTTAAAAAAAGCAGAAACAGGCAAGAGCATTCTTTCAAACTTAATGATAACGGGAATATTGGAATCGATCAGTCTCTTAGTGAAGAGGTATTAAGGCAAATTGATATGATTGGCCTTCAGGACAGTGACCTGAACTATATACTTTCCCTGCAGCCCTATGTGAAAGAAAATCTCCCTGCTATCATAGAACAATTCTATAAGAATTTAGAAAATGAAAAAACACTGACGAAAATTATCAACGATAACAGTTCAGTTGAGAGGCTGAAAAATACTTTGAGCGCCCACATTTATGAGATGTTCAGCGGAAAAATAGATACAGAATTCATTCAGCAGCGTTCTGTCATTGCTCATGTCCATGTAAAAATCGGACTGCAGCCAAAATGGTATATGTGTGCCTTTCAGGATCTTTATTTGTCCTTATGCAGCATGATCATAGATACAATCTCAGAGAAGGGCCCGTGCACCGGGGCGATGCTGGCTGTTTCAAAGATCATCAGCCTTGAGCAGCAGATAGTGCTTGAAGCTTATGAACAGGAAATAAGCCGCATCAGGAAAGAGTCTGAAAGCTATAAAGAGCAGCTGAAGCATCAGGTTACAGAAGCAGCTGGAGAGCTGGCGGCCATCAGCGAACAGACAAGCGCCGCGATCCAGAAGGCAGCCGAAAGAACAGAGGATATTAGGGCTGATACAAAGTCTGGCTCCGATATAGCTGTTGTTGCAGAGGAGAAATCGGAAGAAGGAATGAATAGGCTTATCGGTCTTGGCAGGACTTTAGTTCAGGCCGAGGGCAAAATTGCCAGCATCAGCCAGAACATGGAACAGCTGATTGACAGTTCGAAACAAATCGAGCAGATTGCTGCGATTGTCACTTCTATTGCCGATCAGACGAACCTTCTGGCTCTCAATGCAGCAATAGAAGCTGCCAGGGCAGGTGAACATGGAAAAGGTTTTGCGGTAGTGGCTGATGAGGTGAGAAAGCTGGCGGAGAATACAAAAAATGCTGTTTCAGAAGTTTCAGGATTAATCGGTGATAATGGAAACCCGTTCAGGCATCATGGCTCAATCCATCGAAGAGGCTGGCGTAAATATCAATTCCAGCTCTGTTCAGTCCAAGGCAGTTAATGAATACTTCTCTCTTATCCTTGAGTCAATGCGGCAGGTAAAAGAAAAGAATCTGGCCATCGTGAAGGAAATGGAGGATTTGAATTTAGTATTTATTGACATAGGAGAAGCTTCAGGCCAGGTTGCTGCATCATCTGATATGCTTTCCGGACTGACTTTGACTTTATAGGAAAGAAAAATGGCGGCCGCAAAAGCAGCCGCCAGCCCTTTCCGTCCGTACAGTGGTTAAGTGTCCCGCAACAAGCGAATGTCCGGAAAGGGCTTTTTAAGCTTAACATATGCTTTATGGAAAATCAAAAGGGGAAAAAAAGCCAAGTTATTTTATTTCCTCCGCAAAAAATGATATGATAATCAATGATTTTTAAATCTTGGCGATGCTGTTAATCAAAGCTGGTTCCCCGGAACATCAGCCGGTACTGAACCCAGTCAGGATACAGCTGGCCATCAACCCAAGGAGATGATTTCAATGGCGAAAAAAGGATACATACAAATGAAAGACGGCGAGAAGATCGAGTTTGAATTATACCCTAATGAGGCTCCGGGCACAGTTGCTAACTTTGAAAAGCTTGCAAACGAAGGCTTCTATAACGGCTTGAACTTCCACCGCGTGATTCCTGGATTCGTGAGCCAAGGCGGCTGCCCGAATGGAACTGGGACTGGCGGACCTGGCTACACAATCAATTGTGAAACAGAAGGCAACCCTCATAAGCATGAATCAGGGTCTCTATCAATGGCACATGCAGGCAAAAATACAGGCGGAAGCCAGTTCTTTATTGTACATGACCCTCAGCCTCACCTGAACGGAGTCCATACTGTTTTTGGTAAAGTAACATCTGGCCTTGAAGCTGCTAAAGCGATGAAAAACGGCGATGTTATGGAAAAAGTTGAAGTATACGACGCCTAATCAGTAAAAAAGAGCCTCTGGCTCTTTTTTACTTTCACAAAGCTTTTCTTCAGGCTGGAATATGACCAGGCCGATTTTGTTCAAAGAAAGGAGCAGGTATGCTAAAACCAATAAAAGACCATCTCAAGCCAGGCTTGGATATCATCTTTGTCGGCTTCAACCCCAGCATCCGGTCAGCTGAGACCGGACATCATTTCGCCAATCCGAATAACCGGTTTTGGAAAATCCTTTATGAAGCGGGCATCACTCCTAAAAAATTTCTCCCTCAAGAAGACAGCCTGCTGCTGGATTTGAATATAGGGCTGACCAATATCGTCCCGAGGCCGACCAAAGCAGCAGACAAAATAACCAGGGAAGAATATAAAGAAGGCAGAGAAAGGCTCATCTCACTCATTACGGAGCTGAAGCCAAAGGCAGTCTGTTTTGTCGGCAAAGGGGTTTACCTGGAGTACAGCGGCAGCAAAAAAGCACCATGGGGACGCCAGGACATTTCTGTTGTTCCAGGGGTTATTGAATTTGCAGCTCCTTCTTCCAGCGGACTGGTGCGGATGAAAATGGACGAAGTGATTGATATATATAAAGAATTGCCTGCCATCGTGTATGAACAGGCACCCTCCCGGCATGGAGAGGACAGCTAAAGGAAAATACGGGGGAATATAGAATGAAATTAGTATCTTGGAATGTTAACGGAATCCGGGCCTGCGTCAAAAAAGGCTTCCTGGATTTTTTCATGGAAGAAAATGCAGATATTTTCTGCATTCAGGAATCAAAACTTCAGGAGGGACAGATTGAACTCAATCTGGATGGCTATCACCAGTACTGGAACTATGCCGAGAAAAAAGGCTATTCCGGGACCGCCGTTTTTACAAAGGAAAAGCCCCTCTATGTATCCTATGGGATAGCCGGAAGAGAAACAGAACCAGAAGGACGGAGCCTGACTCTTGAGTTTGAAAATTTTTACCTTCTGAATGTGTATACACCTAACTCTAAGAGGGACCTGGCAGGGCTTCCTTACCGGCTGGAATGGGAGGATGAGATTCGGGAATATATCCTTGAGCTTGAACAAAAGAAGCCAGTCATACTCTGCGGGGACCTAAACGTCGCCCATCTTGACATAGACCTTAAAAATGCCAGGTCTAACAGAGGAAATTCCGGATTTACGGATGAAGAGCGCGGAAAAATGACATCTCTTCTGTCAGAAGGATTTGTAGACTCCTTCAGATACCTTTATCCAGAGCAGGAAGGCGCTTATACGTGGTGGTCCTATATGGCCAAGGTTAGGGAGCGGAACATCGGATGGCGCATCGACTATTTTATAGTATCTGATAAACTGAAAGTGCAGATACTAGATTCAAAGATTTATTGTGACATCATGGGCAGCGATCACTGCCCGATCATGCTCGAAATGGCCCTTTAGATGATAAAGGGCTTTTTTTCTGTATATAATGGAATCAGCATAAAAATAGGCGCAGTGAAGGAGGCAGGAGAGTCTGCCTGCCTGAACTGCCATGACAGGAAGGTTTTATGAAAAAGACACTTGTTTTGACGGGCGGGGGCTCAGCCGGCCATGTTACCCCCAATATGGCTTTGATTAAAGAACTTGAGGGGGAAAATATAGACATCCATTATATTGGCAGCAAAGAGGGCATTGAAAAAGAGCTTATCAGCGGGCTTTCCATTCCCTATCATTCGATTTCAAGCGGGAAACTAAGGAGGTACGCCGACTTTGAAAATGTAAAGGATATGTTCAAAGTGGCAAAAGGATGTACTGAAGCGCTCTGGATTCTTAAACAGCTCAAGCCAGGCCTCGTTTTTTCCAAAGGGGGTTTTGTATCCGTACCTGTCATCGCGGCAGCAAAGCTCCGCGGAATTCCGATATTCATCCATGAAAGCGATCTAACACCGGGCCTGGCTAACCGGATTTCAAAAAGGTTTGCTTCAAAGATTTATACTTCATTTGAAGAAACTCTGCAGTACCTTCCAAATGGAAAAGCACAGGCAATCGGCTCGCCAATCAGGAGGGAAATCCTTTCTGGCATCAAGGAGAAGGGGCTTGAATTCCTCGGTTTTAACAGAACCAGGCCGGTTCTTGCCATTATGGGTGGCAGCCTAGGGGCAAAGAAGATTAACGAAGCAGTGCGGCAGGAAATTGAACAAATCGGCGGCCAGTTTCAAATCGTGCACCTTTGCGGAAAAGGAAATCTTGATCCTGCATTGGAAGGCCTGCCAGGATACAGGCAATTTGAATTCCTGAACAGTGAACTTTCAGATGTACTTGCCTGTACAGATTTAATGGTAACCAGAGGAGGCTCTAATGCTATTTTTGAATTCCTTGCCCTCCGTATTCCGATGCTTATCATTCCATTGAGCAGGAAACAAAGCAGGGGCGATCAGATTCTGAATGCAAAAAGCTTTGAGGAAAAAGGCTATTCATTGACCTTGCAGGAAGAAGACCTGACAGCCGCATCTTTAGCCGGGTATATTGCCCTTTTAAGTAAACACAGGGAAAGCATACTGAAACAGATGGAAGAATCAAGGATGAAGGATGCTTTATCCGTCATGGCTGGTAACATTAGGGACAAATTGCAGCAGAATTAGGCCTTATGGGTCTTTGTTCGCTTTTTTGTTCGGTTCTAAAAAAGAAAATCAAGCCTATCTCCTTATCTGAATATTCCTTCGATTTTGGTATAATGGAGATACATCTTGTTTCTGCATCCTGAATTACTCTGAAGGAGGGAAAATAATGAAAGAATGTGTACGTGTGATCCCGTATCAGGTAATTGAACAATCAGAGGCGGTATCAGGCATTCCGGAAGGCATCGGATTGATACAGGCGCCAAAAATCTGGGAAGAAACAAGGGGAGAAGGCATTACAATCGCTGTACTCGATACAGGCTGCGACATCAGCCACCCTGATTTAAAGAATCAAATCATCGGCGGCAGGAATTTTACTGGCGATGATTCCGGAAATCCGGATATTTATAAAGACTATAACGGCCATGGCACCCATGTTGCGGGGACCATTGCAGCAGAAGGCAAAGAGCCCGGCATATCGGGCGTTGCGCCAGGTTCAAAGCTGCTCATTGTCAAAGTGCTTGATAGAAACGGCTCCGGCCAGTATGACTGGATTATTGAAGGAATCCGCTACGCTATCGACCAAAAAGCCGATATTATTTCCATGTCGCTCGGCGGCCCGAATGACATGCCTGAGCTTCATGAAGTTATAAAGGAAGCCGTACGGAACAACATCTCTGTTGTATGTGCAGCGGGTAATGAAGGAGACGGAAAAGAATCAACTGATGAGTTCGCCTATCCGGGCTGCTATAACGAAGTGATCAGTGTAGGTGCAATCGATTTGGACAGGAATTCTTCACAATTTACCAATTCACATAATGAAATCGACCTGGTTGCACCAGGGGAAGAAATACAATCAACCTATTTAAATGGGAAGTATGCCACTTTGAGCGGCACCTCCATGGCTGCCCCGCATGTATCCGGTGCGATGGCGCTTATTAAGAATGTGGCCAACAAAAACTTTGACCGGAATCTTTCCGAGGCAGAGCTTTTCGCCCAGCTCATCAGACGCACCGTTCCGCTTGGCAATTCAGCCAAGCTTGAAGGCAATGGCCTTGTTTATCTAACTTTGCTTGAACATCTTTCAGATATTTTCACATCTAAAGTTCTGCCGATGGTCTTAAAATCATGAACAGCCTGGCTGAACAGCTCGCTGCTGAACAGGAGGCGGCACTGGCAAACCTGCAGACTCAAAGTGCGGAGCGGATCTACTATGATGAAGCTGCTGACCTTGAGAAATGCAAAGCCTATTATGCTTCAATCGACTTTGAGGCAGCGGAGGCCAAAGAAGATCTTCAGAAGCTTGTGGAGAAAACCCACAAGACCATTCTGAAATATTCCCCTCATCTCTATTTATATCCCTGGGTGGACCTGCAGGAGAACTTTGCTCTCAAAAGCCTTTATTCAGGCGGCAGCATGGATCCGGCTGAAAGCATTAAACATGATGCGGAGATCTTGCTGGAGCGGAACCGGACTGGAGACACGCGGACAAAGCTGAATTGCGAGCATGTAGTTCCGCAGTCCTGGTTCAGTGAACAGCAGCCGATGAAGGGGGACCTCCATCATTTGTTCGCCTGTGAGCCCGCCTGCAATAGCATGAGGAGCAATTTTCCTTATGAAGACTTCCCCTCTTATAAGCCGGAAGCTTCTGCTTTCGGTATAAGAGGCGGCTGCGGCATGGCTGAAGAAGGGAAGTTTGAGCCGGAATACGGCAAAGGAATTGCAGCCCGGGCATGCTTTTACTTTTTCCTGAGGTATAAGAATTTTAAGCCTGCAGAACACGGAATCAGCTGCAGTCTCCTTCAAAAATGGCATCTTGAATTTCCTGTATCACTTTATGAAAAGCACAGGAATGCCGCAATTGAGGAGCTGCAGGGCAATCGCAATCCATTCATTGATTTTCCGGCACTTGCAGGGAAAATGACTGATTCAAATTAATAAAATTCCGGAGGTACTGTTTTTAGCCTTATGCAGCCTTTTACACAAAGAACGATAAAAATTATTAAAGAAATACCTGCCGGAAAGGTGATGACATACGGCCAGATAGCAGCCCTTGCCGGAAGCCCACGCGCAGCCAGGCAGGTCGTCAGGATTCTTCATTCCCTGAGCAGGCAGGAGAAGCTTCCATGGCACAGAGTCATCAGCAAAATGGGCGAAATCAGCATGAAAGATCCTATGCTCCGGGAGGAACAGAGATTTCTCCTTGAAGCGGAGGGCATCACTGTAGACGTCAAAGGAATAATCAGGCTTGAAAATTTTCTGCATGAGCCAAAAAAAGGGCTGGATAATAATACCTGATTTTGATATGATAATAAAAATTCTTAAATTCTATGACGAGAACAAGTAGGAAAGGGAAAGTTCCTTCAGCGAGCTGGGTATGGTGAGAGCCAGCGGAAACGATCTTTCTGAAACATCATCTCTGAGATGCAGGGCTGAAATCCAGTAAGTCCTGACGGGTGTCCGCCGTTAAAAGGAACGCGTATGATGGTACGTTGATGAGCGCTATTGTTTATGCAATAGAATTTGGGTGGTAACGCGGGTATAACACTCGTCCCTTATACAGGGGCGGGTGTTTTTTATTTCCCTAAAAATTAAAAAGAAAGGCAGGTACTGAAATGGAAAGCACTCAGGCAAGAGAACACAGAATCAGAGAGTATTGGAGGCAAGGAAATATTTTTGCCAAATCCGTTTCCAATCGTGCAGGCAGGACTCCTTTCGTTTTTTATGAAGGGCCTCCGACCGCCAATGGGCTGCCCCACGCCGGCCATGCTCTTGGGAGAACATACAAGGATCTGACAGCCCGCTACTGGACGATGAAAGGGAGGCAGGTAATCAGGAAAGCCGGCTGGGATACACATGGGCTTCCGGTTGAGCTGGGAGTGGAAAAAGCATTGGGCATATCAGGAAAGAAGGAAATCGAGGATTATGGTGTAGGTGCTTTTATAGAAAAATGCCGGGAAAGTGTATTCCAATATGAAAAACAGTGGAGGGAATTCACAGAGCAGCTAGGCTACTGGACGGATATGGATGACCCTTATATGACATTAAGCAATGAATATATCGAGTCGGTATGGCATATCCTTGGGACAATCCACGAAAAGGGGCTGCTTTACAAGGGCCACCGGGTATCTCCCTACTGTCCAAGCTGCCAGACTTCCTTGAGTTCCCATGAAACTGCGCAGGGCTACAAGGATGTAAAAGATTTAAGCGCCACTGTCACCTTCAGGCTGAAAGGAAGGGAAAATGAATATATCCTAGGCTGGACCACAACGCCATGGACACTTCCGGCCAATGTTGCACTGGCTGTCCATCCCCAGGTACGTTATGCAAGAGTAAAGAATGGAGACAAAATCTTTATTCTGGCTGAAAACAGGGTGGCAGACCTTTTTCGCAGCTTTGATGAAATCCTTGAAACGATTGAAGGCAAAGAGATCACGGGAATGGAATATGAGCCTCCCTTTCAAGTTGATGGGCTGGAAGGTGCGCACAGAGTCATTGCAGCTGAATTTGTTACTGAAAACAGCGGCACTGGTATCGTCCATCTTGCTCCCGCTTACGGAGAAGACGATTACCGGGCCATAAAGGAAAGGGGGCTTCCTTTTATCAATATCGTTGATTCCAAAGGCTGTTATACTGATGAATTTCCGCCGCTTGCAGGGAAGTTCGTCAAAGACTGTGATGTTGATATCTTAAAAATGCTGGGAAGCATGGACCTGTTATTCCACAAAGAAAAGTATGAACACAGCTATCCATTTTGCTGGCGGTGCGACTCTCCGCTCCTTTATTACGCAGCTGACAGCTGGTTCATCAAAACCTCTTCCCTGAAAGAGAAATTTCTTGAGCTCAACAGCCAGGCAGAATGGCATCCAAGCCACATGAAGAATGGCCGTTTCGGCAACTTCCTTGAAGGGCTGGTGGATTGGAATATCAGCCGGAGCCGCTATTGGGGCACGCCTCTCAATGTTTGGGTCTGTGAAAATTGCGGGGCAGAGAAAGCCCCAAAAAGCTTTCAGGAGCTGCAGGAGCTTTCAGAAGCAAATGGAAAGCTCACTGATTATCATAAGCCTTATGTCGATGCAGTGAAAATCCCTTGCCAGGACTGTGATGGTTACATGGCCAGGACACCGGAGGTCATCGATGTCTGGTTTGACTCAGGAAGCATGCCATATGCCCAGCTTCATTACCCTTTTGAACATAAAGAGGAATTTTCAAGGCTATTTCCTGCAGATGCAGTTATAGAGGGTGTGGATCAGACCAGGGGCTGGTTTTACTCATTGCTCGCGGTTTCAGTCTTATATAAGGGGCAATTGCCTTATAAAAATGTCCTCGCCCTTGAGCATGTCCTTGATGAAAATGGACAGAAAATGTCTAAGAGCAAAGGAAATGCCCTTGATCCTGCAAAGCTGATCACTGAATTTGGAGCAGATGCTTTAAGATGGGCGCTGGTGGAAGACAGCAGTCCATGGAAGCCCAAGAAGTTTTCCGGAAAAAATGCGGCAGAGGCAAAATCAAAGCTGGTCGACTCGCTAGCAAGCATTCACCATTTTTACAGCCTCTACAGTACAATCGATCATTTTGAGCCAGATAGCTCTCAAACTTCCGGCAACATCATGGACCGGTGGATTCTTTCGCGGCTGCACAGTGTCATTGAAACGGTAAACAAGGAGATGGGCAGCTACCAGGCTACAAATGCCGCCAGGGCAGCAGGCACGCTGATCGAAGAGGTCAGCAACTGGTATATCAGGAGAAACAGGGAAAGGTTCTGGGCGAAGGGCATGGAAGACGACAAAATTTCTGCATTCCAGACACTGTATACACTATTGGACAATATCTCCCGCATGCTGGCACCATTCGTGCCTTTCATAGCTGAAAGCGTCTATTTAGACCTGACAGGCAGAAGCGTCCACCTTGAAGACTACCCGGAGGCTGAAACCGCCTTGATTGACAGGGAGCTGGAGGACAATATGGTTGAAGTCATGGATCTGGTTGAGCTGGGCAGAAGCATCCGGCATTCAAAGCAGCTGAAAACAAAGCAGCCGCTGGCCGAAATGCTTGTGCAATGCAGCAAAGAAAAGGAAGAGAAATTAAAAGCTTTCAGCAGGATCCTCAAGGAAGAACTGAATGTAAAAGATATCTCATGGGCTGAAAGCTTGCAGGATAAATACTTCTGCCGGCTGAAGCTGAACTTCAAAGCAGCAGGAAAGAAGTACGGAAAGAATGCCAATCTCGTTCATCAGTCGCTGCAGCAGCTCTCTGAAACAGATATCCGCCAGCTGCTGGAAACAGGAAGCCTCGTTCTGCAGGCTGGCAATGAACTGCTGAAGGTCGAAAATAGTGATACAACGGTGGAAAAGCTCCCAAAGAAAGGCTACGCGGAAAGCAGCGGACGAAATATGACAGTTCTTTTGAAAACAGAGTTGACTGAGGAATTGAAGAGGGAAGGCTATGTAAGGGACTTTATCAGAGGAATACAGGATTTAAGGAAAAAGCTGGAGCTTCCTATCGACAAAAGAGTTAACCTGCAGATCGATACAACCTCTGAAGCAGAAGGAATACTGCGCGGATTTGAGGATCTTTTATACGCCAATATCGTTCTTGAAGGGATTGCTTTCAAGCCTCTGCAAGCTCCGATGCTGAAGGGCAGGCTTGGGGGGGAACTGATAGCTGTCTCATTGACATAACCACTGGCTGGCCGGCACCTTTCAAAAACACTACTTTTTCCTCACAATGAAAATAAAGGAAAAGCAGCATTCAAAGCGAAGTAACTGTTAATACTTTAAATCTGGCAAAGCTTAACTTCTGGTTTTGGATCTGAATTTAATTTTTGCCACAGGAAGGTGCTGCTGCTTGTTGAGAAAGTGGAAAATTGTCATCCTTATAACAGCTTTATTATTCATTTCAGCCTCTCCATACGCTTATGAACTATCCCGCCAGGCTTCGGCGGTTGAAGAAGGAGGACTGACCCGAGACCTGAATCAGCTTCTGAATAATGATCCTATCCTCTCTGGAGCGCTTGCGGGAGTAAGCATCAGAAATGCAGAGACCGGCGAACTGCTGTATGACCATATCGGCGGGATCCGTCTTAGGCCGGCCTCTAATATGAAGCTGCTCACATCCGCCGCTTCTCTTCAGGTTCTTGGCGAAGAATACCGGTTTACTACTGAGGTACTGACAGATGGACTGCACAAAAAAGGCAATCTTCATGGAAATCTATATTTGAAAGGCAAAGGCGATCCGACCCTATTAAAAAGCGACTTTGACAAGATGGCAGCCGGGTTAAAGCAAAAGGGCATTAAAACGATTCATGGCAGCCTGATTGCTGATGACAGCTGGTATGATGACATAAGGCTATCAAAGGATCTGCCCTGGAGCGACGAGTCCTACTATTACGGCGGCCAGGTATCAGCACTGACAGCGTCGCCAAATGAAGATTATGATGCAGGCACGGTCATTGTAGAGGTGAATCCGGGGAAATCAGCAGGAGAACTACCGGCAGTCACTCTGACCCCTGAAACAGGCTATGTAAAAATCATCAACGAGGCAGCGACCGTCCCGGCTGACGGCAAAAAGGACATCACCATTGAACGGGACCATGGCACGAACACGATCCGCATTACCGGGACAATACCTGAAAAGGCAAGCAGGTCCAGGGAATGGATTGCCGTGTGGGAGCCGGCCGGATATGCGCTTGATCTGTTCAGCCAGTCATTGAAGGAACATGAGATACGCGTAACCGGAAAATTGGAGCTGGGGAAAGCCCCAGAGAAAAGCTCTCTGCTTCTGGCACATCAATCCATTGCATTGAAGGACTTGCTGATACCTTTTATGAAACTCAGCAACAACAGCCATGCAGAAGTACTGGTCAAGGAAATGGGCAAAAAGGTGAAGAATGAAGGAAGCTGGGAAAAAGGCCTTGAAGTTGTCTCAGAACAGCTTGCCAGCTGGGGAGTCAATAAAGACACCCTGATCCTCCGTGACGGGTCGGGCATATCCCATGTCAGCCTTATTCCGCCTAATGAGTTGTCACAGCTGTTATACGGCGTACAGTCTGAGAAATGGTACCCCTCATTTGAGAGATCACTCCCATTGGCAGGAGCCCAGGACAGATTAATTGGCGGCACACTACGCAACAGAATGAAGAACTCGGCAGCAGAAGGAAAGATTAAAGCCAAGACAGGTTCCATATCCACCGTAAGCTCCCTTTCCGGATATGCAGAAACCAAAAGCGGTGAAAAGCTCATTTTCAGCATTGTCCTCAATAATCTGAAGGATGACAGCAAGGCAAAAATTATAGAAGATAAGATTGCAATCCTTCTGGCAGAACAGCCGTAACGCCAAGAAGCAGGCAGATTCCTTTCAATAGGGAGTCTGCCTGCTTCTTTTTTTAATAATAACGGTTTATTTCGTACGCCCTGCATATTCCTCAACCATTTCAGCGGTCACAAGCTTCCTGGAAGGAACAATTCCCTGTCTGGCAAGCTGGTTGATTTCCTCTGTCACTTCATTGATTTTTTCTGTAGAAAAAGCTTTTCCTGCTTTAGACAGAGATAATGCTTCTTCAATAAACGCTTCTCTTTTTGCGTCAAGCTCAAGAAAGCGGGTGATCCTTGTGTTTAATTTCTTGGCATGTTCGGTTAAAGCATGGTGCACACTCATCGTTTCACTCCTCATTCAAAAGGCTAATATTATATTATCAACTAACCTCCATTTCGTTAAGAAAAACTTTTCTGTGTTAAAGTTCTAAGGAGAACTTTAAAGGATAGGGTGCTGGCCAATACATGATAATATAATATACAGGCTCCTTAAAAGGCGCCGATTAATATTCAAAGGGGGGATTTTCCATGGAAGCATTGGAAACTCTCTATCCTCTTGCAGTAGAACAAGCTAAAGCAAAATTTTTAGAGGATATTCACTATTATTTATCAACGAAAGATTCTCTTCCCGATTTTGAAGAATATTTTCAGGACAGGAAGCTGTATTATGAACAGATTTGGATAAATGTCTGGCTTAATATGACCAACAATAAAGTGGCGCGGAAATTAAAAAAGGAATATCTTCAGGAAAAGGGATTTTCAACAGAGGGAATCGACAAGAAGGTCATCAACAGCCTTTTCCGATCTGAAGTAAAGAACTATTCACCATGGAATGCAGAGAAATGGCTGCTTTCCCTCTATTCCCATGATCCAGGCAAATGGGAACAGACATATCGGGATGCAAGGGAAAAGTATCTGCTTCAGCTTCAGCATGAGGAAAATGCCGAGCGTATTGCCAAGGCTTACACAGCACTCGATAAGGCTGCCGGGAAAATCATGAGGAAGCATAGCCGGCTGTTTTATTTGAGGGCAAGATATGAGGCTGCCCGGCAATTAAAGAAGGACTTCAGCAGCGGAACCAAATACGGGCAGGCGGATACATTTGCACTTGAAGAAAAGCTCAGGCCGGAAGGACATTTTAACCCGGAGCATTATACACTCGCTGCCGAGTTCTTTGAAGAGCTGACTGGCGGCATCCATTCAACAAACCATTGGGGCAGACAGTATTTTGAATATGAAACCTATTATTTTAAATATGAAAAGCTTTTGATGGATTCTATGAAAGATATTGTTCCTGAGACCGTATTGGAACTAATGGATCCTTCCATGCTTGAACAATACAAATCGCTCCATCCGGAAAACGACCCGGAAGCAGCCATCCATTCCATGACTGAATGGCCGTCAGAGGAATTCGCCGGAGAATTCCTGGAGGAAATTGAAAATGAATTCCTGGAGGACTTGCTCCGCCTCAGTTCTTTTCCATGGGAACCAGCCGTGCATCTGGAAATATATCAGATGGATCTTGAGGACCGGGAGCGGAAAGAGGCAGAAGCGCGAGCAGCAGAAGCGCGGAGAAAGCAGGAGGAAGCCAGGATCCTCGATGAGATATTTGGCCGGGAATACAGCCCTTCTGTGGACAGGAGCGTCAAATACGTCCTTCATATCGGCGATACGAATACAGGCAAGACCTTCCATGCGCTCGAAAGCATGAAAAAGGCGGACAGTGGAATTTATCTGGCCCCCTTAAGGCTTTTGGCACTCGAGGTATACGATAAGCTGAACGGGGAAGCTATACCCTGTACACTTAAGACAGGGGAGGAAGAAAAAGTGACTCCCGGGGCAAGCCATTTTGCTTCCACTGTCGAGATGTTCAGTGAAAAAGAGCGTTTTGATATAGCAGTCATTGATGAAGCACAGATGATCACTGACAAAGACCGCGGGTTCTCATGGTATAAGGCCATAACGAAGGCTAATGCAAGTGAAGTCCATATCATTGGCAGCAAAAGCTCTCAGTCAATCCTCCTTCAGCTTTTGGAGGGGACAGATTTGGAGATACATGAATACCATAGAGATACACCGCTTATCGTCGAACCTGACGAATTCAGGCTGAAGCACAGCAGAAAAGGGGATGCCCTGATCTGCTTTTCAAGGAAAAGAGTGCTGGAGACTGCTTCCCGGCTTCAGAATGATGGCCGCTCTGTCAGCATGATATATGGCAGCATGCCGCCTGAAACAAGGAAAAAACAGGTGCAGCGCTTCATCGACGGCGAGACCAATATTATAGTAAGTACAGATGCAATTGGCATGGGTCTGAACCTTCCTATCCGCAGGGTCGTTTTTCTTGAAAATGAAAAATTCGACGGAGTCAGCAGGAGGCAGCTCACTTCCCAGGAGGTCAAACAGATTGCCGGAAGGGCCGGCAGAAAAGGCCTCTACAATACAGGCCGGGTCGCATTTATGGAAAACATCAAGGAAATGGGTTCCCTGCTGGAACAGGAAGATGATCCGGTCCATACATTTTCGATTGCGCCAACCAGCGGAGTATTTGACCGCTTCCAGAAATACTATCATGATCTGGGAACTTTCTTTGAACTTTGGGACAAATTCGAAAGTCCACCTGGAACAGTGAAAGCGTCCCTTGCCGAAGAGAAGGAGCTTTATGAGCTCGTCCAGGGAACAGAAATGGAAGCCAGGCTCAGCCTCGGGGACCTGTATGGATTCCTGCACCTGCCTTTTTCAGCCAGGGAGCCGGAACTCGTCAGGCAATGGAGGATGTCGGTGATGGCATCGGTGCATAACGAAGACCTTCCTGAGCCTTCAATCCGCAAAAGGACCCTTGAGGACCTGGAGCTCACGTATAAATCTGTCGGTCTGCATCTGCTGTTTCTTTACAGGCTCGACCAGAGGACAGAAGCTTTATACTGGGAAAGGGTCCGGGATGAACTGGGGACAATGGTCCATGAAAAGCTGAAGACAGATGTTCAGAAAATGACTAAAAAATGCCGCAGATGCGGCAAGAAGCTTTCATGGGAGCATCCTTATCCGATATGCGACGAATGCCATGAGGGCGGGTTCAGGACCAGGAGAAAACCTTCATATTTCAGGAGATGACTAAAAAGGGCAGGCAGCCCGTGAGCTGCCTGCCCTTTCATTGACAATCCAAACTGTATCTTTTATTATTACAGTATAAGCAGGACATATCCCGGTATTAACCAGCTGCTCAGATATACAATGAAAAGCCTATATGCAGTTTGCGTTATCACACAGAATTTACGGGTAATGATACAGTATACGGCCGAAAAGAACCGGCCCTGAATCTAAGATCTTAAATGTATTGAACATAAAAAATAAATAATCTATTGAGGGCGGTGTTATGATATGAACAATCAAGACATTAAAATGGGCGGATGGATCACAGGGAAGTCGCGGAATGGGGAGCTTGTTCAGGGCTTCGTGGAAGCGGCATTGCCAGAGCGTGAATTTGTGACAGTTTTTGTTGTCGACAGCGACAACCCGGAAGTGATCGGCAGGAAGGTCCATATTGAAAAGAAAAAGGCAGAGACTATGAAAAACGATCTTCTTCCTTCTGCCGACGGTCTTCGCTCCCTTATCGACACAGCTTTGCTTACAAGGGACAAGGAATGGTTTATGGAGCTCTCAAATGCACTGAATCGTATTGAACAGGCAGGCATTGAAAAAAAAGAACATGCAGCCGGCAGCGGTACATTTCCTTCAAGCGAAGGCAGAATGAATAAGAAATATTAAAACTGTGCTGTTACAGCAATAATAGAAAGAAGGCAGGAAGATGAAGCTCGGTATACTTGATCAATCTCCTGTTCCTGAAGGGAGAACGGCTCATGAGGCCCTTTTAGCCTCACTCGAGCTTGCACAGGAAGCGGAACGGCTCGGTTACAGCCGCTATTGGATTGCAGAGCACCATAATATGACAGGGCTTGCCTGCTCTGCCCCTGAAGTGATGCTTCCCTATATAGGCGCCCAGACTTCACATATAAAAATTGGAAGCGGAGCCGTTCTTCTTCCTTATTACAAACCTTACAAAGTGGCGGAAACCTATAATATGCTTGCCACCCTTTTTCCCGGAAGAATTGATTTAGGGATCGGAAGGGCGCCAGGCGGATCTGCCGAAACATCCATGGCGCTATCTGACAACTTTTTAAAAGGCGTCGCTGAAATGCCTGATAAAATCACTGAGCTCTTAAACTTTCTGGTGGGCAGCCATCCTGAAGGCCATATGTACTCCAAAGTGGCGCCTGCACCTGTACCCCGTTCTGCTCCTCTTCCGTGGATATTGGGAACCAGCAAGAAAAGCGCCATACAGGCTGCCGAAAAGGGAACAGCCTACTGCTTCGGGCATTTTATGAGCGACCAGAATCCCGAAGAGATTATTTCACTCTATAAGAATAATTACATTCCTTCTAAAATGGCCTCTGCCCCATACTGCATAGCCGCTGTTAATGTGATTTGTGCAGAAACAGAAGAACAGGCAGAGGAGCTGGCTATAAAAAGCCGCTCATGGAGGAATCTGCTGAGCGGGGAAGAAGCGCAGCTGGAACAGGAGTCCTTAAACACAGAAGAACTCTTGCAGGACATGAAGAAAAAAATGATCATCGGAAATCCTGTTCAGGCTGCTGAACAGCTTGAAAGCCTGGCCAGCAGGATAGGGGCAGATGAACTTATGATCATCACTCTGACAACCGACTATCAAGACAGGCTGCATTCATACAGACTGATTGCTGAACAAATGCTATAATAATCCGCTGTGGATGGTGCAGCGGGTTTTTCATTTAAAAGAGGGGATGAAGTATGAAACTAAGCGTACTGGATCAAGCTGTCATTCGAAAAGGAGATTCTCCGGGAGATGCACTTAAGCAAACCTCCCACTTGGCGCAAATTGCCGATAATCTGGGATACACCCGCTTTTGGACCGCTGAGCATCACAATTCCAATGGGATGGCAGGATCTTCACCAGATGTCCTGATCTCCCATATAGCAGCAGTAACCAAAAAGATACGGGTAGGCTCTGGAGGGGTCCTCCTACCTCAATACAGCCCGTATAAAGTTGCAGAGACCTTTAAAGTGATGGAAGCTCTGTATCCGGGCAGGATTGACCTCGGTATCGGCAGGTCACCTGGCGGCGGTGCAGACACAAGACTGGCTCTGACAGACGGCATCAGGAGGAGCATGAATGAATTCCCCGGCCAGCTGAGAGATCTCCAGGGCTTTTTAACCAACACTCTGCCGGATAACCATCCTTTTAGGGAGGTAAAAGCCTACCCGGATCTGCAAACTCTGCCGGAATTATGGCTATTGGGGATTACCGAACGCGGCGCTAGAGCGGCAGCTGAAAACGGCATGCGATTTACCTATGGGCACTTCATCACACCGGCAAACGGGGAAAAAGCATTCCAATACTATTACCGTCACTTCCAGCCGTCTGCTATGCTGAAAGGGCCTTCGGCAAACGTCTGTGTATTCGTCATCTGCGCGCCGACTAACGAAGAAGCCGAACACCTCGCAGCCAGTCAGGACCACTGGCTCCTGGACATCGAAAAAGGAGCCGACACAAGAATCATCTCACCAGAGGAAGCCCAAAAAAGAACCCTGACGGCAGCCGAAAAAGAAAAGATTCAGCACAACCGAAGCAGAATGGTCATAGGCAATCCTCAAAAAGTGAGAAATCAGCTCCTCAAGATCAGTGAAAAATACGGTACCGATGAAATCATGGCCATCAATAATACCTATAGTTTCAAGGACAGAGCAAGGAATCTGGAATTATTGGCTGAATTGTTTTTATAAAGTTTTTATGTAAAGATTATTGTATTTGAATATAAAAAGGGACAGTTTACATTTAGGTTATTATATATGGAGGCTTATTCAGTTAATGGGACATTTTAGTGATGGAAGGCTTTTTGGAGAAAAGAAGTATAATATTATCCGATTTGAGCAGCAAGCCTCAAAATAAGCGGAGATTCTCCTCTTAGACGGCTGAATATGGCACGGATGGGTGTAAATAAGCGGAGAATCTCCGGTTAAGCGAAGCGAAGTTGCCCATTTTCCTGTTAGCGCCGCCCCGCGGAAAGCGAAGTGTCTGGAACGGAAACCATCAGCCCAAGTTAAGAACACAACAACGGATGAAGAAACCAATTAGGGGGTGTCGTTGCTTAGGAATCTTTTTCTCAAAGCCCTGCTGACCGGAACGGAAGGCACGAAGACTCCTCATAAAATGCATGCTCATTTTCTTCGTGCGATGCAGATTCCAGGAAGAAGATTCAACGTCCTGCGGGATTGCAGCGGAAATGTTGAGACCCCGCAGCGCGTAAGCGCGAGGAGGTTCAACTCCGCCCCGCGGAAAGCGAAGTGCCTGCAGTGCAGATCAGGAGCCTACATTTTAAAGCTAAACTAATTTTAGCAAATTTATACAAATCCATAAAAAAACAAAAGCCTGAACCAAACCGGTCCAGGCTCACATCACTTCATCAGCTTCCTAATCAGCTTCAGCCCATTCTCAGCAGAAGGATAACGGAACGAAAAATCAAACAGCGTAGTCTGCTTCAGCACACTTTTATCATGCGAAAACGTCCCAAAACTGCTCTTCCCATGATAACTCCCTATCCCGCTCTCCCCGACACCTCCGAAAGGAAGATACGGCGTCGCGATATGCATTAAAGTATCATTAATGCACCCGCCTCCAAAAGAAATCGTACCATTCACCTTATTTTCTATATCCTTGCTTCCCGTAAACAAATACAAAGCAAGCGGCTTCGGGCGTGACTGGATAAAGGAGACGGCTTCATCCAAGGCTGCATACCCGTATACCGGCAGGATCGGGCCAAATATTTCATCCTGCATAACAGGCGAATTAAAAGAAGGGGCATCCATCAGTGTCGGCTCCATTTTTCTAAGCTCACCATTCACCCTTCCCCCGAAAAGAATTGGTCCGTCGCTCAAATACGCTTCAAGCCTGCTGAAATGCCGGTTATTGACGATCTTGGAATAATCCTCATTACCAAGAGGGTTATCACTGTAAAATTCCTTGATGCACTTCTTCATCTCTTCCAGCAGAGTCTGTTTCACTTTTTCATGGACAAACAGATAATCCGGGGCAATGCACGTCTGTCCGGCATTTGTAAATTTGCCGAAAACAATCCTCTTCGCCGCCAGGCCGATATTTGCATCCTCATGGACAATGACCGGGCTTTTTCCGCCAAGCTCCAGGGTGACAGGAATCAGTCTTTTGCTGGCTGCCTCCATCACAATCTTGCCGACAGGGACGCTTCCTGTAAAAAATATATAATCAAAAGGCTGCTCAAGCAGCTGCTGGCTGGTCTCCACACCGCCTTCAACAGTTGAAATATACTCTACCGGATAGACTTCCTTGATCAGCGCTGAGAGCACATGTGATACATTCGGGGTCAGCTCCGATGGCTTGATGACAGCCGTATTCCCGGCAGCAATTGCCCCAATGAGCGGGGACAGGGCGAGCTGGACCGGGTAATTCCATGGGGCAATGATGAGGGCCGCTCCGTATGGCTCAGGGATAATATAGCCCTTGGAGCCGATATGGGTCATGGCCGTCTTCACTTTCTTTGCTTTCATCCACTTTTTCAGATGCTTCAATGTATAGCCGATTTCTTCATATAAAATCCCAATTTCCGTTGAATATGCTTCAAGTTCAGACTTTCCAAGATCTTCTTTTAACGCAGAGATCAGCTGCTGTTCATTATTTTTGATACTATCCTTAAGCTCCTGCAGCCGGGCAAGCCTGAATGCTGCGGGCTTTGTTCCCTGGGTCGCAAAAAAGTTCTTCTGGGCGGCAAGCAGCCTTTTTATTTCTTCTGCTGGCGTCTCAGTTAAGATGTTTTGCTGCAATCCGATCACCTGCTTTCAGCTTGATTCAATGATTAAATTGAGCATACCTTTTCCCTCAGGAATAGGCAATCAGCAGGAACTAAAAAATAATTATTTTCGAATACCGAATTATTTGTTATTCTAATAAAAAGGAATAAAAATTCACCACTAAGGATGGTTATACAATGAAACAGATAATTCAGAACGAAATAGATAAGCTTAAGCAGGAATTTGTCAATATCAGCACGTACATAGGAGAAAATCCTGAGCTCGGGCATGAGGAGTTCAAATCTTCGGCGATTTTGATTGAAACATTGGAAAAGCACGGATTTAATGTAGAGAAGGGAACCTGCGGACTTCCGACTGCTTTTCGTGCTGTTTATGACAGCGGCATTGCGGGAGCAGCCATTGGGCTGATGGCTGAATATGATGCACTTCCTGAGGTAGGTCATGCATGCGGGCACAACCTCATAGGCACAATGGCAATTGCTGCAGGGATCGGCCTGAGCAAGGCTGTTGGAGAAACTGGCGGAAAAGTGATTGTGTACGGAACTCCCGCTGAAGAAACAAAAGGCGGGAAAGTGACAATGGCGGAGAACGGGATCTTCGATGAACTGGATGTTGCGATGATGGTCCATCCTTTGTCCAAGTATTTGAAAAGCGGCAGATCACTTGCCATGGATGCGATCCAGTTTGAATTCTTCGGCAAGAGTGCCCATGCGGCTGCGAGTCCGGAAAAAGGGATCAACGCTCTTGATGCTGTGCTTCAGACTTTTAACAGCATCAATGCCCTCAGACAGCATATCACTTCTGATGCAAGAATCCATGGCATCATCCCTGAAGGAGGAAAAGCGGCCAATGTAGTTCCTGACTATGCGTCTGCCCAGTTCTATGTAAGAGCATCAAGCCGATCTTATGTGAATGAACTGGTTGAAAAAGTGAAAGCATGCGCCCAGGGTGCTGCGCTTCAGACTGGTGCAGAAATGAAAGCTTCTTTTTATGAATTTTCGTATGATGACATGCAAACAAACCAGCAATTATCGGATGCATTCACTAACGAGCTGATCGGGCTGGGAATAGATCCAGGTGAAATCCACGAGGACCGCGATGGATCAGGATCGCTCGATATGGGAAATGTCAGCCAGGCTGTGCCTTCCATTCACCCATATATCAAGATTTGCGACGAAGATTTCGCCTGCCATACCCATGAGTTCCGCGAAGCGGCCATGAGCAGCCAGGCACAGGAGGCAATGATCTTAGGGGCAAAGGCAATGGCCCTGACGGGTTATGAAATCCTCTCAAGCGAAGAACTGCTTCAATCCATCAGGGAAGAATTCAAAAAGAATAAACTCGTTAATGCATAATGATGTACTCAAAAAGCTTATCCAAAACGGATAGGCTTTTTTAGATTCAGCCTCAGCAGGACACAATTAGGAAAAACCCGTTTTTTTGCCTTTTATAAAGGGTACTCTAGATAGTAATCAGCCTAACCAGCTTGGAATCACTCTCTCAAGAGCTCGCCATAGAAGTGGCCAGGGCTGGTGATAGGGGCAACAGACTAACAGAGTTAAAGGGGATTTTGCACATGAAACTGACACCAGAGCAACGGATCGAGCTGCACGGCTTTAATAATCTGACTAAAACGTTAAGCTTTAATATGTATGATATCTGCTATACAAAAACAAAAGAAGAACGGGAAGCTTATATTGATTATATTGATGAACAGTATAGTGCTGAGAGGCTCACCAACATTCTGACTAATGTGTCCGATATCATCGGGGCACACGTGCTGAATGTCGCCCAGCAGGACTATGTACCGCAGGGAGCCAGTGTGACCATGCTCGTATCAGAAGGCCCTGTTGTCGAAGTGCCTGAAGAATCACTGGAGGAATCTCCTGGACCGCTCCCTGACAATGTGGTCCTGCAGCTTGATAAAAGCCATATTACAGTCCACACCTATCCTGAATTCCATCCGACAGAAGGGATCAGCACCTTCAGGGCAGATATTGATGTTTCCACATGCGGGGAAATTTCACCGCTAAAAGCCCTGAATTATTTGATCCACTCCTTTGAGACGGATGTAATGACGATTGATTACCGCGTCAGAGGGTTTACACGGGACATCAACGGTGAAAAGCTATATATCGACCATGATATTAACTCTATACAGAACTATATACCAGATGAAGCAAAAGGCCTGTATGATATGATCGATGTGAATATCTATCAGGAAAAAATTTTCCACACAAAATGCAAACTGAAGGAATTCGACCTGAATAATTATCTGTTTGGCTTTACTAAGGAGAAGCTGGATTCAGAAGAAGCGGAAGAAATCACCGACCGACTTAAAACAGAG
Organism: Bacillus sp. AG4(2022); assembly: GCF_031844465.1. Lineage (NCBI taxonomy): Bacteria > Bacillati > Bacillota > Bacilli > Caryophanales > Bacillaceae > Bacillus > Bacillus sp. AG4(2022). The sequence continues at coordinate 149,444 of NZ_JAUZVH010000001.1, forward strand.
ATGGACGAAATCTTTTATGGCACCAATATTTCCTCGCAAAATTAATTTCTATACTTTTTATTAAGGTAGCATGAGACTGCAAAGATCCTCTCATTATGGGGCCATTTGCAGTCTTTTTTGTATGCAGATATCCTTCACACTGTGTTTTTGCTAGAGGATTAGCATTATTTGGGTTTCTTCCAGCCTTTTTCTTTCTACTCTCTTTAAATTAAGTTTTACAACTTGCCCTTTCTGCGTATGTTAGATTAACGGAACATTCTGAACCATGCTGCTGGATTGCCCTGGTACGAAACAGCCCGGTTCTGCAAAGGATGATTCTTTTTATTTTAGAGGGGGAGTAAAGATGGCAGACAATGTGAAGATCGGCTTGATACAAGCATCTCATGATGTGGACGGCAGCGAGCCAGTTGCAGTTCATAAGGAGAAGGCAATCGAAAAGCATATAAAGCTTGTTAGGGAAGCGGCAGAAAAGGGCGCCCAGATTGTATGCCTGCAGGAGATCTTTTATGGTCCTTATTTCTGTTCCGAGCAGAATACGAAATGGTATGACGCTGCAGAAGAAATCCCGGACGGCCCGACAACAAAGCTTTTCCAGGAGCTGGCAAGGGAGCTTGGGATTGTTATTGTCCTTCCGATTTATGAACGGGAAGGGATAGCTACCTATTATAATACAGCTGCTGTCCTGGATGCAGACGGAACTTATCTGGGAAAGTACCGGAAGCAGCATATTCCGCATGTTGCGGCAGGAGGAAACGGCTGCGGGTTCTGGGAAAAATATTATTTTAAACCAGGGAACCTGGGCTATCCGGTATTTGATACTGCATATGCCAAAATCGGCGTGTATATCTGCTATGACAGGCATTTCCCGGAAGGGGCAAGGCTGCTGGGGCTTAATGGCGCAGAAATCGTCTTCAATCCATCGGCCACGGTCGCCGGCCTGTCCGAATATTTATGGAAACTCGAACAGCCTGCCCATGCAGTCGCCAACGGATATTATGTTGGCGCCATCAACCGCGTCGGCTATGAGGGTCCATGGAATATGGGAGAATTTTATGGGCAGTCATACCTGGTGGATCCTAAAGGAAGCTTCGTTGCCTCTGCCAGCCGGGATAAGGATGAAGTCATCATAGGTGAAATGAACAAGAAGCTGATCCGGGAGGTCAGGGACACCTGGCAGTTTTACCGCGACCGCAGGCCGGAAACATACAGTGAAATGACATCCCTTCTTCCGTAAGGGGCTTTTATGTGAAAATAAGCTTTTCAATTGCCTGCCTGGCACAGGCAGGATAGGAGGGAACGCTGTGATCGATGCAAAACCAAAGCGAATCTCACACACCGACCTGGAACAGAACTTCAGGGAAGCGGAGCCTGCGCTGTCCAGCAGGGATGCTGCCCATGAAGCCAGCCGCTGCCTGTATTGCTATGATGCCCCTTGTATTAAAGCATGTCCAACTGGAATAGATATCCCTTCATTCATAAAAAAAATCAGCAGCGGAAATATGCTGGGATCCGCCAAAACCATCATGGATGCCAATCCTGTCGGCGCAAGCTGCTCAAGGGTCTGCCCGACAGAAGAGCTCTGTGAAGGGGCGTGTGTATTGAATTCAACAAAAAGCCCTATTCTGATCGGCAAACTGCAGAGGCATGCGACTGACTGGGCCATAAAAAGCGGGAAGGACTTATTTTTCCCAGGCGCGGCCAACGGCAAAAAAGCAGCGGTCATCGGAAGCGGACCTGCGGGATTATCGGCTGCCAGGGAGCTGGCCCGTCTCGGCTATGAGACTGTCATCTATGAAGCCGAGGAGGAAGCCGGAGGGCTGAACACTTACGGTATCGTTTCATTCCGTCTGCCGAAGGAGATTGCCCATTGGGAAGCAGAACAGGTCAGGCGGATGAATGTAGACATCAGGACAAAAACGAAGATCGGCCGGGATGTTACAGCCGGAGAACTGCTGGACGGATATGACTTTGTGATTCTTGCTGCAGGCATGTCAAAAGTGCCGGACCTTGGAATTGAAGGTGAAAATCTGGAAGGTGTCTTTGATGCGATTGAATTTGTGAAGCAGACAAAAACCGGTGAACTGAGGAGAGATGTGGCAGGCAAGAAAGCAATTGTAATCGGCGCCGGCAACACAGCAATTGACGGGGCAACCTGTGCAGCAAGGCTCGGGGCGGGGAATGTGAAAATCCTTTACAGGAGGACACAGGAAGAAATGACTGCCTATGATTTTGAATATGAGTTTGCGAAGCAGGATGGAGTCGAGTTCCGATGGCTGACGGCACCCAAAAGGATTATCAGCAATGACCGCGGGGAAGCAGCAGGACTGGAGTGCATCCAAATGATGCTTGGCGAGCCGGATACGGATGGTCGGAGAAGGCCCGTACCCATTGAAGGATCTGAGCATCTGCTCCCGGCTGACATCATTATTAAAGCCATCGGGCAGCAAAGGCACGAAAGCCTCATCGATCAATTCGGCCTTGCTCACGATGGGGGAGTTGTAGAAATCAATCCTGAGACATGCCAGACCTCAAATCCGAAAGTGTTTGCCTGCGGGGATATTGTCTTCGGCAAAGGAAAAGGGGAAGCCATGGTCGTCACTGCTGCCCAGCAGGGTAAACAAGCAGCCCATGCGATCCACAAGCTGATGATGAAGGAAGAAAGGAGAGAAGCAAATGGCTGATTTAAGCATAGAATTGGCAGGCATAAAGTCCCCCAATCCTTTCTGGCTTGCCTCTGCACCACCTACCAATTCAGGCTATCAGGTTCAGCGTGCTTTCGAGGCCGGATGGGGCGGAGCTGTTTGGAAAACGCTGGGTGAGCCTATTTTAAACGTTTCTTCCCGATTTGCTGCTGTCAGCTTTAATGGACAGCGGGTCGCAGGCTTTAACAATATTGAGCTGATTACAGACAGGCCGCTTGAAGTCAATCTGAAGGAAATCTATGAAACGAAAAAGAAGTTTCCCAACAACACGATCATTGCCTCACTGATGGTTGAGCCGAAACAGGAGAAATGGCATGAAATTGTCAAACGGGTCGAAGAGATTGGGGTAGATGGACTTGAGCTTAACTTCGGCTGCCCGCACGGGATGGCAGAGAGGGGAATGGGATCTGCATCCGGACAGGTGCCAGAGCTGGTGGAAAAACAGACTTATTGGGCGAAGGAAGCGGCCCGGACACCAGTCATCGTGAAGCTTACCCCCAATATAACGGATATTACAGCAACAGCAGAAGCAGCGGTAAAAGGCGGTGCAGATGCTGTCAGTATGATCAATACGATCAACAGCCTTGCCGGGGTGGACCTTGATACCTGGAATACGATTCCGCATGTCGGAGGGAAGGGAGCACATGGAGGCTATTGCGGCCCGGCAGTCAAACCGATTGCACTGAACATGGTCGCTGAGTGCGCCAGGAATCCAGCAATATCTGTACCGATTTCAGGCATGGGCGGGATATCGAACTGGCAGAATGCGGTTGAATTCATGCTGATGGGCGCTTCCGGCGTACAGATTTGTACAGCTGCTATGCACCACGGGTTCCGCATCATTGAAGATTTAATGGATGGTTTGAATAATTATCTGGACGAGAGAGGCATCCGGTCAGTCAGGGACATTATCGGAAAATCTGTACCAAGGTATTCGGACTGGGGCAATCTGGACCTTAACTATAATATTGCCGCGAGGATCGACCCTGATATCTGCATCAACTGCAATAAATGCCATATCGCCTGTGAGGACACCTCGCATCAATGCATTGATATGCTGGTTGATGAAAACGGAAAAGAATATTTGAAAGTCCGCGAAGAAGACTGTGTCGGCTGCAACCTCTGTTCTATTGTCTGCCCGGAGGAAGGGGCCATTTCAATGGTAGAGCTTCCGCACACACAGCCGCCTATGACCTGGAATGAACGACAGGCCGCGATAGCCGGGGCACAGGCATGCGAATTGGATCTATCTAAACGGTAAAGGGGTGCTGAATATGAAGAAAATAATAAAGAACGGCACTATAGTGACAGCATCAGATACTTTTCAGGCTGATATTTTAATAGAAGAAGGAAAAATCGCCCTGATTGGCAGGGATCTGCAAGATACCGGGGCGGAAATCATCAATGCTGCAGGGCTTTACGTTTTTCCGGGCGGCATAGACCCGCACACCCACCTGGATATGCCATTCGGCGGGACTGTGACAAAGGACGATTTTGAGTCAGGCACGATTGCCGCAGCCTTTGGGGGCACGACGACCATCATAGACTTTTGCCTGACATCTAAAGGAAGGCCTCTCCAGGAAAGCATTGATGAATGGCACCAAAAATCTAAAGACAAGGCTGCCATCGATTACAGCTTCCACCTCATGATCGGGGAAATCAATGATAAAGTACTGGCGGAGCTGCCGAAAGTGATAGATTCTGAGGGAATTACTTCTTTCAAAGTCTTCATGGCCTATAAAAATGTCTTCCAGGCTGATGATGAAACGCTTTTCAAGACGCTGGTTGCCGCAAGGGACCTCGGGGCTCTTGTCATGGTGCATGCAGAAAACGGGGATGTCATCGATTATCTTACGAAAAAGGCATTGGAAGAAGGACATACAGAACCCATCTACCATGCGCTTACAAGACCTCCTGAGCTGGAAGGGGAAGCAACGGGGCGTGCGGCTGAGCTGACCGGCCTGGCAGGCTCCCAGCTGTATGTAGTACATGTATCCTGCGCTGAAGCAGCAGAAAAAATTGCCGCAGCCCGCTCCAGGGGCATCGATGTCTGGGGGGAAACCTGTCCGCAGTATCTTGTTCTTGACCAGACCAGCCTCGAAAAGCCTGAGTTTGAAGGCGCAAAATATGTGTGGTCCCCGCCGCTCCGTGAAAAATGGAATCAGGACACTTTATGGAATGCCCTCAAAAGCGGACAGCTCCAGACGATCGGCTCTGACCAATGCTCTTTTGACTTTAAGGGGCAAAAGGATCTCGGCAGGGAGGATTTTACCAAAATACCGAACGGAGGCCCGACTATTGAAGACCGGTTCTCGATCCTCTTTTCAGAAGGGGCGGCAAAGGGAAGGATCACCCTCAACCAATTTGTCGACATCACTTCGACCCGTGCTGCGAAGCTATTTGGCCTCTACCCTCAGAAAGGGACGATTGCTGTAGGCTCTGATGCCGATATTGTCCTATTTGACCCTGAAAAGGAACGAACCATTTCTGCAGGCACCCACCATTTGGCTGTTGATTACAGCGCATTTGAAGGATTATCAGTCAAAGGAGAGCCTGTCACTGTGCTCGTAAGGGGAGAGTATGTGATTAAAGACCGCCAGTTCACTGGAAAAGCGGGCAGCGGGCAATATTTAAAAAGAGCAAAATATTTTAAACACAAAACCCATAATAACGTGATTCCTGCTTATTAGATTAAGAGGGTTGGCTGTGGACGGAGATGAATTACCCCGGCTTTGTTTCAGTGAACAGGATGATGGCATGCACTAACCCGGCTTTTCGGTTTCAATCAGCTTCTCGGCCTGACAAAAATTAACCGGACAGGATGTGTACGTATGAAAAGAAGCCATCTGAAATCCCCTGACCTTTATCCGATCCAGCAAAAGGACAGGAATATCACCTCGCTCGGCTATTCATTTATGTGGGTGGGCATGGTGGTGGTACTCGCCACCTTTGCCATCGGAGGCTCCGGGGTTATGAGCCTCCCATTGCCGCTTGTCATTATTGCAACGGTGATCGGCTGCCTCGGAATCGGCTTATTCATCAGTTTGATTGCAGACATCGGGATAGAGCATGGCCTATCCTTCCCGGTCTATATGCGCGCCCCTTTCGGCACAATCGGGACTCATATCCCCTCAATCACGAGGGGCGTCACCGCCTCTATGTGGTTTGGAATCAATACCTACTTCGGTGCCACTGCCATGAATGGCATCATTGATATTTTATTCGGTTTCAATAACTGGTTTATCTGTTTTCTTATTTTCGCAGCTGCACAGCTCATTAATACCAGCCTTGGGATAAAAGCGATAGAGCGTTTTGCTGACATGGCAGCTCCGGTCATTATCCTGATTTCCGTCTGGATGTACCTATCTTTATCCGATACGGCTGAAGAGGCAGGAAGGAATATTTGGACATGGGCAGAAAATCCGGCAGCGGGAACCGATGCATTTACTGCTTTCCTTGTTGTGATCTTCAGCAATATGGGCTTTTGGGCGACCTTGAGTGCTGATATTCCTTCCATTTCCCGGTTCATCAAGGCGCCCGTGAATGAAAAAAACTGGTTTAAGCGCAATAAAGGGGCGCTGATCGGCAACCTGATCGCCATGCCGCTGACACAGACCTTTATGATTATCATAGGAGGGATCGCTTATATTGCCGTCCTGAATTACGATCCTGTCATCGCCCTTCAGGAAGCGGCAGGAGGACTCGTCCTATGCGTCCTGCTTCTGATGATCATCCTGGCGCAATGGTCCACCAACACGGCGGCCAATGTCGTTCCGGCGGCAACGATATTTTCTAATGTTGGCGGGCCGAAATTTCCTTTCTGGGCTGGCGTTATTACAGCAGGAATTGTCGGGACAGTCGTCCAGCCATGGAATCTCTTTGGCGTCATCATCCCTGTCCTCCTGTTTGTAGGCGGCATCCTGTCTGCGATTGTCGGCATCCTTTTTGCTGATTATTATCTGCTGAGAAAAAGGCGCGTCAATGTACCTGAATTATACGAGGACCATGGGCAGTTCAGGTATTGGGGAGGAATCAACCTTGCAGGATTCATCAGCTGGGTCATTGGTGCCGCAGTTGCATACTGGCTTCCCAACTATTCATTCCTTGCCGGATTCCTGGCAGGAGCAGGCTCTTATTACCTTCTTGCCCGGTACTGGTGGTTCCGCAAATATCAGCAGGCCGAAATCAATGATCCGGATGACAGCAAATATCTCGGAATCAGTGTGGGGCGCGACTGGATTTTGGACGATGATCAGGAAAAAGCCGCTGATTCCATGAAATCTTGACTATTTTCAGGAGGTCAGAGTATGTCAGACTACCAGTTCTTTTTGCATGAAAGAGACAAAATCGATTTTTATATCGAAAAAGGATTCAGAATCCTTCAGGTGAAAGAAAGCTTGGATGGAGCGGCCATCTTGTTTGCCAATCCGGCCAGCGGGATCCAGGAAACAATCCATGTTGGGACAGCAGAAGCACGGAAATATTTCAGCGGGCTTCTGCTCAAGCAGAAAGAGCATTCTGCAGAACAAAAATAGCTGTGATAGAGCGAAGGATTGCGCATTTCATTATTTGCCGCTGATCCTTCGCCTTCATGTGCAGCTTTCTATCGAAGTCTTATAAAAATCTGAAGTGGATATTTCATATGAAGGAGATGGAGCATATGGCGATCAGGCATGAAACAGAGGTTTTGAGAAATTTTATTGATGGCAATTGGGTAGAAGCTTCCTCTGCAGATACATTTGAAGTCATCAACCCTGCCAATGATGAAGTGCTCGCGAGGGTGCCTGCCTCCAGTGCAGAAGATGTCAGCCTTGCTGTCCAGGCAGCAGGAAGGGCGTTTATTTCGTGGAGGAAGGTGCCTGTCCCAAAGAGGGCAAGGCTCCTTTTCAAATATCATAATCTGCTGTCACAGCATCATGAACAGCTTGCTGAGCTGATTGTAAAAGAGAACGGAAAATCCTTCAAAGAAGCATTCGGCGAGGTCCAAAGAGGCATCGAGTGTGTGGAATTTGCCGCAGGTGCACCGACCTTAATGATGGGTGAGTCGCTTTCAGGGATCGCTGAGGATATTGATTCTGAGATGTTCCGTTACCCGCTTGGCGTGGTTGGGGGGATCACTCCTTTTAACTTCCCGATGATGGTCCCTTTGTGGATGTTCCCTCTTGCTGTTGCCTGCGGGAATACTTTTGTGCTGAAGCCGTCTGAAAGGACGCCGATCCTGGCAGCGCGCCTTGCTGAACTGTTTGCCGAAGCGGGCGCCCCTCCTGGAGTCCTGAACATTGTACACGGCGCACATGATGTTGTGAATGCACTGCTTGAACATAAAGAGGTTGCCGCCATCTCATTTGTCGGTTCTCAGCGGGTTGCAAAATATGTGTATGAACGGGCCGCTTCTGAAGGAAAGCGGGTACAGGCACTCTCGGGTGCTAAAAATCACCATATCGTCATGCCTGATGCCGATGCTGAGAAGGCGGCCCAGCATATCATCAGTTCCTCATTCGGCAGTGCCGGCCAGAGGTGCATGGCATGCAGTGCCGTTGTCGTGGTGGGAGAAAACGACAGCTTCATTAATGAGCTTAAGAAAAAAGCCGATGAGCTCAAGGTCGGCAGCGGGATGGAAGAAGATACCCTCCTGACGCCCGTCATCCGCAAGGAGCATCTTGAAAAAGTCCTCGGACTCATTGAAAAAGGAGAAGAAGAAGGGGCTGAGCTGATACGGGACGGCCGCACGGAGATGGAGCGGCACCCAGCCGGGAACTTTCTTGGTGCAACGATCTTTGATAGGGTGACATGCGATATGACGATCGCAAAGGAAGAGCTATTTGCACCTGTACTGAGCCTGCTCAGGGCAGGAAGCCTTGATGAAGCGCTGGACTTCATCCGAAGGTCAAGATACGGGAATGGAGCAACCATCTATACAAACGATGCCAGGAGCATCAGGCAATTCCGTGAAGAGGCGGATGCCGGAATGCTCGGCATCAATGTAGGCGTTCCGGCTACAATGGCATTCTTCCCTTTTTCAGGCTGGAAGGATTCCTTCTATGGGGACCTTCATGTCAATGGCAAAGATGGCTTGAATTTTTATACAAAAAAGAAAATGGTCACATCTCGTTTTGAACTTTGAAATCACTTAGCAGCAACGAGGAGGAGATAGGATGGCACAGTCAGTGAACGGAAATAAATCATTGCTTGAACAGGATGATCAATATGTATGGCATTCAATGAAGCCCTACAGCCCGCAGTCGACCATCGTCGCGGAAAAGGCTGAGGGTTCGTGGATAACTGCAAGTGACGGGAAACGCTATTTAGATGCGATGGCTGGCCTGTGGTGCGTGAATGCGGGATATGGCAGGAAGGAGCTTGCCGAGGCTGCATATGTACAGCTGAAGGAGATGCCTTATTTTCCGCTGACCCAAAGCCATGCTCCAGCCATCAGGCTTGCTGAGAAGCTGAATGAACTGCTTGGCGGAGAATATGTTATTTTCTTTTCCAACAGCGGATCGGAAGCAAATGAAACCGCCTTTAAAATCGCCAGGCAATATCATCAGCAGCGCGGGGAAGCAGGGCGCTATAAAATTGTGTCCCGCTACCGGTCCTATCATGGCAATACTATGGGATCGCTCGCCGCGACAGGGCAGGCGCAAAGAAAATACAAATATGAGCCGCTCTCCCCGGGATTCATACATGTACAGCCGCCAGACTCTTACAGAGATGAAGTCCACAGCGGCAGCCCTTCTGATCTGCCCGCAGTCAAAGCGCTTGACCAGGCAATGACTTGGGAACTGAGCGAAACGATTGCTGCCATGATTATGGAACCGATCATCACCGGAGGGGGAATCATCACTCCCCAGGAAGGCTATATGAAGGCTGCCAAAGAGGTGTGCGAAAAGCACGGAGCCCTGCTGATCTCTGACGAGGTGATCTGCGGCTTTGGCCGGACAGGGAAGCCTTTTGGCTTTATGCATGACGGTATAAGGCCCGATATCATCACAATGGCAAAAGGCATCACGAGCGCCTATCTCCCGCTGTCAGCCACTGCTGTGAAGAAAGAGATCTATGAAGCGTTCAAGGGAAGCGGGGAATACGACTATTTCCGGCATATCAATACATTCGGCGGCAATCCGGCTGCCTGCGCACTGGCGCTTAAAAACCTCGAAATTCTTGAAAAGGAAAACCTCTATAAACGTTCGGCCGATCTTGGCGCAAAGTTGAAAGAAAATCTTGCCTCCCGCCTGGCGGATCATCCTTTTGTTGGCGATGTCAGAGGGAAAGGGCTATTGATCGGAATTGAGCTAGTCAGCAGCAAAGAAACGAAAGAGCCTCTCGAGGCAGCCCTTGTCAATAAAGTCATAGCCGCCTGCCGTGAAAAAGGAGTGCTGATCGGGAAAAATGGAGCTACTGTGGCAGGCTACAATAACGTCCTTGCACTGTCGCCGCCCCTCAACATAAAAGAAGAAGATGCTGAACTTGTTATCGGGACCCTTAAGGATGCGCTGGAAAGTATTTTGTGAACGGCTTCATCCCGGTTTTTTCTGGCATAAGGAAAAATGGTACAGAATAAGATGTGGAATAGAACCTATTTAGAAAAGGGAGTTTGATATATGGCCAGCTGCAGCCACCAGGCAGAAGTAAAAATACCGATAGAATCTTTGTGGGAATTCGTCAGCAATATTGACCGCTGGGCCCCGCTTGTGCCGGGATATATTGACCATACGATCATCAATGATCGGGAATCGACATGGAGCTTTTATACAGAAGTGGGCATCATGAAGAAGAAGATACAGCTGAAGGTGGAGATCGTAACCTGGCAGGAGCCTGAAAAAGTCACTTTCAATCTTGAGGGAATCAACGAAAAAATTTCAGGTGAAGGCTATTTTTGGGCAAAAAAAGAGAACCGGACCAATATCATGACCGGCTGCCTGACCATTAGGGCCGAGGGCCTTATGGCAAAGATGGCCAACAGCATATTGAGTTCATCCCTGCCTTCCATCACGGTGGAGCTTACAGAGGCGGTTGCCCGGAAAGCTGAAGAAAATTATAACAGAAAAATCAAGACTCCATTATAAATTGCCTATTTAGTAAAACGGTTTGCATAGCTGGATGCCACAAAGGCCTCCGGCTTTATTTTTGGCTCAAGACCCATAGACTCCAGCCTTGCAACCATTTCATTTACGTACTCCCTTGTTTTGTTCCGCGGCCCGGCGCCGATATCGATATGCCCTTCTATCGCAAAAGTAGCTCCTTTGTAGACATGTGGCAGAACGATATCAATCATCCTGTTCTTTTTCTCATCATCAAAGAGGGCCACAACTTCCTCGGTCAGGGAGGTTTCGAACGAAATCCTTTCATGGAGCTGCTGCATCTTCCGGGGAACAGTCGTTTTCCTGATGCAGGCCCAGGCCCCTTTTCCTTCATTCTGAATAACGATCCCCGTTATAAAACGGGTCGACTCGGGATGAACCTGTGAATCTGTACCGACCATCAGCCTGTAATTGCCTGCAGGCTGCCGGGACATAAAGCGCAGGATGCGTTCAAAAACCTTTTCAAAGGTAAGATCATGCTCCTGCAGGTTCTGAAAGCTGAAAGTAGAAAGCGAATCAGTTTTCACTCTTTATCACCGCTTTTCAGTTGGTTTATGGAAAGAACCCGTGCATCCGGGGCATACCGGGTTCTTTTTAACCGTACACCCAAGTGTCTAAAGGTGCTGTAATACATTATATTAATGTAATCAAAGGATGTTGTTCTTTTTTTAAAAGGCCTTTTCTGCACATCTCCATGTTTGCCGGATTGCTGTGAGGATATATAACAGGAGAGAACGTAAGGAGGCTACCGTTATGAAAATCAAGAGTTTATTCCTGAATTGCAGTTTAAAAGCAGGGGCAGAGCCCTCAAATACCCAGCGGCTGATGGATGAGGTAATCGGTCACTTTGATACCCTTGGAGTAGAATCAGAAACCATCAGGCTTGCAGATTTCAACATTTCCTATGGGATTTCCGCCGATGAAGGAGAAGGGGATGAATGGCCGGAAATCTTTGAGAAAGTCAAAGAAGCGGATATCCTGGTCATTGGCACGCCGATCTGGCTCGGGGAAAAGAGCAGCATTGCCACACTGGCAATCGAGAGGCTATACGGCGCAAGCAGCATGACAAATGATAAGGGGCAATATCTTTATTATAATAAAGTAGGCGGAGCTGTTGTCACAGGCAATGAAGACGGAGCAAAGGACGCTTCCAAATCCATCATTTACGGTTTATCACATATCGGCTTTACCATCCCGCCGAATGTGGATGCCTATTGGGTAGGGGAAGCAGGCCCGGGCCCTTCATTCATCGAGGCGGAAGGCTATAAAAACAGCTTTACTAAACAGCACGCTAAAATTCTGGCCTATAACTTATTCCACTTTGCCAGTCTGCTGAAAAACCATCCCATCCCAGCAGAAGGCAATGTGATTGAAGGATAGCTGTACAGAAGAAACAGAGCAGACCTCCCCTCAGGCTGCTCTGTTTCTTTTTGTTTTCTATGCAGGATTTACACTTAATCTCATCAGTAATAAGGATTCAAGAACAGACATTGAGGGAATGCTATATTTTGCAATTTCAAGTTGGCAGCAGGAGTGACATTATGGACAGGTTTGAAATGAAACAGCATGCTATTGCCATCATCGGTGCCGGACTCGCAGGTCTTACCTGTGCTTTCCGGCTGAAGCAGGCAGGAATCGAAGCTGTGGTATTTGAATCACAGGCAGACGCAGGCGGCAGATGCCGGACAGACCGGGCTATTTTTGCGGAAGGGCAGTTTGCTGAATGCGGAGGAGAGTTCATTGATTCCAACCATAAAGAAATACTGGGCTTGATCTCTGAACTCGGTTTGCAGACAGATGACCTTACCAGCTTCGAAAAAAAAGGGGGAAAGCCGCTTTATCTTATTAATGGAACAAGCATCCCCGGAGAAAAGATCGAGGATCTCTACAGCCGGATAGCTGACACTGTCAGAGAAGAATACAGGCTTTGCGAATTCCCTCCGTTGTATAACAGGCATTCTAAGCGCGCAAAAGAGCTGGACAGCATGTCGATTGTGGACTGGATCAATCAAAATATAGAGGGAGGAACTGGCTCTGAGTTCGGCCAGCTTTTATGCGATGCATACACAATCGAATATGGGGCAGATTGTGCTGAACAGAGCGCCCTTAATCTCATCAGCCTTGTAGGAGGGCTGAATGGATCGCATTTCAATGTATTCGGCACCTCTGATGAAAGATACAGGGTGCGGGGCGGGAACGACCTGATCATTGAGAAATTAAAGCAAAAACTGGACGGGTCTATCCTTTATGACCACCAGCTTACAAGCATCAGATCCCTCGGGCAGGGCGGATATCACCTTGGATTTCAATCGGCTGGGAAAAGGAAGGAAGTCTATGCAGGCAAAGTCGTGATGGCCATTCCCTTTACTGTTTTAAAACAAACAGATTACACAAAGAGCGGCTTCAGCCCTCTAAAAGCAAAAGCAATAGAAGAGCTTGGCATGGGTCATAATTTAAAAGCACATTTTCAATTCAGCAGCAGATTTTGGGAGAAGTTTGCCAGCACCGGAACAATCTATACCAATGATATGTTCCAATCTGCCTTTGAAGCTACCCGGGCACAAAAGGGGGATGCCGGAATCCTTGTACATTATGCAGGCGGAAAGGAAGCCGTTCGGTTAATGAAAGAAGGCAAGGAAAAGCATAAGCGGAGATTCCTGCAGGATTTGTCACGGCTGTTCACAGGTGCAGCAGACCATTTTAATGGCAGGGATTTGATATCCTACTGGATTGCCGGCAGCTGGACTGGAGGTTCCTATTCCTTCAGGAAGGTCGGCCAGCACACCGGTTTTGCAGGAGTTGAGATGGAGAAGGAAGGAAGCTGCTATTTTGCCGGGGAGCATACATCCATCCTTTATCAGGGCTATATGAATGGAGCAGTAGAGAGCGGGGGCAGGGCAGCACTTGAAGTGCAGATGGACCTTTTGGACGAACATCATAAAGGCACTCTATAAAGCTATATTCCCCGGGGGCTCTGCCCTGCCCCGGATTATAGTGTTATGTGAAGCCAGAAAGGAATGGTATACTGCTTATAAGCCGGTTATAATTCCGGAAAGAAATCCGCAAACCGCTAAAAAAGGAGAATACTCATGCTAAAAGAAAATCTTGCTTCATACATAGAAAAAGAACAAAAACAGAAAGGGACTGCCCTGATTTTTGAAAAAGAAAAAGAATATCTCGGAATGACAGACTCTGATTCAGCTGATGGATTCACAATCGGCAATGAGGGAGACCGCTTCCGGGAGGCTTATTTGGAAAGAGGCGATAAGGAAACAGAAGAAATCCTTGCTGAAGAATCGCCAGATTTTCTGGAAAAGCCCATTTCCTATTTCCGTGAGCATAAACGCGAGTTTGTATACATGGAGTCCAAATGGTTTGATGTCATTGGTGCAGATGCTGTCTCTCTTGAAGTGGATGATGTGTTCGGCAACTACGATATTATGCTTGGATTAAAACTGCAGAAGAAGTATCAGAAATACCTCAAAGACAGTCTGGATAAAGGGCTTGAAGGCAGCGGGGACGCTTATGATCTGATGTTTGATTCAGGTGAAGGCATCTGGAATTTAAATTTTTCCCTCGATGCTCTTCCTGGTTTTCATGGCGGATTGTCAGTCGGGGAAGCTTACAGTCTTGTATATGGATTCCTATTTAATCTTGCTGAGGGTGCACAAAGTCAGCAAGGATAAAGTTCTTGACATTTAATTAAAGGATTGCCATAATATTAAGAATATTATTAATGGTTATTTATTGGAAAAGTAAGCAAGGGAGGGTGCAAATGATATGGTGCGATACCGCATTCACATCATTTGCTTCTTTTTCACCCATTCCCTTCAGCACTTCAAAGCATAATAGCAGAAAAGGAGTTTTCAAAAATGACAGATTGCCAGATCAGCGTAACTTTAAGGAACGAAAAAAAGGTCAAGCCGGAAGCAGCGGCACTGGAATTCGGCAGAAATTTCACTGACCATATGTTCGTGATGGACTATAAGGAAGGGTTAGCCTGGCATGATCCCCGCATCATTCCCTACCAGCCGCTCACATTGGATCCGGCAGCCATGATTTTTCATTATGGCCAGAGCGTCTTTGAAGGGCTTAAAGCATACCGGACAAAAGATCAGGAAATCCTTTTATTCAGGCCGGAAAAAAATCTGGAGAGACTGAACAGATCCAACAGCAGGCTTTGCATACCGCACATTGACGAGGACCTGGCGCTTGAAGCCCTCAAAAAACTGCTGATGATCGAAGAAGAGTGGGTTCCTTCTGCTGAAGGCACTTCCCTCTATATAAGGCCTTTTGTCATTTCCACAGAACCATATTTGGGAGTGGCTCCTTCTGCAAGCTATCAGTTCATCATCATCCTTTCCCCTGTCGGTGCCTATTACAAGGAAGGGATCAATCCCGTCAGAATCGCGGTAGAACGGGAATTCGTCAGGGCCGTCCCAGGCGGCACCGGCAATGCCAAGACAGGAGGCAACTATGCCGGAAGCCTGAAAGCCCAGCAGGGTGCCGGCAAAGGCGGATATGCCCAGGTATTATGGCTGGATGGAAAAGAAAAAAAGTATATTGAAGAAGTTGGGAGCATGAATGTCTTTTTCAAAGTGAATGGAGAAATCATCACGCCGGCTTTGAATGGAAGCATTCTTGAAGGGGTTACCAGGAATTCAATCATTGCCCTGCTTGAAGAATGGGGGCACCAGGTTACGGAAAAAAGGATTTCCATCGAGGAGCTGGCACAGGCTTACCGGAATGGGGAGCTCGAAGAAGCTTTTGGCACAGGGACTGCAGCAGTCATTTCCCCGATCGGCGAATTTCTATGGCAGGATGAAAAGCTTGTCATCAACAATGGAGAAACCGGGGAGCTGAGCCGGAAGCTGTATGATACACTGACTGGCATCCAATATGGCAGAGTTGCGGATCCTTTCGGGTGGACGGTGAAGGTGGAGAAGCCGGCCGCAGCGAAAGTGTAAGACTGAATACTGGAAGATGCTTAAATAAGCCCGGCAAATGCCGGGCTATTTATATTGCTGGCATTTCCTGATTACGTCAATCCGCTTCCGCTTTCCTTTTACCCAGCTTTTTCCCTCTTAGTTCAGTATAATGGATAGAGACGCTATTCTAGTTTCGGAGTGATTTCTTATGAATATTGTATGGTTCAGGAAAGACTTAAGGATTCATGATCATCGGCCGCTTGCAGAGGCATGTGCTTCAGCGGAGGAGGTTATCCCTTTATATATAGCAGAACCGCTTTCAGGCCGGAAGGAAGTCTCAAGACGCCATATCCAATTTGCCGCAGAGGGGCTTGAGCAGCTGGATGAGGGCTTAAGGGGTCTTGGAGGAAGATTATTTGCCGCTCAAGGCACCATCATCGATATACTCGAAGAGCTACTGAAAAGATACGGCGATTTCTCCCTTTTTTTCCACCTGGAATACGATACGGATACTGACAGACTGGCTGCGGAGTGGATGGGGTCTAAAGGACTGTCTTTCTATCCTTTCCATCCTCCAGGCCAGCTGGAAAAACCAAAGAGCAAGAGCAGGTTCAGAAAGCTTTGGCAGGAGTCAATGCTTGAGGAGCTGACAGATCCTCCGGCTGCGGTCAGAGTTCCGGAAAAGGTGCCGGATTTTCTTAATCTTTCTGTTCAGAAGGCATTAGGCATGAAAGTTAAAGGAGAGGCCATCAGGTTTGGACAAAATGGCGGGGAAAAAAGGGGAATAGAAACACTGGAATTTTTCATAGGGGAACAGCTCGCCAACTATGAAAAAAACTATCAAAAACCGCTCGCTTCTTCTTTCTCATCCAGCAGGCTTTCCCCGTACCTGGCATACGGTAATATTTCACCAAGGCTCGCCTACCATGAAGCCGCAAAGAAGGCGGAAAACTGTACAGAAACTGAGAAGCAGCAGCTAAGCCTTTTTCAATCAAAGCTGCTTGAGCGGAGTGAGGCATTGCAGTGGCAGGAAAAAGAAACACAAGCAAATGCAGCCGATAGTAATTCCGCCAGAGCGCATGATGCAGAGCTTCTTGAAAAATGGCGGACAGGAAATACCGGAATTCCTTCGGTTGATGCGAGTATGCGCTGCCTGCGCAAAACCGGCTGGCTCAATTACAGCAGCAGAAGGATGCTGGCAGGCTTTGCCTGTAATATACTTCTATTAGATTGGGAGAAGGCTGCACTGGAGCTCGCCCTTTTGTTCCTTGACCACGAGCCTGCTGTTCACATGAAAGAGATGGGCATTCTTGCCGGTAAAAACGGCTCAAAAACCGTCAAAATCATCGATCCGGTCAAATGGGGAAAAGAGCTTGATACTGATGGAAGCTATATCCGCCGGTATGTTCCGGAGCTGAAGGATGTGGATGCGGCATATATACACGAACCCTGGCTGTACCCTGGTTTTTTTCAGCTTGGATACCCAGCTCCCATTTGTGATGTACGGAAAGCAATTAAGCAAGCAAAAAGGCAAATAGCGGACCAGAAGAAAGATCAGAAACCTAAAGACATACTTAAAAGTAAAAAAGCAGCTCTTGAAAGTGAAGAACAGCTTACCTGGGATTTCGATTAAAGCTGAACACCGGAAAAGGCTCAGGGGGAAAATCTGAAAATATGCTTTTAGCCGCGAAATGTTTTATAATAGGTAAAGGGCAGGATGTTCATCCGCTGAAGTCCCTCAGTTGAAGTAAGATGTTCTTCCAGCTGATCCTCCCTGCGAGTGATCAGCTTTTCTATGTGATAGCAGTAAAGATAAGCTTAGAATGCAACAGCAGGAAAGGCGGAATAAAAATTGTTCCAGGATGTAGGAATTGAGAAACTTTTAGAACTGAAGGATAAACGAAAGCTTGTACTGGTAGATGTAAGGTCTCCTTCTGAGTATAAGGACAGCACGATACCGGGAAGCATCAATATACCTTTGTTCAATGATGAAGAGCGGGCTGAAATCGGCACAATTTACAAACAGGTGAGTGTTGAAGCTGCCAAAGAACGCGGTCTGGAAATCGTTTCGGCCAAGCTTCCGGATTTTATCAGGGAATTTAATGCCGTTGAAGGCGACAAAGCCGTATTCTGCTGGAGAGGCGGGATGAGGAGCAGAACCTCTGCCACCCTCCTTGATCTGATGGGCATACGCACATACCGGCTCGAAGGCGGTGTCAGAGCGCATCGCAGATGGGTTGTCGAAACGCTTGAAGGACTCAAGCTTAAGCCCAAAGCATTCGTCTTGAACGGCTATACAGGTTCAGGGAAAACGGCCATTCTAGAGAAGCTGGCAGAAAAGGACTATAGTGTGATCGATCTCGAGGGACTTGCCAGGCACCGCGGTTCCATCTTTGGCCATATCGGCCTTGAACCGAGCAATCAGAAAATGTTCGATAGCAGGCTGCTGAGGAAGGTGCTCGAGGTGCAGGATTCTCCTTTTGTCTTTTTTGAAGCTGAGAGCAAAAGGGTCGGGAAGGTGGTGCTCCCTGAATCTATCATTGAAAAGAAGGAACAGGGGATCCAGCTGTTCATTGAGATGCCGATGGAAGAAAGAGTCCGCCATATCCTGGAGGATTACAAGCCATGGGATCATCCTGAAGCATGCTTTAATGCGTTCAGCCATATTAAAAACAGGATCCACACACCGATTGCTTCCGAAATAGAACAGAATCTCATTGATGAAGAGTATGGGTCAGCGGTTGCGCTGCTCCTTAAATATTATTATGATCCCCGTTATACGCATACAGCTAAAATGTATCCGGAAGACAGGATCGTGACTATTCAAGCCGCAAATATCGAGGATGCTGCCCAAAAGATAGAAGAGTACGTACTATCACAATCGCCGGTTGCGCAATAATTCTTGTATAAATAGGGCTGCATGCTGTCATGCAGCCCTATTTATTTTTGCTTTTAATGGTAAAATTAACCTAATGAGATGATAAGGTGGGGGTATGATTGGCTTTTTACAAACTTTTGGGCCTATCTGATACAAACATAGACAGGCAAATTAAAATACGGGAAGCGGTCAGGGCAATCATTATACAAGATGATCTGATCCTTCTTCTGCAGACAATTACAGGAGGCAATAAATTTCCCGGAGGAGGGGTAGAGGAAGGAGAAACCTGCACGGAAGCACTGATCAGGGAAGTTGCAGAGGAAACAGGCTACACAAGCTGCAGGATTAAAGAAAAGGCTGGGGAAGTCGTTGAAAGGCGTATCGACGAATATGATGACCGCTTCATTTTTCAAATGAATTCACATTTTTATATCTGTGAATTAAATGATTTCGCTTTGGCAGCGCAGCAGCTGGATACATATGAAGCAGAGCTGGGATTCATACCCAAATGGGTGGCCATTGATGAAGCAATAGAAGAAAATAAGAAAGCCATCGGGAAAATAAAAAATCATACTTGGCTAAAAAGGGAAAATTTTGTACTCGAAGAGCTTAAAGTTATGCTAATCAACCACTAAAAGCAAAAAGCACCCGGAGGGTTATGCTCCGGGCGCTTTCCTTTCGTTCTTTCCTGGCTGGAGGGAGGCAAAGCTATATCCTTTGAGTTTGATCTCTTTTAATAACTCAGGCAGGATATCAGCAGTCTGCTTTAGTTCATGCAGGAGGATAATGGCTCCATCTTCCAGATGATCAGTTACATTGCAAATGATTTTTTCCGGGTTTCCTTTAAGCTCCCAATCAAGGGATGCAATTCGCCACATTACAGGGGTCAATTCGAGTTCATTGGCCGCCTTAAGGGTAGCTTCATTATACTGGCCAAAAGGCGGACGGAAGAATACAGGCGCCTTTCCGGTAACCCGGCGGATCTTCTCTTTGCTGGTTTCCAGGTCCTTATATTGATCCTCAGAGGAGAGAGCAGCCATATTTTTGTGGCGGGATGAATGGGTTCCAATGATATGCCCTTCATCGAGCACTCTTTCCCATGGCCTTTCAGGATACAGAAGCCGTGTCTGCCAGAAAAAAGCGGCATATGCATTTTCCGCTGCCAGGCTGTCCAAAATGGAATGCAAATGCCTGCCAGGTCCATCATCAAAGGTTAAAACCACTGACGGCTTTTCACCGGGCTGTAATCTTGATAACACTTCATTATCTGCTGAGTCGTACACGACTCTTGTCTCATCAACCACTCAAGGACTTTTTGTCATAAGTATTCTCCTTCCCCGGATCAGACCGGAATGAATTCAGCCCCATAGGTCTGTTTATACAATTCATCTGTGAATTCATCTGGTTTCCCGTCAAAAATGAGGCTGCCATCTTTTAAGGCAAGAATGCGTGTTGCATAGCGCTTTGCGAGGGAAACATCGTGAACATTAATGATGGTCAGAAGGCCATGCTCTCTGTGAAGGGACTGAAGAAGCGAGAAAATCCTCTCTGATGTCCCGGGATCAAGGCTTGCCACAGGTTCATCACCAAGAAACACTTTGGGAGACTGGAGCAGGGCCCTTGCTATGCCGACGCGCTGCTTCTGTCCTCCGCTCAATTGTTCAACTTTCCTTCCGGCAAACTCACTCAGGCCGACATCTTCCATCACACTGCGGGCAAGTCCAATTTCTTTTCTGGAAAAAGCGCCTATCAGATTTTTGAAAGTGTTTCTGTAGCCAAACATTCCTGTCAGGACATTTTGCATGACTGTCAGACGGGGGATGAGATTATAATGCTGAAAGATCATGCCCATTTCCCTCCGTACAAGCCGTTCTTCCTCGGCAGATTTGCCGGATACCGGCTTGCCCTGAAAGTATACTTCCCCAGCAGAAGGCTTCTGGAGCCCATTCATGCAGCGGATCAGTGTAGACTTCCCGGCACCGCTTTTTCCAAGTACACATATGAATTCGCCTTGGTTCAGTTCAAGGTTTATGTTATGCAGGGCAGGGGAGTCAGCCTTCGGATAACGTACGGTAACATTCTCCAGCTTGATCATAAGCCCAGCCTCCTTTTAAATCACTTTATTTCTGACAAAGCTTCCAAACAAATCGACGATTACGACTATGACCATAATAATCAGCACATCGAGAGAAACGGCAGAATAATGGAAGGTCTTGAAATCATTGAACAATCTCTGTCCTATTCCGCCTCCGCCGATAAAACCAAGAATCAGAGAGGTACGGATCGCTACCTCGAACCGGTAGAAAAACTGGGACAGCACATTCGGCCAAATTTGCGGCAGGATGCTGAACAGGGAGGCAAACCAGCTTTTGGCGCCGACTGCCCGCATGGCTTCCTGCGGCCCGCGCTCTGAGGACTCTATCAGTTCTGATATCAGCTTTCCAAGCACACCGGCATTATGGAACAAAATGGCCAGTACAGCAGGAAAAGGCCCAAGGCCCAAGGCCGTAAGAAGGATCAGCCCAAATACGATCTCCGGCACTGAGCGGACGAAACTGAGGCCTAGCCTTGTCACATGATAGACTGCTTTCGATGGGGAAGTGTTCCTTGCAGCCAGGAAACTGAGCGGCAATGCCGCCAGCAGGCCGAGGAAGCTCCCCAGAAATGCCATCGCCAATGTTTCCATGCTGTCCTGGAGCATCCGGGGCAGGAGCGAGAAATCCATTGGAAACCACTGCGATAAAAAGTCGATCATATTCTGGAAATCACGGAATTTAGTCAGATCAAACTCAGTAAGACGGGCACTGGCATATACAGCCAGTGCCAGCAGAAGAACAGTAAAAATACTACGCTGTTTAAACCACACAATAATCAGCTCTATTCGTTAATGATTCCCTGTTTGACAGCTGCTTCCCTGATGCTTTCATATTGTTCATTGGAAGCCTCGGTAAAACCTGTTGCGCCAAACGCATCAAGCACTTCTTTATCATCGATCGCCAGGAATGTTTCCTGAAGCTTTTCTATTGTTTCTTTATCTGTATCTTGATGAACTGCCCAAGGATATTGGAAAAGTTTCTCGGATTCCCAGATTGTCTTGAACTGCTCTCCATCAATTTTCCCTGAATCTACAAGCTGATTGTAGATGGCGCTGTCAATCGCACCGGCATCCACCTGCTTGTTTTGGACAGCCAGGGCTGTAGCATCATGGGAACCTGTGAATCTGACTGATTTGAACTTATTGTCATCCTCGGATGTATAAACACCCTGATCCTGCAGTTCAATGGAAGGGATAAGGGAGCCGGACGTTGAATTGATATCGCCAAAAGCAAAATCAATTTCTCCTGCTGCTGCTACCAGGTCTTCCATGTTATTGTACGGGCTGTCTTTATGTGTGACGATATATGAATGGTAGAAAGGCTCTCCATCTATCAGCTGGGTGATGATTGCTTCAGCGCCGCTTTTTTCGTGTGCAACCACATATGTAAGCGGTCCAAAATAGGCCATATCGATTTTATCGTAGTTCATCGCTTCAACTACGCCATTATAATCAGGATAAACCTCAACATCCACTTTCCTGTCCAGCTCTTTTTCAAGGATCGACTGAAGCTTGTCCATGGCCGTTTCCATTGCACCTTCCGTTTGTACCGGTATGACGCCGATTGTGAAAGCTTCTTCATTATTATTGCTGTTTTCTTTTTGTTCTGTGCCTTCCTCTGAACCGCAAGCGGCAAGGATCATGATCAGCGTAAAGGCAGCTGCAGTCATTAGCCATTTTTTCATCAATAAAACACCTCATTAATATAATTGGGGGGATGGGCAGAGAGGCAGCATAAGCTTTAAGCAAATCTGCCTGACATCCCATACCCCTTAAAAAAGGACTCTAATCGAGTCCTTTTACAATACTTTAATCTTCCCGGGAGATTGATCTGTTACTTCGCCGATGATAGCAGAAGTGACATTTCTTTCTTCAAGGGCCTTTTGCAGTGCTTCAGCTTCCGCCTCAGGCACAGAAATCAGCAGCCCGCCTGAAGTGATGGCATCACACAGAATCAGCTGGGTTGTTTCATCAATATCAGGATTGTACTCAATCCGCCCTGACAGCCATTTGTGGTTCTTCCTTGAACCGCCAGGAATGATATTCTGTTCTGCGAGCTCACGTGTCCTTGGAAGGACCGGTACACTACCGCTGTTGATGATAACTCCGGCTCCGCTGCCTTCAGCAAGCTCGATCGCATGGCCGAGGAGGCCAAAGCCAGTCACATCGGTACAGGCATTCACCTGGAAGCTTTCCATTGCTTCTGCGGCATCTTTATTAAGTGCAGCCATTACGTTCATGACAAGATCGATATCTTCCTTCTCGAGCAGGTCCCGCTTGATCGCTGTCGTAAGGATGCCGACACCGATCGGCTTTGTCAAAATCAAAAGGTCACCAGGCTTAGCGCCGGCATTGGCCCTGATTTTATCCGGATGCACAACACCTGTGACTGAGAGTCCGAATTTGGGCTCCTGGTCATCGATCGAGTGTCCTCCGACAAGGGCGGCCCCTGATTCCATGACTTTGTCTGATGCTCCTGCCAGGATGTCAGCAAGGATGCTCTTATCAAGAGTGCTGATAGGGAATCCGACGATATTCATAACTGTGATCGGTTTTCCGCCCATTGCATAGACATCGCTTAATGAGTTTGCAGCCGCAATCTGGCCGAACATATAAGGGTCATCCACAATCGGTGTGAAAAAGTCGAGCGTCTGCACTAAAGCAACATCATCGCTTATTTTATATACTCCTGCATCATCGGAAGTATCAAGCCCGACAAGCAAATTTGGATCAGGTACAGCTTTGGGCAAATGACGCAGAACCTGCGCCAGGTCCTCAGGACCAATTTTGCATCCTCAGCCGCCTTTTGTTGATAGCGAAGTCAATTTGATGATTTCTTCTCTGGACATGAATTCCTCTCCTTTCATTAAACAAGGGCTGTCCCAAACAAGCTGTTCAGGAAGGGGCAAGCACCCTGCTGTATATCCTCAGCATACTTTCGGCCTCAGATACATTAGAGTGGTGTTCTGCTATGTAATTTTCAGCAGCAGCTCCAAGTTTTTTTCTTATCTCGTAATTATTGATCAAGCGCTCGGCATAAGCAAGAAATTCGACTTCATTCTGATAAACAAATCCGGTGGTTCCGTGCTTTACAAGACTTATGTTTCCTTCATTGGCTGAAACTAATACAGGCAATCCGCAATCCATCGCTTCTATGATGGCTGCCGGCTGTCCCTCGGAAATAGAAGTGTTCAGGAGGGCATCTGCACATTCGTAAAGACTTCCCATTTTACTGTGGGGAATCTGGCCGATATAGTCGATCCAATCTTCCTGTTCCGCCAGCTTTTTCACGTATGATCCTTCTTCTTCTTCAATGACAGGACCTGAAATCACTAAACGGATATGGGGATACCTGTCATGCAGTTTTTTTAGGGATGCGATTGCGAACGGGATATTCTTGATTTTCCTGATCCCGGCTGGAAGCAGGAAGACAAATGTATTTTGCTCTTTCTTAAAAACAGGCTCCATCATTTCAAACTGACTTCTTCCTTGTGGAATCACATAGACCTTTGCTTCAGCTTCGGGAACTTCGCTAATGATAAGCTGCTTTGCCTGTTCATTGAAGACTGTAACGGCTTTTGCTTCCTGAAGCGTCCTGATTATATCCTGCCGCCTTTCATGATGAAAAAGATCCTGATTCAGGTCGGTTCCTGTCATTGTGATCACATAGTTATCTATCGGCATACCAAGCTCTTTCTTGTAAAGGAAAAAGCGGTAAGCATGAAAACCATGGACGATATCTCCCTGTGGAAGGGGGAATGCGGGTCTTTCTGTTGAAGAAACAATTTTTGTATCTGCTCCAAGCCTGCGGAGGCCGTCAGATATTCTTTTAACGGTAATTGTATTTCCACGTTCCTGATGGAAATTGGGAGAAGCCAAAATAATCTTCATCGTGTCACTCCTTTTATGCCGATTCTCTGCTGCAAAAACTGACAGCCGCCTGCCGCTAAAGCATACACAATCAGTAGTATATACATACCCTCAAAATTATACCGGAATACCTCTTGAAATCAAGAGAAATGCACAGTTATCCAAGGGATAGTTGACAGAGCAAAAGGTTATATGATATTAAAAAATTAGCACTCAGCTTCAAAGAGTGCTAATGTAACTTCAACATATTCAGGGAGGGAGAAATAAAATGGTAAAGCAGCAATTCAAAGCAGAATCAAAAAGACTGCTGGAGATGATGATCCATTCCATCTATTCCAAAAAAGAAGTATTTTTAAGAGAGCTGATCTCAAACAGCAGCGATGCCATTGACAAGCTCTATTACAAAGCACTGACAGATGATTCAATCAGCTTCAACAAAGAAAACTATTACATAAAAATTACCCCTGACAAAGAAAGCCGCACTCTTGTCATTAAAGATACCGGGATCGGGATGACAAAGGAAGAACTTGAGGATAACCTGGGCGTTATCGCCAAGAGCGGCTCATTGAATTTCAAAACCAATACTGAGCTAAAAGACGGCTATGATATCATCGGCCAATTCGGGGTCGGCTTTTATGCAGCCTTCATGGCTGCAGACTCCGTTACTGTCATCAGCAGGGCCCATGGGAGCACAGAAGCATACAAATGGGAGTCAGAGGGAGCAGAAGGCTTCTCAATCGAGCCTGCCGTCAAGGAAGAAACAGGAACAGAGATCATCTTGAAAATTAAAGAAAATACAGAAGAAGAGAATTATGATGAATTTCTTGAAGAGTATTCACTAAAGAGCATCGTCAAAAAGTATTCCGATTTTATCCGCTATCCTATCCTGATGGATGTGCCAGGCAGGCGGCCTAGGGAAGGCTCAGATGGTGAATTTGAGGATTACACGGAAGAACAGACCATCAACAGTATGGTGCCGATCTGGAGAAAAAATAAAAGTGAGCTGACGGAAGAAGACTATGAAAAGTTTTATGCAGAAAAGCATTTTGGTTTTGATAAGCCGCTGAAGTCCATTCATATCAATGTTGACGGTACCATCCGCTATAATGCGGTGCTCTTTATTCCAGAGAAAATTCCGTTCGATTATTATTCCAAAGAATACGAAAAGGGGCTTGAGCTGTATTCAAATGGCGTTCTGATTATGAACAAGTGTGCCGAGCTGCTTCCTGATTATTTCAGCTTTGTGAAAGGAATTGTTGATTCAGAGGATCTGTCCCTGAATATCTCGCGCGAAATCCTCCAGCAGGACCGCCAGCTGAAGCTGATTGCAAAGAATCTCGGGAAAAAGATTAAAAGCGAACTGCAGTCTATGCTGAAGAATGATCGGGAGAAATACGAAGCATTTTACGAGTCTTTCGGCAGGCAGCTGAAATACGGGGTATACAGCGATTTCGGCAGCAACAAGGATATGCTCCAGGATCTGCTGATGTTCCATTCTTCAAAAGAAAACAAGCTAGTCACACTGGATGAATATATTTCTAGAATGCCTGAGGACCAGAAGTATATTTATTATGCTGCCGGGGAATCCATCAGCCGGATTGAAAAGCTTCCGCAGACAGAGCTTGTCGCCGACAAAGGCTACGAAATACTGTACTTTACCGAAGATATCGATGAATTTGCCATCAAGATGCTGATGAACTACAAAGAGAAGGAATTCAAGTCTGTGTCCAGCTCAGATTTGGGGATTGAAGCAGAGGAAAATGCTCAGGGCGAAGAAAAAGCCTATCAGGAAATGTTCACAAGCATGAAGGATGTGCTGGCAGGGAAGGTAAAGGAAGTCCGTGCTTCCAGGAGACTGAAAAGCCATCCTGTCTGCCTGGCAGCAGAAGGGGATCTGACCATTGAAATGGAAAAGATTCTGAACAGCATGCCTGACAGCCAAAATGTACAAGCTGAGAAAATTCTGGAAATCAATCCCAATCATGAGGTTTTTGCTTCACTGCAGAATGCGTTTGCAAATGACAAAGAGAAGCTGGCACTATACACCAATCTATTATACAACCAGGCTTTGCTGATTGAAGGATTGCCGATCAGCGATCCTGTGGAGTTTACGAATGATATATGCAAGGTTATGAATTGACCTTTGATCCTGCAAAATAATGAGAAAGACGAACTTTCATAGACCATGAAAGTTCGTCTTTTTTGTTATTTTTTCAGAATTCTGCTATTACGCCTATCCACAAAGCAAACCGATTTCATAAGCTGTTACATCAGGCAAGGAGGTGAAAATAATGAAAGAAAATTATTTGCGATGGTCTGAGCATCCTTATGCTGGAGAAAGAAAACCGCCATCAGAAGGTGTTACGCCATATGCCGGTTCCTGGCCGCTGATCTTTTTAAAAAGGGACAGTGACGGCCATTTTCTTGATCCCAATTACAAAAGAATCGTTTTACCAATTAAAGATCCTCACTATATCGATTTTCATCGTGAATTAAAAATCGTTCAGCGGACATTGAACAACCTGACACCTCAGCAAAAGAAGATCGGCATTTATTATGGTACAGGTGTTCCGACAAAGCAATGGACACCAGTCATTGACAAGCTGATCGATACGTATGGTGTCGGTCCAACCCAAGCGGCAAGGATTCTTGCTGTTGTTCAAGGTGCTATAAATGACAGTATGGTGGTTACCTGGCATTTAAAATACCTTTGGGATGCAGCAAGGCCCAATCAGTATGACCAGACACTTGAAACATTGCTGTGCACCCCGAGGTTCCCTGCCTATCCTTCAGGGCATGCAGTCATGTCAGGCTGTGCAGAAGTCATGCTGACCTATTTTTTCCCTAAAGAAGCAGGAAAGATTAAAAGGATCTCAAAAGAAGACGCCATTAGCCGGCTATATGCAGGAGTCCACTTCCCTTCGGATAATGATGAAGGGCTGAGGCTTGGAAGACATATTGGAAAAGTGATTGTCAGCCACCTGAAACGCCAGTCAGACGAGCGTGGGCAAATTCTGGATTTATCTGACAGCAAGTACCGGAACGCAAACATCCTTTCAGAGGATTACCAGCAGGCTATCCCGTTTGACTTTAATGAAAGATGCCTGTCGCTTACAAGGGATGCTGATGTTGTAGTTAAAAAGAATACTGAAGCTGCTAAACCATACTTGAAATTTTAAAAACTAATTACGCCCGACCTAAAGCTGGATTTTAGTCCAGCTTTTCATTTTGAAAATCATTTACCGCATTAAAAAGTCAATCCCGGCTTGTGGTTTGCTTCAATTGGAATAAAAGCAGATTGAGAAACACTGAATAATCCGGAGGCAGTTAATTTAATTTCCGGGATAACAGGAAGAGCCAGGAAGGATAATGCCAAAAAAGGGTTAACATCTTTATTTGCACCTAGATGTTTCAGGGCGTTATTGACGTCTGCCAGCATAGACGCTGCTTCTTCATAAGACTGATCGGACATAAGTCCCGAAACAGGCAGCTTCAGCGAGGCAAGCATTTCGCCTTCCTTAATGACAGCAAGGCCGCCCTGCATATCCTCCACAGCCCTTAGAGCAGCTAACATATCTTTATCATTTGTGCCTGCAATGATGAGGTTGTGTGAATCATGGGCTACCGTAGAGGCAATCGCTCCGGATTGAAGGCCGAGCCCTTTAACAATTCCCAATCCGATATGTCCAGCTGCACGGTGGCGTTCAATGACGGCCAGGTTCAAAAGATCCCTTGATGTGGAGGGAAGAAAGCTGTTTTGGCTGTCCAGATCAATTTCCTCAATTATATGCCTGGTAACCAGGCTTCCAGGGAGAATCTCTATGACGTTGGCTTTATTTCCTGTCATTCTGATTTTTAAATCTTCCTGGCGGGTAATGCTTATTTTAACCGTATTTTTGAGCATAGCAGCAGGAGGCACGCCTCTAAAACAGCCTTTTGGCAAAAGTTTACCAGCGGAAACGACTTCAACGCCTTCTTTAAATACCCGCTCAATGATCAGCTCTTCAAGCGATTCAAGGAAAACCATATCAGCTTTATACCCAGGGGCCAGCGCTCCCTGATCCTTCAAACCAAAACACTCTGCTGCATTCAGGGTCGCCATTTGAATGGCAGTTATAGGAGGGAGGCCTGACTTCACTGCCAGCCTGATATGGTGGTCAATGCTTCCTTCCTCAAGCAGGTCATCCAAATGCTTGTCATCTGTGACAAACAGACATCTGCGGCTGTTCTGCTGATTGACTGCAGGCAGCAGTTTCTCAAGATCCTTTGCTGCAGTTCCTTCGCGGATCATCAAATACATCCCTTTACGCAATCTTTCCTTTGCTTCTTCAGCGGTTATTGCTTCATGATCGGTGCGGATGCCCGCAGCACTATACACATTTAACCCGGATGCGCCTAAGCCTGCAGCATGGCCATCGATTTTTTTCCCGGCAGATTCTGCTGCAATGATTTTCACGATCATGTCAGTATGTGCATTCAATACAGCAGGGTAGTTCATGACTTCTCCAAGCCCAAGAACTCTGGGATGGCTAAAGAATGGCTTTAGATCAAGAGAATCCAGCCTTGCACCGGCATATTCAAAATCAGCAGCAGGAACTGAGGAAGGCAGCATAAAATAAAAATCAAAAGGCAGTCCTTCAGAAGCATCCAGCATGTACTGCAGACCGGAAATGCCTGATACATTCGCAATTTCATGCGGATCTGCCACAGCAGCAGTCACACCATGAGTCAGCAGCACCCTGGCAAATTCCCCGGGGGTCAGAAGGGAGGATTCAATATGGACATGGCCGTCAATGAATCCAGGAGAAATATAGCTTCCTTTTGCATCGAAAATCTTATGGCCCTCATACTCGCCAATGCCCGCGATATACCCGTCTGCAATGGCAATATCCCCATAAATGACCTCACCGTTAAAAACATCTATGATCTTTCCATTTTTAATGACCAAATCAGCAGGCTCTCTGCCGGCAGCCACTGCAATCCGGCGTATCAATCGTTCTTTTATCATTTTTATCCTCCTAAAAAGGAAGTACTTTATATCTCAATAATCAATCTTAGAAAAAGACTTCTCCCACAATTTAAACGGCATTAAAGCTTCATCCATTTTAACCTGCCGCATTTCTATGCTGCGCTGTTCAAGCGGGAGGGAGAGCTGCTCATAAATAAACTGATCATCAAATCCTGCAGCGGCTGCATCTTCTTTTGTACAGGCAAAATATACTGCTTTTGGGCGAGCCCAGTAGATAGCGCCAAAGCACATTGGGCATGGCTCACAGCTGGTATAGATTTCACAGCCGCTCAGCTGGAAATCCTGAAGATGCAGGCAGGCAGCACGGATCGCCTGTATTTCTGCATGTGCTGTAGGATCATTAAGCGAAGTGACCCGGTTTGTGCCTGTGCCGATCACCGTACCATCCTTCACAACAACCGCTCCAAAAGGACCTCCCAGATGGGCAGCAGCATTCTCCAAAGCAGCCTCTACT
This sequence comes from Bacillus sp. AG4(2022), assembly GCF_031844465.1. Lineage (NCBI taxonomy): Bacteria > Bacillati > Bacillota > Bacilli > Caryophanales > Bacillaceae > Bacillus > Bacillus sp. AG4(2022). The sequence continues at coordinate 179,481 of NZ_JAUZVH010000001.1, forward strand.
GCATTTTCCATAAAATAAAGGTTCGTCAACAGGATCACTCCAATTTAAGGTATTTTATATATTATTGGAGTGATAGGGATAAAAAAGCATTCGGTTTGGGAGGAAATCTGACAGGAAATTTATATAAAGGGCTTAAAAAATGGAAGAAAGATGACAAAGTGAACAATTTTACTGACATAGAACATATGTTCTTTTCGCTAAAAACAGCACATGCTATAATGATTGATATAGAGTTTCTTATCAGGAAGGTGAATGAATATGTGGAAAAAGGTTGACGGAAAACTGATTCAAAGAACAGATGAATCAAGGGTAAAGTTCAGGACTAATATCAGCAAAGCGTTGATTGAAAACCTGAATGAACTGGCTTATGAACATGATACCCATGTGAATTATTTACTCGAAACAGGACTCAAAAAAGTCCTTGAGCAGGATTATATTGATTTCAATAAGAAAAATCGGCCTAAAGACAGAATCCAGTACAAAACTACATATGACAGCAGCCTGATTGAACAGGTAAAAACCTTCGCCAAGAAACATGATGTTTTTATCAATGATGTGATTGAGTACAGCGCAGGATACATTGATATAAAGTCAGCAAAAGACAGCGGTTATAAGCACAGGATAGAGTAGGCAGCTTAAGCTGTCCTGTTTTTTAAAACTACGCCCCGAACATAATATATATTATAGGAAGTCATACAAACATATGAATATCTAGTCTCAATAGTTAAGTATACTTAAGATAGTGAGACGAAATAAAAATTTTATAGGATTTTGACTGTATTTGAGTTTTGGGCCAACTTGCTGGGATTTTTAAATTTTTTATACGAGTATCTTTATTTTTGATTTTCTGATTCACTATAATGGTTATCTATAATATCCTAATTTCTTTGCTGCTGGCTTCCAGTATAGTTACAATCATAGATATCGGTATCTATATACTTACAGCAGCCTTATATATATCGGTTATTTATTTTTCCTCATTATTAGTTTCTCTTTATTTATAAATTTATTTAGTGGTTCTTTTGCTCAGCTTCGCCTCTGCTTCAGGAAAACTCATTTACTTTACATAATATATTTATATTCCACTTACTCCCATGCATCTGTCTCAGCTTATGTAAAACAAGCCCCGGTCATTGCCTGGAGCTTGTTTCCTGTCATTTTTAGATAACCGGCTGCTGTAAGCTATTTAAATACTGCCTTGGTGTTCCATAGTATATGATCTTGCTGAACTGCGGAAATACGGAATCAAACTGCACGTATATCGGTGAATCCAGCAGCCACGGATAGCTTGAGAAAAAGCTCCTGTCTCCATATATGATCGCTTTAAGCGCTAAATCCATTTCCCGCTGAAAGATCATAAACCGCACCTTTGAGAATTTTTCGTCAAACTCTCCCCCGCTCACATATACTGCTGCCTTAAGTACATATTGCCCCATCTGAGGCAGCCACTCAGCCAGAACTTCATCCCTGAATTTATTATTGACGGTGCTGTAATCATAAACGCAACCAATGCTAAGAAACAGGTCACCGGTCTCATCTGAATGTGTAAGCGTGTATTTCCTGGCATCGACAGGCTTTTGCTCTGTTGCCGGAGCCAGGTACCGGACGCTTAGTTTCTGAGGATCAAATTGACTCATAGCAAGCTGCTCTCCCTTCGGAAAGAAGTTATTCCTGCTATAACATATGAAGTTAGTCTTATAAGGGTGACAAAGGCCTATCTCTTTTTATGACCCCTCCCTGTCTCATACAGCTTGGTTTCAAGCACTTTCCAGCTGCCATTTTCATATATCCATGAAGATTCAGCAAATGCTATCGAATCAGCGTGATATGCCCCGCTGATCTGCTGTACACCCTTTAAGCCGATTTTTCCTTCCCTAAGCATGATTGGGATGAGTGTCCCAAAAGGGTCGACCATCAGTTCAGCCGGTTCATTCAGTTTGCCGTTATGATAGAGTCCCAGGCGTTCATAGTCATCTTTTCTCTCTGCCAAATCAAAAGTATAAGATTGGCCTGTCGCAGGAATGGAAACAGAGGCTTTATAGCCGTCCAGAAATTCACTGTCGATGACTAAAGGTTCCGGAATAGTCAAATTTTCAAGTTTGAAGTCTTTTAAGGTATACAAGTAGTAGTTGGAGAGTCCGCCGCTGCCCCCAGTGGGAACCGTTGCGAATAGATCCTTTACTCCATCATGATTCAAATCGCTGAACTTAACAGAAGGCTCATATCCCCCTTCTAAATCTATCCTGTAAGTCTGGCCATTCGAAGCCTCTATGATCACGTAGACTTCCTTTAAAAAGGCTGCCCCTTCTTCATATGGAATTCCTTTTATATAAATGGTTTCTTTTTCTCCATCTCCGGTGATATCTTCTTTCTTCTTCTCGACCGTTTCTGCCTTGTCAGCCTGTTCAACTGCATAGGCGCCAGTAATGGCTGACACTGACATAAAGAAAAATGCCGCGAACGCGAACAATAGTTCCCTTCTCATAAAAACCGCCCTTTCCGAACAATTTTATTCGTATTATGTCCAGATATGGGAAATCTATGTACCTGTTCAAAGACAATTCTTTTATGCTTTTTAACTGAGGCTGTTGATGCACTCGAGGGACTTCGCTTTCCACGGGGCGGCGCTGAACCTCCTCGCGCTAGCGTGCTGTGGGGTCACAGCTTTACCGCTGCGCCCCCGCAGGACTTTGAATCAGCTTCCATGAATCTGCATCGCACGAAGAAAATGCGCATGCATTTTATGAGGAGTCTCCGTGCCCTCCATTCCGATCAACAGTGCTTAGGAATCTTGTTGTCTCTCTTGCTGGGTCTCTTATGCAAGATGGTTCAGGCACTGTTTTTTTCCTCTATACTGCAAAATGAGTCTCCGGCTATATAAAAATGGCCTCCCTGCCCAGGGAAGCCATTCTCATTAGTTCAATTTTTTCTTCTTTAAAGCCTGCTCTTTAGTTTCCCAGTATTCAATGTTTTTTAATCCCGGGATGCTGTCAGAATAAAAGACAGGATCTCTTCCTTCCCTGCGCTGATTTTTGTAGTCCTTCAGCGCTGCAAATGCTATTTTGCCAAGCATAGTGATGGCAATCAGGTTGATGATGGCCATGATGCCCATGAACAGGTCGGCAAGTCCCCATACAACTTCAAGATCGACTGCCGCACCGAAAATGACCATTCCAATCACTGCCAGCCGGTAAATAAATAGAGCGGTCTTGCTTTCTTTAATGAATTCGATATTTGTTTCACCGTAGTAATAGTTGCCAATAACAGAGCTGAATGCGAACAAAAGGATCGCTATTGCCACAAAGTAGCTTGCCCATGAGCCTATATGCGTTGCCAGGGCAGACTGTGTAAGCTCGATCCCTGTCAGATTTGTTCCCGCATAATCACCTGATAAAAGGATAATAAAGGCTGTTGCAGAACAAATCAGGATCGTATCAACGAATACGCCTAGAGTCTGGATAAGCCCCTGCTTCGCCGGATGTGTAACGGCAGCTGTAGCAGCAGCATTCGGTGCGCTCCCCATACCCGCTTCATTGGAGAAAAGCCCCCGCTTGATCCCCATCATGACGGCAGCGCCCATGGCACCCCCGGCTGCTTCCCTGAAGCCGAATGCACTCTCAATGATCAAACCGAACATAGCCGGTATTTCAGTAACATTCATAATCAGGATAACAATAGCAAGAATCAGGTAGAGAACAGCCATGACAGGCACAAGCACCTGTGATACATGGGCAATCCGCTTGACCCCACCAAAGATAATGACAGCCGTGAAGATTGCCAGCACTATGCCGATCCACAATCTGCTGATCCCGAAGGACTGATTAAATGCCAGCGAGATGGTATTGGACTGGACAGAGTTGAATACCAGTCCGAAACAGAAGGTAATGATAACCGCGAACAATATCCCCATCCAGCGTTTGTTTAAGCCTCTTTCCATATAGTAGGCAGGACCACCGCGGAATCCGTCTTTATCCTTTACTTTATAAATCTGGGCAAGCGTGCTTTCAACAAAGCTGGAAGCCGCTCCAAGGAAGGCGATGAGCCACATCCAGAATACTGCTCCCGGTCCTCCCCCTGCAATGGCTGTAGCGACGCCGGCCATATTGCCTGTGCCAATGCGCGAAGCAGCACTGATGCTGAACGCCTGGAATGAAGAAATCCCCCTCTTGCCTTCAGCAGAAACCATCGACTTATCGCCGAGGATCCTGAACATTTCCTTAAAGTATCTCAGCTGCACAAATTTAGTCTTGAAGCTGAAATACAATCCCAGCAGAATCAATCCTGCTATTAAAATATATGTCCATACAAAATCATTTACCAGGCCAACATATTCCTGGAACTCGTTCACAAAAGTCTCCATTCGTTTCCCCCTTGGCTGTCTGTCAGCAAATTGTTATCTTGAAATAATAACTCCCTTAAATCTATCAGAAGTTTCGCTGGCGGACAAGGTGAAAATGCTTTCATGCCCTTGCTGACAGATTAACTTATGTAATCGTAATCTTTATACCCTTATAGTAAAATAGCAAAACAGGTCTTTTTGCTCACTTTTATTTTTCTTCACAGCAAAAAGCCCCTGTCTGTTCAACAGGGGCTTTTCATTAATCAGCCGTTATCTCGGCTGCCTCTTGCCACATCTTTTTCGCTTTTCCGCTGTCAGATTCGTCGAGGATGAACGATCCGTTTGAATAGCGGTCATTAAAGCGCAGGTCAGACGCTGTCACTTGCTCGATAACGCCTTTTTCTGATTCGATAAAAATCTTGTCATGATTTCTTGCCAGCACCATACCGACCACTCTGTGCGGATTGGCTTTAAGTTCGCGCAGCATAACCAGTCCGCGTTTGGCTCTGGAAGTCCTTTCAAACTCAGCGAGCTTCATCTTTTTGATGGCCCCGCGCTGGGTTGCAATGACAACAGCTTCCTCTTTGACATTGCTGACAAGCTTTCCGCTTACCACATAATCGCCGTCCTTCAGATTGATGCCCTTCACACCGGCGGCACGCGCTCCTACAACACTGACTTCTTCTTCCGGGAACCACAGGGCATATCCCATAGATGTTGCAAGCATTAGATCCTGCTTGCCATCAGTCAGGAAAACATCTGTTACGATATCGTCATTTTTAAGATTAACGGCCACAAGCGGCTTTGAATATCGCTGTGCTTTGTAATTTTTCAGCTCCGATTTCTTCACCATGCCATTCTTTGTGACAAACATTAAATAGGCGTCATTCTCAAAATCTTTAACCGGAATTGCGCCAATGATAGACTCAGTCCGGTCAATCGGAACTAGATTAGCGACATGCTGCCCGAGATCTTTCCAGCGAATATCAGGAAGTTCATGGACAGGAAGATACATATAGCTTCCTTTGTCCGTAAATACAAGCAGGACATCTGTTGTGTTCATATCAAGTTTTGACATAAGCCTGTCAGAATCCTTCATGCCGAAGTCCTGTCCGTTTGATGCCGCATGGGAACGCTGGCTTGTCCTTTTGACATAGCCTTCGTTTGTAACGGTAACGATCACATCTTCACTGGCAATCAGCACTTCAAGATTGATTTTAATCTCTTCGATTTCGGCTTCGATAACAGAACGGCGCGCGTCCGCAAATCTCTTCTTCACATCTTTAAGATCCTTTTTAATCACGCTCAGAAGTTTTTTCTCGCTCTGAAGGATGCTAAGCAGCTCTGCTACCTTTTGGGCAAGCTCTTCCGCTTCCGCCCTCAGCGCCGTAATATCTGTATTGGTCAATCGGTACAGCTGGAGGGATACAATCGCTTCTGCCTGAGGCTCTGTGAAACCGAATTGGCTGATCAGATTATCCTTTGCATCACGTTTATCCTTTGAAGCACGGATAGCGGCGATGACTTCATCAAGTATAGACAGTGCCTTCATAAGGCCTTCTACGATATGCTGGCGGTCCTGCGCCTTTTTCAGCTCATACTGAGACCTTCGGGTGACAACTTCCTTCTGATGTCCGATATAGGCATCAAGCATTTCACGCAGCCCGAGCAGCTTTGGATGGCGGTTTGAAATCGCGACCATATTGAAGTTGTACGGAATTTGAAGATCTGTGTTTTTATAAAGATAGTTTAAGACACCTGCAGCGTCTGCATCCTTCTTAAGCTCAATGACGATCCTCAGGCCTGTCCGGTCGGTTTCATCCCTGACTTCGCTGATGCCTTCAACTTTCCTGTCCATCTTAAGCTCGTCAATCTTCTTGACCAGATTCGCTTTGTTAACTTCGAACGGAATTTCTGTGATAACGATCTGCTGCCTGCCGCCGCGGATATCCTCAACCTCAGATTTGCCGCGGATAATGATCTTGCCTTTCCCGGTCTCATAGGCCTTCTTGATCCCTTCAGCCCCCTGGATGGTTCCGCCGGTCGGGAAATCCGGCCCTTTGATAACCTCCATAAGCTCATCTACCGTACAATCCGGCTTGTCCATGCGCAAGATGACGCCGTCTATGATCTCCCCAAGATGATGCGGGGGGATTTCAGTAGCATAACCTGCTGAAATTCCTGTCGATCCATTGACCAGCAGGTTCGGGAACATGGCTGGAAGTACAGTCGGTTCACTGGAAGTATCATCAAAGTTCGGGATGAAGTCGACGGTATGCTTTTCAATATCCCGCAGAAGCTCTGATGAAATTGCCGACAGCCTTGCTTCTGTATAACGCATGGCTGCTGGAGGGTCTCCGTCAATGCTTCCGTTATTTCCGTGCATTTCAACAAGGAAATTTCTTACCTTCCAGTCCTGGCTCATCCGCACCATTGCATCGTATACGGAAGAATCTCCGTGCGGATGATAATTGCCGATAACATTCCCTACCGTCTTGGCAGATTTTCTGAAGCCCTTTTCATTTGTATTGCCTTCTACATGCATCGCATACAGAATGCGCCGCTGTACAGGCTTCAGCCCATCCCTGACATCCGGAAGGGCCCTGTCCTGGATAATATATTTGCTGTAACGTCCAAATCGGTCGCCGAGAACATCCTCTAGTGGAAGATCCCTGAATTTTTCAGAAGAACTCATAGATCAGACGCCTCCTCTGCAACCGAGATGTTTTCATTTTCAAGGATGCTCCCATCTTCTTCAAGGCCAAAGGCAACATTTGTTTCAATCCACTTTCTTCTTGGTTCAACCTTATCACCCATCAAGGTCGTAACCCTTCTTTCCGCTCTTGCAGCGTCATCGATCCTGACCCTGATCAGCGTCCTTGATTCCGGATCCATGGTTGTTTCCCACAGCTGGTCAGCATTCATTTCACCAAGACCCTTGTAGCGCTGGATCATATAGCCTTTGCCGATCTTTTTCATGGCACCCTGCAGCTCATCATCGCTCCAGGCGTACTCGATCTTCTCTTTTTTACCAATCCCTTTGCTCACTTTGTACAAAGGAGGCAAGGCAATGAAAACCTTGCCGGCTTCAATGAGAGGCTTCATATACCGATAGAAGAACGTAAGCAGCAGCACCTGGATATGGGCGCCATCCGTATCGGCATCAGTCATGATCACAACCTTCTCGTAGTTGACATCCTCCACATTGAAATCCGCTCCTACCCCTGCGCCTATGGCATGGATGATCGTGTTGATTTCCTCATTCTTAAAAATGTCCTGAAGCTTTGCCTTTTCGGTATTAATGACTTTACCCCTCAGCGGCAGGACTGCCTGAAAGCGCCTGTCACGGCCTTGCTTTGCTGAGCCGCCGGCAGAGTCTCCCTCTACAAGGTACAGTTCATTCTTCTGCGGATTGCGTGACTGCGCAGGCGTCAGCTTTCCGGAAAGAACCGCTTCCGAACGCTTCCTTTTCTTGCCGCCCCGCGCTTCTTCTCTTGCCTTCCGCGCCGCTTCTCTTGCCTGGTAGGCTTTAATGGCTTTTTTAATGAGAAGGGAGCTTATATTAGGATTTTCTTCAAGGAAATACGACAGATGCTCACTCACGACTGCATCAACGGCTGAACGTGCTTCACTGGTGCCCAGCTTCCCTTTTGTCTGTCCTTCAAACTGCAGGAGCTCTTCCGGCACCCTTACGGAAATGATCGCAGAAAAGCCTTCCCTGATATCAGAGCCGTCCAGATTTTTATCTTTTTCCTTCAGCAGTGCAACCTTGCGTGCGTATTCATTGAAGACCCTTGTCATGGCTGTTTTGCTTCCGGCTTCGTGTGTTCCGCCGTCCTTTGTACGGACATTATTGACGAAGGAGAGGACATTCTCGGAATATCCGTCATTAAATTGGAAGGCAAAGTCAACTTCTATTTGGTTATGCTCTCCTTCGAAGCTGACAACAGGATGCAGAACGTCTTTTTCCTCGTTCAGATACTCAACAAAAGCTTCGATGCCTGTTTCGAAATGGAACAGGTCACGGGCATCGTGCCTTTCATCAATCAGTTCGATTTTCATGCCTTTCATCAGGAACGCGGACTCCCGAAGGCGTTCGCAAAGCGTCTCGTAGTTATAGACAGTCGTTGAAAAAATCGCCGGATCAGGCTTAAAATGGATCACTGTTCCAGACTGGTTCGTTTTTCCGACCTTCTCGAGCGTAGTTGCGGGCTTGCCGCCATTCTCGAATCGCTGTTCATAAACGAACCCATTTCTCCGGATTTTGACTACGAGCCACTCTGATAGCGCGTTCACGACTGAGGCGCCGACTCCGTGGAGCCCGCCGCTCGTCTTATATCCTCCCTGGCCGAACTTGCCTCCTGCATGGAGCACAGTCAAAATGATTTCAGGAGTCGGTTTGCCGAGCTTATGCATTCCTGTTGGCATGCCCCGGCCTTTATCCTGCACGCTGATGGAGTTATCTTTATGTATTTTGACGATAATATGGTCTCCATAGCCTGCAAGTGCTTCATCCACTGAGTTATCTACTATTTCATATACGAGATGGTGCAAACCTCTCGCATCGGTGCTTCCAATGTACATACCAGGGCGTTTTCTAACTGCTTCCAGCCCTTCTAGTACTTGTATGGCATCATCATTATAATCAAATGCCTGCTGATTTGTTGCCACAAACATACCCCTTTCATTGCTGCACACAACCGTCTTGCCTTTGTATCTATGTTGTCGAACATCACTATAAGTATTCGCCTTTTCACATGATAATCCTTGTCCCCGGCACAGAAATACCGGCATGAGAACAAGTGTTCTGTGTTTAAGTTTACCATATTTTTAAAAGACGTCTATGCTTAATTGTATCTATTTATTTGGTTTTGGCAAATGAGTTCTGAATTTTTTTAGATTAAGAATTAATGACACAGGTGCTGACAAAGAGGAGCGGAATCCTTTTTAAGCCTTCTTTCCCGGCAAATGAAAGCACACTAATAGCAGATGTATTAGTGTGCTTTAGGTTCCATTTTGCGTCATTTTGTCATTGCATGCTCTACTTTGATACAGCGATCCATAATGACTGTATAGCCTTTTTCCTTCAAAAAGTCATAGGCTTCCTGATTAGCAACACCCAGCTGGGCCCAAAAAACATCCGCATCTATTTCATCAAATTCCCTTGCAAGATCAGGCAGATATTCGGAACGCCTGAAAATATTTACAATATCTATATGTCCCTCTATTTCCTTCAGTGACCCGACAGCCTTTTCACCAAGGATCTCTTCCTCGCCCGGGTTTACCGGGATGATGGTATAACCTGCATCCTGCATTGCTTTTGATACCATATAAGAGGTCCTGTCCGGATTCCCGCTCAGGCCGACAACAGCAACCCTTTTCGCTTTTTTCAGTATTTTGCCGATTTCTTCCCGGCTCGGATTTTCAATTGACATGATTTCACCACTCCTTATTATTTCATATTCTTTTTATATACGCCAGTATTCCTATAACCTGAAGGGATGAGTCTGAAACCTTTCAGTGGCTTTACGGCATGATCCTGCAGGATATGCATCCGGCTTCATTTCATCATGGATTTACTGCTTTTTATAAGTCTGATGTTAAACAAGAGTTTCACCTAAATGAAATGAATCAGCATGGAACACTAACAAAGCCTCTTATAAAACAGAAGGGTGTTTGTTTCTTTAAAATCCATTTTCCTGTAGAGCGAAATGGCATTTTCATTTGCACTGTCAACGCATAATTTTATCCTCTCAATCCCGCTTTCCCTCAGCTTCTTGGCTGCCATAAGGAGAAGCCTGGCTCCCGTGCCTTTTCTTCTCTCATTAGGGGAAACACCCATAAATTCTATGCTCGCAGCCTTCTCTTCTGAGTCCAGTTCTGCATAGAGATAGCCTGACAATTCGTTGTCCTTCGTTATGGCAAAAATAAGATGTTGTTCATCGAATTTTTCGAGCATCTCGCTGCCGGAATAATAGGTAGCTGGAAACAGTGAATCATGAAGATGGGTAAAATCGGCAAAGAACTCCTTTGTTAAAAGAGATGGCGCTTCCCCGCCCACTGGATTTTCAAGGGTAAGCTCCATGAACATCTGAGATGAAGCAAGCTTGAAGCCCTTCTTCTCAGCAAGCGATTTGCATCGTTCATTTTTCCGGCCGATAAAAAGATGCCATTGGTTCAGCCTGTTCCCAAAATATTCTTCCGCTAAGGACAGCAGATATGCAGCAGAGTCATCCCAGCTGCGGGGATCTGCAAATGGCCCCCACAATTCTCCGACTCCTCTTTCCGTATCGGCATCCACCCCGAGGAATCCGGTGATTTTTGAGGGGTCCTCTCTATGAATAAAACAGGCGGAATCTTTATCTTTAGAAAGGTCTGCCAGATCTTCAGCAATATCCGGCGCCTCTGTACCCAAATAGCCAACAAATGAATCCGGCTGCCTGTTCTTTGCCGCCGCGTAATCAGCAAGCTCAAATATATCCTCTTTCGTTAGCATAGTTTTTAGCATAGAATCAATTCCTTATGTATATTTGCTATAATTTTATCATTATTCAAAAAATAAAGTCCATGATATGAAGAAAAAATGGCAGGTGCTGGAGAAGCACCCGCCATCATGGCTATCAGCGGCTTTCCCCAGTCTGCCGTCCGTAAACCTTTTTTGTAATCTGATCGGCTGTTATTGCTATAACAGAACCGAATATTAGTCCATTATTTAAAAATGACGTAATCAGCGGGGATACCCCTTCAAATGCCTCAGGCGGCACGAACATAGCGCCTACACCTGCAAGGAGGGAAATGCCCGCCACAAGGCGTATCCGGCCCGTTTCCTTTTCTTTGTCAAGCTCTCCGAATGCAATGCCTGCCATATTGGCAAACACCACAAAAGTGACAGAATATCCTACAGGAGCCGGCAGTGATGCAAAGAAAGACATCAGGGCAGGGAAGAAGCTCGCTGCCGTGATGATTGCCGACCCAATTATGAATGGGAGGAGCTTAGTGATCTTTGTCGTAGCAATGAACCCGGCTGAGCCTGAAATCGGCACAGGTCCGATTGCAGAGAAAACACCGCCAAGAAGCTGGTTGACTCCTGACACAAAGCCGGAAGCCTTGAACCGCGGAGAAGGTGTTTTTTCGCCTTCTTTCTTCAGCACCTCGTCTGCTACCCGGATGCTTGCGATCATATTTGTCAGCAAAAGCAGTGTCACAAAGACGGCAGTCACGGTCATTCCTGCATCAAATTTCGGCGGCCCGAAAGCGAACAGTTCCGGCATGGAGATCACACTGCCTCCCGATATAGACACTTCCTTTGACAGGCCGAAAAGAAAAAACAGCAGCCAGCCGCCAGCAAGGCTGATCAGAATGGAATATTGGCTGACCGCCCTGATCCTGTGTTTGGACAAGTAAAACGCAGCAATGACAAGCGCCAGACAGAAAAAGAAGACAGGCATGTCGACGCCTTCCTTGCGATAGCCGATTCCGAGCATGCCATTAAAAAAGGAACCGCTGAGCTGAAGGATCAGCAGCAGCAGATAGACTCCCGATACAACCGGTGTAAACAGCAGGGCAAGCCGGTCGATGAGCTTAAAGATGCTTAGGAGGATGAAGACAGCGCCTGAGACAAGCATCGCCCCCTCCAATGCCTGCAGAGTTTCACCTGCTGAAGAAAACAATGAGGTGCTGAGCCCTGCGTATATGGCAAACACACCCCACCAAAGACCAGCAGGTCCTTCGTTTATGGGCAGCCTGTGCCCGAAGAAACCCTGAAGGAGGCTTGATATCCCCAGTACAAAAATAGTGCGCTGGACGAGGCCCGCTGCCTCGGCCGGATTCAACCCGAATAGATCGGCAATGGCGATGGGTGCGACAATCGTCCCGGCAACCATGAATGCCATCCACTGCAGCGCTGAAAAACCAACTTTCATGTAAAAGACTCCAATCGTAATGAAATTAAAAAAGAAAATGGCCCTTTTTCGGCCATTTCCTATTATAAAGTATAGAATGCTGTTTTTGGAGACTTCTTACTTTTTGGCAGCCTGGCCCTTACCTGGTGAAAGGGCCACCCATGCTGACTGATCCGCAAAATATCTGGACCAGCTGCCGACACCGGCCAGTCCATAACGATCCGCTATCTCTGCTCTTTTCCTCAAGGACATTTCATCCTCCAGCCAGATTTTATAAGTTGCCTTATCTTTCTCAGAATAATATTCTGCATAGTTTTGCCCGGATGCCTCATCATAAGCCGGCACGGCTCCTGTTTCATTGAGCCACTCTTTCACTTCCTTCATGGACAGCGCCTTTGAGGAAATGCCGCCTTCATCCTTTTCCTCCCATAGCCTGGCATACAGGGGAACGCCCAGTATAAGCTTTTCTTTCGGCACCACTTCAAGCAGTGACTGAAGATTGCTTTCCACCCAAGGAAGGCTTGCAACACTTCCGGCAACAGGCGAAGTAGCCCAGTGTTCATCGTATGCCATTACTGCTAAATAATCGACCATTCCGGCAAGCTTATCCCTTTCATAAAACGCCGACCAATTCCCGCTTGAAATGAATGTAATATCCATTGAAACCGTCAGTCCTGCCTGATGGAAATAAGGTGTCGCTTCCCGTACAAATTGAGTCACAAGCGGCCCATCCTCCTGATTCACATTCTCAATGTCGAGATTGATGCCATCCAGCTTATAAATCTGGCTGTAATGCAGGAGGGCGCGGATAATCTTTTGCCTTGTTTCAAAATCTTTAAATGTCTGATGCGTCAATTCCGGGTCGAATGCATTGGAAAACAGGCCCCATACCTGATAACCCCTTCCATGCGCCCATTTTACATAATCCGCAGAACCGAGGTTTTTTACTGAGCCATCCGCACCTGCAAGCTCAAACCATGTAGGGGAGACGACATTAACACCCGGCATCGATGGGATTGCAGCATGATCCGGATTTTGCGAATAAACAGCTTCCCATGTCAGATGGATCGGGCCATCGATCTTCTTCAATTCAGGCTTGTATCCCTCTACTTTGGCAGACACTTCTGTTTGATCTCCTTTAATGACATAATCTTTTTTAATATATCCTGCAGTTCCGTCACTCTTTCTTGCAAAATAGAATTCTCCTTTTTCCTCTTCGATATACAGTTCCTCATTCGCTTCGGCATCAGCTGTATAAGGTGACTGGAGATCAGGATCAGTCCTTAACCGCAGCCTTTCCTTGCTGATGTCCTGATCACGGATGATTGCCTTCTGCACCGTCTCGCCGTCCTTTTGAATCCATATTGCCCCTGTGCCTTCAAGCACTGTATAAGCGAGAGGATAATAACGCCTGATTTCATCGAGCGAAATAAAGAGGACGCCTGACTGATTCCTTGCGGCAGGCAGCTGCAGTTCGACAGGCTTGCTGTTCACATAATATGACAAAGCATCCGTCGGCATTTGGACGACTTTATTTTTGGTAGTCAGAATAATAGATTGAGAACTCTCATCAAACACGATGGAATCGTCCAGCTTTTCCTGGAGTAAAGACAGCGGCAGATAGATATTTCCGTTATCAGTCCAGGCATTTCCTTCCTGCTTTCCTTCAAAGATGATCGGGTTCTCTCCTGAGAAATACTCTTCTTTAACGGGTGATGCAAAGGGGTAGAGCCAAAACAGGATGCCGGAAATAACAGCCAGCAGCACGAGAATAACTCCTGCAGCGAGGCCCCTTTTCTTTGCCGGCTTTTGATTTAATTGTATATTGGCCATAAAATGAATTCCTCCCGGATACTATCGTAACGAATCTATGCAGCAAAGGGAAGGACGAATCTTCTAAAATATCCTGCCTGTTTTTTCTTGCAGCACTCTCTAATATTAACGATTGGGAAACGTAAAAAGTTTCAAAGCATTCCACTTAAAGGCACCGCAAAAAACCTTCCAGGCAAAGGAGTGCCGGAAGGTTTTTTTGCTGGAAAATATATTAATAAGTGGTGAAACCAAGCATCCTTTGAAGGCTGTATACGATATATCTGAACACCGGAAGCTCTTCCTGGGTACCATAGTCAAGCGTATAGATGCCATCTTTATTCTGCCATATCCTTTGAAAATAGGCATCAGCATCCTTAATGACCTCTGTATCATTGGGGGCTGCTATCTTAACATCCGTTTCGAGATTCAAATCATCCAGATTCCTTTTTGTAAAATTGGCTGATCCGCCGATCAAAACGCTATCAGCTTCCTTTTGAATGAACATCAGCTTCGGATGGTACTGCTCCTCATCTGTATTGTACCAGCGGATGGAAATGTTTTCTTTACCGAGCTTTTCAAGTTCAGAAGCAACCGGAATATTCGGGAGACCTGTCTTTTCCGAGCCAAAAGCATTCTGGTTCGGGTCGAATATGAGATTGATCTGCACTCCGCGGTCTGCCGCTTCCTCCAGGCCGCCGATGACATCCCGCTCGGCAAGATAGAACATGCCAAGCCATATGATATCGCCTTTCCGGCTTTCATCTATTTCTTGAAGTATATGTTTGAGAATCTTTCCTTCTGTCAAAACCTGCAGGCTGATGGGTCCGCCTTCCTTTGCATTTTGCCGGTACTTTGGCAGCTGAATATCATAGCCGGAATAATCAATGACAGCCTGTTCTGTTTTGAGCAAATCCGCTATGAGACCGCCGCTTCCTTCAAAAGCGATATTGGAATGATAGCCGCTTGCATCATGGGGGTTCCCTGAAGAAACGATGGCTGTTTTCTCAGACACGAAGACCTTGCGGTGATTGGCCTTGATGTTAAGCAGATCAAGATAGGACCGCGCTGTGACATTAGGTGCAGTATTGGCAAGCGGATTGGGCAGCCAGCCTTTGCCATCCTGGCCGAACCACTGCAGAAACATCCGCCAGAAACCAGAATAAAGCGGGTTTGAGTCACGCAGCGGCTCTAATTTCGTCATGACCACCTCAATGCCGCTCTTCTTCAGCTCCTCCAGTTCAGGTGCTTCATGGGAGCCATATGTAGTATTGATTTTATCTGTAATGACAATAATGGGCATCTCGGGATTCTGCTTCTTCTTTCTGATCAGCCTGTCAGTTATATTCTGGCTGAGCGGAGGGAACTTCTCCTCCTTGTCGTAATAGCCGCTATATAGAAACATATCCATAACGATAAAGTCCTCTGCTTCTTCGATCGCCTCCTGCATCCTTTCAAAAATTTCCTGATCATGCTGCCTTTTTCCTTTTTTGTCTTCGTATGATAAATCCGTCAGCAGCTGCAAATCCTCAGCCTGATGGACTTTCCCTTCATAAGACAATCCCTCAGGCAGCTTTTTATTTGTATGGTAAATGACTGTAACGCTGTATATGATCAAAAATAGCAGCACAGCCGGAACCCATACTCTTTTCTTTTTTAACGGCCCCATAATTGTTCCTCCCATTTTTTCCTGCCAAGCGGATGAATGCCTATATAATAACCCTTTTTTCAAAAATAGAAACCATATGGCCAATCAGAACAAAAGCGCAAGCGCCTTGATCACCTTAAGGAACGCAGACTAAGAACGCCACGTCCTGTGACAACGTCTGCAATTTTAAATTCCTATACAGAAAAAAAGAGCAAAGCATAGATTGCTTTGCTCCTGATTATTTTGAGATTAGCCTACCAGCTTCACCAGCAGATGGGAAAGAGCATGCTGCTCTTCTTCGTTGCCGGACTTCCAAAGCTCCTGAAGCAGCTTTTCCTCCCTGTTGCGAGGCTCTTCCTTCTTCGCCAGATAGTCGCCTACCTTCTGCGCAGCATTTGCCAGCTGCTCTTCATTCAATCCCATTTTCTTGCCGAGTGAAACCTTGCCTCCTAAATAATCCTTGAAGCCTTCAAAGCTTGATAGAATTTCGTCTTTCTTCTCAGATCCCATGTTCTCCAGTTTGTTTTCTACTTTGCTGTTTGTTTCTGCTGAACCATTTGTATGTTCCATTGATAATCTCTCCTTTAAAGTAAAATGATTGTTGCTTCTGTTCTATAGATACCCGATTTGGTCCAGGCGAAACACTGAAAAGCATATTGAAAGATTCTTGAAATATATTTACAACAAAGCGTATATTTATTGATAGAATGGGCCGGCCGGCATCAGCTTCCGGCTCAGCCTGAAAAAACATAGGGGGTTCTTATATGGAGCATCTGATTTTCAAGCATATGGAGACGGTGAAGGATATTACAGAAAAATCGCTTAAGCGCATGCCAGAGGAAGCAGCTGATTTTGTTCCAGACGGCTTCAATAACAGCATCCGCTGGAATTTCGGACATATTGTCTACATACAGGAAAAAATAGCATTCTTGCTGCTGAAGGAAAAATCAGGACTGCCGGCATCATATGAAGAGCTTTTCAGTGCTGGCACCAGTCCGCGAACATGGAAGCAGGAGCCGCCGAGCCTGAAGGAAATTGCCGGCATCATGGCTGACCAAAAGGACCGGATCCTCCAATTTATGCCTGGCCGCCTGGAAGAAACGCTGCCAGAACCTTTCACCAATAAAGCCGGCACAACCTTCCATACAGCAGGGGAAGCCTTTCTCTTCAGTTTTTACCATGAAGCTCTCCACATGGAAGCAATTAAAAAGATCTTTCAGATCTATAAGAAAGAAAAAGTCTGAGGACTGTGCTTTTATAAGAAAAGCCCGCCAGGCTGGGAAGCCGGCGGGCTGCTGCTTTTTATTTTTCTTTGTTTTCCATATTGTATTTCTTCATAAAACGGTCGACACGGCCGCCTTTATCGGCGAATTTCTGTTTGCCGGTATAAAAGGGATGTGTGTCAGAGCTTACTTCGACCTTTAACAGCGGATAAGTGTTGCCGTCTTCCCATTCTATCGTTTCGTTCGTCTTTTTCGTAGAGCCGCTTAAAAATTTATAGCCGCTGTTTACGTCCATAAATACTACCTGCCTGTAATCCGGATGAATATCCTGTCTCATTGCAGTCACCTCTTTTATAAGATATTCTTATTGTAATCGAAACGATTACGATTATCAATAATAATGCTCAACTCTTATCTATAGATCATTTTCCCGGGTAAAGCATATATAAACATGGATTAGTACCTGGTGCTAAGTTGTCCTCACATGGTACAATATAAAGACCTGGCTAATCCTCTTTGAATTGATACCAGATCAGACAATCAGATTCCAGTCAAATAACGTGGGGAATCGCGGATTTTGAATAAAGGAGAGAAGTTATGACAGCAGGCATTATCATTGTACTGGCTTATTTGCTCGGATCCATTCCTTCCGGGCTCTGGATCGGAAAGGCATTTTACGGGACAGACATCCGCCAGCATGGCAGCGGCAATCTGGGCGGAACTAATACATTCAGGACGCTTGGCGTTAAGGCAGGCATCATCGTTACAAGTGCAGACATATTAAAAGGGACTCTTGCAGCCCTCCTTCCCTATTTCCTGGGATCGGATTTCAATTGGCTCGTGGCAGGCATATTTGCTGTAATTGGCCATATGTATCCTATCTTTGCCGGCTTCCGAGGAGGAAAGGCAGTCGCAACATCCGGAGGAGTACTGCTGGCATGTGCACCGCTTATGTTTGCAGTGATTGTGGTAATTTTCTTCCTCAGCTTATACATAACCAAATATGTATCCCTTTCATCTATGCTGGCAGCTGTTTCGGCTGTAATCTATTCCCTTTTTGTAGGTGAATGGGATCCGCTGCTGACTATAGTTGTATCCATCCTTGCCTTCTTTGTCATCTACAGGCACAGGGCCAATATTAAACGCATAAAAGATAAAACAGAGCCAAAAATCTCCTGGCTTTAGAACAAAAAATAAACGGCTGGAAAGCCGTTTATTTTTTTCCTCCCAGCTCCTTCAGCACATGCTATACATGCTAATAACACCCTAAAAAATCTGTTCTGCAAAAGAAAAATATTGTGCGTTATTGTAGTGTACATACCAGTTTTGTATAATAGTATAAAAGTCATAATTACCCACTTTTTCGACTTAAAACTTTCTTTTTTATCAAATTCCGCACATAATACGGAAAAAGATTCATATATTACGGTGAGGCCCCTGACTGCCGGGCGGCTTAAAAAAGATAAAATACACACACATTACTCGTTTTAAGGAGGGTATATTGTGATACCCGTAAACTCTTTATCTCAAGAATCGTTTCCTTTTCCTTATTTTATTTTAACCCATGATTTATACATCATCTCGGCCTCAGGTAACCAGCAGCATCATTGCCAAAAGCATATTTCGGAACTTCTTGCCGACGGCCGGAAAGTGCAGGAGCTTCAGGCATTCCTTTTTGGAAGGAATGCAGAATATCTTGATTTTCATTTTAAAGAAGGCTGGTTCCGCATTTACCGGGCTGATGGGCCCGAAAATGAAACGATCCATATATTCTGCTTTCCTATTGAACCATTGGCAGCGGAAATTGATCAAGTTCTGGCCCAGTTCGAGGAAAAAGCGGCTGTTTTTTCCAAAGCACTGCAGAAAAAAAAGGAAAAGCTTGTACAGACCGCAGAACAGGTGCAGGAAATGGCAGTCGCCTATGAATTTCAGGCGAATCTAGGAAAGCTGGCTGCCGGCATCGCTCACGAAATCCGCAATCCGCTTACTACGGTCAAGGGCTTCCTCCAGCTGCTTAAGCCTCAGCTCAGGGAGATCGGTAAAGAGGAATATGCCAATATTGCTTTAGGGGAAATCAGCCGGGCAAATGAAATTATCGGCAGTTTCCTGAATGCCAATAAACCTTCCGAGAACAAAATAAAAAAAGTGCATATCAATCAGATTGTCAGAGAAATTGTAATGCTTTACGAAAGCGAAGCCGTTTTAAGGGGAAGCCTGCTTTTATTCGAACCTTCCCCCGATGATCCCACATTGGCGGCTGTTCCCGGTGAGCTGAAGCAGGTGCTTTCCAATCTGTTCAAAAATGCAATGGAAGCAATGACAATCGAGAGCACGGCCGGCTCTGTCCAGGCAAAGGTCGAATGCAGCAGCCAGCATGCTGTCATTACGATTCAGGATAATGGATGCGGCATGTCGGAAGAAACACTGCAAAGGATTTATGAGCCGTTTTATACGACAAAAGAAACCGGCACAGGCATCGGCATGTCGGTCTGCAAGAAAATTGTCGAGGAACTGGGCGGAAGCATTGAAATATCAAGCAGGCCGGGAGAAGGGACAATGGTGAAGCTTATTCTTCCTGCAGATACTGCAGATACGGATAAAGAGGTGAAGCCTGAAGCTGATTTGGAGAGTCGCAAATAAACCCAGCCGCAAATCAAACCGTGAGAATTGCCGGCGCAATGGAGTATCAAGATTAAGACTAGATAAAGCAGATGCTTCCTGGAGAGAGCAGTTCAGTTATGGTGGAGAAAAAAATATCAAAGCTGCAGGGTAGATTATACAATAGACAGCAAGGAAATAGCTCAGAGCATACTGCTCCGAGCTAGTCTTTTTTTATGAACATGTTTCGATTGCAGCTCTCTATAAATTTAGAGCAAACACTTACTTAATGTTTCTTCCACATTGACTTACTCAATATATAGTGATTATAACGTTCATTTTCTAACGTCAGTTGACCTTGATAGGTAAATTTACATTTTTCAATTACTTTATTTGATGAGACGTTGTTAATTAAAGCTACTGCATTAAGGATCCCTACATTCGTATTTGTAAACAAATAGTCAATCAAACCTATAGACGCTTTGGTTGCGTAACCCTTCCTTTGATAGTCATTTGAAATGGCGTACATAATTTCTCTATTTGGTATAGGAAGCTCATCTTTAATACCCGTACAGCACCACCCAATCAATTCATTCGTTTCCTTAATAAATACCCCTAGTTTTAAAAAGTGACCTTCAATGTTGGCAGTTCTTTTGGCTGCATCAAGAAATGCTTTATTTGCTGGCATCTCGTAATTGGTGACCCAATCTATCCTTTGTTCCTTGGTTGATTTCCAGTCAGGCAGGAACTTAAATATTTCTGGCTGATTTGATATTCTGTATATATGAATTGCATCTTCAATTGAAAACTCTTGAAGATAAATATCTTCACAATCTATTCTAAATAATTCCTCTGACGCCTTTTGCTTCATAACTTTTCCCCTTAAAATTCCTATTTTTATTAATCCTTAAAAAGCGCTTGTTCCAATAACCTGCTCTTTAATGAAACTTGACCTACTTTGTTGCTGAAAAATATTTTAACATTAAGTTTTTAATCCTCTTGTTCTTTAATAGCAAAAATACAATCTTAATGAAACCCGAATCAATAGGATGAAGATAGCTATTGTCATGCTGATTAATAGGCTATTTCACTTGTTAATCTGGTAATGAAAACAGGAATAACACTTACCTGTCAATAAAAAATCGAGCATAAATCCTTTGCGATTTTATGCTCGATTTCTAATGCTATTTTTTTGTTTTTCCACATGATCGGACTGTTTACTGGTGGAGACACGCGCTTTTTTCCCTTATAGAGCTATAACTTAATCAATTGAAACTTTGCATTTCCAAATACATCTTTTACATAATCAAGTTTAGTATGATCAAAATAGACAAAATCCTTATTATGGATCAAAACAGAAAGATCGCCGAATTCAAAGGTTTTATCATCGGTAATAGGCTGCTCTTCCAGAGACAGCTTAAGCTGAGGGCCGCCTCAGCCGATCCCCATTGAAAGTCGTACATACAGCTTCTCATCCTCAGTCTTTCTTTCCTTTTCTACTGCCTCAAGCAGTTTATCGGCTGCAGCTCCAGTCATTTTAAACATCGGGCCACCCCCTTTTACAGTAATTTGAATGTATCGGTTTTCTTCTAGTGATGTGATCCGAAGAAGTATCCCTGCAGAAAAATCATGCTGACCGCCAAGACTGCCAGCACACCGATAACTGGTATAAAAATGTTCCGGTTTTTCTCGCAGATTGCAGCAAGAACAAAATAAATGACAGCCATGACAGCGGCAAAAGCGCCTGCTTCAATGGCCTTCTCTGCTTTATCTGTCTGGAGAACGACAAGAAGCGCTATTCCGCCAAAAATAAAGATGCCGATCATATTCATTAACCGATATTGAGTCAAGCTGACACATCCTTCACTTTATTTTTTCTTTACCCTGCCCTTCCAACCTGTTAAACGGCCTGGCAGGAATCGCAGAGCTTGTGAAAATCACCCTGATAAGGGGTATTTTTTGCAAATAAAACATAAAGTATAAATAGGCCTGTTTCACTAATGCAGCCTGATTCAATTATTCGCTTTACACCGCATAGTCCTTTATAATGATTATGGAAAACAGATTGCGGGAAAGGAGACTTCTCATGAACATACATATAAATGACGATGCCGCACAATGGTATAAAGATGAACTTTCACTGGAAAAAGGTGACCATCTCCGTTTCTTTGCCCGCTACGGGGGCTGCAGCACTGTCCAGCAGGGATTCTCTCTCGGGGTTGCCAATGAAGAGCCGGTCAATGCAGGTGCAGTAACAGAAAAAAACGGCATCTTATTCTTTATTGAAGAAAAAGATCTTTGGTTTTTTAATGACCAAAACCTGTATGTTGAAATGAATCACAAGGCCAATGAGCCTGTATTCAAATATGAAGAGTAAGCAGCCGCCTTTCTAAGCGGCTGTTTTTTTCTATTTCAATTCAGTCCAGGGGATTGCGGATTCCTTCTTTGGCAAGAATCTGTTTCTGCCTGTCTCCCAGCAAATCAAAATGAGAATAGCCGTCTTTTCTAATATCAATCCATTCCGGCTTAAGGCCATGGGAAATCCCCCATTTTTTCAGCTTTTCCAAATCATTGCAGCCTACCTTTGTCACTGTTTTGCAGCCGGGGAAGCGGTCATCCAGCCAGTAATGAGTCAGGAAAGCAATTTCCCCTTTATCAATTTTATCTTTCCATTCTTTCAATTCTTTTTTTCCAATCCCAAATGCCACTGGATCACCTACTCAGCCGCTTCAGGAGCTTTTTTCGCTTTTTCATAGGCTTCGTGCCAATCAGGATATTTCCGCTTGATTGAAATGGGGCGGAAATTTTCCTTTTTCACACAAACATGCTTGGATATGCCTTCTACTGACAATTCGCCGGCCTCTGTCAATATTTCATAGCCATATGTGACACGGAATCCGTCATATTCTTCAATCCAAGTCTTGATGACAGCTTTTTCACCATATCTGACAGGCTTTTTATAGGAAGCGGCAATATCGATTACAGGAGAAATGATTCCGTCTTTTTCAAGCTCTGCATAATTGAAGCCAAGCTCCTCGATCAGCCTGGTGCGGCCAAGCTCCATCCAGACAAGATAATTGGCATGGTATACCACACCCATTTGATCGGTTTCAGCATATCGGACTTCAATTTCTTTCGTTGATATCAGCATCTTTATTCCCCTTTGTGATTTTCTTTACCGCCTTCTCAAAATCCTCTTTCTCTAGAAGGGATGCATTCTCCTTCAATTGATTCTCATCGCCTTCCATGAGCCTGAAGGCTTGGAACTGGATGGATTCATCAGCCAGATTGGCTGCAAGGCGCCCGTTGCCTCCGGCCTTTATGCCGGGCAATGCTTCATCCAAATAAGCAATTGCTCCTGCAGTCAAATCATACTTATATTGAGCGGCGTAATTCTTGATGATCTGGATAAGTTCTTCTGTATTATAATCTTTAAAATGAAAGAACTTCTTAAAGCGGGATTTCAGGCCTGGGTTGCTCTGCAGCAGCCTTTCCATTTCATTGGAATAGCCGGCAAGGACGACAACCAGATTTTCATTATGCTTTGTCATTTCATCAACCAGTGTGTCGATGGCTTCTTTGCCAAAATCCCCAGGCGATTCACTTAAAAGGGAGTAAGCTTCGTCTATAAAAAGAACACCGCCCAATGCTTCCCTGATGATTTTCTTCGTCTTGATCGCTGTTTGGCCTACATAGCCTGCAACAAGATCTGAACGGCCGGCAATGATGAGATGTCCTCTTTTCAGCATCCCGCATTTATGAAGCAGCTCTGCATAAATCTTCGCCACTGTCGTCTTCCCTGTGCCGGGATTGCCGGTAAATACGGAATGAAGCTGTACAGGCACTGATGGGAGATCCTGTTCGCGGCGGTACTGCTGCATTTTTACAAACGATATCAGCGACTCTACTTCTTCTTTGATGTTTTCAAGTCCGACAAGCCTTTCCAGCTGCTTCTCAGGGTTACTTCGTTTCCCATCATCCTGGTGAAGGATGAAGTCCTCTTTTTCGAGCAGTGTATAAGGAAGCAGGTGATCAGTGGCTTCGGTTTGCGCCCCTTTTTCAAAAATGGCGTCGAGGACGATATTTTTGGCTGTCCGCGCATTTCCGAAAGTGTCATCCACTTTTTCCTTCTCAAGCCTGCCTTTAAGCTCTGATTTTGCTTCATCAGTAAGGATATAATCATTGTCCTTCGCTATTCTATCAGCAATTTCCACAAGTTCATCCTCTGTATAATCCGGAAGATGGAGCTGGTTGGATTGAGGGAAGCGGCTCCTGAGACCTGGATTGGCGTCAAGGAACTGCCGCATTTCTTCCGGATAGCCTGCCAGAATCACTGCAAACTTGCCGCCATATTCCGCCCCGGTCATCATTGATACTAAAGTATCAATTGCTGTCTGGCCATAATCATTCCCTGTCTGGCCTTCCCGTTTCAGACTGTATGCTTCGTCAATGAAAAGAACGCCGCCGAGCGCTCTCTCAACAGCCGAGCGGACGTTTTCCTCTGTCTGGCCGACATATGCTCCTACAAGCTGGGAGCGGTCTGCTTCCACCACTTCTTCCCGCGGCAGGACGCCAAGTTCATGATAAATTTTTGCAAGCAGCCTTGCGAGTGTGGTTTTTCCTGTTCCCGGATTGCCCGTCAAAATCATATGGAGGCTCATTTCATCTTTGATCTGAAACCCCAGCTGCTTTCTTTTTTTCTGGTATTTCAGGAATTTATAGAAATCATTGACCCGGCTTTTTACCTTTTCCATGCCGATCATACTGTTAAGACTATCAAGTGCACTGATTTCTTCGGTTTCCTCTTCTTCAGTCTGGAATAAAGCATGCCACTCTTCTTTCAGTCCGGCAATTCGGTCAATATGCTTTTTCATGTCATTGACATGGGTTGCTGTATGGAAAACTCCTGAAATTGACTCTTCATATTCTTCAGCAGCCTTCAGCAGCAAAGCTGTTTCATCAACAGCCGCATCGAGCAGGCTGATCAGGCTGGAGTATATATCTTCAAACTTCTTGTCTGTCAGTTCCTCTGACACTTCCCTCTTGCCTGATAGCCTTTCCTTCTCTTCTTCAGATGCATCCAGGAAGCTGCGGGAAATGCTGATATACTGCTCGGCGATTTTACGCTTTGCTGTCCGGTTGTCTGTTTCCCTGATAGAGGGAAAGACAAGCATATCAAGAAGCTCACGATGCTTCTTCCAATCCCTCTGGGCCATAAATCTCCGTGCCTGACCATTTTGCGGATCCAGCTCTAAAGCTTTGTCCATCCAGGCAGCGGCAAGGCTGTCGTCTTTATTTCTGCCAAGCCTTGAAAGAGCGGCAAGCGTAAGAATGGCTGAAACAGATCCGGGATCTTCATCACTGTTTATTTCCTTCAGCAGCCTTAACAGTCTGCCTTCATTGGATATATATCCGTTCTCGCTGTACTCTTTTTCCCATTCCGCAATACGGGCGAAGTTAGGGGAAGCATTTTGTTTCCTTTGATTCATCACTATCACATCTTCTTTTACAAAAATTATTTACTCTCCGCTTACGCGTCCGCTATCATTTTACCATATATTCATGTATGTACTAAGTAATCTGCCGCACTGGCCAGAGTATGAAAATGGCCCGGGTTCTGATGAATATCCCGGGCCAATGGCTTCATTATTCTATTCCGTTTTCCTGCTGTGCGCGATATTCGTCCTTAACCTCTGAACGGAAAGCGTCCAGGCTGTCCCGGCGGCGCTCGTTCTTAGCTTCGATCCGCTTTTTGTCTTCTTCGTTTGCAAACTCCATCGAAGCCTCTGCTTCCTGCATATTCTCAATTGTATGGACTATCATCGATTGAAGCTTCTCAACGTTATCGCTTCTGTCATCGGGATTTGGCCTGTTGTGTGCCATAACGGAACCCTCCTTGGCGGTAGTGGATTGTTGCCTGATTAGTTTGCGGAATATGTTGTTTTTTCATGTTGGAAATGAGTGGGTAAAAGGGTGGCCTGGCATATGCACATAAGGAAAAAATATCTGGTCATACAAACAAACAGCCGGCCCGATAAGGGACGGCTGTGATTTATCATTTATTCGCCTTTTGTTTGAATAACCTGAGCATGCTTGCCTGATGTATCCTGCATTTTCTTGCCTTTGTTGCCGCCGAATCCTCTTGATTTAGTTCCTATGTGGTTCGGCACAAACTGGCTGCTGTCTTTTTTCGGATTGCCCATGCTTATCCCTCCTCCCTTTTAATATCTCCTTAAGAGGGGGAGTTACGAATGGGAATTTATTCAGCTTTGCCCATACGTTTTTCTTCAAGCCTTACTTCAATGCGATCTATAGCAGCCTGATCTTTCAGAAGCTGGCGCTTGTTTTCAAGGACAAGCTCTGCAAATGTCTGTTTTCTCGGTTTTCTCATTTCTTTCACCTTCCTTATTTCCTATTCTAACAGTTAATATGCCCAAAAATTCCTGCAATTATTACAACTTTTTGAAAATTTAATCAGGACAGTAAAAAATCCTATACCTAAATAAAAAAGCACCCCATCAGGATGCTCATTTTTGCTTCATTTTTTCAGTCATTTCCCACATGGTTTCTGCTTCCATCGCTGATAAATATTTATCCCGAATTATACCTTTATCATCAATGAAATAAGTAGCAGGTACCGTCATGACTTTATACTGGGTATTAACCTCATCCTTGGCATCCAGCAGGATTGGAAAGGTGATTCCCATCTTCTCAATAAATTTCGCCGAGTTATATTGCGGATCGATATTGACAGCCAGGATGCTGATCTCATTCCCGGCTGCTTCATGGAATTTTTGCATCTCAGGCATCTCCTGTTTGCAGGGAGGGCACCATGGAGCCCAAAAATTCAGCATGACCTTTTTTCCGCGGAAATCTGAGAGCTTAACAATATTTCCCTGAAGATCCTTCAGCTGAAAATCAGGTGCCTCAGTACCCGCTGCAAGACCAGGCAAGTCCGCTTTAGCAGCATCGAGCGGCAATATGCCTGATATATGGAACAAAACTAAGAAGGCCATCAGCTGCATTACTTTTTTGGCCATAGCCAATACTCCTCCTTTAAAAGCTTATTTGATAAAAAAGTAAAGAATGCTTAACAGCCAAAATCCGCATAAAAAAGTGATGAGCGCATAGATAATCAAATAGACCGCTTCCCTGCCAGCCCAGCCATGCTTCCTGCACTGTCCGGCAAAATAAAGAGCGGCACCGAGTAAACCGAGAACAGCTTCTTTTACCCCTCCATTGAAATAAAGCAAGCCCAGGGGATTAGTCCATAAAAGTGACGGCTGGAAAAGCAGCCTGCCAAACTTATATATAAGAAACCAAATCAGCACTGCTGTAAAAAGCTTGTCCTCGAAGGTTTTTCGAAACTCTTGTCTATTTTTAAGATGAAAGAGGAAAAACAGATGGACGATCAGCAGCGAAAGAAGAGAAACCAGCAAGTCAATCTTGAGGCTGAACGACCCTAATTCAATTGTCTCCATTATTACGTTGCCCCCGTCAGAAAAATATATGAGCAGAAAGAGCTCACAGACAAAAAGCAAGCATTGCTGCTTGCTTTCTTGAAATTATGAATGAAAAAGCTTCTTTAACTCTTCGGGATAATTCCCTTGAATGATCCCTTTTTCGGTGATGATGGCTGTTATCAGCTCAGCAGGTGTTACATCAAATGCCGGATTGAAAACCTTGACTCCTTCCGGTGCAGTGGCTTTGCCGAACCCATGCGTAAGTTCTTCGGAGCCTCTCATTTCAATCGGGATAGCATCTCCTGATTCTGTCTTCATGTCAATGGTAGATGTAGGCGCTGCTACGTAAAACGGAATGTTATGTGCCTTGGCAAGCAGGGCAAGCCCGTATGTCCCAATTTTATTGGCAGTGTCCCCATTGGCGGCCACCCGGTCACAGCCGACAAAGACAGCTTCAGCCATGCCTTGTTGCATGACCATGGCAGCCATGCTGTCTGTGATAAGAGTCACATCAATGCCTGCCTGCTGGAGTTCCCATGCTGTCAGCCTTGCACCTTGAAGGAGCGGCCGCGTTTCATCTGCATACACCTTAAGTTCCCAGCCTTTTTCCTTTGCGAGATAGAAAGGCGCCAGCGCCGTCCCGTACCTTGCAGTGGCAATGCCGCCTGCATTGCAATGTGTCAGCACACCCATCCCGTCTTTCAAAAGGGCCAGCCCGTTGATGCCGATCATGCGGCATACTTCCTCATCCTCTTTTCTGATCAGGTGTGCTTCTTCCTCAAGCTTTTTCTTTATCCTGGCAACTGGCTGGTCTTTTTCCGCCAGGGCACGCTCATCCATTCTCTGTAACGCCCAGAAAAGATTAACGGCAGTAGGACGGGAGCTTGCCAGGTACTCAAGATTTTCTTTGAATTCTTTGTAAAATGATGAGAAATCTCCCTCAGGAGCCTTGTTGGCGGCCAGTACAAGTCCGTAAGCAGCGGCAATCCCAATGGCCGGAGCCCCTCTGACTTTCAGCTGCTTGATGGCGTCCCAGGCATCCTCCACCTTGGTGATTTCAAGAAATTCTGTGACAGATGGCAGCAGGGTCTGATCCAATATATATAATGTGCCGTTATCATATGTAACGGATTGAAGGAATGTCTGTTCCATTTTTGTTCCCCTCTCGAAGACTATTCAAATTTTTCTGATGCTACAAGCTATTGTAGCAAGAATTATGTATGAAGCATATATTTTTTTTACAGAAAAAAGCGCCGCAGCAATGCCGCGGCGCCTACACTTTTATTAGTTTTTAAGTCTTTCGCGCAGAACCATCTGCAGGATTCCGCCATGGCGGTAGTAGTCGATTTCAACTTCAGAGTCGAAACGGACAAGCACTTCAAAAGTTAGCTTGTTTCCATCTTCGTCTGTTGCTGTTACCTTAACAAAATCGCGTGGCCTTACATTTTCATCGATTTGGACATCGAATGTTTCCTTGCCAGTCAGGCCAAGGACCTCTGCATTTTCTCCTGCTTTAAATTGAAGCGGGAGAACACCCATAAGCACAAGATTGGAACGGTGGATACGCTCATAGCTCTCAGCGATGACTGTCTTGATGCCCAGAAGATTTGTGCCTTTGGCTGCCCAGTCACGGGAAGAGCCCATTCCATAGTCTTTGCCTGCAAGAACTGCAAGGCCAGTTCCGTCTTCCTTGTACTTCATGCAAGCATCATAGATGCTTGTTACTTCGCCAGTAGGCCAGTAAGTCGTGAAGCCGCCTTCAGTGCCAGGGGCAACCTGGTTGCGGATGCGGATATTCGCGAATGTTCCGCGCATCATAACTTCATGGTTACCGCGGCGTGAGCCATAAGAGTTGAAATCGCGCGGCTCAACGCCATTTTCGCGCAGATATCTGCCTGCTGGTGTATCCTTGCCGATCGCGCCTGCTGGTGAAATGTGGTCAGTTGTAACAGAGTCGCCGAATTTACCTACTACACGCAGTCCGTTAAGCGGCTTGACTTCATCCGCATTTGGCGTAAGCCCTTCAAAGAACGGCGGGTTTTGGATGTAAGTTGAGTTTTCATCGAAAGAATATAATGGTTCATTGCTGGTCTGGATTTCATTCCAGCGCTCGTTGTCGCTGAATACATGCTCGTATTCTTTCTTAAACAGCTCAGGTGTTACAGTCCTGCTGACAACCTCGTTCACTTCAGCAGTAGATGGCCAGATATCCTTGAAGAATACATCGTTTCCATCTTTATCTTTTCCGAGCGATTCATTTTGAAGATCGATGTCGACAGTTCCAGCCAGTGCATAAGCGACTACAAGCGGCGGTGAAGCCAGGTAGTTTCCTTTTACAAGCGGATGGATACGGCCTTCAAAGTTCCTGTTTCCTGAAAGGACGGAAGTGACAAGAAGATCACTGTCAGCTACTGCCTTCTCAATTTCCTCTCTCAGCGGTCCGGAATTCCCGATGCAGGTTGTGCAGCCGTAACCGACAAGGTTGAAGCCGATCTGCTCAAGGTATGGAAGCAATCCGGAATCACGCAGGTAGCCTGTAACTACCTTAGACCCAGGCGCAAGTGAAGTTTTTACATATTTAGGCACTTCAAGGCCAAGCTCGACCGCTTTCTTTGCCACAAGGCCGGCGCCGACAAGCACGTATGGATTTGAGGTATTTGTACAGCTTGTGATCGCAGCAATTGCGATAGCCCCAGTTTTCATTTTTGTTGAGTCTCCGTTTTGGAAATCAACGGTTACTTCTTTATTGATCTCTTTCTTGCTTAAGCCGAAGCCCTGGTTCCCTTGAGGAGCCGTAAGCGCCTGATTGAATTCTTCTTTCATGGCAGAAAGAGGAATCAGATCCTGAGGGCGTTTAGGGCCGGAAAGGTTTGCTTCAATTTCAGCAAGGTTGATTTCAACTACTTCAGTGTATACCGGTTCAAGTGAAGGATCGAAGAACAATCCATTCTCTCTGCAGTATTTTTCAACAAGCTTGATCTGCTCTTCAGATCTGCCTGTCAGGCGCATGTAGTTAAGTGATTCTGAATCAACCGGGAAGAATCCGCAAGTTGCACCATATTCAGGAGCCATGTTGGCAATTGTCGCACGGTCAGCAAGCGGCAGTGCCGTTACACCTGATCCAAAGAACTCGACAAATTTTCCGACAACCCCCTGCTGGCGGAGAACCTGTGTCACCTTAAGTGCAAGGTCTGTTGCTGTAGCCCCGTTAGGAAGCTCTCCAGTCAGCTTGACACCTACTACTTCAGGCACTGGGAAATATGAAGGCTGGCCAAGCATTCCTGCTTCAGCTTCAATTCCGCCTACACCCCAGCCAAGTACGCCGATTCCGTTGATCATCGTGGTATGGGAATCTGTACCTACAAGTGAATCAGGGAAAGCTTCGAAATCGCCATCCGGCGTTTCAACTGCCTGAACCACGTTTGCAAGGAATTCCAGGTTAACCTGGTGAACGATCCCGGTTGCCGGCGGAACAGCACGGTAGTTGTCAAATGCTTTCTGAGCCCAGCTAAGGAACTGGTAACGCTCGGCATTTCGTTCAAATTCAAGAACCATATTTGCTTCCAGGGAATCAGGAGTACCATACTTATCAACCTGTACTGAGTGGTCGATAACCAGGTCAACTGGCTTCTCCGGATTGATTTTGTCAGGATCTCCGCCCATGTCAGCCATTGCTTTCCTTAATGAAGCAAGGTCAACAACCGCAGGAACGCCTGTGAAATCCTGAAGGATGACGCGTGAAGGCTTGAATGGAACGTCTACTTCCTTCACTTGGTCAGATCCCCATTTTGCCAGGTTCTCTACATGCTCCTGTGTAATAACGCGTCCGTCAAACTGGCGCAGGACAGACTCAAGCAATACTTTAATGGAATAAGGCAACCTTGATACGCTGCCGATTCCTGCTTCTTCCAAAGCTGCTAATTGATAGTAATGATAGCGTTTACCGTCTAGTTCAAATGATTTCCTTGAATTAAAAACATCATTTTTAGACATATGTATTACCCCCTCTAATGATAATCATATACCAAAATTATAATAATTGTCGAAAAGTTTGAATTGTCATTTCCATCGCCACTTTTCTCACAATTCTTATCTTAATACAACCTTTTATATAAGTAAATAACAAGAAAGTTATTGTTTTTGATAAGTTTTACTTATTATATTTTTGATTGCAATTAATTTTGGCGGGATTGGACAGCTAACAGAGTCAATTTCTATATACCTTTTTGGGGTTTTTTAAAACAAATATTATTGCAAAAAAGCAATTTTTTACCGAATGAGGGCTGGTTTACAGGCAAAAGATATGAATGCGGAGGTGAGAATTTTGGCGAAACGAAAAGCAAACCATGTACGTCCAGGCATGAACGCAGCTAAAAGCCAGGGGCAGGGAGCCGGCTTTAACGAGGAATATTCAAATGAGCCATTGACAGAAGCCCAGAAACAAAACAATAAAAAACGCAAGAAAAACCAGTGACATCATCTGGTGGCTTGGTCCCCAAAATATAACAACAAAAAACCCCTTGAAAAGGGGTTTTTGCGTGATGATTAGTCAACAGCATTGACTTCCTGGATGATCCTTGACAAATCGCGCTGAAATTGCTCAAGCTGGCCCCGTTGATGTTCACTCGCTGTTTCAAGAGCATTTTCGATTTGTGCAAATGCTTCATTGACCTCATTTTGCAGGTGCTTCAGCTGATGGCCGTAGCTTGCGCTGTCGCGCACGATTTCATTATATAAGCCGCTGGCTTCGGCGAATCCTTGCTCTGCCGCCTGAAAAGCCTGCTGTTTGTCTTTATGGTATGGCATGTTTTCACTCCTGTTAATCAAGATGTAGTGTTAAATTGTGCAGTCGGCCGGGAAAATATTCGGTATAAAAACAACTGCAAAAAACATCCTAATGTTAGGAGGGATGGCAAATGAACAAAAACGACAGCAAAGATATGCACAAAAACGCCCCAAAAGGGGACAATACAGGTCAGCCTGAACCGTTAAGCGGCTCTAAGAAAGTGAAAAACCGCAACCATACAAGACAAAAGCATAATTCCGGGCACGATATGTAGAACATGGCAAAGAGGCTTGTCCCCTACTCTGGAGACAAGCCTTTTTCAATTTTGCTCAGGCAGGCAGCAATGATCCCTGCCTCTTCTTCAGAAACGGTCCGGAGATCAAATATCGTTTCTTCCTGGCGAATCCTTGCTATGATCGGCACCCCATCCTGCTCCCTTAGTTTTACGGCAAGCTCATCTGCAGTAATGCCTGGCATCCTGACCGCCGCTGCAAAGGTCGGCAGCTCAACATCCGGCATCGTCCCCCCTCCGACCATGCTGGTGCTTTCCATCACCCTCACCTCGGAATCAGGGCAGCCTAAACGTACTTCAGCAGCAAATGCTTCTGCCCTCTTCTTAAGGTCATCCTCACCGGCTAGCATATCGCGGATGACAGGAATCTCCATTAATGCCTTCTCATCTTTTACATATGCTGAAAGCGTTGCTTCCAAAGCCGCCAAGGTCATCTTATCCACTCTTAGAACTCTTGCCAGCTGATGCTTTTTCAGCTTATCGATTAAATCTTTCCGTCCTGCGATGATTCCTGCCTGGGGCCCACCGAGCAGCTTATCACCGCTGAAAGACACAATGCTCGCGCCGGCTTTCAGAACCTCGCTTACCACAGGCTCTTCCCCAATCCCATGCTTGCTGTAATCATACAGCACCCCGCTTCCGAGATCTTCGTAATAGATAAGCCCGCTCTTTGCGGCTTCTTCTGCCAGTTCACCGGCAGGAACACTTTTGGTAAAGCCGACGATCTTGAAGTTGCTCGTATGTACCTTCATCAGCATCGCGGTATCCTCTGTTACTGCTTCCTTATAATCCCGGAGATGAGTTTTATTCGTCGTTCCCACTTCTACCAGCCTGGCCCCTGATTCCTCCATAATGGAAGAAATCCGAAAAGAACCGCCAATTTCAACAAGCTCGCCCCGGGAAACAATGACCTCGCTGCCAGAAGCCAGCGCCCTCAGAACGAGGAATACGGCAGCCGCATTGTTATTGACGATCATTGCCGCTTCTGCACCCGTGATCTCCTTAACCAAACCTTCAACGAGATCATGGCGGGACCCCCTGCTGCCTTTTTCCAAATTGTATTCAAGGTTAGAGTAGCTCCTGGCAATGCTGGACATATGTTCAACAGCAGCCTCTGAAAGCCTTGCCCTTCCCAGATTGGTGTGAAGAATGGTGCCTGTTGCATTGATCACTTTTTGTAAGGCAAAGCTGTATTTTTGCTCAGCGGCAGCTTCGATATTATTAAATAAACGGATCAGAAATTCCTTGCTTCCCGGCTCGGGACCGCTGTAGTTCCCTGCCAGGATCGCCTGTCTTACTGAGTCAAGCGCCTCCTTGATCAGCTCGGCAAAACGGCCGTGCTCAAGCCCCAGCCTTTCCTGCAGGCTAAGTGCCCTTTCATCCCTCTGCATCTCGTGTACAGGGGGGATCTGTCTGAGAATATTGTTCACTTTTTTAATCCTCCAGCATATTAATTAGAAGTATTATATCATTTTCACCCTGTGCGGTTCTAATGAATATAATGGTCGCAACAAGGGGGCATTATTATGGGAAAGAACAGCGAAGATAATCCATTCAAGGAAATGGAAAAATGGATGGAGCATTTCTTTCTTGATCCGCTGACTTCTTATCTTGATCAATCAGCTTTCCGGATCGACATTTATGAGACGGATGCGGAATATATTGTGGAAGCCTTGCTGACAGATTTCACAGCTGCGATGCTTTCCGTCATATTAAACGGCCATGAGCTGATCATCAGGGCAGAAAAGGATAAAGAAACAGTCAGCCGGGAAGTCGATTTTCCATTTCTTATAACAGAAAAACTGGTTACCTCCCGATTTTCCTGCGGCATACTGGAAGTATTCATTTCCAAAACCAGTAAAGGCTCCGGCAAAGATCGCAAGGTGCCTGTACAATAACCGGCCATTTAGAGGTTAAATATAACGGAAGCCCCGCTCCAAAAAGAAGGCGGGGCTGTTCCTATTGTCATTTCATTTTATCAATGATTTCCTGGCTTTTAGGAAAGACGCCTGTCTCAAGCTTTGAATAGATTTTGCTTCCATTCACTGTCACTTCAAAGGCGCCGCCTGAACTGGGGACCAGCTCCATTTTTCCTACTTCAGACCGGAAATGATTAAATAGGTCCTCCGCGAAACTCGCGGCTTTTGGTGCGTAGTTTCACATCATGCAGAATTCTACCTTCACTTCATACTTTGCCATCAATTATCCTCCTCTCCTGCCAAGTTTGTATTTATTGTAGTACAAGCATCCCGGGGCCTGCAACCGTGCTGTCTTTCTCTCATTTTCATTTTTGAGGAATATGGGCTTCGCGCAATCGAAATACAGCATACTTTTTTTAGAACATGAGCTGTTAGATTTATAAAGGCTAAACAGACAGCAGGCAGTATACGATCCTTATATCGGACAGCATGTTAGAATAGTAATAGGGACCAGCCCGATACAGTATAAATCTAATTTTTTTTAGCATAGAAGGTGAAAATATATGAATATTGACCGTTATCTAGCCAGGATTAAGGCAGATATAAAGGAACCGGGACTGGAAGCGCTGGCACATCTGCAAAAAAGGCATATGCTAAGCATACCTTTTGAAAATCTGGATGTTATCAGGAAGGTCCCGATCAGTTTGGACAGGGATCAGTTTTACAAAAAAGTAGTGGAAAACAACAGGGGCGGTTTTTGCTATGAGCTGAACGGCCTTTTCCAAACCCTTCTTTCCAAGATGGGCTACAGCTCAGCCCTTATCTCCGGTACAGTCAAAACACCGGGCGGATGGGCCAGGGAAAACAGCCATGCTGCCATACTGGTCTATCTAGACCAGCCGTATTTGACAGATGTAGGCTTCGGGGACTCTGCCAGGCAGCCTATACCGCTTGATGGCACTGAGAAGGAGGATGCGAGCGGTAAATATAAAGTCAGGAGTCTGGGAGGCGGCTGCTACGATTTGATGCATTATGCCAGCGGGGAATGGGTCATCAAGTACCGGTTTACTGATGAAAAAAGAGACTTGGATTTTTTCCAAGGTTCCTGCAGCTTCAATCAAACGTCAGCAGAATCGCCATTCACCAAAGATGATATTATTACGATTGCCACAGTAAACGGAAGAATCACGCTATCAGGGCACACACTGGTAAAAACAGAGAACGGGGAAAAGTCTAAAACAGATTTAGACAAGACTTCAAAACTGGTGGCGCTAAAAGAGTTCTTTGGAATAGTAGCGGAATAATTGCTTCATATAGAAAAAGCTGGCGGAGATGGTCTCCTGCCAGCTTTTTTCACCTGATTAAACGGTTATAACTTTCAGCTTTTCCAGCATATCTGCCGTCATTTTAGCAAGATCGTATTCAGCCTTAAAGCCCCATTCTTCTTTTGCTGCTGTGCAATCTATTGAATTCGGCCAGCTGTCAGCAATTGCCTGGCGGACTGGATCCACTTCATAGCTAAGTTCAAATGAAGGAATATGCTGGCGGATGGCTTCAGCAATCTCTTCAGGCTCAAAGCTCATTGCCGCAACATTGAATGAGTTGCGGTGCTTGAGCCGGCCTGCATCAGCTTCCATCAAATTGATAATAGCATCAAGGGCATCCGGCATATACATCATATCCATATATGTCCCTTTATCGATATAAGAGGTGTACTTGCCTTCTTCGATCGCTTTATAATAAATTTCCACAGCATAATCGGTAGTCCCGCCGCCTGGAGGAGTCACATAAGAGATCAGGCCTGGGAAGCGCAAGCCTCTCGTATCCAGGCCGAATTTATGAAAATAATAATCGCAAAGGAGCTCGCCGGCAACTTTATTGACCCCGTACATTGTCGTTGGACGCTGAATGGTATCCTGCGGAGTAGAATCCTTTGGCGTAGATGGACCGAAAGCGCCGATTGAGCTTGGCGTAAAGAACTGGCTATTCAGCTCCCGTGCAGCTTCCAGTGCATTCATCAGGCCGCCCATATTAAGGTTCCACGCAAAAACCGGGTTTGCCTCAGCCGTCGCAGACAGCAATGCTGCCATATGAATGACTGTATCAGCATTATGCTTCTTTGCTGTATCAAACATAGATTTAGCATCCGTAACATCCACGATTTCAAAAGGGCCGGACTGGGCCGCCTCAGAATCATTCCTGCGGATATCAGTTGCAATGACATTATCGGTTCCATATATATTTCTAAGCTTGACAGTCAGCTCTGAACCGATCTGGCCAAGAGCACCTGTAATAAAGATCTTTTTCATCGTTTTCCTCCACCTAAATCCGTCGTTTCATATCTATATTTGATTCTTAAATGATACCCATTTCCTTGCCGACCTTTTTGTAGATCGAAAGTGCCTGGTCCAGCATATCCTTCGTATGTGCAGCTGTTGGCATATTGCGGACACGCCCGGTGCCCCGCGGAACAGTTGGGAACACGATTGATTTAGCATAAACGCCTTCATCATTTAATCGTTTGCTGAATTCCTGGGTAGCCACTTCATCCCCGATAATGCAAGGAGTGATAGGCGTTTCACTGTCTCCAATATTGAAGCCGAGCTCCTTCAGCCCCTTTTTCAGATAATCGGCATTTTCCCAAAGCTTCTCGTTCAGCTCAGTGCTTTCCATAAGGATGCTAATAGATTCGATGCAAGCAGCTACATCTGCAGGTGTAAGGGACGTTGAAAATAAGAATGGGCGGCTTCTGACTTTCAGCCAGTCAATCAGCTGTTTCTTCCCGGCCACATATCCGCCGACAACTCCAATGGCCTTGGAGAGCGTACCGATTTGGAAGTCCACTTTATCGGATAATCCAAAATGTTTAACTGTACCTGCGCCTTTGCCGAGTACACCAGATCCATGTGCATCGTCAACATATGTGATCAGGTCGAACTCTTCAGCTATTTCCACGATTTCAGGGAGCTTCGCAATATCTCCATCCATGGAGAATACTCCATCGGTGATGACCATGACTTTATTATATTGTCCGGACTCTGTCGCTTCCTTTGCTTTCGCACGCAGATCTTCCATATCAGAGTGGTTGAAGCGGATGATTTTCGCACGGGACAGCCTGCAGCCGTCAATGATGGAAGCGTGGTTCAGTTCATCGGAAAGAATAGCATCATTTTTGTCCATGACTGCAGAGATGGCAGCCATATTACAGTTAAAGCCTGATTGGTAAGCAATGGCTGCTTCTGTATGCTTGAATTCTGCCAGTTTTTCTTCCAATTTGATATGGATATCCATTGTGCCGTTGATTGTCCTGACAGCACCTGCTCCTACACCGTATGTATCAATTGCCTTTTTGGCACTATTTTTGAGCCTGTCGCTTGTAGCAAGGCCCAGGTAATTATTTGAGGATAAATTAATTAATTCTCTTCCATTAATTTTGATCATTGGACCGTTCGGGCTTTCCAGCGGGTCAATTACATTATAAAGGCCCCTGCTTTTCAGATCCTCGAGATTTTCATTTAAAAAGCTATCCAAGGTTTTGCTGGACATAATAATCCCTCTCTTTATATAGAATTTAATGTCATCTGTAAATATACATCTGTACTCCTCATAAAGACATTTCGACATTCGAAAAAGACTTGTATATCAAGGAGTTCCATACTGATTACTTTAACATATTTGATTGAATTGTACACATGAAAAGGACAATATAGAAGGTGCTTTTATTTTTCCCAATAGGAATTAATCTTAGTTGTAAATTAAAGAGGAAACCTTCAAGCTTCCTCAGAATTGAAGACAGATCAAAATGCCATTTGTCTTCAATTTTGGCTGAAAAATGGGGCTGCTGATTTTCGTTACAGGCACTTCGCTTTCCGCGGGGCGGCGCTGAGCCTCCTCTTCGCTTTGCTCATGCGGGGTCTCAGCTTTGCCGCTATTTCCCGCAGGAGTCTTCGTGCCTTCCACTACAATCAACAGGTTTTAATGACATTTATTCTATGTAAAACCAAACTTCTTTTGATTAGGAAACTGCCCTTTGAATGAATAATTCTACCTGACCTAATTGATGATTTTTGTATTAGATATGTCTTTCAACTGCTAGTTTTATTGTCTCTTTAAATTGTTAATTTTATATTAAAAAAAAACTTGCCTGAAATTAAATCAGGCAAGTTTCTTCTTAGTATTGTGGTACTGGAGGATCAAATCCTAAAACTTTTTCACCATCAACTGTCAGCCATACATAATAATGGTCAATTTCAGTTTTAAGTAATTTTTCAAGCTTCTTGATAATTTTCTCTTGAGCTTCAAAAGTAATTTGGGCTGTTTCCTCTCCGAGCTCGATACCCTGTAATCCAAGCATATCAGCAATCGCTCTTGCTTCATCATAAGATACCTCTACATATTTGTCGTACTCAGGCAGATAAGCTGCTTCTGCAGGCTTAATGCTGAAAACTGCACCAATTAATAGTGCCATGACCAAAACGCTGATCTTTTTCATTATTTTTCCCCCTTTTTAAATTTTGTCTTTCATTTTAAGGAAAATATCAACAATGTACGGATTGTACATAGTTCCTTTGCATCTGAGTATTTCTTGTAATGCCTCATCTTTTGTTTTTCCTTTTCGATAGACTCTATCGCTTATGATGGCATCATAGGAATCTACAACTGCTATAATAGAAGCTTCGACGGAAATTTCTTCGCCTTTCAGTCCGTATGGATAGCCCTTGCCATCATGTCTTTCATGATGCTGCTCTACTATCTTTCCTGCCTGAATTAAGATTGGCAGGCCAGTCTGCTCAAGAATTTCTTTCCCGAACTCGGAATGTTTTTTCATGATTTCCCATTCCTCATTAGTCAATTTCCCTGGCTTTCTCAAGATCTCAAGAGGTATTTTCAACTTGCCAACATCATGCAGAAAGGAGGCTATATTTAGACTCATCAGCTGTTTGGAATTAAAACCCAAATATTCACCAAACAACATAGACAGCTTATTAATCCTGCTGCAGTGGTCAACGGTGTATCCATCTTTTTCTTCTATTGATACAGCCAGATCCATCAGGTTTTTAGTTATCATGCTGTAATGGTGGAAAACCGGCTGGGATGTAACATATAAGAATTCTGTCGTTTCTTCAGCCTGAAAGTAATAATGCTCCTTGACAGGAGTTTTATAAAAGGAATCTCCAGCTTTATACGATTTCTTAGGATTATCTGATTGGAGAATCAGCTCTCCTGAAAGAATATGTATAAATTCCATAGCATTCCAATCTTCCTGTGGTTCAAGGCCCCATCTCGTATCGGCATGCAGCTTATGATATATAACCTCTGTACCATCGCCAGATGCGATCAGGGAAATCTGCAAGCCTTTCATGTGGACTGTTTCAATGAAACGATCTTCATTTATAATGCCCACTGTATTACCCTCATTTCTATTTCTAAGATTGCTGTCGAATCAAGAAGAAAAGATTGTCAAATTTCTTCTATTCTCCAACATTATAATACATAAAGTTAAATAGTAATATAGAGAATTAGAAAAATAAACAAGAATTTACATATATTTTTTGGTAAATAATGAGAAAGTCCTATAAACAGCGCACCAGCAGACATTAAACTGCCAATCTTTGCTGCAGCAGGTACCAAAAGAAGCAGTATTTTCACTGTTATCTTGGCTTTTCGCTTAACAACTTTTGAATAAACATACAAAAAATTGATTAGTTTACTCACATTGCTTTAAAGGAAAATGAACAGTAGACATGAAACCAGACAAAACTGGCTCGTATACATATTTGGAGGTTATATAAATGAAGCATCCGTTAAATGTTACTTCGGAGATAGGGGAATTAAAGTCGGTCCTTCTGCACAGACCCGGCAAGGAGGTAGAAAACCTTACCCCTCAATACTTAAAGAGGCTGTTATTTGATGATATACCCTATTTGCCGGCGATTCAAAAGGAACATGATTATTTTGCAGGAGTTCTGAGCAATCGGGGCATTGAAGTTCTTTATCTTGATAAGCTGATGACAGAGACGCTTGCACAGCCTGAAATCCGCAGCCGGTTCACGGAACAGATCCTGATGGAAAGCCAATCCAATGTAAATGGCTCTTTTGAGGCGGTCTCTGAGTATTTGAATTCATTGCCGGCTGATGAACTGGTGAGGAAAGTGATGGCCGGGGTACGAAAGAATGAAATTGATTTAAAAGAAAAAGTGCACCTTCATGAAATCATGGCGGATTCTTACCCTTTCTTCCTTGATCCAATGCCGAATTTATATTTTACAAGAGATCCTGCAGCAGTCATCGGCAAAGGCATAACCATTAACAATATGAATGAACCGGCCAGAAGACGCGAATCAATTTTCATGGATTATATCATCAAGCACCACCCTCGCTTTAAAGAGCATGATATTCCCGTTTTCTTTAATCGGGATGAACATTATACACTCGAAGGCGGAGATGAGCTGGTGCTGAGCAGAGAAGTTGCTGCTATAGGTGTCAGTGCCAGGACATCTGCACAGGGAATTGAAAAGCTGGCAAGGGAATTGTTTGCCCGCCAGGAGGATATTAAGAAAGTAGTAGCTGTCGAGATTCCTAAATCACGGGCCTTCATGCATCTGGATACTGTGTTTACAATGATTGATCATGATAAATTCACCTATCATCCTGCGATTGAGAACAGCGACGGGAAAATGAAAATTTATATTCTCGAGCAGGGGAATTCTGGTGAACTGAAAATCACAGAAAAGGACAGCCTTGTGGAAACCCTGAAGGAAGTCCTGAATCTTCCAGAACTGGTCCTCCTGCCATGCGGCGGTGGAGATGTCATTGCAGCAGCCAGGGAGCAATGGAATGACGGCTCCAATACCCTGGCAATCGCCCCTGGAGTAGTAGTTACCTATGACCGCAACTATGTTTCCAATGATATGATGAGGCAAAATGGGATCGAGGTGCTCGAGATCATGAGCTCTGAACTTTCACGCGGCAGAGGCGGCCCGCGCTGTATGAGTATGCCGATTGTCAGAGGAGAACTGTAAAAGGGCCTGGATGGCCCTTTTCTTTTGCTCTTTATTCAAACCACGCCTCGGTAAGAATCTT
This sequence comes from Bacillus sp. AG4(2022), assembly GCF_031844465.1. Taxonomy (NCBI): domain Bacteria; kingdom Bacillati; phylum Bacillota; class Bacilli; order Caryophanales; family Bacillaceae; genus Bacillus; species Bacillus sp. AG4(2022). The sequence continues at coordinate 220,542 of NZ_JAUZVH010000001.1, forward strand.
TATCCCTTCTGCAATTTCTTCGGCAGAAAGTCCTCCAAATCCCAGCATGATCGAATCATCACCATCTCCATTTGCCCAATACTGGTTCGCAGAATACACTTTCACACCATTTTTGGCAGCCTTGGCAGCAAGCTCTTCACTTTTCCTCCCTTCCAGCTTTATGAGGATATGAAGCCCTGCCTTTTGTCCAATCACAGCCGCTTTATTTCCCATCATAGAACTTACCGACTCCAGCAGCACTTTATGCTTTGCCTGATAAAGGACACGCATTTTCCGGATATGCTGGTCAAAGTCTCCTTCCTTCAAGAAGCGTGCTGCAGCTTCTTGCATTATGGGAGAGACTGGCTGGCTGTACAGGCTGAAGTCCCTTTTATAGCCAGCTATAAGGGCCGGCGGCAAAACTATGAAGCTCAGTCTGGCTGCAGGAAGAAAGGATTTTGAAAAAGTCCCAAGGTAAATGACGCGATCATTTTGATCCAGACTTTTAAGCGGCGGAATCGGCTGTCCCTGATATCTGAACTCGCTGTCATAATCATCCTCCACAATATAACCACCAGTTTCAGCAGCCCATTTCAGCAGCTTCAGCCGTTTATTGATTGATAGGACCATACCGAGCGGAAATTGATGGGAAGGTGTCACATAAACCGCTTTTGCCCTCTTTTCTGCAAGCTCTTCAACACTGATTCCATCTTCCTCCACAGAGACGGGTTCTACTTTTCCTCCCTGATGCATCAGCACTTTCCTCACCCCATCATAGCCTGGGTTTTCCATCGCTATCACTTCTCCGCGAAGCTCGAGTATACTCATAATCACTGAAATGCTATTTTGCGTTCCTGAAGTGATGATGATTTGTTCTGGAGTGCACTCTATCCCCCTTGATCTGTACAAATACCCTGTCAGCTCGGTCCTCAGGGACAATTGGCCTTGCTTGTCTCCATATTGCAGAAAAGAGAGATCGAATGCTGCTTCAGACAGGGCGTTTTTCCATCTCCTGGCTGGGAAAGCAATTGCATCAATATGGCCATATTGAAAATCAATTTTTGGTTTTGCCTGCTCTTTTTTTAAAATAACAGGCAATTGTTCTTTAACCTGTTTCAAGGGAAATTCATCTATTTTGTTTACAACGATTCCGCTCTTCGGCCTGCTCTCGGCATACCCTTCTGCAATCAGCTGGTGATACGCCTCTTCTACTGTATTTTTGCTTACGTCCAGAAATCGGGAAAACTTGCGGATGGAAGGGAGCTTTTCCCCTGGCTTCATTTTTCCTGACTCGATTTCCGACTTGATATACTGATATAGCTGCACATATAAAGGCAGCTGGCTTTCCCTGTCTAAAAACGGCGTCATCGTACACTCCCATCTGACCCTTTAAGATTATATGAAACTGTCACTTTAAAGATGGTCAAATTGATATTAATCTGAATATACCATAAATATCTAAGGAGTGGAGTATATGTTTCCAATGCGCCAATCAATGCTAGAAGTCAAAGATCCTGAAAAAATCAGCACCTTCCTTAAGCAGGCCAGAACAGGATATCTTGGACTCAATGACAGTTCTTACCCTTATGTGGTGCCTCTTAATTATATTTGGCAGGATGATTGTATCTATTTTCATGGAGCCTCAGAAGGAAGGAAAATGGAGCTGCTGAATAATAGTCCTCATGTCTGCTTTACAGTAAGCGAAGATTTTGGCACACTTACCGACCCCGTCCCCGCAAAAACAGATACAGCTTATATGAGTGTAATGGTTTTTGGGAAAGCATTTGTGCTAGCCAATGTAGATGAAGCAACTAGGGTTATGCAGAACATGCTGGACAAGTATGTACCCGGCTACTTCCAGTCACCTCTGCCAAAAGCCCATCTAGAAAAATACCGCTCCTCGCTTGGAAGCAGGACGGCCGTCATTAAAATCATTCCTGACATTATAACTGCGAAAGAAAATGCAGCTGAAAATGAAAAAAAGTACTATCCAGGCAAAACAGCGGCTGTCGACCTTAGGTGAAGAATATTAAAACATTCGGGGGATTTCAGTCTTAACTTCCATATAAAAAAGACGTGCAGCCTCCTGCACGTCTTTTATCAAGATTGAACAGCTTCTTCTTCAAGCTTCTTCATTCTCTCAGACACTTCCTCTTCTGTAAGGCCGTGTTCACTGATATAGCGGTTGCGCGGATGCACCCGGCATTCATGGCTGCAGCTACGCAGATACTTATGCTCATTTTCTTCAGAGGTCAGAATTTGCTTGTTGCATTCAGGGTTTGCGCATCTTACATACCTCTCGCAAGGTTCGTTTGTGTAATAATCGCGGCCGACGATGACATGCTCCTCCTGATTGACAGGAACGCTGATCCGGTCATCGAACACATAGCATTGGCCGTCCCACAGCTTGCCGCGCACCTCAGGATCTTTACCGTACGTCACGATTCCTCCGTGCAGCTGGCCGACGTCCTCAAAACCTTCTTTTAGAAGCCATCCTGAGAACTTTTCGCAGCGGACGCCTCCAGTACAATAAGTCAGGATCTTCTTGCCTTCAAACTTATCTTTATTTTCCTTGATCCATTCAGGAAGGTCGCGGAAATTTTGGATATCCGGCTTAATCGCCCCCTTGAAATGTCCAAGGTCGTATTCATAGTCATTTCGTGCATCAAGGACGACAGTATCAGGGTCCTGCATCTTTTCAAAAAATTCTTTTGGTTCTAAGTGTGTCCCTGTCAGCTTTAATGGATCGACATCATCTTCAAGGCTCAAGTTCACTAGTTCTTTTCTCACTCTGACGCGCATTTTTCTGAATGCATGCCCTTCTGCTTCATCAATCTTGAAAACTGTGCCTTCGAATAAAGGATGATTGTCCATCATGTCGATATAGGCCTGTGTCTGCTCCACTGTGCCTGACACAGTGCCGTTGATGCCCTCTTCAGAAATCAGCACGCGCCCCTTAAGGCCGATGCCGTTGCAGAAATTCAAGTGCTCTTCTCTTTGTGCCGCAGGATCTTCTATATGAACATATTTGTAATAAAGCAAAATTCTATATGATTGTGTATCCATGATTTTTTCTTTCCTTTCCAGACCAAATGCAAGATTCTGTTCCGGCAGGCAGCCCTATACCGGATTTTTCAACACATTCTATTATAACAGCCATATAAAGGGTGTCAAAAACATTGTTTCCCCTTACCCGGGAAAAATGGACTGCCTCTAATGATAATTGGCATCTAACACACCTGGTTTACACTATTGTTTTTTAGTATGATGTAATAATGGATTATACATGCAAAGCGAGGAATATAAACGATGAGTTTATTAAATGTAGATCATTTAAGCCATACTTTTGGCGATAGAACTTTATTCAAAGATGTGTCCTTCCGCCTTCTGCAGGAAGACCATGTCGGACTTGTAGGCGCAAACGGAGTAGGAAAATCGACTCTTATGAATATCATAACCAATCAGCTGATCCACGACAGCGGCAAAGTGGAATGGACTCCAAATGTGCATTACGGCTATTTGGACCAGCATACAATCCTTACTCCTGGCAGGACCATGCGCGATGTGCTGAAGGATGCATTCCTTCCATTATTCGAACAGGAAAAAGCCCTTAATGAAGTGACAGCCAAGATGGCTGACGCTGCACCCGAAGAGCTTGAAGAGCTTCTTGAGCAGATGGGGGAAATCCAGGACAGGCTGGATGCCGGCGGGTTCTACTCTCTTGATATCAAGATTGAGGAAGCTGCGCGGGGGCTGGGCCTTGACGCAATCGGCCTTGACCGCGATGTTGCTGCACTGAGCGGCGGACAGCGTACAAAGGTTCTTCTGGCCAAGCTTCTTCTCGAGCAGCCGCAGGTCCTTTTGCTTGATGAGCCTACCAACTATCTTGATGTAGAGCATATCCGCTGGCTCACCGGCTACCTGAAGGAATATCCTTATGCATTCATGCTGATATCCCATGATACAGAATTCATGAATTCCGTATCAAATGTCATTTTCCATCTGGAATTTTCGAAGCTCAGCAGATATACCGCCAGCTATGATAAATTCCTCGAGCTTGCTGAAATCAATAAAAATCAGCATATCAATGCATATGAAAAACAGCAGGAGTTCATTAAAAAGCAGGAAGATTTCATCTCTAAAAATAAAGCCCGCTATTCAACAACAGGCCGGGCAAAAAGCCGCCAGAAGCAGCTTGACCGGATGGAAAGGATCGACCGCCCGGAAACTGCCGTTAAGCCTGCCTTCGAATTCAAGGAATCCCGCAGCAGCAGCCGGTATGTATTTGAAGGCAAAGATTTTGAAATCGGCTATTCCGATCCGCTCCTTCCAAAACTGAATATGACAGTTGAACGAGGCGAAAAGATTGCGATCGTTGGCTGCAACGGAGTGGGTAAATCCACGCTCCTGAAAACAATGCTCGGCAAAATTTCCCCTCTCAGCGGAAAAATCGAGCGCGGGGATTTCTTATTCCCTTCCTATTTTGAACAGGAAGTAAAAGCTGGCAACATCACTCCGATCGACGATGTATGGAGCGAGTTCCCAAGCCTTGACCAGCACCAGGTCCGTGCAGCATTGGCGAGATGCGGGCTGAAAAATGAACATATCTCACGCCCGCTGAATCAATTGAGCGGCGGCGAGCAGGCGAAGGTCCGCCTTTGCAAACTCCTAATGAATGAAAGCAACTGGCTATTATTTGACGAGCCGACAAACCACCTGGATATTACAGCAAAAGAAGAGCTGAAGCGTGCGCTGAAGGCTTATAAAGGCACTGTTGTGCTGGTATGCCATGAGCCTGACTTTTATGAAGACTGGGTAACTAAGACTTGGAACGTTGAAGAATGGTCCAAAAAAAAGAATCAGGCATAACCATTATCCCCCCTGCTGAAAGGCATGGGGGATTTTTTTTCCTCCACTGCCTTTTGTTTCACACAAAATTATATTCCAATAAAACCTCCGCCCTCCTGTCCTTCTTTCACGGACATATTCTGAAACTTCATTGACGCTCATAGGCTTATGATAGATTTTGGCGAAAAGGAGCTGAAAAGATGGACGGTACAGCTGTCTCTTTTAATTCAAGCTTTGATCCATATGTATATCAGGCCGCCCTTTCTTTGATAGGAGATTCTATAACGGTGCAGACAACTCATGGATCAGTAAGGGGCGTCTTGATTAATGCCCTGCCGGACCATCTGGTAGTCAAGTCTGCCAATACACCTTTCTATATCCGCATTCAGCAGATTGTCTGGATATTTCCAGGCTAACAACCCAGTGGAGGGAAAAATATGTTCAAAAGAATAAACAGGCTTGCGATCGAACTCCCTGAGCCGTCTCATGGCGACATGAATGCTGCAGCTGCCGTCCAGGAACTGCTCGGGGGCAAGTTTGGCGAAATGTCTACTCTCAATAACTATATGTTTCAATCCTTTAACTTCCGGAGTAAAAAGAAACTGAAGCCATTTTACGATCTGGTCGCCAGCATCACCGCAGAAGAGTTTGGCCATGTGGAGCTTGTGACAAATGCAATTAATCTGCTCTCGAAAGGAAATACCTTTCCTGGTGATCCGGATATTGCACCTCTGCAGAACGGGAAAGATGCACGGAACACCTATCATTTTATAGCCTCTGCCCAGACAGGTCTTCCCGGCGATTCAATGGGAAGGGCATGGACCGGGGACAATGTGTTCAGCAGCGGCAATCTCGTGCTGGATCTTCTTCATAATTTTTTCCTGGAGGTTGGTGCCAGAACCCATAAAATGCGGGTGTATGAAATGACAGACCATCCTGTTGCCAGAGAAATGATCGGCTATCTTCTGGTAAGGGGAGGTACGCACATATTAGCCTACGCTAAGGCGCTCGATATCGCGACAGGCGTCGACTTAACAAAGATGCTGCCAATTCCCGACTTAAACAATTCCCGTTTTGATGCGGCGCGCAAGTTTGAAGAAAAAGGGCTCAGCAATGTCCTCTATACATGGAGCGACACGGATTTCAAGGGAATAGGACAGATATGGAAAGGGACGAACCCGGAAAACGGCGAGCCATTGAAGGTTATTTACGGCACGCCTGAGGGCGGCCCGGTCCCTGACCTTGATGAGCTTCCGGAAGAATTTGCACCTGGCATTACAAAGGATGACTATGAAAGGATCGCCAAAAGACTGCTGGAGGGACTGTAAAGAAGGCTTAAACAGATTAAAACTGGGAAAACTGACATTATCTTTTTTAGCGTTGGGAGAGGTCATTTTGTTCCTGTTTATAAAAATTCTGGTATTATACCTTGTAACGATCGCAATCATGCGGCTGATGGGGAAGTCTTCCATTGTCCAGATGACACCTTATGACCTTGTCGCCATTATCATTGTCGGCACGGTCGCATCTGAACCCTTGATCAGCACAGAATTCTGGCCTACCCTCGGTTCCCTGGCCATCCTGGTTGTGCTTCATATCTGCTTTTCTTACTTAACCCTGAATCAAATCGGGAACAGGTTCTTTCTGGGTGAGCCTTCTATCCTGATTAAGGATGGAGAAATCATTGAGGATCAGCTGGAAAAAGCGCATTTGTCAGTCTCACAGGTTTTATCAATCCTGCGGAGCAAAGGATTTCCAAAAGTATCTGATGTCGAATACGCTGTACTGGAACCTATCGGGGAAATCAGCGTTATTCCTAAAACGGCAAACACCCCTGTTACTGTCGAGCATCTCAATATTAATATTCAGGATGAAGGCCTGCCTATTTCTGTCATAGTCGACGGAAAGATCCAGCTCAGAAATTTAAAACTGCTGCATCTTACAAAAGAATGGCTGACAAAAAAGCTGGATGAAAACAGCCTTTCAGCTAAAGAGATCCTCTATGCTTTTGTAAATGAGAAGACAAAGACCCTGATTGTCAACAAAAGAGGAAAAGGCAAACTAACGATCAAGGATCACCTCTAACAAGTAAAGGAGCCGCCTTTTTACAGGCAGCTCCTATTTTCATGTTTGTGCTGATTGGGACAATTCACTCCTCAAAACAAATTTCTGCAGCTTTCCGCTTGCATTACGCGGCAGGCTTTCACAGAAGATGTATTTTCTCGGCCGCTTATAATTGGCGAGCCTGCTGCTTTCCTTGCACCAGCTGTCCAATTCTTCCTCTGTAACTGAAGGATCTTTTTTTACAACGAATGCCGTCACAGTCTCTCCCCACCTGTCATTCGGCTGGCCGATGACTGCTGCATCCAGTACTCCGCTATGTTCAAACAGCACATCCTCAATTTCCCTCGGATAGATATTTTCACCGCCGCTGATGATCATATCATCCACCCTGTCCCTTACCCATAGATAGCCTTCTTCATCGAGAGCACCGATGTCGCCTGAATGGTACCATCCTTTATATAAAGCTTTTTCTGTCGCTTCTTCCATATTGTAATAGCCTTTCATCATACTTGGGCCCCTCACGATAATTTCCCCTGACTCCCCTGCCGGGAGGATATGTTCAGGATCTGATGGACCATTATCGTTCGGTCTGACAATCCTGATTTCATGATTCAGGCATGCCTGGCCGGCAGAGCCTGCTTTAGAAAGCTGATCATGCTCAGAAAGGAAGGTGATGGCCGGCCCCATCTCTGTCATTCCGTAAGCCTGGACCAATAAGATCCCAAGCTTCTCCCTGCACAGCTTAACAAGTGCAGGGGCCATCGGGGCCGCCCCGTAAAGGCCAAGCTTCAGGCTGTCCAGGCAGTAAGCCAGCAGATCTTCCTGCAATAGCATATTCCACATTGTAGGGGCGGCAAAAAATTTAGTGACCCCCTCCTCCTCAATCAGCTGAAGCACCTTTTTCGGATTAAACTGATGAAGGATGACATTTCCAGCACCAACATGGATACGGGGAAGAAAGGCGCAATGCAGCTCTGCACAATGAAACATCGGTGCTGTGACCAGCCCTTTATCGGATGGTTCAAGCTTTGTTGCTGCGATCACTGTCATGCTCTGTTCAGCCATATGCCTGTGTGTATGGATCACTCCTTTAGGCCGGCCGGTCGTTCCGCTTGTATACATGATTGCATAATCATCATTTTCGCTGACATCAGCAAAAACAGGGCTGTCAGAGGCTTGAGAGACTTTTTTATCAAAGGAGGCCGCATAGGAAGGCGGTTCGTCATCAATATACCAGAAAGCAGTTGCAGGAAATTGTTCTTCAATAGTGGAAACCACGCTTTCAAGAGCCTTCTCAAAAACAAGAACCTTCGGGCGTGCATCTCTTAGGATATATGCTGTTTCTTCAGCCTGGAGGCGGAAATTGATTGGATTAAAAACGGCCCCGATTTTAGCACAGGCGAAAAAGACTGCCGCCAATTCCTCTGTGTTATATAAAAAAACAGAAACCCTGTCTCCCTTGCTGACACCTTCAGCAGCAAGCGCATGTGCGACCCGGTTGATGCGCATATTCCATTCACTATAAGTGTAACGCCTGTTACTCCTGACATCGTATACGGCCTCTTTTGACGGAAATTTCATTACAGCAAGATCTAAAATCCTTCCTATCGTCACTGTCATTGCGTACCTCCTGAACTTTTTTTTCAGAACCTTTCCAGTCTGTCACAATCGTTCTATGATGGTCGCATTTGCCATTCCATAGCCTTCGCACATCGTCTGCAGCCCGTACCTTCCTCCTGTCCTTTCCAGTTCGGAAATCAGTCCTGCCATGATCCTGGCGCCGCTTGCGCCGAGCGGATGGCCGAGTGCAATGGCTCCGCCATTTGGATTCAGCTTAGCAGGATCGGCTCCAGTCTCCTTCAGCCACGCAAGAGGCACTGAAGCAAAGGCTTCATTCACTTCGAAAATATCAATATCCCGGATTGAGAGCCCTGCTTTTCGCAGCGCCTTTTCCGTTGCAGGAATCGGACCAGTCAGCATAAGTGTCGGATCTGACCCTACAACCGTTCTTGTCAGGATGCGGAACCTCGGACGAAGCCCCAAGCTTTCTGCCCTCTCCCTTGACATGATCAAGAGGGCCGCTGCCCCATCGCTTATCTGGCTGGAATTGCCTGCGTGAATCCTGCCGTTCTCCATGAATGCCGGCTTCAAGGTTCCCAGCAGCTCAAGCGATGTGTCCCTCCGCGGGCCGGAATCCTCTGATGCAACAAGCATTGTCCCATCATCCTGCACCGCCTCGATTGGTGCAATCTCACTTTCAAATCTGCCCTCTGCCTGTGCTTTTAGCGCTTTCTCGTGGCTTTTGAGAGAATATTCATCAAGCTGCTGCCGGGAGAATCCGTATTTTTCTGCGATTCTCTCTGCTGAAAGGCCCTGGTGGATCATCTCATGCTTCCTTTTAAGATTTTCACTTAATTTGGCTCCCTGAAAGCTCGAGCCAATCGGAACACGGGACATGCTCTCCACTCCGCCGGCTATTACGATATCCATATCTCCCGCTAATATGGCCTGCGCTGCAAAATGGACTGCCTGCTGGCTTGAACCGCACTGCCTGTCAATGGAAACACCGGGTACCTCAACAGGGAATCCGGCAATCAAAGAGGCAATCCTCGCTATATCACCGGCCTGCTCCCCGGTTTGGCTGACACAGCCCACAATAACATCATCAACAAAAGAAGGATCGAGGCCCGCCCTCTCAGTCAGCTTATTCAATATGAAAGCAGCCAGCTCATCTGGCCTGATATTCTTCAAAATGCCGTTTTTCTTTCCAATCGGCGTCCGCACAGCTTCAATGATAACAGCTTCCCTCATCCGCCCATCACCTTTCTTTCTCGTGTTTCTAAAGGCCAAGCCCTTTGGCTATGATTGATTTCATGATTTCATTGGTACCGGCATAAATGCTCGCAACCGGGATATCCCTGTACCTTCTCGCAATCTCATATTCTTCCATATAACCATAGCCGCCATGAAGCTGAAGGCATTCAGAAGCTATCCTTCTGGCATTGTCGGTCAGCTTCCATTTAGCCATTGAAACTTTTTGGGTGATATCCTTGCCATGCATATGCTCCCTATTCAGGGTGTCCAGAAAGCTTCTGCCCATTTCGATATCAGTGGCCATTTCTGCCATTTTAAATTGGGTATTCTGAAATTGTCCGACCTGCCTGCCGAAGGCCTCCCTGCTTTTTACGTAAGATAAGGTGAGCTCCAGCATAACTTCTGAAGCAGCTTGTGCGGCTATAGCAACTACAAGCCTTTCCTGCTGCAGCTTTTTCATCATATATTGAAACCCTTTCCCCTCTTCTCCGATCAGATTTTCTTTAGGCACAAGACAGTCTTCAAAAATAAGCTCGGCAGTATCCTGGCAGTGAAGGCCGATTTTATCCAGCTTTCTTCCTCTGGAAAAACCCTCGCATCCCCTTTCAACCGCAAGCAGGCTGATTCCCTTATGTTTGGGGACCGCATGAGTATCCGTCTTGCAGGCAACAATGACCAGATCGGCGTGCATCCCGTTCGTAATGAATGTTTTTTGCCCGTTGAGACGATAATAGTCTCCTTCGTCCACCGCTGTTGTACTAATGCCTGCAAGGTCGGAACCTGCACCAGGCTCTGTCATCGCAATCGCTGTAATGATATCTCCGGCAGCACACTTGGAGAGCCACCGGTTTTTCTGTTTTTCAGAACCAAATTCAGAAAGATATGGAACAGCTATGTCATTATGCAGCCCGATGCCAACCAGCCCTGAACCTACTCTTTCCAATTCTTCATTTATAATGACGGAGAAGCCCCAGTCAGTACCGCTTCCTCCGTATACCTCATCTACATCAGGGCACAGAAACCCCTGCTCCCCCATCTTCCTCCAAAAATCCCTTGGTATAAGCCGCTCTTGCTCCCATTGACTGTAAAAGGGATAGGCCTCCCTCTCCAGAAATTTCTTTAGCGCCTTTCGAAAAATCTGATGTTCCTCTTTAAGAAATCCTGTTGTCTTCTCCATGCCCCTTCCCCCCTTTTGGAAAACGCTTACAAAAATAATTTTATTTCACTTTGGCTGCATGCGGATTGCCCCGTCAAGCCTGATGGTCTCTCCATTGAGCATCGGGTTTTCTATGATGCTTTGTACCAGCATTGCAAATTCTTCTGGAAAGCCAAGACGTCGGGGAAAGGGAACTGTATTTCCAAGTGCAGACTTTGCTTCCACAGGCAAAGAATCAAACATAGGGGTATGAAACAGACCAGGAGCAATCGCCATCACCCTGACGCCGTATTCAGCCAGTTCCCTGGCAATCGGAAGGGTCATGCTTGCCACGCCTCCTTTGGAAGCACTGTAGGCTGCCTGCCCGATCTGCCCTTCAAAGGCTGCAACAGATGAGGTACTGATGATAACTCCTCTTTCCCCTTGTTCATTTGGTTCATTATCCTTCATTTTCTCTGCCGCCAGCCGGATCATATTGAAGGTGCCTGTCAAGTTAACTGATATGACTTTAGAAAATAAATCGAGTTCGTGCACCCCTTTTTTGCCAAGCACCTTTTGAGCAGCAGCAATTCCCGCACAATTGATGCACACATTAATGAAACCCAGTTTCTCAAAGGCCAAATTGACCGCGTCGGAAGCCACCCGGGCATCAGTTATATCTGCTTTCACAAAAAGGGAGCTGCTGCCAAGCTCTTTTTGAATATTAGTTCCCTTTTCCTCGTCCATGTCAACGATGCAGACCCGGCTGCCCCTATCCAGTATTCTTCTTGCAGCCGCCTCCCCAAGGCCCGATGCTCCGCCAGTCACAAGGGCACAAATATTTTCCGTTTGCATACGACCCCTCCTTTTTAAAAGAATATTCTGAACATATAGTTCTAGCTACCTGCTGCTTTCTCCTTTTTCTTCATTTAAAATATTGCCGTTTCCTCTGTTTAAAGTTACCAAAGGCCGTTCACAAAACTTTTAAAACATTCATAGAGAAGTTCGTGTATAATGAAATGGCTTACACCATCATTACAAACTTTCTGAAAAGGATAGGCTAAATGACCAATAAACGAATAGCTTGGATTACAGACAGCACAGCATTTATCACCAAGGAGCTTGAGCAGCATCAGGATGTTTATGTAATGCCTCTTACCATTGCATTTTCATCGGGCACCTATGAGGATGGAATCGATTTATCCTCTGATGATTTATATATGAAACTAAAAGCTGAAAAAGAAGTTCCGAAAACATCACAGCCTTCTGTCGGCAAATTCGCCGAGCTGTTTGAAAAATTAAAAGCTGATTATGACTGCGCAATCGCTGTCCACATCTCTTCCAAATTGAGCGGAACCCTGAACAGCTGCATGCAGGGCGCAGAGATTGCAGGCTTTCCAGTCGAAACAGTAGACTCAAAAATGATGTCTTACATCATTACCGGACTGCTGAATAAGGGGATCGAGCTTCAATCCAAAGATATGGACTGGAAAGAAATCGCCCGTACACTGAGGCTTGAAGCCAATCAGTATGAGAATTATATCCTGCTGGGCAATCTTGACCAATTCTATAAGGGCGGAAGAATGTCCGGAACTCAGTATCTCCTGGGAAGCATATTAAAGGTAAAGCCGATCATCCACGTTGACCGGAATGGAGAATTCCAGCTTTTTGATAAGGTGCGCTCGGAGAAAAAAGCCATAAGGCGGATGATGGAGCTTCTTGAAGAATCTGCAGAGAAACACAGGATAGAGCAGGTTCAGATCATGCATGGGAATGTCCTTGAAAAGGCAAAGGATATTGAAAAAGAAATTTTATCCAGGTTTCCTCAAATGGGCACCTTCATCGGCGAAATCAGCTCAACAATTGCTGTGCATGCCGGGGCAGGCACGGTTGCAGTCGTCTGGCATTTTGAATAAACACAAAAACCTTCCAACGGGAATCTACTTGTTCGGGAAGGTTTTTTTATATAAGAAGCGAAACTATTAGTATGATATGCAGCAAAGGGAGATGAACGAGATGAGCATTGCAGTAATTTCAGACATTCACGGAAATATCACTGCACTCGACCAGGTGCTTGATTATTTAGAGGAGCGGCAAATTGACAGGATCTTCTGTCTTGGCGATCTCGTCGGTAAAGGGCCGAATTCAAAGAAAGCAATAGAGCGGGTGAAAGAAACTTGTGAGGTTGTTGTTCGCGGAAATTGGGATGACTTTATCCAGAAGCCGGCCGACTTCGCTGAACTGCAGTGGCATCAGGAACAGATTGGCCAGGAAGGAATGGACTATTTAAGCACCCTGCCATTTCACCATGACTTTAAAATGAGCGGAAAGTATGTCAGGCTTTTTCACGCTTCTGCAAAAAGCATCTACCACCGGGTGGTGCCGATGCGCCATCCAATTGAAGAACGCGAGGCTATGTTCGGGCCAAGTGAATTCATTGATGAAGAAAAAAGGGGAATCATTCCTGATGTAGTCGGGTATGGGGATATCCACGCGGCCATGCTGGAGCCGATTGATCCTAAAAAGGTCTTATTCAACACTGGAAGCGTCGGCAATCCGCTTGATGTGCCGGAAGCCTCTTTTGTTATCCTGCATGGTACATATCTTTCAGAGGAGCCTGCACCTTTTTCAATCGAATTGGTCCGCCTTCCTTATGATATTGAAAAAGAAATCAGCATGGCCCGCGAAATGGGCATGCCAAACCTCGAACCCTATGCGCTGGAATTGAGGGAGGCTATTTATAGAGGCAGGCAGAAGGTTTAGGCTGATCAAGAAATGTCTGCTGGAGCTAAGGGAAGTTTATTCTTGTTGGAATGTAGATATTGAACTCCTTGGCAACAGTCTGGGAAACTATCAAGGTATGGATGTTAAACTTAACAATGTTTTCAAAGAATATAAAAAGAGAATAGGATTGCGAAAAATAAGAGAAACTCTTAGCTTGCAACGATATTACTGCACATAAACTTTAAAAACCCTGTTGCTTGGAGTGGAAGGCACGCAGACTCCTGCGGGATTGCAGCGGCAAAGCTGAGACCCCGCAGGAGCTCGCTCCGAGGAGGCTCAGCGCCGCCCCGCGGAAAGCGAAGTGCCTGGAACGGAAAGCAACAGCCCCATCCTAAAAAAAAAACAGACTGTACACAAATAGTATACAGTCCTTACCTTTTTATAAAATCACAGCTCTTCTCACTTCTCCAGCCAGGAATACATATAATTCTCATCCTCATAGTCCCGCGCTTTCTTCACAACCTTCAATGGCCTGAAAGTATCTATCATGACAGCCAGCTCCAGTGTTTCTTTTTTGCCGATGCTTGCCTCTGTCTTCCCCGGGTGCGGCCCATGCGGTATTCCACCGGGGTGAAGGGTGATGGATCCTTCCTTGATCCCTTTTCGGCTCATAAAGTTCCCTTCGACATAATACAAGAGCTCATCACTGTTTACATTGCTGTGGTAATAGGGTGCCGGGATGCTTTCCGGATGATAGTCATATAATCGCGGGACAAATGAGCAGACAACAAAGTTATGCCCTTCAAATGTCTGATGGACTGGCGGCGGCTGGTGGACCCGGCCGGTGATCGGTTCAAAATCGGAAATATTGAAGGCCCATGGGTATAGATACCCGTCCCACCCCTCAACATCAAGCGGATGATGCCCAAGAATATGATCATGAAGATGGCCCCTCGTTTTTGTGACTACCTTATGAGGCCCTCTTTCTGTATAAGTCTCCAGTTTTTCAGGCCCTCTGATATCCCGCTCACAGAACGGGCTGTGCTCAAGCAGCTGTCCATACTCATTCCGGTACCTTTTTGGAGTCGTAATCTGGCTGAATGATTCAACAATAAGAGCCTTAGTTTCTTTTTCAGGAAGAATCCTGAAAATCGTGCCGATCGGAATGACGATGTAGTCCCCTGGCCCATAGCTGACTGTGCCGAACATTGTTTCAAACCGGCCGGTTCCGTAATGGATGTAGTACATCTCATCTCCATCGCTGTTCCGGTAATAATCCTGCATGTTTTCTGAAATATTGGCCGAGGCAATCAGCAGATCATCATTTCCAAGCAGATATTCCCTGGCTTGAAGGGCATCTCCTCTGTGATTAATGTTCTCTGTAAGCAGATGCCGGTGTTTAAGCGCAGCCATCTCCTCATATTCAGGCAGATAGCTTCCTGAGAGGTACACCTCTTCTGTCTCTGTCGGCATATAATGATGATATAAAATCGACTGTGTCCCCGAAAAGCCCTTTGTTCCCATGACTTGCTCCCTGAACAGGGACCCGTCTGCTTTCTTGAACATCGTGTGGCGTTTGTGCGGAATCCTCCCCATTTGCCTGTAGTACAAGCCTGCTCCCCCTTTCAGTCTGTAATCGTATTGAACAGCTTTCCAAGACCAGTTATTTCCAGCTCTACCCTGTCGCCTGGCTTCAGCCAGCGGTGGACATCTTCCCCGAGCTCAAGGATGCAGCCGGTCCCCACTGTACCTGAACCGATCAGCTCTCCCGGGTAAAGTGTGGTATTCTCTGAAGCTTTCTCTATCATTTCATTGAATGAATAATAGATATCCTTAAGATTGCCGTCTGACAGCAGGACGCCGTTCACTTTTGCTGTCATATCCAAATCATAGCCATTTTCCACCCGATAGCTCTCCAGCTCATCCTTTGTCACAATATAAGGGCCGATCGAGGTGGCAAAATCCTTTCCTTTTGCCGGTCCAAGACCGACCTTCATTTCTTTTCTTTGAATATCCCTGGCACTCCAGTCATTTAAGATGCAGTAGCCAAAAATATATCCGTCCGCCTCTTTGGCAGAAATATTTTGGCCTTCTTTGCCGATGATGCAGGCAATTTCCAGTTCATAGTCCAGATTGCTGCAGCCGGCAGGCAAATGAATGGGCTCACCTGTCCCTTTTATGGCAAGGTGATTGGAAAAATAGAAGACCGGCAGCTCATACCATTCTTTTATCATTTCCAGGCCCCTGTTTTCCCGGGCTGTTTTGACATGCTCCTCAAAAGCATAAAAGTCGCGAAAGCTTTTTGGATAAGGAAGCGGAGCCTTCAGTGTTACTTCCTCTATAGGGTAAGCACCGCTGCCCGATTCTTTCCATTCATGATGAGACTCGATCTGCTCCATGAAAAATTGATGATTTTCTATAAATGCCAATAATGTTTTTGGCAGGATTCCCTTTGAAGCTTCATACATATCTATTGCAGCAGTGCCCTCCAGCCAGCCGGACCGGACCGATCCATCCTGCTTTTGAAAGGTTATGAACTTCATTCCATCACCCCGGATCTGATTTTCTGATAATCTCGAAAGCATCTGCAAGCGGGCCAGTATACATATGCCCCGCCAGCCTTCCAACCGGATCCAGCTTTTCAGTATCGATTTTCCCATTATGATACAAATCATCATTCACCTGCACATGTTCAACCCTGCCAATCACCAGGCTCCCGGACCCCGGACCGTCTCCAAAGTGCAGGAGCTGATGGACTGTGCATTCAAGATGGACTTGGGAACGCTTGATTCTCGGCGGCTTGACATATGTGCTTTTTTCCTGCTCCAGCCCCGCCTGTTCCAGTTCATTTACTTCACGGGCATAATCGGCTGCACATATATTCATTTTCTCTGCCATGCTTCTGCTTACTATATTGATGACAAACTCCCCGGTTTCTTCAATGTTAAGAAGTGTATCTTTCTTTTTTCCGTCAGTCCCCTTTCGCATAGGTGAAAAGCAAATGAGAAGCGGATCCGCACATATGGCTGTAAAAAAGCTGAAAGGTGCTGCATTGACGGTGCCGCTATGATCTATGGTGGTCACAAAGGCAATTGGACGGGGAAGAATGGAGCCTGACAGGATTTTATACCCCTCCTGCCAGGAGAGGGAAGACACAGGGATTTCCATTTTTTACACCCTCTTCCCGCTCACGGCCTGGCCGATAGCTTCCAGGACTGCATCATTATCTTCCTCCGTACCGATTGTTAGTCTGATAGCCTCTTCTGGAAAGTGTTTATGAGAAAATTTCCTGACGATGATGCCTGACTCCAGTAGCATTTCAGCAAGCGGCCCTAGAATAAAAAGAAAATTGGATTCAGAGGCAAAACACTTGAATCCCAGCTCTTCAATCCGGCAGCGCATTCTTTCCCTTTCCGTTCTATTCTTTTCTGCACACATCTGTACAAAATACTGGTCCTTCAGCGCTGCAATGGCTGCGGCCTGGGATAGGGCATTCACATTGAATACCTCCCGCACTTTGTCCAGCTCTGCTATGATCGATGGATGCATCATCCCATATCCTGCCCGGAGCGCTGCAAGCCCGTATGCTTTTGAAAATGTCCTCAATATTGCAAGGTTATCGTGGAAGGTCAGCAGCTTTTCTGCCTCTGTCCTTTTTTCATGGTTCATATATTCATAATAGGCTTCATCCAGTACGATAAGTATATGTGCCGGTACAGAAGCGATGAATTGCTGGATAGCCTCTTTGCTTACTGCTGTACCGGACGGGTTGTTCGGATTACAGATAAAGATCATTTTGGTGCTTGGGCCTATGCGGCCTGCCATCTCCACAAGATCATGTACTCCATCCTTGAGCGGGACTTCAACAGCCTTTCCGCCTTCAATCACTACATTTGCCTTATATCTCGGAAAGGTAAGGTCTGCCATGATCGCTTCATCGCCTGCGTGGATATAGGCTCTTGCCAGAAGCCTGATGATTTCCTCAGAACCGTTTCCTATTGCAATATACTCAGGAGGAAGCTTGAGGAATTTGCCCAATGTCCGTTTGATTGCTGAACATGAACCATCAGGGTAGCGGGAGAGGTTCCCGGACTGTTCCGTTAAAGCGCGGCCGACAAGCTGTGAGCATCCATAGGCATTTTCATTATCTGCGAGACTTCTGACGAAGGAGAGCTTATATTTTTCCTTTACCTGTTCTGCAGTCATCCCCAAAGGGTAAGGAGTAATCCCCCTGATGCTTTCCTTCGTTAAGATCCGATCCACAGGAGAACCCCCTTTCTGTGTATGCGGTTTATAGGTTTCCGCGTCTTTCCTGCTCTCTTTCGATCGACTCGAACAGCGCCTTGAAATTGCCTTCTCCAAACCCTCTTGCTCCTTTGCGCTGGATGATTTCGATGAATAAAGTCGGCCTGTCGACGATCGGCTTTGTAAAAATCTGCAGCAGATAGCCTTCATCATCCCTGTCTACAAGAATGCTCAGCTCTTTCAGCTTATCAATCTCTTCGTCTATTTTGCCGACCCTCTCAGACAGCATTTCATAATAGGAAGAAGGAGTGTCAAGGAACTCTACTCCATTTTTTCTGAGGATAGAAACCGTCTGGACAATATCCTCTGTCAGGATGGCGAGATGCTGCACGCCTGCCCCATTATAGAATTCCAGGAACTCCTGGATCTGCGATTTCCTCTTGCCTTCCGCCGGTTCATTGATGGGGAACTTGATTCTTCCGCCGTTATGCATCACTTTAGACATGAGTGCGGAATATTCTGTGCTGATATCAGAATCGGTGAAATGCTTCATTTCCTTGAATCCCATGACATTGGCGTAATAGTTCACCCATTCTTCCATTTCTTCCACATTTCCGACTACATGATCGATGCCAATGAATCCGGCATCCTCGAATGGGGCCTTTGTTTCGTAGGGCTCATATCCCGGCATAAAGGCACCCTTATAATCATTCCGTTCCACCAGTGTGTGTATGGTATCTCCATATGTACCAATTACCGCCTTCTTCAGCTTGCCGTGTTCATCCTCCAGCTCAAATGGCGGAATCAGTTCTATTGCCCCTCGCTCTACTGCACCTTTGTAAGCACTTACAACATCATCAACCGCAAGGGCGATATCCTTGACGCCGTCGCCGTGCTTCTTCACAAATGCAGCCACCTTTGTTTCCTCTGTTAGCGACCCAGTCACTACCAGCCTGATTTTACGCTGCTGAAGTACATACGACACCGTTTCCCTGTTTCCTGTCTCAAGTCCGGAATAAGCGACAGGCTTGAACCCAAAGCATGTGCAGAGATAATGGCTGGCCTGTTTGGCATTCCCTGTATAGATTTCAAGATAATCGACTTCCTTGACTGGAAAAATTTCCTCTGCCTTTTGTGATGGCGAAACAGTTCTTTGTTCCATATTAACCCCTCCAAATATTTTAATTTTCAGACTTATCTTAAAATATTTCTTTTCCTCCTAGCAAGAGCGCTGTGTGAAGCATTGCTGCTGTAAAGCAGCTCTTATGTTTTCGCTTTTTCCCTCGCAGGGAGATGGATGCTTCTCGCTTTAACAGACTCCACCGCTTCCAGCAGGGCTTCGGCTGAGCTTGGATGGGCATACACGGGGAACAGCATATCTTCTTCCCTTGCAGCCATTTCAAGCAGCGAGACACCGGCATGTATCAGTTCCTGTGCACCTTCCCCTATCATATGGACCCCTAAAAGAAAGCCGGTTTCCTTTTCAAAAATTACTTTGGCCATTCCTTCCCTGCTCCCCTTCACACTTGCATAGCCCAAAGAAGAAAAAGGAAAGGTGCCTGCTTCTATTTTATAACCCGCTTCCAGTGCCTCTTGCTCGGTCAGGCCTGTATAAGCAATAGGAGGCTGGGTATGGACGACAGCCGGGGCGAAGCGGAAATCAGCTTCCGTTTTCAAGCCTGCAATTATTTCAGCTGCTGCCTTTCCCTGTCTGATCGCCTTTGAAGCGAGAGGCGGTCCATCCACGACGTCCCCTGCAGCAAAGATATGGCTGACAGATGTTTTCCCTTGCTGGTCTATCCTAATAAAACCGGCTGAGTCTATCTCCACCCCCGCTCTTTCAAGCCCCAGGTTCGCAGTATTGGGCCGGAATCCGGCTGATGCTAAGAAACAGCTTCCTTCCAGCTGGTTAATTTCTCCGCCCGCCTCATAGATAATCCTGACCCCCGACTGGTTCTCTTCCGCAGACAGCAGCTTTGCCCCGCGGTAGACTTTGATTCTATTTTTCTTTAAAATTCTGCTGAGCTCCCTATTTATGCTCTCATCAAATCCAAAATCCTCTTTTTCCTGATCCAGCATAATCGATGCCTTGGCACCGAAAGCCTGAAAGCTCATAGCCAGCTCCAAGGCTATATAGCCGCTACCGTAAATGATGAACTCATCAGGAAGCTTCTCCATTGAAAATACAGACCAGCAGTCCAAAAGCTTTTCTGAACGCGGTGAGATTCCGGATGGCCATACTGGTGTGCTTCCTGTTGCTATGAGGCAGTGTTTGAAACGGAATACCTGATACGATTCTCCATTTTCAATGCCCACCCGGTCAGATGAAAGAAAAAAGGCATTCCCTCTCACAATTTCTATTTCATTGCTTTTGCACAGCTCTTCAACACCCTTTTTCAGCTGTGCTGTTTTCCGGTCTTTTACATCAATAAGCTTTTCCAGCTGGAAAGCGGAAAAAGACAGTTCGATCCCGTATTCACCCGCAGCCTTTATCTTCCTGATCCGGTCAGCTGCTTCAGTATATAGCTTGGAAGGAATGCATCCCTTATGGAGGCACACACCGCCAAGGTCCGCTTTTTCAATCAGTGTCACCTTTCTGCCAAGCTGTGCCGCCCTGATGGCTGCCTGATAGCCGCCAGGTCCCCCTCCAATGATAACAACGTCCTTTTCATAAGCCAGTTCCCCTACAACCATTAGACCAGCTCCAATAACATCAGTTTTGGATTTTCGATCAGTTCTGAAAAATGGTTCGTAAAACCGACAGCAGCAGCGCCATCTGCTATCCTGTGATCAAATGACATGGAAAGCTTCATGATGGAGCGGATGACAATCTGATCGTCATTATCGACCACCGGCATTTTCTTCGTCTTATGCAAGGATATAATGCTTGTCTGCGGGTGGAGGATGATCGGGGTTGCGCCGGTGCTGCCGTTCAGCGGCCCGACATTGCTTACTGTGAAAGTGCCTCCGGCCGTTTCCTTTGGCATCAGGCTGCCATCCAGCGCCTTCCTCGTCAAATGCTGCAGATCCAAAGCAATTTCGGCAATCGTCTTTTCCTCCACATTCCTTATGACAGGCACGACCAGCCCTTCCTGAGCATTGACGGCAACACCAATATGGTGCTCGGGCAGCAAATGGATCAGTCCAGCCTTCTCATCAAGCCTGCTGTTGAAAACAGGGAAGCGTTTAAGAGCCATTGATAAAGCTTTTATATAAAAAGCTGTGGCTGTCACTGGTTTTTCCTTTTTTTTGAGCTCTTCCCGGAAAACGGAAAGTTCTGTTACATCCACGTCCTCAAAATGGGTGCAGTGGGGAATAAGGGAAAGCGACTGAACCATTTTCTCGGCGGTCTTTTTCCGTCTTCCGGAGTAAGAGATGCTAGTACTGTTGGCAGCTGTATAATTCTCTGTATCTTTTTTAATCTCTTGAGGAGATGCTTCTTCTCTGATACTTTTATTTCCCTGCCCTGCCATCCTGAAAATATCCTCGTCAACCACT
Source organism: Bacillus sp. AG4(2022) (assembly GCF_031844465.1). Lineage (NCBI taxonomy): Bacteria > Bacillati > Bacillota > Bacilli > Caryophanales > Bacillaceae > Bacillus > Bacillus sp. AG4(2022). Next base: position 241,849 of record NZ_JAUZVH010000001.1, read on the forward strand.
CTTCCGCCAGGACCTGATCCCTCAATATCTTCTATATTTATATCATTCTCTCTTGCCAGCTTCCTTGTGTAAGGGGAGGCAAGAATTCTTTTCGGCATTTTCCTGTTATTCTTTCCTGCTGCTTCCGGGCTGTTTTCAGGCTCCAGCAGAAGCAGGACAGCTCCAACCGCTACCGTTTCCCCTGGTTTTACGATGAACTCACGTACAATGCCGGCTCTGGGCGCAGGTATTTCTGCTGTCATTTTATCGGTCTGAACCTCGACCAGGGGCTCATCCTCGCTCACAAAATCACCCTGTTTTACAAGGAAACAATTGATTTCTGCTTCTGACATCCCTTCCCCGATATCATATAGCTTCACTTCCATCTTATAAAAACACCTCCTCATAAAAGTTCAGTTGATCGCTTAGAAGGTCCAGACTTTTTCAATCGCTTTGCAGACCCGGTCAGACGTCGGCAGATAATGGTCTTCAAAACCGAAATATGGAACAGGAGCATCAAATCCTGCAACCAATTCGGCAGGTGCTTTTTGGTATAAAAAGGAGGTATCATTGATAATCCCCAGAACATCCTTGCCGACTGAGGTTGAAGCATGAGCCTCCTGGACGATGACCGTGCGTCCTGTTTTTTGCACCGATTCCGCAATAATATCCTTATCCAGCGGATACAGGGTGCGGAGGTCAATTACGTCACATGAAATCCCTTTTTCCTTCATTGCCTCAGCCGCCTTCAAGGCAATCGGCACCATGGCTCCCCAGGCGATGACAGTCACATCATCTCCGTCCACCAATTTATTGCCTTTGCCGATTTCGATGGTATACCTTCCCTCCGGCACCTCAGCACGCAGTGACCGATAGCTTTTCATCGGCTCTAAAAACAGGACTGGGTCAGGATCCTCGATTGCGGCAATCAAAAGCCCTTTAGCATCAGCCGGGCTGGACGGACAGACGACTTTGATGCCAGGCATATGGGTGAAAAGCGCCTCTGTGCTGTCGCAGTGGATTTCCGGGGCCCTGACACCTGCACCATATGGGGCCCTTATCACGAGAGGGACGGTATAATGCCCCATCGTTCTCATGCGGAGCCGGGAAGCATGTGTCATGATTTGCTCAAAGGCAGGATAGATAAAGCCCAGAAACTGAATTTCTGCCACCGGCCTGAATCCGTTGACGGCCAATCCGATGCTTGCGCCGATGAATCCTGCTTCACTCAGCGGGGTGTCCATAACCCTCTCTTCCCCATACTTTTCCTGAAGGCCTTCCGTTGCCCGGAACACCCCTCCATTTTTCCCGATATCCTCTCCAAGCACCAGAACGTCATCATTTTCTGCCAGCATGATATCAAGAGCTTCATTGACCGCCTGTACAAGTGTCTTGGTACTGGTCTTGACTGCAGTTTCCATGATTAAACACCCCCAAGCTGAGATAGATATTTGTCCTTCTGTTCCTTAAGCGGCCATATCAGCTCAGCAAACACATGGTCAAAAATATCAGCGGGATCTGCAGGCGGGAACGCCTCCATTTCTGCAATGGCCTCATCAATTTCAGCGGAAGCTTCCTCTTCCATTCCCTTTGTCCGGCTTTCCTCATACAGCCCCTGATTTTTCATCCACCGTTCAAGTCTCAGGATAGGATCGATTTTTTCTCTCAAAGAGCTGCTTTCCTGCTGGTCCCTGTATTTGGCGGGATCATCTGCTGTGGTATGGGCCCCGTATCTCCATGTTACCGCCTCTATCAGAGTCGGCCCTCCGCCTTCCCTGGCCCTTTCAAGTGCTTTTTTTGTCTCATTGTAGACAGCAAATACATCATTTCCATCAACCCGGACGCCTGGGATATCATATGCCAGGCTTTTCTGGGCAATTGTCTTGGTATTCATCTGCTTTGAGAGCGGAACGGAAATCGCATATTGATTGTTTTGATTGAAAAAGACGACAGGCGCCTTAACGATGCTGGCAAAATTGAGACCCTCATGAAAATCTCCTTCAGACGTCGCCCCGTCACCAAAATAAACAATAGCCGCTTTTTTCGTTCCTTTAAGTTTTTCCGCATATGCCGCCCCGGCTGCATGGGGAATCTGAGTGGCGATCGGAATTGCTGGAGGGAAGATATTCTTTCCTTCAGGAGGGATGCACCCTTCATTTCGTCCGTTCCAGAATAGCAGCACGTTTCTCATTGAATGCCCGAAAGCCAAAGCTGCACCATGGTCCCGATAGGTAGGGAACATCCAATCCGATTCTTCGAGCGCCATCGCGCTCCCTATCTGGGCAGCTTCCTGGCCTTCAAACGGGGCATATGTCCCTATCCTTCCCTGGCGCTGCAGGCTGACCGCTTTCCGGTCAAAGATCCTGATCCGGACAAGCTGCCTGTAGAACTCCAGAGCAAGCTTGTGGTCCGGGGTGATCCCTGCAGTACCGGATATTTCGTTTCCGTTTTCATCAATTATCCTATTGATTGGAAATTGGCTCTCCATCCTCTCACCCTTTGCAATAAAGTCATTAATACAGTTATGTCCGGACTGCCCATTTCGGCCGCTTCATATGGGAAAAAAAGCTGTTCCTCCTTGTTCTTGCTTCAATCCGCTGCTCACAGAACTGGTTGGCAGCCTCAATGGTCGTGATACCTTCTGCTGCAGAATAGTCGTACACATTAAGCAGCGCACTATATATCGCCTTCGTTTTCCGGAGGACCCTTTCTTTATTTGGAGAATACAGCTCATCTGCCACCTGGATAAGGCCGCCTGCATTAACAATATAGTCCGGTGCATAAAGGATCCCTTTTTGCTGGAGCATGCCGCCATGCCTTAATTCAAGCAGCTGATTGTTGGCTGATCCGGCAACCGCCCTGACCCGCAGCCGCTCAATCGTCTCATCGTTTAGGATACCTCCCAAAGCACAGGGTACAAAGACATCTGCATCTGCTCGAAAAATGTCATTACTGCTGACAGCTTTAAGACCCGCCCCCATTTTTCCCGCTTTTACCACCAGCTCATTGATGGCTTTCTCGTTGATGTCTGCAACATATAGATCAGCGCCTTCCTCCAGCAGCCTTTCAGCCACTTTGAACCCGACCTTGCCGAGTCCCTGAATGCTGTAGGACCGTCCGCCAAGGGCCGATGTTCCATATAGAACCTGGTTTGTAGCTTTAAGCCCATAGATTACTCCTTGGGCAGTTGGAACAGAAGAGTCCCCGCTTCCCCCATATTCTTCGTCTGCACCGACAATGCAATTGGTTTCCTTCATAGCGTGGACAAAGTCTTCAGGAGTGGTTCCCATATCTGTGCCTGTGTAGAACCTTCCATTCAAAGATTCAACGAACTGTCCAAATGCCCTGAAAAGCTCTGGCGTTTTATCCTTTGAAGGATCGCCGATGATGACAGCCTTCCCTCCGCCAAAATCGACGTCTGCTGCAGCGCACTTATAGGTCATCCCCTTGGACAGACGCAGTACATCTTCGAGTGCTGCGTCTGCAGAAGGATAGGGAAACATCCTGCAGCCGCCCAGGGCCGGGCCGAGCCTTGTGCTATGGATTGCAATGATTGCCTTAAGTCCTGTTGCTTCGTCATTGCAGAACACCACCTGTTCGTGCTCGCGGATCGTATTAAACATATCCATCGTCTCTCATCCCCCTCTTAATGTTAGCGCTTTCATTTAATGATGCATAAAAGCTTTAGTCCAGCTGGATCTTCTCTGAAAATCTTTTAATCCTGCTTCGCGGAAGGATTGCCTGTGTGACTTCCCCCTCGCCAATCACTTCATTACCATGTAAAGCCTTGACGGATGTGCAAATTAAATTCCGTTCCAGCCTGATGACCTCCGCAGCAATATTCAGCAGGCTTCCTTCTGCAGCCGGTGCAAGATGTCTGATTGAAACGGCTGTCCCCATCCCTTCTTCATCTTCTTCTAAGAAGGGGAGGATTACTTTTCTTGATGCCCACTCCATATAATAGACCATGCTGGCTGTGGAAAAGAGCGGGTGGACAACCTCACCGCCAAATTGTGCAAACATTTCATGTCCGACTGTCAGCTGTATGGATGCAGCCGCTCCTTTATTTAAACCCTGCTTCACTAAACAACACCCTTAAATATGTATGACGTATTTTTAACGTTATAATAACATTTTGACAAATTAATAGTCAATCAATTGAAAATATTCTTAATTTATCCAGCAAAAGAAAAAGGATTAACTTAAGGCATATTGCCGCCCCTTAATCCTTTTTCATCATATCGCTACGAGAGAAGAGCCCTGTCGCTTGCCAGCTGCCGGCCGCGGATCCGCTGAAACTCGTTGAGCAAATCTTCAATCCCTAATTTTTTCTTTTTGTCTTCTTCAATTTCCAGGATGATTTGTCCTTTATCCATCATGATAAGCCGGTTCCCGAGATCCAGGGCCTGCTGCATATTATGGGTGACCATAATGGTGGTCAGCTTGTAATTGCTGACAATTTCCTTCGTAAGGCGGGTGATCAGCTCTGCCCTTGCAGGATCAAGAGCGGCAGTGTGTTCATCAAGCAAAAGGATGGAAGGCTCCGTAAAGGTTGCCATAAGCAGGGATAAAGCCTGTCTTTCTCCCCCTGATAAGAGACCGACCTTTGCATTCAGCCTATTTTCCAGCCCCAGATGAAGGGTCTCTAGGACATCCCTGAAATTTTCCCGGCGCTTTTTGGTGACTCCCCGTTTAAGAGTCCTGCTTTTATTCCTGGAATAGGCCATGGCCAGATTTTCTTCTATCGTCATACTTGGTGCTGTTCCTGCCATTGGATCCTGAAAGACCCTCCCAATCAGAAATGACCTTTTATGCTCCGGCATCATGGCCACGTTTTTCCCATTGATCTTTACGCTGCCGGCATCTGGAATCATCACGCCTGAAATAATATTCATAAGTGTCGACTTACCCGCCCCGTTTGAACCAATGACAGTGACAAAATCGCCGGCAGTTAAAGAAAGGTTTACACTGTCAAGAGCATTTTTTTCATCAGGCGTCCCTTCATTGAAGATTTTGCTGATGTTATTTAGCTGCAGCACGCTGATCCTCCTCCCTTTCTCCGGAAAGATAGCCTTCACCAGGCTGAGCGCGGAGTCTCTTGGCCTTTCTTCTCCCTTCTCTTACCCGATCAAGTGTTTTAGGCATGATCAGGGCAATGATGACAATCACCGCTGTAATGACCTTCATGTCCCCCGGTTGAAGAAAATCGACACGCAGGGCAAGGGTGACGACGATCCGGTAGATGATTGCGCCGCCAATCACGGCAAGAGTAGTTCTCGCAATAGTCTTTGTGCCAAATAAAGCTTCCCCGATGATGACAGATGCCAGTCCGATTATGATCATCCCGATCCCCATCCCGACATCTGCAAATCCGCCCTGCTGGGCTATCAGGGCGCCGGAGAAAGCGACAAGGCTGTTAGAAAGCCCGAGGCCGAGTATAACCATCAGATTCGTATCGGCTGACAGGCTTCTAATCATTCTTTTGTTGTCGCCGGTTGCCCTTAAAGCAAGGCCGATCTCCGTTTTCAGGAACTGATCCGCCAGAAGCTTAATGGCAAATGCAGTAAACAGCATCAATACAAGGATCCCCCATGTCCTTGGAAGGCTGTCCCCAAGCCCAACGGCTGCAAGGAGGCTATTCAGCATCCCGTCGATTCCTGTTTTTTCCCAGGCATCCCTGATGCTTGTCATTGCTGTCTCTGTATTCAGAAGCGGTACATTGGACTTCCCCATGATCCTCAAATTGATGGAATACAAGGCGATCATCATCAGGATACCGGAAAGCAGGCTGTTTATTTTTCCATAAGCATGCAGGATTCCGGTAAGGCAGCCGGCGGCAAAGCCTGCGATAAGGGCAGCACCTGTAGCAAGGAAGGGATTGGCGCCGCTCACGATCAGGGTCGCCGCAACTGCAGCACCCGTCACAAAGCTGCCGTCTACCGTAAGATCCGGAAAATCCAGCACTCTAAAAGAAAGATAGACACCGAGCGCCATGATGCTATAGATGATGCCCGACTCAAATGCTCCAAAGATTGCTGTAAACATCTAGAGACCACGCCCTTCGCTATTCTTCATAAAATTCGGCTAAGTCCTTCCATTCTTCCTTGATCTCAAGTCCTTGTTCTTCTGCAGCTTTTGGATTAAACACAAGTTTAATATTTTCAGGAAGACCTACCGGAATATCACTTGGCTTCTTATCGCCCTTAAGGATGTCGGCTGCCATTTTGCCGGTCTGATAGCCGATTTCGAAATAATCAAATCCGCTCGCCGCTACCCCGCCGCGCTTCAGGGAATCAAGTTCCCCTACAAAGAGAGGAATTTTCTTGCTTTGTGCTACAGCTATAACTGATTCAAGTGCGGAAACGACCGTATTATCTGTCGGGACATATATGGCATCTGCCCTTCCTACTAAAGACTCCGCAGCCTGCTTTACTTCTGCGGAAGTGGAGACGGACGCCTCTACCACCTCGGCCCCATTTTTTTCTGCCAGTTCTTTGACTTTCTCGACCTGTACTTCAGAGTTCTGCTCTCCGGCGTTAAAGATGACGCCAATCTTCCTGGCACCTGCTTCCTTTGTCATGAAATCAATCGTTTTGCCTGTAGCATCAGGATGATTATCTGTCGTGCCGGTGATATTATCGCCCGGTTCATCAAATGACTTCACAAGCCCGGCACCGACAGGATCTGTTACTGAGGTAAATACGATGGGAATATCCTTTGTCGCATTCAATGCACTGACCGCACTTGGCGTGGCATTGGCAAAAATGAGGTCCACCTGGTCACCCGCGAAATTATTGGCAATGGTCTGTGTGTTATTCATATCTGCCTGGGCATTCTGGAAGTCATATTCAACATTATCGCCTTCTTTGAAGCCTGCTTCCTCTAGCGCCTTTTTGAAGCCTTCAGTTGCTGCATCCAGTGAAGGATGCTCGGCAAATTGAGTCAATCCGATCTGATAAATCTTCTTGTCCCCATTTTTGCTATTACCGCCTGTAGCCTCATCGCTCCCGCAGCCAGACAGGAGCAGGCTTCCTGCCAGCAGTAAAGAAGCAGCTTTGATCGATTTTTTCATGACAATCCCCCTTGCAAAATTATTGGCATCTCACACTGACTCTCTCTTCTACTGCATTTATGTAATCGCTTACATAAAATATGATAAATTATCTCATCAGCGTTTTTACAACGTTATATTATCACCTGGTTTTAAAATATGTCAATAATATTCTAAAGATTTAGTTAATTAAAACTATTAATCTTCAACTTGCTTATTGCTGCCGGGCTTTACTGAAAACTCTAAACTGGCCTGCTGTTTTTTCGATAGCTTCTTCCGCCTCTTCCATCATCCGCTTGAACAGATCGGCAACCGCCGGAATATCTGCAATAAGCCCGGCGGTCTGCCCGGCATTCATGAACCCTCTCACCCCATCTCCTTCAAGAGCTCCTTTTTTATGATAATCTTCATTAGTAAATAAGCTGTATTCAGAAGGATTTTCTGTTTCTTTCTGAAGCAGAAAATCAGCATACTCTGTATGCAGTATTCTTCGGATCTGCCCTGCACTTCTGCCGACTATGACCGTGCTTGCATCGCTGGCATCAAGCAGAGCATTTTTGTAATTTTCGTGGAAAGGTGCCTCTTTGACTGCGATGAGGCGCGTGCCGATCTGCACGCCGCTTGCACCCAGCATGAATACAGAAGCCATTCCTCTTCCATCGCTGATCCCGCCTGCTGCCGCCACCGGAATGTTGACCCTGCTGCAGATCTGGGGGATAAGAGAAAGCGTTGTCGTTTCCAGCCTGGAATTGATGCCTGCTGCTTCATAGCCTTCAGCAGAAATAATGTCCGCTCCTGAAGCTTCCGCCTTTTCAGCCTGTCTGACCGATGCAGTGACAGCAATGGTTTTGATTCCTTTAGACTTCAGCCGGCTTATATATGGTGCGGGATTTCCAGCTGAAAGCGATACAGCTGCTGCGCCGTATTTTTCAGCAAGCTCCATTGCCTCTTCCGCAAAAGGGGACACGGTGATGGGAATATTGACAGCGAATGGCCTGCTTGTCAGGTTCCTCAGCGCAAGCAGCTTAGCTTCAATTTCTTTAGGGAGCATAGTCCCTATCCCTATGGTGCCCAGCCCTCCGGCATTGGAAACGGCGGCAGCAAGCCGGCTGCTGCTGATATTCCCCATGCCTCCTTGAATAATTGGATAGCGGATATTTAAAATCTCAGTCAATCTGTTCAACCAGATACCCCTCCCTTGAATAAATGTACTATTTTGAAAATTATCATAATACTCTTAAAACCGCAATAGTACGCCCATGTTGCTGCGTGGCATGCAAAAAGGAGAAACTGCCCGGCTATGTGAAAGGCTTTAATAAATTCCCTATCCACTTTAGATTATTCTAGTGCAGTTCAGCGCAAAAGTTTCTTCAGGGATGAACGCAGGTATTCTCTAGATAGGACAACGAGACGATGGCTCTTCTGCCTTCATTATATTCTGACAGCTGCCGCTTAAGCTCTGAGCTGTTTTACGTCTTTTGTTCATATGCAAGGATGATGATTGATGCAAATCCAGTAAGGACTCGCGATTAATCGGTTTATCGGCCGGCTGCAGATCCTCCGGCAGGGTAAGACTCAGGATCGCAGAATCTCTTCCCGCCATAATCAGTCGCCGAGAGGTTTTTGCAGTTCTATTGGAGGGTATCAAGAAACGACGCTGCCTAACTTGCCTGCAGCTGAAAAGCCCCCTTCCTTTTATTTTTCAGGGGGCTTTGCTAAAATACTTTAGATGAGGGCCTTTCTTTATTACATAATCCATCAGCGTTCGAAAACAATATACATATGCTCGACTGATGAAGAAGGCCTGTTCATCTGTGAAAGAAGGGAGAATAAATTTTGAAGCAAAAACTCGCGGTATTCTACATATCCGTACTATTATTACTTGTACTTGTACTTGTTGGAATTTTTGCACCAAATCAGCTTGAAAATGCGACTGCCGGACTTCAGGACTTCATCAGCAACGCTTTCGGATGGTATTATCTCATTCTGGTTACACTGCTGGTCATTGTCTGCCTCTACTTCCTGATCAGCCCGATTGGAAGGCTGAAGCTTGGAAAACCTGAGGACAAGCCTGAGTTTTCAAGGGTTACCTGGCTTGCCATGCTGTTCAGCGCAGGGATGGGGATAGGATTGGTCTTCTGGGGAGCGGCCGAACCTCTTTCCCATTACGCAGTCAGCTCGCCAACCGGAGAAACCGGCACTGCAGAAGCACTGAAAGATTCTATGAGGTTTACCTACTTCCATTGGGGAATCCACGCCTGGGCTATTTATGGGATTGTCGCACTCGTACTTGCCTATTTTAATTTCAGGCATGACGAACCTGGACTGATCAGCGCAACTCTGAAGCCCATTTTCGGCGATGCCGTTAAAGGCCCGCTGGGCAAGGTCATCGATGTTATCGCTGTCCTTGCTACCGTGATTGGTGTAGCCACCACCCTTGGTTTTGGAGCTGTCCAGATAAACGGAGGCTTGTCCTTCCTTTTTGACATCCCTTCCAATTTCGTTGTGCAGCTGATCATCATATCCATCGTGACAGTACTTTTCATGATTTCCGCCTGGTCCGGACTTGGGAAAGGCATAAAGATTCTCAGTAACGCGAACATGGGTCTGGCCCTTGTCTTATTCGTTCTCATGTTTTTCATTGGCCCCACCCTGTTCATCCTGAACCTGTTCACCAATACAATCGGGACCTATCTGCAGTCTCTCCTTCAGATGAGCTTCCGGATTGCGCCATTGGATCCCGGCACACGTGAGTGGATCAACGGATGGACAATCTTTTATTGGGCCTGGTGGATTGCCTGGTCGCCTTTCGTCGGCATATTCATTGCCCGCGTCTCGAAGGGGCGCAGCATCAGGGAGTTTGTATTTGGCGTCCTTCTCGTGCCGACTGTCATCGGTTTTCTGTGGTTTTCCACGTTCGGCGGCTCGGCGATGTATCTTGAGCATGTGAAGAATATTTCAATCTCAGGACTGGCAACTGAGGAAACCCTTTTCGCTGTTTTCTCAAACTTTCCGCTTGGAATGGTTCTTTCCATAATTGCCATCATTCTTGTCAGTACATTCTTCATTACGTCAGCTGACTCCGGCACCTATGTCCTTGGCATGATGACAACCAATGGGTCCCATACTCCAGGCAACAGAATAAAACTTACATGGGGCATCCTGCTTGCCGTCATTTCTCTTGTACTCCTGTACAGCGGCGGGCTGCAGGCACTTCAAAATACCATGATTATCGCCGCCCTGCCGTTCTCGGTCATCATGGCCCTTATGACTATATCCCTTATCAAAGCATTGTACAAGGAATCCAAAGAACTGGGGATCGGTCAGATAAAAAGACGGAAACAGTAGAAAAGCGGAGGCGACTGTTTAGGTGCGACAAGCATAAGACGAGCAGGACGGAAGGTTGTTCTTTAACCTTCTGGCCTGATTGGCTTATGACTCGAGCACCTAGGAGCCGGAGCTGGACAGTAGAAAAGCGGAGGGCGCTTGCTCAGCCCCGACAAGCTTAAGCCAAGCAGAGCGGAAGGTTGTCCTTTAACCTTCTGATCTGATTGGCTTAAGACTCGAGGGGCTAGCGCCTGGAGCTGGACAAGTAGAAATGCGGAAGCGGCTTGCCCAGAGCCGACAAGCATAAGACACGCAAGAATAAAAGGCGTTCTTTGCCTTTAATTCTTGTGTGGCTTATGACTCGAGGCTCTAGCCGCTGGAGCTGGACAATAAAAAGCGGAGGGCGCTTGCTCTCATAAAAAAAGAGACCTTTGCGGGTCTCTTTTTTTTCATTCAAGGATATAGGGATGATCCAAAACGTCATAATCATCTTCCCTGCTGCCGATTTCATTGCCGTCTTTGAATACAGCTTCAAAAAAACGGGATGCGGGTTCTGCGAGTTCTTTATAATAGTCGCTAAACAGCGAAGCTGCATGGGCTCCGAGCCACTGATCGGGAAGAAGCTCCGCAGGCAGGCCTGGATCGACGAAAAGAAATTTCCTGTATTCATGGACCAGCTTTGTCCTTTCCACGAAACAGTCTCCATCTGTCATAAGCCCTTTCTGGATCCTGCTCTTTGCGATAATGTATTTCTCGCTGTATTCACTGATGAACTTCTGGTATTTCCCATTGATTTCGTCCAGGTCCCAGCTTTTTCCGACAATTCTTCTGTTCTCATGCGGACCTTCATATTCGGCGATGAAAAAGTCCACATATTCTTCAATTTTATATTTATCAATCAGATCGGAAACCTGCTTCTCCAGGTTATTCGCTGAAATCCAGCAGCTGCTGGAAAAAGAGCCGAATCCGCTCCAGACCAGCTCTTTTCTCAGTTCATCCCTGACAGATCTGATTTCCTCCGGTATCGTGTACATAAGCATGCGCCATTTGCCGTCCCATTCTTCCGGCTTCAGCTTGAAGATCCGTTTCCCGGCCTCTTCTATTCTTTTACGGCCCCGCTCAGTCAGAGAATAATAGCTCTTATTGCCTGCCTTTTCGGCTTGCACCCAGCCTTGCTTATTCATCCTGGAAATAGCTGCTCTCACCGACTGGTCATTATGCCCGAATTCACTTAAAAGCCTGATCAGGCTGCCTATCCAGATTTTGCTTCCGTAGTGGGAGATATAATCTCCATACAATGTAAATATCATTGATCTTGTATTCAAAGCTTCTTCATCCTTTTCTTTCCTTCTGCCATATGCTGTCCCAAGCTGCAGAGACGGATGGCCCGGCCTCTTTTGTGCAACATATATATATTACATGAAAATTCTTATTTTTGAAACAGAGGGATCTTATTGTTCCCACCGCTCCAGGATCGACGCGATCCCCTGCCCTACACCCACGCACATCGCCGCCATGGCATAGCGGCAGTTCCTTCTTTTCATTTCATGGACAAGTGAAGTCAAAATCCTTGCCCCGCTTGCTCCAAGGGGATGGCCAAACGCGATGGCGCCTCCATTTACATTAACGCGGGCAGGATCAAGGCCAAGCTGTTCAATGCAGGCAATCGACTGGGCTGCAAAAGCTTCGTTCAACTCAATGAGGTCTATCTCATTAATTGAAATGCCAGCCCGTTCAATGGCCTTTCTGGCAGCCGGCACAGGGCCGATTCCCATGATAGAAGGCTCAACGCCTGCAACAGCAGAAGCTGTGTATTTTGCCAGCGGCTTGAGCCCTAATGCCAGCGCTTTGTCCGCACTCGTCAGCAAGAGGGCAGATGCTCCATCATTGATGCCGGATGAATTTCCTGCAGTTACTGTCCCTCCGGAAAACAGCGGCTTCAGTTGGCCCAGCTTCTCAAAGGTAGTATTTGGCCGGGGATGCTCATCAGCCGAGACGGTTTTTGCCTCACCTTTGTTTAAGCTTACCGGGATTATTTCATCTGTCAGCCTTCCCTCCACTATCGCTGCCTTCGCTTTCATCTGGCTTTCAAAAGCGAATAGATCCTGCTTTTCCCTGGATATCCCGAATTTATTTGCTACATTTTCAGCAGTTTCCGGCATCGATTCTGCTCCATACATCTCCATTAATGCAGGATTTGTAAATCGCCAGCCGATTGTGGTGTCATATAGTTGCATGTTCCCCCTCTGGAACTCATTTTCCGGCTTACACATGACAAAGGGAGCTCTTGTCATGCTTTCTGTCCCTCCTGCAATAAAAATATCACCTTCCCCAGCCAATATAGCCCTTGCCGCATAATTGACCGCATCAAGACCTGAACCGCAAAGCCGATTAACTGTTGTACCGGCTGTTTCGACCGGCAGCCCTGCCAGAAGGGCTGCCATCCTGGCCACATTCCGGTTATCTTCACCGGCCTGGTTGGCATTTCCCAACACGACTTCCTCAATGTCCCCTGGCTGTACCTGTGGATTTCTTGCCAGCAATCCTTTTATGGCAACAGCTGCAAGATCATCCGGGCGGACAGATTTCAGGAGCCCTTTAAACCTGCCGATCGGGGTGCGTACAGCATCGATGATGACGGCTTCCCTCATTGCTTCAGCTCCTTTATACCGTATTCATAAACGCCGCGGCCTGACTTCCTTCCAAGCCGGCCTGCTTTAACGTACTGCTCAAGAAGAGGTGCCGGCCTGTATTTTTCACCAAGCTTTTCATGAAGATATTTGAGATTGTTCAGCCTTGTATCAAGACCTACCAAGTCCCCCAGTTCAAATGGGCCCATCGGATAATTGAGCCCCAACTTTACCGCTTTGTCGATTTCCTCAGGAGTCCCTACCCCTTCCTGAAGCATATAGAAAGCTTCGTTGCCGACAAGAGCGCTGATACGGCTGGTAACAAACCCTGGGAATTCATTGATGATGACGGTTTCTTTGCCCATTTCTGCTGCAGTCTGCCGTATATATTCAACACATTCATCGCTCGTCTCAAGCCCTTTTACAATCTCCACTAGCGGCATCCTGTGAACCGGATTAAAAAAGTGCATGGCCAGCACCCTGTCCGGCCTGCCGGTAAATGAACCGATTTCCGTTGGACTCATTGTGCTGGTATTGCTTGCAAAGATGCAGTGAGGCGGCGCATGCTGATCAATCACCTCGAATATATTCCTCTTGATTTCAAGCCTTTCAGGGACAGCCTCAATGATGAGGTCGGCCTCGGCAGCATTAGCTGCAAGGCTGACTGAAAAATGCAGCTTCTCCCAGGTACCAGAAACCTCATTTGCTGTCAGCTTCCCCCTCTGCACACCCTTATGCATAATTGATGAAATTTCTTTTTCAGCATCCTTGAGCTGGGAATCGCTGATGTCAACCAGGACAGTCTGAAAACCGCTGGATGCACTGACATAAGCAATGCCCCTGCCCATGACCCCGGAGCCGATGACCACTATCTTTTTCATTCTTATCCCCCCGTACTCGATTTGAATAGAAAAAGCACCCAGGAGCGAGTGCCAAAATTTCAAGTGTGAAGCTACATGCCTATAAAAGCTGCCTTCCTCTTCTCGAGAAAAGCCTGAACACCTTCCTGATGGTCTCTTGTAAGCCCGGCCAAGCGCTGTCCTTTTGCATCCTCTTCCAGGTAATCGGCGAGATTCAGTTCCCAGCAATCCTTCAGCTGCTTTTTAATCAAGCCTGCGGCTGCAGTCGGGAGAGCTGCTGCTCTATCAGCGAACAGTCTTACACCCTCCTCCCAGCTTTCGTGGGGAATCACCCTGGTCGCCAGTCCAAGACGCAAAGCTTCTTCAGCTGTCACTTTTTCCCCCAGAAGGGCAAGCTCAAGCGCTTTTGCCTGGCCAATCAGCCTGGGCAGGAAGAACATATTGCCTGCATCAGGAATCAGGCCAACATGTATAAAAGATTGAATGAAGCTTGCCTTATCGGAGACAAGCCGGAAATCGCAGGCGAGCGCCAGGCTCATTCCTGCCCCTGCTGCAACACCATTTACTGCTGCCATGACTGGCTTTTCACAATGATACAGCTCCATGACCATAGGATTGTACCTTTTCCGCAAAATTTCTCCATGATCTGTATTTTCGCTGACACTAGCTAGATCCTCGCCCGAACAGAAAGCCCTGCCTTCGCCGGTTATGACAATCGCTCTTATCTTAGGGTCAGATCCGGCCTCCCGCAAAGCCTGCCCAATTTCACTGTTGAGTTCAGCTGTAAAAGCGTTCAGCTTTTCGGGCCTGTTGAGCCTGATCCAGGCAATTTTTCCTTCAGCTTCATAAATAATTGTCTGATACATGGGCCACGCCCCCTTATTCTGCTGTTTCCTCACCAATCATCAGGGTGATGAGATCTCCAGCAAAAGACATGGCATCCTTGCCGGAGGCTTTTCCTTCATCAGTTTTCATTGCAGCTTTAAGCGCTTCATGACTGTCATAAAACATTTCGCACATAAGATAATACTTGCCTTCTCCACCCATGGGACTGCCGGTTATTCTGGTAACCTTCATTTCCCGAAGCCCCGGGATCTTGGCTGTGAGGGGTACATGCGTTTGAAAATAATGCTCATCGAAAGCTTCCTTATTTTCCGGGTGCTTGTAAAGCGCGATCAATTTTACCATTTCTATCATCCTTTCAATCTATAAGTTTAATTATGCCTATAAAAGGCTGGATACCGGCTTCATTGCTTCAAAAGGATTCTTGCATGCACGGCAGTACAGCAGGCTCCTGCAGGCAGTCGGCCCGAATATATTTTCAAGAGTGGTGTAAGGAGAGCTGCAGTAAGGGCAATCCACCTTCCATTCTCCGGTTTCTTCCATTCTTTCCGGAGCCGGCGCGATGCCGAATTCCTTCAGATGCGTTTTGCCTGTCTCGGAAATACGGTCAGAAGTCCAGGGAGGATCATAGATGAAACGCACTTCAAAGGACTGTTCGAGTTCCAAGTCCCCGAGTTTTTCTTCAACGCTCCTCTGAATCATTTCAAGGGCAGGGCATCCCAGAAAAGTGGGCAAAAGCTCAATCACTATTCTTTCTTTCTCCGCCTGCACTTTTTCGACCATTCCAAGTTCAATAATGGAGACAGCCGGAATTTCCGGATCTTTGACTAGATCTAACGCTCCGAGAATAGATTGCTCGATCTCGCTTCTGGCTTTGTCCATATATGCACTTCCTTTTTTACCAGCTAGCTGCCGGGTCGCTTCTGTACACTTCAGAGAGTGTGTCCAAAGCTTCTGTTAAGTCTTTGGTATGCTGGCCTTCTCTCCCATTCCCAAGTTCGAGCCCAAATTGGCGCGGAACAAGAGAGCCGGCTGCTTCAAATACAGATGACAGTTTTGCTTCCAGACTTTTTAATAGCTGATTTTCCCCGGCTATCAGACCCTCGGCCTGCATTTCTTCTGCAAGCGGACCCAGATTCAGGAGGTCCCCCATCATGGTATAGATGCTGGATGCCGCTTCCTCCATGCGCCTCCTGGCCTCCCCGCCGGCCAGCATCAGCTGCAGGAACCAGGTTTTCCAATGAAGGAGATGGTAGTGCAGTTCCATGCTTATTTTCACAGCAGCTGTCCGGAGCGGAAGAAAGGAGGAAGTTTTCAGCGATTCCATTTTCACTTTCTTTGCGTATACATAGAGAAAATTACGGACGACAGCAAAAGCCCAATCATACTGCGGATTCTGCAGATAATGGCCTGGCCCATTCGCTCTTTCGGCGAGTATGCTGTTCCTTCTTTCTTCAGCCTTTCTTAAATGGGCCAGATCATCTGAGTTTCCTTCCCCCGCTTCCTCCAGGATCTGATAAAACATAGCGGCATGACCCATGGTGTCCTGGCTTATAGAGGAAAAAGCAACATCCTCTTCAATATGCGGGGCTAGGCCGAGCCACTCTGATCCTCGGTATGAAAGGATGAAATCGTCATCAGCAAGCTGGTATAATAGTTCAATGGCAGCCCTGGAAGCTTTTTTTCCGGGCAGCTCAGCCTTCAGTTCGACTGTCAAGGTTCCCGTTCCCTCCCCAAGAAAGAATTTCTTTCTCATCAAGCATATTCTGTTCGTACTGGCGCCATTTCTTCTTTAAATATCCGTATCCCTTTGCAGTCCTGTAATCCTTGTTATCGAGCCGCTGAAGGGTGAGCCTCTCCTCCGGATCCATCTTGCGGATTTTGGAACGCTTGACGACCCAGATGTCGGCCACCTGCTCTCTTCTCATGAAATTTTCCTGTGCAAAAACTAGGGCAAGCTCTTCGTTTGGAGCCAGCAGCGAAAACTGATGCTGCATAGGTGACGTATCCGTTTTTTTGCTGAACACTTCGTATTCACTGTAAAATTCAGAAGCAGGCACATGCTCCCTCCTTTCTTAATTAGCCTGCACACTCAGTGCATCCCGGACCCATTGGGAGGACCGATAGGCATCACGGCGCAGACTCAGCCTTTCAGCCGATTTTGGCCCGCTGTTGCTGATAATTTCCTTAAAGCGGCTCCAGTCAGGCTGTTTATATTTCCATCCTGTATCTTCACTGTATCCCAGGGTCGGATCCGGTATGGTCAATCCTAGTGAGAGAATCCTTGGCACATACTTGGAAAAGAAATCCTGGCGCAGCTCTTCATTTGTTTTCGTCCTGATTTTGTACTTAATCGTAATATCCTGCTTGGACGTGCCGGTCGCCCGGGCATCTGCCGGGCCGAAAAACATCAGCAATGCTTCCCACCAGCGATTGACCGCATCCTGGACCAGCTCTCTCTGCTTTTCTGTCCCCTCTGCCAATGCCATGATGATCGCCTCACCATGCTGGGCATGGAAAACCTCTTCAGCGCAGATTCGTTTTAATGCTCTTGCATAAGGACCATAAGATGAACCAAGCATATTCGTTTGGGTGATGATGGCTGCACCGTCCACCAGCCAGCCTATAAGCCCGGCGTCCCCCCATGTCGGCGCCTCCATATGAAAAACATTATGGAATTTAAGCTTTCCTGTGAAAAGATCTTCCATTATATCTTCCCTGCTTTTGCCGAGCGGCAGCATCAGATCCTCTGCCACCCGAAGCAAAAGCTGTCCGTGTCCCATTTCATCCTGGACCTTGGCCATAATGCCCAGCTTTCTTTTTAGTGTCGGAGCTTTGGGAACCCACTCCTTTTCAGGAAGCGCGCCCATAATTTCGCTGATTCCATGCATGCTGATCAGCTTGATGAGCGTAAGCCTGTAATCTTCAGGCATCCAATCATCAGCTTCTATTTTTTCCCCATCTGAAATCCTGTCCATAAAGTACTCCAGCTTTTCCTCTTCTGATAAAGAAGAATGCAGCTGTCCTGCCATAATGTCAGCCTCCTTCTTTCAAATCCCGCTTATCGCTTTAGGGGCATTCGAATGATCAATAATTCTCACGGCTTTTCCCTCAGACCGGGGAATGCTTTTCGGCGGATGAAGTTCAACGGAAATGGAAATATAGCATTGCGATTTTAAATGGTCTTTAAGTCTCTTTTGAACTCCTATCGCATAATCGGAGCCTAAATCACCGCCAATTTTTGAAAAACATCCTTCCTCCAATTCAATGTGAAGGACAAGTGATTTCAGCGCCTTGCGGGAATGGAGTGCAATCTGATAGTGAGGAGAGATATCTTCCTGGCCAACCAGACAGCTTTCAATCTGGGAAGGAAAAACATTGACGCCGTTGATATTAAGCATATCGTCGATCCTGCCTTTTACCCTCGACATCCTCGCAGTTGTCCTGCCGCATCTGCACGGTTCCTTTGACAGGCTGGCAATGTCGCCAGTCCGGTAGCGGATGACAGGAAAAGCCTCCTTCGAAATGCTCGTAAAGACGAGTTCACCCTCATACCCCAAAGGAAGCGCTTTCAAAGTTTCCGGGTCAATGACCTCCGCAATAAAATGGTCTTCCGCTATATGCAGCCCATCCTGAGCTTCATGGCATTCCATGCTGATGCCAGGACCCATGACCTCGCTTAAGCCGTAAATGTCGCAGGCTTTGATAGCAAGCTTCCTCTCCAGGACCTCCCGCATTTCTTCCGACCAGGGCTCTGCACCGAATATCCCGTATTTCAGCGATGTTTCTCCAGGATCTATCCCCATTTCCTCCATCTTCTCTGCAAGATTCAGAATATAAGAAGGAGTTCCGCATATAACTGAAGGTTTGAAATCCTGAATGAGCATAATCTGCCGTTCTGTGTTGCCGCCTGAGACAGGTACAGTGGCCATGCCTAGATGTTCGCTGCCATAATGCAAGCCGAGGCCCCCGGTAAAAAGCCCGTAGCCATAAGCATTATGAAGGCGTTCGCCGGGCTGTCCGCCGCCAAGCGCTATGGCACGGGCGACAAGCTCTGTCCAAATATCAATATCCTTCTTTGTATATCCGACCACTGTTGGCTTCCCGCTCGTGCCAGAAGATGCATGCAGGCGGACCACTTTATCCAAGGGAACAGCAAAAAGGCCAAACGGATACTCGCTCCTTAGATCGGCTTTCTCTGTAAATGGCAGTTTTTGCAGATCTTCAAGTGTCTGAATGTCCTGGGGTAATAGGTTAGCTTCAGAAAATCTTTGCCTGTAAAATGGCACTTCGCGAAAAACTTTTGCAGCTGTACTCTTAAGCCCTTCCAACTGGACCATATCAATACTTTCTCTGCTCGCATTTTCAATGCTATGAAGAATCAAAGGACACCCCCTATTCCCATTTATCCATATAACGTTAAAAATTCGTTTCGTTAATCAACTGTTATACCATTAAGATAACCCGAATAAAAAACGTTGTCAATTTATTTTTCAGAAAATTCAATTCGATATAAATTGCTGAATGGGAGAGTCTTCTTTCGTTCGATGCTCCTATAAAGAATGATAAAAAACCGGCAGGAGAATTTTATCTCCTGCCGGCTTGTTTATTAAACCTACTATTCCCTGCATTGGCCCTGTGGTGTGCATAATTCCTGGAGAGAAAAGTCTCCTTCAGGCAGTGAAATAAATGTAAACCCATCCTCGCTGTATAATTCCCATCCCTCAAAATGGCAGCTGTCATGAAATAAATCCAGAACAATCGAGCCGGAGAAAGTAATGCGCAGCACCTTAATTTCTTCCATAAATTTCACTTCACTCACCTGGCAGCCAATGAGTGACTCTTTGAGCTGTACATTTGCAGGAACGTCGCGTGAATCGCTGCTTCCAGCCATAATTTTATTTTCGCACTGAAGCCTCCAAGGACATTCAGCGACAAGCCCTCCTGCTGTGAACTCCACTTCAAGCAGAGAATTTGAGCCAATAATGACATTGACAATAGATTGCTTTTCAAAATGCGAAAAATCGATATCACTTAATTTGCTCATATAGTTTTATTCTCCCGGCTTTGTATACTTCATTTAAACATCGCAGAACTGGTCTGTAAGTACCTTACCTTTTATTTAAAAATTGACTAATCGTTTTTGTATATATATTTTGTTTGAATACCTATCTTAAAAAGCTGCCTGCATGGATGGAAGCTTTCTGTTTTTTAATATGAGGGTTTCAGATTGCTCAACTGAGACCCTCTGATTTGGTTTTTCCGGTTTAGAGGGTTTCAGGTCGCTTTTCTAAGACCCTCTGGTTGGCTATTTCCGGGTTTAGAAGGTTCTAGTCCGTTTGTCTAAGACCCTCTAGTTTGGTTTTTCCGGTTTAGAAGGTTCTAATCCGTTTGTCTAAGACCCTCTAGTTTGGTTTTTCCGATTTAGAGGGTTCTAGTCCGTTTGTCTAAGACCCTCTAGTTTGGTTTTTTCTGTATAGAGGGTTCTAGTTTGCTTGTCTAAGACCCTCTGGTTGGCTTTTTCCGGTTTAAAGGGTTCTAGTCCGCTCCTCTAAGACCCTCTAGTTTGGTTTTTTCAGGTTTAGAGGGTTCTAGTTTGCTTGTCTAAGACCCTCTGGTTGGCTTTTTCCGGTTTAGAGGGTTCTAGTCCGCTCCTCTAAGACCCTCTAGTTTGGTTTTTTCAGGTTTAGAGGGTTCTAGTCCGCTCCTCTAAGACCCTCTAGTTTTGGTTTTTACTGTATAGAGGGTTCCAGTCCCCTCACTCTAAATTTCCTTCATTTTCCTGAAAAATTCCCTTTTCATCCATTATGATTAGTTCTATTATATCCTTGAAAAAATAGCATGCCAAATCATTAACCATCATTTTCAGTAGTTGGGGTGTATCTGTTGAGCCACTAAGAAACGCAAAAGAACTTGGGCTGAGTTAGAATCGCATGCTTTTAATGAATCCTCCGCAAGCTGAAAATACAATGCAGCCCTTTCAAAAAGTAAAAAAGCCAACTCCTAAGAGTCAGCTTTCGTTGTCTTCGACATATGGATCATGTTCATAGGCAGGAAGGTCGCCGAAGGTTGTCATGATGCCTTCTTCATCAAGCGCCTCTTCATACCTTTCATGCTGTGCATTTGGGTATACTGTAATGTTCTTGCCTTCAATATCTGTACCAATGAAGTTTTCATAATCCTCGACATAGCCGATATTTTCTTCTGCTTCGATATTGGTATCATTATAATGGTCATGCGGAACAATAAAGTCGGATGGCGTCTCGGAGTTGCCCCAGCTTTCGACTTCCTGCCACGCATCCTCGGCATCAAATGATACATTTTCATCCTGTTCATCCATGTCGAATTTGCCGAAAGGTGGCATCAGCACCCCTTCTTCAATCGGCCTTTCATGTGAAGTAACCTGGTCAGGGCTGTGCTCCTTGCAGTATGTTGTATTCGGGAGAGCTTCAAGGCGTTCCTTTGGAATTTCTTTATGGCATACTTCACAAATCCCATAGGTTCCCTTGTCGATTGCCTGCAGCGCTTTCAGGATATTGTTCAGTTCAAGCTTATAGTGCTCGTTCAGCGCGAGGTCTTTCTCACGTTCGTAGAGCTCAGTTCCTTCGTCACCAGGATGGTTATCATAGCTGGACAGCTCCCCGACTGATTCATGCGGATGGTCCCTTGTCAGGTCGAAATTATCATTAGACTGAAATCTTTCTTCGAGATCTTTTTTTTCATGCAATAGCTGGGAACGGAACGCTGCTATTTCGTCTTTAGTAAGCAAGATTCCATCTCTCCCTTCTGTTTTGTTCTACCTATATTTTGGGATGTACAGTGCAATCTCATGAGTGTTAAATAGTGTTAAATGAACGCTTCCCTAAAAACCCGATCCAATAAAAAAAGGAAAGGGCAATAGACCCTCCCTTTTTTTATTTCCAATTTTTGAGACCCTGAATGATCCTTTTTCGGAAACGTGCCAGTATGCCAGTCTCCCCTTTAGCAGTTTTCTGCTTATTCCATTCATAATAGCTTGCAGCTGCAATCAAAAGGCTTCCGGCGATCAGCAGGTAAGCCCACCAAGGCATATTGCCCCAAAATGGCCTGATCTGCATCAAAACATTAAGCAAAAGAACGGCAAAACCTGTAAAGAAATAGGATTTTATCTTCCAGATCAGTCCGCCAAAGATGGACAGCAGTGATAACACCCCAATGATCAATGCATCCTGAATGGTTGAGCCTGCAAGAGCGTCCTCCACTAGAAGAATCGCTGACACAGCAAGTACTGCCCATTGAACCTTGCTGATAAAGTCTCCAAAACGCCCCTTCAGGATGAGTCTTATTAGAATGATTTCTGCAGTGAAAGGAAGAACATATACCTCCCTGATGAATACTTGAGGGATCTGCATATAATTTATAAGGGCAAAGTATGGCTGAAGCAAAAACACAGCACCAGCAGCAGGCGGGATCCACTCCCATCCTTGCGGCATCCGCCTCCCTTGAGACCATAATGCCAGCGAGATAAGAAGGCCTGGCAGCACTTCCGTCAAAATGCCGCCTTCCGCTGGATACATTCCTGCGAAAAAAAGCAGGCCGGCCGGTGTATAGCTGTCAAACCTATATCCCCGTTCCGCTGTTTCATAAAGCTGTTTGTAAAGAAAATGGCCGAAAACGATCAAAGCTGCTCCCATTCCGCCCATAACAAGCAGCCAGAGTACAGGTTCCATTTCAGATGCTGTCATATACATCAATGATGCAAGCCAGATGAGCACCAGCGGAACGCCATTCAGGAACTCCCAATTCCTGCTGTGGAGATAATATAAGACAGCAGCCCCGTACATAACAGTGAAGGAGAAATCAGTCAATCCAAAAGGATACACCAGCATCGAGGATGCAAGTCCGATCAAAGAAAAGGGAACAAGATAATAAGGCAGCCTCTTTTGTTCGTCCCCCTTCATAAGGCGTGATAGTCCATAGATCACAAAGCTTGAGAGCATAAAAACATACTGCCTGCTGCTTCCCTCAAAAATCAAAAGGTCAAGCGAATAGAGGAACAAAAACAGTGAAAAACAAGCACTGTACAAAAAGGCTTTCTTTTGCCACTCACGATGGGATTGCCGGGAACTGATCCAATACACAGCACCTGCAGCAGCCAAGCTGATAAAAGCATGCTCAGTATGAATCAGCCAGGTCAAAGCCAAAGCAAAGGGAAGATAAGTATGGGCTGACCAGGCAAAGGAACGGCAAAGCATTTGTTCTTTATTCTTTAAAAAGCCGGAAATTCCGGCAAGGATAATACCCGGCATGACAATCTCTGTCCAGCGGACTATTTCAGGCAAGAAAACAGCCCTGCTGATGGCAGTTAAAAGAGCAAAATAAGCTGCAAATACGATTGCCGGCATCAGGTATGAGGATTGCCTATTTTTCACAGCTTTATGAAGTCTGTAGTAAATCCCTATACCGCAAACCAATACAGCAGCCCTAGTCCACTCATTCAGCGGGAGGAAGATCGCAGATAAAACGGCTGTGGAATAAAGGGTCTGGGAAATAAAAAACATATATCTTCTCATTGCCGGCTCAATTTTCCTATTTAGCATCCTGCCTGCCGCCAAGCTGGCCGCAGCCAGGATACCATTCATCGCAAATCCGAGTGTCTCTCTGTAAAATGGCCAGCTGGTCCGCAGCCATTCCCCCCAGGAGAAGAAGGCAAGTGCAAATGACAAAGGAACTGCCCATGACAAAGCTTCTTTGAATTCCTGCCTTTTTTCAGCAGTCCGGGACATCCATAAAAGAAGGCTGAGCAGCATCAGCATAACGCCAAGCTTGCCCCAATAGGCAAAGCTTGCTGACAGCAGCATGCAGATGCCCATTACAGCCAGTCCGATATCACGTGAACTTTGCCTGATAACACGAAAGCATACCCGTGTTTTAAGGATGCCGAATATGACATATATAGCAGCACCGGACAGGAATACAGGCAATAGAAAATTATTGAATGAGAAAAACGCATCAGCCCATAACAGAAGCTCCCATGCTGCTGCGAATAAGAAAACAGGGCTTAAATAAGCGAATAAGCCATTTTTCCCTCCAGCCAAAAACAAGAACTGACCTGAAAGAATCAGGTAAGCGAGGAGCATGGCGAGGGACGGATCATTCAATCCTGCCAGCACTGCCTCTGCACTGATTAGTAGAAAGACCAAAAGAGACACAGCTGCACTCGTCCAATTGAATATCTTCTCCCAGCTCTCCCCTTCCCTGAGCAGTTTTGGCAGGAACATAAATCCTGCACCGGCAGCCGCATAAACTGCCGGGCTGAAAAGCTCCAGCAGTGAATTTTCCGTCAGCTGGTAAACCCCCATCACAACAAGCAGTGTAAACGCGAAGTGGTATTCCTTTTTGCCGGAAACATACACACTCGCCATAAAAAGGACAGCTGCAAGAAGCATATTGACGCCAATACTAAAAGTATTCTGATAAAAAGCAAGCATCAAAACAGTCGACAAAATCAGGCTCGCCTGGATTATATAAGCCAGTTCCCCAAAAAACAGGAGAGAAGAACTCTTTTTCCGCCCCTTCAGGAACAGGGCAATCAGTCCCGCATTATAAATCATCATGCCTAAATAAAAGGTATCCTGCCTCGCCCCCAGTGCAAGCAGCAAAAAGCCTGCAGCCGATGTTAATGCTGAGAAAGCAAACCAGACGAAAAGCCTTGAACCCATTTGCCGGGCAAGGAAACCATAAAACGGAGCCAGGATCATTGCTCCTGCAGCAGCATAAAAATAATTTCCTTTACCATAAAAAGATAAATACGGGCCCATTAGACCGAACCAGCTTACAGACAGCAGAAAGATGGGCAGGAAGAGGCTCCCCAGCACATTGAAGGCGAAAGCAGTCTTATGTATTCCGAGAAGCTTCCCGGCTGCCAGGGATATCCCGAAGAACAATAATGAAACAAGTGCAATGGAACCGCTCTTCATCCAGTCGCTCATTTCATCCCAATTGCTTGTTGCAACAAAAAGACCTCCAACCAGGAGCAGCACGACACCGAGATTCAGCGTCATCGATATATTCCGTTCCCGCATTTCCTCGGGGCTCCGGGTTTTCGGTTCAGCAAAAGCCTTTTCGGGTACAGATGCAGGCAAAGGTGTTTTGATCACCTTGTCTACTTTTTCCGGAACCTCCGCCTTATTCGATTCCACTTCAGCCAATTCGTGTGACTGATAGTAGGCAAAATGGGCTCCAAGTACCCTATCGTAATCGTCCGGGCCGATTAATTCCTTCTTTTTCAGTTTATACAGTTCTTTTTGGAAAATTTGCTTTTCATGCTCTTTGGTAATAGAACTCAAGGATATAGCCTCCCTCTATGGATTAAATTGCCACTATATTCTTTTAGTGTAATATTACACCAAAAGAATCTTTTTTGAAACTAATTTTAAAAAATCCAGCAGAATTTTTGCAAAAGGGAGGTTTTCTCAGCAGCTTTGAAGAATATAAAGTATTTATTTGCGAAAGCTCTGCCGGCTGCGAAAGCAGACCCAGTCTGTGCAGAGAAATAGGAGGCTGCAGCTATGCTAAACGATGTATTCGATTATTTGAAAAAAGAACGCGACACCCACTTGCAGGAGCTGAAGGAGTTTTTATCCATTCCAAGCATCAGTGCCCTGCCTGATCATAAGGAAGATGTCAGAATAGCAGCTGAATGGACTGCGAAGGCGCTTGAAAAAGCAGGCGCAGAAAATGTTGAAATTTTTGCTACATCAGGCCATCCGGTTGTATATGGAGACTACATAAGAGATGAAAGCAAGCCGACCGTCCTGATTTATGGCCATTATGATGTTCAGCCAGCCGATCCGCTCGAGCTTTGGCAAAGTGCGCCTTTCGATCCCGAAATCAGGGACGAAAAAATCTTTGCCAGGGGAGCGAGCGATGATAAAGGACAGGTGTTCATGCATATAAAAGCTTTTGAAGCACTGTTGAAAGTGACTGGAAATGCACCTGTCAATTTTAAGTTCTGCATAGAAGGTGAAGAGGAAATCGGGAGTCCGAATCTGCCCAAATTCGCAGAGGAGCATAGAGAGCTCCTTTCTGCCGATGCAGCAGTGATTTCGGATACCAGCATGATGGAAAAAGGCAGGCCCTCCATTTGCTATGGACTAAGGGGGCTCTGCGGGCTTCAGATTGACTTGAAAGGAGCAAATGCCGATCTGCATTCCGGATTATATGGAGGAGCGGTGCAAAATCCGATACATGCTTTAGCCAGGATTGTGTCTTCCTTCCATGATTTTGACGGAAAAATACTGGTCGACGGCTTTTATGATCAGGTGGAAACATTGACTGAGCAGGAAAAAGAGGCTTATGAAGCACTTGGCTTAGAGGATGACAGCTTTAGATCACAGGCCGGAGTAAAGGAGCTGTTTGGGGAATCGGGGTATTCAACTGTTGAGAGGCTTTGGGTCAGACCGACTTTAGAAGTGAACGGCATCGGAGGAGGCTTCCAGGGTGAAGGAATCAAAACGGTCATTCCTTCCCGGGCATCAGCCAAAATTACGTGCCGGCTTGTCCCGAACCAGGACCCGGATGAAATTGCCCGACTGCTTGAGGAGCATATCAAAAAGCAGACGCCCCCTGGAGTTGAACTGAGCGTCACTTTATTCGACAAAGGGGCTCCTTATGTTACTCCGTTCGACCACCCGGCCATCCAGACTGCCGGAAAAGCTTATGAAAAAGTATATGGTGTGCCGGCGGCGTTCACCCGCGGAGGAGGTTCCATTCCGATTGTTTCCGTTTTCGACCAGCTCCTGGAGCTGCCGGTCGTCCTGATGGGCTTTGGACTGCCGGATGAAAACTTCCATGCTCCCAATGAGCATTTTCACCTTGAAAACTTTGACAAAGGATTGCAGACACTCTGCCATTACTGGCAGGATCTTGCGGAAGAACAATTCTGAGACCATAGGAAAAGGCGCTTCTCAGCGCCTTTTCTTTATTTCTTGATCGAAACCAATTTTACATCATCAAAGCTGAAACGGTGATAATTTTCCTCTTTATCGGTAAATTCAATGAAGCCTTCGAGATCTTTGATCCTCCCGATAACCTCTGAACGGCTTTCAGCCTCAATTTCCTCAGTGACCTCCAGGCCTTTTTCAAATGTGTAAACAATTTTAAAATTTTCCATTTCAAACATCTCCTCGAATATACTATATTATTTACCTTCACCGGAAGGAAGGTTTCAAACCGCGATAGATCAGTTTGTTCTTAAGAGTACAAGCAGACCATCTTCTGCATACCCCAGGACTTCCCGGGCATCCAGGTCTGACAGGCCAAGGTCTGAAAGCCTCCCAAGAACACTGGAAAGAGCTGGATCTTCTCCATCCTGTTCAAACGCTGTAGCAAGATTCCGGAAGACCGGACCATCATTTGAAGGTGAATGTTTAACCATTTCAACCTGCAATCCTGTTTTCTCTTTCAGCTTGTCACCCTCTTCACTATCCCTGCACACCACTATATAGCTTTCTGCGGATGAAGCATCCGCTGCTTTCCGGATGATTTCATCGGCAGTAGAAAATACGCCTGCCACTTTTGAATCAGCCATTATGTATCTTCACTCTCCTTCCGGCATCTCTTTCGCATTTTTCCCTAATGGAAACGTCCAAAACCTCTTTTTACTGAGCAAAACATGGAAAAAGGCATTGAGTTTGCGCTCAATGCCATTAAGAAGTTACTTAGTCGTATACAGTTTTGGGTCCACTTCAAGGATAAAATCATTTTTCCTGCCTGTATATAGAATATCAAGCTCATGCATGGCCCTTGTGCAGGCAGTATAAAAAATGGTCCGGTCACTTTCATGATCATAGGCAGACGCATCATAAATAATGACTGTGTCAAACTCGATGCCTTTTGCCAAATAAGCCGGAATGATGGTGGCGCCTTTTTCATAGGAGAGGGTTCCCTTTTCGATCAGCCGCACATCCGGCAGCAGTTCCTTCAAGCCTTCAAACGCTTCCTTGCTCTCTTTTGCCGTTCTGCAGATAATGCTGATTGATTTATGAGCCTCTTTCAGCTGCCTATTCACTGTTTCAGCAATCTTAGCATGAAGAGCTTCCCTGTCTTCTTCAAATATTACAGCAGGAAGCCTTCCTTCCCGATTGAATGGCTCAACAAGATCCCCGCCGCTGATAAAAGATCTTGTAAATTCTACAATTGGCCTTGAAGAGCGGTAGCTTTTTGTCAGCACGATGGTCTTCGCTTCTTCCTCATGGCCATGGTACAGCGTCGTAGCACCGATGGAATGAGTATACACCGCCTGGTTCACATCACCCAAAAGAGTGAGCCTGCTGTAGGGAAACAGCTCTTTGATATAAGCAAACTGGAAAGGAGAATAATCCTGTGCTTCATCAATGAACACATGCCTGATGCCTGTATCCTGCTTCCTCCCTTCCAGGAGATGCTGCAGATATAAGTATGGCGTGGCATCTTCGTATGGAATTCTTTCCCTATTCAAATTTGCTGTGGTAATCGCGCAGACAGCATCCCAGTTTTCCGGTAAAAGAGATTCATCCATTAGGTGATCTATGCGGAAAAGCTGCTCATAGGTTGCGAATACATCAAGAAATTTTAGGTTCTTCACCCTGCTTTTCAGTCCTTTGAATCTTTTATTGACCACCATGTTCTCAAGGAACTTCTGCTCTTGTTCAAATTCATCAAAGTTCTCACCGTTTTTATTTTGCTTCTGCTGTGCTTTTTTAAAGGCTTCCAGATAATCCATTTTATCGAGAAGCTGAATTTCCTCTTCCACCCATTCTTTTTTTCGCTCTGCTTTTTGGATTTTCCGGAGCTCCTGCAGCAGCCAGTCCTTAGTCAGCTGCATCCGGTTTGGGATGGAGATGGATTTATCCAGTAAGTAAAAATACTGGCTGATCTCTTCATGGGAAAAAAGAGTCTCGCCGCGGAAGCGCAGGTCTTCAAATTGCAGCCCTTCCTCCGAGAGCTTCCCGGCATATGCATTAATCATTTCAACAAATCCGGTATCAGACTTGAACCTGATTGCCTTCTTCCTCATCTCTTTTTCAGGAGACTCTTCTTCTGAAAGGATAGATTCCAGCTGATCAAAAGGATCTTCTACACCAAGCTCCCTGCCCAGGCTTCGCGTTATATACTCCTGATAGGTTGCCTGTGACATATTTTCCTCGCCAAGTTCAGGAAGGACGGTGGAAACATAGCTGTTAAAAAGAGAATTGGGAGAAAACAGCATAATATTGTCCGCCTGAAGGGTGCCTCTGTGCCTGTAAAGCAGATAGGCCACACGCTGGAGCGCAGCCGATGTTTTCCCGCTTCCGGCGACTCCCTGGACAATCAGCACCTTGCTGTTTTCATTGCGGATAATTTCATTCTGTTCTTTCTGAATGGTCGCTACAATCGACTTCATCTGGGTGCTCGCCTTATTGCCGAGAACTTCCTGAAGAAGCTGGTCCCCAATCGTCAGCCCTGTATCAAACATTCCCTCAATCTTTCCGCCTTTGATGATGAACTGCCGCTTCAGCAGCATTTCTCCTTCAATAGTTCCTTCCGGGGTATTATAATGGGCAGGACCGGGAACATAATCATAATACATGCTTGAAATCGGAGCCCGCCAATCATAGACGAGAAAATTTTCATCCTCTTCATCCATAAGAGAGGATATTCCGAGATAGATCACATCTTCCTCTTTTTCTCCTTCCTCATGGAAATCAATCCTTCCGAAATAAGGAGAATTCTTGATTTTTGCCAATGTACTCAGCTGCCGGTCAAGCTGGCTTTTGGTCCTTTCCCTTTCAGATAAAAGTTCAGCCTGCTGCTTGATGCTCGTAAATGTCTCAATCACATCATCCGGCTCATCCAGATTAACTGTAACATCTTCCCAGAATGTTTTTTTGAGTTCAAGCACATCTGAGCCTGCTGCAGACCCTTTACCCAAAAGCTTGTGCATCTTGCTGTCCGCAATCCCGATGATCTCTTTAACCCGATGCTGTTCCATTTCTTTGCTATCGCCTGGTTTGCTCATAAAAAAAACACTCCCCGGAAAAAATTACGGCCGTTTTTAGTTGACACCACTTGTGTTTCTGTGTTACTATTTAATTAGATAATAATATATATTTTCAAATGGCTTTTTTAGACCGCTCTTCATTGTAACACTAATACATATATTAAACAAGACCGCTGTTTTTAGCCGGTCTTGTTTTTTTGTATTTTTGAATCTGCTCTATTCAGTTCACTTTTTCAATAAAAACTAATGCCAGGGCTCCTGCAAAACAGCAGGAGCCCTATTTTCACTATCTATAAAGGCTTAGGATCATAGCTGGATCCTGTAAGATCAGTCAGCTCGCAGACAGCATCCCAGGCAAGCGGATAAAATTCATGCCTGGCACCGCGCTCCAGGGCCTGGGCTGGAATGCCCTTCAGGCTTTTCGTCCGCAGGCCGATCATCCTTTTGACCAGCTGGATGTGGGAATGGCGGAAAGTCTGGAAATACTCGTCAAATGTAAGCATAGTCTTCAGAAGCCGATAAAGCGTCCGATTGCCGTCAGGTGTTTCTAAAAGCTGGAGCAGAGTCCTGTTTTCCTTCTTTAACAGCCTTTCGAACGGTTCCCAAAGCTTAGGTCCTTCTTTTAAAATAGCATTAAATCCCGGCGAGTCCTGGCCGCTGCCCCTTCCTAGGAACAGCCTGATCGTATGATAATCGGCAGGTGTGATGGCTTTTACGAGATCGAAAACAGGCGGAAGCTGGCGCAAATGCTCATTGATCCGGTCAAGCATAAGACTTGCCCCTTCGGCATCTCCTTTTTGCATGCTCTTGCATGACCGGTCCAAATATTGAAGGATCAGTTTGAAGTGCAGCTCCGCAATCTGGTGGACTGTCTGAAAAGTAAGCTCATCCTCGCAGCAGAGCTCTTCTTCTTCCTTCTGAAGGCTGAGCAGTTCTTGTGTGCGGATGTATTTTTCATAGTCAGATAGCTGTTTGCTTTCCTCTTTCACTGTATCACTCCCATTTCAATCAGGATATTTTCTGAGGACTGCGCGCACCGGGCTTCCATCGGCATATTCAATCGGAAGGGGAAGTGCGATCAATTCGTAGACCCCCGGCTCTGCTTCACTTAAATCCAGCCCCTCGAGTATATGGATTTCGCATCGCTGGAGCTCATGATGGGCGGGAAGCTCCTTACTGTCCAGCCTATCAACAGAAGGCACATCCATGCCAATAAGCTTGACGCCTTTTTCAGCCAAAAATGGTGCAATATCAGGATTTAAAAAAGTGATTTCTTCCGGAAATACAGAGGCATCCTTCCATGACTCCGTCCTTAATAGAAGCCTCTCAGCGCCGTGAAGATCAATTCCTTCAAGCTCTTTTTTCCCAATGCTGGCTGCGCCTGCAAGATCGGCAACTAACGCTTTTCCTATATATACTTCAAGCGGTATATCGGTCATCCGATTCCCTTCTGAGTCAAAATGGAAAGGGGAATCTACATGAGTACCTGTGTGTATGCTCATGGTCAGCTTCCCGACATTCACAGAGCCGCTCTCTTCCTTTGGCCAGCTGACTTCATAGGCAAACGCTGTGTCTCCCGGCCAGACAGGCATCCCCTTGTGAAGCTTCCTTGAAATATCAATGATCATCTTTTATGACTCCTTATGCGATGATTTCTCGCTTGTTTTCATATTTTTCGTATAATCTGTTCTCCATGATGTCCTTTAGAATCGACACAGCCCTCCAGATATCATTGTACGAAGTATAAAAGGCTACCGGTGCGAGCCTGATGATATTAGGAGAACGGAAGTCCGGCACCACACCTTTTTCTTTTAAGGCTTTGCAGATCCTTGCAGCATCCGGGTGCTCAAGAGCAACATGCCCTCCCCGCCGCATATCTTCTCTCGGCGTTCCGATTGTAAGCCCATAACCGGACAGATAAGTTTCTGCCAATTCTATCAGGTAGCCGGTAGCTTTCAAGGATTTTTCTCTGATTCTATCGATTCCGGCTTCCTCAAACATATCGAGCGAGCCTAATAGCGGAGCGGCACTTAAAATATGAGGCGTCCCAATTTGAAAAGCGCCTGCATCATGAGCTGGTGTGAAAGTATGCTCCATATCGAACTGCCGGCTTTTATCCGACCCGAACCAGCCGGATAAGCCCGGCATTTTGCCAAAATGCTTTTTATTCACATAAAGGCCTCCGATTCCCCCAGGCCCGCTGTTCATATATTTATAGCTGCACCAATAAGCAAAATCAGTGCCCCATTCTGAAAAATGGTGCGGAACCGCCCCGGCAGAGTGACACGCATCAAAGCCGATAAGGATGCCCCTCTTATGGGCTTCCTTTGTCAGCCATTCTATATCCAGAAGCTGTCCGCTTCTATATAAAACAGTAGGAAGGATGATCAGGCAGATTTCATCCGTCATCGCCTCTATGATATCTTCCTCGGTGATTGTTCTGCCATCCCTGCTCTTTACCTGGACGAGATGCTCTTCAGGCGGCAGTCCCTTCAGCTTGAGCTGTGATTGCAGCGCATAGATATCCGATGGAAAGTTCAATTCGTCAGCCAATATTTTGGTCCGCTTGCCTTCCGGCTTGAAAAAGGTTGCGGCAAGCTGGTGCAAATTCGTTGTGGTGGAAGCGCTTGCAATGACTTCTCCAGGCTCTCCTCCAACCAATGCAGCTGACCTATGCCCCAATCTTTCGGATACATAGTACCAAGGATTCTCCCCGCTCATCCATCCGTCTATGCCTAAGTTTTTCCATGAATCAAGCATATCGAAGAGTGTTTTTTCTGCCCTTGATGATAAAAGCCCGAGTGAATTGCCATCCAGATAAATCATATTTTCTTTTATGTAAAATTCTTCTGCAAATTTGCGGAGCGGATCCTGGCTATCCAAATAATCTGCTCTCTCTCTTAATTGTTCCATATGATTCCCTCCCTGCTCTTCTTAAAAGGTAAGCCACAAAAAGGGTATTGTCAATATTCTGAATTAACACGCTAAATGGAAAAAGAACCTGGCTCAGCCAGGTCCCCATCTTTCTATTTATTCACCTTTTGCAGGCTCGGGTGCCTTTGAATCCGCTGCACTCCTGAGAGGAATTTCCTTCAGGAAGAAGGTAAGAATGACTGCCACCAGCATCGTGATGGTGACAAATAAGAACACGCCTGACAAAGCATAGCTGAGGGCCTCCCTGAGCATTGAAATAATTTGCTCGAACAGGGAAGCCGCTTCTGCCGGCAGCGAAGCCTTAACCTGGGCCAGTTTCTCATGATCTAGGAGAAGCTGAGGATTCTTCAATGACTCCAGTTTCCCTGCAAGCTCAGGAGAAGCAGCCATATTATTGGTATTCTGATTCTGTGACATGGTGGTCATTTTGTCTTCCATGCGGTTATTCAAAAGTGTTCCCATTATAGCAACACCTACAGTTCCGCCGACTGAGCGGAAAAGCTGGGATGTCGCGGTGGCAACCCCCAGGAATTTCTGCTCAACCGCATTCTGGACAGTCAGCGTGAATACCGTCATGCCGATTCCGATACCAAATCCTACAAGAATCAGAAATCCAACAAGTGCATATTGGGAAGTATCTGCATCCATCCGTGATAATAAGTACAATCCTACTGCAGAGATGCATAACCCAATGATTGCCTGCAGCTTATATTTGCCTGTCTTAGAAATGATCTGGCCGCCAAGAGCACTGGCGAAAACCAGCCCCAGAGTCATGGCCATCGTCAGGAAGCTTGAGTGTGTGGCTGAATATCCAAGAACACCCTGGATGAAATAAGGCACATACATGACGCCTCCAAACATGGATACCCCGATGACGAAGCCAATGATATTCGAGATCGTAAAGATACCGTTCTTAAATAAATATAGCGGCAGAATCGGTGTTTTGACTTTTCTTTCGATTATGATGAACAAGATGAGTGCAATCACAGCGCCGCCGAACAGCATGATAATCTGTGATGAACCCCAGTCATATTTTGTTCCTGCCCAGGAGAATCCTAATAAAGTGAGAACGATGGTGGCTGTCAGGAATACTGCCCCAACATAATCGACGCTTTCCCCTTTTTTCTTTTCCTGTGACGGGAACAGCTTCCAAATCAATGCAAGTGCGACAATGCCTAGCGGCAGAAATACCCAGAATACCCATTTCCACTCCAGGTTATCAACAATATAACCGCCGAGCGTCGGGCCGAAGACACTGGAGATCCCGAACACAGCGCTCATCGCCCCCTGCCACTTCCCTCTCTCGCGGGGCGCAAAAAGGTCCCCTACGGCAGTAAAGGCAGTAGACATGATCATACCGGCCCCAAAGCCCTGGATTCCGCGGTATGTGATCAAATCAAAAATATCAGAGGACGTTCCCGATAAAAAGGCGCCGATAGAAAAGATAATAATTCCAATTAAAATAAATGGCTTCCGTCCATAAATATCAGACAGTTTCCCGACAAGTATGGTTGTAATGGCGCTGGTCAGCATATAAATCGTGAAAACCCAGCTGTAATAATCCAGTCCGCCCAGGTCGGATATGATTTTTGGAAGGGCGTTGCCTACGATTGTCTGATTGACTGCGGCAAAGAACATTGCAGCAATGATGGCGATCATAATCGTAATTTTTTCTTTTTGGCTCAAATGTTCCATTATTTGCTTCACCTCTTATGATGTCTCTTTTTAGTGGACCCTGCCCAGCAGGCTGCTTGTCAGAACAAGTTCTTCATCCGATAAATCACGGAGCTTTTCTTCAAAATAATCCTTGGAAACCTGCTCCAGCTCTGCTGCCATCTTTCTTCCCTCATCTGTCAGGGACAAGCATACAATTCTTCTGTCGTGTTCGCTTCCGCCCCGCACGATCAGTCCTTTGCTAAGCAGCTTTTCGCTGACTGCTGTTATATGGCTGCTTGAGACCCCGAGCTCACCCGCCAGCTGGGAGACCTTACTTTCCCCTTTTTCTGCAAGCTTCCTGAGAACAAGGAATTCATTAAAAGGAATATACCCGTCAAACAGGCCATGAAAATCTGCTTTTGATTTCTTCACAGTTCCTCTCACTGTTGCAATCAGGTCGTAAATCAATCTATCCCTGCTAATTGGTATCCCCCCTGCTTCCATTTACCAGATAAATAATTAACTTTGTTAACTATTAACTTAAGCAACTATAATCCTATGCTTTCTTTTTGTCAACATAAAAAAACCAAAAGCTTTTCAAGCTTTTGGTTTTGGTTATTTTAAAAAATATTTCTGGCTAGTTTTAATGAATGTCCCTTTGATTTCCTTAAATAGACGAATAGGCACAAGAAGAATATCGCACCTGCTCCTCTCAGGACTGAAGAAACTGTCATAGCAGCATTCATGCCGGCCGCTTCAAGAAGGAATACACCAAACTGCGGCGCAATGAAGGCGACGAGGGCCAGCAGAATATTATAGTTCGAAATACAGATGCTGCGTGTTTCCTCTTCAGTTACCTCCAGCAGCTGGTTGAAGAGCAGCAGCACGGTGCCTGAAACAAACAGACCGGAAAAGAAATTGACGATAACCAGATACACCATATTCGGCGAGAGGATTGTCAGCACAGGTGCCGATGCCATACCCAAAGATACAAGAATCATCATTTTCGCATTAGTGTGTTTATCAGCCATCCTTCCCCACCATTTAAAGCTCACAATCTGGGCAAGCTGATTCGCAACAGTGAAAAGGCTGATCCAAAGTGCCGTGGCGCCGGCAATTTTGATCTGATAGATGCTGAAAAGCGACCAGGCCATCTGCCACCCGAAATTAAAGAAAAGACTGCAGATGATAAAATACAAGAAAGGCTTGTGCCTGAAAACATGAAGGCCGATGCTTAGTTTTTTCTCCGCTTTCCTGCTGGACTTTGGCTCTTCATGCTTGAACAAATAGTACACTTCCGCCAGTCCAATCAAAAACGCGGCTAAAAATAAAACCTGGAAAGGCAGAGAATTGGACTGGTCAAACTGCTGCAGAAGAATGCCGATGGCGAAAGTTGAAAGCATGCCGACAATGGTCATTACTTTGTTCCGCTCGGAGAAGAAACCGCTCCGGCGGCTGTCAGGTATCAGATCGCCGATGAAGGACTGCCAGCTCAAATTGGCAATCGAACCTGGAAAATTCATCAGGCCGACAAGGAGGACAAATATCCACCCTCTCATCTCCTCAGGCAGATACACAAGCAAAAACATCGCTAAAAGGAAAAAACGCGCGGCCAGGAAGGAGTATGCGGTAAGCCGCTTCTTTTCTTCCATCCTGCCTATAAGCAGGGAGCCGATCACCATGGCAAAAATTCCTATAAACTGAGGCAGGGAGCTGATCAATCCAACCTGGTAGTTCGAAACGCCAAGTACACTGATCGCAAACAGAGGAAAATAATTGGTGCTGATGTTCAAAATGACAGTAGTAGCAATCCCATTGCGGATGCTGAGCTTCTCATTTGCATCGACAGCCGAAGCTGATCGGGCCATATATACATCTTCTTTCATTGTAGAATTTTTCATAAACAATAATTTCCTTAGCTATCATAGTCTCTCAGCAAAACCGTTGCAAGTGCTTTTTATACATTTTTTGTGAATTTTTCAGATGAATTGTAAACAAGGCTTCCATCCTTTACACTGTTAGGGAATGAAAGGAGCCATACTTGTGGAAAAAATAATGGATCATATTGGAATAGCCGTACGAGATATAGACAGCACCCTCAAATTTTACACACACATATTGGATGCTGAACTGATTGACAGATATGTAAGTGAAGCAGCAGGAGTCGAAAGCGAAGTCTGCATACTAGAGGTTAATGGCGACCGGATCGAACTCCTGGCACCTACCAATAATACAACCTCCCCCATCGCCAGGTTCATCAAGCAAAAAGGGAAAGGCGTCCACCATATCGCCTACCGGGTGCCTGATTTAATGGAGGCAATCGCTGACCTGAAAAACAGCGGAATCCGGATTCTTGAGGATTCCCTCAGGACAAACAAGCATGGCAGGAGGCTCGTGTATCTGAATCCTGCTGATACAGAAGGAACCATCATTGAGTACTGTGATTATCCAGGGATCGCAAATGAATAAGCAAAACCGCCTTCTCAGTTAAAAAGGAGGCGGTTTTTTCTTTTTCATCCTTTAAATGACAAAAGTCCTTTCCTGTCTCATAGGTCTTCAAGTATACTTTATATGATTAATAATCTATCAAAAGATTTATACTACTGGAGTATATAACATGACCAATGAATTGATTTTATATAAATCGCTAGTCGCTCTTTCAGGAGTTTTGAGCTTATGTTTATGCCTATTTGCCTTCTATAAGCTAAAAGGCGCTCCAGGTGTTAAGCCATATATCATCGCGACCATCTTATCGTCGCTCTTTTCCTTTTTCTATGTATTTGAACTGTCCAGTTCCACACTGAAGGGCATCAAACTATGGTTAAGTATGGAATATCTTGTCATGCCCTTTATTCCTGCCTTTATCTTCTTAATGTGTGCTGAATATGCCGGGCAAAAGCTGAAGCCCTGGGTCATTTATATTCTTTTCCTTTTTCCCAGTGCAACCATCTTCATGCATGCCACAAATGGCCTTCACCATCTGTACTATAAGGCTGTTGAGCTTAGAAATGATGCCCCCTTCCCGATTGCCGATCTGGAATATGGCCCTTTCTTTTATGTTCACGCTTTTTATATGTTCATCTGTCTGACGGTCAGTGTCCTGACATTGCTTCTTCGGCTAAAAGGTGCATCCCTCCTGTTCAGAATCCAGTTAATGGCCATGGCTGCCGGTCTGGTATTCCCGATTCTTGCAAATTATTTTTACTTAAACGACCTGAGCCCATATGGCATTGATCTTGGACCCGTTTCCATGAGCTTATCTTATCTTTTCCACTGGGTCGCTTTGATGTCTTTCAAAATGTTCGATGTTACCCCGATATTAAGAGATACGGTTTTTGACAGAATGAAAGAAGGCGTGATTGTCCTTAACCGGAAGGGAGCCATCCTTGATTACAACTCAGCGATGGTTCCTATCATGCCCTTCCTCAAGCCTTCTGTGATCGGCAAGCCATTTAAAGAGGCATTTTCCGGATTCCGCATACTTGAGGAAATTATAGAGAATGGGATGGACTGCGATTATGAGTGGATTCGGGATGGAAAAAAAATCCACCACCAGGTTCAAATGTCAGAAGTCGAGGATAAAAACGGCCATCAAATTGGGCGGATTATTTCATTTGTTAACATTACTGAAAAAATCCTGATACAGGAACAACTGAAGGAACTCGCTTCCATTGACGGCCTGACACAAGTTTACAACCGGACTTATTTTATGAAGCAATCGCTGGAATCACTGGGGGGCATCAGTCCCAATGGGGGGGATGTCTCCTTAATCATGTTTGACATCGACCATTTTAAAAAGATTAATGATGAATATGGCCATGAGACTGGGGATTTTGTACTCTCCCATATTGCGAGGGTTGCCAAAGAGAGCATTCGCGCAACTGATGTGATAGGCAGATACGGAGGGGAAGAATTTATCATACTGCTGCCGGATACTTCCTTTGACGAAGCCTGTGATTTAGCTGAAGCGATACGACTCAATGTTGCAGAACAGTACACCAAGTTGGGCCAGGTTTATGTGCATGCAACGCTTAGTTTAGGAGTTTCACATATGTTTCTTTTTCCGCAGGTTTTGGACGATCCTATTCAATTTCTGATGAGAGAAGCAGACCAGGCTTTGTATGCTGCCAAAAGGAATGGAAGAAATAATGTTCAGCGGTTTGTGAGGGAAACAGAGTTGACGGAAGTATAGGCGGGAACAGGCTTTTATTTGCACCTGTTCTTTTAAATTATGTTAAAATGTGGCAAAAGGAGTGATGATGATTGATTGTAAAAACCCGGACAGAACCCCGTGAGTTGCGTCTTTTCAGGGCATTGAATTCCCGTATGGATTTGTCAACTAAGGATGAGACTTACTATTCTAATTTAGAGAAAGGCTACCAGGGCGAACTTCAATTTGATGAATGGCTGCTCTCTGCAGCAGAAGGAGGCCTGATTTTAAACGATTTGCTGCTGGAAATGAACAACACCTTATTTCAAATCGACTCAGTCCTGATCACCGCATACATCGTTTATCTATTCGAAGTCAAAAACTTCGAAGGCGATTTTGTGGCCGAAGGAGACCAATGGTTCACCGCCTCAAAAACCGAAATCAAAAACCCCCTCCTGCAGCTCAAAAGAAACGAGCAGCTGTTCCGCCGGCTCCTCCAGGAACTAGGCTGCAAAATCAAAATCCAATCCCACCTCATCTTCATCAACCCGGAATTCCAGCTCTATCAAGCTCCTCTCAACCTCCCTGCCGTATTCCACCCGCAGCTCAACCGCTTTGCCGCTCCTCTAAAGAAGGATACCTCACTGAAACTGTCATCAGCACATACCAAACTCGCAGACAGACTGGCCGCTGCCCATCTTGATAAATCACCTTTTTCATCTGTGCCTGAGTATGGGTGGGAGGGGTTGAGGAAGGGGATTGGGTGTAGGGGGTGTGGGGTGCTGTATGAGGATTTTGATGGGAAAAGCTTGAAATGCAATCATTGCGGAGGAAAGGAAAGTTATACCTCAGCGATCATGCGTGCTGCAGAAGAATATAAGCTACTTTTTCCGGATAGGAAATTGACTACTAATGGAATTTATGAGTGGTGTGGGGTTATTAAATGCAATAGAACCATTCGGAAGGCACTATCCAGCCATTATGATTTAAAAGGACATGGCTATTCTTCTCACTTTATAGAGCGCAGTTAGCCTTTCGGAGATGGAAGTCAGGTTTTTTTAAAAATGTGTTGATTTATAATACAAGGTTCCTGACTTTCTTTCTGGAACATTTTTCTAATTTCAGTTTTCAATCCTAATTCTACTATAACACTGGTTAGGGAGCCTCACACCCTATTCTTAAGGCGCTTTGGTTCTATGTTCTTCGGTGAGAGTGACTCATATTCTCTTTTTGAGGCACTCTGATTCTATGTTCTTTGGTTAGAGTGACTCATATCCTCTTTTTGAGGCACTCTGATTTTATGTTCTTTGGTTAGAGTGACTCATATTCTCTTTTTGAGGCACTCTGATTCTATGTTCTTTGGTTAGAGTGACTCATATCCTCTTTTTGAGGCACTCTGATTCTATGTTCTTTGGTTAGAGTGACTCATATCCTCTTTTTGAGGCACTCTGATTCTATGTTCTTTGGTTAGAGTGACTCATATTCTCTTTTTGAGGCACTCTGATTCTATGTTCTTTGATTAGAGTGACTCATATCCTCTTTTTGAGGCACTCTGATACTAAGTTCTCTGGTTAGAGTGACTCATGACCTCCTTTTGAGGCACCCTGGCTCACTTTTCTTTGGTTAGAGTGACCCATTCACTATCTCGAGACCTCTCTTTTTATTTTGTTCCAAGGTCGTCCAATTCCACCTAAGATAAAGACCGCTGCTCCTGCCTATACCAACCCTCCTGTTCCTATCACTACCTTCCCCCCTTCTCAGCCAACTCCCTCAACCCCTCAGCCCGAAACACTATAAACTCCCGCATATACCTCTCCAAAAACAGCTTATCAGCTGCAATTCCCAGCAGTCCAAAAGGCGATTCATATTGGAAAGTATCAATCATTACCGTTCCTTCAGCTTCCTCGAAAAATTCATGAGTATGAACAAACGACTTGAAAGCGCCTTTCACCATGATATCGACAAAACGAAAAGGCTTTTCCATAACTGTCACTTTGGCCGTCAGCCTCTGTCTGATACCGAAATGCACGGCCTCCCAAGTTACCATATCGCCTTTTTCAAGCAATCCGCTGGTCACTCCCCCAACTGCCCTTTCCTGTGTTCTTGATGTTGTTTGTGTATGTACTTCAACACTTCTGGCAAGGTCAAAACATATTTTAATTGGTGCTTTGATGAATTGTGAATGTCTGATGGTTGGCATAATGGAGACTCCTCATTTTTTTCATTAATACTATTTTAACTCAACAACAAAAAAAGGACAGTCTTCCAAAGAGGACTGTCCTTTCCAGTTTAGGAGTTCAAATAATTATTCCAAATAAATCTTCTTCTTAATGAGGTGTATAGATATTCCTTGCATGGTCTCTGAAAGCACTAACTAATACAGGATGTCCTTACCTGCTAACAGCTATATCTGTTGTACTCAGCTAAAGAAAATAAGAACCTACTCCTGCCTGCTTAACACTCTCCCAATCTTATCAACGGACCGACGGGAAAGCGCATAGATTTTATGTGTATCATCAATATTCATAATCGTCCCATGACCTTCACCAATCCAGAGAAAATAAATCTTATTCCCCATAGCTACTTTGTAATCCGGCTCCGCCATATCTGCGATACCAGGTTGTTTCTTAGCGTTCCTGAAGGCATTCCTAAATATCTGGACTGATTTAGTGTCGGAAATTGTAATGGACCTTTCCCCTTCTAATGCATGCATCTTATACACTTCCACTTTCTCAACCTTCTCCGGCCACAGGTTCCAGCCGGCTAAAAGAACAAATGCCGCCAAAATAATCAGGAGTCTTTTTTTCAAAAAAATCACCTCTAACAGGTTAGACGTTTTTCCATTCAAGAGGTTACTTCAAGATTTTTCGACTAGCCCTTCACTTCCCAATCATCATAGCACTCTGCATCAACACTCAGCTTTTTAGTCCTAAGCCATTCAAATGCTTTGAGCACCAATGGCGACGCATTATCCCAGCTTGCTTCATACTCAGCAAGCCACAAGGCTCCAAACGAATCCTGACCATCAAACTCCAGCGGCTGAGTCAGTCTGCCAGTCCCCTCGACTTCATAAAAAACACAGATATGATGCACATGGGTATATTCCTTCCAACCCCAAGGAAGCATGAAATCAATAACGCCGATATTCCGGATGAATTCTATCTCTAAGCCTGTTTCTTCAAGAAACTCTCTCCTTAAAGCCATAGCCAGGCTTTCTGAATCCTCAAGGCTTCCTCCCGGCAGATCATAGCGATTGGTGTATGGACCGCCTTTTTTGTTTATCACCAGGAGTTTGTTTTTCTTGAAAAAGAGGCCATACACACCATAAGCCCGGTGCATTTTTGATTTCATATCAGCGGGCTACCACCAGTTTGCCTGCACGTAAAAAGTCAGGAGGACTCTTTTTAGCAAAGTGTCTTTCCACACTCATCAAAACCGCATCATTCCCCGGCAATGAGGCGGTTTCAATCGCTTCCGCAAATGACATCCATCTATAAGCTGAATGTTCATGATTTAAGATAACTTCCTGATGCTCCGGAACATAGCCGACAAAAACAGGCGCCATGTAAATATAATTGTCTTTCGCAGAGTATATCTGATCATATTGGTTGGATACATAAAGATAGGGCAGCGAGATGCCTGTTTCTTCTTTTATCTCTCTTAAAGCCGCTTTCCAGGCTGTTTCCCCTTCCTCTATGCTGCCGCCAATATAGCACCAGGCATCCGGCAGCACAGTTCCGGCTCTCTTTAAAAGTAATACCTTGCTTTCCTTCTCAAGCTTTTTAATTAAGATTGCTGCAATGCCTGTGCATCTTATTGCGACTTCTGACATAGATATACCTCCGAAAAATTTGTTAGCTTTTTTATAACGCATAGGTTTATTTCGCAAGATACTATCCAACCTTGGTCATTTTAAGTTGGATTTCAGGGGTATCTTCAGAAATATGATAAACCCTCCAATAAACCCCCACCAAAAAAATCCCCATTCCTACAAAAATAAAAGTAATCCCTATTTCCGGTATATATGCCATTGCCCAGATAAATAAACTGGAGATCATCCCTCCAACCGCCCCCACCAGTCCAAGGACTGATAGATGCTTTCCTCTTGAATGGGCAGGAAGCGATTTAGCGGTGATGGCCTGAAGGGTTGGCAGATAGATGAGCCCGCCGGCAGAAATGAAAAGCATACCCAGCATTAAGAGGGCTGGATGAATGAAATAGCTTAGGCAGATATAGCCCAGTACAAAAAGCAGCAAGCCCAGCATGAGGGACATTTTTTCCGAAAGCCTTTTGGTCAGCTTGAATATGAAGCCTGCTGCTATGGTGATGATGATCGTTTCTTCGAGATTCAGATAGCCGATCATCTTGTATCCTGAAATATCAATATCCCCAACAGGATATTTTGACACGATCCTGATGCTTAAATAATTGGGGAATTGTTCTTTCAATATATTGATAAGCAGCTGTCCTATGCATAAGAAAAGAAATAATTGTGAGGCAAAAATACTTAGTTTCTTTGCCGGTGCGGCTGGCAGCTCAGTGATTGCATCAGCAGCTTTAAGAGGAATGTCTTTTATCAGCAGGGAGGTCAATACAGCGGATAATATGGAAGTCAGGCCAACTATAAAGAACAGCATGGAAGAATGATTTTCAAAAAAGAATCCGCCCAATAAGCTTCCGCCGGCAAATGCAGTACTTGTAATCCACATAAAGTAGGTATAGATGATTTTTCTGTCCTTCTCATTGCTCGCATCAATGATCAAAGCAGAATAGGCGGGATTTGAGGCACTTTCAAAGAAATAAATAAA
Organism: Bacillus sp. AG4(2022); assembly: GCF_031844465.1. Lineage (NCBI taxonomy): Bacteria > Bacillati > Bacillota > Bacilli > Caryophanales > Bacillaceae > Bacillus > Bacillus sp. AG4(2022). The sequence continues at coordinate 285,088 of NZ_JAUZVH010000001.1, forward strand.
GCTGAATGCAACTACAATGGGAATGGCGTAAAAATGGTGGAGTGAATCAAAACAGTACACAATTAAAAAGCCGATTCCAGTCATCATTTCACTGGTGATGATGACTCTTTTCCGTCCGATCCGGTCAGCTGCTTGTCCGCCTAAAAGATATCCTATGATACTAATGATTCCAATGATGATAATCATCATAGTTGTTAAAGAAGGGCCAATTTTCGCTGCAAAATAGACAACCGTGTAAGGCATGACCATCGTATGAGCAAGCACGGTGAAAAATTTCAATAGCATTCTTACCCGGATGGTTACATCAAAAGATAAAAATTGTTTCATATATTTCTCCTCGCTAATTTAGAAAAAAGCACAGAGTATACCCCTGTGCTCCCCCTATTCTACACCTGATTGCCTCTCATAATTTCTGAATACCATTCCGCCGGCCCTAGTCATTCCCGCCTTCTCATAGAACGGAGCATGGGAATCATCACAAAGCAGATCAATCATATAAAGGCCATCAAGTTCTTTAAGCATCCTGTTTAACAGCTCTTTTCCTATCCCTTGGTGCTGATATTCCGGGAGGACTTCGAGCAATGGGATATACGCAGATAGAACATTGTCACTGATGGCAGTGATGAAGCCGGCTGCCTGCTCCGCTTTTTCATCAATGGCGAGGATCACTTTAAAGCTGTTTTCCAGCAATTTCAGATGCGTGTCCGGGGAGGGAGGATTCGGCCAATCTGCAAAAAAACCATTCAGCATGTCAGATGAAATGCCCTTTAAGGAAGATGTATAGATCATAAGAATTCAACCCCTGTCATTTATTAGGTATGTCGATTTCCCGGATCTCAATAAAATAATAAGAACACAGACTACCTCCGAAATGTGTAATAAGGAGTATTTCGACAAAAATCTCTCAAAACCTTTTTCTTCCAGTAATATTCTTGCTAGTCCCGCAGCTTTTTCTCAAGGATGATTTTATGCTTTCCTTTTTCATCTATATATGTTTCCAGTACATCAAATCCGTGCTTTGTATTCAGGGTCAGCATGTCCCGCCACTTGTTCATCGTTTTTGTTCGGATCACCCTGTACCCGCACCCCTTGATATATTCATGCTGCATCTCCATCAGCCTGGAAGCGATTCCTTTCCCTCTGAACTCCTCATCCACACCGCCAAGCCAGCTGTAAAACTTGCTCTCCTCCAATTCATAGCCCATCTTGTAGCCAATTACCCGTTCTTGACAGGCCGCAACTGCAACAAGCAGCTTAGGCTTATCAGCCATCTTACTTTCCAGCTGGCCCGATTCCCCGAAAATGGAAGCATGCAATGGAAGGATTTTGTCCAGCATTTCCTGTTTTGGCATTCCGGCATAAATTTGATAGTTTACTTCCACTGGCGCTGTCCCCCCTGATGCAAATCGTACCACTTAGGCCTCATTTTAGAAAAATAATCATGGTCTTCCAAAAACAGATACACTTTTTCCATCATCCCCTCAAGGTTTTCAGGGGTATGTTTTAATGTCCAGATAACCGTGGAAAAAGCACACATTCCCAGATAAACGGAATATAAGGTCCAAAACGCCTCTCCCGGTTCTTCCTGATCATGGTAGCCTTTTATTTGGCCAATTGAAAAAGGAATGCTTATATTACGGCTGAAGATGCCGATTTTTAGAAATTCATGTATCGGATCTCCCCAGTCAAACCGGTTAAAGTCAATAATGCCGGCCAGACTTTTATTTTGAATAATCAGGTTACCAGGATGGTAGTCATCATGCTGAAAAAGGCTGGGACGTTTTTTCATCCTGTGAAGGTTTTTTTCAATAAACTGGATGATTTTATCATCATGTTTGATTTTTACACCGCATGAAGAATATGCTTCCATATACTTCTTATGCTTTTCTGCTTTCCTTTTATACCAGGAAGGCATTCCTTCAGGAGCATGAAGCTGATGCATTTTCCTCAATTGACTTCCGGCCTCTAACCCTATTGCATACTGATCCTGATCAGAAAGGAACTTTATTTCTTCCTCCGCATCCTTCCCCTCGATAAAGGTGGTGATCATATATCCTCTCCCTCCTGCTTCGCCAATCTCTACTGGCTGGGAGCAGGGGATAGCATAACCATGCATTTTTTCTAAAATCGTGAACTCTTGTCTTTTTGATGGAAGTCCTGACAAATCAAAGAGCCTCAGAAGTAATTTGCTTTTATCCAAAGAAACCATATACTTCTCATCTTGTGAAAATCCTTTCTGTAAACGGACAATTCCGATGCTCTTCTTGAGCAGCGGTATTTCCTCTGCCAGCCTTTCCAGCATCCTGTCACCTCCGATGATAAAAAGGCCAAATCTCCGTGATTTGGCCTTCCGTTTTCAATTTAAACCCACTTCAGCATCACAGAATCAGCTGCCGGCTTATAGCCGATTTCCTGGTAGATATGATTGGAGGTTGGATTGGCTAAATCTGTGTAGAGTGAGCAAAACTTATAGGATTTGAGCAATTCCCTGCTCAATGCCGCCACACAGGCTGAAGCATAGCCTTTCTTCCGCTCCTCGTCAGGCGTATAGACGAGATTGACAACAACACCATGTTTGGTTGGCCTTGCTTTTTTCGCCATGGAAACAGGCCTTCCATCCTCCAGCCATAAATAAAGGGATCTTTCCGAGATAAACTGCCGCGCCTTTTTCCTTCCCTCTTCTATGCTCAGGGTATTTTCAGGAGTGGCTCTGCTGAAATCGGATATCCAGCCTGCAGCGAGCTCCTCATCCTTTTCAGAAGCCAGTGACAATGTTCCGCCTGCATATGGAAGATCGTTCACCTTCTCCAGGATATAAATCCTCTGATCCATCACAGTTTCGCTGCCTGCACCGGTCAATTTCTTCCATTCCGCTTCAGCCTTCCGCGCTGTTTCCTTTGGTGCCACGATTCCGGGAAAAGATATGTTTCTTTCAAAAAGCTCGCGCAGGACCAAAGCAGCCGCTTCATCAGGAATGTCTCCTGCAGACCATATCAGATAGTGCGGCGGTGTCATGATCAGTGCTGCTATGATTTCTGCCTCCCTTTCTGCCAATGCAAGGAAGGGATTTTTATAAGGGCTGTCAGGTTCTGCAGCCTGGTACAGCAGCCCAAGCGGAAGATTGTTTTCAGCTTCACGTTTAAGCAGGAACCTTTCTGTTCTCTGCAGAAATTCCTGCGGGTTTTCATATATTGTAAAACGCAGTCCCATTCTGCTTCCCCCAAGTCCTTTAATTATGTATTCAGCAGCTGCTCAAGGACTTCCTGCACTTTGTATCCTTGATTAAAGCTGACTATCCTTGCTTTTCCCCCATCAATGCTATGGCAGATTTCGCTGACAAGATCCATATCATTTTCACGCTCGACAGGCAGCATTTCTGCTTCAGCATCAATCGTGCTTTCAGCAAGCTGGCTCCAGTTTTGCAGATCAATGGTCCCTTTTTCTCCAAAAATCTTGAAAGAAATCTTTTCCTGCTGGCCGATCCCGCTCGCACCGTTGAAGACGACAGGAATATTCTCGCCAGCCGTCATCACTGCCACAAAACCTGTCTCGCATAAATCCGTATCTTCAGGATAGTCAACAAAGGAACGGACATCCTTAATATCGCCGAAAACGTCCATGATCATTTGGATATAGTGCGGCCCGACTTCGCGGATGAATCCGCCCTGCTCCCTGCCGGCGATCCAATTATTCTTCTGCCATTTCCTTGGCCATTCAGTGAAATGAAGATTTACTTCCACACGCTTAATTTCACCGAGCGACCCATCTGCTGCTTTTTCCTTGAAAAGGCGGAACACATTGCTGTACATCATTGGAAAATTGATTGCATTGACGATGCCGGCCGCCTCTGCAGCCTCTGCCATTTCCTTTGCTTCCTCAATTGAATTGGCAAGCGGCTTTTCACAAAGAATATGTTTTCCTTTTTTAATTGCATCCAAAGCGATCTGATGGTGGAATTTTGGAGGCACGGCTATGTATACTAGTTCGATTTCTTCATTATTTAATAGTTCCTCATAGTTGCTGTACAAAGCAACTTCCCCTAGTTCGCTTTTAAGAGCTTCGAGCCGGGTTTCGTTCGTATCGCAAAGTGCTGCGACTCTTGTTCCTTCATTATACTGAAAATTTCTCAGCACTCTCTCTCCGATGGCACCGAGTCCGATAATCCCCACATTTTTAGACATGCTAACACTCCTATTTCTAATCTTTTGACAATTTCTATTATAGCTTATTGCGGCGGAAATGGGGATTGGAATGTTTGAGCCTTTGTAGTTTACATAATAATATTATAAACTACAATAGATAGGCTATTCTTCTATGAAGCTCCTTAACTCTTATCCCCGCTGCTTCCCCCTGTTTTGGATCAATGCTTTCAGTATGAAATAACACGGCAAGCATTGTGGCTGTATCAAACTGATAAAGATACTGAACAGCCTCTGGCACCCTTGCTATTTCCAACTCCGCCCCTGCATATCCCAGGATAAATTCATCTGTCAGAAGCCCATAATCTTTTATTCTCATAAGCTCCAGGACAGGATCTCCAATCAGCGCATTTGTCCAGTCGATGACAGCAGCCGCCTTTCCTTTTTGGAAAATAAGGTTTTCCGGCCTCAGATCCATATGCAGCAGCCGCTTTTTCTGCTTGAATGAAGATAAGATCCCGAATATATCTTCCGGGTCAGGCAGCGGCAGGCTACACTTCAGAACCCTTTCAGCTGCTTTTGCCCTAAAGGCAATCCTCTCAGCCAATGACTGGTGTACATCCTGCTCAGAGATGCCTGACTCTGGCAAGATTTCAATGCTGTGCAGCTCCATTGCAATTCTTCCTATTTCTTCAATGGAGACACTCTGATCTCCCTCCACAAATTCCTGAACCAGAAAATCTGCTGTTTCACCAAGGTGCAGATGGCAGATGGCCGGCACCGGCAGGCCATACTTTCTGCCATGGCCAGTCAATGCATATTCTTTCAGTAATCCCACCCTTGAATCGCTGATGGTATCTGTTTCCCTATCAATCTGCCGGGACCAGGGAGTCCGGATGGCTACCTTTCCCCACTCAGGTGAATAGCCCTTGAACACGCAATTTTCAACACCAAACGCAAATGGTTCAATATCTGAAATGTGGGTTCTTCCTTCGCATTCTTCCTGTACATTCTTTAATAATCCTTTTATTCTCTCATCCATAGCAGGTCTCCTATTCTTTCTTTTGAAAAAGCGCAGTCAGCAGGCCGGAAACACCGAACTCTGCATCATCCCCGTTCTTCTTTTTCATCGGTCTGATTTCAACTGCTCTGTAATCTCTGAATAAATGGAGGAGTTTTTCCTCTGTGAAGCCGAGTCCGCCCTTCATGCTGCGTTCTCTATAGACATCCCAGTCTGATTGAGACGAGCCGCCCAGCTCCCCGTTTTCTTCAAAGCAAGTTAGCGCAAAAAAGCCATTTGGCTTCAGCCTGTCACGCAAGATGGCAAAGTAATCGGCTCTCCGATGCGGCGGGATATGGTGAAAGCAGCCTGAATCGTAAATAAAATCGTATCCGGCAAAGCTCTGGTCCAGCTGGAAAATATCCGCTTCAATGAAACGTATATTCGCAAGATTCTCCCTCGTTCTCTCCCTTGCCCAATTCAGTGCTTCTTTAGAAGAATCTACAGCATCCACCGTGCACCCTCTTTCTGCCATGTAAATGGCGTTCCTTCCTGGTCCGCAGCCGAGTTCCAGCACCCTGCCTGCTCTCACCTGTCCCTTATTGAAATAAGCAGCCAAATTCTCATCAGGAACATTCCTGAAAAATGGGACATGGTTTTCCCTTCTTTCATAAAATTGGTCCCATTGAAATGAAGTTTTCTCTTTAAGCAGGAGATCCAGCATGTTCATTACATCTTCTGCTGTTCTAATCGTTTCTAAGCCAGACATCTTTCTTCCCCCCCTTCATTGCAGAGACAGTAATAAATCTGGGTGAAGTCCCTGCAGCTCGTTTATTTTTTCCTCCAGCTTTGCAGCATCAAATCCGCTCTTAAACACTTTTTTATCCGGCAGAAAGGTGATGCTCGTTCCCGTTTCATTTGTTTCCCCTATAGGAACCACCCGGGTAAAAGCCTTGCCATATTGATATTCCTGTCTGTAAATCATCGTGTCCTTTTTGATCAGGACTGTCAGCTTTTCTGAAAAAGCGTTGATTGCCGCAACAGGAATACCGGCTTTTTCATTCGATGAATCTTCCAGATAGTTTTTCTCAACATCTGTCAGTACGTCCTGCAGCCTGCTCATGCTGGTTCCCTCCAGCAGGGAAACCGGGATGCCGCGGCCATCATCGGAAACAGTCGCACTTCCATCACTATGCAGGTATATATTTATTCTGGACGCATAACCTGCTTCATACTCCTGGACTGCGTGATGGATGAGTGAAAACAGCAATATGTTTGCGTCAAAATCTCCTTCAGTTTTCATGTCCATTTTTTCTGGTTCTTCCCTAAGCGCTTCCAGTGCTAAATAGCGGCTGCTCTCAAACATTTCTGCTGCGCCAGCCAGCTGGAGAAGTATTGGAAGAATTTTATCGCCTGCGATTGAATAGCTTCCTCCCCTTTCCTTCTGTTCAATAATGCCGGCATGCAGCAGCGGCTTCATGTGGTGGTAGAGCTGGCCGGTCGTCCCCATCCCGAGTTCTTTGACTAATTCCGCTGCATTCTTCGGCTCCTGCAGGAGAGACTTGATTATTTCTATTCTTTGTTTGTGGCCAAGAGAGGAGAGAATATTCGCAAGGCTGCCGCTGTCTGGCGCCAGCACTTCCCCGAGGGTTTTGGACGCCGGCCTCCATTTTCTCCTTCCTTCATCGGTTGTTATTGTCCCTCTATAGGAGATACTGGTAAACAGGCTCTCTTCTTCACTTTCTTGGATCAAAGAAACTGCATCTATGCTGTCTGCTTTCTTTATAAGAATCTCCAGCTGCTGCTTGATATGGTTAAGTTCTTCTTTGAATGGCATAATGACCTCCGTAGTTCTGCATCACCTTTTATGTTATTACGTAATTACATAATAGCATAATATCTACAAATGATCTTGATTTTTCAGAAAGTTTTATTTGTTTTCAACAAGGAATGTTTTTTTAAATATTTGATGACCATTCCGCTTGCTTACCTACCTTTAATTACGGTTATAAAACAAAAAAATCCCCCGCTTATAAAAGCAGAGGATTTCTCCAGCATATTATTTTCCAAATATTTCGGCCTGCAGCCTTTTTCCTGTTGGAGTGGCAGCAAGCCCGCCCTCTGCTGTTTCACGCAGTGAGGATGGCATTGTCAGTCCGATTTTATACATAGCAATGATGACTTCATCGCATGGAATCCGGCTGGTGATGCCGGCAAGGGCCATGTCTGCAGCCGTCATGGCATTCGATGCTCCCATAGCGTTTCTTTTTACACACGGGACTTCAACCAGACCTGCAACCGGGTCGCATACAAGGCCGAGCATATTCTTCAAGGTGATGGCCATAGCCTCTGCTGCCTGGGAAGGAGTTCCCCCTGCCAGCTCGACAATGGCAGCCGCAGCCATTCCGCTCGCTGAGCCCACTTCAGCCTGGCACCCGCCGGCAGCTCCGGAAATGGAAGCATTGTTGGCGACAACAAATCCAAAGGCTGCTGATGTGAACAGGAATTCAATCATTTCCTGCCTTGTCGGGTTCAGCTTTTCTTTTACTGCGAACAGGGTGCCAGGCACTACACCAGCTGATCCGGCTGTCGGTGTGGCACAGATGACGCCCATTGCGGCATTGACTTCGTTGGTGGCAACCGCTTTGCTGACAGCATCAAGCAGCAGGTTTCCGGATAAAGCTTTTCCGCTTTTGATATAATTCTGCAAGAGGACCGCGTCTCCGCCTGTAAGGCCGGAAACCGACTTGACGCCTTTCAGGCCGCGTTCGACCGCTTCTTCCATTACGGTCAGGTTACGGTCCATCTGGGCAATGATTTCCTCGCGTGTCCGCCCTGATACTTCTATTTCCTGCTGAATCATGATTTCAGCTATTTTAACGCCCTTGCTCTCGGCAAGTTCGACTACTTCTGCTACATTGCGAAATAACATTGTATTCCCTCCCGGCTCCTAATCTTCTATTCTGCCATTCTGATGATTTGTGTGATATTAGGAAGCTGTTCCAATTCTCTGATCACGTCCAGATCGATGCGCTGGTCCACTTCAATGACCATCATTGCCATCTGGCCCTTTTCTTTGCGGGAAACTTCCATATGGCCGATATTGATCCGGTGCATCGCCAGTACATGAGTGACAGCGGATATGGCGCCGAATTGGTCGTTGTGGATGACCAGTATGGCAGGATTTCCAGAAAGCTTTAGTTTGAACGAGTTAAGCTCTGTAATTTCTATAGTGCCACCGCCGATGGAGATGCCTGTCAGGTCAAGCTCATGCTTACCATCAGTCAAGTGAATGGATACAGTATTCGGATGGTCCATGACAGTGTCTTCTATTCTGAATTCAATGTCAAGGCCGGCTTCCTTTGCCAGGCCCAAGGACTGCGGAATCCTTTCATCGAATGTGTCGAAATCGAGAAGCCCGCCTACAATGGCCACATCTGTTCCATGCCCTTTATATGTTTTGGCGAATGAACCGTACAGGGAAATGACCGCTTTGTTTGGCATGTTTCCAAAAAGGGTCCTTGCCACCCTGCCGATGCGTGCAGCACCAGCAGTATGTGAGCTCGATGGACCAATCATGACCGGACCAATAATATCAAACGCAGATCTATATTTCATTTTGCAACCCTCGCAATATCAGATGATTTTCAGGCAACTTCCTGAACACTTTGGTTTTTTCCTTCTTTTAGTTCAGCTACTGTTCTTATTTTATAATTTTTAAACAAGATTGACCCAACAAGGCCGCTGACTGCTCCGGCAGCTGCACATGATAGGGCAATGATTGTCACTTTTACAGGGTCATTAAAACCATACATAACAGCCAGGCCGGCAATTGGAGTCGCTGTTCCTGTCGCATTATTGATCAAGCCTGACAAGGCAACAATAACGCCGGCAGCAGCGCCTCCAATGAAATTTGTCACATACACTGGAATTGGATTGGCTGAAATGATATGAGCCTGTGTCAGTGGCTCGATGGCTACGGAAATCGTTGTCTTGCGGTCACCGAATTTTAAGCGGCTGAACAGCACATAGTTCATGAAAGATGAGCCGAACACTGCGAGTGCCCCGATGGCCATGGGAACCCCGGTCAGCCCCAGCATGGCTGTAAGCGCCATGGAGCTTAATGGTGCTGTTGCCACGACAGTAATGACTCCTCCGAGTATGATGCCCATAAGAATCGGGCTGCTGCTGGCTGTTTCTGTAATGATACCGCCGATATTCAATAGTGTAGCATCTACAACAGGCTTTAGATATACGGCAATCAGCCTGACTAAAGGCGCCGCCACAATGATGGTCACAATTAAGTCAAAGCCCGCAGGCACTTTTTCTTCTATCTTTTTCACAATAAAAGCTACCAGATATCCTGCAATAAATCCAGGCAATAGTCCGAGCCCGGCACAAGATACCCCAAGCATTAAAGCATACACCGGAGAGACGCCGATTGCAAGCGCCACGAGTGCTGCAGCTGCAACTCCGCCCATGCTCCCGGCTGCATCCCCTACTTCCCCCAGGAAAGCAATCCCGAGGAGATCGCCCCCAACATATCGCTGAAAAGCTTCTACCAAAAAGGCAGCTACTGCAGCACTGGCAAGAGCCCCCATCGCTTTCATCCCTTTAGGTGCTTTAAAGCTGAATAGTGAAAAGAAGGCTAGTACAATTAATAATAAGACTGTTCCTTTTAAGATTTCCATTGCAAACACTCCTCTAAGCTGTCATAGTCCTGCTGCTGTTCACTGCTTTTGAAATTCACTTTCGGTGCGGATTTTCTGCAGATAGTTGTAGACCGTGAACTTGGAAACTCCCAGTACATTCGCTACATAATCTGTTGCTCCTTTTATTAAAAAGGCGCCTTTTTCCTCAAGCTGCCGGACGCATTCTACTTTTTCTTCCAGCTGCATGATAGAGGGAGATTTCTTAAACCCGTTAAGCACCTGTTCTACCATCCCGTGGATTACGTCCTGCACAGACGAATAAAAATTCTCTTCTTTTGTTTCGCCCGAATGGATAGAAATAAAATCTTCTATTTCCCCTCCGAATTGCATGAATAGACTAATGTCGTAATTGATGCAAAGGGCGCCGACCACATGATTCTCCCCATCTCTCAGAAAAATGGTAGAGGATTTTAAAATCGCCCCTTTTTTTGTCTGTGTGCGGTAGTTTGGGATGTCATCAACTTTATCTTTTTTCTTTGCCAATTCATTCAGCACCAGATCTGTAATAGGCGATCCGATCTGACGGCCTGTCAGGTCGCCTGCTATATACACAAGCGAGTTCTTCAGGCTCGAAAAATCATGGACGGCTACTTCACAGCGCTTCCCGAACATGGCAACCAGCATGTCTGCTGTTCTCGAGGCTAAATCAAATACAGGCTTAGCAGACTCCTTCACAGCATTGCACCTCAATTCCTGTAATCGCTTTCAAATTATCGCAGGTTCATAATAACATAGATTCTATAATGTTAAAATAATTTTTTAACCGTTACAAAAAAATTGTAACATTCAAAAGAAAAAGAATCTCCATCAATGGAAATTCTCAGACTGTCGAGAAACTCTCGGCAGCTAAAACCGGCTGCCTGTCAGCAGGCAGCCGGTCTTCTTTCCCTTAAATTACTTACTTCAAAATGTCCTTGAACGCCTTTGCCCTGCTATCAAGCGATCGGGCTGCACTCTCTATGCCCTTGAATTCCGCCATTGCCTGTTCGTTCAGCAGCCTGCTTTTTTCAATTCCATCCCTTGATTGCCTGGTGGCTTCACTGATATTTTTTACCTCGCCTGAAATGCCTTCGATATGGGCGTTCACTTCACCGATGGATTCCTGGACCCTGGTGGCAAGCTTTCTGACCTCGCCGGCAACAACATTGAACCCTCTCCCATGCTCGCCTGCACGGGCTGCCTCGATGGCTGCATTGAGTGCAAGAAGATTTGTCTGGGCAGCTATTTCGCGGATTGTTTTGACAATATCGCCAATGGACAGTGCCTGCATTTTAAGAGTATCCAGCATTTTCAGATTCTCTCTTGAATCTCCAGCAAGCTTCTCGGATGCTTCCGCAGCTTCTTCGCTCCTGGTAATCCCGAGCTCGGCCCGATTTAGCAGCTCTCCCGCCATGTTTTGGAGTTCATTTGCAACCGCAACCGTATTGCTTTCTCTTTCATTTATATTTGTAGCCAGTTTTACCACGGCGATGACATTTCCTTCTTCATCTCTCACTGGGGTATATGTAGCTTCAAGCCAAATCAGGTTTCCTCTCTTCGTCACACGCTGGATTTTTTCCTGAAAGCTTTTGCCGCTCCGTAAGTTTTTCCATAGTACAGAATAAGCGGGACTGCTGGCAAATTCATCTGTACAAAATTTCCGGTGATGCATGCCCTTCATTTCGTTCACATCATATTCCATGGTACTTGCAAAATGATGATTTGCCCATAGCACAGTGCCTTGCGGGCTGAACTCAATCATCGCATGTGACCTTTCAATGGCAGCCAATACGGCACCCTCGTCCAGAACCTGTGATGTGCTTGGAATATTGTTAGCTGGGACAGTCAATGTCATGCTTTTCCTCTTCTCCTTATATTTAGGCCGATGCTTCTGCGGCAGAGTCTCCGAGGAAGCATGTCAGCCTGATCCTGCAGGCCGGCTGCACTGCCGGCTCCTGCTCATGAAAGCGCCGAAACATACGTAAACTCCACGCCTCCACCTATATAAGACTATTGTACTAGCCAGTGTAAGCAGTAAACAACCAGGAGTGTTCCGCTAAATGTAACAAAACAGCTACACAGCTAGATTTGACATGCCATTTTTAAAACTATTCTCTCACATCTCAAAATAGATTTTCGCCTTTCAAAGCAGGACTGTCTCTTACCCTCTGCAGGTTTGTCCCCGGCACTGAAAGGGAATAGAAATGGAAATAAACCGAGGAGGTATCCCGCTATGAAGAAATTGGTGAAAAATATCATTAAATGGGCTCCTATAGCCTATCCGATCGTGAAAAAAATGTGGGGAAAAAGGAAAGCGCGCCAGTTAAAAGCATCGTCATAGTTGTGAGTAATCGAAGGAAGTAGTTGGGCCGGGAGACCGGCGCCTTCTTTTTTTATTGACAGCTTCAGGATTGGAGAGGAGTTAGATGTTTTTTGGATAAGCAGATGCTTTGACCCATTCAGCCTGACTAGCTATAATAGCCAATATCCGCTTATTATCTTGAATTAAAAGTATTTAATCTGCGGAAAACTTCTTAGTAACTAACGGAGGAATTATTCTTATGTCAAACGTATTATTCATCAAAGCAAACTCACGCCCAGCTGATCAGGCAGTCAGCGTGCAAATGTACGATGCATTCCTAAGCAGCTATAAGGAGAACCACCCGGAAGATACCGTCACTGAACTGGATTTGTTTGAAGAAAATCTTCCTTATTATGATAATCTTCATATTACAGCAATGTACAAGCTAGGCCAGGGCATGGAGCTGACTGCAGAAGAAGAAGCTGCTGCAGCCCGCGTCACAAAGTATTTGAACCAATTCCTTGAGGCGGATAAAGCTGTGTTCGCATTCCCGCTCTGGAACTTTACGGTCCCAGCTGTCCTTCACACATACTTTGACTATCTGGCACAAGCCGGCAAAACATTCAAATACACTGAAAACGGTGCTGTAGGACTTCTTACTGATAAAAAAGTCGCTCTCTTGAATGCAAGGGGCGGAGTTTATTCAGAAGGCCCTGCTGCAGAGGTCGAAATGTCTGAGAAGTATGTAAGTACACTTCTGGCTTTCTTCGGAGTACAGGACGTCACTTCCATCGTGACCGAGGGGCACAACCAGTTCCCTGATAAAGCGGAAGAAATCATTTCTGAAGGCATCAAGCAGGCTGCTGATACAGCTGCAAAATTCTAAATACAAGAAGAGATTTCTGCCTGGCAGAAATCTCTTTTTTTCATGCTTAAAAGGTTTTGGCTTTCTCTTTCGCCTTTGCCACGCCTTCTTCTTTAATTTGCTGGGCGCGGTCCGGGAATTGATTGTGGCCTTCGATAAAGATGCCTTCAAAAGAAGGAATCCCAAAGAACTGCATAATGATTCCTATATAGCGGTGGCCCATTTCCATCTCTGCAGCCGGACCCTCGGAATAGATCCCGCCGCGCGCCTGGATATGAAGGGCCTTCTTATCAGGAAGAAGACCTACCGGCCCTTGTTCTGTATATTTGAATGTCTTCCCTGCTGTACAAACAGAATCAAGATATGCCTTCATCACTGGAGGAAATGAGAAGTTCCACAAAGGAGTAACAAAAACATATTTATCCGCAGAAACAAATTGCTCAGTCAGTTCAGAAAGCCTGTTCACTTTTTCTTTTTCTTCCTGAGACAAGTCATCAAAAGAGCTGCCTGTGCGAAGCTTGCCCCATCCGCTGAATACATCTGCATCAATCTGGGGAATATGCTCTTTATACAGATCAAGCCTTATGACTTCATCCCCTGGATTGGATTCACGGTAAGATTCAATAAATGCCGTTCCGGCAGCCATGCTGAATGATTGTGTTTCATCATGGGGATGTGCAGTGATATATAATAAAGTTGCCATAGAATACCCGCCTTTTTATTGAGATTTACCTTTTTAGCTTTCTCAAAATGGCAGGATTTCAGTTCTGTTAAATTCCGCCGTCCCTGTCAAATCCTTTTAGAAACGTATACCATGGACAAAAAGACCGTGCTGATTGTCAGGCTGGATAAAATTTCCATCAGCTCAAGCGCAGAAATATCAATAATCCCAAGACCAAGCAGCAGAAAAAAGATGAAGAAATAGACAATGAGGGCAAAATAAGCGTAAAAGAGGCCTTTCTGGCGGATCATCTTCATTCTTTCGTCCTTTTGCTTGAATTGAGGATAAAGGTATCCCATTGAAAAGCTCATAACTGTCATCGAAAGAAGTGTCCATGTCTGCGGCAGGATGCTTTCCCCTGCCGATATAGCAATGACGGCCATAAAGAGGGTCATGATTAAAAATAAGCCCCCGCATATATAGAAAGTCAGTCTTGATTCCATCCGTTCATTCTCCTTTCTTGTTTGTTTCTTCTTCATAGATAAAAATATGTTCAATCGTTGTATCAAAGGTCTTCGCAATTTGAAATGCAAGCGGAAGAGAAGGTGAATATTTTCCTTTTTCAATGCTAATGATCGTCTGCCTTGAGACACCCAGCCTGGCCGCAAGCCGGTCCTGCGAAAAACCATGCTTCTTTCTCAGCTCTGCCAAATTATTTTTCATAAACGTCCTCCTTGGTTTTACTATATTGTAAAGGGAACTTTACGTCAAGCGTGCTTTACATATGATACTGAGGGGTGGACAGTAATCACTATTTCTGCGAATAGCCATAATTGTGGTTCTAGGCATGCTCGCTGGGACCACTATTTCTGTGTAAAGCTAAAATAGTGGTTCTAGCCACGCTCGCTGGGACCACTATTTCTGTGTAAAGCTAAAATAGCGGTTCCAGCCACGCTCGCTGTAACCACTATTTCTGCGAATAGCCAAAATAGCGGTTCCAGGCTAACACGCTGGGTCCACTACTTCGCTGAAAGACCACTAAAATAGCCAGCCATACTCCCAAAAATCACTTTTCTGACAAAAGAAAAGCTGAAAACAACACATCAAAAAAAGGAAGACCCCATATTTCCCAGGACCTTCCACAAAATATCAATCAAAGACTATCCCCCATCAGCTCAAGAAGCCTTTCTCCGCTCATTTCAGTTTCTCCGCCTCCCTGGGCAAAATGCTTGTTTCCCCCGCCTCTGCCATGAATGGCAGGAAGAATGGACTGGATGATCTTTTTCATATCTGCCTCCGTTTTTGTTCCGCTCGCACATACGGCCTGCAGCTGCCGGCCGTTTTCCGCTGCAAACAAGACAATCGCCTGGTCATTTTGAATGGCAATAGACTTGGCCAGTTTCTGAAGCTCCTTAACATTTCTATCGCGAAAAACCTTCCGGATGATGGGTGATCCATCAAGGACGCTTCTGGCATATTCCTTTCCTTCCTGCTCAAGCAGCTGGTTCTTTAGTTCCTCCAGTTCTTTTTCCATCTGTTTCTGCGTATCGAGCAGCTTGATGATGGCATCGGGTATTTCACCCTCAGGCGAACTGACCAGCTGGCTTGTCCGATTCACAATTACATTCTTAGTGTGCAGCTGCTTCAGCACCCTGCCGCCGCAGACAAATTCTACCCTGGTCTGCTTCTTCTGCCGGCTCCAGCCGAGAATTTTTATCGCCTGGACTTCCCCGGTAGCTCTTGGGTGGGTTCCGCCGCAGCCGTTATAGTCAAATTCAGGAATGATAACAAGGCGGATATTCTCTTTTACCTTAGTTTCTTTTCTTAATGTGTAGGCCGCAAGCTCACTCTCACTGACCCATTTGGTTTCGATCGGAAGATTATCGGTAATAATTTCATTCGCTTTTCTTTCTGCCCTTGCTGCTTCTTCCTCACTCAGGTTCTCTGTTTCAATATCGATAGTCAAAGTCTCTTTTCCAAGATGAAAGCTGACAGTCCTGTACCCAAACAGCTCATCAAAGGCAGCAGATAGAATATGCTGGCCTGAATGCTGCTGCATATGATCGAATCTTCTCTGCCAGTTAACCCTTCCATCGACTTCTCCTGATTCCGGAAGCCTCTCTTCAAGATAATGCCTGATTTCGCCTTCTTCTTCTTCAACATCAGTTACAGAGATACCGTGAATCGTCCCTGTATCAAAGGGCTGGCCTCCTCCGGTCGGATAAAAAGCAGTCCGGTCAAGAACTGCATACCACTTACCGTCAGAGTTCTGATCCTGGCAGATGACCGAAGCTGTAAATTCTTTTATGTAAGGATCTTGATAATATAACTTTTCCATCTGGGTTTTCATTCCTTTTTATTATTTCTTATGATTATTTCCCACTTAGCGAAAAACCGTCAAAGCATCTGCCGCCAAATGGCTTCATGATGTCATCCACAAGCTCAATGACGGGCTGTTTTTCCCCGAATTGATAAAAGCCGTCGAAGCATTCCGCAAACCTGTATGCCAGAGCTTGATCATAATAGGATAATTCCCTGTAAATCCATTTAGACTGGCCAATCCATTGTTTATTGGTTCTAAGAAGAAATTCATGCGCCAGCTCAGCCAGCTTTCCAGCAATAAAAAGAGATTCATGCCTTTTGGCGCTGCCGATGAAATCCTCCAGTGCATCAGTCAGGAAATAGCGCTTAAATGTCAGCTCAGCATCTGTCCACAGAGCAGGGCCCGCAGCCATCAAGGCGGCAGCTTCCTTCCTAACCCCGCCAAGAAAGTCCTTACCTCTAAGCACCAACCCTTCCGCCACCATCCGTGGAAGCGTCGGCCTGGCCCTTTCTGCATCCTTCTGGAAATATCCCCTGCACGAATCTTTGGTGTGTACAAAAAGCTCAACCGGCCATCCTTTATAATAGAAGGATTCTCTTCTGACAGAACCAGTTTTATCATAGATTACAATGATATCCAGATCTGAAGTGGAGGTTGCTTCTCCCCTTACGACACTTCCTCCAAGGATGGCCCCACTGCAGTCCGGGAATCTTTCATTGATGAGCATTTGTGCAGTTTCGACCGCAGGCAGCCTTACTATTATCTCTGTCATTTTTTCTGTCTCCCCATGCTTTTTATCCTGTACAAATCATAATGATATGGCCGTCAGGATCTTTTACGTTGAAAAAGCTGAAATCGTCAAAGCGGGTTATCTCTGGGTCAACGGCAAAACCCTCGCTTTCCATCCAGCTGTATGCCTCTTGAATGTCCTCAGTATGCAGGTTGAACAATGGATAAAGCCCTGCCTGCGGTCTTTCCCTTTCACCGTAAGGTCCTGCATCCAGGGTAAGACCGGTTGCCCCATTCATTTTTACATTATATACCGGGTTCTCAACCGGCTCTGTGACTTTCTGGCCAAGAAGCTTACAGTACCATCCTGCTGACTTTTCCAGATCTGCCACATGTACAAAAACGGTATTCATCCTATTGACTATAGGTGTTTTCATCTTCCCATCTCTCCCTGTCTTTTAAATAGAACCTGAACAACAGCTCTTCAAGATCTATAACGGGAAAAAGATGCCAAATTATACGCGGGATTTAAAAAATATGATAAAAATATTCAGCTCCCAGTTTCACATCCAGCTCTTTTGCAGCTGCATTCATTAAATCCCAGGAAAAGCAATAAAATTTCCAATACACTATTTTATCATTTTCCAGTTCCATAAAGTGAATGTTCTGCAGCAGCTTCTCTCCGGATTTAAGAGCAAACTCCAAAATGACCTGCCTGCCCCATAGCGTCGTGATGGCGGCTTCGGCCCCTTCCTGCCTGGATACCACCTCTGCCCAGTCTTTGAGCGAATTTCGTTCTGTTTCTCTTTTTCCAAATTCCACTCCAGCATGGGTAATATCTGTGAGAAGATTCTCGTCAAGAAGAGAAGCAATCATGGCCATGTCTTTTCTTCGGAAGCCTTCGAGCAGGGTGCTGATTGTTTTGTCAAGTGAGGCAGATATAGCTATCCCTTCCTGCAGTCTATGATTCTGCTCTCTTTCAGGGATATTCTTCAACACATCTCTTGCTCTCTGTACATTTGCATAGACAGCACCAGGCGAAAGACTGACGATATCTGCAGCCTCTTTTGCTGTAAAAAGAAAAACGTCTGTAAGCAGAAGGCAGACAAATTGCTTCAGACTCAGCTGGCGGGCCAGATAATCGAGGGCTGGGAGAATCTCAAGCTCCTTCTCGCTGCCGCTTTCCAGAATTTCTACAGGGTATGAATCTGTATAGGCAATCCGATTTCTTCTTTGCTGATCGATCCATGTATTAGTGGCGATTTTGAATAAGTAGGATTTTACATTCAGCTCTTGAAAGACCTTTGAGAGCATAGCCAGGGATTTCAGCAATGTATCCTGGACGAGGTCTTCTGCATCCCATGGAGAGCCCGTCAGTCTGTAGCAATATCTCCACAGTAAAGAGCGATAAGGTTCTATCTCCTGCTTGAATCTTTTTTCCAGGTCTTTGATTTCCGTGCTTATTGTGTGTAAACCTTGATTACCTTCCATGGAGACTCCTTTGTTAAAATGAAAAAATTCGTTTTTTTGCTTCTCACCTAACAACTTCGACGATTTTCGGCAATTTCCTTTAACAGACAGCAAAAAAGAGCCATTGTGGCTCTTTTTGATACTCAGAAAATTATAAGTATGGTTTTAAAATTTGTTTTACTTTTAAATGGGGCTGGTGTTTTCCGTTCCAGGCACTTCGCTTTCCGCGGGGCGAAGCCTAAGCCTCCTCGCGCCGCGCGCTGCGGGGTCTCAACTCTTCCGCTATTTCCCGCAGGAGTCTGTGTGCCTTCCACTGCAAACACCAGGGCTTTTTTAATTATATGGCGATTTTGCAGCTGTATGAAGCTCACTTCTTCAAACATAGATAGCTGCTCATATCACTGTGGCTATTTAAAAATACATGATGCATTCTTAACCCGATTACAGCAGCTCTCTAATCTGCTGTTAGACATTATTAACAACCAAATACAGCCTTCTCTCCCGTTCTTCCTTCTCGTCTTCAGAAGCCAGGTCATATTTCTTCAATAGATGAAATACGTCATTCAGGATTTCCTGTGTGTGTTCTTTTTGCAGGAATTCTTCCATCAGCGGCTGGAGCTGGCTGGGGAGATGTTCCTTTTGCTGTTCATATTTATTTTTAACATCTTCTGCTGAATGGTTCAGTTGGCATTCACTCATGTTTACCTCTCCTTCCTGTTATATAAAGTCTGTGGCTATTTAGATAGCTTCCCTATTTTAAGGGGATTTACACCTGCCTTGGAGTATCCTAACATGGAAAAAGCAGAAGCCGGGGCTTCTGCTTTTTGGTGTTTTATTTTTGAAGCCCTGTCATTGGGTTCGCTTCCTCGGCAGGCTCTTCTTTGATATATTTGTAATCCTTGCGGTTGATTGGTTCAAAGCCTTCTGGATTGTGGAATCTCAGCAGATCTTTGTACACGATATTGTCAGACATCAGCAGTTCTTTTTTCGCCTGTTCTGACAGCCTTACACAAGCACTGCCTTCCTCAAGCTCTTCACCGGTTTCCGTGGAGTAACATTTTTCATCAACAGAAGTGTATTCCGGGCTGATGAAGTCGCCGTTGCGGAAAGGAATAACTTCCCGGTGGGTTTCAGACAATAAATCTGAACCGATCTGCATATAGTCTTTTGTGCTGACGCCAAGAAGATGCATCAGGGTCGGCATTACATCCACCGCGCCACCGTATGTGTCCATCGCGCCGCCTTTTACCCCAGGTACGTGGATGAAAAGAGGGACTCTCTGCAGCTGGGCATATTCAAAGGAATCGATTTCCTTGCCTAGAACCTGCTCCATTGCAGGGTTGTGATTTTCAGAAATGCCATAATGGTCACCATACATGACGATCACTGTATTATCATACAGGCCGGATGCTTTAAGGTCGTTAAAGAACTGCTCAAGCGCCTGGTCCATATAATTGGCAGAAGTAAAGTAATGGTTAACAACACTGTCTTCTGTTTCTGCCGGCTGGAATTCTGTGTCCCCTTCATCCATTTTGAATGGGAAGTGGTTGGACAGAGTGATGAACTTTGTATAGAACGGCTGCTTCAGGCTTTCCAGCATCGGCATGGATTCTTTAAAGAAAGGCTTATCCTTCAGGCCATAGTTCTTGGTGTTCTCATCTGTCATGTTGTAATATTCGGCATCAAAGAAATGGTCATAGCCGAAGGATTTGTAAATTTCATTCCGGTTCCAGAACGTTTTATAATTCCCGTGAAAAGAGGCCGACGTATAGCCGCGCGTCTTCAGTATCGCAGGTGCTGCCTGGTAGGTGTTCTGGGCCTTGTTGACAAAAACAGCCCCCTGGGACATCGGATACAGTGAATTCTCCATCATGAACTCGGCATCGGATGTTTTACCTTGCCCTGTCTGGTGGAAATAGTTCTTAAAGTAAAAAGTCTGTCCATTATGAGCCAGGGAATTCAGGAACGGTGTTACTTCCTGGCCGTCCAGCTTATAGTCGATCAGGAATGTCTGGAAAGATTCCAGTGAAACATAGATCACATTCATGCCTTTTGCTTTTCCGAAATAATCAGGATTCGGTTCTGCATAATTGGCTTTCACATAGTTTTCAACCTCTGTGATATCACTGCTGTCTGCCATGGCGCGCTGACTGGCAGATCTGGCATTTTGAATAATGTCATAAACCGTGAAATTATAGGCGCCCAGATACTTGACCAGATAATTGCGGTCAAATGAGCGTGTCAGGAGTTCAGGACGGTCTTTTTCAGCAAGCCCAAGATTAATGAAGAATGTGATGACAGCAGCAGCAATCACCAGGCTTGCCGTCATTCTCTTCCGTGTATGCTTCGCCGGTCTGTACCATTTGACTGCTGCCAGCACAACCAAAAGGATCGTGTCGGCAAAGTACAGGATATCAAACGGTGACATCAGCGAAAGTGCACTGTCTCCAAGCTGTCCGGCATTTGTTTTTGTCTGCATAAGGACAGGTACTGTAATAAAGTCATTGAAGAAACGGTAGTACACCACATTGGCGTACAGCAGGAAAGACAGCAGAAACTGAACAGCAATCAGTACGCCTGACTGTATCTTTCCTTTAAAAAATAGTGCGATCCCCAAGAATAGAAGGGATGAGCTCAGCGGGTTCAGGAAAAGCAAAAATTCCTGCATGCTGTTGTCGATTCCTAAATTGAATTCAATCTGGTATGCAGCATATGTTTTCAGCCACAGCAAAACAACTGCCAGGAAAAAAACGCTCATGCTGTTTTTAAATAGCTCCTTAGGCGATTTTAAGATCGATTTCATCCTTTTACACCTCTTAATTTGTAAAGTTATTGCAAGAGCACAAATTCCTATTTCATACTTCCTGCCAAAACTAGAAAAACTTAGCAGCCGCTAAGTTCGGAAAAACGTTATACTCCAAACCCACGGGCTCAGAACCTAGTTTTTGTAAAAGATTCGTTAATTAATAGTGAACGAATGTTAAATACTATACCATATTTTAACCCACTTGAAAACATTCATCAAATTTGAAGCAAAGTTTATGTTGGGAAAAAATTAATCTTTTCATAAGGCAAATGGTGATGATACAATGTATCTTCCGCATGAATCCGCTTTCTCTCATGCGGCTAAAACAGGAAAATAAGGTGTAACAGCCTGATAAAGGAGAACAACATGAAGGAAAGAATTTTATTTTTTGCAGCAGGGCTGCTTGTCCTCACGTTAGGTGTGGCGCTTATTATCAAATCTGCCCTCGGCGCCTCTGCTTGGGATGCACTGGCAGTTGGCGAGTCCCATCTTTTCGGGCTGACCGTAGGGACTTGTGTATTCATAAATGGAATTGCTCTGATCATCATCAACTCTATATTATTGAAGAAAAAGCCGGAAATCCTGGCGGCAGGAACCATTCTGGTCATTGGTGCTTTGATTGATTTCTGGCTGCTGGCAGTATTCAAGGACTTTTCTCCAAGCATGCTGCTCACCCAGTCCTGTACTTTGCTCTCAGGCATATTGACAATGGGTCTGGGGATCGCCGTCTACCTTCAGGCAAAATTCCCTCCAAGCCCGATGGATACCTTGATGGTCGCCGTTCACACCAGGTTTGGCCTTTCTTTAAGGACTTCCCGTATAGCCAGTGAAGGATTTGCCCTTATTCTGGCGTTTCTTTTCCAGGGAGCGATCGGCCCTGGAACCATCCTGGTCACACTGACACTCGGCCTAGTGGTGCAGTATTTCCATCCTAAGCTGGAAATTATAATGGCAAATGGGTTGAAGAAAGCTGTTGTATAAAATATTTCGGGTTCTGTCAGTATAAAGTCCGAATTGGCAGTACTTGCAGCAGACTCTTTAGCAGTGAAATTAGCACACAAAAAGCTCGGAGCTATAATGCTCTGAGCTTTTTTTATAGAGATTGCACTTTGTTGAAGATAAGCAACCGTATGTTCAATTAACGATTTTGTTGTGAGGCAGGAATACCAGCTAAAAGAGCAATTTTTCCCCACCCCACCCTACTAAAAGAGCTGGCCTTCCAGGGACAGGATGAGGTTCAGCGCGGTTTGACAAATTAGCGGAGAAATTCCCGTTAATTTCAAAAGAGCTCTAAAAACAGCTTAAATAGAGGGAGAAATTCCGGCTATCGACCCGAAAAAAAGGAAAATTCACCATTTTGCTTCGCTTAACCGGAAAATCCCCGCTTATTTATACCCTTTCGAGCCCTATTATCAATTTAACCGGAAAATCTCCGCTTATTAATTTTTTGTTGGCAACCCACTCCATTCCTTCACTATCCTGCTCCTTCCATCCGGAATTGAAGTCACACTATCAAAAAAGGCCGCTCCCAAATGAGCGGCCTTCTTCTATTATTATCACACTCTGCTGTATTCCCTAACCTTAGCCTGTTCTTTTTCAAGCTCGGCACCGAGGAATTTGGCGGCTTCAAGCATGCCGTATTTGCCTGCTTTTGCCTCTGCGTCAGAATTATAATTTGTGTTTGTGTTGACATCATACGTATAAATATCCCCATTGGCATTTTTAATAAATTCAATGCCGGCGATTTGAATGCCGTTATTCCTGAGGAAGGTTTCGTATTTTTCAATGATCGGGTCGTTGAAGCCTTCAATGATCTTAAACTTTGGCTTTTCTTCCACCTCTTCGCCAACAGGACAGAACAGATCCCCGATTTGGCAGGCATCGGCCGGGCAAAGCTCAAAGCCTTCTGATGTATCCACCTGGACGGCATAGACGAATTTTCCGCCCACGAATTCGCATCTGGTAATATATGATTCTGGCGACTCAATATATTCCTGGATCAGAGTGATGCCATCGACAGGCTCTTCAAAATTCGGCCCTTCGACATATTCCCTCAATGCGTCCAGAGAATGGAACAGCTGGACGCCGAGCCCTTTGCCTGCGCGGTTATGCTTCGTGATGAACGGAGCGCTGTCGAGCTTTACAGCTGCTTCAAGAATTTGATTTTTTCCGACAGCTGCTATTGTTTTCGGAGTGGCGATTCCTGCAGCATTCAGCGCTGTATATTGATTGACTTTGCTGACCTCCAGCCTTAAAGCGCGGCTTCCGTTGAAAACGGTGCGGCCATGCTGCTCAAGCCATGACAGGACAGATTCCGTCAGCTCCGGTGCAAAGCGGTTCCCCCTTGTGTGGGAAGATGCGCTCATCCTGCTGTAGAAAATCCCCTCCGGAGGTGCACTGGTCAGGTCAACAATCCCTTCATTCAAAAACCATTCCTCATAAGGAAGACCCAGCTCTTCCAGCCTTTTTGTCAAATGGGCAGTCCATTCGCTGTTTTCGTGTATGATGTGTATTTTGCTCATATGTTCTCCCTCTTTTACTTTAAGATTTTCCTTTTGGCTTCAACCAGCGGCATGACTTTTTCCGAAAATCTCTGCATTTCCTCCAGCTGTGGAGAGAACTGAAGCAGAAGCAGATCGACGCCGGCTTCTTCATAAGCAATAATCTGTTCAGCAATCTGTTCAGGGGTTCCGATCAGATTTGGCCTGAGGCCCCGGTTGGAAACGGAATAATCGTACAGCTTTACCTGCTGCTCAAGCTGCGATTTGCCTACAAAATCTTTGTAGCCTGCATAGCCGCTTGATTCTTTTACATTGGTGATGCGGGCAAGCTCTTCCTGCGCCTCTTCTTCTGTGTCGCGGCAGACAATGTAGGCTGCCATGCCAAAAGACTTAAATGGCTCATTCCCGCTTTCCTGCCTGCGTGCTCTCATGTCATCAATTTTAGTTTTTACCTCTTCAACTGTCCCGCCGTGCATCACATAGGCATCGCAGTGATTAACAATTGCTTCCTTGCCGCGGGGGCTTTCTCCGCCTGCATAAAGGATCGGATTCGGCCTTTGCACCGGCTTAGGGGACAAATGGGCGTTTTTAATAGAATAATAGCTGCCGTCAAAATTAAAGGTTTCTTCTTCCCATAAACCCTTCATGACCTTGACGAATTCTTCTGTCCGGTCATAGCGCTCATCATGTTCAGTAAAGATGCCGGCATACTGGCGCGCCTCTTCCTCCCACCATGCGGATACAACATTCAGGGTAAAACGGCCATTGCTGATATGGTCGATATTGCTTGCCATTTTTGCCGTCACCGCAGGATTATGGAAGCCTGGGCGGACAGCCGTCATAATTTCTATTTTCTCAGTCACCGCAGCAAGAGCGGCCGCAGTTGACCATGCTTCAAGTGAATCCTGCTCCGGGCCTTTTATATCATTCAAGTAAAGTTCTGCTATTAATGTGGTATCATATCCCCACTTCTCTGCTGCCTGGATGACTTCTTTCGCATAGCTGAAGGTCGGGGGCATCTTCTCGTCTTCTACATTGCGCAGCCAGCCGCCAAAGATCGGCAGCCAAAATCCGTATTTCATCTGTCTCTTCTCCTCTCACTTGCACCTTGTTGTCAGCAATAAAAAAAACTTCTCCGATAAGAAGAAGTTTGTATGCCTCTATCTTATCTGCCAAAGCATTGCGCTTTGCTGGATTTAGCACCATTCTGACTAAGTCAGCGGCTGCCGGGTATCACAGGGCCAGTCCCTCCACCACTCTCGATAAGAAATATTCAATTGATTTCATAGTAATCCTACAACAAAGGTCGGCTTTCTGTCAACTGACTAGTCTAACTATTTTTAAAAATGTTTTTTTTCCTGCAAGCCTTTTTTATCGTGTGAGCCTTTTTAGCGGAAACCATTCTGCAGGGAGCAGTTGTTCATATCTTTTTTGAAGGAAGCGGTCATCAATCAGCAGGATGGTTCCTGTGTCTTCCTCTGAACGGATGAGGCGCCCGCCAGCCTGGGCTGCTTTATTGGCTCCCGGAAAAGTATACGCATAATCATAGCCGTTTTTTCCTTCAGCCTGAAAATAATCTTTAATCAGATTACGCTCAAGACTCAGCTGTGGAAGCCCCACACCAACAATAATGACACCGCCGAGCCGGGTTCCCTTCAAGTTGATCCCTTCTGAAAAAATTCCGCCCAGCACAGCGAACCCAAGAAGGCTTTCTTCAGGTTCCTCCTTAAAGGAAGACAAAAATTCTTCTTTTTCTCCCTCTGCCATCCCCTGTTCCTGTACCATCATCCTGATAGTGCTGGATTCTTTCATTTGTTCATGGATTTCCCTCATATATTGGTAAGACGGAAAAAAGTTTAAGTAATTCCCGGGCCGTTCAGCTGCCAGCTTTTCTACCGATCGGATCAAAGCTTCACCTGTCGCGCTTCTGTCCTTATATCTAGTTGAAAGCGGCAAAGCAAGAACTTCTGCATTTTCTTTCGGGAACGGGGAAGGCAATGACAGGGAATAATGATCCTCATTCCAGCCCAGCATGTTCTTGAAATAATCGAATGGCTGGAAGGTAGCCGAAAAAAAGAGTTTGCTGCGGAAGCCCTTGCCCATTTTCTGGACAAGATAGGATGGATCTAAACAAAACAGCTTGAGTACTACATCCTTTCCGGACTTTTCTGTATAAATGACAAATCGCTCATCTGCCAGCCTTGATATCCTCAGGAAAGCCTGTACAGAAAAATAAGTATCAAGCAGCAGTTCCTGGCCCTCATCTCCCCTGCCGCTGATCAGCTCCTTTTCTGAGCAATGAGCAAAGTCCTCAAGATGCTCCAGCAGATTTTCCGGCAGCTCTTCGTGAATGCGATAGCTTTCCTCCTTTAATTCTCTATTGAAAGAGATAAAAACATCATTCATCTTTTTAGCTGCTGCAGAAAGCTGCGGGGCCGTGTTTTTATAAGCCCTTTTCAGCTGAAGGAAATTCTGCTTCCCCAGATCCGCCGAAAACATATCCCTCGCCCGGTCCACCAGATTATGCGCCTCATCGATCAGAAGAGCTGTCTTTTTCTTGCCTTCTGTATGAAGCCTTTTCAGGGACACCCGGGGATCAAAGATATAATTGTAATCGCATATGACTGCGTCTGCGGCATATGCAAGTTCCAGGGAAAATTCAAACGGGCAGACTGTGTGCTTCATGGCATATTTTTCAATAACACTCCGGTCAATGATGGATTCATGAGAGAGGATATCAAGGACTGCTTCATTGAGGCGGTCATAAAACCCGTCAGCGAACGGACAATGCTCTTTCTGGCAGACCGTCTGCTCCTGAAAGCATATTTTGTCCTTGGCCGTTATTGTTACCGTGTGCATATGGAGGCCTTTTTGCTGCATCAATGAAAAAGCTTCTTCGGCTGCCTGCCTTGTGATAGTTTTGGCTGTAAGATAGACCATCCTTGACAGCAGCCCCTCTCCCATCGCCTTGATGGCGGGAAAAGCAGTTGAAATGGTCTTTCCTGTCCCGGTCGGCGCCTGGGCAAACAAGTCCTTTTCATCCAGAATTGATTTGTACACAGCTTTTGCAAGCCTTCGCTGTCCCTTCCTGTATTCCGGAAAGGGAAAAGGCAGGGCTTTAATGCTGGTATCCCTTTTTTCCCTATGATGGAGCATGAGCCGTGCGTAAGGATAAAAGTCAGCAATCAGCCCCTTCACATAACCTTCGAGGAAGGATAAAGTCTCCACCTTCCTGAAGCGCTTTTCTTCTTCAGTGTGGATCTGCAAGTAGGTAAGCTGAACGGTGATTCTCTCAAGCCCGCGCTCTTTTGCAAGCATAAAAGCATAGCATCTTGCCTGAGCCCAATGCACAGGATGGGTATCTTCATCGAAAGCTGACAAATCCTTTGCCGTCGACTTGATTTCATCTACAACCAGTTCCCCATCCTCCTGAATAATCCCGTCACATCGCCCCTCAAGAAGGAACTCAATCTCCTCATGCTGAAGTGCTTCCTTCAAGAAAACCTCATATTCATCTTCTTCCTTATAAGTACTCTGAATTTTCTTGTGCGCTTTCGTTCCTTCAGCCATCGAGGAAGCTGCTGCAAACCCGGACTCAATGCTTCCGGAACGATAGACATATTCCGCCAGGCTTCTGGCAGAAATTCTCCAGCTTTTAGTCATCACAAGGTCTCCTTGCCATCTATGATAGTACCATTATAGCACATATGTTCCCGAATTCAGGCAAACAAAAAGGGCGGGATTGTCCCGCCCTTGGTTATCATAATTAAATTCGTTTAGCTCCATAATAGGCTTTGCTCCAATAAGGATTGGACATAGAATCAATCTTAACGCCCTTAGAGCTTGACGCATGGATGAATTTGTTGCCTCCAAGGTAAAGGCCGACATGTGATGGACCTTTTTTATAGGTGCTGAAAAAAACGACGTCCCCTTTTTTCAGGCTTTTCTTTTGTACGGCTTGTCCCGTTTTATAAAGCTGCCCGGTAGTTCTGGGAATCTTTTTTCCGGCTTTGCTGTAGGTGAATCCGACAAGGCCGGAACAGTCGAAGCCCTTAGGCGAAGTGCCGCCCCATTTATAAGGAACTCCTATGTATTTTTGGGCCACTGCAGCCGCAGAAGAACCATAGGAAGCCGCTTCTGTATTTTCTCCCCCAAACAATCCGGCAAAAAGCAGGCTAGTGCAAAGAAAAACGCTTGTGATCAGCTTCTTCATGTTGTCCCCCAAGTAATTTTCTCTCTCTGTTTTGTGATGAACTTAGTTTCTCACATGCTTCCTGAAAAATAATTTACAAAAACATGTTTGTTATGTAACAAAAGGATTACAAATATTGACGTTTTTCGACCAATAAAATTATAGTAAGCGATTACAAAGTACCCAATCCTCCAATTTAGTAGATACATATACTGTAAATAAAGGAGGTGTTCTTAGTGCAGCAGCTTCCCCTTCTATATCTTGCCTGCATCCTTGCAGGGTATGCACTGATTCAAACAGCCGGACTGGCTTTTGTGACAGGGGGCTTTGCCGCATTTATTACCGCTGTTGGTGTAACAGCCATGATAATATTTGCAGCTGCCCTGCTTTTCCTCGGCTTGAAGGCTTTATTGGGCCGCAAGCTTTAGTTTTGATTACTTGCAAAAAACAGAGGCCAGGTGCCCTGGCCTCTGTTTTACATACCTGCCTCTTTCTCTGCAGCAGGAAAGGAGGCAAGGCTGATATCATGTTCATAAAAGATGCCGGCTATAGCATGGCGCAGGCGGCTTTCATATTTTTGCTTAGTATCGAAATTTTTGACCGGGACCTCGATTAAAAACAGCATCGTATCATACTTAAAGTCAACCAGCCTGATTTCAGCAAGGTTTACTTTTAAATACGCTGAAAAATGATCAGCTTCCTGAAGGACCGCCTCTTTCAGCAAGTTTTCAATTCTGCCTGTATCTTCTCCGAATTTTATATTGACCTCCACAGAAGCAAGCATTTCCGATCCAGTCCGGTTTTTGATGATCTGTTCAATAAAATGCTGGTTTGGAACGATCAGCGTTCCCTCTTTCGCAGTTCTTACTATCGTGGAACGAAGCCGTATGCTTTCAATGGTTCCGATTTTATTATTGATCTCAATCAGTTCCCCTACTTCCACAGGCCGTTCAAACAGGATGATGATGCCTGAAATGAAGTTGCCGGCAATATTCCTCATCCCAAAGCCGATTCCGATCCCCAGCACCCCGAGAGCCGCTCCTGCCGCAGTAAGGTCAAGACCGACCGTTGTCAGGCTGACGGCAACCGCCGCTATCATGATCGCATAATAGATGAAGCGGTTGAATGTATATCTCAGCCCCCTGTCGACATGATAATGTTCATAGACAGAAGACAGAATCTGCAGCGTAAGAACCCTGACAAACTTATTCGCCAGAGAAACAATAAGGAAGGCCGTAAATATCAGCCGCAGTGAGACTTTAACGTCCCCTGCCTGATAGAGCGTATAATTCAGCCAGTCCTGCGTTGAAAAAAAGTTCAGGAACAGTATCAGGGAAGCGTAAAAGGCCGCCCAATTGAGGACCGAGAGCATGCCTTCTTTTGCTTCCGGCTGGGCCCATCGCCTTCTTGCAGCAAAAAATTGCAGGATGAACTTTAGAAGCCAAATAGCCGCAAACCAGGAGAAAAACTGAATATATTCTTCTCTTGTTAATTCTTTAAAAAAGTCCATTGCCGTTCACCTTTACTTCTTTTATTTCTCTTTGTATTCCTTATAGGGCCGCTTTCTAAACAGGGATAATTTTAAAAGCCGATAAAAGAAGGGGTTTCGGTCCCGGCGGCAAGGGAAAAAAGGAAGGATACTATCAATTGAATTCAGGGATTCCAGGGGGATAATATGTGGATTAAAAAGCCGTTTTTTATGTATATAACAGGAGCCATACTCGTGCTGGTTGTTATTTTTCTATTGGGTAAGATCGATTGGTTCATCTGGCCATTCCGGAAGCTTGTGGCGACCATTTTCTTCCCCATCCTGATATCGGGTCTTCTTTATTATATCCTCAGGCCAGTCATCCGCTGGCTGAGCGGCTATATGCCGAAGACCGCTTCCATCCTTATTGTATTCGGTACGCTGATTGGCATTGGAACCGGAATTTTTTATTTCGGCGGAAGCCTGATAGCAGAACAGATCACCCAAATATCAGACTCTTTCCCTGACAAAATGGAGGATCTTACATCAGAGACAAAGGAAATGGTGGATGAGAATGACTTTGGCTTCCTTTCCTATGAGGAGATCGAGCAGAAGGTCCTTTCCTATTCGCAATCATTCATTAATACAGTCGGCAGCAACCTTACCGGGATCATTTCAGCCATAACCAGCATCGCAACCGTCCTGGTAGTTGTTCCCTTCATTCTTTTCTATTTTTCAAAAGATGACGAAAAACTCCGGCCGAAACTGCTGAAATGGATACCGGATGAGCATAAAATAGAAGGCAACCGGATTTTGCTGGACATCGACAAAACCTTATCAACTTATATTATCGGCCAGTTTATCATAGCTTTTGCCGATGGTGTCCTGATGTATATCGGTTATCTGATCATCGGCCTGGATTATGCTTTAGTGCTGGCATTGTTCGCCACGTTCCTGACAGTCGTCCCTTTTCTCGGACCGCTTCTAGGCATCATTCCTGCCATTTTTGTCGGTTTGATGCAGGAACCTTTCATGGTGATTAAAATCCTGATTGTCCTTGTTGCGGTCCAGCAGCTGGAGGGGAATCTCATAACACCGCAGGTAATGGGAAAAAGACTGAACATCCATCCGCTGACAGTCATCCTTGTCCTGCTGGTGGCAGGTTCCCTTTATGGCTTCATCGGCATTCTGGTGGCCATTCCATTTTATTCTGTTGTTAAGGTGATTGTGAGGGATTTCTGGAAGTTCTACAGGCTCCGCCACCTGGCAGGCTCAATTGGAAACAAAGAATGATAGATAGAACAAGAACCGCCTGGAGACGCAGCCAGGCGGTTCTTGTTCTTTTTCGAGGTTTTTTCACATACCGTGGACCGGAAAATATACTCTTACCGTAGTCCCTTTGCCCTCATCGCTTTCGACTTTCACCCTCCCATGATGATCGTCAGCGATTTTGTAGCTTGTCATCAGGCCAAGGCCGGTTCCTTTCTCCTTTGTTGAATAAAAAGGCTCTCCCAGGTTTGCAAGCCTTTCTGCCGGGATGCCGCATCCGCTGTCCTTGATGATGGCGCATAACTCCCCATCCGCCTTTACCGTGCTAATGATGCTGCTCCCTTTTTCTTCGATGGCATCAAGCGCATTTTGAATGATATTGATAAAAAGCTGCTTTAATGAATTAGGATCTCCAAGCAGTGGATACGGTCCATTTCCTGGCTCGAATGTGAGTTCTTTATTGTTCATGAGCGCCTGCGGCATCATCAGGTCAACAACATGCCTGATGACATCATTTAAATCAAGAACTTCGACCTTTGTGCTGTGGGGCTTTGCAAGAGCCAGAAATTCAGTGATGATATTGTCTATTCTGTTGATTTCATTGATGATGATGGAAGAAAAAGCAGGATTGAAGCTCCGGCCATCTGAAAACAGCTGCATGAATCCCTTGATAGGCGTCAGCGGATTCCTGATTTCATGTGCAACTGCAGCAGCCATCTGGCCTACAACAGCCAGCTTTTCTGACCTTCTCAGCAGTTCATTGGTCTCAATCCTTTGCTGAATGTCCCGGGAAACGGATAAAATCTGAGCGCCGCTTTCAAATGTATATTCATCTATTCCTTTAACATGGGATTCCATCCAGATGTAGCTCCCATCCTTCTTTTTTACACGATGAGTGATCAATAACGGCTCTCCGATTCTCAGCATAAGCTGATATCTTCTGCGGACTTCTTCGATATCATCAGGATGAATGAGCTTAAAGGCATTCAGCTCCAGCATCTCGTCAGGCTCATACCCCAAGATCCGGTTCACTGATGGTGAAGCATATAAATACGTAGCGTCATATTTGTGCAGGATAATCAAATCAGAGATATTGTCTGCCAGAAGCCGGTAATTCTGCTCGCTTTCTTCTCTTTTACTTTCCAATCGCTTTTGTTCGGTAATATCCACGATCTGGCCGAACATATATTGATCATCGGCACTTTCTCCCTTAACAAGGGATAGATTGAGCTGCCCTGTCTTATGTGAGCCATCCTTGCAAATGTAACGCTTTTCCAGCTCATATTCTGTCCGTTTTCCGTCCAGGATTTCATTGAGCAGCTCCAAATCTTTTTTATAATCATCCGGGTGGCTTATGTCCTCAATTGTAAGGCCTGCCCACTCTTCCATTGAATAGCCGAGAAATTTGCAGAATGCCTCATTTACAATCACTTGGTCTATATGGCCGATCACTACAGTCTGCGGGATCCTGGATTGATAAAACAGCTGCATAAACATGTTAGAATTCTTCATATTGCCTCCGATAAACCTCTAAGCGTTACTCTCATCTTACTAAATATTAACCTTTTCACTCAATCATAATCTGGAAAACCTGAATATCATCAGATTTAACAAAAGTTTTTTTCCTAGTATAATGGAAAGGAATCCAATCATATTAGGAGTGATCTTTTGACTAACAGCAATGTAAAGCAAACGGCAGACCTGATCAGGGAACTCGTTTCCATACCCAGTCCATCCGGGAATACCAGCGAAGTAATTTCCTTTGTCCAGAACTATCTTGAACAGCTTGGCGTACATACATACCAGAACAGGAAAGGCGGCCTGATCGCCACACTTCCAGGAAAAAATGAAAAGCAGCACCGGATGCTTACGGCTCATGTTGACACATTAGGGGCGATTGTAAAGGAAATCAAACCAAATGGCAGGCTTAAAATCGATTTGATCGGCGGATTTACATACAACTCGATTGAAGGCGAATACTGCGAGATTGAAACGGCAGAAGGAAATAAATATACCGGCACCATCCTCATGAAGCAAACCTCTGTACATGTGTATAAGGATGCTGCGAAAGCTGAAAGAAATCAGCAGAACATGGAAGTGCGCATAGACGAAAAGGTTCACAGCAAAGAGGATGTACTTGCTCTTGGCATTGAAGTGGGAGATTTTGTATCTTTTGATCCGCGTGTCCAGGAAACAGAATCCGGATATATCAAATCGCGCCACCTGGATGATAAAGCCAGCGTCGCGATCCTGCTTCAGCTGATCAAGACTTTAAAAGAAAAGAATATCGAGCTGCCTTACACGACCCACTTCCTGATTTCGAACAACGAGGAAATCGGCTATGGCGGAAACTCCAATATTACACCGGAGACTGTTGAATACCTGGCTGTCGATATGGGCGCGATGGGTGAAGGCCAGTCAACAGATGAATATACGGTGTCCATCTGTGTGAAAGATGCAAGCGGTCCGTATCATTATGGATTGAGGAAGAATCTTGTTAAGATTGCAAAGGACAATCATATCGATTACAAGCTTGACATCTACCCTTATTATGGGTCTGATGCTTCTGCTGCCATCCGTTCCGGTCATGATATTATTCACGGACTGATCGGTCCGGGGATCGACTCCTCGCATGCCTATGAGAGGACCCACATGGAATCCCTGGACAACACAGCAAGACTGCTGTTCCATTATGTACAATCTGAGCTTGTCAACTAATGCAAAAGAGGATGCGTTTCGGCGCATCCTCCTTTTTATTCCTCCTCAGGAGGCCTCTTCCCTCTCTGAAGCTCCCATATGCTCAGCCCGAAATCATATTGCAGATGAGGGTAATCTTTGAAGCTGCGCCAATCGCCGCCCCATTCAAATCCGAGACCCTTTGCGATCTCGACGACCTCATCCCAGTCAGCACGGGAATTGCCGTTGCCGTCATAATTCATATCCCATATGACAGCTCCGTTTAAGGAAAGAAGGGCAAAATCAATGGCGAGGCCGAAATTATGGTATGACTCCCCGCCTTTGGCATTTGTCACGATTTCTCCTTCTGCCGTCCTGCCTTTTGCGTATAATTCATTCTGCTCTTCAATGCTGCGGAAATCCTGTGTAATGACAATATTGATCCCTTTATCCGCCGCCAGGCTGATCAGTTCATCCTTTTTGGCACTTACCACCGGATGAAGCTGGACCGGCAGGGGCGCATCCTCATCAAAGCCATTATCCATATCAATATGAAAATCAATTTCCGGAAATTGCTCTGCCTTCATGAGAAAAAGCAGATAAATTATCCCGGCAATCAATATAAAAATCCAGAAGCCTGATCTTTTAACCGGCACTTTGTCAGTCCTTTCTATATATAAGGCTGTGTTAAACAATGCTGTTGAATAAAGCCGTATACAAATAAATATAAAAAAAGATGCGGGGCATCATCTGGAAATATGCCTTACATCTTGTTTCTTATTATACTAGGAAATTGTTTATTCAGTCTAGAATGAAGCTGCTTAGCGTGCTGGCTGTAAAATTTCAGGTAAATAAAATGGCGTTTCTGATTAAAAGGGATATATGAAGGAATCTTTTGCAGCTGAATTATTATAAAAAAAGACAGCTCTTTCGAAAAGAGCCTGTCTAATGTAATTCCCATAAATTTTATTGCAGCTAATTGTATCTTTCTCCGAT
Organism: Bacillus sp. AG4(2022); assembly: GCF_031844465.1. Lineage (NCBI taxonomy): Bacteria > Bacillati > Bacillota > Bacilli > Caryophanales > Bacillaceae > Bacillus > Bacillus sp. AG4(2022). The sequence goes on from NZ_JAUZVH010000001.1 coordinate 319,176, forward strand.
TTTTTTCTTTTTGCCCGTAGCTTAACACTGCAAAGCTTCAACACTAGAATACTTGCAGCCCATTACAGCAAAGACTTTGCCCCAAGATACCTAGTCTTCCAATAAGATAAATTCATATCGCTGATTGTTACACCCGTGGAAGAGCCAGAATGGATGAATTTGTTTCCGCCAAGATAGATGCCTGCATGTGAAGGGCCTGTCCCGGTCTCAAAGAAGACGATATCTCCCGGTGACGGTGAAGATACCGCTTTTCCGGCGCCCCAGATCGTTGCAACAGTTCTTGGGATTGATACTCCCGACTGCTTGAAGACATAGTTGATATAGCCGCTGCAGTCAAAACCTGCCGGTGTGCTTCCTGCCCATTTGTACGGGACGCCGATATACTTTTTCGCTTCGCTGATAATCGCATCGGCTTTGGAGGAAACAGATACTGGTGCTGGAGGCTTTGCAGCTGCTGCTGTGCCATTCAATTGAAGCTTCTGCCCTGCATAGATTGTATCGCTGGATAGATTATTCAATGCTTTTAATTGAAGTACAGAGGTATTGTTCCTGCTGCTAATGCTCCAAAGCGAATCTCCTTTTTGCACAGTATAACTTGACCCTGTTTGGGCTGGTGCCGGATTCAGCACTGGAGCATTGGCAGAGCTGCTTGCAGAAGCGCTGATTGAGAGCTTCTGGCCTTTATAAATCGTATCAGTTGACAGACGATTCCATTGCTTTAGGGATGCGACACTGACATCGTATTTCAGGCTGATTCCCCATAGCGTGTCCCCTGCCTGCACAGTATGTACTGTGGTGCCTGATGCTGCAGGCTGAGATGTGTGGCTGTGCGGAGCAATGACGGAAAGCTCCTGCCCCGGATAGATGACAGCACCGCTAAGCTTATTCCAGCTTTGAAGCTCGCCTACATTTATATTGTATTGCCTCGAGATCTTCCAAAGCGTATCTCCGGAGGCTACTTTATGTGTCTTTTCATGTGCGCTTGCTGAACCTTGAAAAGGAGTCAGCATCAAGCCTGCTGCGGCTGCAATTGTTATAAGTTGTTTTTTCATGGTGTACACTCCTTTAATTTCTTTCACATCCTAATTTTAGTAATCATTACACTAGAATAGTATGTGTAAAAAATGGAGTGCTTGGAATTAACTATTTTTATAGGTTAATTAAGGAATATCATCTTCTATTTCCCACAAACAAATAGGTTATATACCCCATGCTTTCATCTTCTAAACTTATACAAAAATAATTTCTACCTTCTTAAGACTCAAATTTTACGACAATATCCGGAAGGAAATTTATTCCTTAATGAATTTTCTAGTCAGCACCTCCTGATTAAATAGTCGCTCCAGCAGGATGCCGGCCGAAAAATGAATGCAAAGGACTAAAAAATGCAGGAGTTTTTTACCTTATAGAAAAATTGAGAATATTCTAGACTATTAGTTGCCTATTAATTTTATCCAGGGAGGAATACTATGAAAAAAACTTTTGTTTCTATGTCATTAGCAGGCGTTTTGGCCTTTGGGGCAGTACATGTTCCTGCGCTGGCCCAGCCAAAGGAAGCTCCGAAGCTGGAAGCTATTCATGGCCTTGAGAATAGTCTTATCAAAAGGATATCAGCGGAAAAAATCTATCAATCCATCACAGATCTCTCGCAGTCTCCGCGCGTGGCAGGAACTGCGTCAGAAGATCAGGCAGTACAGTATATAAAGCAAAAATTCGAAAGTTATGGCTATAAAACAGAAATCCAGCCTTTCACCTTCTATGGCTATACGCCGCCTGAGAAGATTGAATTAACCGTCCAGGGAGCGGAAGAGCCATTATCCCCTGCCCCTTTCACTTATACAGTCAACGGGAATGTCACTGCTGAATTGGCAGAAGCAGGCCTGGGAACAAAGGAGGACGCTGCAGCTGCTGATCTGGAGGGTAAGATTGCACTGATCCAAAGAGGGGAAATCAGCTTTGCCGAAAAGGTATTGAATGCAGCTGAACAAGGTGCTGCAGGCGTTCTGATCTATAATAATGCTGATGGCCCTCTCAGCGGGACACTTGGAGAAGCCAATGAGGAGTACATACCTGCTGCAGCTTTATCAAAAGCTGAAGGTGAAAGCCTGTCAGCAAGACTTGCAGAGGGAGAAACCTTCACAGCAAACCTTGTCATTGAGGGAGCTGACGCCGGTGAAAAAACATCTCATAATGTAATTGCCGTTAAAAAACCAACTAATAAGAAGAAAGATACAGGAGAAGTCATTGTGCTTGGCGCACACCATGACTCTGTCGCAGGTGCACCGGGAGCGAATGATGATGCATCAGGCACAGCGATGACACTGGAATTGGCAAGAGTGTTCAAAAATATTCCCACTGATTCAGAAATCCGCTTTGTCACATTTGGTGCTGAAGAGCTCGGCTTGCTTGGATCACGTCATTATGTAGAGAATCTGTCAGACAAGGAGCAGGATAGCATCATTGCCAATTTCAACCTTGATATGGTCGGAAGCAGGGATGCAGGCGACCTGGTGATGCTGACGGCTGATGGCGAACCGAATCTGGTGACAGAACTTGCCCAGAAATCCAGCTTAAAGCTGAATGGCACAGCAACACCGTATGGACAGGGAGGACGGAGCGACCATGTGCCTTTTGCAGAAGCAGGGATTCCGGCAGCACTTTTCATCCACAGCCCGAGTGAGCCATGGTACCACACACCGGAAGACACCATTGATAAAATCAGCAAGGACAAGCTTCAGGATGTAGCTGAAATTGTGGGATCAGCAATTTATGATCAGGCAAAATTCGACCGGAAGCTGCCTAAGCCGAAAAAAGGGAAAAAGCATAAAACGCCTCATTTATATCAAGAACAGGAAGTAAAATAATAGAAAAGCACCCTCACTGGGTGCTTTTCTCTATTTTTTCCAGATCCTTTTATTATCTTCCCGCACGGTCAGCTTCAGCTCATCAAGCCGCTCAAGGAGAGGGATGATATATTTCCTCGATAAGCCCAAAAGATCTTTAGCCACACCTACATCAAAGCTGCCTCCGGTTCCAGCCTTCAGCTTTTCAACCGCTTCATTGAAAATGTCTGCATGATAGTAATACTGGCCATCAATCGGCACGATTTTATCAGTATCTGTCAGAAAGCGGATCATATCTGGCTTTAAATCTCCCGGAATACCCGATTTGGCGAAGTAGTCGTCTAGGTATTGAACCTGCAGTCCATCTTCCCTTAACTGGTCCAGCATATTGCCAGCCCGTTTTTGCCAGCTTTTCGGAATATTCCTTTCAAAGGTTGAAGAAAACAGCCACTGCTCTTCTTTTATCCATTTTCCATCCAGGATCCCTTTTTCAACCGTAAAACCCACCAGGCTTTTGCCGTAGGTGCCAGCCAGCGACTGGACCAGCTCTGCTTTAAGGATCCCTTTCCTCATCGGAAAAGCAGAGTGGAATTCGCCAAGCTTCCCTGCTGCTTCCATGAAGGCGTTCTGCACCGTTTCGCTGTGAGCAAAGTCATTGGGCCCGATTTTTACAAAGCCGTCTTCCTGAAGCACCTGCAGGACAGTTTCTTCGTCCACACCGGTTAAATGGGCAAGCTCTGAAGGCTTCATGCTGCTGTTTATTCTAAGGGCATCGCTGATCCTTTCGTGGGGAGAACCTTGTTTTTTCTTATCGAGAAGCTCAACGGTATGCTTGCCAAACTTATATTTCCGGCCATGAGGATCAATGACCCATCCTCCGCCGATGGTTTCAGCCGGGCTGGGCCTCCTGAGGATGAACCGGTCTCCCCGCTTTGTAACCACCTCTTCGTCCAGCCTGATCTGGCACAAGATTTCTTCTTTATCTTCCTTGAGCTCGTTGCGGTCAAAAAATACAATCCGGCCCATCACTTCTGCAGTTCCGATATGGCATTTGACAGGCATCCGCTGCTTGATGGCAGACTCCAGCCCCTCTGCTGTCCTGATGCTTGCATCAAACACATTTGTCACTGTAAAACTGTCAGCGGAGACAAGGACCTGCCCCCTGGCGGCATCTTCTTTTGCGACCCCGGATAAGTTGATGGCTGTCCGCTGCCCTGCAAATGCCTTTTCTGCCTGCTTCCGGTGCACCTGGATCTGCCTTGCCCTCGTTTCAATGCCTGAGGGCAGGATCTTCAGCTGCTGGCCTTCTTCAACAGATCCTTCATAGACGGTTCCGCGGACCACAGTCCCCTGCCCCTTTACCGAAAAGGCCTGATCGATCGGCAGCCTGAAGGCGCCTGTTGTGCCGCGGGGGGTGATTTCTTTGAGTTCATCCTCAATCAGCACTTTCAGTTCTTCTATCCCTCTTAGAGAAAGGCTGTCCACGAGAACCGAAGGCGAGCCTTCAAAGACCGTTCCTTCAAGCTCCAGCAGAATCTCCTCCTCAACAAGGCCGATGAATTCTTCATCCACCCGATCAGCTTTAGAGATAACGACGATTCCTTTCTCAATGCCAAGGAACCCAAGAATCTGGAGATGCTCTTTTGTCTGCGGCATCACACCCTCGTCGGCTGCAACGACGAGGATCACAAGATCAATGCCCGCAACTCCGGCAATCATCTGCCTGATGAACCGCTCATGCCCTGGGACATCAATAACAGATACTTCCAAATCCTCATCTTCATACAAGGGAGCAAATCCCGGCTCAATGGATATCTGCCTTTCTTTTTCTTCCTTCAGCCTGTCTGTATCTATATTGGTCAACGCTTTGGTCAGCGATGTTTTGCCATGGTCAATATGGCCGGCCATACCAATCGTAAAGTATTTCTTTCCCACAAATGTGCACCTACTTTAATTCATTAATTTATCATTTCAACTGGATAAGTACGCACCAAGTGCACCGCTGTATTCCCCATTAGGCAGAAAGGCGGCATCCAGGCCTGTCATCCTGCTGTATGTAAGAAGTCCCTTTTTCAGTATTTCATTACCCTGCAGGGAACTTCCGATATAATAAATCTTTTCAGAATGATGGATATCAGCAGCCCCTTTGGTCAAAAGAACCGTTGTTTCGGCAATCATGTTAGCAGCCGCTGCCATAAGATCCTCTTCGGAAGGCTCACCCGTGATATTGGCAAAATTGCCTGCCGTCAGCTTGCCGTCAATAGGAGCTTCAACATCCTTTACCCTTTTATTCTGGCCTGCTGTCGAAGGAAGCCAGCTTCTGTCTCCATAAATATCGCTCACCAGCAGGTCGGCCTTTTCCCTGTTACCTTCAGCTGCCAGCCCGGCCAGCCTCTGATGGTCCGCTTTTCCAGTGAAAATCCTGCCAAGCCCCATAAAAGTACCTCCGCCCACACCGCTGCCCAGGATTCTTTCATGCTTTCCATCCTCTATTTTATACCAGGAAGTCCCTGTGCCGATGTTAACGAGCAGCAATCTTTTATGCGGGTGGCCCGCTTCCTTGATCAGATGGAGAGCCCCTTCACAAGTGGCCGTAAATTCAGGGATGATAGCGGCTTCGGGAAAAAAGGCCTCCTTAAGGATGGCGGCTTTACCGCCAGTAAGGACATAATCCGCAGAAGGAGCCAACGTCTTAAGCCAATTCAGCGCCTGCTCAGCCTCATTATATTCAATTCTTTTAAAATGAAGGCCATTTTCTTCGTAAACGATCTTAATCAGAGTCCCGCCAGCATCAATCCCTATTCTCACACGAATGCCTCCCCTGAATATATTAACCTCATTATAAGCAATCTTAGGAGGGGCCTGCCAGCATTAAGGCCTTTATCCAGTGATAGTTCTCGCTAAAAATAAAACCCCCTTGCAGAAAGGGGGCCAATTACTACTCCAGCATCTCGCCGGTCTGATAATCCTTCATGAAGCTCTCAATTGTTTCTTCGATCATGCCGCTTTCATCAGGAACCTGGACAATCACTTCATTTCTGCCCGTGACCGGTGTTACACTCACATTCTGATAGCGGTTGACATCCAGCTGGACGCGGAGGTCTTTTGCAATCTGCGCACTTTCCGCTCCATCTTTCAATAAAAAACGAAGGTTTTTCATGTAGGCAAAGCTCCTTCCAACTCAGTTTCTAACGCTTATTATTGGGCCGGAAGAGACAAACTATACTTTCTGCTCTGCCTGATTTCCCGCTTTATTGTTCTTTCTAAAAATGTAAATCAACCCAGCAGCAGCAATCAGCAGCAGTCCAGACCACTGAAGCCTGCCCGCGCTGCTCAACCGCAATCCCAATATATCCCCATATGAATACGAGCGGGTAGATGATATCTTTTTGCAGCAGCATAAAGCCAATAGCAAGCAAAGCTCCCGCAATAAGCATGATGTTTGTCCACCCCAGCTCTCCTATAGCAAGGAACTCCCCGATGCCAAAGTCTGTAAACTGCTGAAAGATAATCACAATAACAGCAATGGAGGTCCATCCAAGATAGAATGAGAACGGAACTCTGAAAAAAGTCCGATGGTATTGGCTTTTCTTGATTTTTACATAAACCATACAAAGTGCTGCCAGTGAAGCAATGAGCAGAATGGCATCTAGACCTTTTACAGCCAATCCAGCTGTAATCGACAGCCCGCTCAAGACGGCGCTGATTGAAAACCAAGGTGCTGTGTCCCTATAAAGCTCCCTTTCATCTCCTGATGAGAGAAATCCCCTGACCAGCCAGATGGCGATCAGCACATATATCAGCCCCCAGATGGAAAAAGCATAGGGCGCCGGCTGGAATAGCGTTTCATTCATCTGCCTGTTATCCCCGCTCTCTGATACTGGAGACAAAAAAGAAGCCCATAAAACGAAAAGGAATGCCAGGCAGCTGATGCTGTGCAGGATGTAAAATTTCTTCATATGCACCCTTCTTTCTAAAATGATTTCATCTTGGCTGTTTCTCCTGCTCTACCCCAGCAAGATGCCTTCTAATCCCGGCATGTGCAGTCAGCCTGCCATAAATACGCATATTTTGCTGCTATTTTGCCACCCTTAAAAAAGGTGCTAAAATACTCTTCCAGGAGGCGGATGCTGCTCGTGCTTGCTAACATTCAACTCCCATACCCTTCCTGCATGAGGTGTAAAAAGCAGCCACTTCTATGATGGAATGACTGTATTTCTTATTACGAAATAACTCCCGTTTGTTCATTAAGCTAGTTGATGGGTCATTCCCCCGTACTGACATAAAAGAACGGACCTTCCCGGACAAGAAGAGGAAGTCCGGGACAGGGTAAAAATAAACGGAGAAATTTCCCCTAATTTCGAAAAACCTCTAAAAATAGCTCAAATAGACGGAGAAATTCCGGCTATCAACCCAAAAAACTGGAAAATGGGCTACTGCGTTTCGTTTAAGCGGAAATTCTCCCTTTATTTACACCCACTAGTGCCATTTTCAACAGCTTAACCGAAAATTCTCCGCTTATTTAATGGCCTGCTGGTCACTCACTCAAATAAGGTTAAGACTTTTTGCAAAATCATTCCTTCCTCTCTTCCTTAACAACGCTCTTACCAAAAGAGCCAAAATTAAAACCCTGCCAGAGGCAGGGCTTTTCTTTTACTTTCTCTTCCGAAAACCAAACGGAGCAAGCAGCACATAAAATAAGAAAAGTGCAATCCCTTCAAGGGACAGGATATAAAATGGATAAGGCCCCAGAAAATCAATCAGCGAGCCATTGGAAGGCTTATAGGCAAGAAACATATAATTTCCCCCGGTCCATTTATTGGCCAGGTATGCAATGCCTGCAGATAAATTAAGGAACAGGAAACTCAGCCACATCCCTTTATGATCTGGTGCAAAGCCCTTTGCAAATACATAGAAAAGGCAGGTCCATATGATCAGTATATGAGTGATGAAAAATTGGAAATAACGAAAATGCGGATAGCCAAAAAATAATTCTGGCGTCAGCACCGCCATTAAGGCACCTGCTATCCCGATAAAATAAACAATGTTAAAAACGAGTCTTGATCCTGATGCGAGAAGGATCATGCAAAGAATCAGGCTGATGGAGCACAGCTGAAGCGGCAGTGTGAAGGAAACATCCCATATTCCTGCACGATACAGCCAATAGTGATAAAGCGACTCCAGGATGAATAAGCCTGAAAAGAACGTCCATCTGACCGCTAATTCATTTGCTGCGAAAAACTGCCGGTAATAGTATAAAGCAAAAGAGCCTGCCGCAAACACAAACAGCATGGTCCAATGGCCTGCCGAAAAAGCCGCAAAAGGATAGAGATCCGAATTTTGCCCGAATAGCTCTGCCACAGGGGGATCCTCCTTACTTATGTATTAAGCTTTTTCTTTTAAAGCGAAGTTTTCAAGCTCAAGCCGCTTGGTTGTCTCCAGCTGAATAATTTCTCCAGTGTCAAAGCTGACTTTTTTACGGAATAGAGGGCCGTCATAGACAAAAGTATGATATTCCCCTGCTTCACCCATCGGACAGCTGGCTGTATCTTTAATATCCCTGGCAAAGGATGCATCCACTTCGCGGCCAAGCCACTCAGTAGCAAGAATCTCATCTCTTACCCTGATCACTTTAGCCTTGTATCCAGAATCCGTGAATGCTTCCAGGGCTGATGGCGCTTCCTCTTTTTTCATCCATAAGGGATAGGATGCTTCCAGGCCTGCCGCTGCCGCCGCCTTTTCGCCCCAATCTCTGTGCTCATCTAAATAAAGATCCCCAAACGCAATCGCATCAAGTCCGTATTCCTTTTTTGCCTCTTTTAAAGCCGCGACAAAGGAATCCGTATATCCGTCAAACGTGCATTCTATGAAGCGGACCGGAATCCCGAGAGCTTCCCCCTGAAGGGATATAAGCTCCTGCTTCTCACCATGTCCAAAAGTCCTTCCCAGCTCTTTAGGGACTGTTGTCAGAAGGCACTCAACCTTTATCCCTTTCTTGACCATTAGATCAAGAGCCATGCAGCCGTCCTTGCCTCCGCTCCACGAAAGTGCTGCTTTCTTCATCTTTCCAACTCCCTGTTATTTGAATCTTCTGCCACCATTTTACCATGAAAAGGCACTGTATGGCAGAACAGTGTTGACTGCCTGTATTCACTTCCACAGTCAGTCATTCAGGATTTCCCTTTCCAGTTCCTTGGCTTCCTTCCGGATATCTTCCTCACCCTTCAGCAAAGCAAACAGCCCTTCCAGGATGATTTGTTCAGGATTGGATTTTTTGGTTTCTTCGGAAATCCGGTTTGCGATCTCTTTTAACCATGAAGATTTCTGCGGTTCCAGACTGTTCAGCTTTTGATAAAGATCCTTCCATGCCTGTTCCCTTTTTTCAAATGATACAAAAGCGCCTTCCTTATCCATATGAACGACAAAATGCTTCATCATTTCATCCGTAAGAACCGGATATCCGCCCTTTTCAAGAAAATCATTCGCCACCGCATCAAGCTGCCGGACTAAATGGACGCCGATCTCATCCGGTTCGATCTTTGCCTGGTCAGACACCATCAGCATCATATATGTCCGATAGATTGATTGAATCATGAACAGCAGATCCCATTGATAAGTCCTGATTCTTTCCCCATACAGCTCCAGCAGGCTTTTTTGAAGCCAGGAAAACAATCTTCCCCTCATCCTGTGCTCCATCCCTGCAATCTTTTCGCTGTTAACAGCCGTCTCTCCCCTCATCTGCATCTTCATGTAAGCCTTATATTCCAGAATCCCTTCAAACTGGGCACTGAACTGCTTCTCCAGCTTATGCTTAGGCTCCAAGTCCCCATCCAGTCCGATGACAAGGACTCTTTCAAAGACGAGCTGCTGGTAATGCTCATAAATGGAAATAATCAGATCTTCCTTTGATGAAAAAAAAGAATACAGTGATCCTTTTGCAATCCCTACACCGTCCGCAATTTCCTGCATGGATGTCTGGCTGTACCCTTTTTCAGCAAAAAGTTCAACAGCTGTTTCTAAAATCGCTTCGCGTTTGTTCATCATCACACCTCATATCTTTATGCCAGCACATTCTATAAACACATTCATTCTTGACTATTTAAATGGAGTCATGCAAAAATGACCATGTAGTCAAGAGTTTTCCCCTTGATAATATTAGATTTCATTTTACATTAAACAAAATTTGACCGACCAGTCAAACCTCAGGAGGAATGCATTATGCTTGAATGGATACTAAAGAGATCCAAAATCTTTATCATTTTGTTCTTATTATTTATTATCGTTGGCGTCTTCACTTTTCTTCAGCTTCCGCAAAGGGAAATTCCCGAGACTTCCATCAATATCGGAACGGTCAGCACCGTCTATCCTGGAGCAACGGTCGATAGTGTGGAAAGAAATATTACCAACCCGATAGAAACAAAGCTGCAGTCCATTGAGGGAATCGAGGAACTAAACTCATCCTCAAGCGCAGGCTTTTCTTCTATTATCGTAACGGTTGCCGACGGAGAAGACAAAAAAGAAGTGTTCGGCAATGTGCGCCAGGCTATCTCTGACCTTACAGCTTCTTTCCCGGAAGAAGCCTTTGAACCGGAAGTCAGTGAAGCAAATGTCAAGATGCCAATTGTATCTTACCATTTGACGGGCAGCGACAGTGAAAGCCTTTTTGCTCTTCAGGACGAACTTTCACGCTGGAAAGAAGAGGTTGAATCTGTACCTGGGATTTCGGGCGCTGTAATCAAAGGCCTGCCTGACGAGAAAATTTCTATTGAGCTGGATCCCGAGCTGCTGAAGGAGAAAGGCATTATTCTGCCGGATGTAATCAGCAGCATCAATGATGAATTCTATCCTGCACCATTAGGAAAGCAGGAAATGGATCAGGAAATCGTGCAGCTTACATTAGAGCATTACAGCTCTGTTGAGGATATGGAAAAATTATTTGTCGGCAAATCGCCGCAGGGTGAATCCGTTTTGCTTGGCGACATCGGAAAAGCTGAAGTCGTGCAGCAGGAAACGGAGGATATTGTCACTATTGATGGAAAGCCTTCTATATCTTTTACTGCCTTTGTCGAAGCAGGACAGGATATCCCCTCCGTTGACGAATCAGTCAGCAGCCTGGTCGAAGATTTGGGAAAAGGACTGCCTGACGATATTGAACTTCAGCCATATTATTCACAGGCAGATCAGGTATCCGATATTTTTGACGGCCTCTATTTGTCTCTTGCCATATCAGTTGCGGCAGTCATCCTGACTACGGCTCTTGGACTGACCGCCTCAGGGGCATTCGTCGTTGCACTCGCTGTCCCGATTTCCGTATTGATGGGGCTGATCCCCCTTCCGTTCGCCGATGTCGACTTGAACCAGATTTCCGTCATCGGGGCGATCATCGCGCTAGGTATCCTTGTTGATGACAGTATCGTCGTCAATGATAATATCCAAAGGCGCTATAAAATGGGTGAAGGGGCGATGCTTGGCGCAATCAATGGCACAAAGGAGATTTGGGTTTCCATCGTCACATCATCGCTGGCGATTGTTTTCACCTTCCTTCCACTCGTCTTTCTTTCCGGGGGGAACGGGGCTTTCATACGAGCTTTGCCGACCGTTTTAATAACGACCATTTTGGCATCAACACTCGTCGCATTGATATTCGTGCCAATGATGCGCTTTATGCTTTACCGGAAAACGAGCAAAAAAGTTTCTGACGCTCCCGGGCTGCTCGGGAGGCCGCTCAATCTAATGGCAGATATTTATGCAGACAAAATCCTTAAGCCATTTTCCAAAAGGCCGAAGCTTGTCGGTTTTCTTGGCTTAATTTTTACAACGGCGATCTTTGGGCTCGCTGTACTGACTCCCTTTGAGTTCTTCCCAGCCGCCGACCGTGAAGAGGTGACCATTGACGTTACACTCCCAATCGGTGTGACCCTCGAGGACACAGCCGGGCAGCTTAGGGACATTGAAGAAATGCTGCTGACTGACCCTGGCGTCAAGGAAACAAGCGTATTTGCCGGAACCGGCCTGCCTAACCTTTTCAACAGCTCCCTGCAGGCAACCGGAGAGAATACGGGGCAGATCGTCGCAAGGGTTGACCGCAAGAACCAGACTGCCCAGGGGCTTATTGACGACTGGTCATCTGTTCTGAGGGAAAAATATCCAGATGCTGAAATATTCATGGAAACCATCCAGCAGGGCCCTCCTGCAGGCGCCCCTGTCACAGTCACGGTAAAGGGGCCTGAAATAGAAAGGCTCCTTGAGCTCAGGGATACACTGTCCGGGAAAATAGAAGACGCTGGGGCAGACTTTGTAGTCGACAATATCGGAACTCCAGAGCCGGCTGTAAAATATGTCCCTGACCGTGCCAAATTAGAAGAATACGGCATTACCATCAACCAGATCAGCGAACAGATCAGCCTTGCAACTGAAGGCATTCCGCTGCAGGCATTTGATAATGGTGTATCTAAGCGCGATATGAATATCATTCTTGGGGACCCTGAAGAACCCCTGAACCTTGAAGAACTCGAGATTCCGGCTGCCGGCAGCACACAGGCCGGGCCGCCGGAACTTGTTCCTGTCTCAGAGCTTGTGGCTGAGGAAAGGACTGAAGAAATTCAGCGCATCCCCCACCAGGATGGAGACCGGGCGATTACCATAAGGGCCTTCCCTAAAGAGGAGGAAGGCTTCAAGGAGAATGTCCAGAAAATCGTAGAGGAAGAGCGGGAAGCATTGGACAGCAATGATTACAGCATCCAATTAGGCGGAGAGAACCAGGCGCAAAATGACTTCTTTGCCGAAATCACCGTTCTGTTCATCATTGTCATCTTCCTGGTGTATCTGCTGATCGCCTTCCAATTCAATTCACTGGGCCTTCCGTTCCTGGTTCTGACAGCCGTTTACCTGGCAATTGCCGGCAGCATCCTCGGCCTGTTCGTTACACAGACGCCGATTTCTTTCCTCGCTGTCATGGGAATGGTTTCACTGACGGGAATCGTTGTCCGCAACTCTGTCGTCCTGATCGAATTTATGGAACAGGGCCTGCGTGAAGGAATGGCCATTAAGGATGCTGTAGTGGAAGCCGGCCGTGTGAGACTGAGGCCGATCCTTCTGACTGCTTTAACATCCATCGTGGCGCTGATACCAGTCGCAGTCAGCGGAGATGCCCTCTTTACACCGCTGGCCATAACGATCATTTCAGGGATACTGTTCTCAGTTATCCTTACTGTCATCATCGTGCCGATGCTTTATCTTGGATTTAAGAAAGTGCCGGCTGAGAGCAAGTAGAATGGGAAAAACATCCTGCGGTGTGCTGCAGGATGTTTTTTTTGATGTGGGGAGGATTATTTGGTTGGAATTGATGGAATTTGGCTTTTTCAATACATGTGGGGATTTGAACGTGGATCTTGCTTTGATTTGGATTCTTTCTATGCATGATTTGGATTTCCTTACGGTATTGGTGCATTGATTTTGTTTTATTCTATGCGTGGCTTGGCTCTTTTCAGAGGACTCATGCATTGATTGTGCTCTATTCTATGCATGATGGAGCTTTTCTCGTGAGTCTCATGCATCGATTACTCTCTTTTCTATGCATGACGCAGCTTTTCTCACGGGTATCATGCATTGATTACTCTTTATTCTATACATGACTCTGCCCGGTCTAATGTACACATGCATCGATTACCCTCTATTCTATGCATGTGTCGGCTCTCTCCATTGCTCTCATGCATCGATTACTCTCTATTCTATACATGGCTCTGCTCTTTCCCCTTACACTCGTTCATCAATTACACTTTTCTATATAAAACAACACCCTTGCCCTTCCTGCTCCAATCATCAAACATCCCAACGCAAACCAAACAGGGCAGGAATCCAATTCCTGCCCCGTTCATTTTATCCGTTTAAAAAGTGGAATTCAGTCCTGCTTCCCTGCTGGGTTGCGGTGACTTCAAGCCTGACATCGATGCGCTCCTTCAGTTCAGGCACATGGGAGATGATGCCCACAAGCCTTCCTGTGCTCTGGATGTCGATCAGGGCTTCTATGGCCTGGTCAAGTGATTCAGGATCAAGAGTACCGAACCCTTCGTCGATGAACATCGTTTCAAGCGAGACACCGCCAGCATATTGCTGGACAACTTCTGCCAGACCCAACGCAAGCGACAATGCCGCCTTAAAGCTCTCCCCGCCAGACAGTGTCTTTACATGGCGCTCCTGGCCTGTGTACTGGTCAAAAATGAGCAGTTCAAGTCCGCTTTGAACATTTCCTTTGGAACGGTCCGTCTTCCTTAGAAGCCGGTATCTGCCGCTCGTCATCTTGCCCAGCCTGACATTTGCTTCCCGCAGGATATCATCAAGGAAAGCTGCAAGCACATAGCGCTCAAATGTAATCCTGAATGTATTCTGTCCCTTGGAAATCTCAAACAGATGGCCAAGGAGGTGATACTGCTCCTCAAGCTGTTTGATGTCTTCGTTGATTTCTGTGACCTTTTTGTGGATTTCCCCGTTTTCCCGCTTTTTCACGAGCAGGCCGGTATACTGCTCCTGCAGTGCAGCCAGCAGCTTGTCCACTTCCCCGAATTGCTCCTTCAGGGCCTGGATATCAGGCTCCTTAACATCCTTCAGTAATTCTGTAAGCTCATGGTACCTGTCGGCAGCGGAGCGGAGTTCTTCCCGATAGCTTCTGAGCTCTGCCTGCAGGCCCTCAAGCTCCCTTTCATTCCTTTTGGCATGATGATAGTCCTGGTATACAGTAAAGCCCTGCCCGACCATCCTGTCCCGGAACAGCTCCCGCTCGGCGGAAAGCTTATCGCCGGTCTGCTTCAGCTGGTTTTCCGCAACCTCAAGGCGAGTCTTCTCATTAGAATGCTTTTCCCTTGTATCGGTATAGGCAGCCTGTGCCTCTTCCAGCCTCTTAGTAAGTTTTTGCTGATGCTGTTTGGCCGCCTGCAGCTCTTCCTCATATGCCTGCCGGGAGCGGAGGTTTTCAGGAACAGTTTCCATCATTCTGGAAAGCACTGTATTTTTCTCCGCAAAAAGAATGCCTGCTTCCTGATTGTCCGCTGCGGCCTGGCGAAGCTCATCAGCTTGCCTGCTTTTCTCACTTTCAGCTCTTTTGATTTCCTGCTCAAGCCTGTCAGCCTGAGCCGCTTTCCTGCGGAACCCTGCAAGCTCACTTTCCATCCTGCTTCTTTCCGAGAGGAGCTCCTGTTTATAGGACGTGATGCTATCCTCTGAAAGCCCCGGTTTTTGTTCTGCCACTCTGGCAGCAAGTTCAGCAATCGACTCTTTCAGGCTGGTGGCTGCCGACTGGATTTCATAATAGCGTGACTCTGCCTTCGAGCGGTCCTCCTCGCAAGAGAGCTGCTGCTTCTTTGCTGCCTCAATATCCTTTTCATCGGGAAAATCCGGGCCGCCGGATACGGCAGGCAATGGATGCTCCATGGATCCGCATACAGGGCATGCTTCTCCATCCTGAAGCTTGCCGGCAAGTATGGCCGCCTGGCCATGCAGCCATTTCTGCTCAAGCTCTGCCACGAGCTGCCTGGCATCTTCAGCGCGGGCCTGCTGCTTTTCCAGCAGCTGTTTTTGCTGTTCCAATTTTTCAAGAGAATCAGCCAGCTTCTGTTCCTGACTCTCATATTTATTGATATTTTCAAGAAGAGATTGGGAGCCTTCAAGCTTCCTCTCCATTTCCACGGATTGCAGGAGGCTTCCATCGGCCTCTTTTTTCTCAGCATTGAGCCTTTTTAATGTTTCCTCCCACTGCTTCTGGCCTGCTTCAAGATTCTCTATTGTTTGTCTCGTGGAATCGAGCCTCTTTTTTAGTATTTCAGCCTCTGATTTAGTTTTGGACAGGGCGAGGACATCTTCTTTCATCACCTGCAGCCTTGAGACTGCTTCCGCTGACTCGTTTCTTTCAGCTTCCCTGTTCTTTTCATGCTGATATGCGGCTTCTTTTTGCTGGAGAAGCTGATATAATGCCTCCGTACTTTTCTCGAGCCGTTCAAATTCAGCTTTGCAAGAGTCCAAATCACTTTTCAGCTTATGGCACAGCTCTTCCTGCTGCTCAAGTATTGCCGCCTTTTGAGCGAGGATGATTTCCTGCTCTTTTGCTTCTGACCATTCCTTCCGGCTTTCCAGCTCTTCTTTTTTCGCCTTGAGCTCCTCTTTTTGAGCCAGCTGCTTCAGGACTGCTTCTGCCTCATAGATTTTCTGCTGGAGAGAATCCCTTTCCTCCTGCTTCTTACGGCCCTCATGGACAAGCTTATCCATTTCCCCGTTTAAAAGCTCGATCTCTTTTTCGAGCAGCCGGAGGATTCTGCTGTCGTTCAGCGTATCTTCTTCCAGAGCTACGATCAGGTCTTCCTGATAGGAGGCATGGATTCCATGCAGAAGTTGGTTTCTCCTGTCAGCCTGCTTTTCGACACTCTTCTTCAGCTCTGTCGCTTCAGTCCTCAGCTTTTCTTCGATTTTTTTATAGATCTCCGTATGGAACAGCCTTTGGAGGATAACCTCTTTTTCTTTGCTGTCTGATGTGAGCAGCTTGCGGAATTCCCCCTGTGGAATCATCAGAATCTGCCGGAATTGGCTGCTGTCGATGAGCATGATCTCTTTTATCTTCTCATCCACATCCCTGACATTGGCAGCGAGCAGCACTTTCTCATTTTTTTCATCATACATATAAAGCTCGGCCCTGGCGCCGATTGACGTGAAGCCTTCGCCCCGCTCCTTCTTTTTTTCCTGCTGTGGAGAACGTGTGATATAGTAGGTCCGGTCGCGCAGCGAGAATTGAAGCGATACCTCTGTCAGCAGATTATTCTCAGCGAATTGGCTTCTAAGCTCAGGACCGTTCCTGTCTTCCCCGCTTGCTTTTCCATAGATGGCATAGCTGATGCCATCAAAAATAGTGGTTTTGCCCGCGCCGGTCTTTCCTGAAATCACAAACATGGTTTTGCTGCCGAGTGAGGAGAAATCAATCTCTTCGGTCCCTGCATAAGGCCCGAATGCCTGCATTGCCAGCTTCAAAGGCTTCATTTCAATCCCTCCTCCTTCAGCACAGACTGGATGATATCCGCAATCGCTGACTTTTTATCCTCTGTGAATTCAGCTTCTGTCATTTCTTTATAAAATTGCTCAAAAAGATCCAGTTCGGATTTTTTCTCTTCTTTCACAGCCTGGAAGGCTATTTTCCTTTTCAGGTCGGTCTGTTCGATTTTTCTGTCCAGATGGAGGACGTTCGGATATAACTGCCGCAGTTTGCCCATCGGATCAATGAGGCTGCCGTCATCCAGCAGGGTGATTTTCAGATAATCCAAATGATTCTGCCCTTCCGCAAACGATGGATCGAGAAGCTCCTCCAGATAGCCTTCCACCTCGCGCATATCCTGCTTGGGAGCAAGAGAGTGTTCGCGGATGTCAAAAGAGCCATTATCATTCATCTCAATGATGGAAACTGACTTTTTCTGCTTGGCTTCAGAAAAAGAGTACTTCAGCAGTGAGCCGGCATACCTGACTGTATCATGCTTGATGGCGTCCGGGCTGTGAAGATGGCCGAGCGCCGTATAGGAGAAAGGCGCAAAAAGATCCGCAGTGACGCAGCCGGAACCGCCGACAGATAAAGTCCTTTCAGAATCGCTGGTCTGTCCTCCCAGCACGAAGGCATGGCCGACAAGCACATTCGGTTCATTAGGATTGATTGTTTCTTCCATTTTTCCGATAAGGCTCTTCATGGCATCCTGATGGGAGTGGATGGAATCGTCTCCCAATAGCTGCCTGACAGTACCGGGTTCTGCATAAGGGACCAGGTAGAAGTTAACGCCATTTATATGTACAGGACGAAAGCTGGCTTCAATATTGCCGTTCAGATAAAACTGGCTGTGCTGATACCACGAGCTGCCGAAAGACAGTCGTTCAGCACTGTCATGGTTCCCGGAAATCGCCACAATCGGCGTTTTAAGATCAATATTAAGCTTAAACAGGGTTTCGTCCAGCAGGCGTACAGCATCTGTCGGCGGGACAGAACGGTCATAAAGGTCGCCTGCTATAACAATGGCGTCCGGCTTTTCTTCCTCCACCAGTTTGACAAACTGCTGCAGCACCTCCCGCTGATCATCTGTCATATACACACCATGGACAAGCTTGCCCAGATGCCAGTCTGCCGTATGGATAAACTTCATGATTCTCCCCCTCTTTTAACCTTATTGCTTCTATTTCAGAATCCTATCATTATATCAAAAAGAGGATAGTGATGGTTTCTGAAAAAATAGGAATCTTTCATCCAGAATGTTTGTTCTCTTATTTTAACAGAAAACGCACTTTCTCACCGAGGAAATTTTTCCAGAAAAGACTGAATTTACTTAGGCAGGTTTCAAATGGCTCATGATGGGTATATAGTAGTAGTAATATAAGACTAAAATGGGGGCAGAGAAAAAATGACAGAACAAATGATTTTTTTAAATGAATTGAAAGAGTTATTGAATGAATACTGCCGCTGCAATGTAAAGCCGGTCAAAAAGGCTATTTATAAAGATATCCTTCTGATCTGCAGGGCATTTGCCAATATGGATGAAGGCCGCGCCGCTTGAAGCCCCTGCTTTTTAAATAAAAAAACAGTCCAGCCGCGGAGGCTGAACTGCGATATATGGTATTTCTAATTATAGTTTAGTAACGTTAGCCGCTTGAGGTCCGCGAGCTCCTTCAACAACTTCGAAAGAAACTTCTTGGCCTTCTTCCAGGGATTTAAAACCTTCTGATTGGATAGCAGAATAGTGAACGAATACATCGTTTCCGTCTTCAGCTTCGATGAAACCAAAACCTTTTTCTGCATTAAACCATTTTACTTTACCGTTTTTCATAAGAAAAATCCTCCTAATGGCCAGCTTCAGCCATGTGTAAATTCACCATTTACAGCGCATATAGCTTTTACGAATCTAAACTTCTCCAAGCAAGTATTAACCTCTGGAACAAGCAGCTTTGCAAATCTATCACGGTGCAGAACGGCTGATTTAAATGTAGCATTATTCCAATTTACTGTCAAGGATTGGCACCTGTTTCATTATAGGCCGGAAGCACTGTCATGCCTGGCTTTTTCCTTTAAACTGCCGGGCAGATTCTGTATGGATTGCACCACTGAATCCAGCTTCGCCTCAATCCGGTGAAGCAGATACAAAGTGACAACAATCGGGAATCCTACATCGCTGATTAATGGAATTAATTGGTCCATACTGTTCCTCCTCCTAAGGCTTTTGGTCTCTTCTTCAAAGAGTTCTAATAAAGAAAGAGGCCGGCCCATGACGGCACCGGCCCTGCTTCTATTACACTAGTTCATAGTCAGTTACATTGCGGTCAATTACTCTGGCTCCTTTGACAGAAACCAGCTTTCCGCTAGGCCCTGCAAAAATGTCAGCTGCGATCAGCTCTTCCATTGCCTGCTTCACGGCGGCCGTATCGATTGGTTCTTTTGGTGAATCTACTGTCAGGGATGCGGTTTTGCCGTTTTCAGTGAGAAATTGGATTTCCAGTGTTTTAGCCATCATCTCACCTCCTTTCCCGATTCATTTTTATTAGGCGATTACATCAAAGCTGTCGTTTCTTTGAACAGAGTTGACAGGATGTTCGCTTAGAGATCCGAACGCCTGGGCTGCCTGGTGAAGCTGGTCAGCGGTAGCTGAGTTTTTTACATTGGACAATGTCTTGGACTTGTAAATCGGATCGCCTTTTTCGTTCATTCCTGTTTCGAAGTAGATTCGAAGGCTGGTAGCTGTTGCAACTGTTTGTGCCATCGTGCATCACCTCCTTTCACCTTCTATATATAGATTTGCCGGCGAAAAGGACATGGGTGATGAAATTTTTTAAAAATGAAGTCTATCTTATGGGGCGTGTGAAATAGTGTTTCAGACGCTTAAAATAATAAAATGGTCGGAATACAGATAGAGGCAGGCGTAATGGCCGGGGAAGCCGTCGAAGAAAATGAATTTGTCTGCGAGTCTAAAAAAATATAAGATATGTGAGATCGCTATCGAATTCTAGAAGCCCTGATGATTGGAGTGGAAGGCACGCAGACTCCTGCGGGATTGCAGCGGCAGAGCTGAGACCCCGCAGGAGGTACGACGAGGAGGCTCAGCGCCGCCCCGCGGAAAGCGAAGTGCCTGGAACGCAAATCAGCAGCCCCCTTTAATAAATATAACTATTACTTCAATGTATTGAAGCTGCTGTAGGTTGATCAAGCACTGATCATTATCCATAGGACTTACAATTTAAAAATTTCAAAACAAAAAAAGCCGGGAAACCGGCTTTTCAGGCAAATCTCGATTTTCTCAGCCTTGAATCCAAAACGAAATTGCCGAATGGGATAAAAGCTACAGCCAATGCACTTGCGACCCATATAAAGGACCAGCGGACCTTAAAGGTCACATAGGCGATGATGAACAGGTATGTAACAAACAAAAATCCATGCAGGGAACCTACTACAGTAACCGCTTCCGGAAATCCGGCAAAATACTTCAAAGGCATCGCGATAAACAGCAGGACCAGCAGCGAGCCTCCCTCAAGAAACCCCATGATGCGAAAGCGTCCTATCGGTGTGTTCATGGTCAATCCTCCCCTTTCCAATCAAGGTCAAAGCCCTTTCATTGCTATCATATAGGCTTGCTTACAAAAAATCCAGTGGCTCTTGAACCACTCCTGTTATTCTATGCTTTTCACCAGTTCGGAGCTTAAATGCCTGGCAAACACGCCTAGATGAGCAGGCTCTGATATATCATGATGAAACAGGGGAATATGGATATTCTTCATAGCAGAGAACACCTTGCTGATCTCATTAAGATGCTGATTTTCATTTTCTCTTCTCATCTTCATGAAACGGCCGTCTGCTTCTTCCGGTATCACTTTATTGACTATGACTGCCTCCGTATGAAGTCCATGGCCAGCCAGGACCCTAACCGCTTTTTCTGTTTCGAGGATCGGGAGACGCTCGGCATTCAGGACGAACAGGCAGGCTGCAGACTGGCTGTCCAAGAGGATTTCCCGCACTTTGGCAAACTTATTTTTGCGGATGAGAAGCTTTTCGTATATGGGATCCTCAACTGGTTCCCCGTCATTCATCCATTGGGCGAAGTTATCGTTATTTTTCTTTCTTCTTTGAAGCAGCCCGTCTATCCAGGCACTCATCAGCTCAGGAAGTGTCAGCAGCCGGATTGTATGTCCTGTCGGGGCAGTATCAAACACAATGGTATCGTAGGCGGCCATTTCATCAAGCAGCAGGGAAGTGATCCGGTCGAATACGGCCGCTTCATCGGCGCCTGGAGAAGATGCGGCCAAATCGATCTGGCGGTATACCTCTTCAGCCATAGACGCTTTGACCAAGCCTTTGAGATTGCCTTTTACCTCTTCAATATATCTTTTAGCTTCTCTCTCAGAATTAATTTCAAGAATATCGAGGTTCCGGCTGACATTCATGATACCCTGACCAGGCTTAAGATGGAACAGGTCCCCAGTATTATGGGCAGGATCCGTTGAAACGAGCAGAACTTTTTTTCCTTTTTCTGAAAGCAGCAGGGCAAGCGCCGCAGAACAGGTGCTTTTCCCTACTCCCCCTTTTCCTCCGACAAAATAAACCTTTTTATCCAGTATCAGTTTCATAGCCTCCTTTTCAGCAGCAGCGGATTCCGTCAAGCGGAGACTTTTCCATCCCCATCCGGAGATGCCACTCATGGAATTTCTCGATGATATGCGGATAAAGCTCCAGCGTGTAATAAAAAGCTGGATTGGGCAGCCCTGCCATTTCCGAGAAGCATAAAAGAATGAATAAATCCTCTTCATCCCTGAGCTCCCTCACAATTTCGGCCCGATGCGGGAGCCTCAGCACCTCATCATAAAAAGCAGCAGCCTTTTTCAGCTGTGACAGCAAGTCCATCACTTTCGCCTCCTCTCAGTCAGAAAAAGCAATGGCCGGCAATGCCGGCCAGGCTTTAGAAATGATGGGTTGTGTCTGCTGGCGGGGCATCCCTCCTGAAAGCTGCAAATGCTTCCAGGATGATCCAGAAAACAAACACAAGTATCAGCCCTCCCAAAATAAACAGAAGCATATTGGCGTCTGCTGTACCTAATCCTGACCAGTCAAATACAACCTGCTTGATCATCGCCCACAGAGTCATAATGAATACAAAAACCATCGGTATGAAAGTAACGAGGAAATTCCTGCCCTGGCGCTTCAGCCAGATGCTGATCAGCAAAAGGCTGACTCCTGCCAGAAGCTGATTGCTTGTTCCGAAGAGCGGCCATAGCAGATACCCGCCTGAACCAAATCCATTCGGACCCTTAGGAAGCAGCACCAGCGCTGCACTTGCAACAACAGCTGCCGATGTGGCGACATGGGCTTTTGTGAGCGGCTTGAAATTGTATTCTTCGCCTATTTCCGCAATGATATAGCGCATCAGCCGGACTGATGTATCAAGCGTTGTCGCAGCAAAACTGACGACAATGACAGAAACAATCGTCTTTGCAATATCAGCAGGTATCCAGACGCCGGTTGCCAGCTGGGCCGCTCCATTGATGAATGACCCGAGCCCTCCTGAGCTTGCAGCGGCAAAGCTGCTGTAAGCAGCCGTGAAGTCACCCTGTGAGGCGAATAAGGTAATGACAGCGATGATGGAGATTAAGGCAAGTGCCCCTTCCCCTACTGCCCCAAGGTAGCCTACAAACCTGGCATCAGTTTCTTTATCAAGCTGCTTGGAAGAAGTACCGGAGGAAACTAGCCCGTGAAAGCCTGAAATCGCACCGCAGGCAATCGTGATGAATAATAGCGGCAGCCAGGAAGGGTCCGCAGCGCTCGCATTAACAGCAGGTGCTGTCACCTTCGGCTGCAGGAATACAAGTCCCGCATACATGATGACAAGGCCGACGACAAGCTGATGGGAGTTGATATAGTCCCGAGGCTGCAGCAGCTTCCATACCGGGAGAATTGAAGCGATATAGCAATACACCATTAAAATGACGATCCAGATAAAAAATGACATGGCAACGCCGTCAAGGCCAAAAAGGACCTCAGCTTCCGCTCCGCCAAAGTATTTCGGCAAATCGATCTGCAGGGCAGGCACCATGCTCGCAAGTACGGCGGTTCCGTACATGACAACGAGGGCAATGATGGAGGGAATAAGCATTTCTTTTTTCCGCTTGTATACGGCATACCCGATCCAGATGGCGAGGGGTATTTCGATGAACACTGGCAGGACGCTCGCAGGAAACTGGATGAAAAGGTTTGAAATAACCCAGGCAAATACAGCATTCACCATAAGGACTAAAATTAAGATAATGAATAAGAACATCATTTTTGCTCTTTTGCCTATTAATTTGCTTGTGATGGTTCCAATTGACTGCCCTTTATTCCGGACAGAGAGTACGAGTGTGCCGAAATCGTGGATTCCTGCTGCAAAAACAGTCCCGAGAATGACCCACAAAAAGGCAGGCAGCCACCCCCAATATACTGCAATAGCTGGTCCCACAATCGGGGCAGCCCCTGCAACTGATGTAAAATGATGGCCCCAAAGGACAAATTTATTGGTGGGCACAAAGTCAACCCCATCCTGGTATTGATGAGCAGGAGTGACATAGTTGGGATCAAGTCTGTAAATCTTTTCTGCCACCCATTTTGAGTAATACCTGTAGCCTGCCGCAAAAACAAGCATGCCGATAACAGCCAGCCAAATCGAATTCAATTCTATAACCTCCTTTTATCACCTGGTATCAATTACATCATAATGAAAGCGCCTTCTTATAGTCAATATATTCCGAATATTTTTATAGATTCACTCATTATTGATGCTTACGGCATACGGCAATAAAACAGGCAAAAAATCACAGCAGGCATAGGATGTACCATTAGCAGCATATCTTACCGGCATTCGCATACCATGAAGGAGGTGGCTATTTTGGACTTGCTTCAATTTCTGAACCAGAAATATATCATGCTTGTGCCGGCGCTATGGGTCATTGGATTGGCTTTGAAGCACACACCCTGGGTTCCTGACTGGACCATCATCTGGATTCTTTTGCTGCTGTCAGTCGGCTTTGGGGCGTTTGCCTTTGGCTTCTCCATCAACGGGATCCTGAACGGCGTTATTGCTGCAGGGGTCGCTGTGCTTGGACATCAAATGTACAAGCAGTCATTTCTCGGCAAACCTGCAAACAGGAAAAAAGACAAGCATAAAGACTAAGGGGAGGCTTGCTGTTTTTTAGATATGATCAGTGAATACCGGAGACATGCTGCTCTTTTGATTTCAAAAAAAACACCATAAAAGCATTCAGCTTTCATGGTGCCCGTCTATAAAAACGGCAGCTCAGCACCTGCAGCAGCAGATACTGAAATATACGGAGGAGATCTTCCCTAACAATATATTTCAATTCTTCGGAAAAAGTGTGGACAAATCATCTCAACGTTTTCATTAATTTTCGGTTGTTATTCAGCAAAACGGCTTATAATTAGAGAAATGGGGGTAAAAATGGAACAGCACCGTAGAGACATAAGAGGTGATGCTATGGAATGGAGAGGTTTATTCATCAATAACCCGGACAGGCAGATAGAAATATCCATTTACCCTGCAGGGAACACGAAAGATGGAGAGGAAGGGTATGTTGCCATGGCCAGGGAACAGATCCGGCAAATTACCGTCCAGGAGTTCTCAAAAAGCCGGCTGAAGGCTGTAAGGATGGCATTATCCCTTCTTGAAGATGAAATCCTATTGCATTTAAAATACGACCAGGACAATACTCCGCAATAATCAGGCAAGAAGAAGGGAAACAGGCTGCAGCGCTCTGATTCCCGCTTTTTGTTTTCAGTCCTCTTCCCCGTCTGTTTCCTTCAGCTCCAGGTGGAATTCCCCGACAGCATCTTCCTCGTACAGATTCGTTAAAGAGGTATAATATTTATCGATCATTCCCCGAAACTCCAATGCATCCTCAGGCACCGATACATCAAAATACAGATCATATAACAGGGTAGTGATATCATGATATTCCTGATGGCTCACTTTGAAGGCAAAAGAGAGATGAATGGCCTGCTCCCCTTTTTCAGCCAGTGTTTCCTCTTTATAGTTGTATACATCAATCCGGTTCCCATTCAGGATTACCTGCTTGGCCATGAACGAATTCCTCCTTTTTCTTATTCATCTTGAAACGGACAAGATTGGCTTATTTTATGTAAGAATTCTTGGTTAAATGAATCGTACACCTTTATTTACAGGAATTCAAACAACTTGATTTCCAAAAAAAAAGAGCTCCAAAGGGGAAGCTCTTTCTCATTCGTCTTCTTCTGGCGTATTCATATGTTCTTCTTCATCTATCAGGTAAGTCCAGTCGCTTTTTATCATATTGTCCCAGAGTTTTTCAATGATTTTCATGGATGAATCCCTCTCTTCGGTGAATTGTTACTACATAATTACCCGATTTTTGGAAGAGATAACATCCAATTTATAGAAATAATCAAGTTCTCTTCTTAATGACATCTGCATACTGCTTGGAGGTCCGGACCTCAACGGTCAGCTGTCCGTTTGCCATGACAGTTTTCAGCAGGAACGGGGCCCCGGCTTTATTCTGAAATCGGAAATCCTTGCCGCCGTAGGAAACAGTGGCATCCCTGCCGACGGGCACATAACCGACCGTAACAGAATGATGGTGCTTCTCTACATAGTCTACCCCCACCTGATCGACTGCATTGAAGAGGGTTGACGAAGTCTGGCAGATTCCGCCGCCTATGCCCATGACCAGCTTTCCATTGATAGCCTCCTGAGCCGGCTGATAGCCATGTGCCTCATCGCTTGGCCCTACTGTTGTGTTAAAGGAGAAATAATCGTCGACGCCCACAATCACATTTTGAATTGCCTGGGCAGACAACTCGATATTCTTAGTCCTTCCTGCTACAGAACTATTAAACTTGGTTGTATAAGAGGCAACCACCACTTCGCTTAAATGGGCAGCGTCCTCCGGCTTATAGCCGCTTTCGGAAACGATGAGCGGCAGTTCAACATTTCCCCCCTCAGCAGAAGCCTCAATCACCTTTGCGGTCAGCTCCGCTTCCTCGAGGATCGTCCTTGGATTCCCTTTTACAATCCCACCGTTCGCATCGATCCGGTCAGGGAACATCCTTTTGTCATAGCCGGGACTTGCATCTGTCCCTCTTGCCAGGCCCTTCGCCCATTGGCTGATTTGCTGCTTATACTTTTCCAGATCATTTTCATAGCCCATTTCCTCGGGTTTAAACGTCTTAATGATTGCTTTCGTGTTCGGATCTATCACCTGGACCACTACCGGTTCTTTTGCTTCTTCAGCCAGTTTTTCCTGTTCCTGCTTTTCTTTCTCCTTCTGAAGCTGGCTTTCGAGTTCATTCACTTTTTCCTTTAGGTTCTCCTCCTTGGATGCCTGGTCCGCACACCCGCCCAAAACTGCCAAACTGCCAATCAACAAAGCTGCCATCCATCTTCTGCTTTTTGTCATGAGTCCCCCAACCCTGTTTTTTATTTCCAAAAACCACAAACTTCTATCCTGAAAACAGCTTTCGCTTATCATCTTATTCTTCAATATGAAAGGTATTCCCGGTGCAGCTAGGAACTATCTACTATTTTACAATAAAATGGATTCTTTATAAAGAATTAGGGGAATTGGGAATGAAAGGAAGCAGTTTGGCTGAACGAAAAACACTCCCCGGAGGAAGTGACCATTTTTACCTTAAGAGTCCTTTTCCAATGCTTCTGCTGCTGAATTTCATTCTTAAATAGTCAGCACATCCTTCAATATCCGGTTCTTTTGTTCCTTCCATGAGAACCTGGATATACGGCTTTCGATCTTTAAGCAGCTTTGAGATCAGGCTATAGTTTAACAGGCCCTGTCCTGCCGGAACGATCTTCACCTGGTCCTCTTCGACAACGAAGTCTTTTGCATGGAAAATGGCGATTTTTTCCCCAAGAAGTTCAATAGCTTCTGCTAACAGCTCATCCTGCCTATGATAGTTTTCAACCGTAATGAGGTTAGCGGGATCAAATATGACCTGGACATTATTTGAATCTACAAGGTCCAAGAGGCGTTTGAGCCTATCAGCTGAGTGGACTGGATGATTCACCCCTGCTTCTACACCGACAATTACACCGAATCTTTCAGCTTCAAGGGCGAGCTCGGCAACACTTTCCACTGCGTCTAAAAAGGGCTTTTCCTCAAAATTTCTTTCACTATAGCCCATTTCAGGAAGAACACTTCCAGTCTCGGTACCGACGATGCTGCAGCCAAAATCCCTTGCATACCGGATATGCTCTTTAAATTTCTCCAGTCCTTTTCGCCTCTCTGACAGGTCTGGGTGAATGAGATTAACATAACAGCCAAGTACAGCAATTTGGACGCCGGCATCTCCGAATGTCTTTCCGATGTAACGGGAAAGACCCGGCGAAAGGGTTCCCGGTGATGGATAAAGAGCAGGAAGGGATTTTCCCAGAGCAAGCTGAATACATGAAAACCCCTTGCGGCCAATTTCTTCTGCCAGCTCTTCCAATGAATCTTTTTCAATATCGTGGGCTCTGATTCCAAGGTTCATCTTAGTCTCCTCCTAATAAGAAAGCCGCACTCTTGTACGGCTTCTTTCATATATTCTCTTATCGTACGAGCCAGCCTCCATCCACCGCTAAAAGATGTCCGTTCATATAGCTGGAAGCGTCACTTGCCAGGAACACAACGGCCCCCATCAGGTCGGCAGCCTGCCCCCATTTCCCTGCAGGAATCCGTGAAAGAATTTCTGCATTCCTCTTTTCATCAGACCTGATTGCAGCTGTATTATCTGTCGCAATATAGCCAGGTGCAATCGCGTTTACCTGGATATTGGATTCTGCCAGCTCATTTGCAAACGCCTTTGTCAGACCTGCCACTGCATGCTTGCTTGCCGTATAGGAAGGGACGAATTTTCCTCCCTGGAAAGACAGCATGCTCGCAATATTAATGATTTTCCCGGATTTCTGTTCAGCCATTACTTTTGCTGCCTCCTGGCTGAGCAGATAAAGTGAATTCAAATTAACTTCCAATACAGCATCCCAGTCTTCTTCTTTATACTCAAGAAGCGGGGCACGGCGGATCGTACCTGCATTATTGACAAGGATATCAATTTTTCCGTATTCATTCAGACAGGCGTCTACTGCTTCTTTAATCTTTGTTCGATCGCTAAGGTCTGCCTGGAAGAATACCGCCTTCTGCCCTGTTTCTTCTATTAATTTTTCAGTTTCCTGCCAATCGCCGCTTCTGGAAATGACAAACAGGTCGGCCCCTGCCTTGGCAAGCGCTGCCGCATATGCCTGGCCAAGGCCTTTGTTTCCGCCTGTTACGATTGCAGTCTTGCCGGCAAGGCTGAACATATCCATTGAAAAAGAACTTGGTGCCTCTGTCATACGAAATCCTCCGTTTCTATCAGTCTCTTATCGCAATTCTTCCATTTTGACATGGTCCATATCGGTATAAGTGATATTCTCTCCGCACATTCCCCAGATGAAGGTATAATTGCTTGTTGCCGTGCCGGTATGGATGGACCAGCTCGGGGAGATGGCAGCCTGTTCGTTCTTCATAACAAGATGCCTTGTTTCATCAGGCCTTCCCATGAAGTGGAACACACGGGTATCTTCCTCCATATCGAAATAGAGATATACCTCCATTCTCCGCTCATGGGTATGGCACGGCATCGTATTCCAGACGCTTCCCGCAGACAGCATCGTTAAGCCCATCTGCAGCTGGCAGCTCTCACAGACATTTGGATGGACATACTGATAGATTTTCCGCTCATTCAAGGTGCCCGGCTCACCCATTTCCAGCGGCTTGATTTCATTGATATCAATTTTGACCGTCGGATACTGGTGATGGGCAGGTGTGGAGTTGATATAGAATTTGGCTGGCTGTGCGGCATTTTTGGAACGGAAAAGTACTTCCCTCGTCCCTTTTCCAACATATAATCCGTCCCTGGCCTGCATATCATATTCTGTGCCATCAAGGATGACCGTGCCGTCCCCGCCAATATTGATGATGCCGAGCTCACGCCGCTCCAGGAAATAATCGACGCCCAATTCCTTGTCCAGCTTGATTGTCAGTTCATTCTCAGCAGGTGTAACACCGCCAAAGATCATCCGGTCATTATGTGTATATGTCAAGTGGACCTGCCCTGATTCAAACAGTGTTTCCACCAGGAACTCTCTTCTTAAATCATCGGTCGTATACTTCTTCATGTCCTCGGGATGAATCGCATAGCGTGTTTCCATTGTGCATTCTCCTTTTCAATCATTATTTTCAGCGGAGTATTTTTCCTGGTTCACTTCCCGCCAAAGCTAACACTTCTTCCTTTGTAAATGAATTGCTGTCTCCATGGACTGTGTGTTTAAGAGCTGAAGCCGCTGTCGCAAAATCTGCCGTCATTTGAGGATCCCACCCCTCCAGCACACCAGCAAGAATCCCGGCCATAAAGGCATCCCCTCCGCCAACCCTGTCCACGATAGGCTCTATATGGTGGACCTTAGACTGAAAAAGCCGGCTTCCAGTGTACAGATTCCCCTGAAGCGTGTTGCTTGTGGCTGATTTGATTTTCCGGAACGTAGAGCAGATATACCGGATGCCGGGATATGAAGCAGCCAGTTTACGATAATAGTTTTGCAGCCTTTCCGTTTGTGAAAGAGAGCTATCTGCAGACTCCATCCCCAAGAGATGGATGCTGTCCAATTCCCCGCATGAACAGATATCTGCATATGGAAGCAGTTTCTTTAAGGCTTCCCCGGCTTCTGACTGGCTCCAGAGCTTTCCGCGGTAATTGAAGTCAAGGCTTGTCAGCGCCCCATATTCCTTAGCTTTCTTGAAAGCGAGGAGTGCAAGCTCCCTGAGCTCAGGAGAAAGGGCCAGTGTGATTCCGCTTACATGAAAAAGTGAAGCATCGCGCAGCATGCCGTCCAAATCTACTTCTTCAGGCACCAGTTCCGAGAAGCTCGAATGCTTGCGGTCGTATGTGACCTGGGCGCTTCGTTCCCCTGTCCCTGATTCCAAATAGTAGGTGCCGAGGCGGTCTCCGCCTTTTAAAAGGAAATCTGTCCGGACGCCATTTCCTTTTAAATGCCTTTCTGCCCCTTGTCCTAAAGGGTTGTCAGGCACCTTGCCTGCAAAAAAAGATTCATAGCCAAAGTTGGCCAGGGATACAGCGACATTAGCTTCTGCACCGCCATAGTGGACGGTAAGGCCTGCTGCCTGGGAAAGCCTTACGCCCTCTTCTGTCGAAAATCGCAGCATAATTTCTCCCAACGTAACAATCTTCTTCATTGCAGTTCCTCTTTCCTTGCTTCTTTGACAATTTTTATATATTCTGCAGACATTTCGGTAATTTTTTCATAGTTTCCTGTTTTGGCAGGCGCCGCCAGGTTCCCGCCAACCCCAACTGCCACACAGCAGTTCTGATCCATTCCCCGGCATTTTCCAGGCTGACTCCACCTGTCGGCATGATATTAGCCTGCGGAAGCGGCGCCTTGACCGATTTAATGAAGTCCGGTCCAAAGGCATTGCCAGGAAATAGCTTGATAATATCTGCCCCGTATTCCAGCGCTGCCTTCATTTCTGTAATCGTCATGCAGCCGGGCATATAGGGCACCTGATAAAGGTTGCACAGCTTAGCAGTCTCTCTGTCAAAGGCCGGGCTGACGATAAATTCAGCGCCGGCGAGAATGGCAATCCTCGCTGTCGCCGCATCCAGGACAGTTCCGGCCCCCAGAACGACACTCGAGTCATCTGCAAAATATCCTGACAATTCCTTTAAGACAGCTTCAGCTCCATCAATGGTAAAGGTGATTTCAATCCCGGCAATTCCTCCCTTTACACAGGCTTCTGAAATTTTCACGGCCTCTTCACTTGAGTCGGCCCTGACAACCGCCACCACTCCGGATTCAATCAATCGATTCAATATGTTCAGCTTCTTCATAATTGCCTCCCCGGCAGAAATTGTTTTGCATTTCCCGCCTATAAAGTGACTCCGCTCTTAAAAATTGAAATTTCCCTGAAATCGTTTTTCTCGTTATTGACCAATTCCCCGCTTGCCACACTGATGATATAGTCCGTGAACTGCTGCAGTACTTCATCAGCGGAAATTTCTTCTTCAAGGAGTGTACCTGCATTGAAATCGATCCAATGGGGCTTTGTTTCATAAAGCTGGGTATTGGTCGAGATTTTCATCGTCGGCACAAAGGTTCCGAACGGGGTTCCCCTGCCTGTGGTGAACAGGACAATATGGCAGCCTGCTGCGGCCAGTGCAGTGGAAGCAATCAGATCATTCCCTGGCGCGCTGAGAAGGTTCAGCCCTTTTTTACGGAGAGTACCGCCGTATGGCAGGACATCAACCACCTTGGAGGTTCCGGCTTTCTGGGTGCAGCCAAGAGACTTATCCTCAAGAGTGGTGATGCCTCCCGCTTTATTGCCTGGTGATGGATTCTCATAAACCGGCTGTTTATGTTCAAGGAAATAGCCTTTAAAATCATTGATCAGGCTGACAACCTTTTCAAAAACCTCTTCGTTTTCCGCCCTTTCCATAAGGATGGTTTCTGCACCGAACATTTCCGGCACTTCAGTCAATACGGTCGTCCCGCCCTGGGCGATCAGATAATCAGATAAGCGGCCGAGCAAAGGGTTGGCGGTTATGCCCGAGAACCCGTCAGATCCTCCGCACTTCAGGCCGATGTTCAATTCAGAGAGCGGAATATCCTCCCTTTTATCATCCTTGGCTGCTTCATAGATTTCTTTCACGAGCTGAAATCCAGCTTCAATCTCATCAGATACTTCCTGGGATACGAGAAATTTAACCCGGCTTTCATCCACTGTTCCCAGAGACTTCCTGAACTCCTCCATCTCATTGTTCTCACAGCCAAGCCCTAAAACAAGCACGCCGCCTGCATTGGGGTGATGGACTGCATCAAGAAGGATTTGCTTCGTATTTTCATGATCATCCCCCAGCTGGGAGCAGCCATAGCTGTGCTTAAGAACCAGGGCTTGATCAAATGGATTTTGGCCGCCGGCATGCTTTTCAAAGCGGCTGATGATTTTTTCAGCAATTCCATTCACACAGCCGACCGTCGGGACAATCCATAATTCATTGCGGATTCCGGCTTTGCCGTTCCTGCGCCGATAGCCCTTAAAGGTTCTTTGTTCATTGCGGAAAGGACTGTCTGCAAAAGCAGGGGAGTAGCTGTATTCTTCCTGGCCGGAAAGATTCGTTTTCGTATTATGGGTATGGACCAGCTCTCCCTGGCCGATCGCTGCTGTTGCATGCCCGATTGGATAGCCGTACTTTACGATATTTTCATTCTCATTAATCCCGGCTGCTGCAATTTTGTGCCCGCGGCGGATATCCTCGCGCAAAATGATGGATTGGCCATCCACTGTTAATTCAGCGCCAGCTTTCAGGTCTTTTAGTGCGAGAATAATATTGTCTGCCGGATTGATTTTAAGAAAATCTCTCATTCTAGTTCCCCCCTAGCCAGGACAGGCTTGTCGATTACGCGCTGAAGCGCTTTCTCAATGCCTGTTTCTTCTATTTCCCTGAGATATCCAGCCACTGCTTCCTTAAGGCCTGCAATCCCGGTGAGATCCCTGCCCCAAAGCTTTTGTTCTTTCAGAAAGTTAGCCGACAGCTGCTCTATCCCAATCTGCTTTTTCTCAAAGCTTCGCCATTCCGATTGAAGGATTTCGAGTACCGTACTGCTGTCTTCCACATCCATTTTCTTGTATAAATACAATAGGCAACATAAGGAAAAGACGATTTTTGCCGGCAGTTTTCCTTCTTCTTTTATATAATCAAGCAGGGCCGGCAGGTTTCTGGCAGAAAATTTCGACACTGAGTTCAAGGAAATGCTCTTTAGGTAATGCTTGATATAAGGGTTGGCAAAACGGTTCATTACCTCTTCTGCATACTGCTCCAGCTCTTTTCTGTCCCCATCAAGTGCCGGAAGGATTTCCTCTTCGATCAGCTTTTTTATAAAAAGACCCACCTCAGGATGTTTCACAGATTCTTCAACTGTTTCAAGCCCGGAAAGGAGTGCCAGGGGCGTCATTGCCGTATGAGCACCGTTTAATATCCTTACTTTCCTTGTACGAAAAGGAGTGATGTCATCAGTGATGACAAGATTCAGTCCAGTCCCTTCAGCAGGCAGCTCATCTTTTAGCCAGGACGGCCCCTCTATAGCCCAGAGATGATAATGCTCCCCTGTTACAAGGAGTTCGTCTTCATAACCAAGCTCTTCTGTTTTCTCCTCCAGGCTATCCTTCGGGAAACCCGGGACAATCCGGTCCACCAGTGTTGAGCAGAACACATTGGCATGATCAATCCAGCTTTTGAAATCCTCGCTAAGATTCCATGAATCTGCGTATTGGAGAATAATTCCCTTCAATTTTCCGCCATTTTCTTCAACCAATTCACACGGAAGGATGATGCAACCATATTTTTCATCGCCCTTAAAGGCCAGGTAGCGATGGTATAAAAAACCTGCCAGCTTTCCGGTAAACCCCTTCTGCGGACGGTCCTCCAGCCTGTCATCGGGATCAAAGACCATTCCAGCCTCGGTTGCATTGCTGATGATGAATCTGAGCTCCTTCTGTCCGGCAAGCCTGATAAATTCCTCATAATCTGTTTGAAGATTGATTCCCCTGCTGATTGAATCGATCACCATATGTTCCTTTACAGGGACCCCTTCCTTCAGCCCTTCAAGATAAAGGGTGTACAGCCCATCCTGCCGGTTAAGCCGTTCAATTTTACTGGACCCTCGGGGCTGTACGACAACCGCACTTCCATTGAACCCTTTTTTCTCATTTAAAATTTGAATCTGCCAGTCTGCGAAACCCCTTAAAAAGTTCCCTTCGCCAAATTGAAGGATTCTTTCAGGGAATATCCTTTTGGCATGTGTTTTACTGCTCAGGCGCTCCATATCCTTCCTCCCTTATATTCAATCCTGCACACGTTAACATTTTTACCAGGAGCCCGCTGGCTTCGGGCTGTGCTAGCTAATCCTTTTCACAGAGCTTCTAATGATGAGCTCAGTGTTAACAAATATTTTTTCCGCCTCAAGCCCTCCTTGAACAAGAGAGAGCATTTTTTTCGCACCCAGCAGGCTGATTTGCTCTACAGGCCTCTTCACGGTGGATAGCGGTGGAGTCGTGTATTGTGAATAACCGATATCATCAAAGCCGATAACAGATAGATCATCAGGCACTTTCAGACCTTTTTCAAATGCACAGTTCATGGCACCAATCGCCATATCATCATTAGAGCAGAAAACGGCAGTCGGCGGGTTCTTAAGGGATAAAAGCTGCTCCATGGCCAGAAAGCCGCTTTCCATATCATAATTGCCTTTCACTGCATAACTGCTTTTGACAGGAATGCCCTTCTCAATCAATGCCTTCATATAACCGTCCTTGCGCATCTGAGATGATTTAAAGCTTGAAGTTCCCTCAATGATCGCAATATCCCTATGGCCGTTATTGATCAGAAATTCCACTGCCTGTTTCGAGCCTTCAGCATCGTTTGAGCATATATTGTATACACTTTCTTCTTCTATCTCCCTGTTCAGGACGATTAGAGGAATCTCCTTTTGCAGGACATGGTAGATAAAGGGGTTATCCCGGACGCTTTGGCTCATAAGGATGATTCCGTCAAAACGCTGCCTGTTGATGCTGGAGAAATCCTGATAATCATCGATTCCGCGTATGAACAGATTATAATCCTGAGAAATGGCTCCGTTGACTCCCTTGATTGTATCCGCAAGGAAGCTTGCAGATGTTCCATTTGCGATGCTTGTCAGGAACAAGCCGATTGTATGTGATTTCTGCATAACCAGGCTCTTGGCATTCACATTCGGCGAATAGTTCAGCTGGGAGGCAATTTCAAGGATTTTCCGTTTTGTCGGCTCTTTGATCAGAGGACTGTTGTTCAATGCCCGCGATACAGTTGTATGCGACACATTGGCCATTCTTGCAATATCTTTAATAGTTACCATATATAAACCTTCCTTTTAACCAATCAATGCTATTCATCCTTTTATTATAACCTTCCCTGCCCTCCGGCTCCAAGCCTGGACGTGATCACGGATTATTTAACAGCAGCTGCATGCTGTTTTCCAGCTTCCTGGAATTGAAAATATTCCTCTGCATTATAATAGGAAATCCCTTTGATAATCCGGCTGAGCAGTTCCTTATCATTCGGAACTTCCCCATTTTCGACCCATTCACCGATCAGGCTGCAGACAATCCTGCGGAAATATTCATGCCTGGTATAAGACAGGAAGCTTCTTGAATCGGTAAGCATCCCGATGAACCTGCTGAAGAGCCCCATATTTGCCAAGGCTTTCATCTGATCGAGCATCCCATCCCTCGTATCATTGAACCACCAGGCAGTCCCGAATTGGATTTTCCCAGGTATGCTGCCGTCCTGGAAGCTGTTGATGATGCTGGCAAGAATATGGTTGTCACCCGGATTCAGTGAATACAGGATCGTTTTTGGCAGCCCTCCTGCCTGATCTAAAGAATCAAGCAGACTGACGAGCGGCTTTGCAATCTTGTCATCATTAATAGAGTCGTAGCCAGTATCAGGGCCAAGGGTCTGGAACATCTTCGTATTATTATTGCGGTGGGCATTCATATGGTATTGCATAGCCCATCCCAGGCTGGCATAAAGCTTGCCCAGATGAATAAGCGTATAGGTTTTATACTGCTTTTCCTCTTTCTCGGATACAGTGCCACCTGAAAGCTTTTTAGCAAAAATTTGTGAAACCTCTTCAAATGCTGCTTCTTCATATACAACCTGATCAAGCGCATGGTCGGAAACCCGGCCGCCGAGGGAGTGGAAGAAATGGACTCTTGAATCCAATGCTTCAAGAAGGCTTGCATAGCTGTCAACCGTAATCCCGCTCGCTGCCTCAAGCCGTTCTATCCATTCTTTGTAGCCATGGCGGTTGATTTCCAGACCTTTATCAGGCCTGAATCCTGGTACGACCAGTACCGGAAAGTCCTCCTCCTTTGAAAGAAGCTTGTGATATTCAAGCGAATCGGCCGGATCGTCGGTCGTGCAGATGACCCGGACATTTGATTTCCTGATGATCTCCCGTACTCTGAAATCATCTGTTGCGAGCTGCTTATTGACCTTATGCCAAATGTCTGGTGCAGACTTTTCATTTAAGATGTCATAGATGCCAAAAAAGCGCTGAAGCTCCAGGTGAGTCCAATTGTACAGCGGATTTCCTATTGTCATCGGCACTGTCCTCGCCCAGGCAAGAAACTTATCATAATCGTCTGCATCACCGGTTATATACTTTTCATCAATCCCATTGGCCCGCATTACCCTCCATTTGTAATGGTCCCCATACAGCCAGGCTTCTGTAATATTCTTGAACTTTTTATTTTCATAAATTTCCTTTGGGCTGATGTGGCAATGGTAATCGATGATCGGCAAATCCTTTGCTTGCTCATGATATAAAAATGCAGCCGTTTCATTTTTCAGGAGAAAATTCTCGCCCATAAACTTTTCCATATGAATCACCCTCCGTTATTTGTTAACGTTAACAATTTTCTATAAATTCAGTCTAACAAATTTAGAAAGTTCTGTAAACGACTTTTGTTAACGTTAACATTCTTTTATTCTGCCCAGCTCCTTTCCTTAATTAAAAAGATACTTTGTACTGGTAAACAGTCATTTAAATTGTTTGTTTAGTTTGTTGCCTGGAAAGCAAAAGCACTTTTTTAAAAATGGCTTTGTTAAACATTGTTGTAGCCCAAAATCAACAAGGTACACTCACACAGCCAAAAAAATAAAGAGTCCCGGTAAGATTTATCCCCGGAACCCCCATAAATTTAAATAGCAGAACAACAGCTATAATAATTGCCTTATTCTGCAGTAAGAATTTCTTCAATCTGCTGGAGGCTGTCTTCTTTCAGCTTTACGCCTGATGCCTTTACATTTTCCTCAAGCTGCTCAGGGCGGCTTGCCCCGACAAGGGCGCTTGCTACGTTTGGCTGTCTGAGGATCCAGGCAAGGGCGAGCTGGGATAAGGTAAGATCCTCTTGCTGCGCAATCTTTTCCAGGCTCTCTGCTTTTTCAAGATTACGATCGTTCAGGACACCGTAAAGAGTGCCCAGGTCCTTTTGAGAGGCACGGCTTCCCTCCGGAGGTGCTTCCCCTTTTTTATATTTGCCTGTCAGCACGCCTTGGGCAAGCGGCGAGAACACGACCTGGCCGATTCCATGCTTTTCGCTGACAGGTATGATTTCTTTTTCAATGTTCCGATGCAGCATGCTGTAATTCGGCTGGTTCACGACGATCCGGTCCCACAGCTTCTTATCTGCCAGGTGTACGGCTTCTGTCATCTGCTCTGCCGTCCATTCGCTCACACCTGCATACAATATCTTGCCCTGCCTGATCAGATCATCAAGAGCGCGCAGAGTTTCTTCAAGAGGGGTTTCCGGATGGAAGCGGTGGCAATAGTAGATGTCGATATAATCAAGCCCGAGCCGCTTCAGGCTTGCATCCGCCTGCTCCATGATATGTTTGCGCGAAAGCCCTGAATCATTGGGCCCGTCCCCCATCTTGCCGAAAACCTTCGTTGCAAGCACATAGGAGCTTCTGTCATATTTGGCAAGTGCCTTACCAACGACCTTTTCTGCCTCTCCGCGCATATACACATTCGCCGTATCAAAAAAATTGATGCCTAGCTCATATGCTTTATCTATGGAAGAGGATGCCTTCTGCTCCTCCACATACCCTCCATAGGTGAGCCAGCTGCCGAGGCTGATCTCGCTGACCTTTAGGCCGGTATTTCCAAGACGCCGGTATTCCATGATCATTAGCTCCTTTATTTATGTATTGATAGAGTTTTTTGAAAACTCTATGTATTTTAGTCTATCACCCTTAAAGAAAATTTTCTTTTTAGATGCTCAGAAGATCTTTCATCTTATAGGATTGAGCTCAAAATGTGATTCTTCCAGCTTCATAACTTTGATTTCCGGATGCCTCTGCTTCACTTTCCCTGCAAGAGTCTTTACCCCAAAAATTTCTGTGAAGGTATGGCTGCCTACAAGGAGATTCATTCCGGAAAATTGTGCGTATTGAATGGTATATAAAGAAGCTTCGCCAGTAATATAAGTATCGCACCCGTCATCAAGAGCAAGCTTCAGGTAATCGGTAGAATGGCCGGCTCCTGTCATGATCCCCACCCTCTTGACTTCTTTGCCGTTATTTCTCCAGCGTCTCACCGGTTCATTCAATAGGCGGCTGAGCTTAAATGCCAATTCCTCAAAACCTAAAGGCTCCTTGAATTCACCGATGCCCGGAATGCCGCCATTATCAAAAATAGAATATTGGATGATCTCGTCAATGCCGATTTTCTCCATTAATGAGGTACATGTCCCAAAACGGATATAATCCAGGGGACCATGAATCCAGAAGTGGCTGATCTCATGCTTTTGCAATTTGTTCCTGCATTCTTCATTAAGCCCGTAAATGAAATCCCAGGCGTCATGATGGGTGATAATTAAATCAACCTGACTCCGGACGGCATGTTCGATGGTTTCCAATGATAGATTCGTAGCATAGCCAACGGTTCTGATTTCCTTATCTGTGCTGTTCGTGAAGCCATAATCGTCTTCAAACGTTTCTAAAAGCTCTTTGCCGAATAATTCTTCTATAGTCAAAGTAAACTGGTCGATATCCAATTTTATCCACCTCGTTTTTTCACATTTTAACACAAACCTTTACTGTATTATTAGAAATTTCAAGTATCCCATTACCCTGGGCTTCAATTACACCTTACTGCCTAAATGACAGTCTTATATCTATGCGTCTTAGAATGGAGCTTATAAATAGGAGCATTCACCACAATAAAAGGAAAAAGCAGAATAAAAACCACTATACTAAATAATGATTATTCTTCTACATTTATAATTACTATATAATTTAATTGCGGCAAGTGTATGTAACTGTTCTTTTACAAACGATTAATTTAGGAGGAATACCTTTTGATTTATTCATTGTGGACAGGAAAGATTCCTTTTCTGGAGTCTGGAGATGAGGATCGCAAGCCTGTTCTTGCTTTCTATCCTGCAAGTAATAATACAGGCAGAAGTTCAGTGATTGTATGTCCTGGAGGGGGGTATCACCATAGAGCTGATCATGAGGGAGAACCGGTTGCAAAATGGCTAAACTCTCTTGGCATTTCAGCATTTGTACTGCATTACCGAGTAGCTCCCTACAGGCATCCAGTTCCTTTAGCAGATGTGCAGCGGGCTATACGCTTTGTCAGGCACCACTCTGAAAAGTGGAATATCGATAAGCAAAAGATAGGAGTTCTGGGGTTTTCGGCTGGCGGACATTTAGCAGCCTGCGCCTCGACTTTGTCACATCTGCGTACAACAAAAGAAGAGGATAACATTGACTTAGAGAACTGCCATCCGGATTTAGCTATTTTAAGCTATCCGGTCATATCATTATTAGAGCATTATCATGAAGGATCGATGACTAATCTTCTGGGAGACGAGCCCAATGAGGAGATCAGGGCTTTATTATCCTGCGAACGTGAAGGTGCTAAAACTTTGCCGCCGCCAACCTTTATATGGCATACGTCTGATGATGCAGCTGTTCCTGTTGAAAACAGCCTATTATATGTCTCATTATTGAGCAAATTAAAAGTGCCATATGAGTTACATGTTTTTCCGCATGGACGGCATGGCCTAGGACTTGCCAGCGATGACTCTGCTGCAGGCAAATGGACTGAGCTTTGTGCTGTATGGCTCGCTCAGCATACATTCTGCCAATAATTTAATTCAACAGAGTGAAGACCGGTTTCTGGTCAGCTTTCTAATTCTCCTTTTCAATGCACAGCATTTGTGTTTAAACATTCTATTAAAAAGGGGGCAGTCATTTTCAGACTGCACCCTTTTCTCTATTCCGGATTCCACCCTTTTAACACAGTCTCGATGCTGGCTGCTTCAGCTTCTTCATCTGTAAGCTGAGGCCTATCGGGATTTGAGCCAGGTCCTTCATTCATATATTCATAGAATCTTGCATCTTTGGCACTGAAGCCTGACATGTCAGTCCAGCCATCCGGATGAATGTGGGCACCCAAATAATTATTTTTGAATATGACGCTTGCTATGGCCTCCGGATCCCCGCCAGGGTGCCAGGGCCTTCCAAGATAGACCGTTCCTTTGGCCGCTGAGCTTGTAAATCGATTGTTTAAAAACAGGAATCCATATGGCTCATTTATATGGGTACTTGCAGCTGATATATATCCGTTTTCTGCAGAAGACCCTCTATTCAAAGAAAAGATCTCACATTCTTTGAAAACTGCTCTTGCCCCTCCAAAAATAAAATCAATATCACCTTCAATATAACACCGGCTAAAATACTGAGACCCCTCTTTTAGGTAAAGTGTATCTTGATTTCCCAGAAACCGCACCTGGTAAAATTCCATTCTCTCACCGCTGGCATAAACAGCTACCGCCTGTGTCTCTTCTTCCAAGCGTTTTGGATTGAATGAGTTTTCAAAGGTAAGGTTTCTGGCTGTAAAATCCCTCGCATAAAGGAATACACTTGCGCTATTGCGTGTTCCAATGGTACCGCCATCGGGGGACATTATTTTTGCATGGTTATCATAAGTGAGGATTGTGTTCTCGACACTTTCTCCAATTAGCGTCACAAATGGTTTATTTGCCGGAACTACGATTCGTTCCTTATATACTCCGTTCTTAATAAAGATTTCCACTTTATTTTTATTATCAGCCGGTATAGCATCAATCGCTTCTTGAACGGTCTGATAAGCACCTTTCCCGTCTTTGGCTACAGTCATTTTTAATGGTTTAGTTACACTTTCTTTAAAAGTCATTATCTTACCACTCCCTTTCCTAAACGCTCCCATTCCGCATATTTAACGCCAATTTTCAGGAAGTAAATTTTAGGCCGTTGGATACCCAAATTAATACTTTGCAAAGCGAAATTCTTTATGATAGCTTCAGTTCTGGTCTTTTACTTAGTAATTTTGAGATTTAATTATGAAAATAAGAAAAAACACGAAAGAACTGATCCCGCTGATACAGCCTAATATATTCATTTCTTTTCTAGTGCTTTGTAAGTGTCCTTAATCATTTTAATTAGACTTCTTTAGCCCGCAGTGCTGTAAGGCAGACCCAATTTTGGCCAGCCTTTCAAAGATCCAAAAATGTTCTCAAGCTTATACTCTTTAACTTGCTCATCTGTTAGAAATTTTGCCCAGCTTACCCGTTTGTCCTTACAGCCGCCCGGGCCGCTGCTGTTATACTCAGCATAAAACGCTGTGTTCTCCGCTTGGGGTTTATCCCAATTATGCCAGCCTTCAGCTTTAATATGCTCACCCATCCATGTATTGATAAAGACTGTTTTGGCATAATCACGCCAAGGCCTGCCCAAGTAGACCGTACGGGCTGCCGCCTTACTTAATAAGGTGCAATTGATAAAAACATAGCCATATTCCTGGTCAAAAGGGGTGGATGCAGCTGTGATATAGCCATTTACATCTGTTCGGTTTAAATCTAAACTATGAATTTCGCAATCTTCAAAAACAGAAGTTGCAGAACCAAAAATGAAATCCACATCGCCCTCTATGCAGCAGTGCTTAAAATAGCTGCGGCAATGCCGTTTTTCCAATCCATCACGCGGCCCGCCGAACGAACTGCCTTCAATCGGCTTTGGCGGAAGAGGTGCAGTAAACACAGTATCCTGCCTGGCTAAAAAAGCACAATTGTGAAACTCAGTCTGATCAGCATCCACATACATGGCCACCGCCTGTCCAACCTCACTGCCTTTGCCTGCATTATTTTCGAAAGTGATATTTTCAGCCAAAAACCTATCACCGGTAACAATGCAGGAATAAGACCCGAATGTACCCATTTTTTTGCTGTCATCTTCCAATTTATTCGCATAATCATTAAAAGTGATTTTTACCAGATCCCGGTGTGTTCCGATCAGGGATACTGACGGCTTATTGATATCGAGCTTTTCCTTGTACACACCATCTTTTATATAAATATTTATCCGGCTGCTGTTACCTTTCGGAATACTGTCTATAGCTTCTTGAATCGTTAAAAATTGACCTGTTCCGTCTTGTGCAACAATCATTCGTATCACCCTATAAGTATTTTTAGAAAAGGCATTAAACAAAAAACAGGAACAATCCTTCCTTCAGATAAAAGGAAGGACCGCATATTAAAGCTCGTTATCACTTGTTTGATTTTTCATAGGCTTCTTCGTATTCTTTCTTCATTTGGTCTCCGCCTGATTCTTTCCATCTTTTAACCTCAGCTTTAAATCCTTTGTCATCTATTTCACCCATGATGTATTTTATCGTAGCATCAATGATCAGCTTTTGAAGCTCAGTACCCCTCTCACTGGCAGTTGGTGACTCAAGTGGAACAGACGGGTCCATGACTGCAAATTCGTCATTTTCTGAAATCATTTCATTTACCAATTGCTTATCAGGATCAGCGTCAGTTAGTTTATAAGTAATTTCACTTGGTCGGGAGCCTGAGAAGCCTTGAACCTCTTTTTGCCACAGTTCATTATCCAAAATGGTATAGGCATCTTTATCATCAATTGTATAGTGGGTTTCCTTTATACCGCCCGTCATCAGCATGAAAACGTCTTCATTTATTAGATCGTTAACAAATTGGAGAACTGCTTTTAATTCCTCTTCTGTTTTCACTGCTGATTTAGGGAACGCCAGCAATCCGTTAACACCGTTACCTTCGGACCAGATTCTGTATTCACCGTCCGGGCCGGCAATTTTATTCTGGGGAACGATTGCCACATTATTATTGATTCCCTCAGCCAGGTTTTTTAACTGTGTAATACTTATAAGACCTGCATAAATACCTGCTTTGCCTTGTGCAAATTTCTGCAGCTGGTCATCTTTTGAAGTTACGGCAAAGTCTTGATCAAGATAACCATTTTTGTATAGTTCTCTTGAATATTTCATCGTTTCCATATATTCATCTGTTTCATGCTCTGGTGTAAATTTTCCATTGTCGTCCACTGCCCAGCCATTTGGTACACCAAAGTAAGAAGCAAGTGTTTTAAAGCTGCCGTATCTCAGCTCATTCCGGTCACTCCAGCCAAAAGTATCCTTTTTGCCATTCCCATCAGGGTCATCCTCAGTAAACGCTTTCGCCACTTCAAACAACTCATCCAGGTTCTCAGGAACCTTCATGCCAAGATTATCAAGCCAGTCTTTTCGGATTAGCACACCGCCGCGGGCGAAATCCTTTTGAAATGGAACACCGTATAGATTTCCTTCGATAGAAGCTGCTGTTCGGCGATCCTCAGAGATTTTCTTTAAATTAGGATAATCATCGAGGTATTTGCTCACTTCCCAAAATACACCTGATTTCAACGCCTGTCTGACTGATGAATTTGTTACAAGAGTAGATGGCAAAGAAATGATATCGTCCAATTCCCCGGAAGCAATGGATGCAATCAGCCGCTCATCTTTAGTCGCATCTGGAATCCAATTAAATGTAAGATTGGTATTTGTAGCTTCTTCAATTTTCTTCTCTATCACATCGTTTGGAGCTGTTGCTACATAAAGGATCGGGCTCCAGCTGATATT
The DNA here is from genome assembly GCF_031844465.1 of Bacillus sp. AG4(2022). Taxonomy (NCBI): domain Bacteria; kingdom Bacillati; phylum Bacillota; class Bacilli; order Caryophanales; family Bacillaceae; genus Bacillus; species Bacillus sp. AG4(2022). The sequence continues at coordinate 362,659 of NZ_JAUZVH010000001.1, forward strand.
AGCTTTTCCGTCCGCGTCAACAGCTGCTTTTGTACTGCTTGCCTCATCTTCCTTGCTGCAAGCACCCAGAATGAGTGATGAGGCCAATATCGTGCCCGCTGCTAAGACTTTTCCAAACTTTTTGGGTTTCACCATGTTTACATCCTCCTAGATAATATAAAATTTATTGGGAAAAGCAAAAGTTAATTTAATGGCTAAGTTTCTTGCTTAGAGAAGGCGCGTTAGCCTCACCACCTCCTTCAATGGGATTAGCATCTGCCTGCAATTCTATTCTCTTAAATACCTGAATTGCCATCCACATGATGGTGTATGCCCCTAAACTAATTCCGAAGAGAACAACCGTTATCGGAATAAACATTAAAAGAATAAAATAAATCACAGCGAGAGCAGCAAATAACATCAATGTATACTGCAGATATGATATGCCGAACAGCAGGGAACACTTCAGCTTCAGCGTGACACTCTTCCAATCATAGTGAACTAAAACAGGAAAGATGTAGGTTAATGAAATGAAGTAAAGTACACCGATTACAATCAGCAGACCTCTTAATACCTGCGACTCTACATACAGCAAGTCAACGTAAAGAATCAATCCTCCTGCTGTGTAAAGAAGGCCGATTGCTGAAGCTTCTTTAAAACCTGTCCTGTATGCGTGATAAAATGCCTTAAAAATGGAAAAATCCTTGTTTCCTCTAATCCATTGCCTTAGTACGGTAAACATTGCGTAAGAAGCAGGTCCAATCCCCAATACTACTAATCCCAGAAAGGTGAATAAAAACCATAGCATCTGGATATAAACCAGCTTGAGTAGAATGATGCAAAAGTTATTGAAGCGTTCTCCAATCCTGCTCATAAGCTCCTCGGGACCTCCCCTATTAATATTTTAATGTTAATACAGTCCTTCTTCGCCGAATTTTTTTGCTAACCGGTTCGCTCCAACAACGAGAATTAGACCGACAAGCCCTTTAAATAATCCTACAGCGGTACTGAAGCTTAACTGTCCGTTCTTCATGCCTGCTGTGTATACATAAGTATCGAATATTTCCATTGCTTCTCTGTTGATTGAATTTAATAGCAGGTAAACATGTTCAAACCCTAAATCCAAAGTTTGGCCAATTTTTAGGATCAGCATAATAATAATAATTGGCCGGATAGCAGGTAATGTAATGTGCCAAATTTGACGGAGCCGGCTCGCACCATCCATTTTGGCTGCTTCATATAAACCTGGATCCACTGCCGTTACAGCTGCTAAGTAAATGATGGTGGACCAGCCCATTTCTTTCCATATGATTTGAAGGATATAAATAATCCTTGACCATGTGCCATCAGTCAGAAAAGGTATTTTCTCTCCGCCCATACCAGCAATCAATGCATTGATTGCTCCGCCGTCCTGCGCTAAAAATACATAACAAATGGAAACTATGATAACCCAGCTCATAAAGTGCGGGATATAAATAATCGTTTGAACCCCGCTTTTTAAATATTTATTTTTCACCTCATTTAACATAAGAGCCAAAACGATTGGTATTGGAAAGAAAATGAATAAGTTTAATGCAAATAGCAATAGTGTATTCCCAAGCAGCATAAAGAATGTAGGTTCCGTAAATAACCGTTCAAAGTGTTTGAAGCCAACCCATGGACTATTAGCTATGCCTAAGAATGGCTGATAGTCCTGGAAGGCGATAATGATTCCTCCCATTGGAAGGTATTTGAAAATAATAAAGTATATGATACCGGGGATCATCATTAAATACAGCCACTTATTTCTCACAATAGCAGCGAAAGTCTTCTTCCTGGATTTTTTGACTGCTTTCTTATTGAGATCCGGTAAAATACTTTGCTGATCCTCTGCAACAGTAGCGGACTCTCTCATCGGAAATTCCTCCTTCATTAAATATTTTTTTATTAAGTTTTTATAGCTTTTGTGTTTCGGAGTACAATTTAAAGGTATAAAAAAACTGGTATAACGTCTACAATCATTCAGTTAGATTAAGCTCAGAGCCCTGATTTGAAAGCGCTTTCTGATATCAATCATATAAAATGATTATCTATTTATGTAAATGAGTATTTACTTTAGAATTCTTGAAGAGTGATAGAAGAACTCAATGTATGTACTTCCCCCCATATTACCAGGTGGATGGAAAATGATTATGGACATACTATTTTTCAGGTTGATATAGTTAACTCAAGAAAATATTAACTTCATTATGGAGGGATTCTCAAATGCACGACAAATCTTTTGGGAATCGCATATTTGACTTTGTTAACCATGCGATCCTATTACTCATCGCCTTAGCCTGCCTTATTCCCTTTATTAACGTGATTGCCAGCTCGTTCGCAACGACAGAAGAGATGGTGGCTAAAGATTTCATCTTGTTCCCTACTACTTTTTCACTGAGTGCCTATGAGTATATCTTTTCAACACCAACGATTTTTAAAAGTATGACTGTATCGATCCTGGTAACATTAGTCGGAACATTTGTCAGTATGGTTTTAACAGCTTTTATGGCCTATTCATTGTCACGAAGGTATTTAACAGGAAGAAGTGCAATTAATTTTCTTGTAGTGTTTACAATGTTATTTAGCGGGGGGATGATTCCTACCTATCTAGTAGTAAAGAGCCTGGGTTTAATCGACTCTTACTGGTCTTTAATTTTGCCAATAGCGATTAATGCATTTAATCTTATTATCATGAGAAACTTTTTTTCAGCCATTCCAGATAGCCTGGAAGAATCAGCAAAAGTGGATGGATGCAACGACTTAATGATCTTCTTTAAAATCATGCTTCCATTATCGCTTCCCTCGATTGCCACCATTTCCCTGTTCTACGCGGTGGCGTATTGGAATCAGTATACAAATGCTATTCTTTATCTGACTGATTCTAATAAGTGGCCAGTTCAAGTTTTACTCCGACAAATTGTTATCGTATCAAGCGGTATGCAGGCAGACTCTTCTGCAGTAGATGTTGTCCCCCCTGCTCAAACCGTTAAGATGGCTGTTATAACTGTTGCAACAGTTCCAATGCTTATCGTTTATCCGTTCCTGCAGAAATATTTCGTTAAAGGAGCAATGGTTGGTTCTGTTAAGGCTTAAGAACTTTTCCATAGGGTTTCCTTAAATTTCCAATGAAATAAGAAGTATAAATACAAAAAAAGTAGCTGTTACAGTAACGGGTTCCGTTCTAGGGTGCTACCATTATAATTAGCAGTACATTTAGAGAGTGAAATCGCAAAGATTTTGCTCTCTTATTTTTGCTTTTGCATCCCGTTTAAAACAACGGGATTTAAATCTGAAGTTGGTACTCCGGCACAACGATTGGGTTTAACAGAGAAGGTTTTCACTTTAAAAGATATAATCTATTTGAGATGATTATTTTAGCAAAGACCCTGTTAAATAAAATGAGAGGTGCATTAATTTGGAAAGGAAAAATCTAAAGATATTCACCAAAATCTCATTCATAATAGCAATAGTTACAATTATTGTTATTCCTATATCCATATACACACCGATACCAAAAGTGTTTGGATTACTCGTATTTCTCATTTCCTTGATTGGCATCCCTTTTAGCATTATTTCAATGTTTAGCAGAGAAAAATTAGCTAAAAGAATTTTTGCTTTGATTGTAAATCTGTTACCAATAAGCCTTTTTATTTACGCTTTAATTATGGAATTTACAGATGAATTTCTTCGAACCGCACCTTAGACGAAATAAAGAAAACGGCAGCGTAATGGCTGCCGTTTTACTGTTTAAATAACCTGTTATTGTATTGTTTTTTTGACGCTTTATCTCTTTTTGCACCTCGTAAGGGAACCCGTTACAGTTTCAGCTGCTTTTTTTGCTTTAATATTAATCTGGTTCATACATTCAGATTCCTCCAGCCAAACATAGGCCATTTCAATTTCAAGTGCCATATTAATAGGCTGGCCCTCTTCCGGGGCCAGCCTCCTGGGTTTATTCACGATTCTCTTTCAATACCTGCTGTGCATTTTTCTTTGAAACAAACCCAAGCTCTTTCCAGGCTGTTTCTGTAGACCAGGGTTTGTCCGCATTATCTGACACACCGTAATAGGTGCCATTTTTAACAGTCGACTGGATGGCGAGATCAAACAGCTGTACAGCATCTTCATGTGATAAAAGAGTTCTATGCAGCCTGTCATCTTCCTTTACGGCTTCCTTTTCATCTGGAAGAACGCTTCCGATCCTTAAATTGATCACTGAAAGGCGATTGTTTTCGTTCCGGGCCATGATTCGCCCGATGCCTTCAGATGCATATTTTAAAACACCGTACAACCCTATGGATATAGGAAAATCCTGAGTGGTGATCTCTCTGCCCAAAGAAGAATAGCCATCCTTTTCATAATAATCAGCTGCATGATTGCTGCTTGCAAATACGACTTTGGGAATTCCGAGAGAATCGGCAGCATGGAGGATATAAAATGAAGCGATAAAATGGATGCTGGTCATCATGTGGAATTCCTTTAGATTCTCCAGATCATTGTCTGTCTTGATTGTCAGCAGATTAACAAGCACATCCGTATCCTTTGGAATGTTTTCCACAAGGTCCTCATAATCGGCTGCATCTGTTTGAATAAACTCCGCTGTCTGTTCAGGTTTTTTTTTATCAAGAATGACGATATCGTATTTGGAGCTAAGACCGTTATATAAGACCGTGCCAATCGTACCCGAACCGCCAACAAGGGTGATTTTCTTTCTCATCATTTTCTCCTCCTGCTCATGTAAACGCTGTCATTTTTATTTAAATTACCCTTCCATACATTCGTTATTCCTATTTGCAGGAAATCTTTGCTAGCTTATGAGCGGGCAGAGAGGCGGATGCTGTACTAAAAGATTTGTAAAATAGAGAAACAGACAGTATGCTCCGGATGTTACTGGCAAAAAAAAGGCCGGAATAGTTTATTCCGATACCCTTTCTTTATAAGCCCTTCATACTCAGGCTGGCAAAGATCGATTGCACCAAGTCCGAAGTGTATGTCATTCTATTGAAATCGTTTTTTTATGTTCACAGATGATCTATTAAAAAAGCTTTCCATAATTCTCTCATTTCCTTCGTTTCCTGATGTCCACCTGTCAAAATCCGTCCTTCCCAATTCCCGGGAACCTGCCGCTTTTCATAAGAATCCTTAAGGCTGCTGTTCAAAAATACAGCTCCTTCCGCTGGACACAGGCGGTCGTCTTTGCCGATTACGCTAAGGCGCGATCTTGGTAAAATCAACTCCTGGACTGCTAAAGTTGAAAAATGCTTCAGCAGACCCGGAACATAATAATAGAAGCCATGATGATCAAGTCCGCGTTTTTCCATCAGTGTTTCGATATGCACCTGTGCTGCAATGTCAACTGAAACTTTGATCCTTTCGTCCAGTGCAGAGAGCCACCAGCTCATCAGTCCGCCCATCGACATCCCGATGGCGGCAAGGCGTTCTCCATCCACATCCGGGCGGCCCTGAAGATAATCAATCAGGGACATGCTGTCAAAGACCCTCATCCCCCACAATGTTTGGCCCTTCAGCAGCATCTCCTTGACCAATTCGCTTTCCTGCTTTCCTCTTCTTTCATTGAATCCCCACATATCTATGGCACAGACGGCAAATCCCAGCCCCGTGATCTCTTCAATAAAAGAGTGTTCAACCAGGTAAGGGCTGCCTGTCAGCAGCTCGTCTTTACCGTTCTCAAAATTCCCGCCATGAGAATGGCAGTAAATGACGGCAGGCAAAGGGGCAGAGGCATTAAGAGGCTTTGCAAAATAGGCCGGCACTGTTTCCAGGCCATTCAGGCTCAGCCTCAATGTCTCCAGTACATAACCCTGCCTTTTCTCAATCATCAGCACCTGGTGCTCATGATTTTCTGGAACAGAGCGGTCACCCAGCAGGCTCAGAAGCTTCCGGCGTTTATCTGCAGCTGTCACTTTGCCGCCACTTCCCTGACCAGCTCTTCACCTTCCTTTGTGTTCCTTGATTTGCAGGAGATGACTTCAACATCCTCGCTGTGTTCTATATGGAAGGCTGGCCCTTCATGATTTTCAATCGTCACCCGGCTGAACAGGACATCCTTCGCAAAGCCGACGTAAAAGCCGCGGTTCGCCATATCCTCAATCCCGGCCATCATGGCAGGCTTGCCGGGTACGGCATTTTTCGCAAGTGAAATATCAATCTGGCTGAAAGTAATATCGGTTGCATATTGTTCTGCCAGGCCGTAAATGTATCCGGCTGACGCCTGCACATTCCTCGCTGTAATATTGGCAAAATGGAGGCGGCGGAACATAGGGGTTTCAGCAGTAACGGGATATGGATTTTTGTCCCAAACATATTGATCTTTCCCGCGCGGTCCGCAGAAATAGTAGAGATTGATAATGAATGGGCAGATGACCCCCTCCATCACAATATTGTCGACACGGACATCCTCTACAACTCCGCCGCGGCCGCGCCTTGATTTAAAGCGGATTCCCCTGTCTGTATCCTGGAATACGCAGTTGCTGATTGTCACATTGCGGATATCCCCGCTCATTTCACTGCCGAATACGACAGCTCCATGGCCATGGACCATCGTACAATTGGTAATTGTGATATTTTCACAGGCGACTCTTTCTTCGGTATCCTCTGTGCCTGACTTTATGGCAATGCAGTCATCACCGACATCAATATGGCAATTGCTGATCCTCACATTTCTGCACGATTCCGGGTCTATTCCATCTGTATTTGGAGAGTCGGCTGGATTCAGGATTGAAACATTATCTACGGTTATGTCCCGGCAGCAGATTGGATTAACGGTCCAGCTTGGGGAGTTGATCAGGCGTACATCACGCAGTGTAATATGCTCACAGTGGTCAAAGCTGATCAGCTTCGGACGCGGATATTTCAGCTCCTCCCTGCGGTTCCTGAAAACATCCCACCACTCCATTCCATTACCGTCAATCGTTCCAAATCCAGTTACAGCAATATTCCTGGCTCCTTCTGCAAACAGGCACGATGCGTATACCTTACGCTTAACACCCTCCCAGCGCGATGTTACTACTGGATAATCCTCCTGCTTGTCGGAAAACTTTAAATGAGCGCCATTCTCCAGGTGAAGTTCAATATTATCTTTAAGGAATAATGGGCCAGTGAGGAACTCGCCGGCTGGAATCACCACCTTGCCGCCGCCATTCCGATAGGCTTCATCAATGGCCTTTTGGATGCCTTCGGTTGCAAGTCCAGCATTCCCTTTTAAATATTCGCTAATATGATAGACTGCCATGATCAACGCTCCTGTTCATCAAATATTCAAACTCAGCCGCCGCCTGCAAAAATGCCCCAAGCCCTTTCTGGTCGTTGCAGGTAACCGGCTCACTAATATAATAGGCGTATGTCCCGTCCCTCTTATCTGGTCCTCCGAGACCTGCCACCTGGCAGTTTTTGTTCAAATTTACCCAGCCTTCTTTTGTCAAAAGAACAAATTCATCCAGCAGACCTTGATGGGATTTTTGCAGCTGCGATTCCCACTTCTCCCTATGGAGGACCCCCTGCCGGATTCCCCGGGCAATTGCACAGACAATCATGCTGCTGCAGGATGATTCGAGATAGTTTCCTTTTTCATTTGGCTTATTGACAACCTGATGCCACACACCGCTTTCTTCATCCTGATAGTTGAGCAGCGCTTCAAGAGTATTTTCAAGCACTTTGACAAGAAAGCCCCTGCCTGGAGTGACCTCTGGAATCACCTCCAGTACATCAGTGAGCGCAAGCAGATACCAGCCCATGGAACGGCCCCAGAAATTGGCCGATAGACCCGTTTCTTTATCTGCCCAAGGCTGCTCCTTTTTCTCATCCCACGCGTGATAAAGCAGTCCGGTTTTTTCATCTAATAAATGGCTGAAGCTTATCTTGAATTGGCTGATGATATCTTCAAGCCCTTCTCCATCCATAAATGCCCTCTGGTATTCCGCATAAAAAGGGGCACCCATATATAATCCATCAAGCCATATTTGATAGGGATAGATCTTTTTATGCCAAAAAGCGCCTTCTGAGGTGCGCGGATGTGTTTCCAGCTGCCTGCGGAGTAGATCGGCTGCTTTTTTGTACTTCTCATTTCCAGTTTCACGATATAACACAAATAGCATCTTCCCGTTGTTGATATGGTCAATATTGTAATCTTCCATCTCATACCGGCTGATGGAGCCGTCTTCATTGATGAAGTGATCCATATTCTCTTTTATAAACTGAAAATACTTCCGGTCTCCGGTACTCTTCCATACGAGATGGAATCCTTTTAGAACCACACCATAATCATATGCCCATTTGCCATTATAGCCCTTGTCCTCGAACAATAAAGGAGTTCTTTCCATAATGGAATCGGCTGTCCTGACAGACCAATTTCTATCCTGCACTTGTAAAATCCCTCCACTTTCAATTTAAGTTTGAATTGGGAGAGAGGTTTTGAGCCTCCCATCCCCATTTTCCAACTGCGTTGCGGTTGCTTTTATTCATATTTGATTACCTGCCAGGCAGCCTTTTTGGGAGAGTGCTCCCTTCTGGCTTAATGGCACTTAATGCTTTAAGGATACTAAAAACAAGAAAATTCCGTATATAATCATTTTGTGATTACGCTTACAAAGGCTGGTATATCGATGATTTAAGAAATAATAGCGTAAAAATGATACTTTTAAACTGGAAAACTGTTTATGTCTATCAGTTGGTATTAAAGGGGGATTTATATTCCTATAGGCAGACAGATTGGATTGCATATCCTTTTGTCCAGAATTTTTCTACAGTGATAAATGGTTAGCTTAGTAAGCATAGCTGTATAACAAAAGCTTCTTCACAGGGAAGAAGCTTTTGCATTGTTTCATTATTGGCGGTATTCTTTTCGATAGTCCCCGGGAGTCTTGCCCACTTTCTTTTTGAAGAAACGGATAAAATTCTGTGAGTTGCGGTATTGCAGCTTCTCGGCTATCTCTTTAATTGTCATGTCCGTTTCCTTCAGCCACATCTGCGCCATTTGGAGCCGGTAATTCATTAAATAATCCACAAAATTCTCCCCATATTCCTTCTTAAACACATTACTTAAATAATTCGGGTTGTAATGAAGCCTGTCAGCAATGATGTCGAGGGAGATTTCCTGATCAAATTCACTTTGGATAATATAGACAATTTTATCGGATATGTTTTTGAAGCCCTGTTCTGTATTGCTCTGCGTACTGATGATGACCGGCTGAATCAGCTGCTGGTAAAGCATGTCTTTGATTATTTGCGGATAATAGGCATGCATGGCAGTCTGGTAGAGCTTCTTAATATTTTCGAATATATTCGACTCTGCTCCAAGCAGCTGTCCTAATTGGACAAGATCATTAATCACCCTGATTAGAGTGACACCCAGACTGATCGGGTTTTTGTTCAGTCTGAAAATTTCATCGATAAGCAAACCTGTCAGATTCCGAACCTCTTCCTCCCTGCCTGAGCGGATTGCGCTCATCAATTCATTGTGCAATTCAATCGGAAATTTGGAAATCGAAGCATCATTCAGCATTGAGGAAATGTCGTGGTAAAATATGATGCTTTCAGGCCCGACATTTACACGGTAATGTAGCGATTCTTTTGCCAGATCCACTGCTTTTTTGCTGTCGATCAATGAATGATACACAGGGCTGACCCCAACGCTCACAACCAGATTGAGCGTTTCCTTTACTTTTTCCTGGATTTCCTCGTAATACATCATAATTCGCCTTTCGGCTTCCTGTTCATTGTCACAGGCAAAGATCATCGCTTGCATCTCATCATTAAGAACAATCGGGATCAGCCTTTCCTCCTTCGGGACGATCTCGCGGACTATATGATTGATTGCCAGCAGAAAGATATCTTTATCTGCATTCTGCCCGCCGTCCATTTGGTCAATTTGGATAAGTCCGGTATAAAAGACCTTGTCTGTTCCAAAATGGTAGTCAAACTGCTCAAGCCTGTGCTGGATATCCTTTTCAGCAATTCGCTTCCTAAACAGACTCAGAACAAATAACGTTTCAAGCTCCGGCTTTTGCTTTGATAAGCTTTCAGTGAGCAATTCATTCTGATCGACGATCCTATCAACAGAGGCAGCCAGGAAGGAAAGCTCATTTTGCTTACGGCTGATGCCGCCCTGCGACAATCTTTCCTGGATTTTTTTGATTGGCCTTGAATAAGAGTCTGCCAAAAGGTAGGATGTTCCGCCGACAAGAAGGATTAAGATGACAGAAGCAAGAATCAGCCCCATCCTAGTATTGTGGATGATGCTTCCGATTTCGTTTTCGTTGATTTCCACAAGGTACAGCCAATGGTTATAATCTGCCTCAAGGAAAACATAAGTTTTTCCGTTGTCAGCTTTAAAGACGTCCGCTTTCTCCTCTGCTGCTTCGGCAGCCGCTTTCACCTCATCAAAGCTTGTTTCCGTCAGGCTGCTCCCCTTGTTCACACTGGAATATAAGAGCTTATCCTGGCTGTTATAAATTTCAACCGCATTATCTTGTTCCCCGACAATTTGATCAATGCTCCTTCTCGGGATATTGGCAATTCCCAGGGCAAATTTCTCGCGCTGATAAAATGGTAGTGTCATGACCATTTCTATGCCTTCTTCCGTCGGCTTCCAGAAGAGATTCCGGTCATTTTCATTTATGTATTGTTCCTTATACGCGTTATATTCTTCAGGGGTCAGCTTCTTTAAAGATTCATTAACGATTCCCCATTTTTCCGCCAGGCTGATGAGCCTGTATTTGCTGCCCTCAATTCCCATCATCTCTATATAGCTCATTTCTTTGATGATATCCTGGTATACCTCAAAGTCCCTGCCTGAAAGCGGTCTTGTGAAAACTTCCTTAAAGCTTGCTGTAGAGCTGTAGGCGGTATAGCCATATTCAATGGTCCTGACCTTCTGCTCGACATTATGCAGAATTTGTTTGGTGTAGCTTTCCTTATCCTTTAGAAAGCTTTCCTCAACTGAATTGTAAGTCGAGTTATAGATAAAAATGCTGAAGCCTGCCACTAGACCTATCCCCAATAAAAAGAATGGGATAAACAGCTTGTAAAACACTCTGCCATTCCTCAAAATGTTCAACTCCTTGTTTTCCGCCATATCATAAATGAAAGCGTTATCAACAATCTATAGATGAATCAAACGAAATGATTAGATGCCTGCTTCAATTTGTTTGACTTTCTGATAGCCCTTTTTATATAATGTGAGCGTTAACATAAATATACAGAAATTTCGAACTTGTCCGTCATTAAATAGATAATAGCATAATATGATCTATTAATATAGTGGCTTTTTCAACTTCCCTTAAAGATGTTAACGTTAACATAACGGCGGACAGATAAATTTACCTGAAAGAGAGTGCACAATTATGGACCCAAAAACCACCATATTTATCGCCGGCGACTCAACTGCCGCTGTCAAATTGCCTGAGAAGCGGCCGGAAACGGGCTGGGGAGAAGCATTTGTACAATACCTCAATCGTCATGCTGTGCTAGATAACCGGGCCATCAATGGCAGAAGCACAAAATCGTTTATCAAACAGGGCCACCTGACTTCTATTGAGAGCAGCATTATGCCTGGCGATTACCTGATCATCCAGTTTGGACATAACGACCAGAAAACAGAGGATCCTGAGCGCGGAACCCGCCCCTATGGGGACTATCAGGAATACCTTTTGGAGTATGTGGAAACTGCCAGAAGAAATCAAGCTCATCCTGTGCTCTTCACCCCTGTCACAAGAAGAAAGTTTGACGGAACCAATACCATTGATGAGCTTTCAGTCGGGGATTTCCCTGAAGCCATGAAGCAGTTTGCCGAAAAAAATCAGGTTCCGCTCCTGGACATTCACAAAGCTACACGAAACTTTTTTAACAGCATGGGACAGGACGAGTCAGCCTTATATTTCATGCATCTGGCTCCGGGTGAATCCCCAAATTATCCAGATGGCCTTGAAGATAATACCCATTTCAATGAAAAAGGCGCCGAGGCAGTAGCGCATTTAATTGCTGAAGAGATTAAAAAAAGCGATCTGCCGCTAAAAGACCTGCTGAATTAGCAGCTTTCATGGGGCATCAAGGAGAGGAATGCTTTGGAGGACTCATTTATACAAAATATTTATAAACAAAATCAGCAGAATTCACTGAAAGTGCTGATTGGTCTGTATAAAGGCCATGCGATAAAGCTGTTTTATTCTGCCGTCCTATTCACAATCAAGCATATCCCTGCCTGGGTCATGCCCATCGCCATTGCCAATGTCATCAATGCAGCAACCAATCACGGGGGAAACGGCATCCGCACCATCTATATCAATGCCATCGTGATGATCGTCCTTGTGCTGCAGAATATCCTATCAAACTATTATCATACAAAGCTGCACAGCTATGCGATTCGCAGCGTTGAATCCGGCCTGCGGGCTTCACTCATCAAAAAACTGCAGGAACTCTCCATCCCCTACCAGAAGGAAATGCAGTCAGGCCGGCTGCAGTCGAAAATCATGCGGGACGTTGAAGCGGTCCAAACTCTTTCCTCCCAGGTTTTTGTGAGCCTGCTGAATATATTTATCAATCTAATCGTAGCTCTTGCCATCACGCTCTACAACAGCCCTGTTGTCTTCCTGTTTTTTATCCTTATCGTTCCAATTTCCGCACTTATCATTGTTATTTTCAGGAAAAAAATAAAACACTCGAATTCAGAATTCAGGCAGGAAATGGAAGAAACCTCCGCCCGGGTCATTGAAATGATTGAGCTTGTCCCGATTGCAAGGGCGCATGCCTTGGAGAAGCAGGAGGTCAATCGCCTTAACCACCGCTTTCAGCAGATTCTTTTAAAAGGCTTTCACCTGGATATCATCCAATCCTTATTCGGTTCAGTCAGCTGGGCTAGCTTTCAGATTTTCCAGATCATCTGCCTGGTGTTCACCGGCATCCTTGCCTATCGCGGCTCTATCACACCAGGAGAGGTCGTTATGTACCAGACCTATTTTACAACAGTGGTGAACTCGGTTTCCGGCATGATTACCTTGATCCCGACGATTGCTAAGGGGCTTGAGTCAGTCAAATCCATCGGCGAAATATTGACTGCAGGAGAGGTTGAAAACTATGAAAATAAACCAAAGCTAAAGAAGGTGCACGGCAGCTTTTCCATTCAGTCTGTGAGCTACAGGTACCCAGGCGCCTATGAAAATACCTTGCAGGACATCACGATTGAAGTCAAACCGGGTGAAACCATTGCCTTTGTAGGCGAATCCGGCTCCGGCAAATCAACGATTCTCAATCTGCTGATTGGCTTTATTCAGCCGAGCGAAGGAAAAATCCTTCTGGACGGTCATGATATGGCAGAGATTGATCTAAGGTCGTTCCGCAATCATCTCGCGGTTGTCCCGCAATCAACGATTCTTTTTTCAGGGACCATCAGGCAAAATGTGACTTACGGCAAGCTGTCTGTCACAGAAGATGAGCTGAAAAGAGTACTGAAAGCCGCAAATCTGTGGGAGGTAGTAAAAAAACTCCCGGACGGGTTGGAAACACGAATAGGTGAACACGGAGATAAACTCTCCGGCGGGCAGCGCCAGAGAATTTCGATCGCCAGAGCATTGATCCGGGATCCGGAGGTCATCATCCTTGATGAAGCAACCTCTGCTCTTGACAGCCACTCTGAGAGAAAAATCCAGGAAGCTTTGGACACCTTGACCAGGGGCCGCACTACTTTCATCGTGGCTCACCGCTTCTCTACCATCCGCAATGCCGACAAAATCGCTGTTATCCAGGATGGAAGATGTGTAGAATTTGGCACCTATGAGGAGCTGATGCATCAGCAAGGGAGCTTTTATGAGTTGAAGCAGCTGCAGATGTAAAAATTATTTTTTTGGGAATGACTCTTTTCATTCATAGATGCTTTTTGGTGATAGTCATGCATCAATAGTTCTCTTTCTATACATGAGTAGTTTTTTTGATGGCCGTCATGCATCGGGCGGGCCTTTTCCTATACACGGGCGGCTTCCTTTGTTGGCAATCATACATCGATTGGGCCCTTTTCTATACATAAGTGGCTCCTCTTGATAGCCATCATGTATTGATTGGGCCTCTTTCTATACATGAGCGGCTTCTTTTGATGGCGGTCATGCATTGATTGGGCCCTTTTCTATACATGAGTGGCTTCTTTTGTATGCCATCATGCATCGACTGGCTCTCTTACCATCTATCAGAGTGACTCAGTGCAAATTTCACTGCCTTTGAAGCATGTATAAAGGTTGTGTCGAACAAAGGCAGCTGGCAGTCTTCCTGGCTGATTAGCAGAGGGATCTCCGTACACCCGAGGATAATTCCCTGGGCGCCTTTCTTTTCCAGACGATGAATGATATCGAGATAAGCAGCCTTTGAGTCTTCCTTGAATTTACCCCTGCATAATTCCTCAAAAATCACCTCATGAACCCGTTCCCGGTCACCTTCCTCTGGAACGAGAACCTCAATGCCATGTTCCTCAAGGATTTTTTTATAAAAAGTCTGCTCCATTGTGAATTTGGTGCCGAGCAGGCCAACTGCCTCTATGCCTTGCTTTTTAATCTCCTCAACCACGCATTCTACAATATGTATGACGGGAATCCTGCAGGCTTTTTGAAGATCTTCTGCCATCAGATGCATAGTATTGGTGCAAATAACGATGCAGTCTGCTCCTCCCGTTTCAAGGAACCTTGCTGCTTCAATCATTTTTTCAGTTGCCTTTTCCCAGTTCCCGCTTCTTTGCAGGGCAGCAATTTCTTCAAAATCAAAAGAGTAAAGCAGGCAGCGGGCTGAATGGATCCCGCCCAGTTTTTCCTGGACAAGGCGGTTGATATATGAATAATACACGCTTGTCGATTCCCAGCTCATTCCCCCGATTAATCCAATTGTTTTCATTTCGATCATCCTCCTTATGGTACTGTAAAGATATCATGATATACTGGATGAAAATAGAGCCACAATTAGATGACTTTTATAGTACCAGTTGACAGATTGGAGAGAAGATTATGTGGTTTCAAATTGTTCGGGAAGGCCCAAAGTCGTTGACTCAGCAAATTTATGAGAAGCTGAGATCATATATTTTAAATGGGGAATTGCAGGAAGGCGAAAAGGTTCCGTCAACACGCGAGCTTTCAGCCTCTTTGCAGGTCTCCCGAAATATTACACTGGAAGTCTATGACCAGCTGGCATCAGAAGGATATTTGGAGGTTCGGCCAAAGTCAGGGACATATATAGCTGCTGGCGCAGCCTTTCTCCGGCCAGAAATGGCCCATCGGCGGAAAGAAAAGGAGAAAGTAAACGATGACTTAGAGAATATGATAGACTTGAAAGCTTCTACACCGGCCATGGATCATTTCCCCAGAAAAGTGTGGGGCAAGCTGGCAAAGGATGTATGCATTAATGCTGATGAACAGGCATTTGGCTATCTTGATTCTTCAGGCCTGCAGGAGCTTAGGGAAGAATTGTCCAGATACCTGTATCATACACGCGGCGTGAATTGCACGGCAGACAATATTGTCATTACAAGCGGTGCCACGCAGGCGCTCTCGCTTATAACCGAACTGCTGGTCAAAAATAAGCAATCGATAGCTGTTGAAGATCCTGTTACCGATGAAATGAGGAATATTTTCAGCTATCATGGAGCAGACTTGGTGCCTATTCCTGCGGATGAAAAAGGACTTAAGCCTGAACATCTTCCTATGGATACGCCACCAGGCTTTATTTTCACCCTTCCTTCACATCAATTTCCGCTGGGCAGTACGTTGACCATTCAAAGAAGGATCCAGCTCATCGAGTATGCGCGCAGACACAACACTTATATAGTAGAAGACGATTATGACAGCGAGTTCACTTATGAAGGTTCTCAGGTCCACAGCATTCAGGGGTTGGATCCTGAGAGGGTCATTTATGTAGGGACTTTCAGCAAAATTCTTTCGCCTGGCCTCAGGATTGGCTATGCTGTCCTGCCCGCTGATTTACTGGCGGATTTCAAGAGGCTTAAATGGTATTCCGACCGCCATCACTCAGGTATAGAGCAACTGATCCTTGCGCGTTTTTTAAAAGACGGCCACTTTGACAAGCATATAAGAAAGATGAAAAGAATCTACAGGCAGCGGCGGCAGGCTTTGGTGGACAGCTTGAAAGAACACTTTCCTGACTGCCGTATCTGGGGGCATGCTGCTGGAATGCATCTGGTTGCTGAATTCCCCTCCATTGTTTTTGATGAAGGGCTGCTGAACTGGATTTCCAGCCATTCTGTCCGGATATATCCTGTTGAGGATTATAGCATCATGAAAGGCAATCACAAAAATAAGATCGTTCTCGGGTACGGCAGTATGATGCCTGATAGGATTGAAGAAGGGATAGCGAGGCTGGGGAGAGCGATCAGCAGCTATTGATGAAGTGATCGCCGACCTGAATACTCATTCAGAGAGCCTTACTAAGGAATGGAAGTGCTGGAGGTCAGTGCCGCTCACCACTTCAGCATAAAAATAGCTGCCCCCCATTAAATGAGTAAGGCAGCCAAATTACCAATCTGCTAATTATTCTTTGTACTCTTGCTTTTCTTCCGCAAAATCATGAATTGATACAGGCAAAACAGTATGGTTAATCCCATAAGAGCATAAAAGCCGTATTCAGATGGAATCATAACATAAACCATCAGCAATAGCAGGACAAAAACGAGATATCCTATATAATACTTTTTATAAAAGGTCATGAATCCCGCCTCCTTCAGGATATTTTACCATAAAATTGTCAATTCATCTATTCTAGAATGAATGGTGAAATTCTCTATTCAAAAAAAGACCCATTGAACTTTTCAACGGATCTTTTTCCTTCACTTCTTAATGATGTCCCTCATGACTGCCGGAAGGCGCCTCCCCTTCTCTCATCAGCTCCTCCAGCTCGGCTTCGGTAAGCTCCCCGACAACAAATTGCTTTTGCGGCATGATGAGCGAGCCGCCGCTGCTGGCATGCACTTTAATTATATAGACGCCATCCTGTTCAAATTTTTTGGTAAGCTGATAAACACCTTCTCCTTCATCAGCGGCTTCTTCCATTGGATAATGAACGCTGCCGTCCCGCTTCCAGATTTCAAAATGGACATAATCTGCACCTGCCACTTTTTCTCCGTTCTGTGTAAGCACTGCCCGGATTGGCACATCTTCACCTGCAGCAAATGAGTCAGGGGGCATGATTTCTGCCTGAAGCGGCTGCTCTATTTTATATAATTCCTCTGCATTATCATCAAGGGAGCAGCCGCCAAGCAGCACTCCCATTACGATTAAATATAAAACTCTTTTCACAATAAGACTCCCTTATGCATTCATAAATTTTTTGACAGCTGGAATCCGCCTGATGATGAGCCAGTCCACAAGCCAGACCGCAATGAGCGACAGGCCGACAAGCGGAAAAATGATCCCCAGTGCAATCAATATAAGCAGGAACATCTTCATTTTTAATGCTGAAGGACCTGCAGGGGCGCCCATCCCTTTTTTCGGCTTCCGCTTCAGCCAGAGATACAGTCCGCTGGCGGCGACAAGAATGATGCCAAGACAAATGAACAGGCTTATCAGCTGATTGATCAGTTCAAACTGGGTGCCTTTATGGAGGGTGATCCCCCAGGCTACCAGCTTCCCGATAAAGCCGTAATTGTCATAACGGTAATCGGCAAGCACTGCACCAGAATACTGATCCAGATGGATGGTGGCTTCATCCTGGGCCTTTGCCGGAAATGCAGAGAGTGTAAAAACGCCTTCCTTCGTTGAAGGGAAAATGATTGTATAGCCCGGATCCATGCCTTCATACTGGGCAATCGTGACTGCATCATTGATGGAAAGCGGGATAAAGCCTTCCACTTCCGATTTTGGGACCTCGAGGTTCTCGGCTGCCCAAGGTACTTCTGCAATGTCTTTTGTCAATATTTCCGATTCAGGAGCACTCCCGGTCCAGACGGAAGGCGGGTATCCTTCCCCTGTGTTCGTGGCCCAGTTCTGGAAGTTCACTCCCCAGAGGCCTGACCAGGGCAGGCCGGTCATGATTAAGAAAAGCATTCCTGCTGTCACCCAAAATGCAGGCACAGCGTGCAGATCTCTTCTGAAAACTCTTTTTCCCTTATTCAAACGGGGTAGCAGCACGCCTGCCAGCCCTTTTGTTTTCCTCGGAAACCATAAATATAGGCCCGTAACAATCAGGACAACCGCCCAGCAGGCAGCCAATTCGACAACCCGGTCGCCAAGGGTTCCTGCCATCAATTCTCCATGGATTTCCTCAATTTTATCCATGATCCGGTCCTCATTGTTCAATGTTCCCAATGACTTTCCTGTATAAGGATCAATAAATACGGTAAGTGACTCTTCCCCATTCATGATGCTTACTTCAGTAGAACGGGCGTCTCCCTCCCCAGGCCGGTATTTCGATATAAAAGCATCAGGATACAGCCTCTTAACTTCTTCAAGCTGTTCTGAAGGAAGAATGCGATCCCCCTGCGGCTGGACTTCATAATATTCCTTGTAGATCACCTGTTCAATCTGCGGCTTGAACAGGTAGACCGATCCTGTCACTGCCAGAATGATCAGGAACGGTGCAAAAATAATGCCGGCATAAAAATGCCATCGCCAAACCGTTTTATAGAGGGAGCCCTCCGGTTTCATTTTTTTCTCCATAGAAGCTGTATTCCTTTCATCTTGAAAATCTCTTAATCTGCTGCTCGAAAAATACTATAAAGGGCAAATGTGAGGGATGAATGAAGTTTTTGCAGTGAAAGAATTAAATTGGCCAATGAAATGTGAACATTTCCGCCTTTCGCCTGCTGAATTGGTACAAGCAGTTTTTAAAAGAGCGAATAACATATTCATAAGACATTGATTTAGGAGAGATAGCATGTGCACGAATATATCATTTCCACGGTCAGGAAAAAATTGCTCTCTGATTTCAGGCAGGACCTGGGATTGGGCTGAACGGTATCCCACAAAGGTAACCTTTGTCCCCAGAGGCCAATCTTTTCCTGCAATAGAAAGGCCTGAAGAAATAAAATGGGAAAACGAGCTTGCTTTTGTCGGGGTGAGCTATCAGCCTGCCGATGGCCGGATAGTCATATTTTATGATGGAATAAATGAGGCTGGCCTTTCAGCTTCAGGTTTATCGCTATTTTGCAGTGAATATCCAGAGCCGGAACCCGGCAAACAGCTGCTTTATAATAACAATCTGGTTTCCTATGTACTAAGCAGCTTCAGAACAGTAGAAGAAGCTGAAATCGGACTGTCACAGCTAAGCATCACAAGAGCAGTCCCTGATGTATCAAGAAACCTTCACTATATCATCAGTGACGCTTCAGGCAGCCATTTAGTTGTCGAATTTATTGATGGAAAAATGAAAACTTATACAACAAGTCTGGGCGTTTTGACGAATGACCCTCCGTATGAGTGGCATCTTGCCAATTTAAGTTTATATGAGCAACTGAGTCTGACGGATAAGCAGAATTCTCTCTGCGGCGTCGAACTGGGCGGAAGCGGCCAGCTTGGAATCCCGGGTGACCCTACCCCGCAATCCCGTTTTGTCCGGGCAGAATTCTTCAGCAAAACGAGGTTTTATCCAAGGAATATCCAGCAGAGTATTGGAGAAGCCAGGCAAATCTTACAGACTTTATCAGTACCAGCAGGGACTGTTTACCTGAGAGAATATCCCGGCATCTACAGCTGGACCCAATGGAGTGTGATACGAGACCATACGAACAGAAGCTATTATTTTTACACAGATTTCAACAGTAATCTATATGCTATCCATTTAAACGAGCTGGACCTGAATTCACAAGAGCTAAAACAGATTGATATCCGCCAGCCCGACTGGCATCAGGACCTTTCAGGGAAGCTCTGCTGATTTTTCGTTATGAAAAAAAGAGGCAGCCCCTGCTGTGAAAAAATCAGTCCAGGGCAGCCTCTTCATTTATGTTGATAGAGTTATATTGATCTGCCGCAGCATTTTTTGTACTTTTTCCCGCTTCCGCAAGGACAGGGATCATTTCTGCCCACTTTTGCGTCGGCATTAGTGTCTTTATCGGCAGCCGGCAGCGGCTTTAACTGCTTTTTCTCCATGCTGCTAAGCTCCAGGGAGGTATAGCCTTTGAGGAACCATTCCCTTGTGCTGTTCATCAGTTCCACCACTATGTCCATCAGTGCCTGCAGTTTCTCAACACTGTCGAACTTAAACATGCTTGTTAAGTATTTCATCAGATCTTCAGGTGTATCGCCTACCCTTGTTGCAAAAATACACTCTTCGGCGACCTGGTCTGCATCTTCTTTAGAAATTTCAAAATGCTGCGACAGGAATTGGACGAGCTGCATATAGCTTTTATTTCTTTCCACAAAACCAGGCTCACCAGCGGCCAGCAGCTGCTGTTTGGTAAAAGGATAGTATGATAGGCTCTTCCTTGCCTGATGCTCCTGGATCACTCGTTTAGCATCAAATACCCTGCGATTAGAATAGCCATCCCCATTAATCTGCAGCTCCGTACGGAATGAGTTGGCATCACGGATTACATTAAGATATTCCCTTAGGTGTACTGGATGTTTTAGATATTTTTCCAGAAATTCAGCCAGCTGAACAATTGACAGGGTTCCATAATAATACAGAAGCCCGCCTGTAAGCCTGATCCATTCTGTGTTTTTATTGACGGCAGATCTGATATGTATACTGTTCTTTAGTTCTTTTACTTTATCAATCAGTTCGTTTGGTACAGCGAGAACTGGCTCCCCTTCAATAATACCGCTGTAAATAATCCCGGTTCCGCGGAAGTATTCGATCTGCTGCGCCTCTATATGTGGTGCAGGCATCAGTCCGCCGCTTTCGGCAATATCCAGCAGCAGCTGGAATCTTTCACTGTCCCAGTTAAGAGGAATGCTTTCAAGATTTTCAGCAATTTTCTCCTGTAGCAGGATGATCAGCTCCGCCTTTTTCAGGCTGCTCGCATTTTTAATGGCCAGATTTTTTCTTATTGTATCAAGTTCACCTTTCGTGAAACGACTCAGCCCTTCATTCAGTGTAAAAGGAACACTCAATTCACTCCAGTGCTTTTTGAACTGCTTCACTTCCTGGCTTTTCTTCAAATCTTTCAATCCGTCCAGGATATTATTTTTCTGTTTTTCAAGTACTGCATTTCCGCTCATGTATATGTACTCCTTTCTCTCTTATTCATTCACAATCAATCATCGATTTTTCATTCATGAATACATGTACATTTCCAATCTACTATTATACACACAAGAGCCTGCCTGGATAAAATAAATCAAAATAGAAAATAGTCCGTCAATAATAATAAACCCTTGATTTGAAGGGATTTAAAGGATTATGCTGTCAAAAATTAACGTCTCCTATAGTCAGTATGTAGTACCAGTCCTTTCCTGACCTGAATGAGGGAATCAGTGGCAGGCTGAAAAATAAGCGGAGAAATTCCCTCTAATTTCAATAAAACTATAAATATAGCCAAAATAGACGGAGAAATTCCGGCTATCGACTCAAATAACAGGAAAATAGGTGACTACGCTCCTCTTAACCGGAATTTCTCCGCTTATTTACACCCACTCGTGCCATATTCAGCAGCCTAACCGGAAAATCTCCGCTTATTTTAAGGCTTGCGGTTGGGTCGGTCTCCTATAATTCGTTCCCAGGTTTGATGTATATTGTTTGCCTAGTTTGTGACATAAGAAAAGGGTCTCCCCTCTATTAAAGGAAAGACCACGTAACTTTTTCAATTAAATACTTTAAAGACACTTAATATCCTTAATTAGTTAAAAAAATAAGTACTTACTCCGTTCTCTGTGCAATTAGCATGTATAAAGATGATGCTGGAAAGGATTTCTCAGTTACTGTAAATCCTGCTTCTTTCATTTCACGCTCCATCCCTTCCATGGAAATTCTCGGCGCTTTCCCAGAACTTTTCTTTGGTTCAAGTTCCAGACAAATTAGATAACCTTCTTTTTTCAGGACATTTTTCATTTGCTGTAATAGCGGTGCGAGTGGCTGAATTTCATGCAGGACCAGAGAAGCGATAATGATATCAATAGAACTGTCTTTTAGAGGAAGTGCCTCCATACTCCCCAGCACTGGGACAATATTTGTCACCTGTTCCTCCAATGCTTTCTCTTTTATGATTTCCAGCATAGCCGCATCGATATCCAGCGCATATACGCTGCCATTGATCCTTTTCGCTGCAGGGATGGAAAAATAACCGGTCCCGGCGCCAAAATCCAGCATGCTATCATTTTCCTTTAAAGGAATCATGTTCAGTAATTGTTCGGGAGATAATACCTTTCTTCGCTCGGGGCTTTCCAGGTATGATACTTTTCCTTTATCGTGCTTGCCATGAGAATGATGGTTCATATAAATCCTCCTATTTTTGACTTCTATTTATCCTGGCTATATTTCTCTTCTATAAGAGCTGCATTCACAGCTATGGCAGCCATACTGCCTTCCGCTGCCGCAATGATTAACTGGGAAGCACCGGCAATTCGCGTATCCCCGCAGGCATACAGCCCTTCTGTGTTCGTGCGCTGCCAACTGTCAGTTGTAATCCCTCCCTGCTCATTCAGTGTGTAGCCGAGTGAATCAAAAGAAGCAGCTTGTTTCCATTCCGAGGCAATAAACCCTCCTTCACGAAGCACTGAGGTTCCATCATCAAGCTGGATTTTTTCCAGCAGCCCCTCTTTTCCAATGAGTGAGGAAATCTTCTTTTCGTTAATACCGATGCCATTATTTTTGAGCAATGCTTTTTCTTCGAGCGAAAGGACTTTCCTGCCGTTCGTAAAAATAATTAAATCATTCGTCCAGTTAGACACCACCTTCGCCATATGAAACGCCGCCTGCTGCTCTTCAGCGATCACCGCCAGCGGCCGATCTCTTAATTCCCAGCCATCACAGTAAGGACAGCCGAACAGGCTCTTGCCATAGAACTCTTTCGCCTTTGGAATATCTGGAAGAATTTCCTTGAAGCCTGTGGCGATTATAATTTTTTTGGCACTATATACTTCCGCGTTTTCTGTCTCTATTTGAAACAAATTGTTTTCTTTATTTATACGATGCACCCGCTGCCGTTCAAGCCTCACGTTCGGGTACTTGCTTAATTCTCCTTGAGCAATCTTTTTGAATTCCTGCGGATGTATACCATCCCTTGTGATAAACCCATGGGACGTAGAAGTTACCGCATTTCTCGGTTTGTTGTCATCAAACAGGATCGTTTTACGTCTTGATCTTCCGAGCACTAAAGCAGCATTCAACCCAGCCGGGCCTCCGCCAATCACCGCGCAGTCTAATACCATTTTGTTCACTCCCTCAATGAATTTAGATATTTTCTTATTTCCGTTGTGATTCTGCCTCTTTAGCGATATCGATTAGAAGCTTTGATGCCAGTTCACTTTTCATATTTTCCTCTGCCTGTCTCATGACGTTCTCAATCAAGCAGCCTTCATGGTGAATGGAGCAATCGAATAAGCTAGTCTCCCCTTCAATCGCGTGGATGACATCCAAAAAGGATATTTCATGTTTTTTTCTGGAAATTTTATAGCCTCCCTTTGCACCAGGAGTTGATTCGATCAAGCCCGCTTTCGCAAGTTTGGTTAAAACCTTAGAAAGGTACGTCGGGGAGAGGTGCTGCATTTCTGCTAATTCCTGTACTCCCACTGTGCCCTCCCCAGGCTCCAGCATTAGATGGACCATCGTATGAAGAGCATAGTTTGTCGCGTTTGAATATTTCATAATAACCTCCTCTAATAAAAAGATATTAAAGACTCTTAATATCTGTAATTGTGTCGATTTTATCACTTGAGGTAAAGAAAGTCAACGAGAATTACATTTTTTATATCCAGTAACTGGCGATACCAGGAAAATAAAAGAAGACCAAATCATAAGCGATTGGTCTGTTAATTCATATGCCACTTCAAATTTTTCTCCCTAAACCCGACTACTTATACTGACCGGGAGCCGAAATTTATTAGTTCCTTTGCCGTTCATCACTATATCCTCTTGGCAGACTGATAATAAATGCTGTCCTTCCCGGGCTGCTTGCTGCTTCAATTGTTCCTTCGTGTAGCTCAATGATGCTCTTTGCTATTGCCAGTCCGAGACCAGCCCCTCCAGTAAAATGCGATCTAGATTTCTCGACCCGGAAAAATCTCTCAAAAATATGAGGCAGGTCAGCCCCAGGGATGGCAGTTCCGTAATTGACAACCTGTATTTCGACAATATTGCCTGTGCCTCCAAATATGATATCCAGATACTTTCCTTCTCTGCCATACCGGACAGCGTTTTGGATCAGGTTCTCAAAGACCCGGATCAGCTTCCCTCCATCCCCGGGAACAATAGGGGGTTCATCTCCTTCCAGGAACTGCCGCCACTCCATTCCTGCGTCCTCCAGCTGCACACGGGATTGAACCGCAAGCTGATTCATCAATTCCTCCAGGTCGATCGGATGCTTTTCAAAGAGTGCCTGCTGGTTCTGCATGTATGTGTATTCGAAAATGTCGTCTACCAAGGAGTGCAAACCTGCTGTCTTATCAGTGATGACTTGAATATAATGGCGCAGCTCCACCTCATCCTGATAGCGGTCTTCATTGATTAAATTTAAATAGCCGATGATGGAAGTGAGCGGAGACCGCAAATCATGTGCTACATTTGTCACCAGCTCATTTTTCAGCTGCTCTGCTTTTCTTACTTCGCCAATAGCCTGCTCCGACTTAGTGAAGATCTCCTGAATCCCTTCAGCCAGCCTGCTGAATTCTCCATTGCCGGATAATACAGCTGAGCCCTTTTCAAAAGCCAGCTGCTGCACCTCTTTTGTCAGCTTTTTCACATAAAAGCTGAGGTACCTTTTTCTTTCGTACAGGTAAAAAAGCAGCAGGAACCCTGTCATCAGGATTGCATAAAAAACGAGAAGCACCAATGATCTTCCGTATGATAAAAGGAACAGCAGGCTTTCAGCAAATCTCGAATTGTCCTCTATATACCAGACAGCCGGCAATAGGAGGGCGGCAACAGCCAGTGCAAGGAAAAAAGAGAGGATGATATACATCGCAATCTTCCACTTTGGAATGAACCTGAGGATATGCTTAAGATTATCTTTCAATTTTATACCCCACTCCCCATACCGTGTGAATGATTTTTTCGCCTGGTAAAGCTGCTTCAAGCTTTTCGCGCAGATTGCTTATATGGACCATAACTGTCTTATTGGACCCTTCACCTGGTTCATTCCAAACACTTTCAAATATTTCTTCAGATGAAAAAACACGGCCCTGGTTTCTTGCCAGCAGATAAAGGATCTCAAACTCAATGGAAGTCAGCTTTATGCTATTCCCTTCGGCCAGCACATGATGCTTTTGTTTATCGATTGCAAGCGGGCCGATTTGCAGAACAGCATCGCCCTTTTCTGGCTGGGAGTAGTTTGCTCTCCTGAGAAGAGCCTTCACTCTTGCTGTGAGCTCCAGCGGATTAAATGGCTTGCTCATATAGTCATCGGCACCAGTCATCAGACCCACGATTTTGTCCATATCCTCTACCTTTGCACTCACCATCAGAATAGGCACCTGGCTGCTCTTCCTCACCTGCGTGCAAAAAGACAGCCCGTCCATCTCAGGCATCATAATATCCAGAATGATCAAATCCGGCTGGCTTTTGACAAAGAAATTCAATGCCTCAACCCCATTGCCAGCTATACTGATCTCATAGCCTTCATTCTTTAAATACACCTCAATCAGCTCAGCAATATGCTGATCATCATCAACAATCAATATTCTCGTCAATGACTGACTCTCCCCTCTTTTCATGCAGCTGAAACTGCTTCAGCAGACCGCCAATAAGCTTCATTTTAAATAAGCTTTTCACTATGAAAAATCCAATTATAGCTCCTGCTGTATTTGCCAGCAGATCATTCACATCCGTACTTCTGCCGCTTCCAAGCGTAACCCTGATCAGCAGCTGAACCAATTCAAAAGCAAGACTCAATGCAAAGCCGTGCTTTGCAGCGTCTTTAAAGGAAACTATTCTTCTTTTCAGGAACGGCAGGTACATCCCGAATGGCACAAGCATAAGTACATTCAGCATAAAAGTCGTTATATCAATTGTCAGCACAGGTATAAAGTTCACAGTCTGATACCACTTTGTTTGATTCGCATACTTTCCTATATTCACCTCTATCGGGAAAAACACAAGATGGATCACGCAAAGCAAGTAGATTCCAAATGACAATAAAACAACGTATTGAGCTATGGTCACCTTCCTTTCTTTACGCTTTCCCCAGACCGCCAGGACCAGAAGCCCCATTAAATAGAGCGGGCCAAGCACATACCATGATTCAATAGTGAACATAATCGATTTTTCCATTATCTTTCCTCCTAATCATTCTCTTAACAAAGCTCAGTATAGGAGGAAATGTTAAAGAAATTTTAAAGAAAGAATTAAGGATGACTAAATTATTCAGGGATTTAATGGGTCTGTCTGCGGATTGCTTGTACATATAGAAAAGCCCCGCAATTTTGCAGGGTTTTCAAATATCAGATACTCCTTCAGTTGGATGCCTGTATACAGATTACTCTTTCATTTTAATCCAGTACAGGCGTCTTCTTCCCCTCCGCCCAATCTTGAATAAACTCTTTCTGCCTTGGATTTAAATTGCCTGGCAGGCCGTTCTTCTCAAAATACCGATGCTCCCTGCTTTCGTCTCCCGTTTGCTTTAAGGTCCCGCTGAAAGAGCTGGTTTTGAATATAATCTGGACACTGAATACCCTGTCTTGGATTGGGATATTCAACAAAGCATTTTTCCCCTGAGTAAATCCCGAACAGCTCAAGCTCCTGAACCTCAAGTCCTGTTTCTTCAAAGGTTTCTCTTTTAGCTGTCTTCTCAAATGTTTCGCCCAGCTCCATCACTCCGCCGGGTATGCACCAATTATCTTCGTCTGTACGGTGCTGAAGAAGGATTTTTCCCTCGTTCTCAATGATAACGCCGCAGCCGACAGTGAACAGCGTTTCGTGTCCAATCCATTTTCGAATTGTTTTTATATAATCCATTTTCCTTCCCACTTTCCTTCTCATTTAAATAGAAAAAGAACCTCTAATCTTATCATGATTAAAGGTTCTAGTTGATTTTGAAGTTGACATAATATTTTTCTAGGAAACCAGTTCTTTTTTCCTTAAGCCAAGTGTCTCGGCTGTTGAAGTCTGGATCTCATGGAAAAGTGCTGGATTGCTGGCCAGCGACACACCGAATGACGGAATCATTTCTTTGATTTTCGGCTGCCATTTCTGCATATGCTCAGGGAAGCATTTCTCTAGCACTTCAAGCATGACCTGTACGGCAGTTGATGCACCTGGAGATGCGCCGAGCAAGGCAGCAACCGAACCGTCTGAAGCACTTACAACCTCTGTCCCAAATTGCAGCGTTCCTTTGCCGCCTGCTTCTGTGTCCTTGATGACCTGAACACGCTGGCCGGCTACAACTGTATCCCAATCACCGCTCTTGGCATTCGGGATGAACTCGCGCAGTTCCTGGATCCGCTTTTCATGCGACAGCAGTACCTGCTCGATCAAATACTTCGTCAAAGGGAATTCCTTCATTCCCGCTGCCAGCATGGTAAAGACATTATTCGGTTTAACAGAACCGATCAGATCGAAATTGGAACCAGTTTTCAGGAACTTAGGAGAGAATCCGGCAAAAGGCCCGAACAGCAGGGACTTCTTGTTATCGATATACCTTGTATCAAGATGTGGAACCGACATCGGCGGCGCTCCGACCTTTGCTTTCCCGTATACCTTGGCATGGTGCCTGGCAATGATCTCCGGGTTATTGCAGACAAGGAAAAGTCCGCTGACAGGGAAGCCGCCAATACGCTTCGACTCAGGAATCCCGGTTTTCTGCAGCAGCGGCAGACTGCCGCCCCCGCCACCGATGAACACGAACTTGGCAGTATGGTGTTCCACAGCACCGCTCTCAAGATTCTTTACCTTCACGTCCCACAAGCCCTGGCTGTTGCGCTTGATATCCTTTACCGTATGCTTGTAATTCATTTCTACATTTTGCTTTTTTAAATAGTCGAACAGCATCCTTGTCAAAGCACCGAAGTTCACATCAGTACCGGAATCAATTTTCGTGGCGGCGATCGGTTCGGTTGATTTCCGGTCCTCCATGATAAGAGGAATCCATTCCTTCAATTTCCTTGGATCACTTGAGAATTCCATGCCCTGAAACAGCGGGACACCTGAAAGCGCTTTAAATCGTTTTTGCAGGAATTCTACATTTTTCTCACCTTCCACAAGGCTCATATGCGGTATAGGCATGATGAATTCCTGAGGATTGCGGATAAGGTCCTTTTTGACTAAATAAGACCAAAACTGGCGCGACAGCTGGAATTGTTCGTTAATATTAATCGCTTTCTTTATATCGATAGAGCCATCCGGCTTCTCTGGCGTATAATTCAGCTCGCACAAGGCAGCATGGCCTGTACCCGCATTATTCCACTCATTCGAGCTTTCTTCCCCTGCACCCGCAAGCTTCTCAAAAACCTTGATCTCCCACTCAGGAGCAAGCTCCTTCAGAAAAGAACCCAATGTTGCGCTCATGATCCCGGCACCAATTAAGATTACGTCTGTTGCTTTCTGTACGCTGCTCATAATACGTTCTTTGCCTCCTATATGTGAAAAAAGATTGTGCGCTATTTCACCTAGAAATTCACTTTTCCGTTTCAAATAAAACCCTTTCATATTCTATTATAATGATTTATTGGGTAATTTATCTACTATTATCTGATAATTATATATTATTTTTCGTTTGGAAAAAAGTGCAAAGGTTCACTTTATACTGGAAAAATCAAAAATTCTGTACTTTTATCATTATATCAGGATTGGAAATTTATATATATTATATTCCTATATTAAAATAAAAAGTAAGCGTTAACAAGTCTGGCATATCAGGGCTCAGCATTTTTTTCAAAAACTGGCATATTAATCTTTACCCTTTCTGCTGCCGTGAAAATAAAAAAGCCTACTCAAAGAGAGTAAGCTTACCCGGAATAAACAGCCTCACAAGTCCCTGCCTTCGGTTCATAATAACAATGATTCTTGAACTGGCCGGCAAAAGGCTGATCATACCAAGTGGGAGGACAAGGGGCATATGGATTAAAATACCAGAGAGCATACTTCCCCGGATGCTGTCTCCAATAATCAAGGTTCTGCTTGGCTAATCTTCTCTCCGCTTCCCTTGCCCTTTGATAAAACACATTGCCCTTTTGAACGGCTTCAAAAGAATAATTTCCGCCCTGCACCTGAAAGATGACATCCCGAACAGATCTCAAATCCTTAAAATCCAAACAATTGGCTAAAAGACGGTTCACAATCACATTTCCCACATACAGCATCCCCTGCTTGCCTTCCCCTTCAGCCTCTGCCCGCATCATCCTGGCCATCAGGTCTACGTCGGCACTTCGGTAATTCACTCGTGGCATATATCTCACCTCCATGACAGTGTATGATGGGGAGGCCTGTTTGAATGTTAGTGATTGTGGAATGGGGATGTCCTTTTTATAATCGGTACGAAAAAAAGCGAACAGCATCCATAAGCTGTTCGCTAAATATTTTATCCCCAAATTTCCTTAGAAATATCTACAATATACTTCAGCTTAGCCCACTGCTCTTCCTCTGTCAGGATATTGCCGTGATGGGTAGAAGCGAATCCGCATTGAGGGCTGATGCATAATTGCTCCAGCGGCAGATATTTGGTTGCTTCTTCTACACGTGCTTTAATGTTCTCCTTGTCTTCCAAAGTGCCATGCTTGGACGTGAATACACCCAGCACCACCAACGGGCCGCCATTTGGAACGAACTCCAGAGGACCGAAATCGCCGGAACGGTCATCATCGTATTCCAGGAAAAATCCGTTCACCTTCTCTTTTGCAAACAATACAGGCGCAATCTTGGCATAGCTGCCTTCGAATGCCCATTTAGAGCGGTAGTTCCCGCGGCAAAGGTGAGTGGTTACAGTCAGATCCTCCGGCTTATCCTCCAGCACACCGTTCACAACTCTTAATGCCAGGCTGATTAATTCCTCACGTGAATAGCCGCTGTCATTGAATGGAATTTCCGGTGCATTCAGGCCGGCGATGTACACATCATCAAATTGAAGGTAGCGGCAGCCTGCATCATAGAAGGCTTTGATGCTATCCTTGTAAGTCTTGATGATATCATTCGCATATTCTTCAACGTCCGGATAGATATCAAGGTTGCGGATGCCTGCGTTAAATAATTGGTTAGGGCTTGGGATGGTCTGCTTTGCAACCGCACGGTCACCGACAATTTCTTTAAATTCGATAAAGTCTTTAATATGCGGATGATCTTGGTTAAACGTAATTTTTCCTGTGACTCTCACATCATATCTTTCCGTTTCTTCCCCTTTGAAGGCAAAGCCATGATCCGGCACGTAGCCCTCCACCCCATTCAAATGTTCAAGGAAATCGGTATGCCAGAACCGGCGGCGGAATTCCCCATCGGTGACAGCCTGAAGGCCGACCTCAATTTGCTTGTCCACAATCTTCTTGATTTCTTCTGTCTCAATAGCATGCAGCTCCTGGGCTGAAATCGTGCCTTCCTGGAACTCCTTTCTGCTCTTATGGATTCTCTCCGGGCGCAATAAGCTTCCTACATGATCTGCTCTGAATGGAGCTTTAACAAGTGTCTTAGTCATAATGAACTCCCTCTCCCCATATATCCAAGGCTTATAAAAATGCTGCCCTGGAACTTGGCTTGTTTTCATTAAAGTAATTGTAGCACAGGGAAGTTCTTATAACGTAACACAATGTCGCTATGCCTTGTTATAGCTTTAAGCTATAACCCGCCAAGCTCTTCTTTTATGCTTTCTTTTAAATATTGAATATAAATATTCGCAAGCGGGCTGTTGGTCACATTTTTATGCGTGATATAACCCACATTAATCTTCTCATCCACCTTTAAGGGAATGGCTATGATATCCTTGCTGTTTAATTTATGGCTGATAACACCTGTTGAAATGGTATAGCCGTCCAGCCCGATCAGCAGATTAAACAGAGTGGCCCGATCCGTCACCCGGATATTCTTCGGCCTGGAAAGGGTGCTGAGAATCTCCTCGGAAAAATAGAAGGAATTATAGTCTCCCTGCTCATAAGAGAGATATGGATACGGATCCAAATCAGATAAAGTGACATAATCCCTTTCCGCAAGCGGATTTGTGGAGCTGATAAATATATGGGGATCTGCCTCAAACAGCTCATGAAACTCCAGACTTCCTTCCCTCAGAAACTTATAAATGACATTTTTATTGAATTCATTCACATACAAAATCCCGATCTCACTGCGCAGGTTCTTCACATCATCAATGATTTCATAGGTCTTCGTTTCCCGCAGGCTGAATTCATATTCCTCCGGATCATATTCTTTTAACAGGCGGACAAACGCACTGACCGCAAAGGCATAGTGCTGGGCAGAAACAGAAAAGTGCTGCTGCGGGGACCGTGCATTCGTATAACGGTTTTCAAGAAGCTCCGCCTGCTCAACCACCTGCCTGGCATAGCCAAGAAACTCTGATCCTTCAGGAGTGATGATAATCCCCTTATTGGACCGCGAAAAAATCGTGATTCCCACTTCCTCCTCCAGCTCTTTCAGTGCATTCGAAAGGCTGGGCTGGCTGATAAACAGCCTTTGTGCAGCTTTGTTGATCGAGCGGCTTCTGGCTACTTCGATTACGTATTTTAGCTGTTGTAGTGTCATGGCTACTTCCTTTACGAAGAGTTTTTTTGCTTTAAAGCTGCTAGATAGTATATGTGGTGCACAATTCTCCATTATTTCTATCTGGTTTTGAGAAGATTATAAGGCAATCTACAGCAATAATCCATTAAATCCTTCTGGCGCTTACACACTTCTGATCCAGGTGTTGAAGCAAAAAGAAAGAATCCAGCCCCAGCAGCCAGATTCTTATGTATCCTATGCCTCTACCTTATTAAAAAACTGCGGCAAATGTTCTTTGTGGGCTTCAAGCATTTCGTCGACAATTTGCTTTGCCAGCTTGTCAGATGCAACTAAAGGATTGATTGTCAGTGCCAGGACAGCTTTATCATAATCTCCTGTGACAGCAGCTTCTGCAGCGACTCGTTCAAAAGATTTGATCTGCTGGACCAATCCGCGGACCGGCACAGGGAGATCACCCATGACAATAGGCCTTGGGCCATCCTTAGTAATAATACAGCTTACCTCGACT
The DNA here is from genome assembly GCF_031844465.1 of Bacillus sp. AG4(2022). Taxonomy (NCBI): domain Bacteria; kingdom Bacillati; phylum Bacillota; class Bacilli; order Caryophanales; family Bacillaceae; genus Bacillus; species Bacillus sp. AG4(2022). Next base: position 394,910 of record NZ_JAUZVH010000001.1, read on the forward strand.
GCTGAATTATCCGGAAGGCTCGCTATCGCTCCATTATTCAATGTATTGACAGGCTGGATATCGCGTTTGTCATTGTACATAGAAGAAATCAACCGGACAGCTGCATCAGAATAGTATGCGCCTCCGCGTTTCTCAAGCTGCGGCGGCTTAATGTCCAGGTTGGGATCCTTATAAAGTTCGAAAAGGTCATTTTCAAGTTTTTGAACTACCTCTGCACGGGTACCTTCCATCTCTGAATTTTTCAAGTCCTTCTCTACCATTTCCCTCGTTTTATAATAATACAGATGGTATGGGCATGGAAGAACGTTTAGGGCTTTAAGAAAAGATGTTTCCCATCCAATTCCCTGAACATTCTTTACAAAGCTGCTGTTCTGCGGATCAGTGAGAAGGTCTATTACTTTTCCTTTTACACTCTCCCCATCCAGGTACACATCAAGACCATATACCATGTGATTCAATCCGGCAAAATCGATCCGGATCCGGGAATGTTCCACATCAAGCAGTTTAGCAATTCCCATTTCCATACCTATAGGTACATTGCAGAGGCCAACTACCTTTTTGATATGAGAATAGCGGAGCACCGCTTCCGTTACCATTCCAGCAGGATTTGTAAAGTTAATCAGCCAGGCATCAGGACACAGTTCCTCCATATCTCTGCAAATATCTAAAATAACCGGTATGGTCCGCAAGCCCTTGAATAATCCACCAGGACCGTTTGTTTCTTGTCCCAGCACCCCGTATTTTAAAGGGATTCTTTCATCCTTTGCCCGTGCATCTAATAATCCTACCCGAAATTGCGTTGTTACAAAATCTGCATTCTTCAAGGCTTCTTTACGATCAAGGGACAGATGAACTTCAATGGGGAGCCCTGCCTTCTGAACCATCCGTTTAGCGAGATTCCCTACAATCTCGAGCTTCTCTTTTCCAGCTTCTACATCAACCAGCCAGAGCTCACTTACCGGCAGCTCATGATACCTCTTAATAAAGCCTTCAACTAACTCAGGAGTATAACTTGACCCCCCGCCAATGGTAGCTATTTTTATTCCTTTTTTCATGCATTCACACCTCCGGATAGATTTACGTGCTCATACAAGTCTACAAATTCGCCTGCCATGTCTTTTATCGTAATCGCATTCATAAGATGGTCCTGAGCATGCACCATTAACAAAGTAATCTCTGTACTTTCTCCTCTCACTTCCCTTTGGATCAGAGACGTTTGGATAAGATGCGCGCTATTCAGTTCATTAGCAGCTTCCTCAATTTTTTTTCTTGCCCCAGCTATATCCCCGCTCTTGGCAGCAGCAATTGCTTCCATGGCAGAGCTTTTCCCATTGCCGCCGTGAAGGATGATTTGAAAGATTGTCTCTTCGATGCCAGCCATAAAGAAAACATCCCTTCCTTCTATGATTTATTTATAAAAGACACGTTCTACCTATTTCATGTGCAAGAAGGGAACCTATGAAGCTATCCCTTTTGACTGTTGATCAGATCAATAGCAGCCTTTAAAACTTCCGGTCCATTGCACATTCCATAATGAACAGGATTAATAGAATCTACTGGTATATTTTTTTCCTCGCATAGCTTTTTCATTTGAGGCATCAAATAACGCACCTGCGGACCAAGGAGCAATACATCTGCATTATCAATATGCCGTTTAACTGCATCTGCCCCTTCCGCCCAAATCTTTGCCTCAATGCCCTGGCTTTTAGCTGCTGTTTCCATTTTAGTCACCAATAAGCTTGTAGACATTCCTGCTGCGCAGCATAGCAAAATATTCATCCTCTTATTCCTCCCTGATTTGTTTATCTTGCAAAAAATGTCCTCCATAAAATTCATTAATTCTTTTTTTATCACTGGAATTCATCTAAACAGGTTCCGGACCATGCCAGTCCAGGAACCTGTTCATCCCTTTCAAACCACGGATTTAATAGAAACCTCCCTAAAGGTTATAAGGTCTATGCCCCTGTCAGTAATGGCCGTTTGAACAGCAGGGTCGGTTAATATGGTTAGTTCCCTGACACGCTGCAAAGCATATGAACTGCCAGAATAGACCTGTTCATCAACAAAAGCAGGATGTGTCATTAACTCTGCAGTTTCATAAGGACGTGCTTTATCAAGCAGTTCGAGCAAATACTCTGTCGTCAGCTGATCTCCATAAAATTCATGATTAAAATATTGGACAGGCTGCAATGGGTTTGGATCTGAACTTACTTTTCTAATAGGCAATTGATTTTCCCTGGCTATTTTTTCTACAGCGGGATAAACATTTGGAAGTGAATGCACATGATGATGGCTGTCGATATGAGTGGGTATGATGCCAAAAGAAATGAACTTTTCAAATTGGCTTCTTAATTCAAGTTCAATTTCCTCTGGAATTCCATCCTCCTCTATTGCCGATATCCTGTTAAATTCTCCTTGGCTATTTACAAGCGAGGCCGCTTCATTGCTTACCGGCCTTCCGCAGGTCAACACGAAATGGATTCCCACTCCAAGGCCAGGGTTATTCTTCGCCAGGCCGGCAGCATGTTCTGCTCCAGGCATATTTGCCATTAATGTGGTTGAGGTAACCACACCATTTTGAAAGGCTTCAATGATTCCCAGATTAACTCCTTTTGAATAGCCGAAATCATCGGCATTGATGATTAACTTAGTCATAACTTCAGCTCCTTACATGCTTGCAACTTTTTTATTGGCATCGACTGGAGGCTGAAAACCGCCTTCTTCAACGAGCTTTTGTTTATCCCAGATGCGGAAGAAAGGATAATAGATGGTAAAAGCTAAGGCAAAGTTTATTAATTGCAGGACAGCACCTGACATTTTTCCTCCTGCTGCCAAATATCCCCCGATAATCGGAGGCATTGTCCATGGAACCGCAATTCCTGCCGGTTTTGCGACCAGCCCTGTACTCATGCCAATATAGGTGGTTAAGACCATTACAAGCGGTGTAAGTACAAACGGAACGATCAAAATAGGGTTCATCACTATTGGCATTCCAAATACGACAGGTTCGTTAATATTGAATAGTCCCGGCCCGATAGCTAGACGGCCTAATTGCTTCATTTGCTTGCTTCGTGCCCTCAAAATCATCGCAAGCACCAATGCTAACGTTGCGCCGCTTCCTCCTATATATACAAAGATATCGAAAAATTGCTGTGTGAATATATTCGGCAAAGTTTCGCCCCCCTGGAACGCAAGGCGGTTGGCATCCATTGCTGAGAGCCAAATTGGCCCCATTACCCCTCCAACAATGGAAGCTCCATGTAATCCACAGGACCATAACAGCTGTACAAGAAATACTGCAACCAGGCTGCCAATCAAACTTCCGCCCAGAATGCCAAGTGGTTTTCCAAGCACTTCGCCAATGATATTATGCAAGCTCTGAAAATCCGTCTGCTCTACCAGCAGGCGAAGAACCCAAATGACCGTGATAACAATAAAACCTGGAATGAGTGCAACGAATGATTTGCTGACAGCAGGCGGTACGCCATCAGGCATTTTTATAATGATATTTTTTTGGATGATAAATCGGTATATTTCCGTTGAGAGCATGGCAATAAGCATCGCTACAAAAAGTCCCTTGCTTCCCATTAAAGCGGCCGGGATCGCTCCTCCTACAAGTACTGCTTCTGATGCTCCGTCTGGCGTAAAGGAGACCTGGTACGGTGTTGCCAAAAGAAATGCCGCAACAGAAATTGCGCCTGCAGACAGCGCATCCACTCCATATTTTTCAGCAAGGCGGTAAGCTATGCCAAAGGCGGCAATCAAGGCCATAATATCGAAGGTCGCACCCACTGGATACATCAGCTTTGTCAGCCATTGATCACCGAATGTATTTGCCATGAAGTCGTCATAGCCGGGAATAGGCAAGAAACCAAGAATCAGGAATAATGAACCGACAATAATCAGCGGCATCGTCAGGATAATTCCATCACGGAGTGCCTGAAGATGGCGCTGGCCCGCTACCCTGCCTGCAACAGGCATCACCTTATTTTCAAGGAAATCATTCATTTTGCTCATTAAACTCACTCCCCCTATTTATTTACTAATTTTTCTGCAAAGCTTAATACTTCGGTCCCATTGCATGTGCCATAGTGAACGATATTAATTACGTCAACCGGGATCTTTTTTTCTTCACCCAGCTTCTTCAATTGAGGAAGCATAAAACGCACTTGAGGGCCTAGAAGCAGCACATCCGCCCTGTCAATATGATGGTGCACCGCATCACTTGAAACAGCCCAAATGTTATATTCTTTATCTTGTTCTCTAGCACTTTTCTCCATCTTTGTAACTAACAGACTTGTAGACATCCCGGCTGAACAGCACAGCAATATGTTCACTTTATCACCCCTCTTTTAAGTGGAATCTCCTTGCTCGTACCTTAATACTAAATTGAAAACGCTTCCATTAACACATACACTTTTTCCGTTGAGCAACGGAAATTTTTTATTAGACAATTCTGACTATTTCAGATTTCCTTCAGCTGAAGTAATTTTTTTAAACTTTATCTTCTTCGTCATTTCGTTTGTTTACAAACTTAAAAACACCATGCCAAGTTGACTGGCATGGTGGAACGGCTTTTATTTTTTTTTGCTTAGAAAAACAGAGATAAACTCTTTATAGGTTTTACATTTCAATAAATGATGTACCAGAGTGCTGTCCTCTACTACTTCTATCAGGAGCTTGTACATATTGACCAAGTCTTCTTTACTGTTTTTTCTTACACATAGCAAACAAACAAATTGAACCCGCTTATCATCCCAGTCGACAGGTTTCTGAAGTGTGCATATGGCCCAGAACGTTTCATCCGTTCGCGGCATAATCGGATGAGGTATGGCAACCAGGTTTCCAAAGCAAGTTGGAGAAACTTCCTCCCTTTCCAAAACAGCAGGTAAGAAGTGTTCATCAGTCAAACCTAGATCTGTTAATTCACGTGCCAGAAACTTTAAAACTTCTTCCTTTGTTTCAAATTCCTTCTGCAGGAAAACCAGCTCTTTTCTTGTATAAGCGAAAGACTGTCCGGTATAATCATCCAGTACTCTTTCAATCTTTAATAAATCTGTTCCCCCAAGTATGGTGTTCACCTGAATGACCGGGACTGGAAGCTCAGAGGCAATGGGAACTGTACTGACAATAAAATCGATCTTATCCAGCGGGATTTCATTTATTTTATAATATTCTGTTGTTCCTGCCAGCTCCAGCCTGGAACCAAATTGGGACTCCAGCTTGTGGTATAAAAGCCGGGCACTGCCGACTCCTGAAGCACAGACAATCAGACAGCGTTTGACTGAATGGTTTGCCTTGACTCTCTCCATCGCCGCACCAAAGTGAAGAGCCAGATATGCGACCTCGCTTTCACCAATTTGGTATCCATATTCTTCTTTGATACAAATTCCAGCCAGGACGCCTGCCTGAAAGGCTACCGGATAGTTAGCTTTTATCGCATCCAGCATCGGGTTCCGGATATTCATGCCGAATCGGAACCGATTTAATGCGGGCTTAAGATGCAAACACATGCTAACAAATAATTCTTTATCATTTTTAATGCCCAGCTTTAGCTTTTGTTCAATCATACTCAGGATTTTTTTTGCCAGATTAAAGACTTCCTCATCAACAAGACTGCGTATTTCTGTTTCATTCAAATGAAAATGAGCAATCATTCTGATCCCCATTAAATGAATGGCTATATAGGCAATTTCCGACTCTGGAAACTCTACGAAAAGATGTTTATTTATTTCCTGGACTATTTCAGAAGCTACTATATACTCCTTTTGGTTTATGATTTCATGCATGTCTTTCGGGAATATCATTACATATTTTTCACATCGTATTCTGCAGCAGGCAATGGCAATATGAGTGATCAAATTATTCAGGCCCATGTCGGAAAGTGATATACCGCTTACCCTGACTTGATCAAGAATAATATTTCTGATCAGCTGGACTTCTTCTTTTGGAAGAATGGACATGCGGCTTTCAAATAGGTCAAGGACCGTTTTTTCCCGATTGTAAATATACTGGGACATGCAAAAGCGAAGTTTAACTTCATCTCCCTTTAACTTGAGACCATAATTCGGCCGCTTCTCAACTGTAATAGCATACTGCTGTAAAATCCTTTTGGCCTCTCTTAAATCATTTTGAATGGAAGATTTGCTGATGAATAATTCTTCAGCCAGGTCATCCAGTTTCACATATTTATCAGCAAAAAGAAGCCGCTTGATCAGAAACTGGACACGATCTTCCGGAAGGTTCGGTATATGCCCGCTTTTTAATGAATCTTCTCCTGCAACTTGAGCCAGCAAATTTTGAAATTTGGCATCATCCCCAACAGTCAATTTATATCCAGTTCCGCGGACCGATTTAATTTCAGCGCCATTTTCAGCAAGCAGCATATTTAACTCTTTTATTGAATTCCTGATTGTACGGGAAGTAACCTGTATGATATTTGCCAAGTACTCGCTTGTGATTACATCATCTGTTTCTATTAAAGCTTTTAGAATACTGCTCATTCGGGTATTCAGCATTCTAATCTTCCCCCCACCAACAGTATTTTTTATCTATTTTGTAATTCTTTAGAACTATTGTTATAAGTAAACATCTGGAAGTTATTTTCCAGGATCCAAATACTTGTCATTAAAAATGCTTAGTTATCTAAATTATCAGAAATATATTAAGTTAATACCATTTTAATAGAAAAAAGTTTAATTTGGGCACTTTCACAAAAAAAATTGGGGTAAATAGACCATTAACCCGTCACCCGGCAAAATAAATAGGGAGCTGCTCAGAGCAGTCTCCCTATAAGTGCAATCAATCAAAACAATTTTAGTATTATGGCAAAAATGGCGCAAAATACACCAATAAATCCTGTTGCTTATTATAAGCAAAATATGTACACGGCTGCTGCCCAATTGGTGATGGAAAAATAACCTTCCCGCAAAGTGGGCAATTGCCTTTTAGTCTAAATTGATGTTTTACTCCTACTGGGAAAGGATGGCTATCATTGCCAAGCAGGAAAACAAAAGCCTTGCCATCCACTTCAAAATTGATTCCAAATCCCTTAAAACCAGATGATCTTGTGATATTGTAATTCGCTATTTCAAACTCCACTTATCTCATCCGCCCCCCTGAGAAGTACTTTTACCCATAACTTCCAGAAACTTTCGTTTCTAAGGGATTTTGAGTCCGGAAGTATAGTTATAGATCATTCAGGATTAATAATATGCTCTAACCTCAACTGTACACGTTCAGCAATCAGATAGTACTTTGAATAGTGGACAGGCAGATCCTGTTCACCATAAATCACTTTATCCACCAGGACAAGTAAATTGAAATTATTCACTTTTAAGTGTGTTTGCAATTCTTCGTCTGGATAGACAAATTCCAGGTTTTTGCGGACTCTTTTAAACTTAACAGCATACTCATCATGAATAATAGCAAAAGTAGAACTTTCTGGCGTTATTTTTTCTTCGATGCCTGGATAAAGATCAACAGGCAAATAGGCGTAATCTACGCTTAGCGCCTGGTCATTGCGGTAGACTTTTCGCACAAGTTCAATATACTCCTTATACCGGCTGTTAAAAATCTTGTCTAAATCCGGATTGCTTTTGATTTTCTGGATGGAAATGATATCTTTCGTTATCGTGTCATTTTCGGTTGTTAATCCTTCGGTAAAACCCTGCAGGTCCAATAAATGAATTTCTTTTCTTGGGGCACTTACAAAAGTGCCCTTGCCTCTGACAATTGTAAGAGTACCTTCGTCAACTAATTCCTTGATGGCGCGTCTGATAGATATGCGGCTGGCTTTGAATAAATCTCCCAATTCTTTCTCGGTGGGGATTCGATCTCCCTCTTTTAGTCCATGGCTTTTAATATAGTGCATGAGTCCGGTCATGATCTCTTCGTATAAATAAAGCTGATCTCGATTTAGATTGTCTTTTTCCATTGTCAACGCCTCAATATCTCAATTTTACAATAATTATACATGAATCCGCCCGTAAATAAAAAGAATCACATGTTTGCGGGATACCCAAATCCCCCATATTCCTGGCATGTCTTTTCAGCAGAAAGGGTTCCTTTTTCAAGAGCCTTTTCTACATCGCCGCTCGTGGCATATTCAGTCAGAAAGCCTGCAATCAAGCTGTCTCCTGCCCCCATTGTATCAACAACATTAATTTTCCTCAGTTTCTGCTTATAAATATTCTCTTGATGGACGAATACAGCCGGCTCTCCTCCCCGCGTCAGACCTATAATCTCAAAACCGAAAGGGGCAAGTTCTGCAATAAATCCATTTAGTTCTGCTTCAGATAATTCTGCAGCTGAGAAAAAGGCATAAGTGATAGATGGGGCTATTGATGATATATATTCCAGGTCTTTCCGGTTTGAAAAATCATACGAAACTTTAATCTCTTTAGCGATCTTTGCCAGTTCGCTTTCCATCGACGAATAGCAGCTCACATGGCAAACATCAAATTGCTTGATATAATCAATTTCCTCCGGAATCAGCTGAATTTTGAACCGGTGCTGGACAGTGTCTTTAGGCCCTCCCACAAACACCCGGTCATTGTCCTCCGTCAGCGCGACTTTGGGCTGGCCTGTGATGCCAATAGCATCCCTGGAAAACTGAAAGTCGACCCCCTCCTGCTGAAGTGCATGCTTTATATGCCGGGCAGGTTCATCTGTTGCAAATATCCCAATATAGCCGACACGGCTAGCACCGTTCCGCTTGGCATTTACAGCGACATTCACACAATTGCCGCCAGGAAAATATTCGTTCCGGTCCAAATAGCAGTCTACAACATTGTCACCCACAGCCATTAATTTCATCGTCATTATCCTTTCACCGAGCCTTCTGCAAGGCCTCGTACTAAATATTTTTGGAGAGCAATCAATAATAGAACCATTGGGACTGATGCTATGACCATGCCTGATAACAGGACACCCCAATCCGTTCGCAATGCATCCCGGAAGACCATCAGCCCTGATGGAATCGTCTTCAGTTCGCTGGAATTAATAAATACTGTTGCAAATAAGAACTCGTTCCAAGCATAAAAGGCGTTAATAATAACAGAAGTTATCACAATCGGAATGGACAGCGGCAAGTATATCCTCCAATAGATTCCAACCTCACTGCAGCCATCGATCAAGGCAGATTCTGACAGCTCATGAGGTATGGTAATGAAGAAAGCGCGGATCAGTATAATGGTAAGGGGCAATCGATAAGCGACATACGTCAGGATTAAAGCCCATCTTGTATCGATTAGATTAAACAGGGATAAAATCTCAAATAAAGGAATGAGAGCCACCTGTGGATTCATCATTAAACCGCCAATGATAAATAGAAGAGCTGCATCTATCCAGCGGCTGCGGTATCTGGCCAGAACAAAGGCTGCCATTGTACCTGTCATAACTGTAAGCAGAATGGAAAAGCCAGTAACATAAGCACTGTTCAAAAAGTAATTTTGAATCCCTTTTTCCCATGCTAATGCATAATTTTCAAAGTGCCATTCGCTGGGGAGCGCCCAAACATTTGAATAAATCTCCTTATAGCTTTTAAATGAAGAGATCACCATCCAAAAAAGCGGGTAGAGGATCATGATGGCGAAAATGAGTAATCCCAGGAAAACTAAATTTCTGGAAAGCCGCGTTTTACGAGTCAGCTGCCTTTTTTTTACGGCCGGGAAAGTTAACTCTTGGGTTTGAAGATTTTCTATTTTCATCATCAATCTTCCTTTCCTGTTTTAGACACTTTAATCTGAATTAAAGCAAAGATTGCCGACAGCAGAAACATGGTTGTGGCGATTGAAGAAGCATAGCCCATATTGTCTTTGAAGAATCCATTCTGATACATATGAACCGCCAATGTCATCGAGCTGTTCCCTGGCCCCCCATTAGTCAGGATATAGGGCTCATTAAAGACCAGGATGGAGCCAGTAACGGTAATCAGCAGATTGACAAACATCGTTTCCTTAACCTGGGGAAGAGTAATGTGAAAAAACTGGCGTATTTTTCCTGCACCATCTATATGGGATGCCTCATATAAGTCATGAGGGATTTTTTGAATGGCTACAATGAAAAGCATTGTAATTAAACCGATACTCTGCCATTGGGACATGGCAATAACGCTATAGATAGCCGTTGTCGAATTGCCAAGCCATGGTTTTCCAAGATCGCCGAGTCCAATTAACTCGAGGAAGCTATTTAACAATCCAATTTGCGGATTATATACAAAACCAAACAGCAGGGCGATAACAGAAATGGAGATCATCACAGGGATAAAGTAGATGATTCTGAGGGCTGGAGCGACTCTGCGAAACAACTTATCTTCAAGAATACTTGCCAGGATTAAGGCAAAGAATATTTGAAAAATCACTGAAATAACTCCATATTTCACATTGTTCCATAATGCGATTCCGACTACTTCATCTTCAAATAATTGCTTTATATGACTCATGCCCACAAAGGATTTTGAATCTGAAAATACGTTGAAATCGAAGAAGCTGTTATAAAAGTTCTGAATGAGTGGTATGTAGATGAAAATGCCCAGGAATAGTACAGTTGGCAAAAGAAAGAGAATTGGCGTCAAAGACATTTTTCTTAATTTCATACTTATTACCCACTTTCCCGATAATTAGAAAGCCCTGACACCCGAATGTCAGGGCCATCCTCTGTTACTCGCTCTTTTTCGCTGCTTCTTTTTGAACCTCTTTCATAATATCTTCCGGCGTTTTTTGTTTCGTAGCCAGCTCCTGGCCTCCGCGCATAAAGATGTCGGCAATCGTAATATCAACGGCATTGTCAAACCATGGTGCTGTCGATGCTGCATCCAGCACTATTTGATAGGCTTCATAGCTGGTAGGACTTGTGTTTTCCTCAGTCACGCCATTCTTTACAGCATTCAGCTGGCCATCTGTTTTCGTAAATTCCTGAGCCGTTTCCTCGGAAGTCAGGAATTTCAAAAATTCAACCGCTTCTTTAGGAGCATCCTTGCTAAGCATCCAGCCTTCAGGCGCACCAGTCAGCGAATCAGCCCGTCCTGCCCCATCCGTAACTTCCGGAAAGTTGAAAAATCCAATGTCTACATCGCCAATGTCCTGAACCAATCCTACTTCAGCAAATTGCATATACAAAATTGGCACTTCTCCAGCAGCAAACATATTTCTGGCAGCTTCATGGTCAATAGCGGTAGATACATCTCCCATAAAACCAGTCAGCTCCTGGAATATTTCTAAACCGCGGATATATCCTTCATCTGTGTATGGTGTATCACTTTCCAGAATATAGTCTGCCTCCCGCACCTCAGGATCTACTACTCTATCAAAAATGGTACCCAAGTAGTGTGAGATAGCCCAGGCATTCGTCAGCCCTTCGACAACAGGCGTTTCATAACCCGCAGACTTTAATTGCTCTAATACATCCACCAGTTCATCGTATGTTTTTGGAACCTTAATATTATTTTCCTCAAAGATCTCCTTATTGTAGAAGAAGGCTTTTCCATCTACTGTAAAAGGAATGCCGTATGTGCTGTCATCAAAAGTAAATCCGGCATATTGGGACTCAAGAATACTGCCGCTCCACTCTGTGTCTTCATTCATGATGTCATTAAGTTCCTTAATCCGGCCGGAACTTACCAGATTTTCAGCGAAAGAGTCTGACCAGGAAGAGAAAATATCCGGAAGGCCATCATTTGATACTAAAACCCGTATCTTTTCTTTATAAGAATCATTCAAGACAGAATCTACATTAATAGTGACACCAGGATGTGATTCCTCAAACTCTTTGATTTTTTGATCATAGAATGATTTTCTTGGTTCATTTGGCCAGCGGTGGAAGAAATCAATAACTACATCATCGCCATTCGATTTTGAGCCTGAGTCAACAGATGAGTTACATCCTGCCATAATACCGGCCGCGATAATGCCGACTAAAAGAATGCTGAACATTTTTTTCATATGATCGCCTCATTGATATAGTTATTTTTAAAGATTTTACACCAATTCCAATAGAATTAATACTCCATTTTCCACATGTATCTTCTTACTGAAAGAGGATGTCCTGTATGTTCTGCCAGGCCATCAGCATAAAGCCTCATGACGGGACCTGTTAAGGCCGGGCCAAAGTACTCCTTCAAATCCTCATCGACTCCGCTGTAATCAAATTTAGAAGCATCTACTACTTCTACTTTCTCACTGTACTTCTTTACGAAATCCAGTGCCCGCTCATCCAGTGGCCTGCTAGGGCCTTCACCCGCGATCAGAAGGAATGGAACATCAAAGTCTGTAATTTCAAATGGGCCATGGAAATACTCTCCGGAATGAATAGCATTTGAATGGATCCACAGCATTTCCATCAGCAGGCAGCTGGTGAAGGAATAGGCATGGTGGATATAGGCCCCGCTTGCCATCGTATAGATGGTCTTCTCCCTCTTATTGCGTTTGCCGAATTCAAAAGCGGCTTCTCTAAACAGCTGCTGGTTCTTCTCGATCAAATCTCCCAGATTGCTTAACTGTTCAATTCCTCTCTCATACTTTTCGTCACCAGTAAAAATCTTTAACAGCTTGAAAATGAATGTGTAATAGATTCCTATTTCACCGTCAATGGCATCTGATCCGTCTTTGTAATTGTAGTGAAGGACATATTCTGCTTCTTTGCAGAGCGGAGATTCAACATCCATAGAAATGGCTACAGTAAGAGCTCCTTTACTCCTGGCATATGTAGCTGCTTTAACTGTTTCTGGCGTAGTCCCTGAATGGGAGCGCAGGATAACCAGGCTGTTTTCATTTAGTGCTTTGGGATTTAAATGGACGAATTCATTAGAGGTATAAACAAAGCTCGGTTTCCCCGTATCTTTTGTGATGAAATAATCTCCAAAAGATAGAGATGCCATCGATCCGCCGCATGCTACGAAAAACACATTCTGTACATTTTTGTTCTCAATGGCTTCAATGGCCATCTGGATTTGATTAGTATGCTCCTGTTTCATTACTCCCCCCTCCTTACTATTGTTTTTGATTGGCGATTTAGAAACTGATTGTGTCATACTAGCACCTCCGGTTTTTTATGATGTCCTATAACATCATATTGATAATTATAGTACGTCATATGATGTTATACGTCAACAGTATATTTGAAATTTTCTGTATATTTTAATATGCAAATTCCGACAAGCTTTATATTATATTGTAGGATTTTTATTGATTCTGTCATTGATTGAAAAAAAGATGCCTGCCTCTTCCCTTTTGTCTTAGTCGACAAAACGGGAAGCGGCAGACACCACGTCATGAGGTTCTATATAGCTATTCTTCTAATAGCTTATCCATGAATTCATATGCTTCTTCACATTCAATTGAATCGCCATCATATTTCCCAACTCTTGTGCCTCTGGAAAAATACCCTGATTTTCCGTTCCGGCTGGGACATTCATCAAGTGTCTCTAACATTCTGTTCCTATATTCCTCTTCAGTTTCCTGTTCCCAGAAGAAATAATAGTATATTTTTGTACCTAGCCCGATTAAAGCCAGGAAAACCAGCATCAAGACGAGATTTTTTTGCATCCTTCAAACCCTTCTCTGCGCATTTCTAGAGATGTCATTTCTTTTTCATCCGTCGAAAATTTTCCTCTGGATTCATCTCAGTAAATTTCACGTGATGACTGCTGAGCTCCACCGGAAAAAAACAAGACCTCAACATCAGTTGAAGTCTCAGCCTGTTTAGGTGCTGCTGATGAAATGAACCTGTACTCCCCAGTCACTTTGTTTCATATGCTTAAATCTTTTACTCTATCGTCCCCTCAAACCCATCAAGCAGCGTTCGCACATCTTCCGTAGTATCCGTATTCATCAATTGATTCCTTAATTCGCCCGCTCCACGGAAACCTTTCACATAAATCTTGAAAAAGCGGTGAAGAGCCCTGAACGGACGTGCTTCCAGTTCTTTCGAATATTTATCATGAAGATCCAGGTGCAATCTCAAGAGATCAAGCAGTTCTTTAGGAGTATGATCTTTCGGCTCTTTTTCAAAGGCAAATGGATTTTTAAAAATACCGCGGCCAATCATCACACCATCGACTCCATATTGATCAACCAGCTGCTGGCCTGCTTGGCGATCAAGGATATCTCCGTTGATGGTTAAAAGGGTATCAGGTGCCACACGGTCACGAAGCTTCTTGATTTCCGGGATCAGTTCCCAGTGAGCATCCACTTCACTCATTTCCTTCCTGGTACGAAGATGGATCGAAAGATTAGCGATATCCTGTTCCAGAATGTGTGTGAGCCAGTCCTGCCACTCATCCACCTCTGTGTAGCCAAGCCTTGTTTTCACACTGACAGGCAATCCGCCCGCTTTTGCTGCCTGCACGATATCTGCAGCCACATCAGGACGGAGGATCAGGCCGCTTCCCTTTCCTCTCTGAGCCACATTTGGGACAGGACATCCCATATTGATATCGATGCCGCGGAACCCCTGCTCCGCCACACCAATACTCGTCTGCCGGAAAAACTCAGGCTTGTCTCCCCATATATGGGCAACCATCGGCTGCTCATCTTCGGTAAAAGTCAACCGCCCGCGGACACTTTGGTTTCCCTCCGGGTGGCAATAGCTTTCCGTATTCGTAAACTCGGTAAAAAACACATCAGGCCGAGCGGCTTCGCTCACGACATGGCGAAACACAACATCCGTCACATCTTCCATTGGTGCTAGTATAAAAAATGGCCGTGGCAATTCACGCCAGAAATTATTAGTCATGCTGATATTCAAATCCTTTCATTATGGGATATTCTATCATACTTTCATCCCAGAACTTAGGCAAAAGTTTTTGCTCCATATACACTTATAGCATGATTGGGCAAGATTAATCAAACTAAAATAAATTTAGAATATTTCCAACTATATTAAGTTGAAGCAAATAAGGAGATTGGCCCTCTTAAACCGGCCAATCCCCTTATGCTTTTTAAAGCGCCTTATCTTCAATCGTATCCAAATAAGCCTCAATCTCATCAATCACCGACTTCACACACCCATCTTCAAATGGAGAAATCAAGTTCGCCTCTTTGACAAGTTCTGTGAACGATTGGCTTCCGCCCAGCTTGCATAAATGCAGATAATCTTTCCAGGCTTCTTCAGTATTTTCCTGCGTACGCTTCCAGAATTGCAGTGCGCAGATTTGAGCCAGTGTGTAATCGATATAATAGAAAGGAACTTTGTAAATATGTCCCTGCTGCTGCCAGAAGCCGCCATTTTCCAGGAAGTCATTTCCTTCATAATCGCGATGCGGCAAGTATTTCTTCTCAATTTCTCTCCAAGCCTGCTTGCGCTCAGCTGGACTTGCTTCCGGGTTGCTATACACAAAATGCTGGAATTCATCGACTGCTACACCATAAGGAATAAATAGAACCGCTTCACTTAAATGAGAGAATTTATACTTGTCCGTATCTTCCCCGAAGAAAAGGTCCATCCATGGCCAGGCGAAGAATTCCATGCTCATGGAGTGGATTTCACAGGCTTCCAGCGTAGGGAACCCGTACTCTGGCACTTCGAATCCACGGCTTTCAAATACCTGGAACGCATGCCCCACTTCATGCTTTAATACACGAACATCGCCTTTTGTTCCATTGAAGTTTGCGAAAATATATGGTGACTTATGCTGGCTGATATAGGTGCAGTATCCGCCGCCAGCTTTACCTGCTTTACTTAACAGGTCCATCAGATTGTTTTCCACCATATAAGTGTAAAACTCGTTCGTTTCCGGGGACATTTCCTCGTACATTTTCTTCGCCTGATCGACAATCCACTCCGCATCTCCCTTAGGATCAGGATTTCCTGTCTTAAAGCTGAAGCTGTCATCGTAATACCTGAATGTATCGACGCCGATACGTTCCTGCTGCCTTTGTTTGAGTTTGGTGGCTAATGGAACGATATATTCTTTCACCTGGTCACGGAACTTTGCTACCATTTCAGCATCATAATCCGTCCGTGAAAGCCTGGCATAAGCTAACTCTGTAAAAGAAGAGAAACCCAGCTTCTTCGCAATACTGGTACGCACTTTTACAAGCTTGTCGTATAAATCATCCAACTGATCGGCATGCTCAACAAAAAAGCTGTACTTCGCTTCATTGGATTCCTTCCTCACACTACGGTCAGGTGACTGGTGGTAAGGAACTAACTGAGCCAGATTTTTTACTTCCCCATCAAATGGGATCTTAGCCGAAGCAAGCAGATCCACATACTCACTAACCAGCTTGTTTTCCTCCTGCATCTCCTTCAGCACATCAGGAGAAAAAGTCTTTAACTGGCTGTCCGCCAATAGGAATAACTGTTTCCCCCACTTATCCTCCAGCTGAGAGCGGAATTTAGAAGCTGTAAGGGCCTCATAAAATTTTGTGATCAGACCCTTGTAGGCTGGTCCCACATCATTGAAAAAATCCTTTTCTTTCTTATAAAACTCATCTGTCGTATCAATCGTCTGACGGATCTGCACAATCTGCCTCATGCTGTCAAACTCAGAACGCAGCTCATTGATTTCTTTCATTACGGCGTCCTGGACTTCAAAGGACTCCGCAGATTGGAACTTCTCTAATAATTGATTAAAATTTCTTTCTGCCTCTTCCATATTAGGTCTTGTGTATGGGTAATCATTAAAATTCATCAAAGATCCTCCTTATGTAGTAAAAATATCATACGTACATATTTCGGCAGAATGAGACAAATTCCTTTTATTTTTGAAGAAAAATTTCGTTTTTCGAAATATAATATCGCTGCTGTTGTTCCAAACCATCAAGAATGGCTAAGGAAGCGCATTTAAGCCATCTTCAGAAGAAATGCGTACTTTTGCCATTATTATTTTTTGCCTCTTCTAACCTTCACCGAGCAGAAGTTCTCCAGTTTAAACATAATCAGCTGTACCTTCTTAATTCTTCTCAGACTCCTTAAGCTGAAACAACAATTACCTTAGCGGATTTGTTTGTTGAGCCAAGGGACCTGACCCCTTGGCTCTTTTTAACATGATTCATAAATAAGAGAATACGATAGAAATGAGCACAAAGAAAAGCGAAATAGGAATTGGGGGATTGTATGATCCAGATATCAGGGGTACCTTTTCAAATTCAAGAAAATGGCCAGCTTGGAAGTGTTGAGAAGACGATCCTGCAGCAGATGCAGTCTGCACCAGTTTTGTATTCTTATAATTCCGAGTATGAATTACTTTTTGAGCTTACAGTGCGCAAGAACATCATTCAAAGCGCGAAAGAAATGGACAAAAGTCAGGCTGTGTTTACAAGCTTTGAATATGCCCGCTGCAATCCCAGGTACTGGCAATTAACAAGAGCAGGCGGATTTCTTTTAAGGCCTGATGTGCGGCCGGCTGATGCAATTATAGATATTTTTCGAAACGGTTCATTTTATGCATTTGAATGCGCGACAGCTATTCCAATCATCTATTACCATGCCATATTGAATAGTATCGACAGCGAAAGGTTTAATTCACTGTTTCAAAATCTTTATCTTTACAGCTGGCATACAGATACAGACCTGGGCATCATCACCTTTTACTCTGATCATTTTATACCTGGAGACGTCCTGTACGTAAATAATCCTGACTTTGATCGAAAAACACCACATTTCAGGGGTGTTAATGCTGTGCTCCTTGAGGATGGCAGGCTGTTTGGACACGGATTTAATATTAGAACATCAGAAGAAATGATTCGGCTCCTTAATGAGACGAGAAAACCGGACAGCCATCAATCAGCATATATAACAAAATTGGTGACCAGGCCTTCTTTCAAGTATTTATTAAGAGCGGCAGGCTGGCAAAGGAACAGTGCAGCATACAAACCCCAGCGTCCAATCGTGCACCATAACAAAAGCTCCATTTCATATGTACACTATCTCTATTATTCGATCTAATAACCGGTCAGATCAAATCACCCGGACATTCGCCCATTTTTTTATAGACGGGCTCCAAACTCACCTTCGAGAGTACTATATAGAGAAATTCATTACTCGAGGGAGGTATGATACATGTATTCAAATCTTAACGCACCGCCGACTCTTAGTGCAAATGTTCCTCCAAACGTTGCTCCTAATGCCGCTCCAATGCCTGCCTATACATCCCCAGCATATGATTATGGAGCTCCATATCCTGCATATAGCTACAGCTGCCCTAGTCACCGGAACGATTTTTTCTTAATTGTAGTTCTGTTTATTTTACTTATCATTGTGGGGGCAGGCTTTTACTGCGATAAAAAATGCTAACTTCAGTGCTTATTGCAAAGAATAAGTGAAAATAATGATCAACCTAGGGACTTGGGGAACTCCTCAAGCCTTATTTTTATATAAGAAAAACATTAAACTCATATTCTATTAGGCGTTCATCGTTCTTCCTATCAAAATAACAAAATAAATCTCCATTGCCTGCGTCTGAAAAAAAGAAAAGATGATCAAATGGCATATAAATATCTCTATAATCTTCAAAATTTCTATAAAATAGATTATCCTTAATCATTTGGGAAGCTGGCCAAACCAAAGGACAATTCCAGTTGTCAAACACACCATTTGTTTCATTAAATAAGGCAGTTAATTCTTCTGGTAATTCACATTTAATTCTTATTGAATTTGAGCAATCTCAAACTTTGTTGCAGGGTCTTTAAAATGATATTCCTTAGAAATGGAATTGACAAATTCTTTCCACATTACAATCCCCCTAATTTTGGATGAATATGTTTATATTCTTTTTCTATTTATAAAAATCCTTCTATCACTATCCTCCCTCAACAAAAGAACCTGCCCCTTTAGCTCAATAACCCGCGTACATTACTAGCAAAATAAATAGATAATCAACAATTCTTTTCCTCAAACTAATAGGTGTCTTTCTTATGGGAGGAGTTATAGATCACCTTCTCTAATATAATAAACATCTATTTTGGCAGAAATAAAATCCCCGTTTTCCTGCCTCTTGCTTATAAGAAATATATCCTTCACTTAAGTACAAACACCCTTATTAAATTCAACGTGCAATATACAGGCTCTTCAAATATATTTTCTAATGATGAGCAGCCGCTTTTTCTAAATTTAGAAATGGATAAAAAGAGTCATCGCGGACAGACTAAACCGGAAATCAAGAGAGTTATTGAGCAGAATCAATTAAAGATTTTAGGTGAGGATAAAATACATGTTTTGGACAAAAAGACTAAAAAAAATCCGGCATGAAACAAAAGGCGGCAACATGCTGCTTCAAAAAAGAGATCATTTATCGATTGAAACTCTTAAGGACCTGATTTCCAATATGGATGATGGAGAGCTGATAGAACACAGAATCAATAGAGACCGGAAAGTTACAATTATTTATATCAGTACATTGATAGACCAGGAAAGATTAAACGAATCCATCATACAGCCAATCAAAAATTGTCCAGAAGAAATGATACATACCTGCCTTTTTACAGCAAAGGCTGATGCCGTTACAGGACTAGATGAAGCCCAGAAGCTATTGATGCAGGGCCATGTTCTTCTTCATGACACTGTGGGTAACTGGTTGGCCGTTCCACTTGAAAATCCTTTAGGGAGAAATGTTGAACAATCGGAATCAGAAACCATTTTATACGGCCCTAAAGACAGCTTTACGGAGCAGATTGACCAGAATGTCACCCTGCTTAGAAGAAGGCTTCCTCTCACAGAACTCAAAACGGAGAATTTTTCCGTCGGATATCTTACTAAAGTTAAGGTAGTAATGATGTATATAGAGGGAATAGCCAATCCGGATATAATTGATATAGCTCGTGAAAAAATTTCAAAAGTAAATTTTGATATCATTCTTGAACAGTCAGAATTAGCTGCATTTATGGAGGATCATATCCATTCCGTTTTTCCTCAATTTCAGCAGACAGACCGGCCGGATCAATGTGCCTATTCTCTCGGACTGGGCAAAATTGTGATTCTAGTAGCCAATACACCCTTTGCTTTAGTTGCACCGATTACATTTTTTAATCTTTTTCAATCGCCTGAAGACTATATTCACCGATGGTTAGTCGCCAGCTTTCTGCGATGCATCCGCTATATCAGCTACGTGGTGTCCCTTTTATTAATTCCTCTATATGTAGCTTTAACCACCTATCATTATCAGGTAATCCCGCTTCAGATTCTGTTTGTTTTATTAGAATCAAGAAGTAAATTGCCTTTTAGCCCCTTCTGGGAAGGGTTGTTAATGCTGCTGGTGCTGGAGATCATTAAGGAAGCCAGTTTAAGGATGCCTAATAAAACCAGCACAACTCTAGGGACAATCGCAGGTATAGTGATCGGCCAGGCAGCTGTTGAAGCTGGTTTTGTAAGCAAGGTATTAATTGTTTTGGTAGGAGTAGCTGCAGTTGCTTCTTTCTTGGTTCCCAATTATCTGCTGAGCAAGACAAACACATTGATTCAATTTGGATTCCTAATTTTAGCCTCCTTGCTCGGCATTCCGGGAATTGTGTTAGGTTTGATTTTCATGCTCGCACACCTTAATGGGCTCACAAGCTTGAAGCAGCCATATTTGGCTCCGGTTGCACCACTCTATTGGAGGGATTGGAAGGATTTCATCATTCGGGCTCCTATTACATGGATGAAAAAGCGGCCCAAACATGTGCATCCTCTCTTTAAGTGGAGATATAACCAAGGAGATGACAAGTAAATGGGGGCAATCAAATTATTTGATAAGACAGCTGACTTGGGAAATGGTTATATAATTACATTTGTCCATCAATCCCACATGCTCTATTTTGTTTTATTGTTACCAAAGTTACTGCAGCATTCGTATTTATTATTCGGAATTTTGGCCATAGGGATTCTGTCTCAACTTAACCTGTTTGTCTTATCTAAAAGCCTAGCTTATATGGACCCACAGCAAGGTTATGAAGGATTCGCCAAACTTTTAGGCGAAAGAATACTAAGGATAATCGCGTTTACAGGGATTGCTGTCATTTTAATCAAGTTATGTTTTATCGTTCTTGGATACGTTGAAATTGTTCATTTATTTATTTTTCCAGCTATACGGCGGCCGTGGCTGATCCTTTTTATTATGCTGGCATGCACCTATATTGCCAGTCAAGGGATGGAAAAAACACTCCGCTTCGGTATAATTGCTTTTTTTTGTACATTTTGGATAATTATTCTTTATATACCGAATTTCCTTCCTCCTATAGCAGATATTCATGATTTATACCCTTTGATTCCAGTTGATTTGGCTCATCATCCTTGGAAAGGGACCTTAATGGTCTGGTCCTCTTTATCAGGCCCGGAATATTTAATTCTATTGCTGCCATGGATCAATGCGAAAGAGAAGACACTGAAATATTTATCCATCGCCAATTTACTTTCAATATTACAATATACGGTAATTTTTATCGCCTGCCTGTTTTTTTTCGGATCGCCGTACTTGGGGAAAATCAGTTTTCCAGTTGTTAATATGGTTGAATACCTTCAGTCACCTATTTTTGAAAGAGTAGAAATCATCATGATTTCTCTGCAAATGTTCCAATATGTTTTCTTTGCCTCCTTCTTTCTCCTTTGCTTATACGGCGCTATTCGAATTTCTGCAGGAACCCAGTATAAGGAGACTGCCCGCAGAAGTTTATATGCAGTCAGCTTATTTGTCCTGGGATGTCTATTCATAATAGATCAGCTCTTTTGGAGAGAAGGAAAGGAACTTAACGGCTGGACAAACCTGCAATTATGGACTGGATCCATTACCTACATACTCGTTCCAACTCTCCTCTTTGCAGCCAATAAAAGGAAGAGGAGGCGTTC
The DNA here is from genome assembly GCF_031844465.1 of Bacillus sp. AG4(2022). Taxonomy (NCBI): domain Bacteria; kingdom Bacillati; phylum Bacillota; class Bacilli; order Caryophanales; family Bacillaceae; genus Bacillus; species Bacillus sp. AG4(2022). Next base: position 416,672 of record NZ_JAUZVH010000001.1, read on the forward strand.
CCGCCTATGAAGGCACCCATAATTTTTTTAACTCTAATATACCTTTTATCGGGTTGTTCTTTTACAGATCAGAAGAATACAGTCGAGGAAATTGCACCTGTTACCTTTTTGGCAGTTGAAGAAGGGGAAGATAAAGAGAGGATAACTGTCTCTACACTGGTTCCTCCTGCCATGAACGAAGAAAGACAATTCTTTTCCGCTGATGTCAAAATGTTAGAGCAGGCTAGAAAAGAATTTAATATGAAGTATTACCGGGAGATTAGGCTGGGACAGCTGAGAATGCTGTTCATAGATGAAAAAATTGCAAGAAATGAAATTGTACCCTTGGTAGACATGCTCTTAACCGATCCGGAAGTTTCGCACCGTGTTTTCCTTGTAGTTATGAGAGGTGATATCGAAGCGTTTGTGAAAAATCAAATGAAAAAGCAGAAAGATCTGGATTACTACCTTTACAGGAAGCTCAAGCATTACGAAAAGGATAATGAAGGAGAGATTACTATTACTAATATCCATGAATTTATGGAAAAGTCCTACACTCCTTTTTCAGATCCCTTTATACCGGTTTTTAATATGGATAAAGAAGGCTTTAGTTATGAGGGAACTGGATTTTTCAGCAATGGAAAGCTTAAAGGGCAGACGGATAAGGAACAAGACCAATTTTTTCAGCTTCTTAGCCATCCTAAATTTCTTAAAAACATGGTCATCGATCCTTTGGATGTCTCTCTGGGGGAAGTCCGTTCAAAGGTTGAAACACGAGTAAATCTGATGGACCATACTGTTACCTTAAAAGTTTATTATCGGGCAAAAATTGATGAATACCGAGGCGCGAAAACCCTGGACAGTCAAGCTAGCCTTTATCAATTAAATGACGAGATTGAGCATTATATGGAGGAGGGAAATTTTTCATTGCTTAAAAAATTCCAAGAATTAAAAGTAGATCCCCTTGAAATTGGCCGGCAGGCGACATCACCTTTTGCAAAGCCCATTTCAGAAGAAGACTGGCGCAAGTTCTGGGCGAATGCAAACATTAAAGTTGAGTGCCACCTGAAACTTGAACCACTATCCATCTAAGAGAATATGTTCAAAAAGAGGATTGTTGCATAAAATAAAAGCCGGATTCTCTATTATAAAGTCTTCGGCTTTGCTGGTACCCTGTCCAAGATACCTAGAAAAAATGCGTGACTGGGGCCAGAATAATCCGTTTGTAAAAACCGCTCCTTAGTAGAGCGGTTTTTTCAAGGTTCATACCAATAAAAAACCGATTCCCCACAATAATTGGAAATCGGCTGCGCTTTATCTAGATGTGGGAAATACTGCATTCTTTTATGAATGAGTAGATTCTCCGCCGTCCACATGCAGCACTTGGCCGGTGACAAAGCGTGAGTCATCGGATGCCAAATATACATATGTTGGAGCTAATTCAAATGGATGGGCCACACGCTGCATAGGATTAGAGGCTCCGTACACCGCCACTTGGTCTGACGAAAAGCTCGCAGCGATAAGCGGCGTCCAGATTCGTCCGGGCGCTACTGCATTAACGCGGATTCCCTTTTTCACCACGTTTTTGGCCAGTGCCCGGGTGAATCCTACGTTGGCGCCTTTTGTGGCAGTATAATCAATCATTTGTTTTTCGCCAACATAAGTAACAACAGATGAAGTTTGGATGATCGAGCTTCCCGGCTTCAAATAAGGAAGAGCGGCTCTTGTTGTGTAGAAGTGGGAATAGATATTTACCTTAAATGTGTCATCGAATTGCTGATCGGTAATGTCCGTCAAGCTCTTCTGCTGGAACTGGATCCCCACATGGTTACAGAGTATATCCAGGCGGCCGAATGTCCTTACCGTTTGCTCTACAATGGCGACACATTGCCTTTTATCCCGCAAGTCGCCAGGCATTAATAAACAGCGCTGGCCAAGTTGTTCAACCCTCATTCTGGTGCGGTTTGCATCCTCATGTTCATTTAAATAAGCAATGGCTACGTCAGCGCCTTCCTTGGCAAACGCAATCGCTACCGCAGCCCCAATACCGCTGTCACCGCCTGTAATGAGCGCAACCTTTCCCTTTAATTTTCCGCTTCCTTTATAATTGGGATTTTCAATGATCGGCCGGGGCACCATTAACCCTTCCACACCAGGATGGAAAAGCTGGCGTTGTTCAGGTAAATTTAATGGTATTTCCTCATATTGAATGATTTTTCCATAATTAGGATACATCGGGTATGGGTGTTCCACTTTATTGGCATCAAATGCTTGCTGCAGCTGCTGGATCTCCTGCAGCTTCTTTTGCTCCTTCAGGCCCATCATGTTACTCTGCTGATATTTCCCCATCATATCTCCGTATTGATATTGCCCTATCCCATTACCAGCATGCTGGCCCATTTGCGGCATAACATATTGGGGCATTTGATTGGTTTGCTGCATTTGAGGCATTGGGTACTGTGGCATCTGATTGGCTTGCTGCATTTGGGGCATATGATAATGGGGAATCTGATTGGCTTGCTGCATCTGATACATTTGAGGTTGATACAATTGCGATTGATTCATTTCCGGCATTTGATCCATCATATCCATTTGATCCGTGAATTCGATGTCTTGCATCTGATCCACTTGCGGCATTTCGCGATTCTGATTTTCTTGACTCATAGGAAACCTCCAGGTTTAAAACTTTATGTTTAACCTATGTTGGGCGTCTGAACGAAGTGCCTGTTTTCCAATAAAGTAAAATCCTCTTTCTATCGGCTCAGATGTTTGTTCATGACCGTTTTAAGAAAGTGGTACATGCTCCATATCCAATTAGTATGAATAAGGTAAAAAGTAAGAAAAAATGTTAAGGAGGCAGCCATTTGAATTTCGAGTTTAGTCCTGAAGTAAAATTATTGCTGGTCAATCATTCAGATCAAAAAGTAAGGATGGATTATATCAACCATTCCTGGCCAATGCCGGAAATTGGTTGGAGACCGCCTTATTATACTAATCCCAGGTATGGTTTTAACTACTCTATTATCTAATATTCAAATTTGGGCGTCATAAAGTTTCGAGTAAAAGAAAATGCCTGTATCTTCAATTAGATTCATGGATACAGGCTTTTTTTAATAGCTATTTTTTCTTTTCTATTTACTGAAAACAGACTTTTTACTTCACTACATAAAACTGAAGAAAAATACAATATATTCATCACTGGGAATATTCAAATAAATACAGTGAATTCATCATTGCCCCCCTCGCTTTTTTGCTTATTCTAATAAATACTGTGCATTTCATTTCTCCTTAAATCTTCTTTTTTCCTCCTGCAGTTTTAACTAAAAAATACCCTAAAAAAATCGGGATAATTTGCTGTAAATTTTGAAACTATATCTTTGTACAAGTCAATAAGGAGGTCACCAGAATGGACGTTCAAAAATTAGCCGATCATGAGTCATTGGATCTGCATGAAGTTATTAACTTTAAAACCCTTTGCCTGGCGAAATCAAAACTAATGCAAGGTCTGGTATTTGATCAGGATTTGAGAGAATTAATGAAAAAAGATGTTGAACAATCTATCCAATCGCTTGGAGAATTACAGGCGATTTATCAGCGTGCACCTTTTGAAGCTCCTGTTCCTCAAAACCGCCCTACACCAATAGTAAATTGAAAAGGAGGCAACTTCATTGAATAATGACTATTTAGACCCTATAAACTCATTACATGTACCTGAACTGGCTGATACCACATTTGCCATGGACTTCCTCCTTCGTGCTAAAGAAGGTGTGCGTAATATTGCTGTCGCATTAACGGAGTCGGCATCACCTGATGTTAGAACCCTCTTACGAAACCAATTAATGCAAGGTATTACCATGCATCAGGAAATTACAGACCTGATGGTCAGCAAAAAATGGTTCCACCCACACGAACTAAGTGAACAGTATAAACTAGATCAGCTCTCTGCCAACAATACACTGATGATTGGCAAAATGAATCTGTTCCCTGTTGAAACCAATAGAAAAGGTATGTTTGACCGGACACCTGATGAACAATAACACTGGAGGCTGTATAACATGAAGGCAGTAACATATCAGGGCATTAAAAATGTTGTAGTCAAAGAAGTTCCAGATCCAAAGATCGAAAAACCAGATGATATGATAATTAAAGTAACGAGTACAGCAATATGCGGATCTGATTTACATTTGATTCATGGAATGATTCCAAACATGCAGGAAGACTATATTATCGGTCATGAACCGATGGGGATTGTTGAAGAGGTTGGACCAAATGTAACGAAAGTAAAAAAAGGGGATCGTGTTATTATTCCTTTTAACATTGCCTGCGGGGAATGTATGTATTGTAAAAACCATTTGGAAAGCCAATGTGATAATTCTAATGATAATGGCGATATGGGTGCATATTTCGGATATTCTGGTACGACTGGCGGCTATCCAGGCGGACAAGCAGAGTATTTAAGAGTGCCGTTTGCCAACTTTACTCATTTCAAAATTCCTGAGACTTGTGAAGAACCAGATGAAAAGTTATCCGTTATTGCCGATGCGATGACTACTGGTTTTTGGAGCGTCGACAATGCAGGCGTAAAAAGTGGAGATACAGTTATTGTATTAGGATGCGGTCCGGTTGGTCTTTTTGCTCAAAAATTCTGCTGGTTAAAAGGTGCAAAGCGTGTCATTGCGGTAGATTATGTCGACTACCGTCTGCAGCATGCCAAACGTACCAACAAAGTTGAAATTGTTAATTTTGAACAATTTGAAAATGCGGGAATGCATTTGAAAGAAATGACAAAGGGCGGTGCTGATGTTGTCATTGATGCAGTTGGTATGGACGGTAAAATGACTGATATGGAATTCCTTGCGAGTGGAATGAAGCTTCAAGGGGGAGCATTAAGTGCGTTTATCATGGCTTCACAAGCAGTGCGTAAAGGCGGGACCATTCAAGTTACGGGCGTTTACGGCGGCAGATATAATGGTTTCCCTTTTGGAGATATTATGCAGCGGAATATCAATATCCGCTCCGGACAGGCCCCTGTCATCCATTATATGCCATACATGTTTGAATTGGTATCGACTGGCAAGATTGACCCAAGTGATGTAGTAAGTCATGTCCTTCCTCTCAGCGAAGCAAAACATGGATATGAGATATTTGACACAAAAATGGATGAATGTATTAAAGTTGTGCTGAAACCTTAAGGGAGGAGGAATAAAAAATGAACTACGCCTTGCATGAAGTTCTTGAGGTTCATGAGATGGCTGCATTTAAGACCAATTGCCTAACAAAGTCCAAAACGATGAAAGCGTTGGTTACAGACCCTCAATTAAAAGATATTATGCTGCAGGACATTGATGTATCTACGAGACAATTACAAGAATATGCTTCTATCCTTTCGAATGCTAAGCAGTAAATTAGGAGGTGGATGAAAATGAATCCAATCATTGAAAATTTAACTGGCATGAATGCATTATCAGATCAAGTGGTTGCAATGGATCTGCTCATTTCAGCTAAAAGCGGAGTGAGAAATTATGCCATGGCAGTTACGGAGTCAGGAACACCGGAAATTAAAGAAATACTCACCCGCCATTTAGTGGAAGCTCTTGATATGCATGAACAAATATCCACTTATATGGCAGCAAAAGGATGGTATCATGCTTATGATACAAACGAACAGATCAGTTTGGATTTAACTAATATTGATACTGCATTGAACTTACCGACATTATAAAATATTCAGGGAACAGTTTAAAACTACTGCAGGCAAAGTATTTTAGAAACCATTTGCCTGGTGTCATCATAAGAGTATCTATAGAAGAAGCCTTCCTGCTTTTAAAACATCAACGAACATAAAAACCGGCCATTTCTATCGAAGAAAGGCCGGTTTAATTTTGTTTATCTTGTCTGGGAGATTTCATTGACCATTTCAGTTAATGCCTCTTTGACAGGTGTGGCAGGACGTCCCAGAACCTTTTCGAAATCGTTGCTTTCAACTTCCAGAGAGCCGCTGCGAATGCTTTCCTGAATGCCTACCAGGAGCGGGATGATGAACTCAGGGAGACCTGCATCTTTCATGATAGCCGCATAGGCAGTGTCATCCACCTGCTGCACATTGACATCTTTCCCCAGGACATTCCCCAGTTCGGATACAAGTTCTTCCTGGGTCAATAATTTCCCTGACAGTTCGTAGATTGTGTTTTCGTGACCACTACCAGAGAGGACTGCAGCAGCAGCTTCTGCATAATCCTGCTGCGTTGCCCAGCCTACTCTGCCATTACCTGCTGATGTAACCCATGGTGCCCCAGCCAAAACAGCCTGGATGGTTGGAATTTCATTCTCGAGGTACCAGTTATTGCGGAGAAATGAATAAGGGATCCCTGTTTTCTTGATGGCTGCTTCAGTGGCAACATGAGGCGGAGCCATTAGATTGGTGCTTTCAGAAGCTTTGGCTATACTTGTATAAGCAATAAATTTAACACCGGCGCGCTCCGCAGCAGCGACCGCGTTTCCATGCTGGCGGATTCTTGTTTCATTGTCCCCATCAGCAGAAATGATTAACAAGCGGTCAATGCCGGCAAAAGCTGTATCCAATGTTTCCGGGCTGTCAAAATCACCCTTACGGACGTCTACTCCGCGAGCTTCTAATCCTGCAGCTTTTTCAGGATTACGGACACTGACAGCCACTTGCTCAGCTGGAACAGTTTTTAATAAAGAATCCACAATTTTTGTTCCAAGTTTTCCTGTGGCGCCTGTCACTAATAATTTCATAATAAAGTCCTCCTAGTTTCACTTTACGGTTGTAACCAATTCAATTACCTGTAATCATTATAATTACAAGAGAGTGTCAAGTCAACATAAACGGTTTGCCCTTTGTTATTCTTCATGATTTTAAGGTATAATAAACCTGTAATCGAATTAATTACAAACGGAAGGGATGCTTTATGTCCATCAGCAGTAGATTTTCTGTAGGAATTCATATATTGTCGTTGATTGAGTTTAATAAGGACGGGATTAGCTCTTCCGATTTTCTGGCCTCTAGCGTTAACACGAACCCTGCTGTAATCAGGAAACTTATGGGGATGTTAAAGAAAGCAGGATTGGTAGAGGTGCACCCAGGAATCGCAGGAGCCAAGCTTGCCAGGGAAATGTCGGAAATTACACTCCTTGACGTATACAAGGCTGTTAATGTTGTACAAGATAATGAGTTGTTTGGAATGCATGAAAATCCTAATCCCGACTGTCCGGTGGGAAGGCACATCCAAAACACAATTGAGCCGATATTTTCAGCTGCACAGTTAGCAATGGAGAAAGTATTGGGTAACGTGCTGCTCGAGGATGTTGTTAAGGATATTGGTGAAAAATCAAATATCGACTGTTAATATAAAGGCATTCATATAGAATGTCTTTTAATTTTTTCCCAAGTTTGGCCGAAAGTAAGTGAACGAAAAAGCACTTTGTCCATTTGGTCCTGCAGCTGAATCACTCCTCACTAAGTTAGGGGAGAATGGCAGATAGGAGAAAAAAGTGCCTGCCGCTTCCCAGCCTTGCAAGGAACTTACAGACACTCATCCTGCCGAATCGACATTTCTTCTTTTGCGTTATCTAATGGAATCAACAAGCTGCCTCATGGAGTTTATCTGAGAAGAAAGTTCTATAAACCATTCCTCGTCTCCTGTAGAAAGCGCCAAATCAATCAGAAAACGAATTTGCTCTTTGTTTGATACTTTCGTTTCCGGCAATTTCTTCACATCTTTGCTCTGCATTAGAATAGTTTTCCCAACAGCCATATCATTATCAGATGTAACGGCTGTTACTTTCAGAGCCCCACCCTGGGCAGCAAGAGATTCTATATAACCCATTAGCAGCTCCCCATCGATTGACTTTCCCTTTACCCAATCCCCTGCTTTTAAAATGGGATCTTTATGTGCAGTCATTCTTTATTCACCTCTCTAAATTTTTCGGCTAAACCGCGAGTAACTATAACTTTTAGGCTTGATTGCTGATGTCCTCCTTTTTACCGTTCGCTATTTGTTATTTCTGCCAGAAGCTCGTATGATCGCAGGCGGGCTTTGTGATCGTACACTTGGGCAATGGTCATGATTTCATCTGCCTGGCTCTCTTCCAAAAATGTATGCAGTTTTTCCTTTACCGTCTCCCTGCTGCCGACAATCGATGAGCCTAATTGCTGCTCGAGTGCCTTTAACTGGTAGCTGCCGGCCACTTCGGATATGTCATCTACCGGTGGTTGAAGCGGGATAAGGCTGCCGCTCATCAGATTCAAAAATTGCTGCTGTATGGTGGTAAAAAGGCGCTTTGCCTCTTTATCGGTTTCTGCTGTAATGATATTCAATGCCACTATCGCATACGGCTTATCGAGAACATTCGAAGGCTTAAACGCTTTGCGATAGATCTGCAGTGCACCCAGAGTGTTAAGCGGCGAAAAATGGGCGGCAAACGCGAATGGCAAACCCAGTTCTCCGGCCAGCTGCGCACTGAAGCCGCTTGAACCCAGCAGCCAGATTGGAATATTCAAACCTTCACCAGGAATAGCTTTTATAGGGTTCCCTTGTGCCAGGGATGGATCAAAGTAACCTCGGAGTTCCGCTAATTGCTCAGGAAAGTCATCTCCTGTGCTTCTCAAGTCGCGTCTCAATGCGCGAGCGGTCCCCTGATCTGTACCAGGTGCCCGTCCCAGACCAAGGTCAATTCGCCCCGGGTATAATGATTCAAGAGTGCCAAACTGCTCAGCAATTACCAGCGGGGCATGATTCGGAAGCATGATTCCACCTGAACCAATCCTGATTTTTGATGTACCGGCTGCCAAATGGGACATCACAACAGAAGTGGCGGAGCTGGCTATAAACGGCATATTATGGTGTTCTGCCAGCCAAAAACGGTTGTAGCCAAGTTTCTCAGCAAGCTGTGCGAGTTCCAATGTATGGCGGAAAGAGTCAGCAGGAGTACTTCCGGCTGTTATCGGCGAAAGATCAAGCACAGAGAATGGAATTTCGTTTAGTTTATTTGCATGTTTAGACATAAGTTCATCTTCTTTCCTTATCAAATATTTTTAAAAACTAATCTATTACTGGAATTTCATGAGTCGGAAAGTAAGGCAGCACAAACTCTCCAAGCTCCTGGATGACTTCCTCGGGAGGGCGCCTTGAAAAATACAATACAAAAGCCAGGTGATTGACACCAATGGATTGAAATTGATACAGAATTTCCAATAAGTGCTTGCGCCCTGCACGAAATCCTAACGGAATCGGAACAGGAGATAAATCGGGATTTTCCGATAAATCGATAAATAAAGTCTGGGTGAAAGGCTTAAACACTCCAGGGGCGTGAATTTCCGACAACTCGCGATAATCTTTAATCAATTGAGTTTGCTGTGGCATGTTCCTCGGGTATTGGATCCAGCCGTCCCCATTCTGTGCGATCCATTCAATCGATTGATTTGTGAATCCTGTCACCATGGTCGGAATCGCTGAAAAAGGTTTGGGAAACATTCTCATATCGGTTCCATCGATCATGCCTGAATCACTGCTGATGGTCGGATTCTCCTCCTTTAACAGCCGTTCAAGGAATGCATAATTCTTTTTAAACAGATTTCCACTTTCGAGCTTGGAGATTCCTAGGGCTGTGAAATCTTTATCCCTGTCTCCTGAGGCCACTCCCATGATCAGGCGTTCGGGAAACAGCCGGTCAATAGATGATGCTTCCTTTGCCACCCGGACAGGATGGCGCAGCGGGAGGACCACACTCGCCGTCCCAAGTGCAATATTCCTGGTATGGGCCGCAAGATAGGTCAAATAAATCCATATATCATACATTTGCCCATTATCATCAATATTCAAATTCTGAATCGTAACGTCCCGAAGCCACAATGCCGCGAAACCATGGTTTTCAATTTTGCGGGCAAGCGGCAGCTGATTTTCCATAATCGGATATTTCGACATCCTTGCCGTCGGAATCGAGAAACCAAGCGTCATTTTATCCTGCTGGTACAATCTGTTAAATGCTCGATGCTGTAATAAACTCACTTCAATTCTCCTTAAATTTTTGTACCAATGTATTTTTCGAACTTTTTAATTGTCTCCTCATTACGGCGATAATATGTCCATTGTCCAATTCGCTTCATTTCAACCAGTCCGCTTTGCAGCAGAATCGATAAATACTGTGAAGTTGTGGATTGCGAAATCCCGGCCTTACTTCTGATATCCCCTACGCAAACCCCGCCTTTAAATCCTTCATCAGCAATAATATGGGCTTGCAGTGAAAAATGACTCTCGGGATCTTTTAACATTTGAAGAATGCTCACCCTCGTCTGGTTTGACAATGCCTTAAAAATTTCAACGGCTTGTTCATCATTTAAGCGTTCCAATTCCTGCTTCAATGTCATTTGCCTCTTTCTATATTGATTATCACTATCTCAATGGAAGCTGGATAGAGATCTGAAAGCGTCACGCCAAATCGGCAATTCGCGATATTCATATATTACCTATCTGTTCTGTGCAAAGCAAAAGATTTGTTTCGAAGGAGCTACGGAAAAAATCTCCTATCTTAAAATAAGACAATAAAAAAACCTGCAAATAACAGGTTTTTCCGACGGTTTCGCCACTCCATCTTTGAACTTCTTCCATTATTTTTAGCTTATACCATTAGTTGATACTGGGCAGCAATATTGTTTCTGAATTCCTGACAATGCTGAATAACATCCTAAAATACCAGCTGCAGTGAAGTAAGTAGACCCTCATGGTTAAAAGGCTGGAGCAGGTAATTCCCCAATATACATACGAAGTAAACTATAAGGTTTTTCCCGTAAATCTCTTCCATAATGGAATCTGGCCTGCCGATGCAATTGGTTTACAATGACATATAAGTATCCATCAGGGCCAATTGAAAAAGTATCCGGCCATAATATTCTTGGATCATGTGCGATGGTTTCGATTGCTCCATTCGGAAATATCTTACGGATACTGTTATTTTCATAGTCCCCGGCATAAACGATTCCTTTTGCATCGGTAATCATTCCATCAGATGCCCCTTTTTCACCCAAATATTCCACATGATAAGGTAAATCCGTGTCCGGTATCGTTCTGTCCCTGAGGGCTTCTGTTGAGATCGAGAACAAATGACGGCTGCTTAGCGGAGCAAAATATACTATCTTTCCTTCGGGAGAAATCGCAAGACTATCAGACGCCAATCTAAATGGTGAAGTTGAACCGTCTTTGTTTCGGTTCATTAAGATTTGGCCTTCTACTTTCGGTATAAAATAGGGATCAGGCGAAGTTGAATGGGCTCCATTTAACCGTCTAAATGCGTTTCCATTTGCTAAATCTACGACGATAATAGCTCCTGGCCCTCTTGATGAAGAATCCGTTATATAGGCATAACCTGCTTTTCCAACACGAAAATCTAAACGTACATCATTCAGATATGTTGTTGGCAGGACAACATCATCTGTAAAGGTATATACCCTTCTAATCGTATTGGTTTTTAAATCTACAGCCACTAATTTTGCCCCGCCTTTAATGGGTACAGAAAAATTAGGTGCTCCTGTATCTAATACCCAAAGAGTGCCCAAACCATCCGCAACTACACTTTGGACACTGATGAAGGTCATTGTGACATTCTCGGGGTTAGCCAAATTGGTTTGTAAATTAGGATAAGGCTGCAATTGATCCCCAACCATTTCCGCCACCGTAAATTTAACATCGTCTCCCCATTTCGGAAAGCAAACGAAAATACGGCCATTTTCTGAAACCGTAACACCTGTAGGCATAGGCCCATAAAATGTATACACCAATTCTAAATTACCGAAATATTTTTCACTGGGTAATATAGGTTTCATAATATCCTCCTCAGACCTCAAACGGGATATAACCTATATATGATGTAATTTTTTTCTAGTGCATGTTTCTCAGTAAGTATCTATATGTAGGACGGTTTAATTGATTGTTTTAAAAATTTTCAGTTTCGGGTCAAGGAGAATTCAATTAGCAGGCAGCAAGAGTATTCGGGAAAGCCCCGGACATACGCTATATTATAGGAGCCTTCCTATGCTTTACTCTCTCCTTCTGAACAAAGCCCTGGAGAATTAAGTAAAATGAAAACAGCAGCAAGAGGTATGCGGCTAGCGGAAAAAGGATGACCCAAGGAGAATAATAGAAAGCTGATCTGAATTGGCCAATGAGACCGGCCCATTCTTTTGTCATTGATATATAAATAACTGGATCCATCCGGACAAATGTTCCGCCTAGAAATATACTGAATATGCCCAGCTGCCCTATTAAATGAAGAACCAGTATAACTTCATTTATAAAGATAATCATGAACTGGCCTTTCAATGCAGGTAGAATATGAGTTTTAGCAATGTGCCAGCGGCTCCCGCCTATCGTTTGAGAAGCTAAAACATAGAGGCTGGTTTTTAATTCTGCTGTTTTGGCAAATACGACATTATACACTTCGTTAATCCCCAGAATCACTATAAGGGTCCCAGTGAGAAGGATTAAGGAGTTTTCACCCCATACCGGGACAAAATTCAAGCGGATGAGAACAAAATAGACAAAAATGAAGACAGGAAATCCGCTTAATAGATTGGAAATCTTTTTCCTTTCTTTCCTGCCAGCAAACGATCTGCTGCTGACAGCAAAATAAAGCCCAAGCGCACCACCTATTACGGAACGCAAAAAAGCACAGATTAATACAGTGAAAAAAGTATACTTTGCTCCATACAATAGGAGGGATAAAATGTCATAGCCCCATTGATCTGTGCCAAACAGGTGTTTTACGGATGGAGGATATGGAGGTGCTATTAATTTATTTCCTGATTCTGTTTTTACGTACTGAACATCGGACAGCTCGTCTACTCCATAGGGGGCAATATAAGGACCTATTAATGAAAGGATGAAGAAGAAGATGAGCAGCAGTATGCCTGCTTTTAATTTCAGATTCCATTTACCCACGCAGCAACACCTTCTCTATTCCGAATATAATGAGCTTCATCGTAAATAGCACAGCGATATACAGGATAAAAAAAGAAAGCAGGGAAATGACTACAAGATTATACTGGTAGCCAAAGTTCTCCGGATACTCGAATAGGATTTCCGTTAATCCCCTAGTATTATAAAGATGCTCGATGATAAAAAGATTAGCTGTCGTGATCCCTACGATCTTATAGATATCAGCCTTTAAAAAAGGAAGTACATTGCTGGTCACATGGTAAAGATAAATCTGCCTCTTCGTAAGTCCCTTGGAAACAGCTGTTAGTATGTAATCTTCAGAAGCCACCTCAAAAGTGCGGTCGTTTAAGGAACGGACTAAATACAAAAGGGGCAGGATCGTTAACGTCAAAACGGGCAGTAAAATGGCCGGTTCCTCGAGCGATAACGAAGCAACCTTTGCAACGCGCATACCAGTTTGTTTATAAATATAGGTAACAGAAAGCTGAAGCATTAAAACTAAAATGAAATCCGGTATAAACCCCACAAATCCTAATATGGAGTTTACCCACTTTTCACTTTTCTTCCATAGCCATATACCAAAAATAAAGGATAATACAATAACAATAGCTAATGAGACTGAGACATAGACATATGAGACACTAAAAAAGCTCAATAGGTCAAAAAGCAAAAATCTCCTTCTGTCCCCCTGCATGTAATAGTAGGACTCACCTGTAAATAGACCTTTTATGAAAGCAAGTACCTCGCCTGGAATATTTGAAGGAAGAAAAATGACCTTCCCATCCAAGTTATATAGATATAATGGCAGTGCAGCAACCAGCAACAGAACAAGGAATCCTGCAGTTTGTGTTAGTATGCTTCTAATATAATACATGGATTATCCTTCCTTTAGCTTGCTTAATTTTGCAGGTGAGTTAACGGCGGTCAGTACCGATTAATTTCTTATTAGTATGAAAGATAAGACCGTTTGAGGGTACCCTGATAATCTTCTTTCTTTTCAACTGAGATTTATAAAAATTTACAAGGGTGGCGGTATCATGGGGCTGTTCATTTCCGTTCCAGGCACTTCGCTTTCCGCGAGGCGACGCTGAGCCTCCTCCCGCTGCGCGCTGCGGGGTCTCAGCATTGCCGCTGCTTTCCCGCTGGAGTCTGCGTGCCTTGCACTCCAATTAACAGGGTTTTTTATACTTTATGTGAGGTTAACATTAGTTAAAGAACTGTTCCATTTGTAAACCACTTGTTGATTTAGATTATAACGCTTCATACGGGAGGAAGGAACTGCTTAATCATTTTCCCAATACCAAAAATAGTAAATTTAAAGTAAGATTGGTTAGTAGGAAAAAAATCCACAAAATAATGGAGAATTTCAACAAGGCTGGTGATTGTATTTGGGAGAGCAATATAAGTTCAATGAATTATCCAACTCAACGTTGGAGCTTGATGGAGTATATGAAACAAGGTGTAAAGGAGTATGAATAAGAGAGTAAGCATAATAGTAATTGCTTTAGGGACTCAGTCCTTGCAATCGAGCATTGTTTTCTTAACACTGGCTTGGTATTTCACTAATATAACAAATTCTCCTTTGGTATTTGGATCACTCATGGCTTTCCGTTACATACCGGGCATTTTATTAACTACTTTAAGCGGAATTGCCATTGACCGTATGAAAAAAATACCTTTAGGACTGTGGTCAAGCATCTGGCACCTTTTTTCTCTTTTGCTTCTGCTGGTGGTGGGATGGTTAAAAATTGATCCTTCTGGAGCAAATTATTGGATATATGCAGGAGTCGTCATATTCATAGGGATCTCATCTGCTGTTCTCAATCCCTTAGAAAGGACTCTGGTTCCGATATTATGCAATCCTGGGGAGTTAAAGTCCGTTAATAGTGTGATAACGGTTGTCACACAAGTGACCAATTTATTGGGAACCAGCGCGGCCGGGATACTTCTGCTGACAGGCGGTTTTTCCCTATCCATGATTGTGGCTGTTATCCTGTCATTTTTTTCTGTCCTTTGCTATATCGTTCTGTTAGTTAAAGTCAAAATACCTCACACTTCTAATCAAAATAAGAGTGTGATGACTGCCTTTAAGACAACTGTCAGAGATCTGAAAGAGCAAAAATGGATTTTCATTGCTATTTCTTCAGCTGTATTTACCAATATGTCATTCGTTATGATCATGGATGTTCTTTTGCCAACTCTATTTTCTGATTTGAAAATTAATGGCTCAGCTGCTCTAGGATTGTGCTTCACTGCCATTGGCGCTGGCACCTTAATAGGGGCAGCTTTCACATACAAATTCAAACAGATAAATTTTAATACCTCTATATTTTTATACATTGGATCAGCATTAGCAGCCGTCATGGGCAGCAATTTCTTAGATTCAATCGTATTCAGTTTAATAGCTTTCGGCCTATTCGGATTGCTCGCTGCGCCAATAACGATCATTTTTCAAACAACTCTGCAGGAAGCTATACCAGTTAACATTTTAGGAAGCGCAATGGGGGTATTATCTTCAGGAGCCACTATAGCGCAGCCAATTGGTGTTTTATTGGGAGGAGTTCTTTTATTAAAGCTTGATGGAGCCACTGTACTCACAATCACGTGCGCATTTTCCATCATTGCGGTTTCAATCGGATGGTGGAGGTTAAGACAGCAGCAATTGCAATCGCAAGATCGTTCTGAGACTGTCATTCAGAAAGTGAACTCGCCTTCAGCGTAGGCGGGTTTATTTTTTTCGATTATATCAGTAAAGGACGGATCAATTTAAGTTAAGGTTGAGCAACAGCGTATTTATCAAAGTGTAATGATGCACGCTGTTCCTTCACTGCTAGTCCATAAATGCTGTCAGGTGCTCAGTTGAATATAGTAGCTGACAGATCCTGTTCAATGACTGTTAACTCCATTGTTGTTAGGAAAAAGTTTTTGCCCCTCATCACTCATGAGTGGTCAGCAACAGCAGCGATTTTTGCTCTCAGGACTTCTTCAGAGATGCTGTTGTTGTTGTTTTTATTCTTTCTATTCTTTCTTTATTTCTTTTCTCTATTGTGTATTCAGGTTCGATTCACGTGTCCTCCACGACCGATTCACTTTCAGACGATAAAAAAATTTCTGGTCTGTTTTTAGGCTGTACCTCGGCAGTACTTGCCTCTTCCGTTTCAGCCTGTTTTCGACCATTCAAAGCCTCCCTCCCACCAGGCACCTTGAACAAAAAACCAAGCAGAAATAGCTCCGCCGTAAACAGACCGAGCTTTTCCAGCTGCTTTATTGGACTCTGAATCCGCGAATGACTACTATAATCCCTCTTCTTCACGTAAAAAAACCACAGGTCCTCCCGCAGTAAATGAATAGAATTGACACACTGCCCCGTAATCAGCATAATCTTCCCACACGGCCCCCCCTCCTTCAACTTCACATCACTCTTCAGCAGCAAATATAACCACAAGCCCTCCACATGATAAAAAACCACACTCCACCGAACCAGCCTTATAAACTGAGTCCACCCTTTGATCTGCATATGCATTCCTATTCACTCCTATATGTTTGTTCATCTCTTATATATGGATTTGAATAGGAAATGGACATGGTGTGAGAATTTTTTTTCTTGCGCCAGAGGGGCAGGTCCTTTGGCTCATACCAAAAAAGAACCAAGGGACCTTTCCCTCTGGCTCTAGTTAACTGATAATCTCAATTTTAGGTTCATTTTCACTTAAAATCTCGTATAAAATTTCTGACGTAGCAAACACATGATGCTGAATGTGTGGGTACTCCTTACTTCCTGGACCAGGTAAGGTATCATACCACTGCAAAAAGTCGGAGTTATCCACCACTTTATACAATGACCAAGGAGATGTGCGGGAACCTAATCCTCTCTCTCTTGCATCTGCAGTAAGATGAGAAATGTCTCCTTTTATAAAATCATCAGTAAAGCGGCTTGCCCAAACAACACTTCCATTAATTTTTTGATCGTATATAAACTTTATTTTAGTTCCTTTTATGTCCTCAAAGATTAATGTAAGATTATTAGATAAAATTATTTCGACGTACTCCATTTCACCCACTATCTTTGTTATGGGGTCTCCATACTTCAAGTTTCATTTCTTTCAAGATTATCACTCCACATATCTAATTTTATCTTTGGCATGGGATAATGAGTCAATTCAGTAGTTGTACTTTTATATAATTTTACTTCACCAGCACTGTTTTTTAAACTTAGGTGATATTTGCCTTTGATTTAGGTATGGGAATGGCTCGAAAGGTATTGTTGAAAAATCCCTATTTGCTACAGAAATTCCATTGGGTTTTTAATACATATTTAGACTCTATTTTGATTTTACAAGTTTGGGACTACTTTTAAAAGCTACCCAACTGCCAAGGGGACTACCGCAGTAGTAATTAGAAAGAATGGTGCCTGCCCCACACACTTTAGGACTTTAATACTTGTGGGGGCAAGCACCAAATTTCCACATAATTGACACTTAGAAATTTTCGAAATATATTTAAAAGAGAACTCAATAGGAGGATTTAATTATGGAGGATAAAATCATAGATGTGCGAGGCCGATATGAGCGTGAAATATCTCAAATTGCGCATAGATTAAAAGATTTAGAGCAAGGGAGAGTTTATGGGTACAATGGAAACATCAGTAGGATGGATGGTGCATTGGACCAGAACATTAGAAAACTTCGTGGAGAAATTGCGGACTTGCTTACGAAGATAGAGTACGGCAGAAAATCAGATAATGAGGAAATAGCTGAGTCGTTCAATAATTTCGAACTATAAGGACGAAAGCTTCGCACCTTTTTCCGTCCTTTCCAACAACTCGTAGAAAGGTGCATGACCCTACAGACTTTAAGCTTTAATGAATGTGTGGTCAGGCACCTATTTTCCTTAGAAGGAAGAAAAACAACAACTTATAGAAAAAATGAAAGAGGACGTTGGAAAGCCTGTTCCTCATCCCCCTTCAATATATTTATTTGTGTTTAGTTTTATCAACTTGTTTCCATTGGTTTCCTGGCTTTGATGTCGGAGGTAGAGGCTTTCCTTCTATTCCCGTTACTTCAATATTACCTTTCCTACCACCGCGCGGCCCTACCTCAACAAATTGCCCAGAGTCTTTTGGTTTTTGTCCAGGTTTATAGTTCACCATTCTTAACACCCCCTTTTTTACAAAATTCACCACAAACGAAGGAAAATCCTCCTATTTGTAGAATTATATAAAAGGAAAGGGGAGAAATAATAAATGAACGAAGAAAACGTGGCCAATTATCCATCTGAAAAGTGCCCTAAATGTGAAGAAATTACACTGACACGAAATCCTAACTGGGAAGAGGAATTTGATCGGTTGGATCGGACTTATCCTTCCTTTGATATGATCTATAAGAAATTAAATAACGATGGTATTCCTATGGCAAAATGTACAAATTGTAATTATAAAAAATATGCATAATTATTGGCATCCTTCGGGGTGCTTTTTAATTAATCAAAACAAAATCACCCTTGAGAAGGGCGTCACATGCTTGCATTTGTCAAATTGAAATCGGGATAGTTCGACTTAGCATATTTTACATCTTCTTTAGCAAATTCAAACCAGTCCCCATCTCTCTTTCTTTTTTCTATACCCTTAAATTTTGCTTTTAGAGTTACTCTTAAAGTGGATAGTGTTTGTCTTTGTAGGTATGTAAATATTAACCAAACCTTTTTCATTTGAATACCTCCTACACGTTAATAGCTTTCCCCTTTAACTTTCCAACATATTGTTCCAACTTCTAAAAGAATGGTGCCTGACCCCACACACTTTAAAGCTTTAATAAACGTGGGGTCAGGCACCTATTTTTTTTACTTATTACAATTCAAAATTTTATCCATTAGCTTCTTCATAACTCTAATTTGATTAATTTTGACACAGGCTTAGAAGATTTAACGCCCTTAATTTTAAATACTATCTTCATATGAGTAAACGGGAGCAAAGGGGAATTTTTACGACCTGGCTTATAAAAAACAGGATACATATATAATATGCATCCTTTTTTTACTTAATTAGAGCTAACTTTATCATTATAATGCCGGGCTAATTCCTCTAAATTATTCCATTCTAAGCATCCAGGTGGAGTAGGGGAAGAATGATCAATTAAGGCTAGTATTAATAATCGAATATTTTCAGCCATTTGTTGATTTTCACTTAGCTGAAGTAAAGCATTATATGGTTTTTCTTCAGAAACTTCATTTGTTAAAAATGCAAATTCGAAATTTTTCATCGTAGCTACCAATCTTACTTTTGAAGGGTCGTCATGTTCATACACTGCATTCAATATATTTTGATTATTAGTCCATGCTGGATTTCTATTACCATTTCGTAACGTAGGGTAATCACTGTCATGAAGAACTGAATAGCTTGTACCAAAATGGTTTAATATCTTCACTAAAGAAATAATAGTTGCTTTCCCTCGAGCTCTTATTATGTGAACATCCTTAAATTGTTCAGGAAATTTAGATATTATGTGTTTAAAGGCTGTATACTCAGTGTCTCCCTCTACAATAATTGAATGCCCACCAAAAAAGAATTCAGCAACATACGGATCACATAAGTTCAACAACTTTAAGAGTCTCCTATCATTGTCATCCAATCGCACCCTTTGAGGTCTAAATAGTGTTGTTCCTTTTATTTCACCAGACAAATCACGCTCCACCCTAATAATAGTAGTATTATCTTTTGAAAAATCTACAAAAGTTGGAGAGTGGGTTGTCACCATTACTTGCCAATTACTCTTTGAGGGTAATTCATAAAGTACCCGACAGGCCTCTCGTACGGCATTAGGATGTAAGCAAATCTCAGGTTCATCTAATAACAATACATTGGGTCTCTCATTGGTAGAAGAGGTTTCAGATATATATTGCAATGCAGCCCATAACAGAGTTCTTCTTGCACCGCTTCCCTGACGGTCTATTGTACTCTGATACCCATTTTCAGGACCCATCAGGAGTTTAGAACCTGCTTTAAATAAATTAATGCTTTTTTCAAGATCATCTTCTGGTCTTGCATCAAACTTAATTTTATAACTAGGGAAAATTTCTTTGATTAAATCAGAAATTCCTTCTTCAGCTTTTTCAATTTCTTCTTTTGATTCGGCAATTATTTTATTTTGTATTTCCTTAACCTGTTCCAATAGCTTACCAAAGTCAGTCAATTCTTCCTGTTCATCACCATTCTTTACTGTTAAAGATTTGACACGATTAGCGATGATGGTCGATAGTAATTTTATAATAGCAGATGCTTGTTCTCCTGGATCTGAAAATGCGTCTACTTTATGAGGTAAAGGCCTTCTAGAATTAGCAACGTTTGCTGCTCCCCAAGGAACCAATGTTTCATCCCATACTTGGTTTACAGCATCCCAACCGCTCCTTTTGGGCTTCCCTACTGTATTCCATATCCATCTCTCTTTTATTAGGTTTTCTCCCGTCGATTTGTCAATCCATTTGTCTGCAGGTAAGTTATCATAAACTATTGTGTGGAGAATGATCTCAGGCAAGTTTTCAGAACAGATAGTTCCGTTAGGAAAATCATCTAATGTTAACTCACTCTTTTTTGAACCGTCACTCATAACAACTTCATATGCCCTTAAAATTGAACTTTTACCAGCATTATTGGGACCAACTAAAACAACAATATCATCGAGCTCTATTTCTACCGGATTCGAACCTATTCCTCTAAAATTCCTAATTATTAACTTCTGAAGTCTAGGTCTTTGATTTCCTTGCTCCAATTTTACCCCTCCTGAGGACACGGTTTAGAATAATTATACATTATTTAACAAAAAACTACATAATAATTGCAAAAATTCAAACAATAATAAAAGAAATAGTGTTTTTCAATAGGGGCATCCCTCCCAATTACCTCCCCAAATAAAAAAGCACCCAATTTACTTGGGTGCTCCTATAATCAAATCTTCTCGCTCAATTTGTTTTACTGAATAATTTTGGGGATTAAATTTTATAAGGCGTCCGTCTGCTTCACGTTCTTTATTTTTTTGTTCGATCCATAGACTAACAGCTTCTATACTGTTTTTAGCTGACACAACTACGCTATTGTTACCTGTTTCAATTAAATACAAAAAATTGTATTCCATAATTATCCCTCTCGCCATATATTATTTACATTTCTAATATTGAATAAGTAGAGATAAATGTCCTGCTTGCTATTTAAATCCATCAATAAGAGATTTTACTTTTTCAAAGATCCCATCCTCGAAATAATTAACATTTCCGGAATCCAAAGCAAGAAATTTAATTACAGCAACCACTTCTTTCACAATCCAATCTTCACCCTCTGTAATAACTGATAATGCTTTTGGTTTAAAATGTGCAAATTCATTTCTATATAACACTATTTTATCTATGGCTTTTTGCTGTATTTCACTAATATTCAGAACCTTACTATCTAATCGTTGCTTCATGTATGATTCATCTTGACAACGTTCCTACAGTCAGTGGCCTGACCCCACACACATTTAAGCAATAAACAATAAAAAAACCGCACAGTCTCATCACTGTACGGCACTAATATGTATATTATGGCGGGACCGCCTGGGAATCGAACCCAGCTGACCTGGCACGCAGGTCACGAGCGGTTTTGAAGACCGTGAGGGACACCAGTACCCCATTCAGCCCCATGAGTAAAACAGTTATGTGCTGCTTTTGTTATTTAGCATAATGATATTATGCCGGATTTTGGGCTGCTTTTCAAGCCTTTAGCTCCAGCTGCCGGTTCCTTTGCCATTGTTCTGGCCCTGGTCTTCTTCCGCGATCTTTTTCAGCAGCTTTTTATTATTCTTATTGATTTCAAATTGCACCTTGTATATTCGAAAAAGCTGGACCATAAAGCGGATCCATAAAAAGACGGCCAGTGCGGCCAGGATAAAGAAGATAAGGGTTTCAACTGTGCCTTCAATGGGGCTGAAAAAGCTCATAAAAAGTCCATAGGCGATACCTGCTGCCACGAGAAGAGCGATGCGCAGGAAAATCTGCAATAATAGCCCATCCTTTTGTTTTTGGAGCTTTTCTTTTTCCTCCTGAAGACTGCTTCTGCTTTCCATTATGTTCCCCTCCTCTTTTTCCTTATTGTACCATCAAACAAGTTTATATGGCTTGGCCATTTCCCCTATGTTTCACTTTTTATGCAGGATTCGGCTTGTCTCCTTCCCTTCATATGCTTATAATAAAATTAAATAAGAGAATGTAATGTAGGTGAATAGAATGACAACAGAGCTTACTGGCTGGTTTTTGGTATTTATTTTGTTTTGGGTGGTTGTGCTGGTATCACTGTTTGCGATCGGCGGCTTTTTTATGTTCCGGAAGTTTTTGAAGCGGATGCCTAAAGAGGATGGGAAGTCGATCCTTGATTGGGAAGAGCATTATGTGGATAAGACGAGGAGCCTGTGGGCCCAGGATCAGAAGGTGCTCTTGGAGGATTTGGTGAGTCCGGTGCCTGAGCTTTTCCGTGATGTGGCTCGGCAGAAGATTGCCGGGAAGATCGGCGAGCTGGCATTGAATGAGAAAGCAAAGCGCATTACGGAGGATCTTATCATCCGCGGTTATATTCAGGCGACTCCAAAGCGCGACCATAAATTCCTGCGCCGCAAACTGACTGAAAGACAAATTGATATGGCTCCTTATGAGCATTTATTCTAGAAACCATTCTGCTGTACGCGGAATGGTTTTTTTCTTTTTGCCCAATAAAAAACACCGAAAGCGAGTTCGATGTTTTCACTGTTTATACGGTTGTCTTTGTATCCAATGATGTACCATTGAGCTCATTGTAGATCTTTTTGTAGTTCAGGTACATGGCGATCCGCCAAGGGACGATCATGCCGAAAGCAAGGATCCAGAACATGCCGCTCAGCTGGCCGACGTCGATCGTGGAGCTGAGAATCAGCTTGGCCACAATCCGGACGACAAGAAGGCCGACCAGGATAAAGGCAAAGGCCTTTGATCTTTTTAAGAAAATATCATTATCACGCACTTCAAATGCCGAGGTTTTGATCAACAGGATTGAAAACAGCATGCCGACTCCGGCAGCTTCTAATATCTCAAGCGGTGTGACGCGAAAGTACGGAAAGACGAACATCAATGCGCCAGTGCTCATGAAAAGCGGCGGCAAGATGATCTTTTTGGCTGAAGCAGGTTTCTTGGCTGCCCGCATTCGGATGAACATGACAAATACAGCCATGCAGATGGCTCCGATTGAAGAAGCTACAACCATGTTCATAGCATTCATCCTTTTTATGTTTAATATTTACCATTATATTATATCCTAAATTCCTCTGTTTAGAAAATATTTTTCAGGACTTTGGACATCGGTGCAAAAAGAAAAGCCATTTAAGCAGGCTTAAATGGCTTTGGGTCAGCTGAGGACCCGGTTGACTGCGTCGAGCACGCGGCCTTCATCAAATGGCTTTACAATAAAATCTTTGGCGCCGGCCTCGATGGCTTCGACTACCATCTTCTGCTGGCCCATCGCTGAGCACATGACTACCTTGGCGTCAGGAAATTCCTGTTTGATTTCCTTCATGGCTTCCAGGCCGCTCATCTCAGGCATGGTGATATCCATGGTTACAAGCTCCGGCTTGAGCTCGCGGTAAAGGTCAATTGCTTCGCGGCCGTTTTCGGCCTCCCCGACGATTTCATGTTCGGCTTTCTTTAAGATGCCGGTTAAAGTGAGTCTCATGAATTTTGCGTCATCTACAATTAATATTCTTGCCATGCTGGTTCCCCCTCGACACTGCAACAGAAATCAATCTATTATTATGTATCTTTCTATATTTTCACACGTCAAAAAACAGTTTCAGACAAAAGAGCACATATTTCAATATAACGGAATGTGAGGGAGAATTCAATCCATAGAATCCGACAAATTTCGCTTTTTCTTTATTTTTCAAGTAGTAAATGATGGAAATATAAAAGAAGACCCGGCATTTTCGCCGGGCCGTCCTTTAGAAACCTTTAAAATCTCCAAACAGAGCTGTGAGAATCGAAATGATATGGTTCATCCAGTTGAAGAACAGTACCACACCCATCACAATCATCAGATAGCCGCCGATCTTCATGATCTTCACGTTATTGCGGCGGATCCATTGCATTTTGCCGATAAAGAATGACAGCACGAAGAATGGAATCGCAAATCCGAGTGAATAGGCGATCATATACACAAGGCCTGAGCCGGGATTAGAAGCAGCGAGCGCCCATACCGACATAAGGATCGGTCCTGTGCATGGCGTCCAGCCTGCTGCAAATGCAAGGCCGATGAGGACTGAACCCAGGTAGCCGCCAGGTCTGTTTTTAAATTCCAGGCGCCTTTCCTTCATAAGCGCCTCCGGCTTGAAAACGCCGACGACCATCAATCCGAAAATGACGATAAAGATGGCGCCGATCTGCCTGATCAGATCATTATAATCGCTGAATATTCTTCCGATAAAAGATCCCCCAAAGCCGAGGGCAATGAAAATAATGCAGAACCCGAGCAGGAAGAAAAGGGTATGCAGCATGCTGCGCTTCTGCAGCATCGCGTTTTCTTCTTTCAGCTCGCCCACTGACATGCCGGTTATGTATGATAAGAATGCGGGATACAATGGCAGGCAGCAGGGAGAAATGAAGCTCAGGAAGCCCGCTCCAAGGGCGATGAATATATTGACATCAGTCATTCAAGACACCTACTTTTTCTTGATTCTTTACCATTTTAACAAAATCCCGCCAAGAAAGATAATGGACACCTTGTGAACACTTTGTGACCTACTATAATTATATTAAAAACATATAAAGGACATGTTATAATTTTGATAATGTTTTTGTCATATCAGAGAAACTTTCTTTTGAATTTATTACCATTATTCGATATACTGTATGAGTAACTAACATTATTTGTTATAATCTTTCATGTTTTTACATGGTTTTGATTTGGAAACTTACATACAGACAATAATAAAATGGGGCCTCTTTTAAATCCACAGGAAAGGACTATCAGCCGTGGCAGGAAAACAAGAACTACTGTCTTTGATTGAGAATAAGCGGGCTGAACTAATCCAAGTCGCCATGAAGAATGGCCTGCATTCAACTGCTGCGATTAAGTACAGTCAGGAGCTTGACCATCTCTTGAACGAATATAACCGTATTTTTATAAAAAAGGTTCAGACACAATAGAAAAACAGCTTGGAAGCTATATAAGCCCAAGCTGTTTTTATTTTGTCTTTTAAGCGTTGCCGACAGCATCTTCCACCCTCTCGACTGAACCGTTCTGCAGCAGGTACATTTTATGGTACAAGCCTTTCAGTGCGAGCAGCTCCTGGTGGGTGCCCCGTTCCACGATTTCCCCCTGGTGAAGGACAAGGATCAATTCAGCATCCTGGATGGTGGATAGCCTGTGGGCGATGGCAATGGTTGTGCGCCCCTTCCTCATCTTCTCAAGGGCCGTCTGGATGGCCTCCTCTGTCTCAGTGTCGATATTGGCAGTCGCTTCATCAAGCACGAGGATTTTCGGGTTGGCTGCAATCGTGCGTGCGAAAGCGATCAGCTGCCTCTGACCGCTGGAGAAGGTCGAGCCTCTCTCAACTACCTTGTGATCGTAGCGGTCATCAAGCTTCTCAATGAAGGTATGAGCCTGAACGAAATGGGCAGCTTCCTCTATTTCCTTATCGGTCATCTCTGTATCATGGAGGCGGATATTGTCCTTGACCGTTCCATAAAACAGGAATGGATCCTGGAGGACTAGACCAAGCTTTTCCCTCAGCTCTTCCCTTGGATAAGACTTAATCGACTGCCCGTCAATCAGAATGTCACCTCTTGAGAATTCATAAAACCTCATCATCAGATTGATGATCGAGCTCTTTCCGCTTCCTGTATGGCCAACCAGCGCCACTGTTTCGCCCGGCTTGGCAGTAAAGCTGATGTTTTTCAGCACATCCCGCTTCCCATCATACGAAAAGCTGACATCCTTGAATTCAATCTGTCCGTCCCCGATTGAAAGCTTCTCTTCCTTTTGAGCGGGCGCAAGCTCTTCTTCATCCAGGAGCCTGAAGACCCTGGAGCCGGCAATGATGGCCTGCTGGTACATGGATAACCGCTGCATCATATTGTTGACCGGCTCGAAAAAGCGGTCCAGATAGCTGACAAATGCGAACAAAACTCCGACTTCAATCGGATTGCTGAATGAGGTAATCCCGAAAAAGCCCAGGACAATTACAAGCGCAAGTGTATAGACCAGGTCGATTGCCGGCCTGAGGAGCAGCCCATCAACCTTGATGTTCCTCATTCCTGCGTCATAATGCTTCTGGTTAATGTCTGCAAATTCCTTGCGCAGGCGCTTTTCCTGCCTGAACACCTGGATGATCCCCATTCCCTGGAGCGACTCGCTGAGCTTCGCATTCAGCTGGCTGAGCCTTTCTCTCATATCCTGATAAAAGCGCGAGCTGTATTTGCGGTACATCTGCATGATCATAAAGATGATAGGAAGGATCACCAGACAGAATAATGCCAGCTGGACATTCAGGGCAAACATCGCGATGAATATCCCGATCAGCAGAAAGCCGCTCTGTATGAAGATGACCAGGACGCTGACAAACATATCCTTGATGGCCTCTGTATCATTCGTGACCCGCGAGACAATGCTTCCGGCCGGCGTCTGGTCGAAGTATTTCAGGCCGAGCGACTGCACCTTTGAAAAAACGTCGATCCGCAGCTGCTGAATGATCTTTAGTGCGATCTCCTGGAACTTAAGCAGCTGGAAATAAGAGATCAGGACATTCATGACCTGGATGCCGATATAGCCTGCCCCGAGCAGGAACAAAGGCTCAAATGCCAGATTCCTTGGGGTCAGATAATCGTCAATGAATATTTTAACAAGGATAGGCCCCATGATATCGCCGATCGTTGTCAGCAGCAACAGGCTGAAGGCGAGGATAAGCGTTGCTTTATGCGGCTTTGTATAAGCAAGGAGCCGGTATAGGACGGTCCGCTGTTCTTTTTTATTGATATCCTGCTGGTTATGCTCCATGATTTCTGCCTCCGTGCTCTACAAGTTCTTCAAGCTGCTGGCGGAGATACATGCTCTTATACCAGCCTTCTTCTTCCATCAGCTCATCGTGTGTGCCTTTTTGCGCGATCCTGCCCTCATCGAGCACAAGGATCAGATTCGCATGCTGAATCGCACTCAAACGGTGGGCGGTGATGATGGTCGTCTTGCCTGCCCGGTTTTTCCTGAGGCCGTTCAGGATGGCTTCCTCTGTCTTCGCATCAACCGCTGACAGAGAGTCATCCAGGATCAGTACTTCCGGGTCCATCATGAGCGCCCTGGCGATTGAGATCCGCTGCTTCTGCCCGCCAGACAAGGAAACGCCGCGCTCACCGACAACCGTTTCATAACCTTCCGTAAATTGAAGGATATCTTCATGGATATTGGCAAGCTTTGCTGCCTTGAATACTTCCTCCCGCTCAGAGGAAGGGTTCGCAAAGGCGATATTTTCAGCGACCGTGGCTGAAAAAAGAAAATGATCCTGCGGCACATAGCCAATGGCCTCATGCAGCTTTTCGAGCGTATAATCATTGACTGAATGGCTGCCAAAGCGGACATCCCCTTCAAAACCGTCAAATTCCCTGATCAGCAGCTTAAGGAGCGTTGTTTTCCCGGCACCTGTCTTCCCGACGATCCCAAGGGTTTCACCCCTTTTCAATTGGAAGCGGATGTCTTCGAGGACAGGCTTTTCCTCGTTAGGGTAATGAAATTTATTGATATCATAAACAAGATCCCCGCTCGGGACGATTGCAAGTGCCCCTTCCTTGTCAGCCACCTCTGCCTTTTCGGCAAGCAGGCTCATGATCCGGTCATTGGAAGCCCGCCCTCTTTCAACGATATTAAAGAGCCAGCCAAAGGCAAGCATCGGCCAAATCAAGAGTCCGAGATACGTTGTAAACGAAACAAGCTCCCCGATCGTTAATTCCCCTGAAATCACATATCTGGCGCCAAAAGCGACAGACAGGAAAAAGGAAACCCCCACGATGATGCTGATTGTTGGATCGAATAGTGAATCTACCTTGGCCACTGAAATATTTTTCTCCACCACATCATGTGATTGCTTGCGAAAATCCTCTATATCTTCTTTCTCCTGGCCAAAGGTCTTGATGACCTTGATGCCTGTGATGCTTTCCTGTGTCTTATCATTTAAAGCAGAAAAAGCCTCCTGTGCCCCATGGAACCGCTTATGGAGGAGCGTCCCATACCAGCTCGTCAAAATCGCCATGAGAGGCATCGGGATCAGGCAGATGAGCGTCAGCTTCCAGCTAATCGTCGCAGCCATGGCGATGATGACAAATCCACCTGTGGCAAGCGAGTCGACAAGGGTCAAAACGCCTGAGCCGGCCGTCTGCTGGACCGCCTGCAGGTCATTTGTCGCATGGGCCATCAGGTCCCCGACCCGCCTTCTTTGGTAAAACGATTGCGGCATCTCTGTAAAATGCCGGTACAGCCTGTTCCTCAGCTGCCTGGACAGCTTGACGGCAGATCCGAAAATCATGATCCGCCAATAATAGCGCAATATGTACATCATGAGTGCGGCTCCAATCAATATCAGGAGCCAGTTGACAAGAAGGCCGCTGGTCAAAGTATCGTTTTTGATATGATCAACCACAATCCCGATGACCTTCGGCGGAATCAGCTGCAGGAATGCTACAAACAGCAGCAGGAAAATCCCTGTCACATACGATTTCTTCTCTTGCTTAAAAAACCACATTAAATCTGCAAATACTTTCATGCTTGCTTCCCCCGGCTCTCGTGTTCCTGAATTTTCCTCAATTATGCTCCAAATAGTTTATCAAATATTTTAAAAATAAGAAAGATTTTTCAAGGGGCGCACTAAAGACATATTCATCATTTATCGGAATCCGTGATATTGGCAGGGACAAGTTGGAGCGTACAAGCATTAACTATAGAGATAAAAAGGAAAAGAGGTGTTTAAATGTCTGCTGGTATTCCATCTTTGCCAAGCCTTCCGACAGTCGTAACAGTCTGCTGGTTCCGGAACCCATTAAGTCCTGTATCACTGAGAAGGATTTCCCAGGCGACTGTTCTGGGAAATGATGCAGAAGCCTGCCTTGAGACACTTGAAACAGGAGCACGATACAACCCTGCTGCAGAATGCCTTCTGGCTAACGGCTTTCAGCTCGTGACCCTTCTTGATTTCGGCATCTACGGATTTTCCGTTTTCACATCCACGCCAGAAGCATAATAAAAAGAGGACAAGTATCCCTGTCACCCAGGGTGCTTGTCCTCTATCAGCTTCCGTTTCCGTCATAAAGACGCACAAAATGCTTCATCAGCTCTTCTTCTGAAATTTGGATCCGGTGCTCCAGGTCTTTCGTCCGCAGGACATATTCCTTAATGCCGATGAATTCGGATTCAGCAATCAGCCAGAATACTGTACCGCGTTTGAATCTGCCGTTAAAGCCGGTTTTCAATCTGTATTTTTTCATGTTACCCTCAGCTTAACATTTACTATATTTATCTAAAAAGCCGCTTTCTCTGTCATAATCACAGAAAAAGCGGCTTTCTTGATGTACAGTGATGGCCATGTAATAGACTTTATTACAATAGGGAGCCCTATGTAAGCCTTACTTGCCGGACTGCTTATTCATGGCAGACATCATCTGATTAATTTTCTTCTGAGATGGTTTCATACCCATTTGCATCATCATCATTTTAAGCATTTGTTCGTTGATTGGCGGATTTTTCTTTAAGTAGCTCATCATATATTTACGAGCGATGAAAAATCCTAGTGCTACACCGGCGATCAATGCCAGTATACCAACTAGAATAACGTCCCACATTCAAAACTTCCTCCTTCATGTTGTCTATCATACAGTGTACTAAACCAAAGGTTATTATACAATATTTGCACCTGTTTTTCCCCTATTTAAATAAATTTTCTTTCTTTGATCGGCTTCAGCCAGCCAAAGCGCCTGTTCGTCATATCAACCGCCAGATAAGAGGATTCATTTTTCCGGAGGATTTCAAAGAACACCGTTTCTGCATCATAATTCCCATGTGATTCAATCACTAAACATCGGTCATAGATTTCAAGCCGCGCTGAACTGTTTTTTCCGTTTTGGATAACATAGGCCCCCTGATCGGCTGATGCTCCTTTTTTCCTTGAAAGCTGCTGTGTAAGATACTGGTGAAGCCTGAGGGCGGGAATCGGCCTTGTGATAAACTCAATCTGGCGTGACAGGATCGATTTCAGCTCTCCCTTCGAACGGCTGTATTCCTGAAAGAGCTGGTAGAACATCCGCTCTCTGCCGAAATAATGGGAAGCAAATTCGTCTTCTATTAAATAAAGCTGATAGGTTCTCACCAACATCTCCTCCAATATCTTCTATATTGCTTCAAGTATAAGGGAACAGAATCAGTTACTTTGTCTTTCAGCGTCAAAAATAGGCACTAATTTTGTCGAACAAGCTTATTTGCCAATCAATTATATAAAAAAATAAAAATATTCAATCAATTGTAAGGAAATAAAAAAGAGAGCGTACTCTGACGCTCTCTTTATACCCTTTACAGAAGGGCCTTTAAACGTGCAACCACGTTTTCAACTGTGAAGCCGTACTCTTCGATGATCTTCTCACCTGGTGCAGATGCGCCGAATGTATCGATCGCCAATACATCGCCTTCATCACCGGCATAACGGTGCCAGCCAAGTGAAGAGCCCATTTCAATGGCAAGGCGCTTCTTGACAGCCTTCGGAATGACGCTTTCTTTATATTCCTTGGACTGTGCTTCAAAGCGGTCCCATGCAGGCATGGAAACAACTGCTGCATCGATGCCTTCTTTCTTCAGGGCTTCCTGCGCTTTTACAGCAAGATGCACTTCAGATCCGGAAGCAAGCAGCAGGGCATCTGCCTGATCTTTGCCAGCCGGTGAGACAACATAAGCCCCTTTAGATACGCCTTCATACGCGTTTTTGTCAGTATCCTGGAGGGTAGGCAGGTTTTGGCGCGTCAGCACAAGAGCTGTCGGCTTATCCTGTGATTCTACCGCCACTTTCCAGGCAGCAGAGGTTTCATTGCCATCAGCCGGGCGGATGACAGACAGATTAGGCATCGCACGAAGTGATGCAAGCTGTTCAACCGGCTCGTGTGTAGGGCCGTCCTCACCAACCGCGATGCTGTCATGCGTGAATACATAAGTAACAGGCAGACCCATCAGGGCAGCTAAGCGGATTGCCGGGCGAAGATAGTCAGAGAATACGAAGAATGTTCCTCCGAATACCTTTAAGCCTCCATGAAGGGCCATACCGTTTAGGGCGGCACCCATGGCGAATTCCCTTACGCCGAACCAGATGTTGCGGCCTTCGAATGAAGCAGGGGTAAAGTCGCCCGAGCCTTTGATCATCGTTTTATTTGAACCGGCAAGGTCAGCAGATCCGCCGATAAAGAATGGAAGATTCTGCGCGATTCCGTTCAGTGCTTCGCCTGAAGAGGCGCGGCTTGCCAGGCTTGAACCTGTTTCGTATACAGGGATATCCTTATCCCATCCTTGCGGAAGCTCGCCTTTCATTGCTCCGTCAAGCTGTGCACCGAGCTCAGGGAATTCCTGCTTATAGCTTTCAAGCATAGAGTTCCATTCCTGCTCAGTCTTTTCTCCGCGTTCAGCGATGTGTTTCTTGAAGTGGCTGTACACTTCATCCGGAACATGGAAATCTTCTTCAAAAGTCCACTTGTAAGCTTCCTTCGTCAGCTTCAGCTCATCTGCACCAAGCGGTGCGCCGTGAACATCTGATTTCCCGGATTTGTTAGGTGAGCCGAATCCGATGACCGTTTTTACTTCAATCATAGTTGGATGGTCAAGGTCGCCTCTTGCTTCCTCAAGCGCTTTCGCCACTTCGTGAAGGTCATTGCCATCTTCAACACGGATATACTGCCAGCCGTAAGATTTGAACCTTTGCTCCACACTTTCAGAGAAAGAGCGGTCAAGGTCGCCGTCAAGGGAGATATCATTTGAATCATAAAGGACAACGAGCTTGCCAAGCTTCAGGTGGCCTGCCAGCGATGCTGCTTCGGCAGATACACCTTCCATAAGGTCACCGTCGCCGCAAATGCTGTATGTAAAGTGGTCGACTACATTATACTTGTCTTTATTGTAGACGGCTGCCAGGTGGCGCTCAGCCATAGCCATGCCGACTGCCATTGAGATTCCCTGTCCAAGCGGACCAGTTGTCGCGTCAACGCCCTTTGTATGTTTGTATTCAGGGTGTCCGGGAGTCTTGCTTCCCCATTGGCGGAATTCTTTCAGGTCATCGATTGTGAGACCATAGCCTGATAAATGGAGCAGGCTGTATAGAAGCATGGAACCATGTCCTGCAGATAAGACAAAACGGTCACGGTTAAACCACTCAGGGTTTGCCGGGTTATGGTTCATGAAACGGCTCCAGAGTGTGTACGCCATAGGAGCTGCCCCCATAGGCATGCCAGGGTGGCCGGAATTTGCTTTTTCAATAGCATCGATAGATAGAGTTCTGATCGAGCTTATGGACAAATCATCGATAGATTCAAACATATACTACATCCTCTCTTTAAAAAAATCCTGCTCAATTAATTTTATAGCGGCTCTTTATTTTACACAACTGAGAAGCTTCTGTATATCTTGTGCATTTTGGAAACCTGTATGTAAAAGAGAACCAAAAAATAAATCCAAAAAGGAACACAGATTGTTGTATTCCTTTTTGGCCTGATGCATTAATGAAGGCGCTTCTTCTCGTCCTCACGCAGCTTTTTTATCTTTTTCGGTGTAACGTCATTCCCCTTTGGATCCATGATGGTTACACCTTTTAAGGTTGTGAGCATATTGGAACGGAATGTCTGCAGATACTCGCTGCGTAGCTTTGTCTGTTCCTTTGCCTCTTCATTCGTCAGCCCTGCGGTCTTAGCTTTGTTTGCCAGCTCATTGATTCTGGCCATTTTATCTTTAGGCAGCATAATAACGCTCCTTTTTCATTCATTTCATTTGGCTTTCTCTAGTCGTCTTCCCCTTAGGGCCCTGGTCTAAACGGCCGGAGAATACATCAAATGTTACTATAAAAAAAAGCGTTTGCCAAGGCAAACACTCTTACTCTTCCTGTGCATCTATGTATTCCTGATAGCGCCTGTGCACTGTCGCCTTGGAAATGGGATAGCCGAAGCCCCTGAGAGTTGCCGCGATCTCCGAAAATGTCAGCCTGCTGGCTCTCAGGCGGACAATTTCTTCTATTGGAACCTCGATCCGTTCCCTTCCAGAGTGCTCCCCCAGATTCTTCAGGTTCTTCTCTGGCCTGAATCCTTTGTCCACTGCCCTTTTCATGCCTCTTTTGATCTTGATATTATGCAGCTTGCGCTGATATTCTTCCACCATCGAGACGATATTAAGAACCATGGAATCTGATTCGGAAAGCTGCAGCTCACCATTGTGGGAAATGCTGTAGAGCACAGCGCCCTCTTTATATATGAAGTGAAGCAGGGCGATTTTGGCATTGCCCCTTCCGAGCCTCGTTTCATCCTGGATAAGGACCGCTTTGATGCCTTCATCCTTTATAAGATCAAGAAGCTCGAGTACACCGTCCCTCTCCAGGTCATACCCGCTTGCCTGTTCCCTGATGATCGCGGCTACTTCAAAGCCTTTTTCCCCGGCAAGCGCAGTCAGTTCCTCCTCCTGCCTCTCCAGGGATGTTTCCTGCGCTTCTTTTGTTGTCGATACCCTGCAATAGATTACTGCTTTCATATATGCTCCTTTATGTCATTCACCCGCAAAGTTCTGCAGATCATCCTGCAGCTGCCTTGTATGGCTGTCTGCTTTAACCGGGATCATAATCTGCTCCCCCGCTTGGATTGCACTGCCGGCGATTCCATTCTCCTCTTCCACCCACATCACAAAGTCTTCTGCAGACAGCTTATGCTTGTCCGAAAATTGCTGAGAAAGCCCCCATAATGTATCTCCTTCATCTACCGTCACCTTTATGTAGTCTTCTTCACCGAAAATTTTGTCGTATCCGGTAAGCAGCAAAGCCGCCCCAAAGCTTAAAACGATAAGTATAATAGCATATGAGTATTGATTCCACAATTTTTTCATACAAGACACCCCACTGCAAGAATATATGTTCGCATTTCGTTAAATTTATTATAAACCGAACATGTGTTTTCCGTCAACAAAAATTCGAACTTATGTTTGTATCTGTTCCGGGTACATGCTATAATTTAATCAATAATAACCATACGGGGTGCGAATACATGGCTAAAATATCAAAAAGGCAGCAGGATATACTCGAATTTATCAAGGAAGAAGTGAAAGCGAAGGGCTATCCCCCTTCAGTCAGGGAAATTGGGGAAGCAGTCGGCCTGGCCTCCAGCTCGACTGTACATGGGCATCTTGCCCGCCTTGAAAGCAAAGGGATGATCAGAAGGGATCCGACAAAGCCGCGTGCAATTGAAATCCTGGAGCTTGATGAAACATCTCACATTCCAAGGAATAATGTCGTCAACGTTCCTATCCTCGGGAAGGTTACAGCAGGACAGCCGATCACTGCGATTGAAAATGTAGAAGAGTTCTTCCCGCTTCCTGAAAGCATGGCACCGGCAGCCGAACAGGTCTTCATGCTTGAAATCATGGGTGAAAGTATGATTGAAGCCGGCATCCTTGACGGAGACTACGTCATCGTCCGCCAGCAGCAGTCAGCCAACAATGGCGATATCGTCGTTGCAATGACAGATGAGGATGAAGCAACTGTCAAGCGTTTCTTCAAGGAAAGGGATTATATCAGGCTTCAGCCTGAAAACTCTACAATGGAGCCTATCATTCTCAGGAATGTTTCCATTCTTGGCAAGGTCATTGGCGTCTACCGCCATATCCACTGATTATATGATTCTCTCAGCCCGGGCCATGTGTTGCCTGGGTTTTTTTCTGCCCAAAAACCTTGTGAGCACTAGAATAGTCACATCTTTGCTGCTTATTTTTTCCTGAAGAGTACATATGTACCATTCATTGTATGCTGAAAATTCAGTCGATTTATGCATATCTTTCCCCTCCCGCTCTGTTATATAATAGAGACAGCACCATGATTGACCTAAGGTCGCACCAAAAATTCCGGCTTTAGGAGTGTGAGGCAAATGTGGCAGCATGTCGTCTTCGCAATATTCATTGGTGGCCTTGTCGGCGCGGTTGGGCATCTTAAGAAGCACGGGAAGCTGATCATGCCGAAAAGAACAAAGCAATTCATCTATCTCGGCTTTTTGGAGGAAATGGTATTAGGATCACTCGCCTCAGCGCTGCTTGTGCTTTCATCAGATGCAAGCTCCCTCTTGAAGGTAGCATTCC
The DNA here is from genome assembly GCF_031844465.1 of Bacillus sp. AG4(2022). Taxonomy (NCBI): domain Bacteria; kingdom Bacillati; phylum Bacillota; class Bacilli; order Caryophanales; family Bacillaceae; genus Bacillus; species Bacillus sp. AG4(2022). The sequence goes on from NZ_JAUZVH010000001.1 coordinate 451,982, forward strand.
TGTCCATGCTGGCAGGACTTGGCGGTGAAGCTCTGATCCGCAGCCTTGACCTCATCAGGGCCGAAAAGAAATGAAACAGGAGGAAATGCAGAAGCTATGCTTAAAACTGCAAAAGTAAAGACGTAAGAAGCCTCTCCCGGGAAATTGGGGCAGAGGCTCTTTTTATGCCTGAAAACTGTAAACAATCATCTGCATTTCGGTAACCTTTCTGTAACTCTTTTGAAGAGATGGAACGATAATATAAGGATAGCAAGTGACTACAACTTATTGGAGGCTTTAAAATGAAAAAATTATTATCCATCCTGCTGGCTGCTGTCGCCCTGTTTACTTTCAGCCTTGGCGCCTCGGCCAAATCCGCGAGCGGAGATTTAAGCAGCAAGAAAGCAGTCGAACTGGCGCAGAGCGCACGTGTGCATCACTGGAATGCTATGAACGGACATATCCCATCTAAGAAGAATACAGCCTGCTCCATCAAGAGTTTTCAGTACAAAGGCACAGAATATCGCTACCTTTGCAGTGAAATCAATACGAAAGCAAAGCTGACCAAGTACCTTAACGAATCTTTCACCTTAAATGCGATTGATAAAGGCTACAAGAAATACAGATTCATTGAGTATAAAGGAAAAATGGCACAGCCAAATGCCGATGGCGGCAGCCTGCTCCAGTGGAATAATGCTAAGGCAAAGCTGATCTATTCCAGGAAAGATATCCGCCAGTTTGAATTCACGGTGCCTTACGGCGAAAAGCAGCATGAAAAGAAAAAGGTTACGTTTGTAAAGGTACGCGGGAAGTGGCAGATCAATGCTTTTGATGCAGTGAGATAGTATAAGAAAAGGGAAATACCTTGAACTTTTGTTCAAGGCATTTCCCTTTTTAGCTGGCCGCGCTATTTGTTTATGGCCATTTAGAATATCTGCAGCCTACATTAATCCAGGAATTATAAACCCAAAGCATTTATTTTGATCCCAAATGTACCAATGCCAATTAATTCGCCTTCTTCCCCTAGCAGGGGATATCCTACTATATAATGCGTGTGTACTTCATTGTTATATTCATATTCTGCGAATGTTCCTGATGTTTCTTTGGTATCCAGTACTCTTTGTTTAAGAGAGATCAATTTTTGGGAATCGATGCAAAAGCTTAATTCATCATCCCTTGCACCGATAAACTGATTGACTTCCTCCTGATTGGCCGAATCAAAAATCCATGTATATCTCAGATCAAGGTCACTGTGCGCAAGCATGCATTTCGTTCGCGTGAACACCTCTTGAAAGGCGGCTAAATCAGACAATAGAAGCGAAGGGTTTATATCTAAAACCTTAGCAAGGTTCCTGCTTATATCCACACTGGGATTTCTTGTACCAGATTCGATCTGCGAATAATAGGCCCGGTCGATAAAAATCGAGTCTGCCACGTCCGCTTGAGTCAGATTTTTATTTTTTCTAAGCGTTATCAGCCAGTCGCGTTTCATACTATTCCCCCCTCTTTATCATAATACGGCCCCCTTGGTGAAAAGAGAAGGAATAGAACTTAGTCAATGTGTAATTTCAATGAATAACGATTGGCCATTATTTCGAATCCGGATTTTGATTGAGATAAAAAAATCTTTCCATAGGAATCTCATCGTAACTGCAGCCCAATTTCCTTTTTACATGGTCATTCAGTGCACTTTCTATATCTTCCACATAAAAATTCACTCTTACATGGCAATGAGCAAGCGCAAGATGATCAGTAAAGCTTTTTGCCAGCTGATCCAGAGGATATATGTGGTCATCCAGAACTTTTTCCTCTGAGTAAACTTCTGCTTTGATGATGTTCGATCTCATTTCGTCAGATGGCAAACTATCTTCCTGAGAAAAATCATCAGGAGTGCTGGGCCTTTTTTCATCAATGATTATCATTCGATACGTTTTATCATCCAAAAAAATGTCCCATGCTTCCAGTTCAGTCGAATTCAGTATCCTGTCAAAGTGCATGCATATAACCCCCTTATCAACTTTTTGCCTGCCTTTACGGCGTAAATTCGCTCTCATATTAGAAGGGTGCAATCACTTATAAACCATGTGCTTAAAATTTTCCCAACCATCTTGTTATTCCTGCTCTTAAAATATCACATTATAATTGTATATATTATACAGTTGGGAGATAGACTTTTGAAGAAAATATTAGCTTATGTACTCTTCACACTATTGATAAGTTCAGGATGTTCGGGTGACACCAGAAGAAAAAAAGGAAATGCTTCATGAGAAAGTGACAATCAAGGGAATCAGCGAGAAGGATAAAAACGAGGAGATATACCTTGCAGACACCAAGTTGGTTGATTTGTCCAGCGACGAAAAACAAAGCATGCCCTATTCGGAAAATGCACTAAAATTTATAGCGAATATTACTCCAGTCAGGGAAGGACTCTGGAAATTAAACACGTATGTGGACAACACATTACTCGGAACGACGGTCATCGAGGCACAGCCAAAGTAAGGAAGCAATCCGGCCCTTTCCGAATAAAAGGGCTCTTTTTTTGATTTAGAAAAATCTAGAATAGGGGGAGTTTTCCGTTATAACTATAAAAATATAAATGGCTGCATCATTATTTTCTAAAAGGAGCCCTTAGTGGGAATAAGCACCCCTTCAAACATTAGGATAACTTTGTACCATCTTATATGAGCGCCCCTCTGCCCGGGCAGCGGTCCAGCAGAAAAAGGGAAAAAGTGGATTACTAAGTTTTCACCATTCTAAATTGACATCGGCTTAAATAAATGTGGAGAAAAGTCCCCAAGCAAGCCCTAACCTCCTCAATACTTGTTACCTGAAATAGGCTATTTCTATTTATCTCGCTTGTTTATAAGTTCCTTTTTCTTTCTTGAGCCTTTACAAATTTATCAATGTTGCAATCATTGATCTATCATTTAGATTAATTGTTGATCCGTTTGCCATTGAAAGACTAATTAAGAGTTCATAGGAATAAGTTCCGGGTGGGGGCTGATCAAAATAATTCAAAGAATTGCTTGCTATTTTCGTACCGATCTGTATTGGTGCAAATTTTAAGATATTCGTTCTCTCTTCAACTTGACTGAATAAGTTATTACCGCCTCGTCTAAGAAAAAGTGCAAATCTCCAAGAAAACCCAGGGGCTAGAGTGTCTGAAATAAAACTAGCATATGCAGAAGCATTAATTTTAACCCCCTGGTTAATCCCGACAGAGATAGGCGGTAAAGATAGGGTAATATCTTGAGATGGTAAAGTAATTGGCAAAGAAGTTGTATTTTGATTAGCATAAACACTAAAGGTCCCTTGAGGGCCTTTTTCACCTTGTGGTCCGGTCGCACCTTGCGGCCCCTGGACTCCTTGTGGTCCAGCAGCCCCTTGAGGACCCTGCTCTCCTTGTGGTCCAGCTGCCCCTTGGGGACCCTGCAATCCTTGTGATCCAGTTGCCCCTTGAGGACCCTGCTCTCCTTGTGATCCAGTTGCCCCTTGAGGACCTTGCAATCCTTGTGACCCAGTTGCCCCTTGAGGACCCTGCAATCCTTGTGACCCAGTTGCCCCTTGAGGACCCTGTGATCCCTGCGCACCTATCGGTCCTTGAGAACCTTGAACTCCGGGTACACCCTCTGGGCCTTGAGCGCCTTGATTAGATCCTAACAGCTCATCTGAAACCAGCCTGTGCGACGCCACTAGCTGGCCCGAAACATCGATACCCCAAACAGATATTTGCGTCCTCGCTTCAGCAAATCCGCTTATACCGAACACAAACTCAAAGCCATCAAAATCCGCAAAATATTCTCGTGTCTGTACTTGATTTGGGGCGAGATCCACTTTCTCCAGGGCATAAATAGTTCTTGTCCCGTTCAATCTGTTTCCTTGTATTAAAACTGTAGAAGAATTTGCATTGTGTCTATTATCTATTTTGACTAACACAGTCCTTGTTAATCTAGATCCGCCTATAAGGGGATTAGATATTGGGCCAGTAGATAAAATCGCCATGCTTAACTTCCCTTCATCTGAATTAGCTTATGGATAAATTTATAGTTCAGAGTCTACCCACATACTATGAAAAACACTTAGAAAGGATTGGACAGAAAGCATGTTTACCCCAGAAATTACTACTTTGTGACAAAAAAATCAAATTAAAACAAGAAAGTAAAATGCCTTCCTTTTATCTACGAGTAAGTATTATCAGATGTCTTTATTAAAATTCGTATGTTATTTTTCACTCATTCCCTTCAATCTCTAGCTCCACTACCACATGTGCCCAAAAATCCAGGCCTAAATCGGGCAATGAAAATCAAACTAAATGCCCAAAATACAAAAACCCCTCAATACCAATGGTATCAAGGGGCTAAATCTATTAATACATCTGCAGGTACTGCTCGCGCTCCCAAGGGTGAACTTGTGTGCGGAACATATCCCACTCAATTTCCTTCGCTTCGATGAAGTGTTCGAAGATATGCTCGCCAAGGGCTGAAACCATGATTTCATTGCTCTTCAGCTGGTCAAGAGCCTGGGCAAGTGTTGCAGGAAGGTCTTCAATGCCTTCTGCTACGCGCTCTTCTTTGTTCATCACATAGATATTGCGGTCAACCGGTGCAGGAGGAGTCAGTTTGTTCTTGATTCCATCAAGCCCTGCTTTTAATAGCACTGCCATAGCCAGGTATGGGTTGGCTGCCGGGTCAACGCTGCGGACCTCAACACGTGTGCTCATGCCACGTGATGCCGGGATGCGGATAAGCGGTGAACGGTTCCTTGCAGACCATGCCACATAGCAAGGTGCTTCATAGCCGGGAACAAGGCGCTTATAAGAGTTGACAGTCGGGTTCGTTACAGCTGTGAAAGCCGGAGCGTGCTTGATGATGCCGGCGATGAACTGGCGGGCAGTATCGCTTAGCTCAAGGTTTCCAGTAGTATCATAGAATGAGTTCTTGCCTTCATTGAACAGGGACATATTGCAGTGCATCCCTGATCCGTTTACGCCGAACAATGGCTTTGGCATGAATGTTGCGTGCAGGCCGTGCTTGCGGGCGATTGTTTTAACAACAAGCTTGAATGTCTGGATCTGGTCGCATGCAGTCAGCGCATCAGCATATTTAAAGTCGATTTCATGTTGTCCTGGAGCCACTTCGTGGTGGGAAGCTTCAATTTCAAAGCCCATTTCTTCAAGCTCAAGCACGATGTCGCGGCGGCAGTTTTCGCCAAGGTCTGTCGGCGCAAGGTCGAAGTAGCCTCCGTTATCGTTCAGTTCAAGAGTAGGTTCGCCCTGCTGGTCAAGCTTGAACAGGAAGAACTCCGGCTCAGGTCCGAGGTTGAAGTCTGTGAAGCCTAAATCCTTCATCTCATCAAGGATTCTTCTCAGGTTGTTGCGCGGATCACCATCAAATGGAGTCATATCCGGGTTGTAGATATCGCAGATCAGGCGGGCAACCTTGCCCTTTTCAGCTGTCCAAGGGAATACAACCCAAGTGCTGAGGTCAGGATACAGAAGCATATCTGATTCTTCAATGCGGACGAAGCCTTCGATGGAAGAGCCGTCGAACATCATTTTGTTGTCCAGCGCTTTTTCAAGCTGGGAAATCGGGATTTCCACGTTTTTGATTGTTCCGAGGATATCCGTAAATTGAAGGCGGATAAATTTTACGTTTTCTTCTTCAGCAATACGTTTAATGTCATCTTTAGTGTAGTTAGCCATTAGTTTTTCCTCCCTTAGGACACATCAATTTTATTTAATGGAAAAAGCGGGACATATCTCCCTGGCGGAGTGAATGCCGGTTGAATCGGCCGGCCTGCATCATTTCCTGCCTCAGGAGCTTTCTCAATTCATCATCAGACAAATCGCGCCTTACTTTTTCTGCTTGCTGCTGTACTTCAGCTGATAATGTTTGTTCCTGCATGGCGAATAATTGCTTGATTCCCGCCATATTGACTCCCTGATCGATCAAATCCTTGATCTCCAGGAGCTTATCAATATCATTTAAGGAAAAAAGCCGTCTATTTCCGTCAGTTCGTGCTGGAGAAATCAATTGGTGCTCTTCGTAATAGCGGATCTGCCTGGCCGTCAGCTCAGTCAGCTGCATTACAGTCCCAATTGGAAATAGCGGCATGGAACGGCGTATTTCACTGCCTTTCATCCGATTTCTCCTCCTTTTCAATCATTTCTTGTGTTTATTATATGTAATGTCAGATTTGTTGTCAACCTTATGTAAGGTTTTATAACATTAAAAACACAAAAAATTTTCCCCCTGACAAAAATTAAAAAGGACAGCCTCTGCTGCCCTTTTATATATTCACCTATTAAAGTTGTATTAAACCCTTTTTTGCTAAAAGGTTGACCGCTGTGCATACGGCAATTTTTACATGCGAGTATGTGAGCCCCCCCTGGACATAGGCCACATACGGCGGACGCGTCGGTCCATCGGCGGTAAGCTCAATGCTCGCACCCTGGATGAATGTGCCTGCCGCCATGATCACATCATCTTCATAGCCCGGCATATAAGCAGGATAAGGGGTTACATGGGAATTGATCGGAGATGCATATTGAATGGCCTGGCAGAATGCCACCATTTTATCCCGGTCATCGAACTGGACGGATTGAATCAGGTCTGTCCTCTCTGCATCCCATTTTGGCGAAGAATTCATCCCGAGCATTTCAAGCAGTGCCGCAGTGAATACTGCCCCTTTCAGTGCTTGGCCGGCAACATGCGGAGCAAGGAAGAATCCCTGGTACATCTCCTGGAGACTGTATAGGGAGGCTCCCGCTTCCGCACCGATCCCTGGCGATGTCATTCTGTAAGAGCAAGCCTCAACCAATTCCTTTTTGCCGACAATATAGCCGCCGGTTTTGGCAAGGCCGCCGCCTGGATTCTTGATGAGGGATCCGGCCATCAGGTCAGCGCCAACATGGCAAGGCTCCATTTCCTCGATGAATTCCCCATAGCAATTGTCCACAAAGACGACCGCGTCCGGCTTGATTCCTTTTACAAACTCAATCATTTCCTTGATCTGGGCAATTGTAAAAGAAGGCCTGACAGCATAGCCTTTAGACCGCTGTATTCCGATCATCTTCGTATTCGGCTTAATGGCGCTCCTGACGGCTTCAAAATCCACATAGCCAGCCTCACCGAGCGGAACGCTGCTGTAGCTTATGCCGAATTCCTTCAGAGAGCCTGTCCCTTTGCCTCTGATGCCGACGATTTCTTCAAGGGTATCATAAGGTTTACCGGTCATATAAAGCAGTTCATCCCCTGGGCGGAGGATACCGAAAAGAGCGGTAGAGATGGCGTGTGTTCCTGAGATGATCTGCGGCCTTACAAGACCTGCTTCCCCTCCGAACACCCTCGCATATATTTCTTCAAGTGTATCCCTTCCGATATCATCATACCCATAGCCTGTCGAAGGAATGAAATGGGAATCGCTTACCTTATAATGCTGAAAGCTTTCAAGCACCCTGAACTGGTTGGCTTCGATTCTTTGGTCAATCTTTTTATGAACGGATGCAATTTTTTCTTCTGCCTGTGAAGCCAGTTCTTGAATCCGGCTTCCGTATTCTAAATGCTGAAACATGCTGTTCTCCAATCCAAGAGCCGGAGGGTTCATTCCCTCCGGCCTTTTTTATACTGTGTATTTATTTAATTCTCCAGTGATCTGGTGATCTTCAAGGGCATATCCTTTGCAGAGATAAACCTCTGTCTCTTCCTGGAATGAGAGCTCCCTCAATATGGTTTCGTTTTTCAGCTGCGACAGCAATCTGCCTTCAGTTGACGGAATTTCTACCTGGTATGGCTTCATCATGCCCAGGACAAGCTCCTCGATTTTTCGCTTCAGCATGCTGCGGTCCTGATCCGCAAATGCGCTGATCACAACGGATTCGGTCTTTGCCGATGGAACGAAATCCGGATGCACCTGGTCACTTTTATTATAAACCGCCAGCTGCGGGATGTGCTGGATATCAAGATCCTCGAGCAACTTGTTCACGGTCTTTTCATGCTGAAAATAATCCGGATTTGATGAATCGATGACGTGTAGCAGCAGATCTGCTTCACTCACTTCCTCAAGCGTCGACCTGAAGGCTGCAACAAGCGTTGTCGGCAGATCCTGAATGAACCCGACCGTGTCGGTTGCAAGCTCCAGATAACCGCTTGGGAGGATGAGCTTCCTTGTCATCGGATCAAGCGTCGCAAAGAGCTGGTTCTCTTCAAAGGATTCAGCTTCGGCAAGCCGGTTGAAAAGGGTCGATTTCCCGGCATTTGTGTAGCCGACAAGAGCGATCTGGAACGCTTTATTTTTTTTGCGGCGCTCGCGGTATCTGTCCCTGTGCTGCACAATGACAGACAGCTGGGACTTAATATCATCAATCTTCCTGCGGATATGGCGGCGGTCGGATTCAAGCTTCGTTTCCCCCGGCCCCCTTGTCCCGATCCCAGCACCAAGCCTGGAAAGCTGGATACCCTGCCCGCCAAGCCTTGGGAGCAGATACTGCAGCTGGGCAAGCTCAACCTGCAGGTTCCCTTCCTTCGACCTGGCCCGCTGTGCGAAAATATCAAGGATCAGCTGAGTCCGGTCAATGACCCTGCTGTTCACTTCATTGGAAACATTCCTGACCTGGCTTGGTGAAAGCTCATCATTAAAGATGATCAGGTCTGCTCCAAGCTCTTCCTCAAGCATCTTTAATTCTTCAACCTTGCCTTTTCCTATATATGTAGAAGGATGGATTCTTTCTCTTTTCTGGGACAGCTCGGCGAGCACCTTGCCGTTGGCTGTTTCTGTCAATGAGGCAAGCTCTTCCATTGAATACTGGAAATGCCTGTCGTCCTCGCCAGTCTGGCAGCCTACGAGAATAACCCTTTCAAATTCCGTTTTATTTTCCAAGTAATCCCTCTTTTCTGTATAAGTCTTCAAACATAATCACGTACAGCTGACCTTCAAATATCATACCAAAAATATGCTTTCCATCCTACTATTTTCACCAGCCTTAGCGCTTTAAAACCCTTCTGTTTCTTATTCTTTTCCGCTGCTGGAAAATAAAGATTGAAAAATCATATTTGCATGTTAAAATCATATTTGGTTTGAATAGAATTTTATGCAGGGGAATACGCAAAACGCCCTGCCTGATATAAATGAAAAGCTGGCCTGCTACGGCCTTCACCAGAGGAGAAATGCACCATGACTTGGGAAGTATTGAGCATGATTGGCACGATTGCTTTTGCAGTAAGCGGCGCGATCATTGCCATGGAAGAAGAATATGATATTTTAGGGGTTTACATACTCGGGATTGTGACAGCGTTTGGCGGAGGTGCCATCCGCAACCTGCTGATCGGGGTGCCGGTTTCAGCCCTTTGGGAGCAGGGGATGTTCTTCCAGATTGCCCTGCTGTCCATTACAGCGGTATTTCTGTTCCCTAATAATCTGTTAAGGCACTGGCAAAAATGGGGGAACTTTTTTGATGCAATCGGCCTTTCTGCCTTTGCGATCCAGGGTGCGATTTACGCCTCGGAAATGGGCCATCCGCTCAGCGCTGTCATCGTGGCTGCTGTCCTGTCCGGAAGCGGCGGAGGCATCATCCGCGACCTTCTTGCCGGGAGGAAGCCGCTGGTGCTGAGATCGGAAATCTACGCAGTCTGGGCCATTCTCTGCGGCTTTGCCATCGGGCTCGGGCTGGCAGACTCGGCCGTTGCATTATACAGCCTGTTTGTGTCTATCACCCTTCTCCGGGTGCTGTCATACACCTATCACTGGAAGCTTCCGGCGAGGCGGCTTGGCGCAGCCAGGCAGTAAATACTATAGAAAAAGAAAAGCAGGCCCGGCAGCCTGCTTTTTTTCTTACAAGATAAGAAAATATAACTTTTACGAATTTGATTACTGTCTAGCTCCAGCGCCTACCCCCTCGAGGTCACAAGCCAATCATCCCAAAAAGGCACAGAACGCCTTTCCGGGATGATCGTCTTGAGGCCCCCAGGATGGGGGTTATGCAGACGTTGCCACAGGACGTGGCGTTCTTAGTCTGCGTTCCTTAAGGGTGAGCAAGGCGCTTGCGCTTTTCTTACATATCTTCTTCAAACATTAAATCATTGCTTCTGATCGTCATCAGCTCATGCCGGTCGAAATGGCTTTGCATCAGCAGCCTCATCGCCTGTGCACGGATCGATTTTTCAAGGATATTGCGGATATAGCGCCCATTGGAAAAAGCGGTTGTGCTGATATCCGATTTTGCCCACACAAGATGCTCCCTCAGCTTCTTCTCCGCTTCATGGCTCAGGGAATATTCTTTTTCCACCAGCATCTTTTGCGCGATTTCCATCAGCTGCTCGATTGTATAATCAGGAAAATCGATGACGAGCGGAAATCTTGAATGAAGGCCGGGATTGAGTGTGAGGAAATAATCCATTTCCCTTGAGTAGCCTGCAAGAATCAGGATGAACTCGTGCTGCCGGTCCTCCATATGCTTGACAAGCGTATCTATCGCTTCTTTGCCAAAATCTTTCTCTCCTCCCCTGCCGAGTGAATAGGCCTCATCTATGAAAAGAATGCCGCCGATTGCCTTCTTGATAAGGTCACGGGTCTTTTGGGCAGTGTGGCCGATATATTCACCGACAAGATCGGCTCTTTCCGCCTCGATCAGATGGCCTTTGGCAAGGACATTCATCCTGAGGAATAGCTTGCCGATCAGCCTGGCGACCGTCGTCTTCCCTGTACCCGGGTTTCCCTTGAACATCATATGCAGAGCCTGTTTCCCTGCCTTCAGCCCTGTTTCTTCCCTTTTCTTGTTCACATATATCCATGCATAAATTTCTTTTATCATCCGCTTCATTTCTTCCATGCCGACAAGAGCCGCGAGCTCTTCCTCAATTTCTTTAAGTGCTGCATGCTCCTGAGGCAATACCCTTGGAACAACTTGGATGTCCGGGCTTTCCTTTGTAAATGGCTTCCTTTTCTGCGAATTGAGCACAATGCTGATCTGGCCATTATTTTTCATGCGTATCGGCTGGTCCAAAGCTTTCACCTCACTATTTCCCACCAGTATACTCCCTGAAGCTGACTCTTGTGACAAATGCCTATCTTTCAGGCAGAAAAAAAGCCATATTTACTGCTGAAGCGACATATTATCGGATTTTTCTCCATACAGGAGCTTCCAGATGTCATATCCTGCGGTTTCCCGAGAAATAACCGTTATTTTTATATATATTCACAAGCCTCCAAAATCATTAAAGAAAGTTGCTGAAAAGGGAAATTGTTCTTTCAATATCGCTTTGTTAAACTCTGTTGGTGATAAATGTTTAAATGGAATGATAAACCAGGAAGTCCTATCCTTGATTGAGTGTCAGCCAAGCCTTAAAATAAGCGGAGATTCTACTGTTAAGCTGCTGAATTTGGCCAGAGTAGGTATAAATAAGCGGAGAATTTCCGGTTAAGGGTAGCGAAGGTGTCCGTTTTCCTGTTTTCTGAGTTGATAGTTGTAATTTCTCCGTCTATTTGAGCTGTTTTTAGTGTTTTTTCGAAGTTAAGGGGAGTTCCTCCGCTAATTTCCACCTCAGCCTGTCACTGATTCCCTCATTCAGGCTCGTGAAAGTCCGCTCTTTTATAGCTGGGCGGGGAATGGCTCTTAGATGAATTTTAACTATCGAGTGTGTCAGTGTAATAAGCCAGTATAAGTAATATCACCATTGAACTTTAACTTAGCCTTCAATATAAAAAGTCCGCTCCCAGGAAGAAGCGGACTTGCGTTTATAGTATGGACTATTGCTGTCCTTCAAGATCGATCTGGACGTTGCGCTGCGGAGAAAAAGTGGAAATGGCATGCTTATAGACCAGCTGCTGCTTCCCTTCTGATTCAAACAGCACCGTGAAGTTATCAAACCCTTTGATCTGCCCGCGCAATTGGAATCCGTTCAAAAGGAATACAGTCACCCCTGTGCCGTCCTTGCGAAGCTGGTTAAGAAATTGGTCTTGAATATTAACGGATTGTTTCATGATAAATCCTCCTCTTTTGTCTCTAATATTATGTATTCGATTTTATTTGAAGCTTTCCTTCAATATACGCAGAAATTTCCGCGATTTTTTTTTCAAGCAAGCCTGGATCGGATACATGTGTCATATCAAACCATTCCACATTCATCTTGTTTCGAAACCAGGTCAGCTGCCTTTTTGCGTATCTGCGTGAATTTTGCTTCAGATTTTCGACCGCGCCCTCTAAAGAGATGCGGCCGTTTATGTATTCATAGACTTCCTTATAGCCGATTGCCTGGATTGACTGGCAGTCCTTCAGCCCCTGCCTGTGAAGAGCTTCGACTTCTTCCAGAAGGCCATCGTCCATCATTTTATCAACCCGGCTGTTGATCCGATCATACAGCTTTTCCCGGTCCATGGAGAGCCCGATGATGCTTGTATCATACAGCAGCTCAGGCACCTGCTGTTCCTGGTACTGGGACATGGTCTTTCCTGTACAATGGTATACCTCAAGCGCGCGGATCACCCTTCTTGTATTATTGGGGTGCATTTTTTCGGCACTGGCAGGATCGATTTCACAAAGTTCCTTGAATAGGCTCTCTGCCCCTTCTGCTTCAAGGCGCTTTTCCAGCTCACCCCTGAAGGCATCATCTGACGGGGCTTCGGAAAATTGATAGTCATAGATGACGGATTGTATGTAAAGGCCTGTTCCCCCAACAATCATAGGCATTTTCCCCCGGGAAGCGATGCAGGCGATTTCCTTTCTGACGAGCTCCTGGAATTCAGCCGCTGAAAAAGGTTCATTTGGCGCTTTAATATCAATCAAATGATGGGGGATCCCATCCATTTCGTTCTCTGTAATCTTGGCTGTCCCTATATCCATGCCTTTATAGATCTGCATAGAGTCGCCGCTGATGATTTCAGCATCAAACCTTTTGGCCAATTCAATGCTGAGCCTGGTTTTGCCGACAGCTGTCGGGCCGATCAGCACGATCAATTTCTGCTTTGTATCCAATCCATTCACACTGCCTTTATCTTTCATTCTCTGGGCCATAAGGGCTGTTGATCCTTTTGGCTTTCCTATATCCTACCATAACTTGACTGTGCAGTTGAATATCTATGCAGTATTGCCAGCAAGGTTTTTCTTTATTCAGCCAATTCCTCCCTTTTATTTTACCATTTATGATAAAAATTTCATCATTCATTACATTTATTTAACGATTCGATAACATTCGTCAGAAGACCCCCTTTTTCGTGCTAATGTTACAGAAGATTATTAGGCAATCATAATGAAAGAATAGGTGATAGGATGATTTCAACTTCTGAAATTGGAATTGACTTAGGAACTGCTAATATACTGGTGTACAGCAAAAATAAAGGCATCGCCCTTAACGAACCTTCTGTTGTGGCCATTGACACAGATACAAGGAAGGTGCTTGCTGTCGGCACGGAAGCAAAGGAAATGATCGGCAAGACGCCGGGCAAAATTGTTGCCATCCGTCCTTTGAAGGATGGAGTAATTGCTGATTATGATATTACGACCGAGCTGCTTCGCCATGTCATGAGACAGGCATCGAAAAAGCTTGGCTTTGCCATCCGCAAGCCGAATGTGGTGGTCTGCACACCGTCAGGCTCAACAAGCGTTGAAAGAAGGGCCATCCATGATGCTGTCCGGAATGCGGGAGCAAAGAAGGTTCACCTGATTGAAGAGCCTGTAGCTGCAGCAATCGGGGCAGGGCTTCCGGTCGATGAACCAGTCGCGAATGTAATCGTCGATATCGGCGGGGGATCGACAGAAGTGGCGATCATTTCATTTGGCGGAGTGGTAGCCTGCCATTCTGTCCGCATAGGCGGAGACAGGCTTGATGACGATATTATCCAATATGTGCGCAAAGAGTACAATGTCCTGATCGGGGAAAGAACAGCCGAACAGGTCAAAATGGAAATCGGCTATGCCCTCATCGACCATGAGGAAATGAAAATGGATATCCGCGGCAGGGATCTGGTAACAGGACTGCCGAAGACCATTAGCCTTACCTCATATGAGATCAGGGATGCAATGAAAGAATCCCTGCTTCATATCCTTGAAGCGATCCGGGCCACTCTTGAAGACAGCCCGGCAGAACTGAGCGGCGATATAGTGGACCGCGGCGTTATCCTCACAGGAGGCGGCTCACTGCTGAATGGCATGCAGGACTGGCTTTCACAAGAAATCGTCGTTCCCGTCCACCTCGCGTCCAGCCCGCTTGAATCTGTAGCAATCGGGACAGGCAAGGCGCTTAAGTTTATTGATAAGCTGCAGACAGCAGTGAGATAGTGTATTTCTTTTTAAAAAAACAGCCTATAAACGGTCTTTCATGCCGTTTATAGGCTGTTTTTTTGTGGACAGCCACTGCTGAATAATTTTAAGCCTCGTTGGATATAATCAACAACTAGATAATATAATAGGAGGCACCCATTATGTTCAAGATGGTCCAGGACCTGAATGAAAGAGCCAGCCGTCTGGAATTGGAATACTGGCTGATTGAAGATTTATTCAGTCCGCACTGGTGGTTCATTACTATCTTAAATCTATTATTCATACTTCTGTTATTGGTTCTGATTGACCGCTACCGGCTGATGCAAATGAGCCTTGCTTTCCTTATAAGTTTTATCCTTGTCGGGATTGTGGATGAATTAGGCTATTTTTATGGCCTGTGGACCTATCCGCATCAGTTTATAACCGTCCTGCGCTCTTTCAATGCTGTTGATTTTGCGGTTATTCCGGTTATGATCACTTTAAGCTATCAATTCTTCCGCAAATGGAGAAACTATCTGATTGCCAGTGCGGCCATTTTTCTATTCGTCTCGTATATCATGATTCCATTGTTTGTGCATTATCGTTTATACATTTTGTATAAATGGAATTATACCTATTCGTTCTTGTCACTTTTTGTTTTAGGCATAGTGGTAAAAGCTTGTTCCGACTGGATTGGCAGACGAGCAAAAAGTCCTTAAAAGACAGACTTCCTGGAACTTTGCCCGTTTGTTTATCCCCCAGTCATGGCTTCAGCCGGACAGATTTTTTTGCAGCAGGTTATATTTCATCAGAAGAGCGGCTAGATCCATTCCGCTCCGGTCCAGGTGAAAACCTTTTATCCCAGACCTGCCGGCTCCTTCAATATTGATCAACTTGTCATCAATAAAGACGCTTTCCTCACCTTTAGCATTCATACAGTCAAGGGCTTTTTGATAGATAGCTGGATCCGGCTTTTCGGTATGTACAAAAGCAGAGAGAATGATGGTTTTAAAATAGGGCCGTATCCCCAGCCTGCTGAACACCTGGTCCATACTGGGCATCGCATTCGAGATGACAGCCAGTTCATAATTCCTGCTCAGCTCTTCCAAAACAGGGCACCTCAGGGTAAAGCTCACAGTGGGCTGCATAATGAGTTTCAGAAAACAATTCATCTCCTAGTGCCTCATCACCGAGCTCCCTTGCCATCGTCCCATAAAACCTTTTATAAAAGTCCTCTTCTTCCTGAAAAGACGTCACAAAGGGTGTCTGTATCCCTTTAGCCGCTATAATGCTTTTCTCTATTTCTGAAAGACTGTATCCTTTCTTCACCAGGAACTCCTGAACCCTTTCACTCAGTTTTACAGGTGTATCAAAAAGTACACCGCCCGCATCAAAAAAGATCCACCGGACTTCTTTTTTCAGTTTAATGGCTTTTCCGTTTTGGCCACCTATCACTTTTCCTCTGTTCCCCTCAGCTCTGTAATCCTGTTCACAAAGCTTTCCTTGTACTCTGTATACGCTTTAATGCCTGTGGAAGTATTCTTAATATAATCAAACTTCAGCTGTACATATTCTTTTCTTGCATCTTCGTTATCGTTTAAATAGTCCCTGAAGAAAAGGAGATTCTTCCATAAAACTCCTTCATATTCGACAAGATGCAGGAAATGGGTTTTGATTTTATTATCTTCATCCGCAAATCTGGCAAAAACCATTTCCTCTGGCCGTTTGACTTTCAATTGAAGAAATCCTGCGGTTCTCAATCCGGCAATCAGTTGTTTATCAATAGCAGCCAGGTCTTCAACAGCTGCCATAACATCAATGATGGGTTTGGCTGGGATGCCTGTGATAGCGGTGCTGCCAATATGTGCAATATGGCTGTCAGGGATATTTGTGTTTTCCAGCAGATTTTTGCGCACCTTTTGAAATTCTGTTTTCCAGCCTGGTGAATGGTCTGCCAGCCTCACTTCATCAGGATTTAAGCCGAGCAGCATACAATATCCTCCCCCTTCCAGTTCTCAATCATTATTTCGCTGTTCTTGCCTTATTTCCCTTCTGCCGAAACTATACTGGAAGGTGTGTAAAACGGATGCAGGCAGAAATCAGAATCTTTGTTAACATAATATTATTATCATAACCTTCAACTCTGGCTCTCATTGACAAATTGTTCTGACACTATACACTATGAATAACTACTTGAAAGGATGATAGGATGAAATTTTACATCGGCTCAAGTTTTTCCAATATTTCTCGGGTTCGGGAGCTCGCTGCAATCTTAAAGGAGCAGGGTTTTCGGCAAACCTATGACTGGACCAGCAATAGCCGGGCTGAAGATGCGAAGGAGCTCCGCTCAATCGGGGAAGCTGAATTTGCAGCAGTGAAGGAAGCTGACTTTGTTGTCATTCTCCTTCCGGCAGGTAAAGGAAGCCATATTGAGCTTGGTCTCGCCCTTGGCTTTGGGAAACGGGTGTATCTATACGCTGGGGAAGATTTGAAGGATAACCCGGCTGAAGCTTCCACCTTCTATTTTTTGCAGCAGGTTATCCATCTCATCGGCACGTTTGAAGAGTTGAAAAAGGAGCTTATCAAAAGAGAGTGCAGAACAGAAAGCAGATAAGACTGGAAATCGGGCGTTAAACACGATATGCCCTTCCTGCCAGAAGGGCATATCGTATTTATTCTTCCACTGCCATATTATCCATCCTCATGGCAATGGTGCCTACCCCTATCAATACGCCTGACTGATCGACCAGAGGATAGCCGATAAAGCAATAATTATAAGATTCTCCGTTGTGGAAACAGCTGTCATAGACGGAGACGGTCTTTTGAGTATCGATGACCTTCTTTTTCAGGCCGAGTATTTTCTTTGCATCAATCGTGTAATTAAGCTCATCATCCCTGGCACCGATAAAATGCTGGACCTTCTCCATGCCGGTCGGATTATAGACCCATGTATAGCGGAGGTCCAAGTCACTGTGGGCAAGGATGCTTTGGGTCTGGAAAAATGCATCCTGAAAAGCGTTGGTATCTGAGAAAAGGAGCAAAGGATCAATGTTAAGGACCCTGCCGATCGATCGGCTGATTTCTTCGCTCGGATTTCTCAAGCCTGATTCAATTTGTGAATAATAGGCTCTGTCTATATGAATAAGCTCTGCAATTTCTGCCTGGGTCAGATTCCTTTTTTTCCTGAGTCTCACAAGCCAATACCTTTTCATTTCATTTCGCCTCCTTTTCTATCATATAGAAAGCCCTTCCTCTGTGGGAAGGGCTTTCTGCAGGATTTCATAAAACTTTTAAAATATAGGTAAGACATGACAGAACTACATGACTCTTTTAAACATCTTTTCCATTTCATAGGTAGAATAATGGATGATAATCGGACGGCCGTGCGGGCATGTGAACGGGTCTGATGATTTGCGGAGCATATCAAGCAGAGCCTGTATCTCATCATTGCGCAAATGGTGGTTGGCTTTGATAGAAGCTTTGCAGCTCATCATGATGGCTGCTTCTTCCCTCAGCTTTTTCACATCGGCCTTTTTCATGGAAAGCACTTGTTCAATCATATCCTCTATGATCTGCTGCTCTTCTCCCTTAGGGAACCACTGGGGGTGGGACCTGACAATGAATGTGTTCTGCCCGAAGTGTTCCAGGAAGATCCCGACCTTTTCAAGCTCAGCAATATGCTCATTAATCTTAATATATTCATCTGCAGGGTACTCAAATGTCAGCGGAACGAGCATTTCCTGCAGCTCGCTTTCCACCTGGCCGACTTTGTCCCTGAAATACTCGTACTTGATCCGCTCCTGGGCAGCATGCTGGTCAATGATATAGAGTCCGCGGTCATTTTGGGCGAGAATATAGGTGCCATGCATCTGGCCGATCGGATATAATGGCGGCACCCTGTGAACGGCAGCAGCTTCCAGCTCTGCTGTCCCCTCGATCACCTCTTCTTCATCATCTTCCAAAAAGGCTTGGCTTTCCGCAGGCTGTTCGGCCTTGAATGGAAATGCCATGCTGTCAGTCCGCAGTAAATCCTGCGGCTTAAATGCCGGTGCTTCCTCATGTTGCCGGACAGCTATTTCCTCTTTAATGAACATCGGCTGTCCGGATTCAGATGGGGCCTGCCTGCTGTCATTCTGCCTGTTCTGAGCCTGTTCCTTATATTCCATCTCCTTTTCCGGAAGATGGTCAAGTTCAAAAAAGGTCTGCTCAGACTTCGGTTTTTCAGCCCTTGCCGGGGCAAAGCCGGCAGGAATCAGTTCCTGTGACTTGAAGACCTCTTTAATGGTACCCGCTACAAGCTCATTCAGTTCATGCTCCTTACTCAGCCTGACTTCCATTTTGGAAGGGTGGACATTGACATCCACAAGCAGCGGATCCATCTGTACATTCAAAAGCACAATCGGATAACGCCCGATCGGCAGCAGGGTATGATAGCCTTCCTGGATCGCTTTAACCAGCGGATAATTCTTGATGAACCGGCCGTTGATCATTGTTGAAATATAATTGCGCGAAGCGCGGGTGATTTCCGGGAGCGCGATATAGCCATGAACATGGAAATCGAGCGAGCTTGCTTCGACGGGAATCATTTTCTTGACAATATTCATGCCATAAATGGAAGCCAGCACCTGCTGGACATTTCCGTTCCCGGCTGTATGCAGGAGCTTCCGGCCATTATGGACAAGGCGGAAGGACACCTCGGGATGAGCAAGTGCGAGGCGGTTGACCACGTCGGTAATATTGCCAAGCTCCGTGTGGATCGTCTTCATATATTTCAGCCGGGCCGGTGTATTATAAAACAGATCGGAAATGGTGATATCTGTCCCTTTCCGGCTCGCGGCCTTTTCAAATTCCGCAACCTTTCCGCCTTCAATCAGGATCCTTGTGCCTGCATCTCCTGTCGAGGTCTTCAGCTCCAGCCTGGAGACAGAGGCGATGCTGGGCAGCGCCTCCCCTCTGAAGCCGAGTGTCCGGATGCGGAACAGATCATTTTCATCTTTGATCTTGCTTGTGGCATGGCGCTGGAAGGCCGTCATCACATCGTCTTCTTCAATGCCTTCCCCGTTGTCAATGATGCGGATTTTTGCGAGGCCCGCCTCTTCTGCATCAATTTCGATTATGGTGCTTCCCGCATCAATGGAATTCTCCACCAGCTCTTTTACGACAGATGCCGGCCGTTCGACCACCTCACCTGCGGCAATTTTATTGGAAAGGGCATCATCGAGCTGAACTATCTTTCCCACGAGCAACACCTCCTCTTACTATTTCTTTGTGCTTTTTGCCGTTTTTTGCAGTTCATATAAAGTATTCATCGCATCAAGCGGTGTCATTTCAAGAATATCCATCTTGGCCAGCTTGTCCAGGATTTTCTTTTCGGCCGGGCTCAAGCTTGCTTTCTTCTGCTCTGCCGGACCATCAAAGAATGACAGCTGGGCATCGTGAACTTCTGGAGCTGGAGCTGGGGCCGGGTCAGCTGCAGTGAGCTCAGGCATGCCTGCCGCTACTTTTTCGCGGACAGGCTTTTCAGCGGGTTCTCCCTCTTTCTTTTCAAGCTTCTCCAGTATTTCATTTGCCCGGTCAATCAGTTCTGCCGGCAGCTCTGCCAGCTGGGCGACGTGAATTCCATAGCTCTTGTCTGCTGCTCCTTCTTTAATTTTATGAAGGAACAGGACCTTGCCATTTTGCTCAATGGCACTGACATGGATATTCTGCAGATCAGGGAGCTCTTCTGCAAGCACGGTCAGCTCATGATAATGGGTCGAGAACAGGGTCTTTGCCCCGATCCGTGAATGGATATACTCAATGATCGCCTGGGCCAGCGCCATTCCATCATAGGTGGAAGTCCCGCGCCCGATTTCATCGAAAAGGATGAGGCTGTTCTGTGTGGCATTGGCAATTGCATTCTTTGCTTCCAGCATTTCAACCATAAAGGTACTCTGGCCGGAGATCAGATCATCCGCCGCCCCGATCCTAGTGAACACCTGGTCAAAAATCGGCAGCACCGCCTCTGAAGCCGGAACATAGCAGCCGATCTGTGCAAGGATGCTAGTCAGGGCAACCTGGCGCATATAGGTGCTCTTGCCGGACATATTCGGTCCTGTGATCAGGAGCAGTTCGCGTCCGTCACCCATCACACAGTCATTCGGGACATATTCCTGGCTGTCCATCACTTTTTCCACGACAGGATGGCGCCCTTCCTTCACGCTGATTTCCCGATTACCGGAAAAAACAGGTCGGACATAGTGGCGGTCCTCGCTGATCTGCGCAAAGCACTGAAGCACATCAAGCTCGCTGACCGTCCTAGCGAGTGACTGCAGCCTCGGGATGTATTCCTTCACATGGTCGCGGACATGGCAAAACAGCTCATACTCAAGCTCGGTAATGCGCTCTTCCGCTTCAAGGATCAGTGTTTCCTTCTCCTTCAGCTCAGGGGTGATATACCGCTCGGCATTGGCCAAAGTCTGCTTCCGGTCATACCGCCCTTCCTCAAGAAGATGGATATTAGCCTTCGTAACTTCAATATAATAGCCAAATACCCGGTTATAGCCGATTTTTAAAGACTTGATGCCCGTACGTTCCCGCTCCTGGGCCTCAAGCTGGGCAATCCAGGTCTTGCCGTTCCTGCTCGCGTCGCGGTACTGATCCAGCTCATCATGGTAGCCATCCCGGATCATATTCCCGTCCTTCACGGAAATCGGCGGATTATCAACAATCGCGCTTTCAAGAAGATCCGTGATTTCCTCACATGCATCGAGCTTTTCCGCCAGCGCTTTCGCATCCTCATTCTGAAGGCCGCCCACAAGCTCCTTCAGCAATGGCACCTGGAGGAGCGAGCTTTTCAGCTGGATCAGATCGCGGGCATTAACATTCCCGAATGCGACACGTCCGGCAAGGCGCTCAAGATCGTAAACCTCTTTCAGTTTTTCACGCAGATCCTGCCTGGCAAAATAATCATCCAGAAGGGACTGGACAAGCGAATGGCGCCGCCCGATCGCCTCTTTATCGATCAGCGGACGGTCAATCCACTGCTTCAGCATCCTTGCCCCCATTGCCGTCTTTGTTTCATCCAGAAGCCATAAAAGCGAACCTTTTTTCCCTTTCGATCTGATGGTTTCAGTCAGCTCCAGATTCCTTTTGGAAAAATAGTCAATCTTCATGAATTGGTGCACCTGGTATGTGGCAAACGGCTGAAGGTGGTCAAGGCTCCGTTTCTGTGTCCTGAACAGATAATTCAGCAGTCTTGCCGCTGTCTCCCTGAGCTTGTCCTGATTAAGGTCATCCAATAAGGGAGCGCTCATCTCTGATATGCCTGCGTCCTGTTCATAAGACACGGCCGCGACAGAACGCTCCCTGAATTTGCGCTCCATTTCCGGGTCGAAGCCGGAGGAAACAACCACTTCCTTTGCACCTGACATCGAGAGCTCATTCAGAACTTCTTCCTGGCCGGCAAGTAAGGTGATTTTGTTCTCTCCTGTGGAAAGGTCATTGCAGGCAAATCCAAACGAACCGTCTGAAAATGCGGAAATGGATGCAATATAGTTATTTTCCTTTTCATTGAGCCCGCGCCCTTCCATCAGGGTACCGGGCGTGACGAGCTGCACCACTTCCCTTTTCACGACGCCCTTGGCCTGGCGGGGGTCCTCTGTCTGTTCGCAGATGGCTACTTTATAGCCTCTTTCCACCAGCTGCTCTATATATTGCTGGGCAGAGTGGTAGGGAACCCCGCACATCGGGATTTTCTCTTCCACTCCGCCATTCTTGCCTGTTAAGGTAATCTCAAGCTCCTGGGACGCCCTGATGGCATCCTCAAAAAACATTTCATAGAAATCCCCGAGCCTGAAAAATAAAAAGGCATCAGGATAGTCTGCTTTTACTCGTAAATACTGCTGTATCATCGGCGTGTAAGCTGCCATAATATCCTCCAAACAACATCTCTCATTATTTCTCTTCAGCTATCTATTATAGCATAAGCGAAGCTCCCGTTGTTTGCTGAGGGACATGATGACAGCAGGCAGAAATACGAGTTAGAGGGGATATCTGGCATTACTTTTTTTCTGGCAAAATATAAACTTATCTCAAATCCCTGCTGTATTCATCAGCACAATCCTCCAGCCGTCAGGATCTTCAATGGTAATACCGCCCCTTCCCCAGTAGGGATTCTCCGGCTCGACTTCCTGATAGCCCAAGGCTGAAAGCCGGGCAGCAGCCGCATTGAGTTTGTGAAGGTCAGGGATGTAAAGGACGAGCAAATGGTCTTTTGCAGGTGCAGGGAGTTCCTGTTTTTCATCCGTCTGGGTGAATTCAAGATGATATTGCCTGTCCGGAAGCCCGTACATAATCCCTTTATATCCTTCATGGTGGAATCCCCCCAGCTCTATAAGGCCAAGGCCTTCTCCATAAAAATGCTTTATTTTTTCCAGCTGGTTTGTCGGCCTGGCAATCCTGACTTGAACGGCAGATACTGGCTGCTGCCATTCCCCTCTGACCTGTATCTCATACGGAAGGCCATCGTCCATATAATGGGCATCCCTGCTGCCTGAGACGATTAATTTAATCGGATGGATCTCGGCTCTCCGGTCTGTGGGATACCAGCAGCGCCCTTCTTTTACAAGGACAAGGACACCTGCATCATCACCATAAAACGCGAATGAACTGTTATCTGCCCCTTGCTTATCAGCAAGAATCGGCTGCAGCTTCGCCTGCATTCCGGCAACGTCAGCCGAAGGGAAACCAACTTCCCCGACATCATGCCAGCCCCCTGCCTGGCAACGCAATGCTGGCCGCTCAAGGCATTCAAGGATGTTGCCGTCCGGATCGGTGAAATAGGCCTGCTTTCCCTCCCAAAACATACTGTATTCGCCATCTTCGTTGGCAAGCAGGCAGCTTTCTGCTCCAAGCCTGCTGAAAATATGTTCAAAATAAGCTGCATCTGTCCGGAAGCAAAGATGATAATAAGGGACTGTTTCCCCTTTTTCAAAAAACAGCCTGGTGCTTCCTGCCCTGACGGAAAACCATCTCTCAGTCTGGTGAATCAGCTCCATCTCAAGCACTTCTGTATAAAAGGCGCACATCTCTTCCAGATGGAAGCACTGCAGGTTAACCTGGTAAATCTGCATAAAAATCTCTCCTTTGTCTGCCAGTCTTGCTTCAGATTCATTATAAGAGAAACACTATGCAGAAGATTCAGCCTAAGGACGGAGGCCTCCTTCGTCTTTTTGACTGGCTGATTCCGGAGAAAACAAAAGAAAACTAGGAAGCGGAACCTTCCTAGTTTACGATTATTCCTCTTCTGTTCCGACCAGGAAGTGGGGATTCAAATCCTCAAATTCCTCATCCTCGACATCGAGACCCCATACTTCGTCATCATCGCAATCGCATTCGCCGTGGTACACAGCTACACAGACTTTCGTCTCTCCGATTACTTCCACAAGGAATTCCCTTTCCACGTGGACGATGATTTTGTTTCCGTTCGGGGAAATGACTGCTTCAACACAATTCGGCTGCTGCAGTACTTTGGCAATGACATCCTGATCATCTAAGCAGTCATGATCACGGTATTTAAGTTTGATGACATCTTTATATTCAACCCGTTCAGTAACGACTTCCGTCTTTGTGTTATCGTTATAGGAATACCAAACGTTAATGTCATAATAGCCGCAGATTTCAACTGTCTTGCCGACCTTTTTCGCCTCATACTTGTGGTTGATGATCCAACAGCCAAGGATGCTTGACGGGTGGTGTGCCGGGCATATCGTATGATTGGACTGGGTGAATTTGCGTCCCTTCGCTACGACGGCTTTTGTAATTATCTCTCTGTATTCTCCCATTGCGAGCGAACCCTCCTCATTCATTTTCAATTCATCCTATGCGGGATATTAGACTAGTGTGATTACAATTTTAAGGGTGCATGCAAAGCTTCTTGTAGGGTGCGATATACGGTATTCTATGCGGATACCCATGGTTTGGTGCCATGGAAACGGACCGGGGAGCACCGGCTTAGGGAGACTGATGCCATTCGAATGAAAATAGGCAAAAAAAAGACCCCTGCACCCAAAAGGATGCAGGGATTCGCAGCATTAATGCTGGCAGCTGTTTTTGTTTTGCAGTTCTGCTCCTGTTTCACCGCTCAGGATATTGCCTCCTGTTGAAACGAGGATTTCATCTGTGACTTTATTGCTGATGGTGTTCGCAACAAGCTGAAGAAGCTCATTCACTTCCACCTGGGATTGCTTGAATTCCTGGACAACCGGAATCTCATCAAGCTGGCGCTCAAGCTCCTCGATTTTGGCTTCGGTCTTTTTTAAAGCTTCTTCTTTGCCAAAATGCTGCAGATTGACTGCCTGCTTCTGCAGTCCTTTAATGCTGGTGATCGCAGTGCGGACCTTTTCATTGCTGTGGATCTGAGCTTCCGCTCTTTTGAAGAAGTCCACTTCTTCTGTTTCTGCTATGATTTGTGCAAGCTCCCTTGCACGTGCGATAATATCGTCTTTAGTATATTTTCTCATTATTTCACCTCAGCTGGTTGAAGCTCTTCAACCATTTCTCCATTTAATGACCATGTTTTTGCATCTGTTATTTTAACAGAAACAATCTTTCCAATCGCTGACTTTGGCCCTTTAAAGTTAACAAGCTTATTCTTTCTTGTATACCCTGCCAGAACTTCAGGATTGTTTTTGCTTTCGCCTTCAACCAGGACTTCAACAGTCTGGCCGTGATATTTCTTCATCGCTTCTGCCGACATTTCATTAACGAGGGCATTCAGGCGCTGAAGGCGCTCTTTCTTGACCTCCATCGGCACATTATCCTTCATCTTGGCCGCTGGTGTGCCTTCACGCGGAGAGTAGATGAAAGTATAGGCAGACTCGTATCCGACTTCCTTATAGAGGGAGAGAGTTTCCTCAAACTGCTCATCCGTCTCATTCGGATAGCCGACAATAATATCCGTTGTAAAAGTGGCATTCGGAATGGCGGCCCTGATTTTCCTTACCAGCTCCAAATACTGTTCGCGTGTATATTTCCTTGCCATGATTTTCAGGACATCTGTTGAGCCTGACTGGACTGGAAGGTGGATATGTTCAAGAAGGTTGCCGCCTTTGGCAAGCACTTCAATCAAATGATCATCAAAATCACGCGGATGGCTTGTAGTGAAGCGGATTCTCGGAATATCAATCTTTCTGATTTCATCCATCAGATCGCCAAGTCCGTACTGAAGGTCTGTAAAGTCCTTGCCGTACGCATTGACATTCTGGCCAAGAAGGGTGATTTCCTGATACCCCTGGGCGGCAAGCTGGCGCACCTCCTGGATGATTTCTTCAGGACGGCGGCTCCGCTCCTTGCCCCTTGTGTAAGGAACAATGCAGTAGGTGCAGAATTTATCGCAGCCGTACATGATGTTGACCCAGGCCTTGATATTGCCTTTGCGGACTTTAGGAAGATTTTCAATGACATCTCCCTCTTTGGACCACACTTCAACGACCATCTCTTTAGACATATAAGCTTCCTGCAGAATGTTCGGAAGTCTGTGGATATTATGCGTGCCAAAGATCATATCCACCTGGTCATAGGTCTTGAGGATTTTATTCACGACAGATTCTTCCTGGGACATGCAGCCGCATACGCCGAGCAGCAGGTCAGGGCGTTCTTTCTTCAGGTGCTTCAAATGGCCGAGCTCGCCGAATACTTTGTTTTCCGCATTTTCACGGATTGCACAAGTGTTCAGGAGAATGACATTTGCATCCTCGACAGTATCAGTCGGCTCATAGCCGAGACTGAGGAAGATGCCGGCCATGACTTCGGTATCATGCTCGTTCATCTGGCAGCCGAATGTTCTGATATAGAATTTGCGGTTATTCCCCATGCCTTGGAATTCAGCCGGAATATTGAAATCTTTATGATAGCGGACCTCTTCTTTCCCGCGTTTTTTTGCATCTTTCAAGGAAGGAGGCGCATATACGGTTTCAAAGTATCGGCTGTAGTCCTTTTCGGATTTTTTGTCCGAAGGATTGGCAGCAGCCGCCAGCTGGCCTTCCATCCGCTGTTTTTCGTTCATAGAAAGTACCCCTTTCTTCTGTCTATCCAAACGCTAATCGCTGTTTTCATTTCTATCATGTAAGCGCAGTTAAAATGTTGTACACATTATAATAGTATAAGGGTTTAAAACGCTGAAAACAATAGAAATCCTGTAAGGATACTGACTCTATTGGTACTTTGGCAGCTGGGGATGATGCTGGATAAAAAGGCATGGGCTTTGCAGGCAAGTAGTTCACTTTCCGTGGAAGATCACTGAAAATGGCATATGAGACCGCTTTGAGTACATACTTGCTCTTAGCAGATACAGCAGATGGAAAGCTGAAGAGTGAGTAACCAGTGATAGAAAAATAAGGGGAGATTTTACTGCTAATCGCAGATTAGAGCGGGTTTTTGAGTAAAATAAGGGGAGTTTTTCCCTCTATTAAAAGAAAAGCCCTTTATTTTCATACTTCCAAGTCCAATAAGAGGAATCTCTCCCTCTATTTAAAGGGTTTTCAGTGCTATTTTTCATATAAGGGGAATTTCTCCCTCTATTTTTCTCCATCAGGTTTTACTAAAAATAACTCGGCAGTTCAATTATCCAGCGATGGGGCATAAGAACAACCTATTTAAAATAGCCCGGGATATCCCAGGCTATTTTGGTTTATTAATTTCCATTACAAAACGTGTATGGTTCAGGCTGTTGGCTCCATATTATCTGAACTATTTTCTTTGCAGGGCCCCTGCCTTTCACATGAATTCTGTTGTTTTCCGTTCCAGGAGCTTCGCTTTCCGCGGGGCGGCCCAGCGTTATTTCAACTCACATAAATTCTGCTGTCAGTTTGCCGAAATGCTCTTCATCGAGCTTCAGGTCTGCATGGGCAAGCGGTGTTTCGGAATAGCCAGGGAGCATTTCCTGATAGGATTTGCGCTCTGTATCCTGGTAGATCAAGCCTGTCACAAGTCCGTCATGCTTCATCAGCGTCTGCATGGCCATGGAGCGGTCTGAAGAGTCATAGCCTTCCACATCGGCGAGCTTTGTCAGGTTTTCTTTGAACCAGTCGTACGTATTCACTTTATTATAAGTCACGCAGGGGCTGAAAACGTTGATGAGCGAGAAGCCTTTATGCTTGATGCCTGCTTCGATCAGCGCTGTCAGGTCCTTCAGGTCAGTTGAAAAGCTTTGGGCCACAAACGTTGCCCCCGCTGTCAGCGCCATTTCCATCGGTGAAATGGCTTGCTCGACAGAGCCGTGCGGCGTGGACTTTGTTTTGAATCCGGCAGCAGACCTTGGTGAAGTCTGCCCTTTTGTCAGTCCGTAAATCTGATTGTCCATTACAATATAGGTAATATCGACATTACGGCGGATGGAATGGACGGTATGCCCCATCCCGATCGCAAAGCCGTCACCGTCACCGCCGGAAGCGATGACTGTCAGATCGCGGTTTGCCATTTTAAGGCCTTGGGCAATCGGGAGTGCGCGCCCGTGGATGCCGTGGAATCCATATGAGTTAATATAGCCGGAAATCCTGCCGGAACATCCAATGCCTGAGACGACTGCAAGGCTGTCCGGCTCGAGCCCTACATTGGCAGCTGCCCGCTGGATGGCGGCCTGGACAGAGAAGTCTCCGCATCCAGGGCACCAGTTTGGCTTGACGTTATTGCGAAAATCTTTAAATGTGGCCATTTAGAACAGCTCCTTGCAAGTGGTATGGATTTCATTAGGCAGGAACGGATTCCCGTCATATTTCAGGATTTTATTGATTTTTTGATGCTGGCCGACATTCATTTTGATGATGTTTGCCAGCTGGCCTGTTGCATTGTTTTCAATCACAGCCACCTTTTTGGCAGACTCCATCAGAGGTCTGAGCTCTTCTGCCGGGAACGGGTGAATCAGGCGGATGTGAGCATGATTAACCTTCAGGCCATCCTTTTCAAGGCGGCCCATAGCCTCTTCTATCGCTCCCCTTGTGGAGTTGAAGCCGACTATCAGGAGGTCTGCTTCCTCATGCGGCGCATTTTTATGGATCGGATTGCTGAATTTGATATTTTCGACTTTCCGGAAACGCTTGTTCATCTGATCTCTGCGGTTTGCTGCGGATTCAGAAGGCTTTCCAGTTTCGTCATGTTCTACGCCGGTTACGTGGTGGATGCCATTCTTCATGCCTGGCACCACGCGCGGGGATACCCCGTCTTCTGTCACTTCATAGCGCTTGAAATAACCTTTGTTTTCGATTTCAGGCAGCTCTTCATCCACTAGCTTGCCCCTGCGGATTTCAACTTTGCTGAAGTCCAGCGGTTCGACTGTCTGTTTGCCGAGAGACAGCTGCAGGTCAGAAAGCATGATGACAGGGCACTGGTATTCTTCTGCCAGATTGAAAGCTTCTGCTGCATCATAGAAAGCTTCCTGGACCGTGCTTGGCGCAAACACGATCTTAGGGATTTCCCCGTGGGTTCCATAGATCATCGCCATCAGGTCAGACTGCTCCTGCTTTGTAGGCAGTCCTGTAGAAGGTCCTCCGCGCTGTGTGTCTACAATCACAAGCGGCGTTTCGGTAATGCCGGAAAGACCGATCGCTTCCATCTTCAATGAAAGCCCGGGTCCTGCTGAAGCAGTCATTGCACGGACACCGCCATAGTTGGCGCCGATCGCCATGGTAACAGCCGCAATTTCATCTTCTGTCTGGATAACGCTCCCGCCAAGCGGTGGAAGCTTCTTGATCAGGTACTCCATGATCTCGGATGCAGGAGTAATCGGATAGGCCGCCATGAAGCGGCAGCCGCCGGCAAGAGCACCAAGTGCGATGGCGTCATTCCCGATCATGAACATGCGCTTTTTCCCATCGGCTTTTTCAAGCTCCATAAGTTCTGCGCCTTCGCCAGCCAGTTCCTTCATCCGGTCAAATCCGGCTTTGATGGCTTCCATATTTTTATCGACAACCTGCTGCCCTTTTCTGCCGAAAATCTCCTGGACAACTTCCTCAAAAACTTTGATATCCAGGTTAAGAATGGCACAGGTCGCGCCGACAGCGACCATATTTTTCATCAAAGAAGTCCCCAGCTCAGTGGCAAGCTCGGTAAAAGGTACAGCAAACAGCGATGCATTCGTATCCTCTGGCTTCTTCGGATCAAATTTCGCATCGGCAATAATAACGCCTTTATCATGAAGCTCTTTATAGTTCACATCAATCGTTTCCTGGTCAAAAGCTACTAAAATATCAAGATCATCGGAAATGGAGCGGATCTGGGACGTGCTGACCCGGATCTTATTATTCGTATGCCCTCCTTTGATCCTCGAAGAAAAATGCCGGTACCCATATAAATAATAGCCGAGGCGGTTAAGAGCTATAGAGAAGATTTCCCCTGTACTCTCAATTCCTTCCCCCTGCTGTCCGCCTACTTTCCAAGAAAGCTGCTTTAACATTCATTACACCCCTTCGGATTGTTCTATATATGTATAATTGTATGGTCTATTAATTAACCCCTGCAGCCTATCAAACAATGGAAAACAGCTTCAAAAAAGGTGCAAAAGGGTACTAAACGATTTCAATTCTAGACCGAACCCCCGAAAAAAGCAACCCTTTCCAAAGAATAAATCCCTTGTAGGAATGGCTTGCACAGTCCTGTCCTAAGCCCCTGAGCGAAAGGTTTTTTTAAAGGAAGTCCTTCATCCGCCAATCTCGTTTCTTCAGGCAGGAGGCAGCCTTTTTTCCATATTGCGAAAAAGGAATTTTTCTACTTGTATCTCAGAATAATGTTTTTGAAGTTCGTTTACTAGGTTCCCATAATATTGGAAAGAAGACAGCCCTTTTACTGTATCATCAATGCCGTCAAAATCTGATCCAAAACCGGTATGGTCTTCTCCTCCCAGGGAACAGACATGTTCTACATGCTTAAGGATGTCAGAAATCGCGGATTCTTTGGTTCCTGTCAAAAATTCCGGAACAAATGTCAGTCCGATGACGCTGTCCCGCTCAATCAGCGCCTTCAGCTGATTGTCGTTCAAATTCCTTGGCACAGGGCAGAGGGCATGGCAGTTGGAATGGGAGGCAAAAGGTAATTCTGCCAGCTCCATCACATCCCAGAACCCTTTCTCAGAGAGGTGGGATACATCGCATAAGCACTGCTTTTCATTCAGGATCCCGACCGCTTTTTTTCCAAATGAAGATAGTCCTGCCCCCCTTTCCTCAAGGGCGCCGTCTGCTGCATAATTGCTGTAATTCCAGGTGAGCCCGACAGAAGATACGCCAAGCCTTATCAGGGTTTTCAGCTTAAGAAGGTCATCTCCGATGCAGTCGCACCCTTCAAGAGTCAGGACTGCGCCGATTTCGTCCTCCTTCAGCTGGTATGCCTGCCCTCTATCCCTGATGTGCTTCATCTTCGGGAACGGCTTCAGCACCCTATCGTAAAAAAGCTCAATCATATACAGCGCAGCATGAAACTTCATGTTCGGATGGACCGATTCCGGGACATAGACGGCAAAGCATTGAACCTTGGAGCCTGCTTTTACAAGCTTCTCGTAATCAATATGCAGCCGGCTGCTGCTCCTGAAATCAATTGAAGGATCAATAAACATTTTATAAAGGACGTCGCAGTGAGAATCAAAAATGTTCATGTTTTCCTCCCCTTTCAATATATCTGGATAGCAACTATATTCGATGGATGCTATTTCAATTCCTTTATTCAGACTGCACTGATCATAAAATAAAAATGGAGCAGCACATGCATGAATGGAAAAAAGCCTGTTTGCTCTTTTTAAGCAAACAGGCAAAAATGATGTACTGCCGGCTATTTATTGCCCGAAGCAAAGGGCCGCTATATTTTGTATGCCTCTACTTTTCCCTTTTGTTATCTTGGCTCAACAATCAGCTTGATCGCTGTCCGCTCTTCACCGTCAATCTTAATATCGGTGAAAGCAGGAATGCAGATCAAATCCACTCCGCTAGGCGCTACGAATCCTCGGGCGATCGCTACTGCTTTAACCGCTTGGTTCAATGCACCCGCACCAATTGCCTGGATCTCTGCGCCGCCTCTTTCACGCAGAACACCAGCAAGCGCACCAGCTACAGAATTAGGATTAGACTTTGCTGAAACTTTTAATATTTCCATTCCTAGCTCCTCCTTGTTTATCCCCTCCTGCATGCCCTCGGGATTAATGCCCCGGGCACATCAGGTATATCATTCCATTGCTACTATATTCAGAGGATAAAAAACATATTCCAGCTTGGACAAAATATTGGAAAATTCCGTACTTTACGGATTCACATAAACAAAAAGAGACTGCCCATGGAAAGGCAGCCCCTGTTATTCAGCTGAAAAAAGGATGATCTTCGTTGATCAGAATTCTTTCTATTTTCCTGGCAAGCCCTGTTTTCCGGTCCAGTTCGACCGATACAGCGCTAAGCTGGTCCCTGCCTTCCTTCGGCACCTCAAAACGGACAGGAAGGTTTGTCATGAACCTTTTCAATACGGCTTCCTTCTCAACGCCCAGGATTCCGTCATAAGGGCCGGTCATGCCTACATCAGTTATGAAGGCAGTCCCGTCAGGAAGGATCCGGTTATCTGCCGTCTGGACATGTGTGTGCGTACCAACGACAGCAGATGCCTTTCCATCAAGATACCAGCCCATGGCCTGCTTTTCGCTTGTCGCTTCCGCATGAAAATCGACAAAGATGAAGGGAGTGCGCTGCCGGGCTTCCTCGATGAGCTCATCCGCTTTTTTAAACGGACAGTCGGACGGCTGCAAAAAGGTCCTGCCCTGAAGGTTAATAACAGCCACTTCATCATTGTTCACCTTTAAATAGACAATGCCTTTGCCAGGGTTATTATCCGGGAAGTTCGCAGGCCTGATCAGATATTTCGCACTCTCAATAAACTCAAAAATCTCTCTGTTATCCCATGTATGATTGCCAAGGGTCACCGCCTGCGCGCCTGCTTCCAAAAACCCCCGGTAAATCTTTTCCGTAATTCCTTTTCCGCCTGCAGCATTTTCACCATTAATAATGGTCACCTGTGGACGGTACTTATCTTTCAGTTTGGGCAGATATTCTTTTACCATATCACGCCCGGGAGAACCAACTACATCTCCAACAAACAAAATATTCATTCAGCAAACCCTTTCTAACTTCAATTTCTTCACTTTTATCATTGTAACACAAAAAGGAGGATTCCCATTCGTATTGTAATGCCAAAAAAATAAAGCAGCGCCGAAGCACTGCTTTATTTTGCGTATTCAACGGCTCTCGTTTCACGGATGACCGTAACCTTGATATGTCCTGGATAATCAAGCTCTTCTTCAATCTTTTTGCGTATATCCCTTGCGAGCCTGTGTGACTCAAGGTCATCAATCTGATCTGGCTTAACCATAATCCTGATTTCCCTTCCGGCCTGGATGGCAAATGATTTCTCGACCCCATCATAGGATTCGGAAATCTCCTCCAGTTTTTCCAGACGGCGGATATAATTTTCAAGCGTTTCCCTTCTCGCTCCAGGCCTTGCTGCTGATAAAGCATCTGCTGCAGCAACAAGTACAGCGATAATGGATGTAGGCTCAGTATCGCCATGGTGGGAAGCAATGCTGTTGATGACAACCGGATGCTCTTTGTACTTAGTAGCAAGCTCAACACCGATTTCAACATGGCTTCCTTCTACTTCATGGTCGATTGCTTTACCGATATCATGAAGCAGGCCGGCGCGGCGGGCAAGCGTTTCATCTTCGCCAAGCTCAGCAGCCAGCAGCCCTGAAAGCTGGGCAACTTCCATTGAGTGTTTCAGCACATTCTGTCCGTAGCTGGTACGGAACTTCAGGCGGCCGAGAATTTTGATAAGGTCCGGGTGAAGTCCGTGTACGCCGACCTCAAAGGTCGTCTGCTCACCGATTTCACGGATATGCTCGTCCACTTCGCGGCGCGCTTTATCCACCATTTCCTCAATCCTCGCCGGGTGAATGCGTCCATCCTGAACTAATTTTTCGAGAGCAAGCCTTGCTGTCTCACGGCGGATTGGATCAAACCCGGATAAAATGACTGCTTCCGGAGTATCATCGATGATAAGATCAATTCCGGTAAGCGTTTCGAGTGTACGTATATTCCGTCCTTCACGGCCGATGATACGTCCCTTCATTTCATCGTTAGGCAGATTGACCACTGATACGGTCGTTTCTGCAACATGGTCTGCAGCGCAGCGCTGAATGGCCAATGACAATACTTCCTTCGCCTTCTTGTCTGCCTCTTCCTTCGCGCGGTTTTCCGTTTCCTTCACCATTATGGCAATATCGTGAGCAACTTCCTGCTCGACCCGATCTAAAATGATGGATTTTGCCTCTTCACGAGTTAAGCCTGAGATGCGTTCCAGCTCAGATTGCTGTGCTCGTACCATCTCGTCCACTTTGCTTTCCATCTCTTCAATATGCTGTTGTTTTTTGTTAAGAGAATCGTCTCTTTTTTCCAGGATTGATTCACGCTTATCAAGCGATTCATCTTTCCGGTCAAGATTCTCCTCTTTTTGCAGTAAACGATTTTCTTGTTTTTGCAGCTCATTTCTTCGATCACGAACTTCTTGTTCAGCTTCAGTCCGAAGCTTGTGAATTTCATCTTTTGCTTCCAGCAGGGCTTCCTTCTTTGAAGCATCAGCTTCACGCCTTGCATCCTCAAGGATTTGCTCAGCAGCGTTCTTAGCTCCTGCAATTTTTGCTTCGGCAATCGATTTGCGAATAAAATAGCCAACAACTGCACCGACGACTAGGGCAAGCAAAATGGAGATGACTAATAAAATATCCATCATTTCACCTCCTCTTGCTATGAACTTTTTTGTGTTACGTTTCTAAAGTGTCGGCATGTACATTGTTTAGGATCAACATACAGCACTAAGGCTTTAAACGTTTTCAAATACTCATAAAAATGTAAAATATACAATATAATTGTAAAGCTGTGGATTTTTATTGTCAAGGGTTTGTCCTTGCGGCTTTTTTTAATATTTCGGACAAGTCTGGCAACTGCGCCGGATGTATCTCCATTTGACGTATTCCATGCCAAATGAGCTGCCCTTTGTTTCATTCTAACCTCCATAAAAGCAAAAGGCAAAGCCTGTGGCTTTGCCTCAAGTGATCAGTCAATCAGTTCGAAATGCTCCTGATCCTGATCCTGGTTTTCATCTAATAACTTCTCCTCATCAAGACCATAGTGGTCGCGGATCTGCTTTTGGATAGTCAGCCTTAAATCAGGGTTCTCCTTAAGGAACTGTTTCGCATTCTCACGCCCTTGGCCCAGTCTCTCTTCATTGTATGAATACCAGGAGCCGCTCTTCTGGACAATATCCAGTTCAGAGCCCATATCAATGATTTCGCCTTCTTTTGAGATGCCTTCCCCGTACATGATGTCAACTTCTGCGACACGGAATGGAGGAGCAACCTTGTTTTTGACGACCTTGATTTTTGTCTTGTTTCCGACCATTTCATTGCCCTGCTTTAACGTTTCAGCACGGCGCACTTCCAGACGTACGGAAGAGTAGAACTTAAGAGCACGGCCGCCTGGAGTGGTTTCAGGATTTCCGAACATGACTCCGACTTTTTCACGGATCTGGTTGATAAAGATGGCGAGCGTCCTTGATTTATTGATCGCACCAGATAATTTACGAAGGGCCTGGGACATAAGGCGGGCCTGGAGACCGACATGGGAGTCACCCATTTCTCCTTCAATCTCTGCTTTCGGTACAAGTGCCGCTACTGAGTCGATGACAAGGATATCAATGGCACCGCTTCGCACAAGGGCTTCAGCAATTTCTAGCGCCTGTTCCCCGGTATCAGGCTGGGAAAGCAGCAATTCATCAATGTTTACGCCCAGCTTTTGGGCATATACAGGATCAAGGGCATGCTCAGCATCGATAAAGGCAGCTTGTCCGCCATTTGCCTGCACCTCAGCAATCGCATGAAGGGCAACAGTCGTTTTACCTGAGCTTTCCGGACCATAGATTTCGACTATGCGCCCCTTAGGGTAGCCTCCGACACCAAGCGCAACATCCAGCGCCAGGGAGCCGCTCGGAGAAGTTGAAATTTTGCGGTCTGTCTGCTCTCCAAGCTTCATGATCGAACCTTTACCAAATTGTTTTTCTATTTGCTTTAAAGCCATATCTAATGCAGCTTGACGTTCACTCACTAGTGATTTCCTCCTTTATATATAAAGAAAAATATGCATTGCATATTACAAAATCTATCTCAAAGAACCTATCTTTACTATATACTTTTTCCGCTTGTTTGTCGAGCAAAAAGTCGAACATTCATTCGTTTTTTTTGAGAGGGATATTGATGGGTAAATACCCCGATTCCCTCAAGAGAAAACTCTTTTCAGCCGCCTCCTTTCATACTGAAACGGCAAAACGGAAAGCTTTCTGAATATTGAAAGGGAAGTTACGGAGTTTCGCAGTTTGCCAAATTGCCAGATCAGTTATCTGACTAGCGGGGAGATCGTAAAGGAATGGTTTTAATAACAGGCAGACTTATCCTTTATTTGAATGGCCGGCAAGCCATAAAATAAACGGAGTTTCTCAAGTTTACTGCTGAATATGGCCCGGCTGGGTGTAAATAAGCGGAAAATCTCCGGTTAAGCAGATTGAAGTTGGCCATTTTCCTGTTTTTTGAGATGATAGCCGGACATTCTCCGTCTCTTTGAGCTGTTTTAGAGTGTTTGGGGAAATTTCTCCGCTTTTTTTCAACCTGTCACGGATTCCCTCATAAAGATCCGGGATGGTCCTCCGCTCTTTTATGGATGGGAGAGAAGAAAAAACTTGCTCTTAAACTGCTTTTCTTAATGTTGCTTTAATTGAATATGAACAGGACCGTCCAAAGTAGATCTTTATGCCAGAAAAATAGAAAACAGGCCATAGTCCAACGGCCCGTTTCCTTTATATCTCTTCCAGCTCTTTCATTAAGAAATGGCAGCCGTACTTCACGGATCGTGATCGGTTGGCTGCACGCGATCCGCCGAGGTTCAGCTTCTCCACATGTACCGGCCTGCCTTTGATGGCTATCCCGATGTAGACCGTGCCGACAGGTTTGCCTTCAAGCTCATCCGGTCCGGCAACCCCGGTAAAGCTGATCCCAATGTCGGCGCCTGTCAGGGAAGCTGCATTTTCAGCCAGTTCTGCGGCACAGGCTTTGCTGACAACACCATCTTTTTCAATGGTTTCCTTTTTTACCTTCAGGACTTTTTCCTTCACTTCGTTCGTATAGCAGACAACTCCGCCCTTAAGAAGGCTTCCCGCTCCAGGTATGGAAGTGAATTCCTGCTGGAACATCCCGCCTGTCAGACTTTCCGCACAGCCGATCGTCAGCCCTTTTTCCTTCAGACGCTTTGTCAGCTCATTCATTAAGGAGGTTTCATCATACCCATAGAAGAATTCACCTGTCCTGCTGAGTATCTTCTCTTCTGCCTCTTCTATCAGCCGCAGTGCCGCGTCAAGGCTTTGATGCTTGGCTGTCAGCCTCAGGGTCACTTCCCCGTCTGCAGCGAGGGGCGCTATCGTTGGATTGGACTGGCTGTCAATCAGGTCCTCGATTTCTGTCTCAAGCATAGCTTCCCCGATCCCGAAGAACCGGAGCACCCTGGAGAGGATTTTGTCCTGAGAATCCATCCTGGCAAGCAGTGCGGGGTGGCCGTATGCGAGGAACATCGGCTCCATTTCCTTTGGAGGGCCGGGAAGGAGCATATACGTTTTAGTACCTTTTGTATATACCATTCCAGGTGCCATGCCATGGTCATTCGGAAGCACTTCAGAGCCTTTAAGTACAATCGCCTGCTTCCGGTTGTTCTCTGTCATCACCCGGCCGGTCCTTTCGAAATAAAGCTCGATTTGGCGGAGCGCCTCTTCATTGTGGACAAGCTCGGCGCCCAGATGCTCTGCAATGGCCTCTTTTGTCAGATCATCCTTGGTCGGGCCGAGGCCCCCTGTGAAGATGACCAGGTCAGAGCGCTCCTCGGCTATCCCGATGGCCGCTTTGAGCCTGGAAGGATTGTCTCCAACAACCGTATGGTAAAACACATTGATGCCGATATCCGCCAGCTGCCTGGAGAGGAATCTGGCGTTTGTATTGTTGATTTGTCCTAGCAAAAGCTCTGAACCCACCGCAATGATTTCTGCATTCATTTCCTTTGTCCCCTCCTGTTGACGCCTCATCTTACATCACTTGCCTATTACTTGGAATTGATGAAAGCTGCTCTATTTTTATAAAAATAATCCCAGCCTGACCAGATTGTAAAGATCATCGCCACCCAAAGCGCAATGTCATCGAATGGCACGGAAATCAATTCAAAGATGATGTTATGCAGCAAGAGTGCCGAAATGGCGACGATCTGCGCCCATGTTTTCACCTTGCCAAGCATATTGGCTGCCACAACTTCCCCTTCGCCTGCAAGGACAAGCCTTAGGCCTGTAACCGCGAACTCACGGCTGATAATCACAATGACAATCCAGGAAGCTGCCAGTTCAAGGTCGACCAGGACGATCAAGGCTGCTGATACAAGCAGCTTATCTGCGAGCGGATCAAGGAACTTTCCGAGATTGGTGACCATGTTCAGCTTCCTTGCGTAATAGCCATCAACCCAGTCTGTCGCAGAAGCAATGATGAAAATCAAGGCCCCGACAAGATGCGTGACAGGCATTTCAGCCCCTAAAAAGGCTGCCTCCCCCCATGAGAAGGGAACAAGCATCACAATTAAAAAAAGCGGAATCAAGAAGATCCTTGATACGGTAATTTTATTAGGCAAGTTCATTATGTACCTCCAAAAAGCTATGTAGTTTCGGCAGACTTGCGCTAAAGGCGGAGAAAACATCCATGCCCCCAGAAAAGTCTTACTCTATAGTTTTACAGCAAAAAAATAAATATAGCAATTTTTTCACTTTTTTATCGGGCTGAACCTTGTTTCTTTGGCCGCCGGGAGAAAAAATAGCCATCACACGGATGGCTATTCTGTCGTTTTTGTGTAGCGGATGGTAATATCCTGCTTTACACTCTGGGAAGAAGGAATAGCATATTCCAGCTTCTGGTCATTGATATACAATTCAGTCTGGGAGGTGTTTCCTACTACGAGTACAGCCTCAGGCTCTTTCGACAAATCAATTGTCTGGCTTTCGGCAGAACCTTTTAAAAGCATTCCCTCGAAGAAAGAATAGCCTTTGCCATTCTTGATGCTCACCCAGGTTTCGCCCGTGCTGACCACTTTCAGCACGAATTGATCAGCATTTTTCACTTCATATACGGTATCATTGCCAGCTGACTCGACGACAGCGACTTCCTGTGCAGGCGGTTCCGGCTTTTCTTCTTCAGCCGGCTCTTCTTCCTCAGCAGCACCGCCGCCTTCTTCCTGGCCTTCCTCTTCCTTAGGCTCTTCTTTTGCAAGATCATCCGACTGGCCATACTCAACACCCTGCGTATTGCCATTATCGGCCGGCTCACCCTCATCTTTCCCGTTGTTTGCCATAACGATGAAATAATAGAGAAGCGCAATAACGCCGACAACAAAGACGCCAATCAGTATTTTCGGGAGCAGGTCCGCCAGCTTGGAGCTGCTGCCTGAAATATTTTTCCTGGTCTGAACCCTTGATAGCTTTTCCGGTATGTCATCACTTGCAGCGGTGACAGGGATGTCATTCTTATACTGCTCAAAAAGTTCTTCCGGGTCTATGCCGACAGCCTCGGCATATTGCTTGATGAATGCCCGGACATAGAATTTGCCCGGCATCATGCTGTAGTTTCCTTCTTCAATGCCTACGAGATAGCGCTTCTGAATCTTTGTGGCTGTCTGAAGATCATCAAGGCTCATGCCTCTTTCGATCCTCGCCTCTTTTAAATGATTGCCTAGTTCTGTCAATACAAACACCTTCCACCTTACTAAAAATCAAATCCTCCAAAATCAGTCCCGGAGAACATATCATTATTCTCAACCACATCATACTTGATCTCTTCATTGTGATCATGGCGCAGTTCAATAATATAATCAAAATCCTCCATCGAATATTCTGTATTCTGCACAAAAATATCCGGATGCTCAACGACCTTGACTGCCGGAAGGCGCATGATCTCCCTCACCAGCTGCCAATGCCTTTCATTTGCCCTTCTGGTTGAAACGATCCCATCAATGATAAACAGATTATTTTCGTTGTATTCATCCTGAATCAGCTGATTCCGGATCGTCTGCTTAAGCAATGTCGATGACATAAACAGCCATCTCTTGTTGGCGCAGACACTTGATGCCACGATCGATTCTGTTTTGCCGACGCGAGGCATGCCCCTGATGCCAATCAGCTTATGTCCTTCCTGCTTGAACAGCTCTGCCAGGAAATCGACGAGCAGCCCCAGCTCATCCCGGACGAAACGGAACGTTTTCTTATCGTCTGCGTCCCTCTGTATGTATCGGCCATGGCGCACCGCCAGCCTGTCCCTCAGCTTCGGTTCCCTGAGCTTTATTACCTTTATTGTGTCCATTGTATGTAAAATAGACTCTAGTCTTTGGATTTGTTCATGATCTTTTGCAAGGATCAGCAATCCCCTTCGCCCTTCATCCACTCCATTGATGGTGACGATATTAATGGAAAGCATTCCAAGGAGCGAAGAAATGTCACCAAGCAGCCCAGGCCGGTTTTTTTGAATTTCATATTCCAGGTACCATTCCGTTTTTTCCATAGGTAAACCTCCCAGATCGTGCCAAATCCGACATTTTCCTGCATAATTTTGTCTAGCTTCTATAATAAATGATTTTCCCTGAAGATGAAAGAAAAAACCAATGTCTTTCGAATCATTCCTCAATTTTTTCATTGACTGCAAAGAAAAAAAGAGAGGGTTGGCCTCTCTTTGGAATGAACCTGTATGGAAAGTTCTATTGCTGCTGTGTTCCGTCGTTCTGAACTAGCTTGACCATCATATTGGCAATGGCATGCTGCTCTTCCTGGCTTGCCACTGACCATAGATCAGCCAACACCTTTTCCTGATCATTTTGCGGATCAACCTGTTTTGCAAGATAGTCGCCAATCTGATAAGCAAGGTCATTGACTACATCTTTGTTCATGCCTTCATTCTGGGCATGGTGAAGACGGTCTCCCAAGAAATCCTTCCAATGATTCCAGTTATCCAATACAGACATTGTTCGTACCTCCTTGTAGTATAGTACAAAGTTATTTTGCTTACAGGAGGGGCAAAATATGCATCTGTCTGTAATTTTACGTATACCAGCCGCCATTGATTCCCAGCACCTGGCCAGTGATATAGGAAGACCCTTCAGAAAGCAGGAAAGCTGCTGCATTCGCAACCTCTTCTGGTGCTGCCATCCGCCCCATCGGTATTTCTTCCTCTATCTCCATTATTTCCGATTCACTGAATGATTCCATCATCGGTGTTTTTACAGCACCAGGGGCTATCGCATTCACTCTCACCCCATTTAGGGCGACCTCCTTGCTCAAGGCTTTCACAAACGCGATCTGCGCACCTTTTGCTGCTGAATAGGCTGTTTCACAGGCGGCACCTGCCTGGCCCCAGATGGACGAAACCATGATTATGCTGCCCTGGCGCTTTTGGATCAATTTGGGCAGCAGCTCCCTGGTAAGCGCATAAGGAGACAGCACATGCACCCGCATCAGCTGTTCGAGAATCTGGTCGTCTGTATCTTCCAGTAATCCATAAAAGCCTGCCCCGGAATTATGGATAATCGCATCCAGGGAAAAGATGCTGCCGGCGATTTTCTTATAGCCGAGAGGATCTGCCAGATCACCCTGGACCGGGATATATTCCCCTTCGAATTGTGCAAGCTCTCCCAGCAGCTTCTCTATGGCCTCTATGTTCCTGTTATAATGCAGGTAAAGCGAGTGCCCCTCTTCAGCAAGCTTGAGGGCAATTGCCCTTCCTATGCCTCCGCTCGCACCGGTCACCAACGTAAATTTCTTCATTTTCTGTTCCGCTCCCTTTTCCACAATGACAGAAAGCGCCGGAAACCGGCGCTATCCTTTTTATTTGGGAACAACCTGGCAGACAGTAAATCTGTCCTCGGACAGAAAAACATTTGCTGTCTCTTTCAGCTGTTCTAAACTGATTTTCTCGATTTCAGGCACCACTTCGAACAGGTCCATTTCATTGAAAGCATAACGGGTGAACTGGTTGGCGATATATTCGGGCGAATTGACGGAACGGAGGAATGCTCCGATTTTTTTCTTTTTCGTTCTGTCCAGCGCTTCCTGGCTGAATACATCGCCAGTCTTTGCTTCAAGCAGCATGCTCCTCAATGTACCGGCAAGCTGATCCGGATCGCTTGTGTCCCCTCCAAGCATCGCAAAGCCGAATCCCTGCTCTTGTGTATAATCATACGAGAAGGTTTCATCAATAAGCCCTTCCCTGTACAGCGTTTCGTAATTTTTGGAGCTTTTGCCGAACAGGATATCCAGCATAACATTCAGCGTCAGCTCATTCTTCAGCATTTCAGCGCCTTCCTGCTTCACATTAAGCGCTTTGACGCCCAATAAGCATTTAGAGCTTTGCACATTCATCTTCAGAACCTGCTTCTTCTCCGCAACACCGGTCATTTCCTGCTCAAACCTGCGTTCGATTGCCGGCTGGTCACTATATTCCTTTTTCTCCTGGTTGCTCCTGATCTGCCCCATAATCGCTTCAGGATCAACCGGACCGGTAACAAACAGCAGCATATTGCTCGGGTGGTAGAAGGTGTTATAGCATTCATACAATAGATCCTTGGTAATATGGGAGATTGATTCCACTGTTCCGGCAATATCAATTTTTACAGGATGATTCTGATACATATTCTGGATGAGGCCGAAATAAAGGCGCCAGTCCGGATTGTCATCATACATGGTGATTTCCTGCCCAATGATGCCTTTCTCCTTTTCTACGGTCTTTTCCGTAAAATAAGGATCCTGGACAAAGTCAATCAGTGTCTCCAGGTTCCGTTCAACGTCTGAGGTGCTGGAAAACAGATATGCTGTCCTTGTGAAAGAGGTAAAAGCATTGGCAGAAGCGCCCTGTTTGCTGAACTGCTGGAAAACGTCGCCGTCCTCTTTTTCAAACAATTTATGCTCAAGGAAGTGGGCGATGCCATCAGGTACCTTCACAAACTCCTCCTGTCCAAGCGGGACAAAGTGATTGTCCACTGAGCCGTATTTGGTTGTAAAGGTGGCATAAGTTTTGTTAAAGCCCTGCTTTGGCAGTATATAGACATCAAGGCCATTGGCCATTTTTTCGTAATATAATTTTTCTTTCAATTGGTCAAAAACGATCGTTTCCATTTATTCGCCCGCCTCCGTTCCTGTTAAGAAATATACGGTATCCATGCTGATTTTTTTTGCTGCGGCGACAATATCTTCTTTCGTGGCTTTGTCCATCTCATCCATCCACAGGTCAAGGGAAATTTCCTGGCCGGCAACTACGTTATGATAAAGGATCTCTGTCATTCCCCTGGCAGTGTCGATCGTTTCAAGCAGCTGATTCTTGATCACTGCCTTTGTCTGTGCCATTTCTTCTTCCGTAAAGTCGCCGTTTACCATGGCTTCCATCTGGTCTTTTATAATGCCGACTGCCTGGTCATAGTTTTTATTATCGATGCCGGACATGACCATCATCAATCCTTTATGGCTTTCAAGCCTGCTGGCGACGTAATAGGCAAGGCTTGCTTTTTCCCTGACATTGATAAACAGCTTCGAATGTGAAAAGCCGCCGAAAATGCCGTTGAAAACCTGGAGGGCGTAGTAATCTTTATCTCCATAGAGGATATTGGTCCGGTAGCCTATGTTGAGCTTCCCTTGTTTTACATCCTGGATTTCTTTGACTTCATTTACATCCCCAGCTTCAGCGGAAGAACC
The DNA here is from genome assembly GCF_031844465.1 of Bacillus sp. AG4(2022). Taxonomy (NCBI): domain Bacteria; kingdom Bacillati; phylum Bacillota; class Bacilli; order Caryophanales; family Bacillaceae; genus Bacillus; species Bacillus sp. AG4(2022). Next base: position 495,048 of record NZ_JAUZVH010000001.1, read on the forward strand.
GCGTGGAAGCTGCTTAGGCTCTCTCGGAGAGAACTTGAGATACTCCCCTGCCATCGCTTCAACTTCGCCAGGATCAACGTCACCGATCACATAAAAATCGAGCTGATCTTCTGCAAATGCCCGTTCATAATATTGGTAAAGCTTTTCAGGGGTGATGCTGTCGACTTCGTCCATTTCTCCGTTTACATGGAGGGCATAAGGCTCCCCTTTGCACATTTCTTCAACAAGCCTGAAATTGGAATATCTCATTTTATCATCAAACACAGATTGAATCCGCTGCTTTTGCGTCCTTTTTTCCTGTCTGACTGTTTCCTCATTGAATTTCCCATCCTGCGCATTTGGCTTCAGCAGGATTTCAGCAAGGAATTCAAAAGCCTTCCTTAACAGTGGTGCAGGATCCGAAAGAAATTTCTCATTGGCGATATCCATTGAAAAAGTAACAACATGGTACTCGCCCTTTTTTGCCAAATCCACATACAGACTGGCGCCGTATAAATCATCAAGATGCGAGCGGAGAAGCCCTGTGGCTGGAAATCTGCTTGAACTGCTCTGCAGGACATAAGGGAAAAGTGCTCTTAGAGTCGCATCTTCTTTTTGAAGAGGAGCTTTCATTTTCCAAATCAGTGTATTGGTTTTGAATTTGCCGGTCTTGACTATATGGAGGTCATACCCTTCCATCTTTTTTACGATTTCATCCATAACGGCCATATACATCCTCCTAAATTCCTGCTTTTCCAAAAGATAAGATAATATATTTTTTTCTAATTTGATTACTGTCTAGCTCCAGCGCCTACCCCCTCGAGGTCACAAGCCAATCATCCCAAAAAGGCAAAGAACGCCTTTCCGGGAGGATCGTCTTGTGCTTGTCGGGGGTGAGCAAGGCGCTTGCGCTTTTCTTATCTTATGTAGACGCTGCTCAGGTTATTTTTTAATCTTCTCCATAAAAATAAAACATATTCTAACTATAACGTTTCCTAAATTGAGATAGCAAATGATTGATGCGCAGGGAGGGTATGCCAAAGAGGGTATTTTTGTGATAAACAAAGCAGCCCCTTTTATGGAGACTGCTCTTTGATTATACTTATCCGCTATTGGCACTCATGATTTTTTTTGATGGCAGCGTATTCTTCATGATAAGGCCGCTGCTGAAAATGGCCCTGCTTTTCCCGCTGGTTTTGGCCTGGTAAAGCAGGGCATCGGCTTCTTCAAGTGCAAGCTTTGTATTTCCGCTGCTTAAGAAACTGGCGCCAAAGCTCATTGTGACAGGCTGTTTCCCTCCGGCCATAACCTCCTGAGCCACACTGTCCAGAAGGCCCGTCAGGATGTTAATGACCTTTTCCTCGCGGTTCCCAGGGATAAGGAAGGCAAATTCTTCTCCTCCATAGCGGTAAATTCTGCAGCCGTTCAGCTTTTCAGCCCTCATGAAAGTGCGGCCCAGCTTTTTCAGCACTTCATCGCCTTCAAGATGGCCGTAATAGTCGTTGATACCTTTGAAATTATCTACATCAGCTAAAAGGATGAAGCAGGGTTCCGCTGTTTTTTCTATAAGGTTCAGCTGCTCATGGAATGCTCTTCTATTGGCAAGCCCGGTTAGGAAATCTGTGTACACCATTCTTTTTAATTTTTCGATCTGAGACTTTTGCCTCGTTTCCCTGACAGCGGCACCACCGGCCAGAATTCCGGTTATCCAGAGGCTCCCCAATGGAAGAAGAAGGTGTTCTGCATCTTGCCCTAAATCTGTCCCGGCCAGAATAGAAGCTGAAAAGAACAATGCTGAAAACAGTGCACCTTTAGTGCGCATCCTGATGGCTGCAGTCACGGTAAGCAGGATGGCCAGCGGATAAAAGACGGCAGCCCCGTCTCCAGAAATCATAAACAGGACAGCTGCAGCAATATGGTCGCAGCCAGTCCATACAGCCGCAAGGCGCCTGCTTGCTTTTCCGTTTTTTATAAAGCTTGTACATATATGGGCAGCTGAAATATAGATGAAGGAAAATACGGCAAGGACTGCCGGAAGCGCTGTCTTCTCTGCCTGAAATGGAGCAGCTGGTGAATGGCTTATGAAGAGGACCAGAAGGAGAAAGAACCATCTGCTATAGGAAACAATCTTATCTGTATGATAATCATCGAAAAACAAGGATTTTGGCATATGACGGCCCCGATCAGAAATGATAGAATATTAACTATTTAATTTTAAGGCAGGTTTTTCCAAGAGTCAATCTATTCAGTTAATTTTTTCCTTAAATGGCAATCTAGCAAAACAATTGAAAAACCCGGCCTGCATGACCGGGTTCAATATGATTATCTTTTTCCTTTTATATATGGAGTACCGAGTGCCTTCGGTGCATCTGCGCGGCCGATGAAGCCTGTCAATGCCAGGATGGTCAGGACATAAGGCGCAATCAGCAGATAAACATTCGGAATGTTCTCAAGCAGCGGCAGGCTGGAGCCTACAATGCTCAAGCTCTGGGCAAAGCCGAAGAACAAAGCAGCGCCCATTGCTCCAAGCGGATGCCATTTACCGAAGATCAGTGCTGCCAAAGCCATAAAGCCCTGCCCGCTGATGGTAGCGTGCCCGAAGTCAGAAGAAATCGACTGTGCATAAACTCCGCCGCCGACACCTGCAAGCGCACCTGATATGACTACGCCGATATAACGCATTCTTGTTACATTGATGCCCATCGTATCAGCAGCCATCGGATGTTCACCGACTGATCTCAGACGGAGGCCGAATGGCGTTTTGAACATCACATACCATGCAATGAAAGCGATGATGATAGCAACAAAGGATGTATAATAGGTATTGGAGAAAAGGATTTCCCCTATGATTGGTATATCGCTTAATAATGGTATATCGACCTTGCTGAAGCCCACCTGGATGATATCTGTCTGGCCTTTATCATAGATGAACTTGACAAGGAATAATGCAAGTCCGATTGCCAGCAGGTTGATGGCTACCCCGGAAACAGTCTGATCAGCCCGGAATGTGATGGAGGCTACCGCATGGATGAGGGCGAACAGTCCGCCGACAACCAGCGCTGCGACCAAAGCGAGCCATGGAGTTGCTTTTCCCAGTGAATCAACAAATGTCAGGTTAAATACGATTGCAGTGAACGCTCCTATAACCATTAATCCTTCGAGTCCGATGTTGACAACACCCGAGCGCTCAGAGAAATTTCCGCCCAATGCAGTGAAAATAAGCGGTGCCGCCCATAATAGCGTGGAAGGAACAATGATCAGCAAAATATCCATAAAGCCCACTTATTTCACCCCCTTCTTGCCAAACTTATCAATGACGATGCGAATCATGTAGCTGGCTGCTACAAAGAATACAATCAGCGCGATGATGATATCTACCAGTTCATTCGGCACGCCGGCCTCAAGAGGCATATTCAGTGCCCCTACTTTAAGGCCGCCGAACAGGATAGCGGCAAAGACGATTCCGATCGGACCGTTTGCCCCTAGGAGCGCAACTGCGATTCCATCAAAACCGACGCCGGTGAACCCGCCTTTGATTGCTGCATAGCCAAAGGTGCCCAGACCTTCCATTGCGCCGGCAAGCCCTGCAAAAGCACCTGAAATGACCATTGATAAAATAATATTAGAGCTTACATTCATTCCGGCATACTGGGATGCATGCTGGTTAAAGCCTACTGCCTTCAGTTCATATCCTTTGGAAGTCTTCTCCAGCAGGAACCACATGATGAACACACAAACGAGTGCAATCAAAATTCCCCAGTGAAGCCTTGAATAGTCAGTGATGCTTTCAAAGAATGGTGATCTCAGAGAAGCTGACTCTGCGATATTTTCAGTTCTGTCCGCATTGTCAGTCAATACTGAACGAACAATATAGTTTGTTACATGCAAGGCAATATAGTTCATCATGATAGTCACGATAACTTCGTGAACCTTGAACTTAGCCTTCAGCAAGCCAGGGATGAATGCCCAAAGTGCACCTGCTGCCGCTGCTGCCAGTACAGCAAGCGGAAGATGAATGAACTTAGGGAGGTCATCGAAGGCAAGCCCGACCCAGACAGCCGCAAGCCATCCGACAATCAGCTGCCCTTCGACACCTATATTGAACAGCCCTGTCCTGAATGCAAACGCTACAGCCAAACCGGCCAATATATATGGCGTTACCTGGCGGACGACCTCACCAGTGTAATACACTTCGCCAAATGCTCCGTTCCACAATGCTGTATAACCGGCAACCGCATCATAGCCTGTCGCAATCATGATGATGGTGCCGACAATAACTCCCAGCAGAACCGCTATTAAAGGAATCATTATATTTTTCAAACGACTAGACATTAGACTTTTCACCCGCTTCCTTTCTTTTCGACCCTGCCATCAGCAGCCCCAGTTCCTGCTCTGTCGTTTCAGCCGGATCTACGACCGCTACAATCTCACCTTCATAAATAACGGCAATCCGGTCGCTGACATTCATGATTTCATCCAGCTCGAAAGAAAGAAGCAGAACGGCTTTGCCGTTATCACGCTGCTCAATCAGGCGCTTATGGATGAATTCAATGGCCCCTACATCAAGGCCCCTTGTCGGCTGGGCAGCGATGAGCAAATCAGGGTCGCGGTCAATTTCACGGCCGATGATCGCTTTTTGCTGGTTTCCGCCTGACAATGCCCTTGCCTCTGTATACTCAGTCGGCGTTCTGACATCATATTCTTTTATCAGCTTGCGGGCCTTATCGTAAATCTCTTTAAAGTTTAATACACCATACCTGGAGAAAGGCTTTTTGTAGTATGTCTGCAGCACGATATTGTCGCCAATCGGAAAATCGAGCACCAGTCCATGCTTATGCCTGTCCTGAGGAATATGGCCGATCCCGCTTTCAGTGATTTTCCTTGGAGACAGATTTCTGATATTTTTGCCGTTCAGGCTGATGGTGCCGTCCTCTGCTTTTCTCAGTCCGGTGATCGCTTCGATCAGCTCTGTTTGTCCATTGCCGTCAACACCGGCAATTCCGACAATTTCGCCTGCTTTTATCTTTAAATTGAGATTGTTTACAACAGGGACGCCCCTCGAATCTTTAACCGTAAGCCCATTGATTTCAAATGCAACCTCTTTTGGATCTGCAGCCTTCTTATCTGTCTTGAACGTGACTTCACGTCCGACCATCAGGCTTGCCAGCGCATTCGGGTCTGTCTCGCTTACGTTGACTGTTCCGATGCCGACACCTTTGCGGATGACTGTAACCCTGTCGCAGACCTCCATGATCTCTTTCAGCTTGTGCGTGATCAGGATAATCGATTTGCCTTCTTTGATCAATGTCCGGAAAATCTGGATCAGCTCGCCGATTTCCTGCGGAGTCAGAACAGCGGTCGGCTCATCAAAAATCAGGATTTCAGCTCCCCTGTATAACGTCTTCAGGATTTCAACACGCTGCTGCATCCCTACAGAAATATCGGATATCTTTGCCTGGGGATCTACGGATAAGCCGTAGCGCTCAGAGATTTCCCTTACTTCCTGTTCAGCTTTTTTAATATCGATTCTCCCGGCGGTTGTTGTTTCTTTTCCGAGAATGATATTTTCAGTGACAGTAAACGTGTCGACCAGCATGAAGTGCTGATGGACCATGCCGATGCCAAGGTCATTGGCTATGTTCGGGTTAGTGATGCTGACCGGCTTTCCGTTGACGCGGATTTCACCTTTTTCAGGCTGATACAGGCCAAACAGCACGTTCATCAGCGTTGATTTTCCTGCCCCGTTCTCACCTAAGAGAGCGTGGATCTCACCCTTCTTCAATTGAAGAGTAATATTGTCGTTTGCGACGATGCCCGGAAATTCTTTGCGGATATTGAGCATTTCAATAACGTATTCCATTCTTCCACTCCTCGCACAAATTAATAGAAAATATAGTAGTAAGAGGTCATACCTTAGAAGCTGTAAAAAAATCCGGCAGGTGCCGATTCCTCCGGCCTGCGGCTTTGCATTCCGGTTTTCAAGGTTTCTTAAACATCTATATTTCAGAGAAGATATCTAAAACACTAAGTGAAAGGCAGAATCATTCTGCTCTTCAATTAATGTTCCAGCCGCAATTTGCATTAAAAAGGAATAAGTGGGCCTTACAACCCCCTTATTCCCTTTTTGTATTATTCAGCCTTGAAGTTTTCAAGCTCAGCTCTTGTACCAGGTACAACAACATCGCCGCTCTTGATTTTATCCTGCCACTCAGTTACAGCAGCTTCGATGTCGGATTTCACAGAAACTTCGTCATTGATTTCTGCAAGGCCTACACCGTCTTCAGCTAAACCGTAAGTAGTGATTTCGCCGCCAGGGAAGTTGCCATCCATAGCTTTTGTTGAAAGGTCTTTCACTGCATTGTCAACGCGCTTAAGTGCAGAAGTGATGATGACGTTATGGTCGCCGACAACACCTTCAGCTGTCTGGTCGGAGTCAACGCCGATTGCCCAGATTTCTTTAGAAGGATCTTTCTGCTTAAGGTCGCGTGCTTCTTTGAATAGTCCGTTACCAGTTCCTCCGGCAGCGTGGAAAATAACATCTGCTCCAGAAGAGTACATCTTAGCAGCAATTGTCTGGCCAAGTTCAGCTTTATCAAATGCGCCAGCGTACTGTACATCTACTTGTGCTTCAGGGTTGATCGCCTGTACACCTGCAAGGAAGCCGGATTCGAAGCGCTCGATAACTGCTCCTTCAATACCGCCGATGAAGCCGATTTTGTTTGATTTAGTTGTTAGACCAGCTGCAATCCCAGCAAGGAAAGAAGCTTCCTGCTCTTTGAAAAGGATGCTTGCAACGTTAGGCTGCTGTACTTCTGCATCAACGATCGCGAAGTGGGCATCTTTCTGCTGCTGAGCGATTTCATCAACAGCTCCCTGCATCATGAATCCAATACCGAACACAACATCAAAGTCCTGGCGAACAAGGTTGTTCAGGTTTGTTGCGTAGTCAGCGTCTGATTGTGACTGAAGATAGTCAAAGCCGCCTTTGCCTTTTTCCAGGCCGTTTTCTTCACCAAATGCCTGAAGACCTTCCCAGGCAGATTGGTTGAATGATTTATCATCAACACCGCCGACATCAGTTACCATTGCAACAGAGAATGCTTTTTCTTTGTCTGTGCCGCCTTCACCAGCTGCATCGTCTTTTTCTTCACTGTTTCCGCAAGCACCAAGAATCGTGCCGGCTGCAAGAACAAGTGACAGCGCCAAACCAAATTTACGCTTTTTCAAGGTTTGTACCCCCCAAGGAATTTGTTTGAAATTTTAGCAGGAATATTCTGAAAAACAGATTTGTTTTCGCTTTCACTTCCGCAAAAAAATTATATTCTCCTGCGAAGGACATGGAAGCTGAACTTGTCGGCCTTAAAATAATTCACCGAGTAAAGGACTGGTTCATCCATTTCGTCGTAATGCATCTGCTTTAACACAAGCAGTGCAGTTTCCGGTTCACATTCAAGAATCGGGGAAATCTTCTCGTGGTAGCCGATCGGTTCAATCTGGGCAACGGCATAGGTGATTTTTTTATTGGCTTCTTCTTCGAGCACATTAAAAATCGATTCCTGGTCATGCGTGAAGCTTTCCGGGAGTATCTTTTCCGGCAGCTTGTCCACACAGTAGACTACAGGCTCCCCATTCGCTGTCCTGACCCTTTCGATAACCACAATCCCTTCCTCCGCGGAACATGAGAAACGGCGCACATCCTCTTCGGTCGGCCCCTGAGTGACTGAGCTTAAGAATACGGTTCCTGGTTTCATCCCTGCCTGCAGAATCATATTGGTCACGCTGTTAAGCTGCTCGATTCCTGAAGTGAAGAGAGGCTTTGCATTCACAAAGGTTCCTACACCATGCCTGCGGATAATCACGTTTTCTTCTTCAAGAATACGGAGCGCTTCACGCAGTGTAGCTCTGCTTACTCCAAGCTGCTTTGCAAGGTCAAATTCAGAAGGAAGCTTTTCTCTTTCTTTATAGAGCCCTTCTTCAATGTCCTGCTTTAATCGATCGATGACTTGCAGGTATAGATGCCGGTTATCTGACTTAATTGACATGCAGGGTTCCTCCAACCTTTTTTCTCAAGACATCAGACCTCTGATGTTTAATGATTCCTACTAATCGAAAATACTATAACACTTTTTATTTAATAAATAAATAGAATTTCGAGAATTTGTCGAAAAAAGGTGGTTTAGATCCCTTTATCAGAAAACACTTAAAAATCACCCGATTCAGAAACGGAAATACTAGGGAAAACCATTCTTTTTTAAGCGCTTTCCTGTTATTTATTCCCTAACTAAATTGAAAATCCTTCCATAACGCAAGACTCGCTGACTATAAAAATAGTGCCGGCCCTCCAATACTATGAAAGCGCTTTTAATAGTATAACCTTATTCACTTCTGTTCTGCTATCTTTTTTTCAGCTCAAAAAAAAACCGGTCTCCCTGGACCGGTTTTCTTCCGATTATGAACTTGCTTCCTCTGATGCCTTGGCAACCAGGACCGCCCTAGGCTTGCTGCCTTCGTATGGTCCTACAATCCCCCTCAGCTCCATTTCATCAATGAGCCTTGCCGCCCGGGTATAGCCGATCCTGAAGCGCCTCTGAAGCATGCTGACGGATGCAGTCTGCATCTCCACTATTAGCTCCACCGCTTCTTCGTAAAGGTCGTCATCAACCTCTGACGCCGTTTCCGGCACATCATCGGGGATCATCTCTTCCTGATACTGCGCTTTCTGCTGGGAAATGACGAAATCGACTACCTCTTCAACTTCTTCGTCGGAAAGAAAAGCGCCCTGGACCCTGACCGGCTTAGAAGCGCCAACAGGAAGGAACAGCATATCCCCCCGTCCAAGGAGCTTTTCTGCTCCTCCCATGTCCAGGATGGTCCTGGAATCAGTCATGGAGGATACTGCAAAAGCGATCCTTGAAGGAATATTCGCCTTGATGACACCTGTGATGACATCTACAGATGGACGCTGGGTCGCGATGATCAAATGGATCCCTGCGGCCCTCGCCATCTGTGCGAGCCTTGTAATGGCATCCTCAACGTCCGAGGATGCCACCATCATCAGGTCTGCCAGCTCGTCCACAATGACGACGATATAAGGCAGGAGGGGCTGCTGTGCCTCTTCTTCTGCATTATGCCGTTTAACATGCTCATTATAGCCTTCAATGTTCCGGGTCCCTGTATGGGAAAATAATTCGTAGCGCCTTTCCATCTCACTGACCACTTTTTTCAGCGCCTGTGACGCTTTCTTTGGATCGGTGACAACAGGTGCCAGCAGATGGGGCGCACCGTTATACACATTTAGCTCGACCATTTTCGGGTCGATCATCATCAATTTCACTTCATGCGGCTTGGCGCGCATCAGGATGCTTGTGATAATGCCATTGATGCAGACACTTTTCCCGCTGCCCGTTGCCCCGGCAACAAGCAGATGGGGCATCTTATTCAGCTCAGCCAGGACAGCTTCACCTGTGATATCGCGGCCAAGGCCGATCATCAGCTTGCTGTCCGGCCTGTCGTTCTGTTTGGACTCCAGCACTTCACGCAGAGACACCATGGCAACCTCTGTATTCGGCACTTCAATCCCCACCGCCGATTTGCCAGGGATCGGGGCCTCGATCCTGATTCCCTTTGCTGCAAGGGCAAGGGCCAGGTCATCACTTAAACTTACGATTTTGCTTACCTTCACGCCCACATCGGGATGGACCTCATACTTGGTTACTGCCGGCCCTAAATGGACCTGAGTAACCCGGGCCTTGACCCCGAAGCTCTGGAAGGTGCGCTCAAGCTTGGCGGCATTGGCATGTATCTGTTCATACTCACCGCTTTGATCCGCCTGCCTCGGCAGAGTAAGAAGGCTCAGCGGAGGAAGCTCATAGTCCACATTTTCCACCTCTGTAAAAGTGATGGCTGGTGCAGACTCTTCCTCTGCTGCCTCTTCGCCGCCCGGCTTGGACTTCCGTTTTGCTGCTTCCGGCACGGGTTCGGGCTGCTGCTGGTAAGCCCGCTCAGCGAAGCTTGAAATGATCGGTTCAGGCGAAGGCTCTTCTTCAGCCGGCAGCGGCGGCTGGGAAATATTGGCGGACGGTTCAGGCTCCCGCTCTTCGGCTGACTGGCGCAGCTCTTCCTGCCTCTGCCTCCGCTCATCGCTTCTTTCACGGAATTTACGCTTCGATTCCTTCATATCTTCCAAAAACGCTTCCCATTGCTTTTTGATGAAGCCCCAAATGGAGATAAACAGCTTGCCTGCGGCTTCCCCAAAGGTCTTTCCGGTCAGCAGCACAAGCCCGATTATAATCAGTAAAGCAGCAATCAGCTTTGTGCCGGCTTCATCAAACAAGAAGTAAGACATCGCAAACAGCACCGAGCCAACCATGCCGCCGCCGAGATCGGTCGTGCTCGTTTCGCCGCCTGCCTCCATCCAGAATAGCTCCCATGTGTTGCCGATGACGCTTGGATCTTCAAACTTGCCGCCGTTTGAAAGCAGCTGGAAAAGTGTCACATGGCTGAGAAGCAGCATGGACGCGATGACCAGGTACAGCCCCATCAGCTTAGTATGGAAAAGATACGGCCGTTCCCTTTTCCACATCAGATATCCTCCATACACAGCCATCCCCAGAAGTCCCAGTATGTACCATTCTCCCATGAAAAAACGGAAGAACATGACGATCGATGTCCCGACCGCACCGAGTTTTGCTATTGAAATCACTGACAGAGCAATCATTATCAATCCAGTCAGTTCATATTGCACAGTTTTTTTCAGTTTTTCTTTGCTCTTCGATTGCCTTCTTTTTCTTTTTGCCATTTCATCACCCTGTACTGCAGATTTCTATCCTGATTCATTATTGCCTCAGCCGGTATGCGGCAGACGTCCGCCACTCATCTTAAAACAAAGAAAACCCGGCAGACTGCCGAGCCCTAAAAAGGCGGAGCATAAACGGAACTGCCCTTTCTCCATCCCGGCAATCCGGCCGCACCGCTGCTTCCTTGAAAGCCGCAGCATGACAAGGAAAGCAGCCATATGGCTGCTCTTAGTAGTATAACAATATTATAGCATATAGCCCGGATTTTGGGTTATACTATTGTAATTTTAGAACCGGGCATGCATCTATCATCCAGAAAATGATTCGGGTCTGTGCTCATGACCCTTATCACTGTATATTGCTGGGGCATATCACCGACAGCTTCGGCAAGCACAGGTATCCCTTCAAAAGAAAGGAATTTTTGTCTGGCAAATGCGCTTTCTTCCGGCTGGAAAATCAGCTCCTGGGGCATCGATGTGTATAAAATCATTGCACCAGCCCCTCTTCCTTGCCTTTGTTCAGGTCAATCAGCTCATTCAGCTTCTTAAGGGCCGGCCCGACACCGCCGACTGCATCAATCAAGCCGTAGGATACCGCATCTGCACCGACTACATTCGTTCCAATATCCCTGGTCAGATTTCCTTTTGCAAACATCAGGTCCTTGAATTGCTGCTCAGACACCTTTGAATGCCCTGTCACAAAATTGATGACCCTATCCTGCATCTTGTCCAGATATTCAAAAGTCTGCGGGACCCCGATGACCAATCCAGTCAGGCGGATCGGATGGATCGTCATTGTTGCCGTTTCCGCTATAAAACTATAGTCACAGGATACAGCAATCGGAACACCGATGCTATGCCCGCCTCCAAGTACGATTGATACGGTCGGCTTAGAAAGGGAAGCAAGCATTTCAGAAATGGCCAGCCCGGCCTCTACGTCTCCCCCCACTGTATTCAGGATCACCAGCAGCCCTTCAATTTTTGGGTTTTGCTCTATTGCTACAATCTGGGGGATCAGATGCTCATATTTCGTCGTTTTATTTTGCGGCGGCAGCTGAAGATGCCCTTCGATTTGTCCGACGATCGTCAAACAATGAATGGTTGTATCCTGTGAAAGCTGGGGCACATTCGTCTGGCCCAGCTGCTGTATTTTTTCCATCAGTGCTGATGGTTTATCTTCCTTGGGCTGTTCCGGACTTCCTCCGCCTTCATTGGCATTTTGAAAAAAATTCTCATCCATCCTGTATTCTCCTTTCAAGGCTTAATATCGTTAGTATGGACGCCAATGCCTTTTTCATTCCGGCACAGCCAAAAAACGGGCAATTCTTTCCCGCGGGAGGATTTACAGTTTTAATCAAAATAAAGGCCATGAAGCAGCTGCTTCATAGCCTCTTAACATATGCTGTAATCTATTGCTTCACTTCCATGATGATCGGCAGGATCATCGGACGGCGCTTTGTTTTTTCGTAGAAGAATTGATTGAGCTCATCGCGCATATCCTGTTTGACAGCAGCCCAGTCAAAACTTTCTTTCTGGGAGCCGCGATGGACGATTTCCTTGACCATATCGGCTGCCTGAACCAGCAGCTTTTCAGATTCCCGCACGTATACAAAACCGCGTGAAATGATTTCAGGCCCTGCCGCTATCTGCTTATCATGGCGGTTCAGCGTCACGACAACGATCAAGATCCCGTCCTGTGAAAGCAGCCTTCTGTCCCTCAGGACGATATTCCCGACATCACCAACGCCGATCCCGTCAATGAGTACATTTCCAGCCGGCACCCGGCCGCTTTGCTTGATTCTGCCATCCTTGATTTCAAAGACATCCCCTTTTTCAGGAATGAGGATCGAGTCCTGGCTGATTCCGCATTCTGCTGCTAGCTTTCCATGCGATTTCAGGGTTTTATATTCTCCATGCACAGGGATGAAATGTTTCGGCTTCATCAGATTGATCATGAATTTCAATTCTTCCTGGCTTCCATGGCTTGATGCAGTGGCACTGTTCTTTCCGGTGATCACGGTCGCTCCGGCCCTGTAAAGCATATCCATCGTCTTATAGATGAACACTTCTCCCCCTCTGATCGGGGCAGCAGCGAGGTAGACGGTGTCACCTTCCTGGATCGTCACCTGCCTGTGGGTCCTTTTCGCCATTTTCTGCAGCGCCTCGATCGGCTCGCCCTGGGAGCCGGCCGTCAGGATGACCACTTCATGGTCCCTGAAGCTGCCAAGCTCTGATAAAGGTATGAGGATATCATCTTTGACAGCCAAATAACCGAGCTGGACTGCCAGGTCATATACCTTTTGGATGCTCTTCCCTGCCACGGCAACTTTCCTGCCGCTTTCCTCTGCCGCATCGAATATATGCTGGATCTGAATTAAATCAGAAGCAAAGCAGGCTGCGATGACCCTTCCTTTTGCGCTGTAGAATGCATGTGCCATCGCTTTTTGCACGACTGCCTCGGATGTTGAGTATCCGGGCCTTTCTGCATCTGTACTGTCTGACAGAAGGCATAATACCCCATTGTCGCCGATTCCGGCCATTTTTCCAATCTCCGCTTTGTACAATTCAGGAGCAGCCTGGTCAAACTTAAAGTCGCCGGTGTAGACGATGCTTCCCTCTGAAGTATGGATGCATATTCCGACTGAATCAGGGATGCTGTGATTGGTCCGGAAAAAAGATACACTCGAATGTTCAAATTCAAGCACTGAATCGGAATTGATTTCAATCAGTTCTGCTTTGCCCCTGTAGTCCTGCTCCTTCATCTTCGCCTTGGCCAAAGCAAGGGTCAGCTTTGTGCCATAGACAGGGACAGATACCTTTTTAAGCACATAAGAAAGAGCCCCAATGTGGTCCTCATGTCCATGTGTCAGGAAAATGCCCCGGATTCTGTCTTTATTCTGTACCAGATAGGAAACATCGGGAATCACAATATCAATCCCAAGCATTTCGTTCTCCGGAAACATTAGCCCTGCGTCGATGACATACAGATCTTCATCCACTTCTGCAAGGTACATATTTTTGCCGATTTCCCCGACGCCGCCGAGGGCGATCAGCCTGATGCTTTCATTTTTTCTAATATTCACCTAAAAGCTCCTCCAATGCTGTTTCGGCTGTGCCCCGGACAGGGGCGAGCCTTTTTAATATATATAGCTGTATAGCTTAACACGCTTATAAACAGAAAACGTCCTCAAAACTTTTATGTATACTGACTGCATGGTTCAGCAAAAAAGCATGATGGCGGCCTAAAGCCGGGACCGGCTTAGGAACGGATCTGACAGGCAAACCTATTTCCTAGGATAAGCCATCACTCTTCCTTCCTGAATCCGGAGCAGCCCACACTGGTTTCTGGCCTTCCTCACAGCTGGCCTGCTTTATGGCAAAGCAGCCCCTATTCAAGGCCGCTTTTATCTATGAAAGAATATTCAAAAAATGTATTGCATAATCGGACGAGTTCAGTTACACCCATTATACTTGATTAATGAATTTTATGACAACCAATTTTATTTATTCGTATTGGGGGCAGCGGTCATCTCTATAGGAAAAGACCGGGAGCAATGCTCTCCGGCCTGATAGAAATCGTTTTATTTAGTTTTGGAACAAGTTGAGCAGTGTGGCTCTTTCCTGTTCTGTAAGAGGAACAAGCGGCAGCCTTACTGAACCTGTGTCGATGCCCTTCAGCTGAAGCGCAGTCTTGACTGGGACCGGACTTGGTGCGGCAAAGAGGCCTTCCATGAGCGGAAGGAGCTTCTGATGCTTGGCAGCAGCTTCTCCGACATTTCCCTCAAGGAAAGAAGAGATCATGCTCTGCATTTCAATCCCGATCACATGAGAAGCTACAGAAACCACTCCTGCTGCGCCTATCGCCATCGCTGGAAGCGTCAATCCATCGTCTCCAGAATAAAGAAGGAAGTCTTCATCAGTGCCGGCAATGATCGCTGTCATGCTGTTCAAATCGCCGCTCGCTTCTTTGACAGCCTTGATGTTAGGAATCTGTGATAATCTGATCACTGTTTCCGGCGCGATATTGACTACAGACCTTCCCGGGATATTGTAAACCATGACAGGCAGGGATGTGCTTTCAGCAACCGTTTTGAAGTGCTGGTACAATCCTTCCTGGTTTGGTTTATTATAATACGGAGCAACGACCATAACGGCATCCACACCGATCTGCTCCGCTTTCTTTGTCATCTCAACAGAAGCATACGTATCATTGCTGCCTGTTCCTGCAATGATAGGGATTCTTTTGTCGACCACTTTGACGACATGCTTGAACAGAGCCAGCTTTTCTTCTTTTGTCAGTGTCGGCGATTCCCCTGTTGTGCCGGCAACCACGAGGGAATCTGTTCCGTTCTCGATTAAATGGTTGATAAGCTGCGTTGTTTTTGTAAAATCCACATGGCCTTTTTTATCAAAAGGCGTCACCATTGCTGTAGAAACTCTTCCAAATAGAACCATTCTTTACAACTCCCTGCCTATATATCTGTCTGTTCGAATTCTAAGGACTCATGCTCAAGCTGAAAGGCATCATGAAGGGCATTGACTGCCTTGACAAGATCCTTCTGCTTGACCAGCACCCAGATGGTTGTATGGCTGTCCGCTGACTGGAGGATTCTGATGCTTTCCTCTGAAAGTGCCGTGACAATCTTTGAAGTGACACCCGGTACTCCCGCCATTCCTGCTCCCACAACGGAAACCTTGGCACAATGCCGCTCAAGCACCGGCTCATGGCCCAGCTGCTCAAGCGTTTTGACCGCTTTGTCAGCCATATCCTCAGAAACGGTATATACAACGCCATTCGGCGAAATATTGATAAAATCGACGCTGATCTGTTCATTGGCCATTGCTTTGAAGACCTCTGCCTGCAGGTTGTACTGGTCCTTTTTGGCAAAGACCTTGATCTGCGTCACATTGGACAAATGCGCGATGCCGGTTACAGGGCGCTCTTTAATATCGCTGCCGCGGCTGTTTTTATTGATGCTTGTGACCAGTGTTCCAAGTCCGTCGGAATAAGTGGACCTGATTCTGATCGGCACCTTGGCCTGCATGGCGATCTCCACCGCACGGGGATGGATGACCTTGGCTCCCTGATAGGCAAGATTGCAGACCTCTGTATAGGTGACCACTGAAAGCGCCCTTGCATTCTCGGCGATGCGCGGGTCGGCCGTCATGATGCCTTCTACATCTGTAAAGATATCAATCCACTCTGCCTGAAGCGCAGCCCCGAGAGCAGCGGCTGATGTATCGCTCCCGCCTCTGCCGATGGTCGTGATATCGCCATTCTTGGCTGCTCCCTGGAAGCCTGCCACTACGACGACATCGGATTCCTCAAGCTCCCTGAGCAATCTGTCGCATTTCATTTCAATGATCTTCGCGTTCGTGAAATCGCTGTTGGTCCTGAAGCCGGCCTGTGCACCCGTCAATGCGGATGCCTCGATGCCTTCTTCCTTCAGCATATTGGTGAACACAATGCTCGAAATGGTTTCGCCGCAAGATAAAAGAAGATCATTTTCCCGCTTGCTGATTTTGCTGCCGCTCCCGCCGATCAGCGATAAGAGGGTATCAGTTGCGTACGGATCTCCCTGCCGCCCCATTGCGGAAACGACAGCCACTACTTTATAGCCTTCCGACAAAGCTTTTTTAATATGCCTTTTTGCGTGCGCCCGGCTGCTGTCATCCCGTACGGATGTGCCTCCGAACTTCTGGACGATTATCTTCATCGTAACACCTCAAAAATATCCGTTTCCACTTATTTCACCAATTCCAGTTTGATTAAGCTTTCAGCGATCTGCACAGAATTCCAGGCAGCGCCTTTCAACAGGTTATCAGAGACTACCCACATGTGGAAGCCTTTGTCATTGTCAAGGTCCTTGCGGATCCGGCCGACAAAGATATCGTTTTTGCCTACACAATCTGCAGGCATCGGGTAGATTTGGTTTTCAGGATCATCCTGAAGCACAACACCAGGGGCATCCTTAAGGATGTCTTTGATTTCCTGTGCATCCACACCTCCGGCTTCCAGCTCAAAGTATACTGACTCCGAGTGGCCGGTTGCTACAGGCAGGCGGACACAGGTAGCCGCCACCTGAAGATCAGGCATATCCATGATTTTTTTTGTTTCGTTGATCATTTTCATTTCTTCAAATGTAAATCCATTATCCTGGAACATATCAATTTGAGGGATGGCATTAAAGGCAATCTGATAATGCTTTTTGTCGCCTTTGACCGGAAGGATCTTCGGCTCATGCTCTTCATTATTAATGATCGCCTTAGTCTGGCTGTACAGCTCTTCAACTGCCGCAGCGCCAGAACCGGAAACAGCCTGATACGTAGAAACAATGACCTTGCTCAAGCCATGCTTCTTCCGCAGCGGTTCAAGGGCTGCAACCATCTGAATGGTAGAGCAGTTCGGATTGGCGATAATCCCATTATGCTTTTTAAGGTCTTCTTCATTCACCTCAGGGACAACGAGCGGCACGTTTTCCGACATGCGGAATGCGCTTGTATTATCAACCACAATGGCGCCATGCTCAACAGCATGCGGAGCGAGCTCTTTTGAAACGCCGCCGCCTGCTGAGAATAATGCGATATCTACACCGGCAAAGCTCTCCGGCTTCGCTTCTTCCACTATATATTCATTTCCTTTATAACTTACCTTTGTGCCGGCTGAGCGGGCAGAAGATAGTAAAGTTAATTTCGATACAGGGAAATCTCTGCTTTCTAAAGTCTGCAGCATCTGCTGTCCAACAGCTCCGGTAGCTCCGACGACTGCAACGTGAAATCCTTTTTTGTTCTCCATCCAAAACTTCCCCTTCCAGCATACAAAATGATTAATCGATTTTAGGCTGCTTTTTCTTTTACAGGCAATATAAGAGGACGGCAGCTGTTGATTTCTTCGCCACCGCCATTCTTATTGTAGTATAGCATTCACTATGCTTCCAGTATATGAGATGATGGTCCAATGATTGAATAGCTGGACAAACTCATATTTAATATTTTCATTTTAACATATTCACCCGTTAAAGAAATAAACTTTTTTGTGATGGAAGGTGCAGAGATCAGTTGCCGTCTTTATAGCGTTCAACAATGACCGGCTGGAGCTGTTTTCCCGTGATGGCCGCTTCAATCGTTTCTGAAAGCAGGGTCATTCTGGCAACCATGGAATTGGGCTTCTTAACTGGATCATCCTGTCCGAATGGGATGAAGTAAATATTCTTCACTGCCATCAGCCTCATCAGATTCATTCCGTTCAGCCCAAGGGCATCATTTGTGGAGATGCCGACTACAACAGGACTCTGATTCCTGAGCGTTGCCTTTGCCGCCATCAGGACCGGGGAATCTGTCATCGCATTGGCGAACTTGCTCATGGAGTTTCCTGTCAATGGCGCAATGACCATGCAGTCCAGCGGTATCTTCGGTCCGAGGGGTTCTGCCTTTACAATTGAATCAATCACCTTATTGCCAGTCAGGTTCTCGATTCTCGCAATCCAATCCTCCCCCGCTCCAAATCTCGTTTCAGTATTCTGAACAGTGCCGGTGACAACCGGGAGCACCTCTGCTCCTGCATTGACAAGCTTTTCAATCTCAGGGAATACAGCATCATAAGTACAATGTGAACCAGTAAGGCCAAACCCGATCTTTTTACCTTTAAGCGTCATGGTATTGCCCCCTTTTATTTTGAAAGTCATCGGCCAGCAGAAGGGCCAGCACATTGGCCAGAATCTGCCCTGCTGTTTTCGGGGCAACGATTCCTGGAAGTCCCGGGGCCAGCAATGCCTTGATGCCCCTCTTTTCGGCATAGCGGAAATCTGTCCCGCCAGGCTTTGATGCCAGATCAATGATCAAGGTATGGACCGGCATCTTGCTGATGACCGAAGCACTGACAATCAGATGCGGTATGGTGTTAATGCAAATGTCCGTATCTTTGACAAATGACTGAATATCATCCAAATGGAACGGAGTGAGCCCCATTTCAGTAATTCTCGCAATATGCTCGCTCTTTCTTGCGCCAACCTTTACCTTTGCCCCTAGAGAGTGAAAGGTTCTCGCCACACTCATACCGAC
Organism: Bacillus sp. AG4(2022); assembly: GCF_031844465.1. Classification (NCBI taxonomy): domain Bacteria; kingdom Bacillati; phylum Bacillota; class Bacilli; order Caryophanales; family Bacillaceae; genus Bacillus; species Bacillus sp. AG4(2022). The sequence goes on from NZ_JAUZVH010000001.1 coordinate 513,883, forward strand.
TCTGCCCAGGCCAAGCACCACCACATTGGATCCGTGAATGGTAAAATCAGTGTGCTGGATGGCCATCATGATCGTCCCTTCTACAGTCGGAATCGAATTATAGATGGCAATGTCGTCCCTCTCAAACAGCTGCACCAGCCTTCTGTCATTCTGACTGGTGATAGCATCCAGATAGGAATTTGTAATGCCGGAATATATGGTGCAGTGCGGCTGTGTTTGGGCGATCATATCTTCTGTTAAAAATACTTTCTCATTTGAAAATATAGTCTCAACCTGCCCTTCCAGATTGGTGCCTGGCACAGGCAGGATTATGCTATCCAGAGCTGAAAAATCTACTTCATCCACTTTCTCCTTCGATGCTCCGGTAAAAGCATGATCCAGCTGCTCAAAGCCAATCAGCAAGAGCCTGGCATCCAGTTCTGTCAGCTTCCTGATGATCTCCAGCTGCCGGGCATCCCCGCCCATCACTGCTATTTGCATCCCTGTCAGCATGAAATATTCACCTTCTTCTAAAGAATCTTACAGGAATCTAAAGTCTCATACATAACTACTCCAACATCCTATGACAGCAACCCAGATAAGGTGAGTTTTTTAAGGCAGAAATATGGGCGGACAGATAATGCTGAACATAAACCTAAACCAATGCGGAGGACGCTTGTCTGAGAGAACACTATCAAAAGTCCATAATGGCAAAACAAAAGGGGTGCAGAATGAAAGATCATTCCGCACCCCTTTTGCCAGCAGCCGCATGCTTCACTAACGGCCGCCACGCCTTGTTCTGCTGATCAGCTGTCATCATCAGGCATATCAATGATAATCATATCATTGCCGATTTTCTTGATATGCTGCCAGGGCACTGTAATTTCCCCTCCCTGACGCTTCAGGCCGAACCATTTCAGCGACGGAATGAGGAGGGCCTTGATTTGTCCGTCCTTTTCATTTATTTCAAGGTCAGTCTGGCCCAGCACTCCGAGGCGCTCAGCTTTTTTCGCATCAACTATTTCCTTCCCGCTCAGCTCACTGAGTCTCACGCAAATCCCCCCAGTCTTTGTCCTCAATATATATTTACGGCAGGAAATTGATTTTAGAAGCAATCCATCTTTTCGATTGATAAAAACATAGGGGGGGCAAGGTTGAGGGTTTTTGCTGGAGGCACTGGCACCCTCTATTCTGAAAAATGACTTTCAGAGGGGGTTAGTTGGATGGACTAACACCCTCTATTTTGTAAATTGACTTTTAGAAGGCTTTAGTCGGCCGGACTAACACCCTCTATCCCGCAAATTGACTTTCAGAGGGCCTTAGTCGGTCCCACTAACACCCTCTATCCCGCAAAATGACTTTCAGAAGGCTTTAGTCGGCCGGACTAACACCCTCTATCCCGCAAAATGACTTTCAGAAGGCCTTAGTCGGTCCCACTAACACCCTCTATCCAGCCAAACTGGCTCTCAGAGGGCCTTAGTTGACCGCGCACTGGCACCCTCTATTCCACCAAACACTCATAGGGGCTCAGTTGGCAGCAATTGATGCCTCCTCTATCCAGTTTCCCCAAAGTTCCATCTGAGCTTTGGCCAAAACATAACAAAAACCCGGCACTCACGCCGGGTTCAAGTCACTTCTCTATTTAAGCCAGATTCTTTGGCAGTACGCCGTCAGGGCTGATCAATGAAACAGAGAATTGGTCTGAGAAGATGGAGTTTGCCATTTCGTTGACTCCCGCTTCTGAGACTTTATCAATTTGTTCGACTATCTCATCGAGTGAACGGTGCCTTCCGAGCAGCAGTTCGTTCTTGCCATTGCGGCTCATGCGGCTGTTTGTGCTTTCAAGGCTCAGCATCAGGCTTCCCTTCATCTGTTCCTTGCTGTTTTTCAGCTCTTTCTCAGTGATGCCGTCCCTCTTCAATGTAGCAAGCGTTTCCTGGATTGTTTCAAACAGTACATCCAGCTGCTTGGCTCCGGTTCCGCCGTAAATCGTAACCATTCCCGTATCCTGGAATGAAGAGTGATAAGAAAAGACAGAGTATGCCAGTCCTCTTTGTTCTCTAACGTCCTGGAACAGGCGGCTGCTCATGCTTCCGCCAAGGATATTGTTCAGAAGAATCAGGCTGTACATATCTTTATGGCCGACTGGAAGCCCTTCATAGCCTAAGCATAGATGAGCCTGTTCAGTCTCTTTTTTCCGTGAGACCCGGTTTGAATGAAAAACAGGCATTTCCTGATTTCTTTCCTGCTTCCCGGCTTCATAGGAGCCGAACAGCTTCTCCACTTCCTGGATGAAAGAATCGGAGATATTGCCGGCAATGGAGATGACAACATTTTCAGGCGTATAAGTTTCATGCATGTACTCCCTTAATGTGTCCCCTTTAAAGGTCTCCAATGTTTCCTCAGTCCCGAGGATCGGGTAGCCAAGCGGATGGCTCTCATATATAGCCTTTCCAAGAAGATCATGGACGATATCATCTGGCGTATCTTCATACATCTTGATTTCCTCGAGCACAACATTTTTCTCTTTATTTAATTCTTCATCCACAAAGGTGGAATTAAAGAACATATCGGCCAGTACATCAAGTGCAAATTTTGAGTGTGTATCAAGGACCTTGGCATAATAGCATGTGTATTCCTTTGATGTGAATGCATTAACCTGGCCGCCAATGCTGTCAAAGGATTCTGCTATCTCCCTGGCTGTCCTTGTTTTTGTCCCTTTAAAGAACATATGCTCCAGAAAATGAGAGACTCCGTTATTGCCGGGATGCTCATTCCTTGAACCGGTCCCGATCCAGACACCGATTGCAACTGAACGGACCGTCGGTATATTTTCCAGAACTACTCTTACACCATTTTGGCATGTATATTTCTTTATCAAAGCAACTCCTCCTGTTCTCTATCCTGGTGCATTTAGCGCGGTTTAGTTAGTATAGCTCATTATTGTTATTTTTTCCAAAATCCTGTTTATCTATCACTTTTTATCCATAATACGCTCTTCGCTTAACAATCTTGAAACTGAGGCAATTTCAAAGTCTTTTCCTTTGATTTGCGTGATCATACTGTCGAGTGACTTAGCTGTAGAATCGGTTGGATGCATTAAAATGATTGCTCCATTATGCACCTTTGGGACCACTCTGTTCAGCAGCTCTTCCGGGGAAGGCTTCCGCCAGTCGACTGTATCGAGGCTCCACATGACCGTCTTCAGTTTCTTTTCAGCTGCAATCCTGACCGTTTCATCCCGGTAGCTTCCGCTTGGGGGAGCAAACCAGGTGACTTCCTGTCCGGTTGTTGCTTTAATGACCTGGTTGGTCTTTTCAATCTCTTCCCTGATGCGGGCCGAGGATATGGTTTTCATATCCGGATGGGTAAAGGAATGATTCCCGGCTTCATGCCCTGCTTCTGTAATCATCTTGGCAAGCTCAGGATTCTGCTGGACCCATCTTCCTTCAAGAAAAAAAGTGGCTGTTACCTTATGTTTCTTCAAAGTGGCAAGCATCCCCGATAAGTACTCGTTTCCCCATGCAACGTTTATGATGAAAGATACCATAGGTTTGTCGGGATTCCCTTTATAAATGGGGGCAGGAGGCAAATCACCCAGTTTCTTTTCTGGTTCAATCTGCTCCAGCACCAATTTGTCGGGATCGAATTTCTTCTCGCCCTTCATTTTTTTATACGATGCCTCTACATCAACCTTTACCCCATTGTAGCCGGGTATAGCCTTCCAGACCGGGTCGATCCTGGCATCTTGTGGAGCTATGTAATAGTTCTCAGATTCCTTCTCTATCCTTTGTATAAGAGAATCTGACTCTGCTGTTACAGCAAGGCTATCCATTTTCAGCTGCGATACATAAAGATCTGTAAAAGGGTTATTGACCAGCATCAGTGAAAAAGCACCGATCAGCAGCATACCAGCTAATTTCTTCATTTTCTCAGCCCTCCTTCACTAATTTTTATGTGAAGGGTGGACAGGGTAGAACAGCGGCTGGAAATATACTGAGGGCTGCAGATGCCATGGTTCTGTATGTATAGAAAAAGCCAGGGATCTCCCTGGCTTTAAAATCCGGCTGAAGCCAAAGCCGGCAGGAAGCTGCAATTCGTCTGCGTCCCCGGCATGCCGGCCAAGCCTTCATCTTATGATGAACCGGTAAAAATTAATCCTGTGCCTTCTCCTGCTTTTCGCGCTGTTCCTTCAGAACTGCTTTGCGGGAAAGGTTGACTCTGCCCTGCTTGTCGATTTCTGTTACTTTTACAAGCAATTCGTCTCCAAGTGACAGGACGTCCTCCACTTTGCCTACGCGCTCTTCGGCAAGCTCGGAAATATGAACCAGTCCGTCTTTTCCGTTGAAGATTTCAACAAAGGCACCGAACTTTTCAATTCTCTTGACCTTACCAAGGTACATCTGGCCGACTTCAACCTCGCGGACGATGTCTTCGATGATCTTCTTGGCCTTGTCGTTCATTTCCTGGTCTACAGAAGAAATGAAGACAGTTCCATCCTGCTCGATGTCGATTTTGACGCCAGTTTCTTCAATGATCTTATTGATCTGCTTTCCGCTTGGCCCGATAACATCGCGGATTTTGTCCGGATTGATTGTCATCGTCAGGATCTTAGGCGCATATCTGGAAAGTTCCTTCTTCGGCTCTGCAATGGTTGCAAGCATAGAGTCGAGGATTTGCATCCTGCCTGCTTTCGCCTGCTGGAGCGCTTCTTCAAGGATTTCGCGGGAAAGCCCCTCAATCTTGATATCCATCTGCAGAGCTGTTACACCCTTGGATGTACCTGCCACCTTAAAGTCCATGTCTCCAAGATGGTCTTCCATCCCCTGGATATCAGTAAGGATTGAGTAATAGTCGCCTGACTTGATAAGCCCCATGGCGATGCCTGCTACAGGAGCCTTAATCGGAACACCGGCATCCATCATCGCAAGTGTGCTCGCACAGATGCTTGCCTGGGAAGTAGAGCCGTTCGATTCAAGAACCTCTGAAACCAGGCGGACTGTATAAGGGAAATCCTTTTCATTCGGGATAACCGGCTCAAGAGCACGTTCACCAAGAGCTCCATGCCCGATTTCACGGCGTCCCGGACCTCTCATCGGCCCAGTTTCCCCTACGCTGAAGTTAGGGAAATTATAGTGGTGCATAAAGCGTTTCTCTTCTTCGATGCCAAGTCCGTCAAGGATCTGGACATCACCGAGTGCGCCAAGCGTACAGATGCTCAGAGCCTGGGTCTGTCCCCTTGTAAACAGCCCTGAACCGTGTGTGCGCGGCAGCAGGCCGATTTCAGAAGACAGAGGACGGATTACATCAAGGCCGCGGCCGTCCGGGCGAACCTTTTCTTCAGTGATCAGTCTGCGGACTTCAGCTTTGACAAGCTTGTCCAGCACCTTTTTCACCTGTTTGATGGTCTCATCGTCTGCTTCCTGCTCTTCATATTGTGCCAATACTGCATCTTTCACCGTTTTAATGGCAGCTTCACGCGCATGCTTTTCCTGCACCTGAATCGCTGAAACCATGTCCTTCTCGGCTGCTTCGCGAACCTTGGATTCAATGTCAGCATCTATTTCATATAATTTGATTTCTGTTTTTTCTTTTCCGACTTCTGAAACGATCTGTTCCTGGAAGGAAATCAGGCGTTTGATTTCTTCATGGCCATACATAATGGCTTCAAGCATTGTTTCTTCCGGCACTTCATCTGCACCGGCTTCAACCATGTTGATGGCATCCTTTGTACCTGCTACAACAAGATGCATATCGCTCTCATTCTGCTGCTCCACAGTCGGGTTAATGACAAACTCGCCATTGATGCGCCCTACTGTGACACCCGCAATCGGGCCGCCGAACGGGATATCAGAAACACTCAGTGCCAAAGATGAACCAAACATAGCGGCCATCTCGGAAGAGCAGTCCTGATCAACGCTCATTACCATACTTACAACCTGGACCTCATTGCGGAAACCGTCAGCAAACAGCGGGCGGATCGGCCTGTCGATCAGGCGGCTGGCCAGAATGGCCTTTTCACTTGGACGGCCTTCACGTTTAATGAAGCCTCCAGGTATTTTCCCAACTGCATACAAGCGTTCTTCGTAATTGACTGTCAGCGGGAAGAAGTCAAGGTTTTTTGGCTCTTTTGATGCTGTTGCTGTACTGAGGACTGCTGTATCTCCATAACGGATCAGCGCTGCTCCATTGGCCTGCTTTGCAAGCTGCCCGATTTCCACTGTAAGCGTACGTCCGGCCCAGTCCAAGGAATAAATCTTCTTATCTTGTCCCATTGCTTTATAAACCCCTCTCTGCGTGTAAACTTTTTAGAGGTTTAGCGAATTATTGTATTAGCCTAAACCATCGTAAAATTCTTTTATAAATCAAAAAAAGACATAGTTGTATTTAGTATGCACAATTTCTATGTAAAAAATCAATCTATGTATACAGAAAGCCTGCTTTTTTATAAGCCGGCTTTCTGTAAATATCACTTAAAGACGATAAAAAAGCGGGAAAAAATCCCGCTTTCAATACTATCGGCGTAAACCAAGCTTAGTGATTAACTCACGGTAACGAGTAACATCCTTGTTACGCAGGTAAGTCAATAGGTTACGGCGTCTACCTACCATCTTAAGAAGACCGCGGCGTGAATGGTGGTCTTTCTTGTGAGTGCGTAAGTGATCGTTTAAGTTGTTGATTGATTCTGTAAGGACAGCGATTTGAACTTCTGGAGATCCAGTATCGTTCTCATGAGTTTTGTACTCATTGATCAGTTCATTTTTACGTTCTTGAGTGATTGCCATCCTGTTCACCTCCTAATGTTTATCCCCTGTCACTGAGCAAGCGTCGGTGACTCGACTTGCCAAGCAAAGGTTCTTATTTTTGGTACGTTTATAAGAATACAGCTTTTCAGGACAAAAATCAAGTTAAACCTTCATTATTTTCAAAGTAGCCGACAGCTGCGTCTTTATCCCTCGAAATTTGGGCAACCAGTTCATCTACGCCTGAGAACTTCCTCTCTGAACGCAAATAGCGGTGCCATTCTATCTCTACTTCAGAGCCGTAAATTTCCCTGCTGAAATCGAAGAGGTGGACCTCTATTGAGGGCCGGTCGGCAGCCGGCTTATTGAATGTCGGTTTATAGCCGACATTGCAGACGCCTTCTACCCAGCTCCCATCAACGCGCATCCTGGCGGCATACACCCCTGTCGGCGGATAGATATAGCTGGTTCCGATGTCGATGTTTGCGGTTGGAAAGCCGATCGTCCTGCCCCGCTTATCTCCATGGATGACAGTGCCGCGCGTGGTATAATATCTGCCCAGCAGTCCCGGAAGTTCTTCTGTATGCCCCTCTCTGATTTTCTGGCGGATGAGGGTGGAACTGATTTTTTCCGTGCCGTCTGTGAGCTTGTCGACCACGGTGTATGTAAATTCTTCCCTTGAATGAAACGGAAGGGTCTCCATCGTGCCTTTGCCCATCCTGCCATAGCTGTAGTCGAAACCAGCCACTATATGCCTGGCATTGAGGCCGATCAGGTATTGGTCAGCAAACTCCTGGGGAAGCAGGCTGGCAAAGCTGCTGCTGAATTCGACGACAAATAAATAATCGGCGCCAAGCTTCGATATCTCTTTGATTTTATCTTCAAGAGGCGTTATATACTCTATATGCTGTACGCTTTTCCCCAGTACGACAGAAGGGTGGGGATCAAAGGTCATGACTGCGCTTTTCAGCCCTTTTTGCTCTGCCGCTTTTTTCGCTTCAAGAATGACTTTCTGATGTCCGAGATGAACCCCGTCAAAATAACCCAGGGCCATGGACAGCCCGGGAAAATCCGTTCTGGCAAATTGATGGGGATGTTTAATAGCAATGACTTCCATTGATGATACTCACCTTTTTCTATTGCTGGATACTATGCTTCGTTTCTAAGCACTTTTGACGGCTTCATAAGGCCGGGCTTTGCCGGATGGTGAAGATAGATGGCCAGGGCAGTCCCTGCCTCTGTCTGGACGACAATCGGGCCTGTTTCTTTCTCCAGGAAATCCGGTATATTCAGAAGTGCTCCATTTTTTACTTTCTCTGCAACTGTATCACTAATCGTGTATTTCGGCAAATGAGAAATCCCCTCTTCGAGCGGCCTGATTTTTGCTGCAAGCTCACCGCTTTCCTGAAGAGCTTCAATGTCTTCGAATGTCAGGCACTCTTCTTTCGCAAAAGAGGCTGAGCGGATTCTTTCAAGGCCCGACATATGGGCAGGATAACCCAGCGCTTCACCGATCATTACAGCAAGCGTACGGATGTAAGTCCCTTTGCTGCATTCGACCCGGAAGCGGAAAGAAGGATTGGGCCCTTCAAATTCCTGCTCCTCGCTCAGCAGCTCGATTGAGTAGATGCTGACCTTTCGTGTCGGCCTCTCTACCTCGATTCCTTTTCTGGCATATTCATAAAGCCTTTTGCCATTCACCTTTACAGCAGAGTACATAGGCGGCGTCTGTGTGATCTCACCCTTTAGATTCTCAAGGACATCAATGACTTGTGCTCTTGTAACTCTACCGGCAACAGGTTTTTCTTCAATTTTTTCACCAGATGCGTCTTCTGTTGAAGTGGAAAAGCCGAGTGTGACTTCGCCCTCATAAGCCTTTCCGGCATCGGTGATATATTCCGCGACTTTTGTGGCCCTGCCAATGCAGATGGGAAGGACTCCCGTCACATCCGGATCAAGTGTGCCGGTGTGGCCGATCCTTTTCATCCTCAGGATTTTGCGCAGCTTGAATACACAATCATGGGATGTCATCCCTTTAGGTTTAAATAACGGTATGATTCCTTCCATTTCCATACCCCTCCAATACTATATGTACGCTGGCTCCCCGGCCTGGACAGCCAAAAAAAGGATAGACCAGAGTCTATCCTTTTCCGGAAGCTTATTCTTTATCCTGTTCTTCTTTAGATTGGCCTTCTTCCTGGATTTTATGAAGAAGTGTATCAATGCGATTTCCATAATCGATTGATTCATCAAACTCAAAGATGATTTCAGGTGTTTTGCGAAGCCGGATGCGCTGTCCAATTTCTGAACGGATGAACCCTTTTGCTTTGGCAAGTCCTTTGAGCGTGTTTTCCCTTTTCTCTTCATCGCCGAGAACCGAGATATACACGGTTGCCTGCTGCAGGTCTCCGGTAACAGCAACATCAGTTACAGTCACAAAGCCAATGCGGGGATCCTTGATCTTTCGGCCAATGATCTCGCCAAGCTCTTTCTTCATTTGTTCTCCAACTCTGTTTGCTCTATGGCTCATATGATCACCTCTTGTTAAAGCCACTCTATATCTGTGATTGTCCGTTCTATTTCCGGAAACGAATCGATTAGCTTGAGAGCGTTCTGCAGCTCCGCTTCAGCGGAGACACGGGCAGAAGCAACTGCCGCAACGGCAATTTTGGTCCTCTGCCACGTATCCTGGAAATCAACTTCAGCAACAGACAGATTATGCCTCTGCCTGAGCCGCATGATGATCCTCTGCAGAACAGCCCTTTTTTCTTTTAAGGAATGTGCATCATAAATCATGCATTCGCAGGCTGCAAGGCCAACTACCATTAACGTTCCACTTCTTCCATGATATATGCTTCGACAACGTCGCCTTCTTTTACATCATTGAAGTTTTTGATGGTAATTCCGCACTCGTAGCCCTGGCTGACTTCTTTCGCGTCATCCTTAAAGCGTTTGAGGGCATCGATTTCGCCTTCAAAAATGACCACTCCGTCTCGGATGAGGCGGATGCCGCTGTCACGTGTGATTTTTCCATCTGTAACATAGGAGCCGGCAATCGTTCCAACCTTTGATACCTTGAAGGTTTGGCGGATCTCAGCCTGGCCGATGACTTTCTCTTCGAATTCCGGATCAAGCATGCCTTTCATGGCTGATTCGATCTCGTCGATCACTTTGTAGATGATTCTGTGGAGGCGAACATCCACTTCCTCAGTATCTGCTGCACGCTTCGCATTATTATCAGGCCTTACGTTAAAGCCGATGACAATGGCATTTGAAGCAGCGGCAAGGGTGATGTCTGATTCATTGATCGCACCGACTGCTGTATGAATGATCCTTACATTGACACCTTCAACATCTATCTTATTCAAGGCAGCTGCAAGCGCCTCGGCGGACCCTTGAACATCCGCTTTGATAATGATGTTTAGATCTTTCATTTCCCCTTGTTTCATATGTTCAAACAAGTTATCAAGGCTGACGCGCGTCTTTTCGCTTCTCTGGGCCTGGATCGCCTGCTGTGAACGCACTTCGCCGACCTGGCGGGCTGTTTTTTCATCCTTGAATACGACAAAGCGGTCGCCTGCAAGCGGCACATCATTCAGACCAGTGATTTCAACTGGTGTGGATGGACCTGCTTCTTTGACGCGGCGGCCAAGATCATTGACCATTGCACGCACACGTCCAAACGTCGTGCCGACTACGATTGGATCGCCGACCTTAAGTGTTCCATTCTGGACAAGAAGGGTAGCAACTGAACCCCTGCCTTTGTCAAGCTGTGCTTCAATGACCGTTCCGACTGCATTGCGGTCAGGGTTGGCTTTGTATTCTTCAACCTCGCTGACAAGAAGGATCATCTCAAGCAGGGAGTCGATTCCATCTCCAGTCAGGGCTGAAAGCGGAACAAAGATCGTTTCTCCGCCCCACGCTTCAGGCACAAGTCCGTGCTCTGTCAGTTCCTGCATCACGCGGTCAGGATTGGCAGCAGGCTTATCCATTTTGTTGACGGCAACGATGATCGGCACCTCGGCTGCCTTTGCATGGTTGATTGCTTCTACAGTCTGAGGCATAACTCCGTCGTCAGCTGCAACAACCAGGATTGTAATATCCGTGATCTTTGCTCCACGGGCACGCATAGTCGTAAACGCGGCGTGTCCCGGTGTATCAAGGAAAGTAATCTTCTTGCCGTTTTCTTCTACCTGATAAGCACCGATATGCTGGGTGATTCCGCCAGCCTCGCCTGCAGTCACCTTTGTGTTCCTGATGCTGTCAAGAAGAGTCGTTTTACCATGGTCAACGTGGCCCATGATCGTTACGACAGACGGCCTTTCAGACAGTTCAGCACTTTCATCTTCTGTGAAGTAAACCTCAAGGTCAGTTGTATCGATGAGGATTTCTTCCTCTACTTCCACGCCGTATTCACCGGCAATCAGCTCGATGGCATCTTTGTCAAGATCCTGGTTGATCGTAGCCATTACGCCAAGCATAAAGAGCTTTTTGATGATTTCTGAAGGTTCACGGTGAAGCTTCTTAGCGAGCTCCGCCACAGTCAATGAATCACTGAAGGTGATTTTAGCCGGAAGTTCTTTTTCTTTGCGGGGCTGAGGAGCATGGTTAGTATGCTGCTTCCCTTTATTCTGGTTATTGCGGTTGTTGCGGTTTTTATTATTGTTATTGTTGTTGTTCTTATTGCGGTTATTGTTGTTATTGCCGCGGCTGCTGTTATTGTTGTTATTGTTTCCAAATGACTTGGATTGATTGCCGCCGCCTGAACGGTTTGCCGGTGCAGATGGCCTTGCTTTGTCGCGGCTGCTGCTATTGCTGTTCTGCTCGCCTGAAGCTTTTGGCCTTGGCTGGCTGTTCTGCTGCGGCTTTTGATTTCCTGCTGACTGATTAGGCCTGGCTGGTTTAGTGTCGGCCTTTTTGCCGAAAATTTCATCCAGCTTTTTAACAGCATCGTTTTCAATCGTTGTCATATGGTTTGAAACTTCCACGTTCATGTCTTTCAATTTTGTAATAACGTCTTTGCTTGAAATATTGAATTTCTTTGCATATTCATAGACGCGCATTTTACTCATATTTTCACCCCCGGTAGAATTAATCGAGCAGCGTCAACAGTTTTTTTGCAAACCCGCTGTCAAGGACAGCCACAACTACACGTGCTTCTTTTCCGATCGCTTGACCAAGAAGGTGACGATTTTCCACTATTTTATATGGAACGTTATAGGATTTACATTTGTCTGTCACTTTTTTTGCTGTATTCGCAGACGCATCTGCTGACAGCAGCACGAGCTTCGCCTTGCCGCCCCTTATTTCTTTGACGGAGAGCTCTTCACCCGATATGATCTTGCGTGCTCGATTGGCCAAGCCAAGCAATGACATCCATTGATTTGAGTTCATCAGGATAGTCGTTTCTCCTTCTCTATGAGCTCTAAAAGCTCTTCATATATAGAATCATCCACTGCTGCATCCAGATGATTTGAGAGTATGTTTTTCTTTTGTGCTGATAAGACTGCTTCTTTATCTCTGGAAAGATAAGCTCCCCGGCCTGACTTTTTCCCGGTCAGATCCAAAGAGACCTCGCCTTCCTTAGAGCGAACGATGCGAACCAGTTCTTTTTTCGGCTTCATTTCACCGGTAGCGACACATTTACGCATGGGAACCTTTTTATTCTTGTTCACGATCATTCACCCTTTCTTACTCCCTGTCTTCATCTGCGTCATAATCAGATTCAAAATCTGCCTCTTCTTCCGCAGTGAAGTCTGTATCAGTATCATAATCCGCATCATCAGCGTAATCTTCTTCATCAAAAGTAAGAAGTGACTCTTCACGAGGGAAAATGCCTGATTCACGGGCTTCAGTCTCAGATTTAATGTCGATTTTCCAGCCGGTCAGCTTGGCAGCAAGGCGCGCATTCTGCCCGCGCTTCCCGATTGCAAGCGAAAGCTGGTAATCCGGCACGATTACGGTTGTTGCCTTATCTTCTTCATTCACAATAACATCCAGCACCTTGGAAGGGCTCAATGCATTGGCTACAAAGACAACCGGATCCGGCGACCATTTAACAATGTCGATTTTCTCGCCTTTCAGCTCATTGACGACTGCCTGTACACGAGTCCCTTTTGGACCTACACAGGATCCAACCGGATCGACTTCGCTGTTGTCAGCATGAACTGAGATCTTGGAACGGTCTCCCGCTTCCCTTGAAACCGATTTAATTTCAACGGTGCCGTCATAAATTTCAGGCACTTCAATTTCAAACAGGCGCTTCAATAAGCCAGGATGCGTCCGGGAAACAAAAATCTGCGGCCCTTTAGTCGTTTTCTCAACTTTCGTGATAAAAACCTTGATCCTGTCATGAGGCTTATATTGTTCATTCGGCATCTGCTCATTGGCCGGAAGGATGGCTTCGATCTTGCCGAGGCTGACGTAAATGAATTTAGGGTCCTGCCTCTGGACGATCCCGGTCATGATGTCTTCTTCGCGGTCGATGAATTCTGAATAGATGATCCCGCGCTCTGCCTCACGGACACGCTGTGTTACAACCTGCTTGGCAGTCTGTGCAGCGATTCGGCCGAAGTCCTTCGGAGTGACCTCTAATTCAACCACATCTTCAACCTGATAATTCGGGTTGATGCCCTTGGCTTCATCAAGGCTGATTTCAAGACGCGGGTCAAAGACCTGCTCTACTACTTCCTTGCGGGCAAAAACCCTCATCGTTCCGCTTCCAAGGTTCAAATCGATGCGGACATTTTGCGCCTGGTTGAAGTTTCGGCGGTAAGCTGAAATCAAGGCTGCTTCAATGGCCTCAATAATGATATCCCGAGAAATTCCTTTTTCTTTTTCCAGCAACGTCAGAGCATCCAGCAATTCACTGCTCATGAGATTGTATCCCCCTTTAATCTCCTAAATCTCGTTTCTTCCTTATGAGAAAGTAACTGCCAAACGGGCATTGGCCACTTTTTCATAAGGAATGGAAATTGTTTTTATTCTTGTCTTGACCCTGACTTCCACAGTCACTGTCTCACCATCAAATTGAGTGAGCTTACCTTCAAACGTTTTTTCGCCATCTATTGGTTCATACGTTTTAATGAGGACATTTTTTCCGATTGCACTTTTATAGTCCTTCTCTTTTTTCAGAGGGCGTTCAGCACCCGGCGATGAGACTTCCAGGAAATAGTTATAAGGAATAGGATCGAGTTCGTCGAGCTTTTCGCTGAGCCTTTCGCTGACAAGGCCGCATTCTTCAATGTCGACACCCTGCTCCTTATCAATAAATACGCGAAGGAACCACTCTTTTCCTTCTTTCACATATTCAATATCAACCAGCTCCAGATTGAGTTCATCCACAATAGGGGTGACCAGCTCTTCGACGGTTTCAGTCACTTTGCTCATAATTTCCCTCCTTTGGTGTTAAGGCATCCTTAAACCCGTATGTAATATCCCGGGATGCTCAGGCCCATGCCTGTAAAAAGCCCGGCCCCGGCATTTAAAGAGACCCCCCTCTAAGGGGGGGGCTTTCAGCCGGAACATGCTTCTTTCACAGAGCAGATGCCTGGAGAAGCGTTCAGAAATTAGCGTACACAACACGAAAGAGTGGGTTGCCCCACTCTTTTTCGAGAGTTATCCTTAGTATTTCCAATAAAACTATACCATAACCAAATTTTTTATGCAAATGGAATAGCCGTGCTGGCAAGGGTTTGCCATGCCAGCAGAGTCAGCAGCCAAACGTCTGGTTTAGAATAATGACAGCTGGTTTTGATCAGGGAGCGACTCCAGGCAGCCGTGATTATCCAGGTACTCAAGGATTGTTTTGGAAATCCTTCCTCTTTGCTGGAGATCTTCTTTAGAAAGAAACTCCCCTTCTCCCCTTGCCTTTACAATGTTAAGGGCTGCATTTGTGCCAAGCCCCGGTATTGCATTGAATGGCGGGATGAGAGAATCGCCGTCGATGATGAAATCAGTTGCATCCGAACGGTATAAGTCCACTTTCGAGAATTTATAGCCGCGTTCGTTCATTTCTAGAGCAAGCTCCATAACGGTAAGAAGGTTCTTTTCCTTTGGAGATGCGTCAAGTCCTTTTGCGTTGATTTCCTCGATCTTCGCCCTGATTGCCTGTGATCCGCGGACCATTGCTTCCACATCAAAGTCTTCAGCCCTGACCGTAAAGTAGGCCGCATAGTAAAGGAGGGCATGGTGGACTTTAAAATAAGCGATCCGGACAGCCATCAGCACATAGGCGGCAGCATGTGCTTTCGGGAACATATATTTAATCTTTTTGCAGGAATCAATATACCATTCCGGCACTTCATTTTTTCGCATTTCTTCTTCCATATCATCAGAGAGTCCCTTTCCTTTACGGACCGACTCCATGATCTTAAAGGCAAAGGCAGGCTCCAGCCCCTGATAGATCAGATAGACCATGATGTCATCACGGCAGCCTATTACTTCACTCAGAGTACAGATGCTGTTATGGATAAGCTCCTGTGCATTGCCGAGCCATACATCCGTCCCGTGCGACAGGCCTGATATCTGGACAAGCTCAGAGAAGGTGGTCGGCTTTGTATCCTCAAGCATCTGGCGGACAAAGCGCGTCCCGAATTCCGGTATGCCAAGCGTCCCTGTTTTACACATGATCTGATCTTGAGTAACGCCCAATGATTCAGTCCCGGAGAAAATCTTCATGACCTCGGGATCATCAGTCGGTATTGTCTTAGGGTCGATCCCGCTCAGATCCTGGAGCATCCTGATGACAGTCGGGTCATCATGGCCGAGTATATCGAGCTTCAGGAGATTATCATGAATTGAATGGAAGTCAAAATGGGTCGTCTTCCATTCAGATGTTCTGTCATCGGCCGGAAACTGGATCGGCGAGAAATCGAAGATATCCATATAGTCAGGGACAACGATGATACCCCCCGGATGCTGGCCGGTTGTTCTTTTTACGCCTGTGCATCCTGATGCAAGGCGGTCAATCTCTGCACCGCGGATCTGCAGGTTGTTGTCCTGCTGATATGCCTTAACATATCCGTAAGCCGTTTTATCTGCTACAGTGCCGATCGTTCCCGCACGGTAAACATTGTCTTCACCGAACAATACCTTTGTGTAATTATGTGCCCTCGGCTGATATTCGCCTGAGAAGTTCAAGTCAATATCAGGGACTTTGTCCCCTTTGAATCCAAGGAACGTTTCAAACGGGATGTCATGGCCGTCTTTGCGGTAGGGAATATCGCAGGTCGGGCAGTTTTTGTCAGGAAGATCAAAGCCCGATCCGACAGAGCCGTCGTTAAAGAACTCGGAATGCTTGCAGGCCGGGCAGACATAATGCGGCGGCAGCGGGTTTACTTCCGTAATCTCGGTCATGGTTGCGACAAAAGAAGAACCGACCGATCCCCGCGAACCAACGAGATACCCATCATTCAGCGATTTTTTTACTAGCTTATGAGAGATGAGATAAATAACGGCAAATCCATGGCCAATGATGCTCTTAAGCTCTTTTTCAAGCCTGGCCTCGACGATTTCCGGCAGTTCATCCCCGTAAATCCGCCTTGCCATGTCATAGCTCATATTGCGCATTTCTTCATCCGCACCATCGATTTTCGGAGTGTACAAGTCGTCCTTGATCGGTTTAATGGAATCTATCATGTCGGCAACTTTATTGGTGTTTTCGACAACAATTTCCTTTGCCTTTTCCTTGCCGAGGAAGGAGAAGGCGTCGAGCATTTCATTGGTTGTCCGGAAATGTACATCCGGGAGCTGGTGGCGGTTCAGCGGATTGGCGCCGCCCTGTGAATTGATCAGGATCTTCCTGTATATTTTATCAACAGGATTCAAGTAATGGACATTCCCGGTAGCTGCGACAGGGATGTCCAGCTTTTCACCAAGCTTCACGATATTCGAAATGATTTCTTCCAGTGCTTTTTCATCCCTGACCAGCTCCAATTCAATCAGGTGTGCATAGACAGCTTTTGGATGGACTTCAAGATAGTCATAAAAGGAAGCCAGATCTTCAGCTTCTTCCGGCCCCTTCTGCATCATCGCTTCAAAAACCTCGCCGCGGTCGCAGCCAGAGCCGACAAGGATACCTTCCCTGTACTTTTCAAGCAATGAACGGGGAACCCTCGGAACCCGGTAAAAATAGTTCATATGTGAAATGGATACAAGTTTAAATAAATTCTTAAGGCCCGCCTCTGTTTGGGCCAGCAGTGTGCAATGGGACGGACGCGCCCTTTGGTAGGCATTGCCCTTGCCCATATTGTCATTAAGCTGATTATGATATTCAATGCCTTTTTGCATAACCTCTTTGAGCATCTTGATCAATAGATAACCTGTAGCTTCAGCATCATAAATGGCTCTGTGATGCTGTGTGAGCTCAACATCGAATTTCTTTGCCAATGTGTTCAGGCGGTGGTTCTTCATCTCAGGAAGCAGGAATCTTGCTAGTTCCAGAGTGTCGATGACAGGGTTGGCGGCTTTGCCGAGACCATATCTTTTATACCCTGTATTCAAAAAGCCCATATCAAATGAAGCGTTATGGGCAACCAGGATATCATTCTGGGACCACTCTTTAAACCTGCGGAGCACCTCTTCTACCTCTGGGGCATTCCTGACATCGTCATCCGTGATGCCTGTTAAATCTATCGTTGTCGCTGACAGAGGATGATGCGGGTTCGCAAATGATTCGAATCTGTCTATGATTTCGCCGTCATGTATTTTGACAGCCGCAAGCTCGATGATCGTGTCATAAACAGCGGAAAGCCCTGTTGTTTCGACGTCAAAGACGATATACGTACCTTCTGCCAGAGGGATCGGGGCAGAATTATAGGCAATCGGAACGCCGTCATCAATCAGATTGATTTCGACTCCGTAAAGGATTTTAATATCATTTTTCTTTCCGGCACCAAATGCCTCAGGGAATGACTGCGCCACGGCATGGTCTGTAATGGCAATCGCCTTATGGCCCCATTTTTTCGCCTGTGATACCAGCGCACTTACCGATGAAACTGCGTCCATCTGGCTCATAGGCGTATGAAGGTGAAGCTCGACCCGTTTCTCGTCTTCCGGTGCCGTGTCTTTTCTCAGGACCGGCTTAATCTCATTAATGTCGTTTCCGATCATGACCAGGTCACGAACAAAAGTATCATTCTGAATGCTTCCGCGCACCTTCACCCACATGCCTTTTTGGACATGCTGGAACAGGGCTGCATCTTCTTTATCGCGCGAGAACATTTTGACCATGATGGAGCTTGTATAGTCTGTGACCTTAAAAGTCAGCAAGGTCCTGCCGCTTCGGAGCTCTTTTGTTTCAGCTGCAAAAATAAAGCCTTCAACCGCAACCCTGCGCTCTTCATCGACAATTTCCTCAAGACGCCTGAAGTCGGCATCGTCCTTGATGGTAAGGCCGATAGAAAGCGGTCCCTGCAGTTCGCCGGAGCCTGAGTCTCCCTCGGCTTCTTTTTTCTGCATATCGATCATTGCCTGGCGGCCCCGTTCCTGATCTTCCTGCTGCTTTGCCTTCAGGAATTGCTCATATTCGGCGTTTGATGAGGAATCGGCATTTATTTCTGTATCGATTGTCAGCATGGGAAAGCCAAACGTCTGGAAGACATTCGCTATCATGCCGGCATACTTCCGCTTGATCGCCAGCCCTTCCATTTCATTGCGGACATTCAATATGACTTTCGTTCCCTGAACCTTCGGCGTCTGTTCATTCAGAAGCTTGATCAGCGGAGGTGATATCCCCTCGATTTCCTGGATGCAGCTTTTCCAGTAATCCAGGAGAAGCTCTTGTGTGAAGTTCTGGTCTGCCACTTCTATCGTAAAAGATGTGTTTGCTATATGTGAAAATGTTTTTTCAAGCTGGACAGAAAACCGGCTGAAGACACTGCATGGCAGGATGCTGTCAAACATGAAGTAAAAATGCCATTTCTTCGCTTGCTTTTCTATTACTACTTTGTCTATTTGTGCATTTTCGAAATGCTTTACAAAGGCATCTTCTGTGAGTTGAAGCTGCTGGAGCAAGAGGTGGAATCGCTCTTTTTTGCCTGTGGCATCGCTCATCGTTCTCTCTCCTATCCTTAAAATCTATTTTCTATTTGTGATTGTTTTTTTGGTTAGAAACATTAGTCATTATACCATAAAGAGTGGGTGTGTTTTGAAAAAGAAATAGTGTGAAAATGAAGTTGGTTTTAATTTGGCATGTCTACTTTTTAAAGTCTTTTACATTATCAATTAGAACAATGATATCTAACCCCTGGAGTAATTTGGTTGTGATTTGCAGAAAAATGCCTGCTGTATATGAGTCTGTTGATTTGCGTTGCAGGCACTTCGCTTTCCGTGGGGCGGAGTTGAGCCTCCTCGCGCTTGCGCGCTGTGGGGTCTCAACATTTCCGCTATCTCCCACAGGAGTCTTCGTGCCTTCCACTCCAATCAACAGGGGCTTTGAACTTTTTTTGCGTATTAAATTTCTGAAAACTTAATTCTTATGCTCTATTCCTGCAAATTGTTTCTGCTTTTATATGGGGTGTTGATTTCCGTTGCAGGCACTTCGCTTTCCGTGGGGCGACGCTGAGCCTCCTCACGCTTGCGCGCTGCGGGGTCTCAGCCTTGCCGCTATTTCCCACAGGAGTCTTCGTGCCTTCCACTCCAATCAACAGGGGCTTTGAACTTTTTTTGCGTATTAAATTTCTAAAAACCAAATTCCTATGCTCTATTCCTGCAAATTGTTTCTGCTTTTATATAGGGTGTTGATTTCCGTTGCAGGCACTTCTCTTTCCGTGGGGCGGAGTTTGAGCCTCCTCACGCTTGCGCGCTGCGGGGTCTCAGCCTTGCCGCTATTTCCCACAGGAGTCTTCGTGCCTTCCACTCCAATCAACAGGGGCTTTGAACTTTTTTTGCGTATTAAATTCTAAAAACCAAATTCCTATGCTCTATTCCTGCAAATTGTTTCTGCTTTTATATGGGGTGTTCAGTTCCGTTGCAGGCACTTCGCTTTCCGTGGGGCGGAGTTTGAGCCTCCTCGCGCTTGCGCGCTGCGGGGTCTCAGCCTTGCCGCTATTTCCCACAGGAGTCTTCGTGCCTTCCACTCCAATCAACAGGCTTTTATATTTTTTTTGCAGTTCTAATAACTTTTAATATCCTACATAGAAATGAATCTTTCACTAACTGTTTTCCCCAAATGAAAACGGACCCCGCAGCGGGATCCGTCTATAGTCTTAAATTACTTTTGTGAAGTAAGGATGGACGCAATATGCTCTAATAGCTGGTCTTTGTGGATTTCTTCCATTTCGCCTGTGCTTCTTACTTTTACTTCGACGATGCCTTCGGAGGCTTTTTTGCCGGCTGTTATTCTGACTGGAAGTCCGATGAGGTCGGCGTCGGCAAATTTTACGCCGGCTCTTTCGGGCCTGTCGTCAAAGAGTACTTCGTAGCCATTTCCACGGAGTTCTTTGTAAAGCTCTTCTCCGAGGCCTGCCTGTGCTTCGTCCTTCATGTTTACGGCAATGACGTGAACCTTGAATGGCGCGAGATCTGCCGGCCATATGAAGCCTTTGTCATCGTTGTACTGTTCGGCGATTGCTGCAAGGATACGGGATACCCCGATGCCATAGCAGCCCATGATCATCGGCTGGGTACGGCCGTTCTCGTCAAGGTAAACGGCATTCATTGCTTCACTGTAGCGGGTGCCAAGTTTGAAGACATGGCCGACTTCAATGCCCTTTGCAAAAAGGATTTTGCCGTTTCCATCCGGCGAGAGGTCGCCTTCCTGGATAAAGCGGAGATCGGCAAATTGAGAGACTTCAAAATCGCGTCCGGCATTGACATTGATATAGTGGAATCCTTCTTCATTCGCACCGCATACGCCGTTCACTACTGCTTCCACAGCATGGTCTGCAACAATTTCAACATCTTTAGCGCCGATTGGGCCCAGTGATCCTACAGAACAGCCAAGGATGCTGCGTGTTTCTTCCGGAGAAGCCAATTCAGCCGAAGCAGCTGAGAAGAGGTTCTTCAGTTTAATATCGTTTACCTCGTGGTCACCGCGGACAAGAACCAGCACATATTTGTCATCAACCTTGAAAAGAAGGGATTTAATGCATTCCTCGCTTGACACATTCAGGAATGAAGACACTTCTTCAATCGACCTTTGATTTTCCGTCTGGACCTTTTCCAATTCCTTTGGAGCGGCATCACTTTTCGCATATGCGTTGATGACTGGTGCCATTTCAACATTGGCAGCATAATTCGAAGCATCGGAATAAGCAATCGTATCTTCCCCGATATCGGAAAGCACCATGAATTCATGGGTATCTTTTCCGCCCATAGCGCCAGAATCAGCAATAACTGCCCTGAAGTTCAGTCCGCAGCGTGTAAAGATATTAGAGTAGGCTGTAAAGAGCCTGCTGTAAACTTCATCAAGGCTTTCCTGTGAAGAATGGAAAGAGTACGCATCTTTCATGATGAATTCGCGCCCGCGCAGAATTCCGAAACGCGGCCTCTGTTCATCCCTGAATTTTGTCTGGATCTGATAAAGCGTCAATGGCAGTCTTTTATATGATTTTACTTCGTCACGTACCAGGCTGGTGATTACTTCTTCATGGGTTGCACCCAAAGCAAACTCCCGGTCATTACGATCCTTTAATCTCATAAGCTCTGGCCCGTATGTATACCATCTTCCTGATTCCTGCCACAGCTCAGCCTGCTGGAGCGCCGGCATCAACAGTTCGCTCGCCCCTGCGTCATCCATTTCTTCCCGGACGATGGCCTCGATTTTCTGCAGCACTTTTCGTGCCATTGGCAGATAGCTGTATACACCCGCTGCGTTCTGGCGGATGAATCCTGCCCTGAGGAGAAGCTGGTGGCTTCTGACCTCGGCATCTGCCGGTACTTCTCTTAAAGTTGGGATAAGTGTCATGCTTTGCTTCATAATCAGCACCTCTTCGTTTCATATATTAATTCTTAATCAGTGTAAGGGCTCGTCCTGTTTCCCGGGTATCCGGAGAAAAAACTGGGCTATCGCCGGTTCTGGAGATAGCCGCAGATGTTTATTTTATTCTATTGCAGGAAGAAACGCTGGATATCATTCCATGTGACAACAAGCATCAGCAGCATAAGGAGGGCGAATCCGATAAAATGGACCATCCCTTCCTTGTTGCGGTCAATCGGCTTGCCCCGCAATGCTTCCACTGCAAAAAACATAAGCCTCCCGCCATCAAGTGCCGGAATTGGGAGCAGATTCATGATTCCAAGGTTGATGCTCAGTATTCCTGCCCATTTCATCAGATAATAGATGCCTGATTTAGCCACTGTATCTGTTGATACATAAATGCCGACAGGGCCTGATAAAGCATCAATGGAGAACTGGCCTGTGACAAGCTTACCAAGCATGACGAAAATTTCTTTCGTCCATGTGTATGTTTCTTCTGCACCATAAGCGATGGCTTTCAGCGGAGATTTCTCCATCGGGCTGTACACGCCGATTATGCCAATGGTTTCTTTGCCTTTTTCCCCTTCAACTTCCCTTGCCTCAGGAGTTACAGGGATTTCAAGCTCTTCTCCGTCGCGGCTGAGGATGAAATCCAGCTCTTTACCTGGACTCTTCTGGATGATTTCCACCACATCGTTCCAGCTAGAGATTTCAGCGCCATTGATGCTCTGGACCTGATCTCCTTCAAGGAGGCCAGATTCCTTCGCAGCTCCATCAGGAGTCAGCCGGCCAAGCTCAGGTTCGTTTGTCGGCATCCCCTGAAGAAGACCGATCAGTACAAATACGACAAATGCAAGGATGAAGTTCATCATCGGTCCGGCAAATATGGCCATGGTCCTCTGTCCGAGCGTCTTGGAAGCAAACTGCCTGTCATACGGGGCGATGAGCGTTTCCACACCATCCTCGACAAGGAGAGCATCCTTGTTGATCGGATATGAAACAAGCCTTTCTTCCTCTTCACCCTCGGCATAGCCGCGGATGACAAGATCATGCTCGATGTCGGCATATTCCACTTCAATCGGCCTTGCATCCGGATATTTATCTTTATTATTAAGGATGATTTTGCTGACCCGTTCGTCATTATCCAAAATCAAACCAACACGATAGCCCGGTTTGATTTCCACCATTTCAGGATCTTCCCCTGCCATCCTGACAAATCCCCCAATCGGAAGCAGACGGATGGTGTAGACAGTTTCTCCTTTTTTATGGGAGAACACCTTGGGGCCGAAACCTATGGCAAATTCACGGCAAAGAATGCCGGCCCTTTTGGCGAATACAAAGTGCCCCAACTCATGGAAAAAAACAAGGGCTCCGAAAATGATAATAAAGGCTATCACAGTATCCAAAAATATAACCACCTTTTTTTAGAGGTTGTTCAGTAAGAAAAGCGAAAGCTGCCCGCGCCGTGCGGCAAAGTCTGCCTGGCCCTCATCCTGCAGGCTTCAAGGGTAACAGGCTGATAGGTTTTTATTTGACTTTTCGCCAGCCGGCTTTCCCGCAAGCGGATGGCGCATGGAGCCGGAAAGGCGGCAATCTTCAAGCGCCAAAACCCTCTTTGGATCTCCTCTTTCCTGTACTGAACACCAGCTTATAGAAGCGAGTTTACCAGCTGCCTTGTCTGACGATCAACTTCCTGGATTTCCTCGAGGCCCGGGTTATCTGAAACAGCATGCTTTTCCATAGCCTTTTCGACTAAATCCTCTATCTGGAGGAAAGTGATTTTACCTTCCAGGAAAGCTGCAACCGCCGCTTCGTTAGCTGCGTTCAGGACAGCAGGAAGTGTGCCTCCCCGCCTGCCGGCATCAAATGCGAATTGCAGGCAGCGGAATCGGCTGTAATCCATCTCCTGGAAATGAAGCTGTCCGATTTCTGCCAGATTAAGCTTCTTGCCGGTCCGGTGGGGAAGGCGGTCCGGATATGTCAGGGCGTACTGTATCGGCACCCTCATATCAGGCGTCCCCAGCTGGGCGATGACAGAGCTGTCATGGAATTCCACCATAGAATGGATGATGCTTTCCTTATGAAGAAGGACCTCAATTTTTTCATATGCTATAGAAAACAGCCAATGGGCCTCTATCACTTCAAGACCTTTATTCATCATTGTTGCAGAATCAATGGTTATTTTAGCTCCCATAGACCAGTTTGGATGGTTTAAAGCCTGTTCAACAGTCACATCTTTGAGTTCTTCCCTTGTTTTATCGCGGAAGCTTCCCCCGGACGCTGTAAGGATGAGTTTATCGATATTCTTCTCTTTTTCCCCCTGAAGCGCCTGGAAGATAGCGGAGTGCTCACTGTCGACAGGAAGAAGCTCCACACCGTTTCTCCTGGCTGCATCCATGACGATATGGCCTGCAGTGACAAGTGTTTCCTTGTTGGCAATCGCAATTGTTTTCTTTGCTTCAATGGCATGAAGTGTCGGCTGAAGGCCGACGCTGCCAAGGACAGCGTTAACGAGGACATCTGATTTTGGATGTACGGCTGTTTCTATAAGCCCTTCCTGGCCATAAGCAAACTTAATTCCCGGGAACTCGCCTGCGAGTGTGTCTGCATCATTCTTCTCTGCAGCCGCTACCAGCTCAGGTTTGAATTCCGACATAATTTTCCTGCCAAGTTCAAGGTTTCTGCCGATGCTCATGCTGGCCAGCCTGAATTGCTCTGGATGCTCCCTTATGACATCAAGGGTCTGGGTGCCGATAGAACCGGTTGCCCCCATTAAAC
The DNA here is from genome assembly GCF_031844465.1 of Bacillus sp. AG4(2022). Taxonomy (NCBI): domain Bacteria; kingdom Bacillati; phylum Bacillota; class Bacilli; order Caryophanales; family Bacillaceae; genus Bacillus; species Bacillus sp. AG4(2022). Next base: position 538,303 of record NZ_JAUZVH010000001.1, read on the forward strand.
TAATATATTTCACTATTGTTCAACTCCTATTGTTTCAACAAGCTAGACTCTCCCGGCTAGTTAAGCAGCTGGAAAAAATGCAGAAGCGGCCATACGAATAAAAGGCTGTCAAACCTGTCCAGGATGCCGCCGTGCCCGGGAAGGATTGTCCCGGAATCTTTCACTTCATAATGCCTTTTAAGCGCCGATTCTGCCAGATCTCCTATTTGGCCGAAGATAGACAGAACAATCGTGATGAAAGTAAGCTGCAGCAGTGTCGCGTCTATATCAGTCAGCAGGACGAACAGAACTGCAACGGCGACCGCGCATACGACCCCGCCTATAAAGCCTTCCACCGTTTTATTCGGACTGATTTCAGGCCACAGCTTGTTTTTCCCCATGGCTTTCCCGATAAAATAGGCACCGGAATCTGTTGCCCATACAATGAATAAAGAGAAAAAGATAAATAAAATGCCTGCTTCACGTGTTTCAATAAAATAGTAAAAGCCAATCCCCACATATATGGATGCAAGAATTGAAAAGGCTGCATCATCAAAAGTAAATCTGTTCTTTGATGCCACGGTATAGGTCAGCAAAAGCAGGACAGCAAGCATCCCGATTTCTGTCTTTGATCCGGCAGCAAACTGCAATGCCGGCCATTCCTGTGCACCATCAGGAAGCATCAGCCCCCATAATAGAGCAAGTGTAATAATGCCGGGCACTGATAACATCTTAAGCCTGCGCATTTTCAATACTTCAAATAAAGCCGCGGCGGCAAGCACATAGGCAAGCAGCACAACCGGTGTCCCTCCGTATATGACAACAGGGATTAGTATAGCTCCAAAAATGATCGCTGTTATGATTCTTTGCTTCATCTAGTTTTCAACACCTTTATTATACTCCTCCGAACCGCCTCTGACGGTTTTGGAACACCTCAATGGCCTCGAGCAATTCTCCCTCAGTGAAGTCCGGCCATAATACATCTGTGAACCAGAACTCCGTATAAGCCAGCTGCCACAGCATGAAATTGCTCAGGCGGATTTCTCCGCTTGTCCGGATCAGAAGATCGGGATCTTCCAGCCCTTCAGTCATTAGGTAGGCTGAAAAAACTTCTTCATTCAGTTCGCTTTCTTCCATTATGCCACTTTGGCAATCATTTAAGACCCGTTTGACGGCTTCGAGTATTTCTGCCCGGCTGCCGTAATTGAGAGCAAAGTTCAGAATGAGGCCATCATTGTCCTTTGTTTCTTCCATTGCCTTTTCAATCGCTCTGAGTGTATGGCCCGGAAGCTTATCTTTATAGCCTATCATCTGGACACGGACATTTTCCTCAACCAGCTCTGGAAGGAAAGTTCCCAGGAATTCTTCCGGAAGCTTCATGAGATAATCGACTTCAAGCTTCGGCCGTTTCCAGTTCTCAGTCGAAAAAGCGTAAAGGGTCAGAGTCTTGATTCCGAGCTCGTTGGCAAGCTTAGTCGTCCTCCTGACCACCTTCATCCCTTCATGGTGCCCTGCTATTCTCGGCAGGGCCCGCTTTTTGGCCCAGCGGCCATTCCCATCCATTATTATCGCTACATGAGAAGGTACTTTTTGTTCCCTTATTTTTATTATGCGCTCTCGGAGATCGGAAGAAGGTGCTTGGTTCTTCCATTTTTTAATTTTATTTAACATAAGACGGCTCCTTCAAAATGCGTTTCTCTTATCCTCCGAAAAAAGATCTTTCCCCAAAATGTACGATTTGCCTGTTCCCAAAATCCGCACGTTCTTATCATACCAAAAATAAATGAAGATATCTCTATAAAAAAGAATATGTAAACATAATAAAAATAAGAATACAAGAAGCAGCACATTATGGCAGGATGCCATAATTATGCTCCATATCGCCATATGAGCAAAAAAACCCCCTATATACATAGAGGGTTCTTGTATATTTAGCTGATATAACACCGGAAAAAGAATTAAACCTCAAGAATTTCTTTTTCTTTGTCTTTTGTGATGCTGTCGACCTTTGTGATATGCTCATCTGTCATCTTCTGGATGTCATCTGAGTAGCCGCGAAGGTCATCTTCAGTAATCTCGCCGTTTTTCTCCAGCTTCTTCAGATCATCGTTGGCATCGCGGCGGATGTTGCGGATTGCGACCTTTGCATCTTCTGATTCTTTTTTGACTACCTTCACAAGCTCTTTCCTGCGTTCCTCAGTCAGGGCAGGGATGGCAAGGCGAAGCAGATTCCCGTCATTCGTAGGATTCAGGCCAAGGTCAGATTTAATGATCGCCTTTTCGATTTCTCCAAGAATGCTCTTATCATAAGGCTGGATGACGAGAAGGCGGGCCTCAGGCACGGAAATTCCAGCAAGCTGGTTGACCGGTGTAGGCGCCCCATAATAATCCACAGTGATCCTGTCAAGCAGCGAAGCGCTTGCCCGGCCTGCGCGGATGCTTGCAAGCTCCCGTGAATACGCCTGGATTGCTTTTGTCATACGTTCCTTCGAGTTTGAAATAACTTGTTTTGGCATTATTTATTCCCCCTGACGATCGTTCCGATTTTTTCACCGCATACGGCACGCTTAATATTGCCGTTATCCATAATTGAGAATACAATAAGCGGAATATTATTGTCCATGCATAAGGAGGAAGCTGTTGAATCCATTACGGCAAGCCCCTCTTTCAGGACATCCAGATAAGACAATTCTTCATATTTAACCGCATTTACATCTAGCCGAGGATCTGCGGAGTATACCCCATCTACATTATTTTTCGCCATTAAGATAACTTCTGCTTCGATTTCAGCAGCACGCAATGCTGCTGTAGTATCTGTTGAAAAATACGGGTTGCCAGTACCGGCTGCGAAGATTACGACACGCTTTTTTTCCAGATGGCGGATTGCACGCCTGCGGATATAAGGCTCTGCAACCTGGCGCATTTCGATGGATGTCTGAACGCGTGATTCAACATCCAGCATTTCAAGGCTGTCCTGAAGGGCAAGGGAATTCATGACAGTTGCAAGCATGCCCATATAGTCTGCATTCGCCCTGTCCATCCCCATCTCTTCCCCGATCTTCCCGCGCCAGATGTTGCCGCCGCCTACGACGACCGCCACTTCGACCCCAAGATCGGAAACTTCCTTCACCTGCTGCGCAACCGACTTGATGACAGAAGGATTAATGCCGAAGCCCTGCTCTCCTGCTAAAGCTTCACCGCTTAATTTTAAGACAACTCGTTTGTATTTAGGGCTGCTCATAAGAACCTCCATATGTATTGGAATTACATGATTTCTTGAAAAAGAGGGAACACAATGTGTTCCCCGATTACCTTCATAAAAGCAGATTCAACGGCTTTTATCTATTATTTTTTCACCTGGTTCATAACTTCTTCCGCAAAGTTGTCTTCGCGCTTTTCAATGCCTTCTCCTACTTCGTAGCGAACGAATTCGCTAAGAGTTCCGCCAGTTGATTTTACGAAGTCGCGAACCTTTTGGTCAGGATTCTTAACGAATGCCTGGTCAAGGACACAAACGTCTTCAAAATATTTGCTCAAACGGCCTTCTACCATTTTTGCAACAATGTTTTCAGGCTTGCCTTCGTTTAAAGCCTGCTGAGTCAGAACCTGGCGCTCGCGCTCTACTTCTTCAGCAGAAACTTCATCGCGTGACACATATTTAGGGTTCAATGCAGCAATGTGCATAGCTACGTCTTTAGCAGCCTGCTCATCAGTTGAACCTTCAAGAACAGTCAGAACGCCAATGCGTCCGCCCATGTGCAGGTAAGCACCGAATGCGTCGCTGTCAGTCTTGCTTTTCACTTCAAAACGGCGAAGGGAAAGCTTTTCTCCGATCTTAGCGATTGCAGCATTGATGTGCGCTTCTACAGTCGCACCGTTTTCCATTGTTTGTGAAGCAGCTTCTTCAGCAGAAGCAGGCTTGTTTTTAAGCAGGTGCTCTGCCAATTCTTTTACAAGAACCTGGAAGCCTTCGTTTTTTGCAACGAAATCTGTTTCAGAGTTCACTTCAAGGATGACAGCTTCATTGCCTTGTGCAAGGATGTAAGTTGTCCCTTCTGCCGCGATGCGGTCAGATTTTTTAGCAGCTTTAGCGATACCTTTTTCGCGAAGGAAATCGATTGCTTTTTCCATATCACCATCTGTTTCCTGAAGCGCCTTTTTGCAGTCCATCATTCCAGCGCCAGTCTTTTCACGCAATTCTTTAACGAGTTGAGCAGTAATTGCCATAGTGAAATCCTCCTTAAATATATGTAATTTTCATATTTTCTTTAAAAAAAGGTGATAAAGGGTGCTCCCTATTATCACCTTTACAGACATTAAGCAGTTGTTACTTCTTCCCCTTGCTTAGCTTCAAGGATAGCATCAGCCATTTTACCTGTTAGAAGCTTAACAGCGCGGATAGCATCATCGTTTGCAGGGATAACAACATCGATTTCGTCCGGATCGCAGTTTGTATCAACGATGCCGACGATAGGGATGTTCAGCTTGTGAGCTTCTGCAACTGCAATGCGCTCTTTGCGCGGGTCAATGATGAATAGAGCGTCTGGAAGAGTCTTCATATCTTTAATTCCGCCAAGGAATTTTTCAAGACGTTCTTGTTCTTTTCTTAACTGTACAACTTCTTTCTTAGGAAGCACTTCGAAAGTTCCGTCTTCAGACATTCTTTCGATGTCCTTCAAGCGAGTGATACGCTTCTGGATTGTTTCAAAGTTAGTTAAAGTTCCGCCTAACCAGCGCTGGTTTACAAAGTACATACCAGAACGGAGAGCTTCTTCCTTAACAGAATCCTGAGCTTGCTTCTTTGTACCAACGAAAAGGATTGTTCCGCCGTTACCAGCAAGTTCTTTCACGTAGTTATAAGCTTCTTCTACTTTCTTGACCGTCTTCTGAAGGTCGATGATGTAGATGCCGTTACGCTCAGTGAAGATATATTTCTTCATCTTAGGGTTCCAGCGGCGAGTCTGGTGACCGAAGTGTACACCAGCTTCAAGCAGCTGTTTCATTGAAATTACTGACATGTTAGTTCCTCCTAATGGTTTGTTTGCCTCCGCCCATATCATCTTCAGTCAAAAACTGTACAAAACAGCACCAATTGCCTGAATCCATAGGCGTGTGTATTAACACCATGAGTAAATATAGCACAAGTGACTTTTACAATCAAGTTATTCCTGCCGATTTTGACGAAATTTCAATAATAATGATATTTCAGTTTTCCCCCTGCCAAGTTTCCTGGCTATCTCCTCTTCGGCAAACCCCTGATCGTGAAGGGTTTGGGCCTGTTCCAGGATGGATCCGCCTGCCTGTCCGCTTTCTTCAGGTTCTGCCGGGGAAGGTTCAGCCCCGCTCTGGGAGGCTTCTCCGAGCTCGACAATATCCTCGGGGAAAAGCATATAATCCTCCGGCATCGGCTCCTTCTTTTGGCTGTACGCCTGGGCAGCCTTCTTCTGCATCGAGGAACCTTTTCTCAGATTGGGTGCGGGAGGATCTTTCACTCTGCCCGCACCGGCATCTGCAGCTTGGGCAGCCGCAGTCCCATTAGTTTCAGAATGAACATCCCCTGCAGGCTGTGAGCTTTTTTGAATGTTCCTCAGCAGCTTGTCGTTATCTTCTTTTATTTCTACTATGAAAGCGGCTATTGCATCTTCCACTTCCCTGAATGACTGCCCCTGCCTTTTCTCCATTTCAAAAAGGCGATTTTGGCGCATATACAATAGTGCTACTGCAAAAATGAGAATCAGATTGATAATCAAACTGACTGCCAGCAGAAAAATAGTCATTGAATCCCTCTATCTTCTAAAATCAATTGATGTTCCTTTGTAGGGATGAACCTCTTTTACGATTTCATCCTTTTCTTCCTTTTCCTTTTCAGGCAGCGATCCGCCGCTGTTTGGGCTCCGTTCCTTCTGCCAGCCGGCCTGAAGCCGGGAATGCTTCTTCACGACCGACTTCCTGTCCTTCTCCTCCTGCTTCTGCACAGCCCTTGCCGCCTGGTCGTTCATCATTTGTCCTCTCTGCTGCAGCTGCTCCTGGATCTTGGATGCATCCTGCATCCTTGGAAGGGCAACCTGCATTTCAATCAGCTTCAAACTCATATCGGACACTTCCCTTCAGATCGCTCCTGCTGTTATCAGCAGTGCATGATACCCTCGGGCCAAGCCATTTACATGATCTTTTGAAGTGTATGCCTCAAGCTGAATATGGCTTTCGTATGGATCTGGGATATCCTTGAAGTGGAAAGCCCCATCACCTGGCCAATCTCTGTCAGTGTCAGCTCTTCTTTATAGAAAAGGCTGATGACCAATTGTTCTTTTTCATTCAGGCAGGAAACCGCATCGGCCATCTCTGACAGGAGTTCATCTTTTGCCACCTTCTCCTCCGGGACCACTGCGCGATGGTCTTTAAGGATATAGGTTGCTCCATCCTTCTCATCCTGATCCTGAGGCTGTTCATCCATTGAAAGGACATTTGCGAAAAAATGCTCGCTCATGACCGTCTGCACTTCATCTTCGTGCAGGTCCACTTCTTTCCCGATTTCAGCCGCCGTCGCCTTTCTCATTAGATGCTGCTCCAGCCTTTCCGCTGCAGCTTCGATCTTTTTTGCTTTTTCCCTTGTGCTCCTTGGAAGCCAGTCCTCTTTTCTCAGGCCATCTATAATCGATCCTCTGATCCGGAAGGAAGCGTACGTATCAAACTTCAGGTCCCTTGTGGGATCGAACTTTTCAAGCGCATCATACAACCCCATCAAGCCGAGGCTCCTCAGCTCATCCCTGGAAACATTTTTCGGGAGGCCGGCAGAGATTCTCTGAACATGATAGCTCACTAGAGGCATATATCTTTTTACAAGGGAATTGCCGGCCTCAGCATCACGGCTTTGCTGCCATAATGCCCAATATGCTTGTTCATCAGATGATTGTCCATGCATTCGTACGTATACCTCCTTAAGCGCAAGCCCGGTGTAGTATTTGTAAATTATATCAAAATTGCTTTCCTATTAATATTGCAGCAGTTGAAATTCTCAGATTCAGGAAACATTTCCTATATATCCTCAGTCAGCTCATCCCGCTTTTTCACTGGGCCAAAAGCGGAAAAAAATCAGCCCCATTCAAATGGCTGACTTTTTTCTGGAGATGGATTGTGCCCGGGGATGAAGCTATTAGAATTGTTTTCATGTTCGAGCAGGGCTGCCCTACAGCTCAGTGACCCCTTTGTTGACCGTTTTGATCTGCAGCATGGACGTCTTCGTGTTGAATTCTATTGTCCTTCCGCTGTTTCCTCCGACATCCTCTGCAATCAGCCTGATATTATGCACTTGCAGGGCTATTTTGACTGCTTCCACATTTCTCGGCCCGATTCTCATAAGGTCGCTTCCTGAAGAAAATTGGAACATCTGCGCCCCTCCGGCAATCTTGGCCCTGAGAAATCCCGGACTTGCCCCGTGCCGGACCATCTGCCTTACGAGTTCTTCGATCGCTGTATCGGCGTACTTCAGCTTATTGATTGAACCGGCTCGCGCAAGGGAAGAATCAGGAAGCATGATATGTGCCATTCCCGCGAGGCCTGATGACTGGTCATATACCGCTGCTCCTACGCAGGAGCCAAGTCCCGAGGTGCGCAGTATGTCAGGCATAGATGCGATTTTCAAATCTGCTATACCGACCTTGATGATGCTGGCAATTTCATTCATCGCCCAATACTCCCAAAGAGCTGAAAATCACTTCAAAGGAGCAGGGGTCCGGCAGCAGAAAAAAATGGCCTTTTAATGTATGCGTGACAGCCGGTGCCACTTCAGTCAAAGTTGTCTCGATGACAATTGCACTGTCGCTCACCTGGGAAAGCTCTATAAGGCCGAAGCTGATGATCGCTCCTGCCATATCGATTCCGAGTGCAGGCACTGAAGGATAGAGTGAAAGATTTGTAAAATCAGAGAGTGAGGACAAATAGGAGCCTGCCAGAATATTGCCCATTTCCTGCAGAGCTGACAGCCCTATTTCATCAAAAGGCGGTTCTGCCAGCTGAAATCTGTCATCAGCAGTCATCTGCCGGATGAAGGATTCGGCCTGCTCCACCGGAAGGATGAAGAACATGCTTCCGGGGGCATCGCCCTCGATTCTCAGAAAAACGCTGGCCACTACATTTTCCGGGCCCCCGGCCATTTCCATCATTTCATCAAATGAGACGATCTTAACATTCGGGACTCTCATATCAATCTTTTTATCCAGCAAAGTCGACAGCGCGGTTGCTGCATGCCCTGCCCCGATATTGCCGATCTCCTTCAGCAGGTCCAGGTGCAGGGATGAAATGCCGTGCAGGAAGCTGCCGGTCTGCTTACTCATGGCCTGCCAGCTTCATTTCTCCGCCTTCCAGAATCTTTCCAAGGTCGATCAGGATCAGCAGGCGTTTTTCCACTTTGACGACACCGCTTATGAACTCCGCCTCCTCGGCGCCGATCACGTTCGGCGATGGTTCTATAGAATCTTCTGATACGTCGATCACATCATTGGCCCCGTCAACCACGAGGCCGACTTCCATCTCATCGGCCGAGGCGATGATGACCCTTGTGCTGTCACTATACTCTTTCTGTTCAAGACCGAATCTTGTCCTCAGGTCAATGATCGGGGTAACCACGCCGCGCAGATTGATCACTCCTTTGACAGAGGAGGCTGCCCCGGGCACTCTTGTAATATGCTGTACTTTCTCGATTGATCTTACTTGAGAGACCGGTATCGCATATTCTTTATCTTTTAATAAGAAAATGATCAGTTTTAAATCTGCGGTCATTGTTTCACTCATTTCATACACTCCCTGAATTGGCAGTAGCTTTCATGCCAGTCTATTAATTTATTAAAGCATTGCAGTCAACAATCAATGCAACCTGCCCATCCCCAAGGATCGTAGCTCCGGAAATTGCAAAAATATCATTCAGATAGCCTCCGAGTGATTTAAGCACGATCTCCTGCTGTCCAATAAACGAGTCGACTACCAGTCCAGCCATCTTGTCCCCTTTGCGGACGATGACCACCGAATAATAACCATCTTCCTCCAAATGCACAGGAACAGCGAACACATCCTTCAGGAACAGAAGCGGAACGACCTTGCCGCGGAAATCTATGACCTTCTGGTTGTGGGCATTCATGATATCCTCTTTTTTAATGATTGCCGTTTCAATAATAGACGAAAGAGGAATCGCATACTTTTCCTTCTGTACTTCAATCAGCATGACAGAAATGATGGAAAGTGTCAGCGGAAGCTGGATGGAGAAGGTTGAGCCTTTTCCTTCCTGGGAATCAATCGTGACTGTTCCGCCTAATGATTCAATGGTGCTTTTCACTACATCCAGGCCTACGCCCCTGCCGGAAACATCCGAGATTTTGTCTGCAGTGGAAAAACCGGATGCAAAAATGAGCTCGTACACCTGTTTGTCAGTTAATGAAGCGCCTGCCTGCTCCGTTATAATGCCGTTTTTGACAGCTTTTTGCAGGACTTTGTCACGGTTTATCCCAGCTCCGTCATCGATCAGTTCGATGAAGACGTGGTTGCCGCTGTGGTACGCTTTCAGAACGACTGTCCCTTCTTCATTTTTCCCGTTCGCCTTCCGTACTTCCGGAGTTTCAACTCCGTGATCCAGTGCATTGCGGATCAAGTGTACTAAAGGATCGCCAATTTCATCTATAACCGTTCTGTCCAGTTCTGTTTCTGCACCTACAATTTCAAGATTGATTTTCTTATTCAGGTCCCTGGCCAGCTGGCGGACCATCCTAGGGAAGCGGTTAAATACCGTTTCAACAGGCACCATCCTCATATTGAGAATAATATTCTGAAGGTCTCCTGAGATGCGGGACATTCTTTCAACGGTTTCGTGGAGCTCCTGGTTGTTGAGCTCTTTCGAAATCTGCTCAAGTCTTCCCCTGTCAATGACAAGCTCTTCAAACAGATTCATCAATATATCCAGACGCTCTATATTCACCCGGATTGTTTTGCTGCTTGCCTGTTTGGCCGGTGCACCATTCCTGCTTTCTTCTTTTGGTTCTTCCACAGGCTGGATGATGCCGGGTGCAGGCGCCGGTTCTTCTTCAGCCGGACTGGCAGGCATCAGGTCAATGTTTATGATTTCTGCCTTTTCAATTTCTGATACTTTCATGATCTTCGCCTGAATCTCTTCTTTTGGTTCCTTTGTAACCAGCGTGACCGTAAAGGCTGAATCAAATTGCTCTTCCTCCAGCACGTCCACAGGAGGATTGGACTTAATGATTTCACCGGACTTCTCCAATACTTCGAACACCATAAATACTCTCGCAGCCTTCAGGAGGCAATCTTCCCTCAAAGAGATGGATATCTCGAAAACGTCAAAGCCCTGTTCCTTTGACTGGCTGAGCACAGTCCGTTCAAATTCATCATAATCACTTCTCAGCTCTGCAGGAACTTCTGCTTCTGCAGCAGCCGCAGCCGCCGCTTCCTGACGCGATTCCATTAAAGGGGTTTGGCCATTTTCAATCAGCTCCAGCTGCTTTACCGCCGTACTGACATCGCGCTTTCCATCCCCTCCTTCTGAAATGGATAATACCATGGCTTCCAAATCATCGACTGCCAGGAAAACGGTATCCAGGAGTTCAGGCGTGACGCCTATCTTTTGATTTCTAATAGCGTCAAGAACATTCTCCATCTGGTGGGTCAGGCGGGCCAGGTCTTCGTAACCCATTGTGGCAGACATTCCTTTTAACGTATGGGCAGATCTGAATATTTCATTAATTATTTTCAAATCGGCAGGATTCTTTTCAAGTTCAAGCAGATGTTCATTAATCGCTTGCAGATGCTCCCTGCTTTCTTCAATAAATACTTCTAAATATTGGCTCATTTCCATGGCGCTTTCACCCCTCTGAATTAAACATAGCTCTTTATTTTTTCAGCAATTTCTTCTATATTCGCAACTTTATCGACAAGCCCGGTTTCTATTGCCGTCCTCGGCATTCCGAATACAATCGCTGAATCTTTTGATTCTGCAATAGCAGAAGCATTTCCTTTGCTCTTGATTGCTGATAAGCCTTTTGTCCCGTCTGAACCCATGCCAGTCAGGATTACAGCGATTTTATGGCAATTTTCAATCATGCTTGCCGACTCAAACAGTATATCTACTGATGGCCTGTGCCCATTGACCGGCGCAGCTTCACTTAAGACCGCCATCAAGCCGGCTTTCGTCTGCTGTACTGTCAGGTGAAGGCCCCCGGGCGCTATGTAAGCTGTCCCTTTTTTCAGCAATTCGCCGTGCTCGGCTTCTTTTACACACAGCTCCGACAAGAGATCCAGCCTGTCAGCCAATGACTTGGTAAAGCCTGGAGGCATATGCTGGACAACAAGCACTGGTGCATCCAGGGACCCTGGAAGCTTGGAAAACACCTTTTGAAGCGCTCTCGGCCCGCCGGTTGAGGTACCGATGCACACAAGCTTGTCTGCTGCGGGCAGGCTGCCTGGCTTGAGGGGCGGTCCGAAAGTCTCTGGTTCTATTTTACTATAATTTTCGTATAGCTTAATAGTATTTTTTCCATATAAAGGCTTGTCTGCCAGTTTGGCAGCTGATATCCTGCTTGCAGCAATGACCTTCTCTGCAAGCTCCTGTTTAATTTTGAACAAGTCCAGTGAAATAGAACCTGAAGGCTTTGAGATAAAATCGGCAGCTCCGAGCTGGATGCTGTTCATTGTCTTTTCTGCGCCTTCTTTGGTGGCACTGGCCAGCATGACGACAGGAAGGGGATGAACTTCCATGATTCTCTTTAATGCATCAAGTCCATTAAGCTTCGGCATTTCCACATCCATGGTAACGACATCCGGCTTCAATTCCTCAATCTTCCTTAAAGCATCTTCCCCATCTTTAGCGGTTCCGCATATATTGATTTGTTCATTCTCAGAGAGGAAGTCAGAGATAAGCTTTCTCATAAAAGCAGAGTCATCCACTACGAGTACATTGATCTTGCCCATTTAGCTCCGCCCCTTTTCAAAAAGCAATTGCTTAAGCCGCGACATAAAGGGAACCTTCCCATCAGCCTGCTGCTTCCCGTTCTGCTGCAGGAAAAAATCAGCAATGTCAAGAGTGGCCCTTGAAGCTGCCGAGCTTCTTTTATAAAGCAGATAAGGGGTCTGCTTCCTGACGGCCTGCTGAACGCTGCGGTCATCAGGAACAGCGCCAAGCCTTGTGACCCTTTTTCCCAGGAAGCTTTCCATTACTTGTGATATCCTGTTAAACGCCGAGGCTGCTTCCTTCTCTGTTTCTGCTTTATTGACGACTATACTAATCGGCATCTTATTGTCCCTGAGATGGATGAACTTCAAAGCAGCATAAGCATCGGTCAAAGAAGTCGGCTCAGGGGTTGTCACTGCTATCAGTTCATTCACGGATAAAATAAAATGAAGAGATTGGCTGCTGATTCCCGCACCCATATCCAGAATGATATATTCATATTTAGAAAACAGCTCCGAGAAATCCAAGAAAAATTGGTCAAGCACCGGTGCTGAGATCTCGGCCAGCTGAGAAAGGCCTGTTCCCCCTGCTATGTAATGGAGTCCATGCGGTCCCACTGAAATGATTTTCTCGAGTGAAGCATTGCCTGCAAAATAGTCTGCAGCCGAATAAGGAGAAGCAAGGCCAAGCAGGACATCTATATTCCCCATTCCGATATCAAGATCCAGCAGCAGAACATCATGCCCTTTTTCCTGGAGTGAAAGGGAGAAGTTCAGGGAAAAATTCGATTTCCCTACTCCTCCTTTCCCGCTTATTACAGCGATAGTCTTTGCTGAAGCCTTATCTTCCCCGTTCCTCAGTTTCCTTCTAAGCTGTTCTGCCTGGTCATTCATACTTTGATTCTCCCATTATCGCCCCGGCTATTGTTTTCGGGCCGGCGGGCACAAGATCATCCGGGACATTTTGGCCGGTAGTCAGATAGGCTGCCCCTTTTCCTGTTTTATCAATTATGTTGAGCAGCGGTCCAAAGGTCGACGTTTCATCTGCTTTTGTGAATATGAACCTGTTAATGTCCACTACTGAAAATTGTTTGATTGTTTCTTCCATATCCCTTTGCTTGGATGTTAACGATAGGACCAGATAGGTCTGGCTGCTTTCTGCCTCAAGCAGGCTTTTAAGCTCCTGGACATATTTCGGGTTGCGGAAATTGCGTCCCGCTGTATCAATCAAAATGACCTCAAAGTCCTTGAAAGTGTCCACTGCAGCCTTGAAATCTTCCTCTGTATAGCATACTTCCATAGGCACATCGAGTATATCTGCATATGTTTTCAGCTGGTCGATGGCAGCGATTCTATACGTGTCTGTAGTGATGAAGGCCGTTTTTTTCTTTTGCTTTATCACACATTCAGCAGCTATTTTAGCCAGAGTAGTTGTTTTGCCAACGCCTGTAGGTCCGACAAAGTTAATGATTTTGTGATCAAACGCAATTCCGCCATATTGGGCTGTTTCGAGCTTTGCCGTCAAAAGTTCCCTCAGCCAGCTATTAATCTTGTTAAAATCAGGTTCTAAGTCAGATTTATACCATTTTACCAAAAGCTTTTCCATAAGCTCTTCAATGATTGAAGGTTCCACTTCCTGTCCTGCCAGCTCTTCCTGCACTTTCTTGAGCGGAAGCGGCAGGGAAGATTGGGCTCTTAAGCTTCCTCCAGAAGAAGACTGCTGCATTAAACGCTTAAGCTCCCGGATTTCCGCTGCCAGTTCTTCCGAAGAAGGTCCCCCTGCTTTTGGAAAAAATTCAGCTGCCTTTACAGGCGGAGGCTCGATCATTTTTTCTTTTAATACTTCCTTAGGCTGGCTGGGCTCAGGATCTATTGCTGCAATGACTTCAATATTCCTTTTCTTGAAAAACCCTAGGAATCCGTTTGTCTGCACCATTTTGGAATTCAGGATGACTGCATCGCTGCCAAGCTCTTCGCGGATGATTTTCATTGCTTCAGGCATTGAAGGTGCCGTGAATTTTTTTACTTTCAATCGATGTTCACCACCCCTACACTTTGTACTTCTACATTTGCTTCCAATTCATTATAGGAAAGGATCGGCACGAGCGGGAAATACCGTTCTGTCAATTGTCTCACATACATCCTAACGGCTGGCGAGCAAAGAACGATAGGCGACTGGTCCATGATGGAAAGCTGCTCCACCTGGGAAGCGATCGATTCCAGGATGCTTTGTGAAACAGCCGGATCCATTGAAAGATAATTCCCATGCTCAGTCTGCTGGATGCCTTCTGCTATCAGCTTTTCAATTTTCCCTGACAATGTCACAACTTTCAGGGAATCGCCCTGTGCGGAATACTGGTTGGTGATCTGGCGGGCCAGCGCCTGCCTTACATATTCAGTGAGCAGATCTGTATCAGATGTCACTTTTCCAAAATCAGCCAGCGTTTCAAAAATGATCGGCAGGTTGCGGATAGAAACATTCTCCTTAAGCAGCTTGGCCAATACCTTTTGAACTTCGCCAACTGACAATGGATTTGGCGTGACTTCGTCTGCAAGGATCGGGTAACTTTCCTTCAGATGGTCAATCAGCTGCTTTGTCTCCTGCCTTCCGAGCAGATCATAGGCGTTCGCTTTGATGATTTCAGTAATATGGGTAGAGACGACCGAAGGGGGGTCCACTACCGTGTAGCCAAAAATTTCTGCCTGCTCTTTCGTTTCCTCTGTTATCCATTTGGCTGGAAGCCCAAAGGAAGGCTCGACCGTATCAATCCCGTCGATGCTGTCATCTTCAATCCCGGGGCTCATGGCCAGATAATGGTCAAGCAGCAGCTCACCGCGGGCCATTTCATTTCCTTTAATCTTCAGCCTGTATTCATTCGGCTGCAGCTGGATATTATCCCTGATTCTCACCACAGGAATGACCAGCCCCAGTTCAATTGCAAGCTGCCTCCGGATCATCACGATCCTGTCAAGAAGGTCTCCGCCCTGATTGGCGTCTGCAAGCGGGATAAGCCCATAGCCAAACTCGAATTCAATGGGGTCCACATTCAGAAGGCTGACCACACTTTCAGGACTCTTCATTTCATCTGTTTCCAGCTCTTCCTCTATCTCCTGAAGCTGCTCTTTATCAGGCTCCTTCACCCTTGATAACATAAATCCGCCAAAAGCAAACAATCCGGCAATCGGGAAAGTAAGGATATTGCTGATAGGCGTAAACAGTCCAAGCAGGAATATTGTCGCTCCGGTTACATACAGCATCTTTGGGTATGCGAGTATCTGTGAAGTAATATCCTTGCCCAGATTCCCTTCGGATGCTGCCCGGGTCACGACAATTCCTGTCGCGGTTGAAATAAGCAATGCAGGGATCTGGCTGACGATCCCGTCACCCACTGTCAGCAGCGAATAGCGGCTGGCCGCATCAGCGAAGCCAAGTCCCTGCTGCATCATGCCAATGACAATCCCGAATATTAGGTTGATCAGGACAATGATGATCCCGGCTATGCTGTCCCCTTTTACAAATTTGCTCGCACCATCCATCGAGCCGTAGAAATCAGCTTCCCGGCTGACCTTTTCCCGTCTTTCCCTTGCTTCATGCTCAGAAATCATCCCCGCATTCAGATCAGCATCGATGCTCATCTGCTTTCCTGGCATTGCATCAAGCGTAAATCTTGCTGCAACCTCTGAAACACGCTCAGAACCTTTTGTTATAACGATAAATTGGATAATAATCAGGATAAGGAAAACAACCATCCCTACTATTACATTCCCGCCGACAACGAATGTCCCGAACGTCTCAACGACACCGCCTGCTTCACCTTTTGATAAAATAGACCGGGTCGTGGATACATTCAGTCCAAGCCTGAATAATGTCAGCAGCAGCAGGAGCGATGGAAAAATGGAAAACTGCAGCGGTTCATTCATATTCATGGATATCAGCAAAACGAGAAGCGCCAGTGATATATTCATGATGATCAGGATGCTTAACAGCCACGATGGAAATGGTATGATAAGCATGGCGACAATCAGGATGACACTGACAACAACCGATAAATCTCTACCAGACATAATCTCTCTCCTAACAGAAATGCGTAAGGCACTTGTTCAGCCACGACAAGCTTAAGACGCATAAGGATGGGAGGCGTTCTTCCTCCCGTCCTTATGTGGCTTAAGACCTCGAGGGGCTAGTGCCTGGAGCTGGACAATTTAGAAATGCGTAAGGCACTTGGTTCGATGGAACGCAGACGAAGGACTCCGCTCTATTCAGAAGCGTCATCATGGCCGGACTGTTCAGGCCTCTTCGCTGCTGCTTACATTTTGTTCTTGGTGCGGTATACATACGCAAGGATTTCCGCAACCGTTTTAAAAAACTCCTCAGGTATGGTGCTGCCGATTTCAGTCTGGCTGTACAGAGCCCTCGCCAGCGGCCTGTTCTCCACCGTAATTACCTCATTTTCTTTGGCTATATATTTGATTTTCTGTGCAACATAATCTGCGCCTTTTGCCACCACATACGGTGCATCCTGCTTTTCTTCGTCATACTTCAGGGCAATGGCAAAGTGGGTAGGATTGGTGATGACGACATCGGCGTTCGGCACTTCCTGCATCATGCGGCTCATCGCCATTTCTCTTTGCTTCTGCTTGATCTTTGACTTGATCAAAGGATCGCCTTCAATGTTTTTATATTCATCTTTTATGTCCTGCTTGGACATCCGGATGTTTTTCTCGAAATCATACTTCTGATAGAGATAATCCAGGACAGATAAAAAGAGAAGCGCAGCTGATGCAAATAAGCCCATCTGCACGGTAAGACTGGCCAAAATGATCAGTGCCGCCCCCGGGGATTTTTGTGAAAGCATCAGGATTTCGTCAATCCGCATCCATAAAACCACAAATGTGACCGCACCGACAAATCCGATCTTTAAGACCGACTTCAGCAGCTCCACAATGGCCCTCATTGAAAAAATTCTTTTAAATCCTTTGATAGGATCTATTTTTTCCAGCTTAAACTGAATGGCTTCGGTTGAAAATAAAAATCCAACCTGCATATAATTGGCTGCTGCCCCGGCAATCATGGCAATCAGCATGACCGGTCCCAGAAACAAAGCCAATTCCTTCATGACTGCAAGGAAAATGGCCTGTACATTGCTCTCGGTCAGTTCCATGAGCATAAATTCCTGAAAAGAGTGCGTCAGCAAATACATGATGATATTTTTTAAATATCCGCCTGCAAAAAGGAGAAACAGGAATACAGCCAGCAGAACCAAGGCTGTATTGACATCCTGGCTTTTGGCAACCTGCCCTTTTTTACGGGAGTCCTGACGCTTCTTGGGGGTGGCCTTTTCTGTCTTCTCCCCGCTGAAAAACTGTAAATCAAGCCTGATCCTATTCATCCAGACGCTCCCCCTATCAGATCCATCAGGCCTTTCATTGTACTGGCCATCGCGCCGAAAAGCTGCGAGACTACATAGAGCAGGACACTCATAACAGCAACAAGAACAATGAAGCTAACGCCGATTTTCAGCGGAATTCCGACTACAAACACATTCAGCTGGGGAACGGTCCTTGCTACAATTCCGAGCGCCACATCCACAAGGAACAGACACCCGACCACCGGCACAGACATCTGGAATGCCGATATGAACATCGAATTAAAGGCCCGCAGCATATATTCAGCCATACCTTCATCCCCGAACGGGATCCACGGCTGGTCGAGCGGTATAGCCTGATAGCTGTAGAAAATACCATCAATGAGCAGATGATGCCCATTGACCATCAGGAGGAAAAACAGAGATATCGTGTATAAATACTGGCCCATGAGCGGGCTTTGCGCACCTGTTTGCGGATCAATTACATTGGCGATGGCGAAACCCATCTGAAAGTCGATCAAACCGCCTGCTATTTGAATGGCCGAAAGGATTAAATATGATATAAAGCCTATGACAAGCCCAACCAGTGCTTCTTTCATAATCAGCAAATAATAGGCACCATTAATTTCAAATGCCGGGGCATCCGCCGCATAAAAGATGATCCAGGCCAGAAAAAAGCCCAAGCCAATTTTATGGGTATTAGGGATTGACCGGTAAGAAAAAAGCGGCATCAGAAGAAAGAAGGAAGTCACTCTTACAAATATCAGTAAAAAAGCAGGAAACGCCGGAAGTAAATCTAGCATGTCATCATCCTACAAATCTAGTCAGATTTGAAAATATTTCATTTGTATAAGAAAGCATATGGCTGAGCATCCAAGGGCCGAAAAAAACAACACCGAGAAGGACAGCAACGATCTTTGGCACAAATGCCAAGGTCTGTTCCTGGATCTGGGTGGTCGCCTGAAAGATGCTGACAATCAGCCCCACGACAAGCGCAAGCACCAAAAGCGGCCCGCTGATATATAAAACACTCATAATCCCTTGCTCTGCGATCGATATAACTGTTTCGGGACTCATTCATTCACCTGCTTAAAAACTTTGTAGTAAAGATTTGACCACGAGATACCATCCATCCACAAGAACGAACAGCAAAATTTTAAACGGAAGTGATATCATGACCGGCGGAAGCATCATCATCCCCATAGACATAAGCACACTGGCCACTATCATATCAATCACTAGGAAAGGGATAAAAATCATAAATCCAATCTGGAAAGCAGTTTTTATCTCACTGATGGCAAATGCCGGAACCAGCGCTGTCAGCGGAATATCCTGTATGGATTCCGGCGTTTCGGCACCGGAATATTCCAGGAACAAAGCTAAATCCTTCTGCCTTGTATGGGCGCTCATAAAGTCCTTGAAAGGGACAGAAGCTTTTTCGTACGCCTGTTCAAGATTGATTTCATCATTAAAAAGCGGAGTCAGCGCCTGTTCATTAACCTCCTGGAAGGTGGGTGCCATGATGAAGAATGTCAAAAAAAGCGAGAGGCCTACAAGCACCTGGTTGGGTGGCATTTGCTGGGTAGCAAGCGCCGTTCTGACAAAAGAAAGAACAATGATGATCCTGGTGAAACATGTCATTAAAATCAATATGCTTGGCGCCAGCGATAAAACCGTCAGCAGCAGGAGCATTTTTATTGAAGTGGATACATTATCAGGGGAGCTCGCATTGAAAAATTCCATAAATTCATTCATTGATCTTTAGGCCCCTTCTGCTCCATTTCCTGGTGAATTTTCCTGCGCTCTCTGCTCAGCTCTTCCAGCTGTCCTTTTAAGACAGACTGAAAATCACCATTGCTGCCTTCAGCGGATTTTGATTTTGCCGCATTTGCCGTTCTGGCTGCCTTTGCTCTTTGAATCACTTTTGTCACAATATCGCTTGGCTGAACAAGCTGTTCCATTTTGTTGTTATAATCATTGATGATCTGATGATATTCTTCTTCATCATCTATTTCTTTCAACAGCTGTATATTATCACCCACACCCACTACAAGAAGCTGCCTGCCTACTTTGATGATCTGAATGCTTTTGCTGGCTCCGAGCGAGGCGCCGCCGAGATTTTCGACAAGCTGGGAAGATTTATAGGTCCGGCTTTTTTTGTTGATGAATTTAAGCAGAAAGTACAGCAGGCCAATGACAAATGCTGTGGCAAAAATCATCTTGGCTATATCCCAGCTGTTAATGCCAACTCCGCCAGATCCTTCTTCCTTTGCAGCCGAGCCGGCTCCCTTTGCAGGCTCTGCGCAATCTCCCGCTTTCTGCTCAAAGCAGTCTTTGACGCTGTTATTCAGCTGCTCTGCCTGGGCCACAGTTTGAAGGCCCGGCAAAGCAGCTGCAGCAAGAAGCAGGGTTATGAGCAATTGTTTAACTATTTGCAACATGATGCACCCTCTATTTTTAAAATTGCTTTTAGCCTAAGGTTTTTGAGATAGCTTCCAAGACCCTGTCAGCCTGGAAAGGCTTAACGATAAAATCCTTTGCGCCGGCCTGGATGGCATCGATGACCATCGCCTGCTGACCCATGGCCGAACACATGATGACCTTTGCAGAAGGATTAAGCTTTTTGATTTCTTTCAGTGCAGTGATGCCATCCATCTCCGGCATCGTTATGTCCATTGTCACCAGGTCAGGCTGTGTTTCTTTGTATTTTTCTACAGCCTGGGCCCCATCCGCTGCCTCGCCGACAACGTCGTAGCCATTCTTGGACAGGATGTCCTTAATCATCATTCGCATGAATGCCGCATCGTCCACTATCAAAATCTTCTGTGCCATAATACTTAACCCCCATATTAGTTATCTTAAATTTTTGATCCTGTCGCTCTGGCTGATGATATCTGTGACCCTGACACCAAAGTTCTCTTCAATAACAACCACTTCGCCTTTTGCAATCAGGCGGCTGTTGACAAGAATATCTACCGGTTCTCCTGCAAGCTTGTCCAGTTCGATGATAGATCCCGCGGAAAGCTCCAGTATATCTTTAACAGAACGCTTTGTCCTGCCCAGCTCTACTGTCACCTGCAAAGGAATATCCAGGAGCATATTCAGATTCTTTGTTTCAGACTCCTGAAGCTGCTGAGGCTCAAAGTTTGAAAATACAGCAGGCTGAACCTGCGGCGGCTGTCCGCCTGGATAATGTGCCCCAAGATGCTGGGGAGCCGCCTGGGCAGCCGGACGCTGCGTCTGTGTTTCCATGCCGGAGTATTGCGCAGTTCCCTGTCCATAGCCGGGAGGGGCTGCTGCCATATCCGGCACTGGTTCTGCCGGCGGTTGATGGAATGCTGGCTCCTGTGCCTGCACAGGGTCAGGCTTGCTCAAATCTGCAGCCGGGTTTTCAGCCTGCGCCCCCGGATTCATAAGCTCTTCAACCAGCCTTTTAGCAAATTCCAGCGGGACCACCTGCATGATGCTTGAATCAATCAGATCCCCAATTTTCAGCCTGAAAGATACCTTTACAAGCATATCGTCATCCGGAATCCTATCTGTCCCTTCCCCTTGCTGCACATCCAGAAAATCAATGGATGGTGGCGAAATATCAACCCGTTTGCTGAAAATGGTGGACATGGAAGTTGCAGCGGAACCCATCATCTGGTTCATTGCTTCCTGCACGGCGCTCAGCTGGATTTCGCCAAGCAGATCTGCGGGGTTCAATCCGTCTCCGCCCAGCATGAGATCTGCAATGATTGCAGCATCTGATTGTTTAATGACAAGCAGATTGCTTCCTGAGAATCCTTCTGTATAGCTGACCTGGATGGCCACATACGGGTGCGGAAACTCCTCTTGAAGCTTTCTTTTTAATATGACAGAAACAGTCGGGGTTGTTATTTCAACCTTTTGATTCAAAAGTGTAGATAAAGCAGTAGCAGAACTGCCAAAAGAGATATTCCCGATTTCACCAAGCGCATCCTGTTCCATCATGGATAGGTAATCTTCAACTGAAAAAATATCGTCTTCCTCTGTGTCGTCGGTTCCTCTTAAAAGGGCATCTATTTCATCTTGCGAGAGCATATCGTCACTCATCATCGCTGTCTCCCCCCTTCAATGTATCAAGTATTTGAATAGCCAGCTTTTTATTCGCCTTACCGGGCTGTCCTGTAAATTTAGGGATATCCCCGATTTTGATCGTCAGCGGACGGTCAATCGCCTGGTTCAGCTCAATGACATCCCCGAGATCAAGCATAAGGAAATCCTGGATGGAAATATCGGCAGAGCCCAGTTCTGCTGAAACCGGCACCTGTGCCTTCTGTATGCTGTCCTCAAGCCTGCCGAGCTCCTCTGGCTCCCTTTCCTTTTTCTCTGTCTGCATCCAGTAATGGACAGAAAGCTTGGGAATGATCGGTTCAAGCACAACATGGGGTATGCAGATATTGATCATCCCGCTTGTTTCGCCGATCATGGTGTTCAGCGATATGACGACAACCGTTTCATTTGGTGAGACCATCTGCAGAAACTGCGGATTGATCTCGAATTCGGCAAGGAAAGGATCGATTTCGGTAATCGTGCTCCATGCCTCCCTCAAATGCTCAAATGCCCGTTCAAAAGTATTGGACATGATCTTTGTCTCGATTTCTGTCAATGTATCGACTTTATTGATGCTCGAACCCCTGCCGCCCATCATCCGGTCCATCATCGCATAGGCAATATTAGGATTGACCTCCATCAGGATCCTTCCATCGAGCGGGGGTACCTCGAATACATTCAATATCGTCATTTTCGGAATCGATCTGATAAATTCCTCATATGGTATCTGGTCGGCAGAAGCCACCGAGATCTGGACATAGGTCCTTAATTGCGCTGAGAAGAAGGTCGTCAATAGACGGGCAAAATTTTCGTGAATCCTGGTCAGGCTCCGAACCTGGTCTTTTGAAAACCGGAGTGCCCTCTTAAAATCATATACTTTCACTTTCTTCTCAGACTGTTCTTTCTTTAATTCATCTGCATCCATTTCCCCTGTTGATATAGCGGAAAGCAGTGCATCGATTTCATTTTGCGATAAAACCTCACCAGACATGAACCCTCACCTCCATCTTCGTAATCTGCCGAGGAAAATCCGGATTATTGGAGGAGAGACTCAGTGATATAGACACTCTCTACTTTTCCGTTTTGCATCAGGCTGTTGATTTTTGATTTAAGGTCCTCCTGCAGGCTGATTTTGCCTTCTTTGCCCTGCAGGTCTTCCGCCTTCTTTTCTGAAAGCTCCTGGATGATAATATTCTTGACCTGGAAATCTCTCTTCTCAAGCTCTTCCTTCGCTTTTTTGCTGTCAGTCTCAACCTTGAAGGAGATGCGGATAAAATCATCGCTGGCCAAATTCGTTGTGATCTGGTTAATGTCCACAGATGCTTCCAGCACTTCTTCAATTGAAGGCTCTTTCTCCTCTGCACCGTCTGTATATTTCATAACAACGACCAATGCCACCGCACCAACCAGAGTGATAGCTATGAGCAAAAACAGCATGATCATTAAGAGTTTATTATTCTTCATTTTCCATTCCCTCCAGCTGTTTGTGCCCAAGCAATCCGATAGACTGATAGAACCCGATAATCTTCCTTTTCACCGAGTCCTCATCATCCTTCACCACATACTTTCTTCCATTGGCCAGTGTAATGGTCGTGTCGGGAAAAGATTCGACCGTTTCAATATAAACAGCATTAATTGTAAATGTCTTTCCATTCAGCCTTGTAACAGTAATCATTGTAAGCGCCAGGACCGAAGGAAGCCTCCAGCCCTGTCCCTCCTCAGCTTAACGTTTTAAGTTTACCAGTTCCTGCAGGATCTCGTCGGAAGTTGTGATGATGCGGGTATTCGCCTGGAATCCGCGCTGAGCCACGATCATTTCAGTGAATTCCTCAGAAAGGTCTACATTGGACATTTCGAGGGAACCTGATACGAGTGATCCCGCTCCAGAAGTACCAGGTAAAACATTTTGTGCTGGTCCTGAGTTGGCAGTAGACTTATAAAGGTTATTTCCTACTTTTTCAAGCCCTCCATTATTTGAAAACCTTGCAAGTCCTATGGTTGGACCAGTTGATGCCGTTCCGCCTTGAACATAAGAGATGCTGCCGTCTGCTCCTATGCTAAGATTTTCAATTTGACTGATATTAGCAATCGTAATCGCATTTCCTGGTGTGGTGCTATCAAGAATTTTTTCTCCTGAGGCTGTTACAAGATTGCCGGTGTTATCAAAATAAAAATTTCCGGCTCTTGTGTAAAAGGTATTAGTACCTTTTTGAACCTTAAAGTAACCATCACCTTGTATACCTATATCCAAAATTCTTCCTGTAGTCTGCAAACTACCTTGAGTATCAATAGTATCAATAGCAGACATTTGAGATCCCAATCCCACTTGCTTTGGATTGATTCCACCTACTCCGTTACCTGCCCCGGTCGCCCCCGAAACCGTCTGGCTCACCATATCCTTAAAAGTAACCCGGCCTTTTTTAAATCCAAAGGTATTCACATTGGCAATATTATTGCCGATTACATCTAACTTTGTCTGGAAGTTTTTCATTCCGCTAATTCCTGAGTACATTGAACGCAGCATTTTATCTGCTCCTTTCATGTTAAGTCTGCTTCAGTCAGTCGGCAGACGTGGCTTCCTCAATGAGGTCCGGCCCATTTAGTGTTAATCCATCAGTATCGTTCCGTCAATATTCGTAAAAATCTGGCTGTTTGCTTCCTTCCGTTCCATCGCCGTGATCACCGTGTTATTCCGGACGCTTACTATTAATGCGGCTTCCGGCAGCAGGACAAGTGACTCTGCGATTCCCATTCCCTTTGCTTCTGCCACCTTTGTTTCAACCTGATCCCAGCGGTCAGCAGTGATATGTATATCCCTCTGCTGCAGCCTTTCACTGGCATGCCTGCTGATATTCAGCTTTGCCGGAATATTAATGGCATTCTGCAGATGATCTGAAAAAGAAGCAAGATGTGTATTTCTGTGTGCCTGCGGCTTTCTTGGAACTGCCGGATTTAATTGCGATTGAATTGGAAGATACACTTGCTTGCCCATCCAATCACTTCCTATCCTATTCGATTTCGGTAATTTGCGATGAATTCACAGCTGTACCATTGCCCAGCTGGAAGAGCGTAGTTCCGCCTTTAAGGCTGACAGATTTAACAAAATCCTTTTGCTCAGCCCCATTTTCCCCAAGAAAGGTTATCATTCTTCCAATCAGCATGCTCGCCTGCATGAGGCTGTTATCCTGGGATCCTCCCTTGACTTCGGAAATATTGGCTGGTCCCAGCTCTGTCCCATCTTCCAGGATAAAAACAGCATTGCCATTCTTGAACTGGATGGAGGCAACTCTTCCTGCTCCTTCCTCGATCGAAGGCTGTGCATTCGGATCCTCTGATTCTGCGACTTTATGCCATTTGATTTCCTTGCCGGCAAATTCACTATAGGCAATCAAAGAATCCTGTTCCTGCATTTGGACGAGCTTTTGTATGCTTGTGTTCATGTTTGTCATCTGCTCCAGAGATGAGAATGTTGCCATCTGGGCAATAAAATCTTTATCCTGCAAGGGGTTTGAAGGATCCTGGTTTTGCAGCTGAACCATCAATATCTTTAAGAAATCATCTTTGCCCAAAATATCTGACCCGGTTTTCCGTTCTTCCTTTTTATAGCTTGAAAGCATCAAAGACGAATCAATTGTATTTGCCATGCTACCACCTATGCTTCTGTATTTAATAGAATTTCTTCAAAAGATTCACCGGCCGATTCTTCATCTCTTCCAGCCTGCTGTTTTTGCCTGTCAGGCTGATTTTGCCCCTGCTGCTGCTGCTGGGCATCACGCTGCGGCATTCTCTCCTGCTGGCTCAGCTGCTGTGAAATTTCAATCCGTTCTACCTGGATATTTTGAGAGTGGAGTGCCTGTTTAAGTCCATTCACCTGGGAATCAAGCATTTCCTTAGCTGCACCTGTTGATGTAAGAATCCTGGCTGTAAGCTGGGAATCCTTTTGGATCAATTCGATCCTCAGCGATCCCAAATTTTCGGGATTGAGCCGTAAAAACATCCGCTGCACCCCGCCTGTTTTTGTGAGCTGGCTTTTTGCCAGGATAGATTCAAATTGTTCGATAAGCTGCTCAGTTGAGACCATCTTCCCCTGGTTAGACTGCATCAGTGTCAGATGCTCAACTTTTGTCATCTGCGGCATCAGAGTGAACGAAGATGCACCAGCATCCAGCCTGGAAATGGTTTTTCCGCCGTCTGGCAATTGATATTTGCCTTCATTGCTTTTTTGCCGGCCCAGGTTTAAATCATTTGAAAGCTGGGTATAAGTTTTCTGCAAATAGTGGAGCTTTTCTTTGCTTGCCGCTGACATGATAAAAGCGTCAAGTTTTTCAAGCAATTGCCTTGCTCCTTTGGCGAGCGGCTGTTCTCCAGCAAAGTCGGCATTTTTTTGAAGAAGGTCGTATAACTTTACAATTTTGGCTGCATCGATAAGTTCTTTTGAAAGTAAACCGGCGACTTTATTTTCTGGAAGAGCGGTCAATTGAGCAAGTATGTGCATGATGTTTTCCAAGTATGGCAACTGTTCAATATTTATATGTTCATCTGCCTGTTTCCCTGTTAAATCTGACAAGTACTTGTTTAGGTCAGTTACTATGGAAGATATCCTTTCGTCAGACAATCCAAGATAGCTCTGAATCTGTTCAAGCAGACCGGTATCTTTACCGCTCAAAAGCTGGTCGAGCAGCTGATGTCCGCCCTCCAGATCAAGCAGGGAATCAGCAGACATGAATTCAGCCAGTGACATGAGAGCCTCCTGATCAGCTTCACGGGGTTTCCCGCTGGACTCCTGCTGGATTTCTCCCTGGCCTGCCAAAAGCATTGACATCATAGCCGTGAATCCCTGGCCCGCCTCAGTTTTTCCCGCATTTGCAGCGGCCGGACCTGCACTAACGATTGCCCCCAAACCTGTTAGCTGCATTCTTTTCACCCCCTTTCATATCACGCTGAGTCATTCTGAAGCTGACCGGCTGCTTTCATTTGTCAAAAGCTCTGTGAACTTTGCAGCATCTTCCGGCAGCATTTTTTCCATGATGCCTGCCAGCGTGTCAGGCTTTACATTCGAGAGGATCTGAAGGGCCTCATCATCATTCATCTGTGCAAGGATGGGCGCAGCATTTTTGGCTGACATCGTTTCATAGGTTTTTACAATATCCTTGAACGCACGCTTGTTTTCCTCTTGTATAGCCAGGAGTTCGTCTATCTGATTCTGCAGCTGCTGTTTTTCCAGCTCATTTTCCTCAATCTCGCTGTCTTTCGATTCCAGCTGGGACTCCAGCCGCTCAATCTGTGCTTCTCTGTCTTCAATAGCTGCTCCAAGCTCGACGATCCTCTGATCAGCTTCTTTATCAGCAGCTGACTGTTCCTTATCGATCATCTCCGAGATAACAGGGATTTTGCTGCCCAGTTCCCTGCCTGCTTCAAATACGTTGGTCCCATTGACAGTTAATACAATCAATGTAACTGCAATCGCAAAAAGGAGAGGAATCACAACCAATATAAAAAACATTTGAAACTTGCTGTATTTTTTTTCTGTCTCTTCTGCCGTTTTATTCATTGGCCCACCTGGCTTCCCCGATTGGCATACAGCTGAATCGAGATATCATCCATTTGCCTGTTTTCTTCCAGCTTCATAGATTCCGCAAAACGGACAATATCTTTCTCTTTCATCTTTTCGTATTTTTTTACTTCTATATTTTTTTCCGTTAATTTATCCTGATAATAATTCATCTGATTTCTCGCATTGAATACAACCTGCTGGTAGTGTTCGATCGTTTTTTCAAGGCTGTGGATAAAATGCTGATAATGCCTGATTTCCTGGACCGGCAATCCGCTGGCAAGCTTGGAGAACTGGAACTCCTCCAGATCTTCCTTCTTCTTAAGGAGCTCATAAAGCTTTCCTGCCGCTTCTTCAAACCTTCGGACAGATTGGTTATAGCTGTCCAGGGCTTCGTCCTTTTCCCTTTCCCGTATCGACATTACCTTTTCAAATCTGTATTGATATTGCATGAATTATTCACCTGTTTCCATTAAACGGAGCAGGTGCTGTATGCTGTCCTGCATCGTTACTTTTTCTTCTGTTCCCTGTTTTAAAAATGAGATGATTTCCGGATAGAGGCGGACAGCCTGGTCAATCTCCCTTGATGTCCCTTTTTTATATGCTCCAATATTGATAAGATCTTCGGAGTTTATATAAGTGCTCAGCCTTTCGCGCAGCAATTCTGCGCTTTTTTTATGCTCATGCGGAACGATATTGTTCATCACCCTGCTGACGCTTTTTAATACATTGATAGCCGGGTACTGCCCTTTATTGGCCAGGGCCCGGTCAAGGACGAAGTGCCCATCAAGTATTCCCCTGACAGTATCAGCTATCGGCTCATTCATATCGTCGCCGTCCACCAGCACTGTGTAAAAAGCTGTAATCGATCCCTTATGGTTCGTCCCTGTACGTTCAAGCAGCTTTGGCAGCACCGCGAATACAGACGGTGTATAGCCTTTCGTGGTCGGCGGCTCCCCTATCGCAAGGCCTACTTCCCTTTGCGCCATGGCAACTCTTGTCACCGAGTCCATCATCAATACAACATTCAAGCCTTTATCACGAAAATATTCAGCGATTGCGGTGGCTGTATATGCACCCTTTATCCTCATCAGTGCAGGCTGGTCAGAAGTGGCGGCAATGACGATCGACCTCTTGAGGCCCTCTTCGCCAAGGTCATTCTCGATGAATTCCCTGACTTCCCTGCCTCGCTCTCCGATGAGCGCTATCACATTCAGGTCAGCCTTTGTATTTCTGGCGACCATTCCCAGCAGCGTACTCTTTCCGACGCCGCTGCCTGCAAATATGCCAACCCGCTGGCCGTAGCCGACTGTCAGGAGACTGTCGATCGCCCTTACCCCGACCTCCACCGGTGCGGAAATCGGCGGGCGGTTCATCGGGTTTGGGGGGTCCTGCTCAGTCGGTACAGAAGCCAGCCCCTTGGGCAATGCTTTTCCGTCAAGCGGGTGCCCGAGCGCATCTATTACCTCGCCAATAAGGGACGTTCCGATTTTGATTTCCAGAGGCTTTAAAGTCGCTTCCACAAGGCTCCCCGGGGCTATCTCACTGATAGCTGTATATGGCATCAAAATGACATTTTCCTCTTTAAAGCCTACAACCTCAGCCATGATCTTCCGCTTTTTCCCTGAACCCACATGGATGATGCAAACATCTCCGATGGAGCTTTCAGGACCCTGTGACTCAATCATCAGGCCCACTACTTTTTTCACTTTACCGTAGCGTTTGTACGTATCAATCTGCCCTATCTCACTAATCAGATCTGCAGCCTTCAATTATTTTCACTCTCCAGCAGTTCAATCAGCTTCCTTTTCATTTCTTCAAGCTGGCTGTCAACACCGGCATTTATCCTTCCGCCGGGAGACTCAATGACGCAGCTGCACTCTTCCAGCTCTTCGTCAGGATAGATATAAAGATTAGTTTCCTTTGGATAGATGGCCAGCAGCTCATCCTTATGCTCAAGCAGGAAACTGTAGCGGCCGGGATGGACATGGAGCTGGACCTCCCGGTATTCCCGCGATTCCTTGAGGGCTCTTTTGACAACCGGCAGGAATCTGCTGCTGTCTTCTTCAAGCACACTGCTGAGAATTCTTTCAGCCACTTTGATGCCAATATCAAGGATCGTCCCTTCCGAAGACTCAATCGTATTCTGGTAGTCAGCTTTGGATGATTCAACAATTTCTTTTGCAAACCCTATCGTTTCACTGAACTCCATAAGGCCCGATTGCCTTCCTTCTGCCAGGCCTTCCTGGAATCCGTCATGCCTCGCTGACTCTCTTGCCTCTTCTTTCTCCTGCTCGAATCGAACCCGCTCCTGTTCTATATGCTCCAGGAGCTGCCGGGCTTCTTCATTCGCCTGCTGAATGATGGACTCTGCTTCTCTGCGGGCCTCATCTATAAGAAGCTGCTGATTAAATGGCGCTTCTTCCTGCAGCTCGGCGGCTGGCAAATCCTGATTCAGCAGCTTAATGGATATGACTTTTTTCTGCTGCTCTGAAGGCTGGGCCCAATGCGACTTGATAAGCCTAGACAATAATATCATCCCCTCCGCCGCGCGCTACGACGATTTCCCCGGCTTCTTCAAGGCGGCGGATAATGGCTACGATCCTTGACTGGGCTTCTTCTACATCCCTCAGCCTGACAGGGCCCATATATTCCATTTCCTCCTTGAAGGTTTCAACCATCCGGGTAGACATGTTTTTGAAGACAATGTCTTTGACATCATCACTGGAGACCTTCAATGAAAGCATCAGGTCTTCGCTTTCACAGTCCCTGATCACCCGCTGGATTGCACGGCTGTCAAGGGTGACAATATCCTCGAACACAAACATCCTCTTCTTGATTTCCTCTGCGAGTTCAGGATCCTGGATCTCAAGGGCGTCCAGGATTGTCCGTTCTGTTGTTCTGTCGACTCCGTTAAGAACATCGACAACCGCTTCAATACCGCCAGTTTGCGTATAATCCTGAGTGACTGTTGCAGAAAGCTTCCGTTCGAGAATCTGCTCAACTTCATTGATGATCTCAGGCGATGTGCTGTCCATAACCGCTATTCTTCTGGCAATATCCGCCTGCATCTCCTGCGGCAGCTCAGACAATATCTGCCCTGCCTGAGGAGGATCCAGATAGGAAAGAATCAGCGATATTGTCTGGGGATGCTCATTTTGGATGAAATTAAGTATCTGCGCCGGATCTGCCTTCCTGGCAAAATCAAATGGCCGCACCTGAAGGGATGAAGTCAGCCTGTTAATGATCAGGGCTGCCTGCTCCTCTCCTAACGCTTTTTCCAGGACCGTTTTTGCGTAGCCGATGCCTCCCTGGGAGATATAATCCTGCGCGAGGGCAATATTATGGAATTCTTCAAGAATTTCCTCCTTGGAATGGGACTCGACCTTTCTGACCCCTGAAATCTCAAGCGTCAGCTTTTCTACTTCTTCTACACTTAAATGCTTGTACACCGAAGCGGCAACATCAGGTCCAAGTGAGATCAGCAGTATGGCTGCTTTTTGCTTGCCCGTTAATTCTTTCAATTCTTTTTTTGCCAATTAAAAACCCTCCTAGTCTTCTGCAATCCATGACCGCAGAAGCTTCGCAAAGTCCTCCGGTTTTTCTTTTGCCATCTTTTCAAGCTGCTTCCTTCTCAGGCTGCTTTCTGTTTCCTGTTCTTCGTTCACATCTTTGATGGTGACAGGTTCAACCTGTTCTTCCAGTTCTGCCTGCTCTTCCTGGCTCTTTCTCCTCGCCCTGATAAACAGGAACACCAGCAGAAGAATGATCGCAACCAGAACACCGCCAATGGCGTATACCCACCAAGGAATAACAGCAGCACTTTCTTCAGGGAATTCTGTTTTGCCCTGGAACTGCTGAACAGATACAACCACTTTGTCAGCAATATCTTCATCTGTAAGATCTGCACCGGCAGCTTTCTTATCGATTGTGGTCCTGACAATGGTGCTGAGAATCTGAGTAATATCATCGACCCGCTCCTGCGGAAGGGAAGTCGGATCGTCAGCTGTCGGCGGTTCTACCATTACCTGAATGCCGAGATCTCTTACCTTATAAGGGCTTTCTACAATTTCTTTCCGGATTTTATTGACTTCATTATTGATCGTTTCTTCTATCCGCTCGTAATCGCCATTTGAGCCTTCAGCTGCTCCAGGATAATTAGTAATCTCGTTATCACCGGTGCCTGCAATACCGCCCGCTTCTTCCGCGCTTCCAGTAAAGGTTTCAGTGATTTTCTTGGCGCTGATCGCAATGCCTTCCATATTTTCTTCATCTACAGGCGTAACCAGGTTTTCTTCCCTGTTTTCCTGGGTAAAGTCTATATCAGCAGAAACGGAAACCACTACTTTTTCCGGGCCCATCAGCGTACTGAGCATGCTTTGGACCTGGCGCTGGACATCTCTCTCGATCTGTTTTTTTACATCGAGCTGGGCCGTGATTGTTTTGCCTGAAGTATCATTGCTGTTTTCCAAATCAAAATACTCAAAGAATTGGTTTGTTACGACGATATTATCTGTAGGCAGATTAGGAACACTTTTTGAAATCAGATGATACAGGGATTTGATCTGCTCCGTTTCGAACTGATACCCCGGCTTTGTGTTCAAAACGATGCTCGCAGATGCTTCTTCTGTCTGGTCATTTATAAAAATTCCCTTTTCAGGAAGATTGATCATGACTTTGGCATCATTGACACCTTCTATCCCTTTTATCAGATTGGACAGCTCTGTCTGCATAGCATCCAGCTTCAGAACGTTAAATTCATTTTCAGTCATTCCTATTCCGGCATTCTGGCTGAAAAACGAATAATCAATGCTGCCTGATTTCGGGATGCCTTCAGCGGCAAGCTCTACCTTCAACGTATCCACTACTTCCTCCGGGACCATGATGGTTGAGCCTCCATCGGCTATTTCGGAAGCAATTCCTCTTCCGTCCAGGCTTTCCTTTATTGCCCCTGTTTCAGAGGGTGACAGATTGCTGTATAAAGGAACCATCGTTGTCCTCCCTGCCAGGAGTACGGCAGCCGAAGCAATCAATATGAGCAAAATAAGAGAGCCAGCCATTAGCCCCTTCTGCTTCTTAGTCCGGCTCTGCCAAAATTCTTTTAATGGGTTGAAAAATTTTTGAAGCTTTTCTTTCATCACAATCCCCCGGTTATCCTGTCTAGCAAGCCGCAGCTAATAACCGCTAAACATCATAATCTTAAATCAGCAATCTATTAAACCTGCATTCTCATGGTTTCCTGATATGCCTCTATCACTTTATTCCTGACTTCAAGCGCAGCCTGCATGGTAATGCTGGCTTTTTGTGACGCAATCATCACTTCGTGGAGGCCGATATCTTCGCCCCGGGCAAGCTTTTCTGTCATAACATCAGATTGCAGCTGGGAGCTGTTTACATTATCAATCGATTGCTTAAGCATGGAAGCAAAGCTTTTATGTCCTTCTGCCGCGCTTCCGGCAGCCGTTCCTGTGATCTTTGCCGGCTGCATGATGCTTGAAACAGGCGAAAAAGAAATATTATTCATCATAGAGTCTCCTTTACTTTCCTATCTCCAAGGCTTTCATCATCATGCTTTTAGAAGCATTGAAGACTGTGACGTTTGCCTCGTAAGAACGTGTTGCGCTTATCAGGTCTACCATTTCCCTGAGGGGATCCACATTCGGCATCTGTACGTATCCTGCTTCATTTGCATCAGGATGACTCGGGTCATAAACAAGCTTGAACGGTGTCTGATCTTCCCTGATTTCCGATACACGCACGCCGCTGCCTGCACTGCCTGCATTCATAGCTGTATTCAGGAATGAAGAAAAGTTTTTTTCCTGCGGCTGCATCACAACTTCTTTCCTTGTATAAGGCTGCCACTCGCCATTGACAAGCTTGCCCCTTGTTGAATCAACGTTTGCCATATTTGACGAAATGACATCCATCCTCAGCCTTTGCGCTGTCAGGGCAGAGGATGTTGTGTTCATGCTATGAAACATGCTCATGATTATCTTCCACCTCTTATCACATTCTGAAGACTGGTGAATTTCCCGCTGATCCTTTCAACCAGGGCATTATAGTAGATTTGGTTCTCTGCCAGCTCTGACATTTCTTTATCCATATCCACATTATTGCCATTGTGATTAAAGTCCGTATTTTTATTGATAATGACTCCGGACTGCCCGCTGCCCTCAGCAGCAAAGCTGTAATGGCGGACATCCGTCCGTTTCGCCTCTATCCCGCCTATGGCCATTTCTGACTGAAGAACAGATTTAAAGCTTACATCCTTTGCTTTATAATTCGGGGTGTCTGCATTCGCAATATTCTGCGCTACAACCTTCTGTTTCAAGGACGCTTGATTTAAAGAATTTTCAAGTGTCGATATCGTATTAGAAAAAATATTCAATTTCAGCACCTGCCAGTATAAAGTAGAAAAAATGTTAATTCTTGTTGAAATTTGATGATTATAGGCGAATTTTCAATCTTAATCACTATTGTAATGAATTTGAAATAATATGTCTATGAAGTTAAAGTTAAATTTAATAATTCATAAGTCCTATTTTGATGTTTCATTCTTTGGAACGAACAAAATCCTTTTTTATGCAGAAAGCTTTGTCGCTTCATGCTTTCTTTCCTTACAGAATGCGGGTTTATTAATAAAATTCAAGCTGCGAATCAATTAGTTCCTTTTTCCTATATCCATTATTGACATCTTTCTCATGTTAGCAAAAATACGACTTTTATCATTATTAAGATATAATATTATTTCTATGATTTACCAAGCTTTTCCGACGAATTATGTAAAATCCCTGTAATGTCCGTAATAATTGATCATTTAAAACCAAAATAAAAAAACCTGTTTCTTCAGAAACAGGTTTTTTGTGATATATCAGCTTGTTTTCAGTTTTTCCAGTTCGACGAGGAACTTATCGTTCAGGACTTTAATATATGTTCCCTTCATGCCGAGTGAACGCGATTCAATGACTCCTGCGCTTTCCAGCTTTCTCAATGCGTTTACGATCACAGAACGCGTAATTCCGACTCTGTCGGCAATTTTTGAAGCAACAAGCAGGCCTTCTTTGCCGTTAAGCTCTTCAAAGATATGCTCGATCGCTTCCAGCTCACTGTATGAAAGGGAGCTGATAGCCATTTGTACAACAGCCTTGCTGCGCGCCTCTTCTTCGATCTCCTCCGCTTTTTCACGCAGGATTTCCATACCGACAACTGTTGCACCGTATTCGCCAAGAATCAGATCATCGTCATGGAACTGCTCCTGAAGCCTTGCGAGGATCAGCGTACCTAGGCGCTCTCCGCCCCCGATGATTGGTACGATCGTTGTCAGACCGTTCTTAAACAGCTCCTTGTTTTCAACAGGGAAAGCAGTATAATCGCTTTCTACATCAAGATTTGAAGACGTCTCCTGGATATTGAACAGGCTCTTGGTGTATTCTTCAGGGAATTGACGGTCTTCAAGCATTTTTTTCATGCGCTCATTTTCGATCTGCTGGTTTACTGCAAAGCCAAGCAGCTTTCCGCGGCGGCTTACCACAAAGATATTCGCTTCGATCACTTCACTAAGCGTCTCGGCCATTTCTTTGAAGTTTACCGGTTTTCCGGCAGCTTTCTGCAGCATTGCATTAATTTTTCTTGTTTTCGTTAATAAATCCATTGTTCTTCCTCCTATTGGCTGTGACACACTGCTTATTAAATGATATAACCTGTGTTCATCCCTTAGTGGCATTGGTACGTATGTGTTTGTTGTACCCTAACACCTTTTTGTTAAAACTATAAGATAAACTGGCTCAGGTCTTTATTGCGGGAGATGGCACCAAGTTTCTCCTCAACATACTGAGGGGTGATGGTCACCTTGCCCATTGAAATTTCCGGTGCTTCGAAAGACAGATCCTCAAGCAGTTTCTCAAGGATTGTATGAAGTCTTCTTGCGCCGATATTGTCTGTATTCTGATTAACCTCGTATGCCACTTCAGCGATTCTACGAATAGCATCGTCAGAAAATTCAATTTGTATACCTTCTGTTTCCAATAATGCAGTATATTGTTTTGTCAGTGCATTATCAGGTTCAACCAAAATTTTATAAAAATCTTCGACTGTCAGCTTTGTCAGCTCTACCCTGATCGGGAATCTCCCCTGAAGTTCCGGTATCAAGTCAGACGGCTTGGCGATATGGAATGCCCCTGCTGCCATGAAAAGGACATGATCTGTTTTGACAGAGCCGTATTTCGTAACGACCGTTGAGCCTTCAACAATAGGAAGGATATCACGCTGTACGCCTTCCCTTGATACATCGGCATTTGATCCTCCGCTTGATTTGCTGGCGATCTTATCAATTTCGTCAATGAAAATGATGCCGCTCTGCTCTGCCCTGAAGACAGCTTCCTGGGTCACTTCATCCATATCGATCAGCTTTTGTGCTTCTTCATTCGAAAGGACTTTGCGCGCTTCCCGGACAGTCAGCTTGCGCTTCTTCCTTTTCTTTGGCATAAGTCCGCTTAGCGCATCCTGCATATTCATGCCCATCTGCTCCATTCCGGAGCCTTGAAGCATATCAAACATGGACGGCTGCTGCTCTTCGACCTCGACGGTGATCAATTCATTTTCAAGCTCGCCCATAGCAAGCTTTTCCCTGGCGATCTTCCGTTTTTCTGTAAGGCTGTAATCCTCCGCTGGTTCATTTTCCTGATCCTGGCCGCCTCCGCCGCCAAACAGCATTTCCAGCGGATTTTTGTAGGAAGCTGCTTTTTTGCCTGAAGGGACGAGCATATCTACAATGCGGCGGTTCGCATTCTCTTCTGCCCTTTCTTTCACGCTTTGCATTTTTTCTTCCTTTACAAGGCGGACCGATGTCTCCACCAGATCACGCACCATTGACTCTACATCACGGCCAACATATCCGACTTCTGTAAATTTCGTGGCTTCGACCTTTACAAATGGAGCGCCGACAAGCTTAGCCATCCTGCGGGCAATTTCCGTCTTCCCTACACCGGTTGGTCCGATCATCAGGATATTCTTCGGGCTGATTTCATCGCGGATAGCTTCCTCGAGCAGGCCGCGGCGGTAGCGGTTCCTTAAAGCAACTGCCACTGCTTTCTTTGCATCTTTCTGTCCAATGATATATTGGTCAAGCCGTTCAACAATTTGTCTGGGTGTTAAATTTGTACTTAAGCTCATATTCAGCACTCCTTTGTATTAGCCGGCCAAGACGATCAAGCCTGTGGCGTCAGCCTCAAATTTCAGGCGCCTGCCCCGCAAACGGAATATCCGCTGCAGGGGAGCAGCCTTCTACAGCTCTTCCACTATTATATTTTCGTTCGTATATACACAGATTTCAGCTGCCACCTCAAGCGAAGACCTGGCGATTTCCTTTGCTGTCAGGTGTTCCCCTGCATATTTTTTCAGGGACCTTCCAGCAGCCAGCGCATAGTTGCCGCCTGAACCGATTGCCAATATCCCGTCATCAGGTTCAATCACTTCCCCGGTCCCGGAAATGAGAAGAAGATCTGATTCGTTCATGACAATAAGCATGGCTTCGAGCTTTCTCAGGACCTTATCGCTTCTCCACTCTTTCGCAAGCTCAACGGCCGCCCTTTGCAGGTTTCCATTATACTCCTCAAGCCTGCTTTCAAACAATTCGAACAGGGTGAATGCATCCGCCACCGATCCTGCGAAGCCTGCAATCACTTTTCCGTTGAACAATTTCCTGACTTTTCTTGCTGTATGCTTCATGACGACAGCATTTCCGAATGTGACCTGGCCATCCCCTGCCATGGCGCACTTCCCGTTATGCTGTACGGCAAAAATAGTTGTAGCATGAAATTGAGACATTGATTATTCCTCCTTTTGGAGCTTATGCCCGCGGGTGGGTGTTCAAATAGGTCTTGCGCAAATATTCATTTGTAACATGTGTATATACCTGGGTGGATGAAAGGAAGGCATGCCCCAGGAGCTCCTGTACAGTCCTCATATCAGCACCATTTGATAAAAGATGCGTAGCAAAGGAGTGCCGAAGCATATGCGGGTGAATAGTGCCTTCCAAAGAAGATTTCTGGATCATTTTATTTAATATTTCCCGGATGCCCCGCGGTGTCAGGGGGCCGCCCCGGAAATTGACAAATAGTCTGTCATGGCTTTCCCTGCCTGTTAACAGTTCTTTTCTGCCTTCAGTTATGTATAGCTCCAAAGCATCCTGTGCGAAGCTTCCGAAAGGGATATACCTGTCCTTCTGCCCTTTCCCATGCACCAGCACAGTCGATAAAGCCATATCGATGTCCTTCAGGCTGATCTGGCTGCATTCACTGACCCGCATGCCTGTGGCATACAGAAGTTCAAGGAGAGCCTTATTCCTTTTTCCAAGGGGGCTATCTGTTTCACAGCTTTCAAAAAGGCAGTTCAGTTCTTCTTCATAAAAAAATTCAGGCAGCCTTTTTTCCAGTTTCGGGAGCGAAACGGCAGAAAAAGGGTTGTCATTTGCCAGTTTCTCTCTTGCCAGAAACTTATAAAAGCTTCTGAGGCTGGATATTTTGCGGGCTGCCGATTTCCTGGAAAGCTTTTGCTCGTATAACCTGGTCAAATAAAGCCTGACATCAAAATATTCAACATCATTAACTGATTGAATGGCTTGTTCAGACATGAACAAGAAAAACTCTTTAATATCATGCTGGTAGTGTTCAATAGTATATTGTGAATAATTTCTTTCTATTTGTAAATATTCAATAAATGATTGTAACGAATCGTTCACATTTGGGCTCAAAATGATTCACCTCACAAGAGCTACTAAATAGTATCACAATTTAGTAGCCCATGCAATAAAATTTACATATTTTTCACAAAGTTCTGAATTGTTTCCAGCGCTCTGTTAGCATGCTGTTCATTGCGCTCCTGTTTGCCTTTGATCTTAACCGGCAGTTCAGGGAACAGTCCGAAATTGGCATTCATCGGCTGGAAGTTTTTAGAGTTTGTTGTCGTGATATATCTTGCCATGCTGCCGATGGCCGTTTCATGAGGGAATTCCAGAAGTTCTTTGCCCTCTGCCAGCCTGGCTGCGTTGATGCCTGCGATCAGGCCGCTAGCTGCCGATTCCACATATCCTTCCACACCTGTCATCTGCCCGGCAAAGAACAGGCCGTCACGGTTTCTGAATTGATAGGTTGCCTCGAGCACTTTCGGCGAGTTGATGAAAGTATTGCGGTGCATGACGCCATAGCGTACAATCTCTGCTTCTTCCAATCCCGGAATCAGCCTCAGCACTTCCTTTTGCGGGCCCCATTTCAGATGCGTTTGAAAACCTACTATATTATAAAGAGTTCCTGCCGCATCATCCTGCCTCAGCTGGACAACTGCATACGGGCGCTTGCCTGTCCGCGGGTCTTCCAGGCCTACCGGCTTCATCGGCCCAAACAGCATGGTTTTCTTTCCCCTGTTTGCCATCACCTCGATCGGCATACATCCTTCAAAGAAAATCTCTTTTTCGAATTCTTTCAATGGGACCGTCTCGGCACTGATCAGGGCGTTATAGAATGTTTCAAATTCTTCTTCTGTCATCGGACAGTTGATATATGCTGCTTCCCCTTTATCATATCTTGATTTAAGGTAAGCCTTTTCCATGTTGATGCTGTCTTTTTCAATGATAGGCGCTGCTGCATCATAAAAATATAAATGATCCTCGCCTGTCAGCTCCTTCAGCTGCTTGGACAGTGACTCACTCGTTAGGGGACCGGTTGCAATGACAGTGATCCCCTCTGGAATTTCAGTCACTTCTTCATTCATCACGGTTACATTCGGATGGTTCCTGACCTGCTCTGTTACCTTTCCGGCGAATTCATGCCGGTCTACTGCCAGTGCTCCTCCTGCCGGTACGGCACATGCATCAGCCGAATTGATGATAACAGAGTCAAGCATCCTCATTTCCTCTTTCAGTACGCCAACCGCGTTTGTCAGGTTGTTGGCCCGGAGAGAATTGCTGCAGACCAGCTCGGCAAATTTATCTGTATGATGGGCCGGGGTCTGTTTTACAGGCCTCATTTCATACAGATTTACCTTTATTCCTCTTTTCGCGATCTGCCAGGCTGCTTCACTTCCGGCAAGCCCCGCCCCGATAACATTGATTGCTGCTTCTTTCATTTTACGAACCTCCAGGTATACTTATGAATAGTTAAACTGGTTTATTGATCCAGCCGGACTTCTTATCTCTTTTAAAGGGCCTGTCCAATCTTTAATTTTGTTCCCAAAATGGACGGCATTCATTCATATCCAATCTGCATTGTACAATACGTATGAAAAATAAAAAAGTTTCAAGCATTGCACTGCCATATTTTCCCGCGAAACAGAAAAGAGTGAGCATAAAGCCCACCCTTAGCCTTGCTTTTCTTCTTTATAGTCACATTCAATGCATTGAACCTGGACGCCCTTTTTAAGCTTTTTCTCAACCAGGACATTATCGCATTTCGGACACTGTCTGGCAAGCGGTTTATCCCATGAGATGAATTCGCATTCCGGGAACCGGTCGCAGCCGTAGAAGATGCGGCGTTTTTTACTTTTTCTTTCTATTATATTCCCCTCTTTGCAGTTCGGGCATTTCACACCGATTTCTTTCACAATCGCTTTTGTGTTCCTGCATTCAGGGAAATTTGAGCAGGCCATAAACTTGCCGTAGCGCCCCATTTTATAAACCATTTCATGTCCGCATTTTTCACAATCTTCTCCTGCGGGCTCATCCTTTATTTCTACTTCCTGCATTTCTTTTTCGGCTTTGTCCAGATGCTTCTCGAAATCTTTGTAGAATTCTTCGATGATATTCTTCCAATTTTCTTTGCCGTCTTCTACATCATCAAGATCCTGCTCCATCTTGGCCGTAAACTCGACATCCAATATTTCCGGGAAAAATTCGAGAATCAGTTCCAGGACTATTTCTCCAAGTTCTGTAGGGATGAAGCGCTTATTATCAAGCGCTACATAGCCGCGTTTTTGAATTGTATCCAGTGTCGGGGCAAAGGTTGACGGCCTTCCGATCCCGAGCTCTTCCAGTGTCTTTACCAGCCTTGCCTCTGTATAGCGTGGCGGCGGCTGGGTGAAATGCTGCTTCGGCTCAATGTCCTTTTTCAGGACCTCATCGCCTTCCTTCAGGTCGGGGAGCATATTATCTTTTTCTTCAGCCTGATCGTCGCTGCCTTCGACATAAACCTTCATAAAGCCGGGGAACTTCACTTTTGAGCCGGTGGCCCGGAAGACAACTTCCCCGTTCTTCAGATCCACACTCATTGTATCCATGACTGCAGATGCCATCTGGCTTGCCACAAAACGTTCCCATATCAGTTTATACAGACGGAGCTGGTCTCTTGATAAAAACTCTTTAAGACTTGCCGGCTCCCGCAGGGTGCTTGTCGGCCTGATGGCTTCGTGCGCATCCTGTGCATTGGATTTCTTGGTTTCTTTCTTTTTCTCCCCAGGGAGATAGTCCTTGCCATAAGACTCTGTGATATAGCCTGCCGCCTCGGTCTGTGCGATTTCAGAGATCCGGGTCGAGTCTGTTCTCATATAGGTGATGAGACCGACCGTCCCTTCTGAACCAAGATCAATTCCCTCATACAGCTGCTGGGCAAGCATCATTGTTTTCTTAGCCCTGAAGTTTAATTTCCTGGCTGCCTCCTGCTGAAGGGAAGATGTTGTGAAGGGAGCAGCTGGATTCCGTTTCCGTTCCTTCTTCGAGACGGAAGCAACAGTGAACTTGTTCCCCTTCATCATTCCGAGGATCTCTTTTACATCCTGTTCTGATTTTAAGTCCGTCTTCTGTCCCTGCGCACTGTAGAAGGACGCTTCGAACACGGACTTTCCTTTCAGGAATTCACCATCAATTGACCAGTATTCTTCAGGGATAAATTCCTTGATTTCCTTTTCCCGGTCGATGATCAGCCGGACTGCCACTGACTGCACCCTTCCGGCGCTCAATCCTTTTTTTACTTTCTTCCATAATAAAGGGCTTATATTATAGCCGACGAGCCTGTCCAGGATCCTGCGCGCCTGCTGGGCATCCACAAGATCCATATTAATCGGCCGCGGAGTTTTAAATGATTCTTTGATGGCATCCTTTGTGATTTCATTGAAAACCACACGGCAGTCAGAATGGACATCCATGTCCAGGCTGTGCGCCAAATGCCAGGCAATGGCTTCCCCTTCGCGATCGGGGTCAGCTGCGAGATAGATTTTCTTGGCTTTCTTTGCAGCTGTTTTAAGTTCTTTTAACACAGGGCCCTTGCCGCGTATCGTGATGTATTTTGGTTCAAAGCGGTTTTCCACATCAACGCCCATCTGGCTTTTAGGGAGATCTCTTATATGCCCCATCGATGCTCTTACTTTATATTTTTTTCCCAAGTATCTTTCAATCGTCTTCGCCTTGGCAGGCGACTCAACGATCACTAAATAATCTGCCATTAAACATCCTCCTTAAGAGGGATAAGATTGGCCGCCTGCTGTCATTTGCGGGCGGGCGGCGCTGATTTTATTTTATTTTTTTGTTTGATAGTCTACAGAAGCAAGGCAGCTGCAGATTCCATTTTTAAATATTTTTCATCCTGCAATCCGGCAGGGGGTGAAATATTCCATTATTATTGTCCATGCTGC
Organism: Bacillus sp. AG4(2022); assembly: GCF_031844465.1. Classification (NCBI taxonomy): domain Bacteria; kingdom Bacillati; phylum Bacillota; class Bacilli; order Caryophanales; family Bacillaceae; genus Bacillus; species Bacillus sp. AG4(2022). The sequence continues at coordinate 579,841 of NZ_JAUZVH010000001.1, forward strand.
TATGGGTTGTCAAATCTCTGATAGCATCATGTATGGATGGCAAAACATGGCCGGCTCGACAAGCAAACGGTTACAGCCTGTTTTGCAGCCTTTACATTGCGTCTGTTGCACAATGTATAACAGATTTTAAATAATTTCAACCTTTTTGACATAAATTTTCTAATTTCAGACTATTTTCAGCAAAAATGCACTGTGATGAATTATACAATTCAAATGCATACTTTTATGCCTTTTTTAAGAAAATCTTTGTTCTGCCTTACGGGATTTTCTTAAAAATTAAGTTCTTCAAGTATCTCACTGGCATCTGCAATCAGCTTTGCGCCCTGCTGGATCAATTCATTCGTGCCTGCGGAAGCCGGGCTGAATATGCTGCCTGGCAGGGCAAACACATCCCTGCCTTCATTGACCGCATAATTTGCCGTAATCAGCGATCCGCTCTTGCTTTTTGCTTCTATTATAAAGGTCCCCTGGGAAAGCCCGCTGATGATTCTGTTCCTCATTGGGAACTGCCATCTGTCAGGCCGTGCATCAGGCGGATATTCAGAAATGACAAGATGATCTTCCATCATCCTTTTTGCCAGCCGTTCATTGGATTTTGGGTAAATATGATTAAGGCCTCCAGCAATGACACCGATCGTCCGGCCGCCGAGCGAAATGGCTGTTTCATGCGCCTCTGCATCCACTCCGGCTGCAAGGCCGCTTACGATGGTCACTCCCTTTCCCACCAAGCCCGGAAATACTTTTTTTATTGCGCTCCTGCCGTATCCTGTTATCTGCCTGGAGCCTACAACCGCAAGCTTGGGATCCAGATGCAAAAAGCTGATGTCTCCTTTTGCGTATAGCACCCAGGGAGGCTGATAAATTTCCTTAAGAAGCGGTGGATATTCAGGTTCAAATATTGTAATGCAGTGAATGCCGTATTTCTCGTATTGTCTGATTTTCTCTATCGTTGTCTCCAGGCTGCTGTTAGTCGGGAAAAAGAGTTTACGATCGGGTTCAGAGAAAGCTGCTGACAGGGAGGTTTTCATGTGGGGATCTTTCTTTAGGAAATGATAAATGCTGCTCCAGGAGCTTTTGTGATGGAGGGAGATAAATTTCAGCTTGAATTCGTCCATTTGCGGACCTCCTGATAGGATTTTTTAGAGAGGGAGTTAAAAGAAGGAGAAATAGTCCCCTTGAGGCAAGGGGACCGGAAAGTCTGATTTATAGGTTTAGTGCGTTTTGCATTCGTCGAAAAGGCCTTTTTCTTTCAGGACCTTAATCAAAGTTTCACCCATTACGGATGGAGTATCGGCAACCTGGATTCCGCATTCATTCATCACACGGATTTTTTCGTCAGCAGTGCCTTTACCTCCTGAGATGATGGCGCCGGCATGGCCCATGCGCTTCCCTGGAGGTGCAGTGCGGCCGCCGATAAAGCCGACAACAGGCTTTGTCATGTTAGCTTTTACCCACTCTGCTGCTTCTTCTTCAGCCGTTCCGCCGATTTCACCGATCATGATGACCGCTTTGGTTTCCGGATCTTCATTGAATGCTTTTAATACATCGATGAAGTTTGTTCCGTTGACAGGGTCTCCGCCGATTCCAACTGCAGTGGACTGGCCGATTCCAGCCTGTGTGAGCTGGTGGACAGCTTCATACGTCAATGTACCGGAGCGGGACACTACGCCGACATGCCCTTTTGTATGGATATATCCTGGCATGATCCCGATTTTGCACTCATCAGGCGTGATAACGCCAGGGCAGTTAGGGCCGACCAGGCGGGTCTTCTTGCCTTCCATATAACGTTTCACTTTAACCATATCAAGAACAGGGATATGCTCTGTAATACAGATGGCCAGGTCAAGCTCTGCATCTACCGCCTCAAGGATGGCATCTGCAGCAAAAGCAGCAGGAACATAAATGACAGAGGCAGTTGCACCTGTTTCTTTGACAGCTTCCTGAACTGTATTGAATACAGGTACTCCTTCCACTTCCATGCCGCCCTTGCCTGGAGTTGTGCCCCCGACGATTTGTGTGCCGTATTCCAGCATCTGCTTTGTATGGAAAAGGGCAGTTGAACCTGTTATCCCTTGAACTATTACTTTTGTATCTTTATTAATGAATACACTCACGTCAAATTCCCCTTTCTTAACCTACTAGTGAAACGATTTTTTCTGCCCCGTCACTCATGGAATCCGCTGCGATAATATCAATATCGGATTCTGCGAGAATCTTTTTGCCAAGGTCTACGTTCGTGCCTTCAAGGCGTACAACAAGCGGCACTTTCAGGCCAACCTGCTTTGCAGCCTCTACAACGCCTTCTGCAATGACGTCGCATTTCATGATTCCGCCAAAGATATTGACAAAGATTCCTTTTACATTCGGATCAGAAAGGATGATTTTGAATGCTTCCGTTACTTTCTCTGCTGTTGCACCGCCCCCAACATCAAGGAAGTTGGCAGGGTCGCCGCCGTAATGCTTGACAATATCCATTGTCGCCATTGCCAGGCCAGCACCGTTGACCATGCATCCGATGTTTCCGTCAAGGGAAATGTAGCTTAGGTCATATTTTGAAGCTTCGATTTCTTTTGGATCTTCTTCTTCCAAATCACGGTACTCAAGAATATCCTTTTGGCGGTACAGGGCATTTGAATCAAAATTAAGCTTTGCATCAAGTGCCATAACCTTGCCGTCGCCAGTGACAACAAGCGGATTGATTTCTGCAATAGAGCAGTCCTTCTCAATATAAGCATTATAAAGCGCGAGCATGAACTTTGCTGCCTGGTTGACAAGCTTGCCCGGGATATTGATATTGAAAGCGATGCGGCGCGCCTGGAAAGCTGTCAGGCCGATGACCGGATCGATTTCTTCCTTGAAAATCTTTTCTGGTGTTTTTTCAGCAACTTCTTCGATTTCTGTGCCGCCTTCTTCAGACGCCATCAGCACGACACGGGAAGTTGCACGGTCAAGCACAAGGCCGACATAATATTCTTTCTGGATATCACAGCCTTCTTCAATCAGGAGGCGCTTCACTTCTTTCCCTTCAAGGCCTGTCTGGTGCGTGACCAGTGTTTTCCCCAGGATTTCAGATGCATATGTACGTACTTCATCGAGGTTTTTCGCAACCTTGACGCCGCCCGCTTTTCCGCGTCCGCCGGCATGGATCTGCGCTTTAACTACAACTACCTCTGTGCCAAGTTCTTTGGCTGCTTCTACTGCTTCTTCAACTGTAAAAGCGACCTTTCCATTCGGAACCGTTACCCCGTATTTTCTGAGGACTTCTTTTCCCTGGTACTCATGAATATTCATTTCCCATCCTCCTATCAAACTCTTCAAAAAATAGACTGCGCTTTCATTTTATAAAATGAGCACACCCTTGTCTACAATTATGATTAAAATATTATATTTCTTTAAAAATTTTAAAATTTAAATCTATAAAAAACCCTGTAAAGTAAAGCGTTTTCATTTTTTATTTTCAAAAATTGTTTTTTCAGCATAGAAATATATTTATGAAAGGATGATCAGTTATCCTTCGGGAGCAGGTCCTGGCCGCGGCTTTCCAAGTGAGAAAATATGACTTTGGAAAGCGCTCTTTCCTCAAAAGAGCTCTGCTGCCAAATATGACTAAGGACAGGCTATAATCCCTGTCCCCTGCTGTGCTCTCCTGCCCGGCGGTCGGCTTTATAAACAAAGGCGAAAATTTCTGCCACTGCCTGATACAGCTCCTCCGGGATATTTTCATCGATGTTCAGCTTCCCGAGCAATTCAACCAGTGACGCGTCTTCCTGAATGGGAATATTATGCTCTTTCGCTTTTTCGAGGATATTCTCGGCTGTCAGTCCCTTTCCTTTGGCCTTAACCTTAGGTGCTTCTTGTCCGTCCCTATAGGATAGGGCGACGGCTTCCTTCCTGATCTTCGGGTCCTGCTGTTTCATATTTTTATATCAACTCCGCTGTATTTCCCTGAATCGGACAATGGCTGGTACGCCATCCCTTTTGTTTGCGGCTGGGCACCGCTGCCTTTCTCGAAGACAATGGAAGAAAGCCTGTAATCCAGCTCTTCCAGCCCTTTTTTCAATCCGTCTGTAAAAGGGGCTGCCCACTCCCTGATGCGGCTGTCCCCGTTAAAGACCTTGATCTGCACGATTCTGTTCTGGACCTGGACATCGACTATCGTTTCCTTTAAATGGTCCAAGTCCAGGTAGAAAATGACGCGGCAATAGGCAGGATCGATTCTCCCATCGGCCAGCTTCCTTCCGCTCCATTGCATGGTCATTTCCGCTGTCCTGTTCCACAGCGGGACAGGCAGCTGGAATATATACTGCTGCAGCGGTCCTGTTTCTTGAGCCAATAGCTGGTGTCCCGTCAATTTATTCAGCAATTGCTCCGCAGCCTCTTTGTGCTGAATGGGAGGACCTTCCTTCAGAAACTGCAATAGCATCATTTTAAGTGATTCATTCTTCAAGCCGCTGTCATCCCCGCCCGAGAGGAAGCTGAGCACTGCATGATCGTGGGAATAGCCCAGGCTTTTCAGTATGTGCGTTAGCCTGGACTGCAGCAGCCCGTCCCCGGCTGCGGCAGCCGCGGCTGATTTTGCCGAGATTTCGCCAAGCAGTACCTGCCTGGCGTCCATGCTTTTTTCTCCCTGCCCTTCTGGATCGCTTTCAGTTAATAGCTTGATGCTTTCGGACACCTTTTCAAACTCAGGCATTTGCGGATGCAAAATCCGCAGAAGCTGAATGGCTTCTGCCGGCTTCATATCTCTGCCGGCAAGCGCTGAAAAAAGCTGGCCCTTCCATGCTTCTGCAGTTCGTTCCGGCTGCAGGACAGCCGAAGCTGGGCGGCCTGCAGGATCGATATCTGCATCCGAATTCGACATAGAGGCGTTCTGTGCAGTTTTTGCCCCCTCCATCCCTTCTCCTGACTCGTTAGAGGATCTATGCATATTCCCCTGCAATCTGCCGGCAAAAGCCTTTAAGAGGTCTTCCAGGGATCCTGCAGGCCTCCCAGCCTGTCCACTGGAAACAAGAATCCGCTGAAGAAGGTCGGCCTCCTTCAGCCCTTTTGGCAGGGCGCCGGCTGCTTCCAGCAGGTGCCTGGCCCCTTCGGCACGCTTCCCGTCCTGGCTTCCCAGCCATTCTTTCACTAAGAACAAGAGTGATTCTTCCCCCTGCTTCATCTTTAATGAAGCCCCAAGATCTGCCGCCATATGAAGAAGCGCTTTCCCCGAAGTGCCCACACCAGGCTGATCCAGCAGGTCCACAAGCTCTGTGAGAAGGGCTTGGATGGGCTTTCCTCCCTGTGCAGCCATCAAAGAATCCAAAACCCTGCCTGAAACCGGCAGCTGCCTTGCCAGGGCCTGCTTGATTGCTTCAAGCTGATTCTGTGAAGGCCGGCTGCCGCCGAGCCATTCTGCAATCGCGGACAAGCCCTCTTTTGTAATCGGCAGCTGCTCTTTTACCAAAAAAGAAACCATATCAATATTCGTCTTGGCGGCTGCAAGTGCCAGCTTATTAAGCAATACTTCTTCAGCGTTCATTCCCTTTTGTGCTTCAGCACCAGGAAGAAGCCTCAGCCGCGGAGCCCCATCTCCCGGCAGGACCTGCAGCCAGTACCGCTCATTTACCGACAATGCTGTTTCAAGCTGCGCTATCACCTTCTGCCCTCCAATCATGACCTCTGCGGTCTGATTGGGATGAAGCTTAATGACCTTTGCGCTTACGATTTGCCCGGGGTTCAAGGCAAGCGGCTTAGGACCGCCGCTGTTTCTGTTCTGCAGTATTGAACCGACAATATTCAGCGGATCCATTCCTCTTCGCCTCTAATACATGCCCTTGATCGGGGCAAAGCTTTTTCGATGTTCATTGATGATCCCGTGCTTTTCAATTGCCTCAAGATGCTGCCGGGTGCCGTAGCCCATATTCCGGCCGAAGCCGTAGTGAGGATACTGCTCGTCAAGTTCCCTCATATACCGGTCCCTCGTTACCTTGGCTATCACAGAGGCAGCAGCAATCGTCACACTTTTGCTGTCGCCTTTTATGACTGCCTCTGCCTGATAGGGAACATCCAGATCAACCGCATCTGTCAGTAAATAATCCGGTGTACTGCCCATGTCTGCCAAGGCCAGGAGCATTGCTTTCTTTGAAGCTTGAAGGATATTGATCCGGTCGATTTCCCCTGCGCTAATGCGGCCGATTCCGACAGCAGCGGCGCCGGACATGATTTCTTTGTAAAATTCGTCCCTTTTTGCTTCAGACAGCTTCTTGGAGTCATCAAGGCCAGGAAGATAAAATCCTTCCGGCAGTATGACTGCTGCTGCGATGACAGGGCCGGCCAGCGGCCCCCTGCCGGCTTCATCCGTGCCTGCAATCATTGTCCAGCCGCTTTTCTTCAGCCTCCGCTCAAATACAGTCATTTCCTGGTACCGGCCGTAAAGCCTGGCCTCCTCGGCCCTTTGCCTGTCCCATCTCGCAAGCAGCTGCTGCACCCCTTTGCGTCCATCAGATTTGAGCTCCCCAAAAAATGGGTCGTTGTCGTCTTTCAGATCCTTCAGCTTCTCGCTGATTTCACTGATTGTAAGCTGTTTCATTCCATCCACCCTTATGCCATTATGTAGAAGGAAGGGCCAGTCATCCTGCCGGGCCCTTCCGGATATATATCAAAAAATAAAGGCCCCATGCAGAGGCCTTTATTTAATGCTGCTATTTTATTTTAACATTTTAAAACGGTATTGCGGACAAAAAAAGCCGATTTACTCTGCAGGTTCGCCTGCTGCAAAATCTGACGGATGTTCAAATGATAATGGGCCAAGCTTTTCTGTCCGGATTTCCCGGATGATCAGCTCTGCGACTTTATCATAATCGACTTCGCCCCCGCCCATTAAGCAGCCTCTCAGCCTTCCGATTTTATCGAAGGCTTCTACTGCTTCCTCAGGGAATTCTTCAAGGCTGTATCTTTCCAGCAGCCTTCCAGGATAGTGCTTTTCAAGAAACTTCAATGCATAAATGGCGATGTCATGAAGATTTAAAATGGTATCTTTTATCGCTCCGGAAAGAGCCAGCTTGAGGCCCACTTCCTGGTCTTCAAATTTCGGCCATAAAATCCCCGGTGTATCCAGGAGTTCCATTTCCTTGCCGGCCTTTATCCACTGCTGTGCTTTCGTCACCCCGGGCATATTGCCTGTTTTGGCAATATTTTTCTTTGCAAGGCGGTTGATGAGCGTTGACTTGCCGACATTCGGGATTCCTACGATCATTCCCCTGATCGCCCTTGGCTTTACACCTTTGGCTCTCATACGGTCAAACTTTTCCTTCAATATTTCCTGTGCTGCAGAGGAGATATCCTTCATGCCGGACCCTGCCTGTGAATTAATGGCAAGCGCTTTGATCCCTCTATCGCTAAAATAGCGGATCCAGGCCTTTGTGGCTTCTTTATCAGCCATATCAGCCTTATTGAGCAGCACAAGCCTCGGTTTATGCTGGATGATCTCGTCGATCATTGGATTTCTTGAAGACTGCGGCAGGCGCGCGTCGACAAGTTCAAAGATAATATCAACAAGCTTCAGCTTTTCTGTGACCTGCCTGCGGGCTTTTGCCATATGCCCTGGAAACCATTGTATTGTCAAGGCTGCCACCCTTTCTGACTAGAATAATTGCTATTTTACGATGCGGAAGTCCTCAAGGGGCCAATAGATGATATTTGTATCCCCAAGCACCTTTTCCATCGGGATGGTGCCGATATGGCGGCTGTCCTTGCTGTAGCGCCGGTTATCGCCCATTACGAAGAGATGGCCCTCCGGCACGGTCTCCTGCCCGATTTTATCTTCAAGTGTAAAAGGCTCTGTCAGCGGCCCGTCGATGACCTCTTTCTTGTATTCATCAAGATACGGCTCCTCGACCGCTTCGCCATTTACATATAAGATATCATCTTTGTATTCGATCCTGTCACCCGGCAGGCCGATTACCCTTTTTATGTAGTCCTTGTTTTCCGGGGCATGAAAGACGATGATGTCAAATCTCTTTGGGTCGCCAATCTTATACGAGAACTTATTCACGATCATCCTGTCCGTATCGTGGAGCGTCGGCATCATCGACAGTCCATCCACCACAATCGGGGCGAATAAGAAATAGCGGATGACAGCCGCAAGGAGCACAGCGATGATCAGCGCCTTTGTCCATTCCCAGAATTCACTTTTGCTCTTTCCCATGTTAGTTCCCACCAATCTCTGCTAAAAGATATATCCAGCGTCCTACTGATTATCTGCATGATTCATTCTTTACATTTACATTATTTCACTTCAATAAACACGATGGGATGTATAATTCCTAGTATTGGCCTATTTTCTGCCATTTAAGCCCCTGCACCTCCAGAGCCCTGAAAAAATCCGGAAGCCAGGCAAGTGCAGCTGCAAAAGGAGATCGGGTGAAAAAAGCCAAATGAAAAAACCCGGCTGGCGCCGAGTTTGGCCAAGGCCGGATCCGGCTGATTAGCACGTCATACTTAACGCTTTTATGTGAAAAAGGAGCTTGATATACAAGCTCCTTCTTCGCAATTGGCGGTGCAGAGCGCACCGCCGCTTTACTTTTATCGGATTTCTTTGATACGAGCTTTTTTACCGCGCAGGTTACGCAGGTAGTAAAGTTTCGCACGGCGTACTTTACCGCGGCGCATAACTTCAAGCTTCGCAATTTTTGGTGTGTGTACAGGGAATGTACGCTCAACGCCTACACCGTAAGAAACTTTACGTACTGTAAAAGTTTCGCTGATTCCACCACCACGACGCTTAATTACAACACCTTCATACACCTGAACACGTTCGCGTGTACCCTCGATAACTTTAACGTGTACACGTACAGTATCACCAGGACGGAACGCAGGAACATCAGCGCGAAGCTGTTCTTTTGTAATTTCTTCGATTAATTTATGCATCGTTTTCAACTCCTTCCAACAGATGCTCTTGCACAGACTTTCTTTATTGCAGCGGAACATCGTTATAAGACCCGGCCGATCACTCAGCCCAAGCCACAAAAACTATCATAACATAAACAATGCCTGTCATCAATAGCTATTATGCTCTTTTTTTATTTCTTCGAGAAGGCGGACCTGCTCTTTTGTCAGCTCTGCCCCTTCAAAGAGATCCGGGCGGCGGAGATAGGTCCTTTTCAGAGACTCTTTCATCCTCCACTCATCAACAAGGCGGTGGTTGCCTGAGGTCAGGATATCAGGCACTTTCATCCCCCTGAAGTCCGCGGGCCTTGTATAATGCGGATGCTCCAGAAATCCGGTGCTGAACGAATCCTTCATATGAGACTCCTCATTTCCGAGGACACCCGGGAGAAGGCGGACGATGCTGTCAATCAGCACCATGGCCCCAAGCTCCCCTCCGGTAAGCACGAAGTCTCCGATAGAGATCTCATCTGTCACAAGATGCTCCCTTATCCGTTCATCGTAGCCTTCATAATGGCCGCACACAAAAATCAAATGATCGAGGGAAGAAAGCTCCTCCGCCTTTTTCTGGGTATAACGCTCACCCTGGGGGCATAGGAGGACGACTCTCGGCTCTCCGCCGCCTGCCTTCACCTTTAAGTCAGCAACTGCGTCAAATATCGGCTGGGGCTTCAGCACCATGCCGGCTCCCCCGCCGTATGGATAATCATCAACCGTTTTATGCTTATTGTCGGCATAGTCCCTGAAATTGACTACATTGTAGCTGACAGCGTTATTTTCTTCTGCCTTCTTCAGGATGCTATGGCCGAAAACACCGCCGAACATCTCGGGAAACAGAGTAAGTACATCGATCTTCATCATGACAGCAAGCCTTCCATCGGTTCAATGATGATGACTTTTTCTTTCACATCCACTTTTTTGACAACATCTTCAATATAAGGGATCAGTATATCTTTCTGCCCCTTTTTGCTGACCACCCACACATCGTTGGCGCCAGGGGTCAGGATTTCCGTTATTTCCCCTATTTCTTCTTCATCAATTGTTTTCACGGTACAGCCGAGGATTTCATGGAAATAATACTCATTTTCCTCCAGCTGCCCCAGCTGGTCTTCAGAGACCTTCAATATTGCGCCTTTAAGCTTTTCCGCCTCATTCAGGCTGTCCAGGCCTTCAAAAGTAAGCAGATCAAACGATTTATGCTGTCTGTGTGTTTTTACAGTCAGCTTCACCGGTTCCTTCGAACCCGCCTGGAATAAGAATAAATGGCTGCCTGCCTTATAGCGCTCTTCCGGAAAATCGGTGCGGGATACGACCCTTACTTCGCCCCTGACACCGTGTGTATTGACAATCTTCCCTACATTGAACCACTTTTCCATCTTTGCCGATCACCTCTAGCGAATTTCTTTAACGACTCCATCTTCAATGATGATGGTTTTGTTTGCGGATACCTCATCCCAGGTGTCGCCAATGCCGATCTCCACGACAGCCTGAACTTCTTTTTCCTTCAGTTCACTGCCTAATGGTAGCATATGTAGTTGTTCTATTTGAAACTCCAGCAGCTTGATCTTTTCTTTGCGCCTGTCTGTTTCTTTTTCAAAATTGGCAGTCAGGCCTGCCTGCTGGAACTTTTTCGATTTCTCTATCTTTCTCGCTTCAAAGCGAAGCTGTTCACATTCTTTCAAAAGCTGTGTTTTTCTTTCCATATAGGTTTCAAAAAGCTTCCTTTTGCTTTTTTCGGTTAAGATCTGTTTAACTGTGGCGGTTTGAAGTATTTTCACCCTTAAGCCTCCTTCAGCGTCCTGGTACCGAACCAACTTCTAAAAGCTTCTGAATGGTAAAAAAAGGAGGGGATCCCCCTCCTTTTTCTAATTCCTCCGGACATGCCTCGGGAAGGTTCATTCAGTTATTTCCAAGAAAATTCTTTTTTGCTGTGATGATCCTGCTGCATACACAACAGTCCGTATCGATTTAGCGACGCGCCCTTGCTTCCCGATCACTTTCCCCATGTCACTCTTGTTGACAGAAAGCTGATAGGTAACGCGGTGGTCATCTTCCCGGACATCCACCCGGACATCATCGGGAAAATCAACCAGGGGCTTAACGATCGTTTCGATAAGCTCTTTCATCACGCGCAGAATTACTTGCCGTTCTTAGCGTTATGGAATTTCTCCATAATGCCTTCTTTAGAGAACAGGTTGCGTACTGTGTCAGAAGGCTTAGCGCCATCGTTCATCCATTTAAGAGCAAGCTCTTCGTTGATTTCAACCTTCGCAGGCTGTGCAACTGGATTGTAAGTTCCAACTGTTTCAATGAAACGTCCGTCACGAGGAGAACGAGAATCTGCTACTACAATACGATAGAAAGGGGATTTTTTAGCTCCCATACGTTTTAAGCGAATTTTTACTGCCATGTTAAATAAGCACCTCCGAATAGTTTCACACAAGATAATATAATATCAATAGATAAATGGTTTGTAAAGTGTTTTTTCTTTACATGTTATAAAAACTTGATTCCCGCGGCTTTTCAGCCGTGCTTTTGAGCATGCCGGGACATGCTTTCCAGGTGCAGAGGGACAAAAATCAAAACGGATTGAAAGGCAGCTTGAAGCCTTTCTTTTTCCCCTTTTGCTGCATTCCTGTCATCTGCTTCATCATTTTTTTCATATCCTCGAACTGCTTGAGAAGACGGTTCACTTCGGGTACGGTCCTGCCGCTGCCCTTCGCAATCCTCTTCCGGCGGTTCGCGTTGATGATTTCCGGATGTGTCTTCTCTTCCTTTGTCATCGATTTGATGATGGCCTCGACATGCGCGATCTGCTTTTCATCGATCTGCATATTATTAAGCCCCTTGATTTTGTTGGCGCCGGGCATCATTTTCAGAATTTCATCCAGCGGCCCCATATTGCGGACCTGGCCAAGCTGGTCAAGGAAGTCATCAAAGGTAAAGGAAGCAGTCCGCATTTTCTTTTCGAGCTCTTTTGCCTTTTCTTCATCAACATTGGATTGAGCCTTCTCGATCAAGGTGAGGACATCTCCCATGCCGAGTATCCGGGACGCCATTCTTTCCGGATGGAAGGCTTCAATTGCATCCATCTTTTCCCCGAGTCCGACGAATTTGATCGGCGTGCTGGTAACAGAACGGATGGAAAGCGCAGCTCCCCCCCGTGTATCGCCGTCAAGCTTTGTCAGGACAACGCCTGTCAGCCCCAGCTGCTCGTTGAAGCTCTGGGCGACATTCACTGCATCCTGCCCTGTCATTGCATCTACGACAAGGAAGATCTCATCCGGCTTGGAAAGCTCCTTGATCTGTTTGAGCTCATCCATGAGGGCTTCATCCACATGAAGGCGCCCTGCCGTATCGATCAGCACATAATCATGGTGGTCTTCCTTCGCCTTGGCGATGGCCTGCCTGGCTATCTCAACAGGCGAGACCTGGTCGCCGAGAGAGAATACAGGCATATTGATCTGTTTGCCGAGCGTTTCAAGCTGTTTGATGGCAGCCGGACGGTAGATGTCCGCAGCCACCAGCAGCGGATTGCGGTTATGCTTTTTACGGAGCAGGTTCGCAAGCTTCCCTGTGGTGGTCGTTTTACCGGCACCCTGGAGCCCGACCATCATGATCACGGTCGGCGGGCGATTGGATACCGCCACTTTGCTCTGCTCCCCGCCCATCAGTTCGGTAAGCTCCTCTTTAACAACCTTTATAACCTGCTGGCCCGGCGTCAGGCTCTTCAGCACTTCCTGGCCGATTGAACGCTCGCTGACCTTTTTCACAAACTCTTTGACAACCTTAAAGTTGACGTCTGCTTCCAAAAGGGCCAGGCGCACTTCGCGCATCATCTCTTTGACGTCCGCCTCGGATACTTTCCCTTTGCCGCGGATCTTCTGTATCGTATTTTGCAGTCGGTCGGCTAATCCTTCAAATGCCATATATGCCGCCTCCTAATCTAATTTCTCTAGCTCAGCCACTGCTTCCATCAGAAATTGATGGGAAGGACTGCCTTCTTCAAGAAAAGTTCTCATTTCGCGAATAAGTTTGCTGCGCTGTTGAAATTTATGAAATAACAGCAGCTTTTCTTCATATTCCTCCAGCATTGCTTCGGTACGCTTGATGTTATCGTACACTGCCTGCCGGCTGACGTCATATTCCTCGGCAATCTCACCGAGCGAATAATCATCCAGATAATACAGGGACATATAGCTCCGCTGCTTCGGCGTCAACAACGACTGATAAAAGTCATACAGATAGTTCATCCTCGTCGTCTTCTCCAGCATAGCTCATTCCCCCTTGTTAAGTGAAAAGCCTTTACAATAAAACAGTTTACACAGAACCCCAAACTGTGTCAAGGAAATCCGGGCCCGGCGCCGCTTCTTCGGCCTTTGTCAGCGTTTCCTCTTTTTGGCTTCCAGCAGGCGTTTCATTCTCTCTTCCCGCTCATCCGGACTGATGCTTGCTCCAGAGCGTCCTTTTGGTTTCCGGACCTCACCCTGCCGCGCGGCGGGCTCTGCTACCTGAGCGCGGGACTCCGGAACCCGGACGCCTTTCTGCCGGTCGGCCGCCCGAACTTTGGCAGCTGTTTTCTCTAATGGCCGGCTTCCACCGGCCGCTGCAGCCTTCCTGGTCCTTCGTCTGTCCGGAATCAGCCTGAGCCCGAACCTCCTGGCCGCTATCTCCGCAAAGAAGAGGAGGAATGCAGCAAGAAGCAGCCATTCACTGATTGATGCCTTTTCAAAACTTCCTGCCTTCAGCGGGCGGAATGCCTCCTTGCCTTCTTCGAGCCGCTCTCCTCCCGTCAAGGCAGAGATTTCCTTAAGGAGTCCTTCATTTTCTTTTTGCATCAAATATTCTTCTGAATACGGGAGAGTAAAGCCGGTTTTATAGGTCCTTGTTTCTCCCGACAGGCTTTGCTGGCTGATATTGACATAAAACATGCCAGGCTCTGAAGGCATTTTAATTTCGTACTTGCCGGGAGCTGCCAGTTTAGTGCTTGCATCAATTTTTTCCCCGCTATCTGAAATAACTGCTATTTCTGCAGGGAGGGCAGCCTTGCTGTTTCCTTCAAGCAAAACGGCAGTTTCTTCGTTTTCTCTTCGGACTGAAAGGCTGTAAGCTTCGCTCTCATATTTTGGAAGTGAAATGCTGGCGAGTTTATTGATGAACTGCGGCCATTTTTCCCAGCGGGCCCAGTCCCCCGACCATTTTCCGCTTATATCCGAAGTAAAGGCGATCGTATGGCCGATGCCATACTGCCATTGAGCCAGGATCGGATCCTCTTTCTCACTGAGAAGGGGGACCTCTGCACCCTGTTTGGCTTCAGAAGCAATATAGGCATTCATCTGCGGAACGCCGCCTGCAAAAAAATCGCCCCATTCCGGATACGGCCGCAAAGATGGATAAAAAGGATTGTCTTCGATATATGTTCTCGTCGCCATAACAGTTTCCCTTGATAGAATGCTCGGAATCACCGATGAATCCGTGACATCGTAGAAGCGCCCGGTACCAAGCCCAGCCAGCTCTTCCAGCAGATTCCGGTCGGCATCGCTTCCAAGCGCCACAGTCGATAGAGTAATATTGTTTTCTTTCCCCGTCTCTATCATGCTTTCATAATCAGTGCTCCTGGCAGACTGCCCGTCTGTCAGGAGGATGATATGCTTCCGCTGGAGCTTAAGGTTCTCCAGCTCTTCGTATGCTTTTTCGAGGGAAGTAAAGATCTCCGTGCCTCCCCCGGGAGTGACTGAGCCAATTTTGTCCACCGCGTCCTTTTTATCTTCAAGCGGTCCGGTTTCCACGATGACCCACGGCCGGTCATCAAATGCTATGAATCCCAAAGTATCTTTCTCTCGCAAGAGTTCAACTGATCTTGCTGCCGCCTCTTTTGCCAGTTCCAGCTTGCTCCCTGCCATGCTTCCAGAACGGTCCATTACAATCATAAGGCCGAGGGAGGGCATTTCCTTCTTCCCTTTAATATCCATGTTGACAGGCAGCAGCTTTTCAATCGGCGTTTTGAAATAGCCGCCAAGACCAAAGCTGTTCTCTCCCCCCGCCATAATGAATCCTGAGCCAAATTCCTTTACAGCCTTTTCGATAAGCATCATCTGATTCTCGGAAACCACCGTTGCCGGTATATTATTGAAAATGATGGACTGATAGGGAAGAAACCCGGAAAGTGAGGTAGGCAGTTTTTCCGGCACGATGGAATCGGCCAGAAGTCCTGACCCGTCCAGTATGTTTTCAAGCTGGCTTTTTTCCTGCTCTACGATCAAAACCTTGGGAGTCCCTTTAATATTGACAGCAGACTGAAGGCTATTGTTTTCTATGAATCCATCCCCTTCAGCGGAAATTTCAGCCTTGATTGCGGATAAGCCTGTTTCATCGATTTTGTGCTTGAAGGTATAGACATTTTTTCCTTCTTTAACCGTGATACTCTCTTTCAGGACTTCCCGGCTGTTTACAGAAAGCCTTAAATCAGCTTCTTTTGAAGAATTGCTGTCTATCGCCATTGTGATGGATGCTTCTTCACCTTCATATAAGGCCGGAGGGACTTCCAGGCTGGAAATGGACATGTCCTCTTTCCTGCTGCTGTCCAGCAGGACATAATCAAGCTCTATCCCCCGGTTCTTCAAAAGCTTTGCCGCTTCACGGCTGCTTCCGGCCGTTTCCCTTCCGTCTGATAAAAGGACAATCCTCCCAGGGGTTTCCTCCGGCATGAGAGTCGAAGCCAGCTGAATGCCTGCCTCGAGATTCGTTTCACCCTTCCCGGTGTCAGTACTGAACTCCCGGAACTCCCCCTTCATACTGGCCAGAGAGCTTTCAGCAGCAGCTGTTTCTCCAGCCGAGATCACGGCATATGAATCTTCCTTTCCTTTGGACTGAATTCCGGCATCGATGAAATCCAGCAGCTCTCCTTCCCTGCCCTGCACACTGGCAGAGCGGTCGGCGATGAAAACCACCGTTTTTCCCGGAGCAGGCAGTCTGATTGAAGGGACAGCCAGCGCAAAGGCAAGCAGAATGAACACGATGGCCCTCATCACAGCTGCTCCCTTCCTATTTCCCCTGCCCTTTGCTGTCTTGATGTACAAGAATACCAGGAGCAGGGAAGGAATGATGAGCAAAAGCATAAAAGGATGTTTAAATTCTATTCCCACGCCTGAACACCTCCCATTCTGCTGCTATCAGGATGAAAGCGAATAATGCGAGCCAAAACCAAAGTCCGTTCTGCTCTTTTTCCTCATAGCCATTTGAAGCACTTTTATTATTCATTGTAAAGGAAGAGGCATGCCTGGCAGCTTTTTCCCTGTCATCAAGCAGGACAGAGAAAAAATAATGTTCTTCCCCTGCGGCAGCCTGGTAGACTCCCGGCTTATAGGGAGCAGCAAAGTTTTCCTTTGCCAGATCCAGTGAATATAGATTTTCGTTTTCATCATTGTAAATATCCAGTGAACCAGAGCCAGCCCCTGCATTGAGCCACTTCTCTTCCCCTGGTGAAAAATAGCCAAGAAAATCTGACTGGGCAGCCAGCCATTGATAGGCATTATACAAGAAGACCGGAAAACCGGGCTGCAATGGCCAATCAGAATCTTCCAAAGCGAAATTGATCAGCAAAGCCGGAGTCCCATTCTGTGTTCCCTTCTGGATCAGAGGGCGCCCGCCTGACTGCAGGAGGGTTTCCCAATCACCTTTAAGCGGCTCGTACGAGGAATCAATGAAAATACTCTCGGCCCCCACATGTTCAAGAATCGGATCATCCGCGGCCTCCGGCAGTTCTTCCAGCTTTTCCCTTCCTGTTTCCGCATTGAAGATGATTACAGGCCTTCCCTCTGCCGCTTCAAGGCTGCCGGCATCTGCAAGGTATATGCCTTCTTCCCCGGCTGCAGCTGTTGAAGGATCGGCCTGAACCAGTTCAGCACCCCATGTTTCAAAGCCTTTCAGCACAAATGGACTGATGCTGCCAACGGCAATCACCTTTTGGCTCGGCTCATTATAGATCGCTGTCAGCTCATTGTCGGCTTGATAAGCATCATCCGCCCTTATTTCTGCCTTATAATACGGATGCTCGGGGAGTCCGGGAATCTGGACTACAGTTTGCCCGTTTCCTTCAATCTCCACTTCCTGTTCAAAGAGCACCTGGCCCTCATATAGTATCCGGAAGGAAAAAGCGGCCTCCTCCGCTGACTGGTTCTCAACGGAAGCGCCTCCGGCAATCCCCTCGCCTTCCCGGACAACACCAAAAGATAAAAGCGCAAGATTCTGCCCTTCTTTTCCGAAATTATGGACTTCTGTATAATTTCCTTCATCCAGGGCCGCGGCTGCTTCTTTTTCAAATCCATCAGAAAATATGTATATAGCTGAATTCTCTGCATCTGCCAAAGAATTGGCCAGCTGCAGCGCTTTAGTCATGTTTTCATGCTCATAAGTAATTTCAAGAGCATTGATTGACTTTTTAACAGCAGCTTTCTCCTTTTCCCCCGACAGGAGGATCTCCGGATTCTCCCCGGCTCTTATCAGAGTAACCTCCTGGCCGGCCATGCTGCCGGCAAGCGAAAGCATCTTCTCCCTTGCCTTCTCAAAGACCGGTTCACCATCTCTTTCAGCAAGCATGGATGCAGAGGGATCGACAACAAATATCAAGCGGCTCCCCTTTAATTCTTCTCCTAACCAGTAAGGCCGGACCAGCGCGAACAGCAGCAGCAGCAGGGAGAGAAGCTGCAGCCAGAATAATAGATTCTGCTGAAGCTTCTTCAGCCAGGGCGATGCCTGCCACTCATTCACTGCCTCCACCCAAAGCATATTGGAAGGAATGATTTTCTCATCAAACTGCTTCCGGAAAAAGTAGAATAATATAAAGGCGATGATAAAAAAGACTAATAAAAAATAGATCGGGCTAAAAAAGAGCATCGTGTTTCACCTCAATTCAACATGCCTTTACCAGGCAGGATGCGCAATAAAATGGTCTGGATGTCTGTTTCAGCTGTAATCGGTACAAACTGCCCCCCATATTTCCTGCAGGCCGCCTCAAGCTGCCTGCCATGCTCTTCCAGCCTCTTCTTATATCCATCAACAATCACGGGATTCATACTGACATTAACAGAAGTACTGCTTTCGCTGTCAATCAGCCTGATATCTCCACTGTAATTCGGCTCGGCTTCCTCCTTAGCCAGAATCTGCAGCAGCCAGAAATCCTGTTTCATGGCCCCTATCCTTTTCATTGCAGACTCAAGAACGCTGAGCGGCTCCATAGTGTCGGTAATGAGGATGGACAGCTGCTGGTTTTTTTGCAGGGCACGGCTTAAATGGTCTGAATAACCCTCATTGATTCCGGCACCTTCCAGCTGGAGGATTTCTGCATATACCTGCTTGCTGTAATTGGCTCCTTTTCTTCTGAGAGAGGCTTTACTTCCAGAGGGCAAAGAGGCGAAATAGAGCCTGTCTCCACCTGAAAGAGCGATATAGCAGAGTGAGGCGGCCAATTCTTTAGCCAGCTTCCATTTTTGGTCAATGCTTTGCATGGAAGAGGATGTGTCCAGATAAACAGCAGCTGAAATCTCCTGTTCATCGAGGAACCGCTTTATATAATGCTTTTGGGTGCGACCGAAAACATTCCAGTCGATTTGCCTGACATCGTCTCCCGGCTGATAGAGCCTGAAATCGGAAAATTCAAGAGAAGAACCAAAGCCGCTGGACTGCCTTGTCCCTTTATGGGCGCCGCGCTTCTTCGTTTTGACCTGCAGGCGCTTTTTCTGCAGCCTTGAAAGAAGTCCGCCTCCTTTATGCATGCTGACGGCCATCCCTGGCAGGATTTCTGGATTCGACCAGATCCCGGATGATTTCATCTGCCGAAATGCCGCTGCTGTCAGCTTCAAAGTTTACGATGAGGCGGTGGCGGAGCACCGGGAGCGCTGCCTTCCTTAAATCTCCCATGGAAACATGGTATCTCCCCTGTGACATTGCCCTTGCTTTCGCCATCATGATCAGGCTCTGCAGTCCCCTTGGGCCGCTCCCGAACTGGATGTACTGCCTGACCATCCCCGTTGCATCCGGCGACTCTGGATGTGTGGCTGAAATGATCGATACAGCTGCATCAATCATTTCTTCACTGACCAGAATCTCCTTCGCCAAATCCTGGATCTCCAATACATCTTTTTTTGCAGCTGCTTTTTGAACGGAGGCAGTCCGGGTCCCTGTCGTCCTTAATACGATCTCTTTCAATTCTTCCTTCGTCGGGTATGAGACCTGAATTTTGCATATGAACCTGTCCAGCTGTGCTTCAGGAAGCGGATAGGTCCCTTCCATATCAATCGGGTTCTGGGTAGCCAGAACAAAGAATGGGCGGTCCATCATTTTTGTCTCACCCATGATTGTGACTGTTTTTTCCCCCATCGCTTCCAGCAGCGAACTTTGTGTTTTCGGCGTCGCACGGTTGATTTCATCTGCGAGAATGATGTTTCCAAATAAAGGCCCTTCATGAAAAACAAAAGCTTGCTTCCCGCTCCCGTCAGGCTGCAGAAGCATGGTTCCTGTTATATCGGATGGCATGAGGTCAGGAGTGAACTGGATCCGCGAAAACTTCAGATCCATGCTTTCCGATATTGTCTTGACCAGCATGGTCTTCCCCATGCCGGGGAGGCCTTCAAGCAGTACATGGCCGCCGGAGATGATGCTCCACAGCACCTGATCGATCACGTCCTCCTGCCCGACGATAAATGACCTGATTTCTTCCTTCACTTTATCCAGGATAGCGGCTGCTTCTTTAAATCGGTTTGCCTTCTCTTCAATTGACGCCATATTTCTCACTCTCCATCAGGATCTATATTTGTAAAATAGTTCTTTACGATTTCTGCCAGTTCATCAGGCAGCTTGTAGCGCTCAGAGCTTTCCCGGTAAGATCGTTCATAAGATTCATAGACTTCGCTGTACGGCCTGGCGCTCCCCCGCAGGATGGGCCCGGCTCCCTCGCTTTGTCCGGCCGGCCCTCCATCGCCTAATTGGCCTGAATCAGTTTCCGTATTCACCTGGCCCGTAATCCTTTCCGGCACAGTCAGGAGCTCCCTCGAGCCTTGGCCAAGTCCGGCACCTGATCCCATTCCGCCTGAGGATGAACCCGATCCGCTTGAGCCTGAGCCTGAACCTGAACCTGAGCCGGTGCCTGAGCCGGTGCCTGAGCCGCTTCCGGATCCATTCCCGGCGTTTCCTTTGCCAGGCTGCTGGGCGCCCGTGCCTGTGCTCTGGCCAGGACTCTGCCCGGGGGCGGGCTGTCCGGTGGATCCTGAGAGAGCCAGCTGTCCCGGATTCATTCCATTAGCAGACATTTGGCTGTGGAGTTTTGTCCCTGCCTGGCCGACAGCCTGCTGTGCGGCAGCGAGCCTGGACAATGCATCGGAGGAGTTTAAGGCTTGCTCCAGCTGCTGTGCCAGCTTATCGAGCTCTTTATCTGTCAAAGGCCCGTCCTTTTGAGCCAGCTCCTGGAGAGCTTCTTTTTGCTTATCTGAAAGTTCCTCCAGATTTTTCTGCAGTTCCTTCAGCTCATCCATCGCTTTGTTCAGGTCTTTGTTATCCAGTGCAGCCGCAAGGGAGCTTAAGCCGGCATTATCAAGCCGGCTTTTAGTTTCTTCTAGCTTCCTTTGCCTTTCCTGCTCCTTCATTTTCTGCAGCTCCAGCGACTTATTCTTTTTTTCAAGCTCTTTCAAAGCCTCTGCGGCAGAGTCAAGCTTGCTGATTTCATCTGCCGTTTCCTCTATCAGCTTCCTTGTTTCCGGATTCTTCTCTTTCTCTGCTTTTTCATTGAGCTGTTTTTCAGCGGATTCTACAATTTCTTTTTCTTCGTCAAGCTGGCTTGCTCTTTCCATTTTCGTGCTGGGAAGAAAAGCGGCGGCTGAAACGGCGAGAAGAACAGCCAGCGCTCCGAGGAACCATTTAGGGTAGAAGAACTGCTTTTTGCGTTTCAGGACAGATGCCTGGTCCATCTTCATATAAGCTAAGGCCTCTTCAAGCTGCAGCAGCTCCATTAGCCCTTCGCTGTTCAATAGTGAGTATGCCGTAAGCACCCTGTCATCAGGTACAAAGCGGTTGTAAACGGCAGCTGCCTCCCGAAAGCCCGGCTTCCGGATCCAGAACCTCCAGAAAGAAAAAGATAGAGACGCAAAAGCAGCTGCAAAAAGATATACCGGCAGATTTGTGATGACCACCGTCCGGGCCAAAAGCAGGACGATAAGTATGGAGGCACCTCCGTAAAAAAGGAGAAGCTGAAGCTCCTTCATTGCAGCTGCAAAGAGAAGCTGGCGCCGGACAGGCTTCAGCAGATTTAAGAACTGCTCCCTGTTTTGTTTGGCCATACGCTGACAACTCCTATCCCTTTTTCATATTTGGCCTGAGCTTTCTTATGCTGATCAGCAGCGCCAGCACAAAAATCACCGAGCTTGCGATCAGGTGGGCGATCCAGAGCGGAAATTCGATTCCTGTCTCATTAGCAAGCTCCCTCAGAAAGTCAGGTGTAAAAATGCCGAGAAGGACCATGGCAGGATTCAGCATGGCGGTAAAATAAGCAAACGGGCTGTCTGTCTGCACATTTGGATTCATATTCCCTAACTGCATCAAAATCATCGTCAGAAATGCCGTTCCCCCGACCAGAAAAAGTGTGGCCCCATAGGTTGTAACCATAGAAACGACTGTTTTCCGGATCAGCGTTGAAAACAATACCCCAAGGCTGCCGTAAACCATGATCGTAAAGATGTAGAATCCGAGTGTCAGGGCCACCTGTCCAGGAGATACCCCTCCAAACAGGAATACGATGCTGTAAAGCGGAAGGCTGGCTACGATAAGCAGGAGCAGGAAGGAAATAGCAGATACGAGCTTGCTGATGATGATGCTCGCGGAGCTCTGTGTCGTCGTCAGCATGATATTAAGGGTCTGCCTCTCTCTTTCACTGCTGATGACCCCTGCTGTCAGCCCGGGTGTAATGAACAATATCAGGGCAAGCTGCAGAAAGGACAGGACAATGAACATCTCCCTGCTCTGGTCAGGCTTGAAATACCCCTGGCTGTTCGACATCATATTAATAAAAATGAAACCCAATATAATAACACCTAATGCCAGGAGATAAAATAATACGCCGAGAAAGCTCTTGAACGAGCGGAACCGCAGTTTTATTTCTTTATTCAGGACGGGATTTACGGCAAAATTTTTCATGAAAGTTCCACTCCTTTCGTAATTTCCATGAATACATCTTCAAGGTCGGTTTCCGCTTCTGCAAAGCTAGCAATTGAGAGACCGGCTTCTATCGCGTTTTTCAGCAGAGCAATCTGGCCGGCATCATCCCCTTTGTAGACAAACTGGAGTAAATTTTCACCTTCCCCGGGTCTTAGCCCGCTCACACCGGGAGTGTCCTCAAAGAATGAAAAGGCTTTGTGCACATCCTTAAGGACTTTGACCATGATCAGTTTCTCTCCGCGCAGTTTTGCCTGTATTTCTGTGACTGACCCTTCAGCTACCAGCATCCCTTGATCGATGATCCCGATCGTGTCGCACATTTCTGCAAGCTCCGGGAGGATATGTGAAGAAATAAGAATGGTCTTGCCCATGTTCTTCAGCTCCTTCAATATCTCCCTCATTTCCACGCGCGCCCGCGGGTCGAGCCCTGATGCAGGTTCATCGAGGATAAGGACTTCCGGGTCATGGATGAGGCTCCTTGCCAGACAGAGCCTCTGTTTCATTCCCCTTGAGAGCAGGTCAACATAAGAATCGCGTTTGTGCTCAAGGTTGACCAGGTCCAGGAGCTGGGGAATAAGCTTTTCCCTTTCCTTGAAATCGATCCCATAGCTGGCACCGTAAAAATGGAGATACTCTTCTGCCTTCAGCTGATCATAAACACCAAAAAAATCTGGCATATAGCCGATTTGCCGGCGAACCATCTTCGGCTCGTCAGCGACATTATAGCCATTTACATAGGCGGTTCCAGATGTAGGCGCCAACAGTGTCGCCAGAATAGAGAAGGTGGTCGATTTGCCTGCGCCGTTCTGGCCGACAAACCCGAAGACCGAACCTTTTTCTATTTGGAGGTTCAAGCTGTTCAGGGCTGTAAATTTACCATATCTCTTTGTTAAATCAATAATCTCTATCATTAGGATGCCTCCCCTTTAATCGTTATTTTCGGCATCGTGATTTGAGGGTCCTTCGATGTCTTGATAATGCGGACAACCACTTTTCCATCTTTGCCAATATAGCTGCCGATATCTTCCTGGATAGTGAGCTTTGATTCGAACGGCTCCATTTCGCCAGATTCATGGTTCAGGACTGCATATTCAGCAAATTTGGCCTTTGTCGATACGGACAGCTCACTGAATGCCAGGGATTTTCCTTTCACTTGTGCAGGCAGAGATGCAATGAACTGATATTCCCCATCATCAGCCATCATTTGATCTTTGCTGCCATTGACGTTCTTTTCGTAAACCATGCCCTGCACCGCCTCAAGCTCGGTATCAAGCACCTCATTGGACAGGGAGAACTCGCCTGTAAAATCAACCTTCGCTTCAAATGGTTCAAAGATGAGATTCAGGCCCGAAATTTTTTCTTTTTTGGACAGAAGATCCGCCTCAATGACACTGTCCTTCGTAAGTCCGGCCAGCATCGGGCCTTCAGCAGTCCCGCTCCCTGAGAAAAGGAAGGCAGATGCAGCATATTCAAGCCTTTCTTTCTTCATCAGATCCAGATCCTGGTTCGGCCCCGGATAGCCATAGCCGGCGCCCGACATATACGGGGCGGTGAGAAAGTCATTCTTCACTTTTTCGTCGACTTTCAGTGTTTCACCTTTTTTCAGGCTGCCGACATTGATCTTATTCGAGCGGGTCCATATATACAGCTCTTCAAAATCATATGGGAAGCTATTTGTCACAGTGCCTGACAGCCGTTTGTCCTTAAGCGTCAGATCAGCCTCCAGGCCGCCTTCCTTTTCTTTTTGCGATTTGCCGAATATGGTCCTGGATGACCAATACTCTACTGCATTAAAAACAATCCTCGTTTCCTTGCGGCTCTGTTCAATGACACCGCCGCCGGAATGATCTGTCCCCGGTCTGTTCAAAGTGCTGGGGATCGCATTGAATTCCCCGCGGGGAACAGAGAATGCATATTCACCGCTTGTGTTTGAAAGCAGGGTTGCCGCCTGAATACCGATAAGCTGGCTGTTCACTGCTTTATAGACGCCCAGTTGATTGACCTGAGGCTGTCCAAGCCTGTCTTTTGCCCCGATGCCAAAAATGGCCACTGACATCAGCACAGCCAAAGAAGGGATGATCCACCAGGCATGTTCTCGTTTGTCCCGCTTCTTCAAAATAAAATAAAGGATCGGGACAATGACGATTATATAGCCGATGAGCAGCAGCAAGAGCTGACCAATTGAAAAGCTGGAAGCAGGGAAATATTCATTTGCTTCAGCAAATTCATAGGTCAGCGGATCATAAATATCCGGTCCATACTGGCTTCCTGCGGCAGATGGTGCAGGGACTGACTGCAGAATCCCGCCAAACCACCTGCTGTAGCCAGTCCAGGAAGACAGCGGCTCATCGCCGAGTGAAAAGGCAGTCTGCAGGATTGTGCCGCTTCCATAGTCAGCTTTCACTGCTGCAGGGACATTCCCGCTAAGCGAGAGGATTTCCGCCTGATTTTCGACAGGGCCGTAAAACATAGGCAGCTCCTTGAAAGGAGGCTCATTCTCTCCTTTTTCCGCAAGAAAGGAGGCAGAAGAATCCCCTTCTTTATCCGGCTTCATCGGCAGAAGTGTATAAAGGACACCCAGGGATTGGCCCGCATCAGGAGCTGCACCGGCAATCAGTATTCCACCATTCCCAACCCAATCCTTAATGGCATTTTGCTGGGCCTCTGTCAGGTCGGAAACAGCAAATTCGTCGAGCAGGAGATAGTCGAGCATTTCAAGCCCGAGCCCTTCTTCAGGAAGCTGTTCTTTTTTCAGCTCAAGTGTCTCCACTGCTGCAGAGGGAAGGATCCTCAGCTCCTTGAGCCGGTCATAGTCCTCGCTCAGGATGCCCATTGTCATTTCTCCGCCTTCTATGTATTTCGCCTTCAGCTTCGTGTCGCCGGAGAACTTGACTTTATTCCCGTCCTTCCAGCTCCCTTTATAAAGGTGGATGGCAGGGAGGTTCTGATATGATGATGGGTGGTCCTCCGAATTGCCCGGTATTGTTATGTGAAAGGTTTTCGAAGAATTTTCCGGCAGATTTGCCTTGATGCTCATGGCTCCGCCGGAATTATAGGAAGGGTGAAAATCAATCAGCAGATCCCCGCTGAACGCCTCTCCTGTATTTTCAGCTTTGATAGTCAAGGGAAAGCCTTTTCCCCTTTTAACATTTCCGTCCAGGCCTGCTTCTACTGAAATGCTGATGTCTGCCGGTGCTGCATAAGCAGGCTGGTTTAAGATAAGAAACAGCAGCAATGCAGCAATCACAGCAATGATTGCTTTTGTATGTTTACGCAAAAAAACTCCCCCCAGAATATTATTCCACTACAATAGACGAACAGGAGCCGGCAAAAGTTTGCAATTCTTTGAAAATATAAATCTATTGCTGACTTTGCTTTTCCGGCAAGCGGTGCCGGCTCATGTATAATAGACGAAATAAATCAGGATGTCCCTACAAGGAATGAGAAAAAAATCCAATTAAAGCTCAAAAAAACAGCCTGCGTTTTGCAGACTGCTGGATCATTTTAAAAAGTTTTGCTCGTCGACGAAGAATGTTGATTTGCGTTTCAGGCACTTCGCTTTTCGCGGGACATCGAACCCTTTTCACAAGCACATGAGTTACTTTTCTGAACAAGGGTGTTGATTTCCGCTCCAGGCACTTCGCTTTCCACGGGGCGGCGCTGAGCCTCCTGATATGAACGAAACTGTCAAGATTCCCACTCCACCATCGTTTTGGTTTTATTTTTGGGCACTTTTAAGAAGAGAAGCTATTTTGGCTTCTTGTGCTGGTTAGATATTTAGCCAAATTGGCTAGAATAGCTTCTTCTTTAGCTTACTGACCAATTCTCATCGCTTGGATGGGCGGTCAAGTGGTCTCCTTGACGGCCCATCCAAGCGATGAGAGGCTAGTTAGAGCTAAAAGAAGGAATAATCGACCTCCTGTTATTGATAGGAATAGAAGATAAAAACACGGCACGAAGGCAAAAACTCAACTGCGGTTATCATTCTGATATTCGTGGGTTTTCACATTTTATCTTTCCGTATAAAGGACCTGCCACTAACTCGCGACGTGCGTTAATCTATTAAGATATAGCACAGAGGAGGCACGTGGATCTTCCTTTCCGGTTTTTCTCTTTGCCTTCGAGCCCTATTCTCAGTTCTATTTAAAACCTCTATCTTCCGATAGATCACTACTTCTCTTTTTTACCCTTGAGGAATGTCTTCTACTTCTTGCATCACTGCCCAAATAAATCCTGCCAATTCTCTCGCGACAGCTGTAACGGCTTTTGGACTTTCTTTACCTCTCGCTAGTAAACGGAAATACTTTTTATGCAGCCTGTTCTGTGCCTTCCATGATATTGCCTGGATAGTTGGAGACTGGCCGTTTTGTCGTTTTTTAAGTTCTCCTTTCACAGCTGGCTTATATCTATAGCTCCATGAGGCCTCTACCAATAATCGCCGCACATGCCGATTTCCTGTTTTGGTTATCTGTCCTTGGCTTCTTCTTTCTCCACTTGAATACTCGCTAGGTATCAGACCAACATACGCCATGAATTGTTTGGGCGTAGTAAAACGTTTAAACGAACCGATTTCTGCCACAATGCTTGTCGCTGTGATAAAAGCCACACCCCTTAATGATTGGAGTGCCTGAATTTTCTGGGCGTGAACCCCTTCATTGGACTGAATCCTAATTTCTTCTTCCAGCCTTAGAATCCGTTGTGATAATTCTTTAATTTGGTGATAGTATTCCTGGAAAGTGATTTGCAGGGAAGTGTTTTCAAACTTTAAAGTATCAAGCCATTCAAAATACTTTTTTGTCCACTTGTTTATTCCACTTGGTGGTTTAATGTCATTGCGAAGTAAAAACTTACTTAATCGATGCTTCCCCCTCAGTTCGTCTTCTTTGGCGTCTTCTCTGCATCTAATAAGATCCCGCAGCGCCTCATCTTCTTTATCTGGAACATAGATGGCAGTCAATTCGCCAGCACGGTACAAATGAGCTAAGCGAATAGAATCCCTGCGGTCCGTCTTAATGCGTTCTCCGGGTCTTTTAGGAATAAGAGAAGGGGCAATTACCGAGCACTGAATCCCCATTGCCATAAGTAGCCGATAAAGTGGATATCCGGTCGGACCGGCTTCATAACACACTCGGAGTGTTTCAGGCCTGCCTAACTTTTTCATTAATTTCTTTACTGCTTCTGGGGTATGGGGGATCAATCCCCAGTATCTAGGCTCTGCCCGGCCTTCTTCTGCGATAGCGACCGCAATCTTTTCTTTTGAGACGTCTAAACCTACGTATTTTATGGTATCCTGCATAATAACTAGCTCCTTCCGTAATGTAGCTCTGATTTGGGAATGTATTTTAACAGTAAACATTCTAACCAGATTAACCTACGATGTTACGAGTAGGAGCTAGTTTCGTTCATGATAACTCGTCGTACCTCCTGCGGGGTCTCAGCTCTGCCGCTGCAATCCCGCAGGAGTCTACGTGCCTTCCACTCCAATCAACGGGTTTCAAATTAATTTTGCAGCAAGTTGGTTCTTACTGAATAAAAGGCAAAGGGCAGCAAAAAAAACTTTTAATGCTACCTTTTTCTCCAAACTGAAAAGCAGCTGCATTTGCAGCTGCTGATCTTTTATCATTTACTCTTCCGCATTCTCGACCATGTCAGCGAATAGGCCGTAGACATAGCGTTCTGCGTCGAATTCCTGCAGGTCGTCCATTTTTTCTCCGAGGCCGACGAATTTGACGGGAATGTCGAGTTCCTTGCGGATGGCCAGGACGATGCCGCCTTTTGCGGTGCCATCAAGCTTTGTCAGGACGATTCCGCTCACATCTGTTGCTTCCTTGAAGGTTTTTGCCTGGATCATGGCATTCTGCCCTGTTGTTGCATCAAGGGCGAGCAATACTTCATGCGGGGCGCCGGGGATTTCCCTTTCGATCACCCGCTTGACTTTTTCAAGCTCCTTCATCAGGTTGACCTTGTTCTGAAGGCGTCCTGCGGTGTCACAAAGAAGGATATCTGCATTCCTTGATTTCGCAGCCCTGACGGCATCAAACATAACAGCTGCCGGATCAGATCCTTCTGCCTGCTTGATGACTTCGACGCCGACCCGGTCTCCCCAGACTTCAAGCTGCTCGATGGCCCCCGCACGGAAAGTATCCCCTGCGGCCATGAGCACCTTTTTTCCTTCAGACTTGAACTTATGCGCCAGCTTGCCGATTGAGGTAGTCTTGCCGACCCCATTCACACCTACGAACAGGATGACTGTCAGGTCGCCTTCCTGGATATTCAAAGCGGAAGATGCTTCCCCGCTTCCCTCATATATTTCAACCAGTTTCTCGGAAATGATGCTTTGCACGCCTTGCGGGTCCTGGATGTTTTTGCGCTTCACTTCCATTCTCAGCTCTTCTACAAGCTCCATGACCGTGTCAAAGCCCACGTCAGCCTGAATGAGAATTTCCTCAAGCTCTTCGAAGAAGTCCTCATCGACCTTCCTGTACCTCGCTACAAGATCATTGACCTTGCCGGAAAAATTATCCCTCGTTTTTGTCAGGCCATCCTTGAATTTTTCTGTCACTGTATCGGTTTGCTTCGTAATTTTATCTTTCAGTTTTTTAAAGAAACTCATCTGTTCACTTCCTTCTCATTCATCTGTATGTATCGCCGGAAAAAGAGCGTACACCCCTTTTCCGGCATATTTTGCCTGTCTATTGCGGAACAAGCTCCCGGGTTTCTTCAAGTCTGACTGAGACAAGCTTTGAAACACCTGATTCCTGCATCGTTACACCGTACAGGACGTCTGCTTCTTCCATCGTCCCTTTGCGGTGGGTGATGACGATAAACTGTGTTTCCTCACTGTATCTCTTCAGATATTGGCTAAAGCGCTGGACGTTGGCTTCATCGAGCGCAGCCTCCACTTCATCCAGGATGCAGAACGGTACGGGGCGCACCTTCAGGATTGAGAATAGCAGCGCGATTGCCGTGAGCGCCCTCTCCCCGCCTGATAAGAGCCCCAGATTCTGCAGCTTCTTGCCTGGCGGCTGGGCAACGATGTCAACGCCTGTATTAAGCAGATCGTCAGGCTGTGTCAGCTTTAGATCTGCCCTGCCTCCGCCAAACAGCGCCTGGAAGACAGACTCAAAATGGAATCTGATTCCTTCAAATGTCTGCCTGAATCTTTTTTTCATTTCTTCATCCATTTCATCAATTACCTGGAAGAGAGTGTCCTTCGCTTCCTGCAGATCATTCTTCTGTGCCAGCAGGAACTCATAGCGCTCTGATACGCGCTCATATTCCTCAATGGAACCCAGGTTCACTGTCCCTAGCTCCTCAATGGACAATTTGATGAGCTTAACCTTTTTGCGTGCTTCCTCAGCAGGAATGTGGAGCGGATACTCCTCCCTGGCTGCTTCAAAGGTAAGCAGATATTCCTCCCTGAGATGGGCCAGGCGGTTATCCAGTTCAACATCCAGCCTGTTCAATCGCACTTCCTCATCCTTCATGCTCTCAGTCATGCCCTTATGAAGGCGGCGGAGCTCCTTGGCTGAAAGCTCCAGGTCTTCAAGTGTTTCCTGGAGTTTAAGGCGCTCCTCTTTCCTGGAAGAAATCAAGTCGATGGCTTCCTGCTTATCTTTCAGCTTCTTCCTTGCGGCTTCCTCGAGCACTTCTTCTCCTGAAGAGCTGCTGGTCAGCTCTGATGACAGCAGCGACAAATCTTCCTTGAAGGTCTGAAGCTTCTCTGATGTTTCCGCCAGCTCTCCCTCAATGGACGCGAAAGTATCTTTAGCGAAGTTCAGCTGTTCGTTCTTGGATGCCAGCGTAATCTTTAGCTCGCCGATCATGTCCATGAGCGTTTCCTTGGAGGTCATCCTAGTGTTTTTCTGCTGTGTGAGCACCTCGATTTCTTCCTCCAGGCCAGTGATGCTTTTTTGCATCTTCTCAAGCTCAAGCTCAAGTGCAGATTTCCTGGCTGAAAGCTTCTGGGACTCTTCGGCAGATTGCGACTTATCCATATCATACAAGGAAAGGCGTTCATTTATGTTCTTCTCAGCCATCTCCACTTCCCGGAGATCGCCCTTCAGGGAGTTTTCCTTCAGCCTCAGTTCTTCACCGGATCTGCGCAGGTTTTCAATCAGTTCTTCCTGCTTATTTATGTCTCCCTTGACCCTTCTCACCTGCTCTTCCAGCAGCTGCGTCTTGGAATCCATTTCGGCCAAACGTTCTTTCAGCTCTTCAAGCTCTGTCTTCCGGCTGAGCAAAGAAGAGGATTTTTGCTTGACGGCGCCGCCTGTCATGCTGCCGCCCGGGTTTACAACATCGCCTTCCATTGTGACAAACCGGCTTCTGTAATTAAGGATCTTTGCCATTTCATTGGCTCCCTTTAGATCCTTTGAAACTATGACATTGCCGAGAAGGTTTTTAACGACCTCTTCATACTTTGAATCAAAAGATACCAGGTCAGCGGCAGCACCGATAAAAGATGGATGCAGCTTTAGCGATTGCAGCTGGCCCTGTGACAGCGACTTTCCTTTAATGACATTCAGCGGCAGGAAGGTCGCCCGGCCGTATGAATGCTTTTTCAGGAACTGGATGGCGCTGCGGCCATTCTCTTCGTTCGCTACCACAACATGCTGCATCGCACCGCCAAGAGCGGTTTCAATTGCAGTCTCATACTGCTTCGGCACCGCAATCAGCTCAGCGATCGCACCTTCAATGCCCTTAAGTGCGCCGCCCCTTGCCTTCAGCACTTCTTTGACTCCCTGGAAGAAGCCGGAATAGTCCTCCTCCAGCTCTTCCAGCATATCTTTGCGGGACTTGGCCTGCTGAAGATACTGATAGGCCTGGTAAAGAGTCGTTTCCTGCTTCTGATAGTTCGTTTTCAAAGATTCGGTTTTTGCCTGCTCATTCTTGAAAAGGCGGACCTGTTCCTCAAGCTCGCCCTGTATCTGTTCAAGCCTGCCAATGATTTCTTTCTTTTGGTCTTCTATCTGCTTTCGTTCCGAAAGAAACTTTTCATTGTCTGACTCAAGTCGGGTTGATCTTGCTCCCTGCTGGGCCAGCTGCTGGCCGATATATTGAAATTCATTTTTAAAAGCAGCCTGCCTGTTCAGCAATTCAATATAATCACTTTTGAGAGAGTCGATTTTTTCTTCTGTATTTTCACTATAAAGCTTCAGCTCAGCCTGTTTTTCTCTTAGCTTTTTCTGAAGCTCAGCTGCCTCTCTCTGAAGAACATCGGCAATCTCCTGCTGCATTGCTTTTCTTTCTTTAAGAGAAGCTTCCTTTTCCCCCAGCTCTTCTATATTTCTCTTCAGCTGTTCTTTATTATGGGAAGCATTTTTCTTCCGTTCTTTGAGGACTTCTTTCCTGCCCTCGAGCTTTTCCAGCTCCTCGCTGGCATGAAGCAGCACACCCTGCAGATCATTGATGGACTCATCAAGGTCTGAAATGCCTGCCCTTGCCACTTCGATTTCAGCTTCCTTTTCCCCGATCGCACCGCCCAAAGCTTCTTCTTCCTTTTTCAGCTTTTCAAGCACGGCAGAAAGAGCCTCCCATTTTCCGTGAAGGTCCTCAATCTCAAAGGCTGTAAGGGCAACTTCGATTTTTTCCAGCTCTTCTTTTTGCTGCAGGTAGTCCTTGGCGATGGAAGACTGGATCTTCAGCGGCTCCACCTGGCTTTCGAGCTCATAGACGATATCATTCACCCGGTTCAGGTTTTCCTGGGTTTCAAGAAGCTTGGCCTCAGCCTTTTTCTTCCTTGTTTTATATTTCAGGACTCCGGCCGCTTCTTCAAAAATGCTCCTCCGGTCCTCAGCCTTGCTGTTTAAGATTTCTTCTACCTTCCCCTGGCTTATAATGGAGAATGCCTCCCGCCCAAGGCCTGAATCCATGAACAAATCGATGATATCCTTCAGGCGGCATGATTGGCTGTTTATATAAAATTCACTGTCCCCTGAGCGGTAGACTCTCCTCGTAACACTCACTTCATTATAATCAAGCGGGAGGAACTGATCTTCGTTATCAAGGGTCAGGGTCACCTCTGCAAAATTCAGCGATTTCCTGCTGTCGCTCCCGGCAAAGATGATATCCTCCATTTTCGATCCCCTCAGGGACTTCGCGGACTGCTCGCCAAGCACCCAGCGGATGGAGTCTGTAATATTGCTTTTGCCGCTCCCATTCGGGCCGACAACAGCTGTCACGCCAGGGACAAAATCGACAGAGGACTTCTCGGCGAAGGATTTAAAGCCTGCAATATCTAGCCGTTTCAGAAACACTGATATATCCCTCCTAGCTTCTCGGTTGATTTTCTTGGGATGTTGAGTCATTCTGCAAATGGGATTTTAAAATCTCCAGCGCCATCTGTGCCGCGTGCTGTTCTGCTTCTTTTTTCGATCTGCCTGTCCCGGTCCCGAGCTCATTCCCTGACAAGGAAACACGCGAGACAAACTCCCTGCTGTGTGCAGGGCCTTTTTCCTGAAGGATCTTATACTCAATTGCACCCGCTCCATCACGCTGGACGAGCTCCTGAAGCTGGCTCTTGAAATCCATCACATGAGAAAAAGCACCCGAATTTATTTTTGGAAAGACCGTTTGTTCTAAAAATCCGATGACTGTATCTATCCCTTTTTCCAGGTATAATGCGCCGATAAATGCCTCGAACACATCTGCAAGCAAAGCCGGACGCTCTCTTCCGCCTGTCATTTCCTCCCCTTTGCCGAGAAGGACGAGCTTCCCGAACTCAAGCTCATTGGCAAATGTAACCAGGGATGGCTCACACACAACTGCCGCTCTCAGCTTTGTCAGCTCTCCTTCGCTCATCATGGGATATTTCTTGTATAAAAATTGGGATACAGTCAGTTCAAGTACGGCGTCCCCTAAAAACTCCAGCCGTTCATTATCTTCATACGGCTTTCTCCGATGCTCATTCACATACGATGAATGTGTAAAAGCCTGCTTCAGCAGCTTTTCATTTTCAAAGGAAATCCCGATTTTCTTCTGGAACTCCCTGAATTGCATTTCTGCCGCGCGGTATGCTTTTTTCTCTTGGTCTTTATTGTTCTTGCGCATATTGCCTCCACCTTGCTAATAGTTTACATACATTATCAGTTTACGTAATAATTCTTAAAAACGCAAAAAAACCTGAAAGCATCCTGAATATTCCAGGCAGCTTCCAGCCTCTTGGACCAATGGGCCGATTCATCAGGAAGCACGGGCTCTGCCGGCAGGTGAATCATCCCTGTATCCGCCTTTATAGAAGAAAGCCCCGTTCAAAACGGAGCTTTGCTCAATCTAACGATTACACATTAGCTTTTATGTAATTCACAGCGTCGCCGACTGTTGCGATCTTTTCTGCATCATCGTCAGAGATTTCCATATCGAATTCATCTTCCAGTTCCATAACCAGTTCAACTACATCCAGGGAATCTGCGCCAAGATTTTCTTTGAAAGAAGCTTCCAATGTTACTTCAGACTCTTCAACACCAAGACGATCTACGATGATCTTTGTTACACGTTCTAACACATCTGCCATGCTTGTCACCTCCCCTCAAGACATTATAGAGCATTTTAGCAGATTAATAAATGTCCAGCCTAACAATTTTTTCTTTTGTCTGCTGAAGAGGCTTCTACATCACCATTCCGCCGTCAACATGGAGGGTCTGCCCTGTCATATAGCGGCTGTCCTCAGAAGCCAGGAATAAGGCTACCTTTGCAATATCTGAAGGTTCGC
The DNA here is from genome assembly GCF_031844465.1 of Bacillus sp. AG4(2022). Classification (NCBI taxonomy): domain Bacteria; kingdom Bacillati; phylum Bacillota; class Bacilli; order Caryophanales; family Bacillaceae; genus Bacillus; species Bacillus sp. AG4(2022). The sequence goes on from NZ_JAUZVH010000001.1 coordinate 613,685, forward strand.
CAAGCCGTCCGAGGGGGATTCCTGACAGCATCTGCTCTTTCACTTCTTCATTAAGCTTGTCTGTCATATCAGTCGAGATGAAGCCAGGGGCAATTGCATTGACGGTGATTCCCCTTGTAGCCAGTTCTTTTGCAGAAGTTTTTGTCAAGCCGATGACGCCTGCCTTTGCGGCAACATAGTTGGCCTGTCCAGGGTTGCCGCTGACACCGACGATCGATGATACATTGATGATCCTGCCGCTGCGCTGCTTCATCATTTGCCTTGTTGCCGCCTTCGTGCAAAGGAAGACACCTTTGAGATTGATGCTGATGACTTCATCCCATTCTTCCTCTTTCATTCTCATAAGAAGATTATCGCGGGTGATGCCTGCATTATTGACAAGAATATCAATGCTTCCGAATTTTTCGATTGTCTCTTTCATCATGGCCGTTACAGCCTCACTGTCTGATACATCTGCCTTTACAGCAAATGCGTCACGGCCGAGCGCCTTAATTTCTTCAACAGTCTCGTTAGCTTTTGCTTCGCTTCCGGAATAGTTGACTGTCACATTGGCTCCTTGCCTCGCAAGCTCCAATGCAATTTCGCGGCCAATTCCCCTGGAAGCGCCTGTTACGATCGCTGACTTGCCCTCAAGCTTCATTGCGGTTCCCCCTTTAATGCCTCAATTGCAGCCGCACAGCTTGCTTCATCTGAAACAGCATATGTTTTGGCTGAGCGGTTTACTTTTTTCACAAGCCCTGATAAAACTTTTCCTGGGCCGATTTCAATGAATGTATCGACTCCGAGGCCGATCATCCTTTCAATAGAATCCTCCCACAGCACCGGGGAATAGAGCTGCTGGACAAGCTTTTCTTTAATATCCCCTGATTCCGTCATTTCGGCGGCACTGACATTGGAAATGACTGGAATTTGCGCATCGGAAACCGTGATGCTGTCCAGGACACCCCGCAAATTCTCTGCTGCCGGCTTCATCAGAGATGAGTGGAACGGTCCGCTGACATCAAGCGGAAGGACCCTCTTGGCGCCTGCTTCTTTCGCTTTTGCAGAAGCTTGCTCAACGCCCTGCCTGGAGCCGGATATTACGATCTGGCCGGGGCAATTCAGGTTTGCCAGCTGTACCGGATGTCCTTTCCCTGAAATTTCCTCTGTCACCGCACGCAGTTCATCCCTGCCGAGGCCGAGGACTGCTGCCATCGTGCCTTCACCGTTTGGAACCGCCGCCTCCATGAACTCGCCTCTTTTTCTTACCGCATGCACCGCGTCTTCAAAAGAGATGCTGCCTGCAGCGACAAGGGCAGTATATTCACCAAGGCTGTGTCCGGCTGTATAATCAGCTCTGATTCCTGACTCACGGAACTTAGCGAGAATGGCAATGCTTGTCGTCAAAAGCGCCGGCTGGGCATTGACCGTTAATGTCAGTGTCTCCTGCGGTCCTTCAAATATCAGGCTTGATAGCTTATCATTCAGCCTTTGGTCTGCCTGATCAAAGACAGCTTTTACTTTATTATCTGATTCTGCCAAAGATTTCCCCATGCCAACAGTCTGAGAGCCCTGGCCAGGAAATAAAAATGCAATTTTCCCCATTTTCTCTTCTCCTTTTCAAAGAAATCTGCAGGCTATTCCCTGCCTGTTACAGGCAGCTTTTCTGCTGCTGCCTTTATTGTTTCCGCCACATTATTCTGCACCATTTCACGTGTCTGCCTGACTGCGCTGTAGAGCGCATTGCTGTCAGAGGAACCATGGGCCTTGATGACAGGAGCGTTCAGTCCGAACAGCCCGGCTCCGCCGTACTCCGAATAGTCCATCTTTGATTTCAGCTGGACAAGGTCCGGCTTCAGCACTGCTGCTGCCATTTTGCTCTTCAGGCTGCTTGTCATCGCCTCTTTCATCATTTTAAAGACGGATAAGGCGGTGCCTTCTATCGTCTTCAGAACCATATTCCCTGTAAATCCATCAGTGACGACAACATCTGCCGCACCTTCCAGGAGATCCCTTGCTTCTACATTCCCGACAAAATTCAGTCCGGCATCTTTGATCAATCCAAATGCACTCTTGGCCAGTTCATTTCCTTTTTTTTCTTCTGTGCCGATATTTAAAAGGCCTACTCGGGGATTGGAGATGCCCCTGACTTTTTCGCAATATATCGATCCCATGACGGCATACTGCAGAAGGTGCTCAGGTTTGGCATCGACATTTGCCCCTACATCAAGCAGGAGGAATCCCTTGCCATCTATTGTCGGCAAAGTCGGCGATAATGCCGGCCTTTCAATGCCCTCGATCCTTCCTACAACGAATAACCCTGCTGCCATCAGTGCGCCTGTATTCCCGGCTGAAATGCATGCATCAGCATTGCCATCAGCGACCTGCCTGGCTGCGAGGACCATAGAAGCATCCTTCTTCCTCCGCACTGCCCTGACCGGTTCATCGGTCCCAAGGATCATCTCTTCTGTATGGATGATTTCGATCCGCTCACGCACTGTGAGATGCTCCCTGATTCTCTTTTCGTCACCGACGAGTGTAATATGTATGTCCTTGAATTCTGCTGCAGCCTTCATGGCCCCGAGTACAATTTCCTTTGGGGCATTGTCTCCGCCCATTGCATCTATCGCTATCTTCATCATTCTGCATCATCCCCTGCTTGTTAACGGATTATTTTCATGCTTCTCTGTGGGAACGGAACATGTCGAACTCGCCTTTGAAAACCAGTTCATTGTTCGCAAAGCTTGAAACCTCTACAAGTGTCCTGCCAGAGCTGTTGTCGATCTTAACGACTTTTGCTTTTGCGATTACCCTCTCATTCTGGTGTACTGAGCGGGTAAACTGTATGCTCGCTTTAGCCGTTAGTGCCAGCTCGTCATTTATGACAGCGACAGCCAGTGAATTGGCCTGTGCAAAAAGGTGGTGGCCTCGGGCAATCCGGTTCCTTTTGAATACATGCTCTTCTTTTACATCAAATATAGAAATCGCCGTATTATCAAGTTCTATGTCAATGATTTCCCCAATGACTTCATCTATGGGAAGAGATTTTACTTCATCCTCGAAAGATTTCTCCGCAACATTTTTGATCCTTTCCCTCAGCTCGGGAATGGAAAGCTCGAGACGGTCGAGCCGGATGGTCTGGACGCTGACTGAAAAACGGTCGGCCAGATCCTCGTCTGTAATGAAGGGATTATCCTTTATCGTTTCAACCAGCAGCTGCTGGCGTTCTTTTTTATTTTTTCTCATATCCTCCACCGCCGAGATATTAAGACTAGGTACTAATAGCAGTATATACAAAAAAAAAGCAGAGCGCAAGGCAGAACTTTTCCGTTCTGTCTCCGTCTGCTTCCCGCTTCAATCAAGCTTTTCCCCATGGAATACGCCTGTATTTTTAAGATATTCCCTTAGCATCCCATATTCCGGACCTTCCCAGAAGATGCTGGACTGTATCAGCTTCGATGCATCATTCCGTGCCGTTTCAAGAGCGCGGTAGTCATGGACCATATCTGCCACCTTGAATTCAGGCATGCCGCTTTGCTTGCGGCCGAAAAAGTCTCCGGGCCCCCTCAGTTCCAGATCCTTTTCACTGAGAACAAAACCATCATTGGTCTCAGACATGATTTTCATCCGTTCTTTCCCGACCTCTGATTTTGGATCGGCAAGGAGGATGCAATAAGACTGTTCGCTTCCCCTTCCGACCCTTCCTCTCAGCTGGTGCAGCTGGGACAGCCCGAATCTCTCCGCATCATAGATTACCATAATGGTAGCATTAGGCACATTGACCCCAACTTCAACGACAGTTGTAGATACAAGGATCTGTATCTCGTTGCGGCTGAACTCTTTCATCACTCCATCCTTTTCCTCCGGATGGAGCCTCCCATGCATCAGCCCTACTTTATACCGGTCCTGAAAATAGAATGTCAGATTGCTGTGGACATCGATTGCATTCTGGACATCCAGCTTGTCCGATTCCTCAATCAGCGGGCAAATGACGTATGCCTGCCTTCCTTTGGAAAGCTCCTTCTCCATGAATTGGAGAATCCGGTCCAGCATTTCCTGCTTTGCCCAGTAAGTTTCGATTGTCTTCCTGCCTGCAGGCATCTCATCAATAATAGATACATCCATTTCCCCGAACACCGTTATGGCAAGCGTCCTTGGAATCGGAGTTGCTGTCATGAACAGGACATCAGGGCTTTCACCTTTTTCACGGAGCACCCTGCGCTGTTCTACGCCGAACCGGTGCTGTTCGTCTGTTATGACAAATCCGAGCCGCTTGAACTCGACTTCCTGCTGGATGAGGGCATGGGTACCGATCAGAACATCAATTTCCCCTTCCGAAAGCCTGGCTAGGATCTCTTTTCTCTTCTTTCCCTTGACAGAGCTTGTCAGCAGCTCACACGACAGGCCCTGAGGCTCCAGCAGCTCTTTCAGCGATTTCTCATGCTGCTCGGCAAGTATCTCTGTCGGGACCATCAGTGCCCCCTGATAGCCTGCTGTTGCTGCTGCATATAAACCGATGGCAGCTACGACCGTCTTGCCGGAGCCTACATCACCCTGCAGGAGCCTGTTCATCCGGTATGGGGATTTCATATCAGACAGGATTTCGTTCACTACTCTTTTTTGGGCTCCAGTCAAAGGAAAGGGAAGCGATCCGATGAATTCTTTCAGCTTTTTCAAGTCATACGTCTGGACAATCCCTTTTGACTGTTCACGCTCGAATTTTCTGAGCGCCTGCATTTTAAGCTGGAAATATAAGAATTCTTCATAAACAAATCTGCGCCTTGCCTGCTTCAAATCCTCGGGCCCGCCCGGAAAATGCATCGCCCTGAGGGCATCTTTCCTGTTCAAGAGCTTATACTGCTCAAGAAGCCGCTCAGGCAGTGTCTCCACAATGCTGTCAGCATACTGGCTGAACGCCATGCCAATGAATCTGCGGATGCCTTTTACCGTAATGCTGCCTTTCACTGCGTATACAGGTTCGAAATCCTTGGAAGCTGCATTCTCCCCAAGATGAATTTCACTGGCGGAAATCATCTGGCGGTGCTGATCCCACTTCCCGGTAATCGTGACAGAATCATTGATGGCAAACTTCTTTTTTAAGTAAGGCTGGTTAAAAAATACCGCCTGGATCAAATAACGGCCGACAAGGACTCTTATCGTCAGGCGCGACCGTTTTCTCCCATAATAAGTCAGCAAAGGCTCGCTGTGGATTTTCCCCTCCACTGTAACCCTTTCCTCATGCTTGACTTCTGACAGGTCTTTAAGCCGGTAGTCCTCATAGCGGAACGGAAAATGCTCCAAAAGGTCGCCGACAGTAAAAATATTCATATCTGCCAGTGCTTCAGCGGTCTCTGCACCTATTCCTTTTATACTTGTAACTGGTTCGTTCAACATATTAATCACCTGATTTCGATTATACTTTATAGGAGAATATGACTGTGGATGCATCCGGGGATCTCTATTTGGGAGCTTCGGCAAGTTTCGGGGGCATTGCATGCCTGCATAGATAGAAATAGAAGGGGCATCCCCTTCTATTTCCTGGTAAGGCTATTCGATTGAAAAGATGAAAGCGTACAATGGCTGTTTGCCGTCATGCACTTCAACTTCTATGTCTTCGTATTCTTTTTCCAGGAAGTCTGCAATGGCCTCCAAATCTGCCTCGGATGCATCCTCGCCCTTAAGGATTGTAATAATTTCAGCATCCTCATCAATCATATGTGTGAGGAGCTTTTTGGCTGATTCAGTCTTATCCTTATCTTTGACAACGATTTTGCCATCAGCGATTCCCATGAAATCTTCTTTTTCGATTTCAAGGCCGTCGATGCTCGTGTCACGGACAGCAAAAGTGATCTGTCCTGTCTTGACATGGCTTAAAGCCTCGCTCATGCCGCTTTCATTGTCCTGAAGGCCTGCACCAGGATTGAAAGCAAGCAGTGCAGCCATACCCTGCGGCACAGTTTTGGATGGAATGACAACAACGTCTTCCTCTGCTACCTCGGCGGCCTGCTGGGCAGCCATAATAATGTTCTTGTTGTTCGGCAGGATGATGATCTTTTTGGCATTCGCATCCTTTATGGCCTTAACAATGTCCTCGGTGCTCGGATTCATTGTCTGGCCGCCTTCAATGACAACATGGGCGCCAATGCTTCTGAAAAGGTCAGCAATGCCGCTGCCCATAGACACAGCTACAATGCCGTATTCAAGCTTCTCGTTTGTTTTGGCAGGTTCTCCGGTCCTTAGCGGGGTATGTGTCTCACCCACTATGTTTGTGTGCTGCTGGCGCATATTTTCAATTTTCATATTCACCAGGCTGCCATATTTCTGGCCATAGCTCAGCACATCTCCGGGCTGCTCAGAATGAATATGTACCTTCACCAGTTCTTCATCGGCAATCACCAGAAGAGAATCACCGAAACGGCTTAAATCCTGACGGAAAAGATCTTCAGAAAAGTTTTTTCCGTTCAGTTTTTCTTCTTCAAGCTTAACCATGAATTCAGTGCAATAGCCGAATTCAATATCTGCCGTATTGATATGCCCCTGGATTGATTTATGATGTTCGGCATTTACCATTTCATCCATGCTCGGAAGAGAGGCAGGTGCGTCAGGAAGCTTTTCGCCCTTCAGCTCAGCAAGAAAGCCTTCGTAGACAAATACAAGGCCTTGCCCGCCGCTGTCCACAACGCCGACTTCCTTCAGAACAGGCAGCAGGTCAGGCGTCCTGTTCAGCGAAGCTTTTGCTTCCTTCAGGACTTCCTCAAGGACTTTGATAATATCGTCCTCGCTTTGCGCAGCCTGGACACCCCTTTTGGCAGAATCCTTTGCAACGGTCAGGATCGTCCCTTCAACCGGCTTCATGACAGCTTTATAGGCGGTCTCGACACCAGTATTCAGCGCGTCTGCAAACTCGCTTGCTGTAATTTCAGACTTTTGCTCAATTGCTTTAGAGAAGCCGCGGAACAGCTGTGACAGGATGACACCCGAATTCCCGCGGGCACCCATCAATAATCCTTTTGAAAGGGCAGTGCCCACTTTTCCAATATGCGCCTGGACATTATTCCTGACTTCCTTCGCTCCGGAAGTCATCGATAAATTCATATTGGTTCCTGTATCTCCATCAGGAACCGGGAAAACGTTTAGCGCATCTACATATTTGGCATTAGAGGATAAGTGGTTTGCACCCTGCATCACCATTTCCGCGAAACGCTTTCCATCTAAAACTGTAATTGACACAAATCTTTCCTCCTCACTACGGGTTCGTTACACGAACTCCCTGAACGTAAATATTAACCGAGTCAACGGCAAGTCCAACAGTTTTATCAAGGGTGTACTTTACTTTTGATTGCACGTTGTGGGCAACCTCGGAAATTTTCGTTCCATAACTCACAATAATATACATATCGATATGTACTTCTTCGCTTTCCTGGCGCACAATCACACCGCGTGTAAAGTTTTCCTTGCGCAGAATATCGGTAAGCCCGTCCTTAATCTGGTTCTTGGAAGCCATCCCTACAATGCCGTAGCAGTCAACAGCTGCGCCACCGGCAATAGTAGCAATCACATCATTAGATATATCAATTTGCCCGAATTTCGTTTTTAATTCAATGGACATGAGTCGTTCCCCCTTTGGAAATTGCTCCTTGACTAAAGTCATTTTACTATATCAAGGGTAAATTTAAAAGCTATACTTCCCCTTTCTTATTATAGGGCAGCTTCCCGTATACTATGTCAAGGAAATTTTCTTGAAAGGTTGCATCACAACTATTGCATTCATTTGGGTTGTATGATAAATTATTAAAGTATCTTTTAATGCCGAAAAACATACTCGTTACTGTTTTTCCATTACTTAGATTGAGCAATATGATCATTGCAAATGAAAGCATGAAAAAATAGTTTCAAGCTTTGTGAGTTAGGAGGGAAATATACATGCCACGCAAATGTGTCGTAACAGGTAGAAAAACAACTTCAGGCAATAAGCGTTCCCACGCTATGAATGCAAACAAGCGTACTTGGGGAGCTAACCTTCAAAAAGTTCGCATCCTTGTAGACGGTAAGCCTAAACGTGTTTGGGTTTCTGCAAGAGCGCTTAAATCAGGTAAAGTAGAACGAGTGTAACAGCTCGAAAAGGACATCCCGCGGATGTCCTTTTTTATTTCTCCGTCCCCGCAAACCGCACTTGCTTCTATATCCTTCCTTGCAAAAAAAATCAGCATCCGCTGTCCGGATGCTGCTGAAGGTGTGGTATTTTTGTACGTTCTGCTATGGATCTATCACTTTTATTCCTTTTTGAAGGTTCCTAGCATCGCGCGGACAAGTCCGCCTAAAAACTTCGGCAATTTAATCGTATAAAACTTCATGGATATGTCCCTCCTCGCCATCTAACCGCAAATCTCTCTGTCCTCTTTTGCGCCCTTACCATCATATTCAAAAGATTAAGATGAGTACACTTTGTTTAAGACTTTTAATCATGACTCCTTATCACCATTATTATGCCTTCGGTAAATGAAAAAGTACCATAATCATGATTAAGTTCGTTACTAATGCACAGGGTAGACCCGAGCGGGACATATTTATTTTTCAGCGGATATTTAAAGCCTTCGAGCGTCAGGTCCTTTATATGGCTCGTCACCGGGACGAAGGAGACATATTTCATATTCTCCAAGGGCAGGACAGTATAAGCCCCCGGGCCTTTGGCATAAATGATATTTCTGCTGTCTATCAGCTCGATATGGGTGCTAGCGCCTTTCAGGAGCGGCCCGATGAGGAGCTGCACATTGCCAAAGAAGTGGTCGAGGCGCCCCCCGGTCCCTCCATATATTTTGATGGCTTCGGGTTCCTGCTTCAGTGCCCAGATGATGGCAAGCTCCATATCGGTTTCATCTTTCTCAGGGTTGAACAGCCGGACTTTCTTTACAGCTTCCCGGATTTTCATCATCTCATCGGGAGATACTGAATCAAAGTCGCCGAATGCGGCCTGCGGAACAATTCCTTTTGAGAGCAGGGTAAAGACTCCCCGGTCCACACCTGCCCAAATATCCCCTTCATCAGCAGGTACAAGTTCCGGAAGAAGTTCCACCGGCCCTCCTGCAAGTATATGGATAATCAGCGGTATCACCTGTCTTTCTTAAATTAGTTTATAGAAAAGCCAGCCGAATCATTCAGCTGGCTTTTCTTTTTTTATCCTCTAAGTGCTGCGATTGCTTTCGCGCGGTCTTTCTGATTATAAACGGCAGAACCGGCGACAAGGACATTTGCGCCTGCCTCTATACAGAGCTTAGCCGTCTCCTCATTCACACCGCCATCCACTTCAATTTCAAGATCCAGCCCCTGCTCTGCAGCCATTTCTTTTACCTGCCTGATTTTCGGGAGCACCGATGAAATGAATTTCTGGCCCCCAAAGCCAGGATTCACTGTCATCAGCAGGACCATGTCGATATCCTGGATGATATGCTTAAGAGCTTCTGCCGGTGTAGCTGGATTCAGGACGACGCCTGCTTTTACACCATAAGACTTGATAAGATGGATCGTCCGGTGCAGATGCCTGGATGCTTCTGCATGGACTGTAATATAATCGGCGCCTGCCTTGGCGAAGGCTTCGATATACTGATCTGGATTTTCAATCATCAGATGCACATCAAGCGGCAGCTTTGTAATCGGTCTGACTGCCTCTACAATCAGCGGGCCGATCGTGATATTCGGGACAAAATGGCCATCCATTACATCCACATGGATATAGTCGGCCCCTCCCCTTTCTACATCCTTGATTTCTTCTCCCAGCCGGGAAAAATCAGCAGATAATATCGATGGTGCAATCTTAACCATATTAATACCTCGGCTTTCTATCTTTTATTTCCTGGAGGAAATCTTTGTAATGCTCATACCTGTATTGCGGGATCTCTCCGTTGTCAACCGCTGCTTTGACCGCACATTTCGGCTCGGAAATATGCAGGCAGGCACGGAATTTGCAAGCCTCGCTTTTTTCCCTGATATCAGGGAAGCAGAAATTCAGTTCTTCTGCTTCAATATCGGTGAATTCAAGGGAACTGAATCCCGGCGTATCAGCAACAAATCCCTGGCCGATTTCAATCAGCTCCACGTGGCGTGTTGTATGCTTCCCTCTTCCCAGATGTGAGGAAATGATGTCCGTTTTGAGTTCCAGCTCCGGCCTGAGGGCATTGAGGAGAGAAGACTTTCCAACTCCCGACTGCCCTGCAAAAACTGAAATTCCTCTTTCAAGGAAAGGAAGCAGTTCATCAATCCCGATCCCATTTTCTGAAGAAGTCAGCAGCACATCATAGCCTGCGTCCCTGTACGAAGCTGCGTAGTCCTCAATCTTCATTCTTTCTTCTTCATTTACCAGATCCATTTTTGAGATGCAGATAACCGGCTGGATATGGTTAAATTCAACCAGCACAAGGAAACGGTCAAGTAAAGCTGTACTGAAATCCGGTTCAATAGCTGAAAAAACAAGAATGGCCTGATCCACATTGGCAATCGGAGGCCTGATCAGTTCATTTTTTCTTTCTTTCACTTCAAGGATGTATCCTTCACTGTCGTTATCTGCCTGATATACGACATTGTCTCCGACAAGGGGTGTGATCTTATTTTTCCTGAACACTCCCCTGCCCCTGCATTGCACAGTTCTTTCGCCGCTAAGCACATAATAGAATCCGCTTAATGCCTTAATGATTTTGCCTTCAGGCATACAAACACTCCTAATTCTTTTTAGTTCCCGGGATAATCGACTTCTTCATCAATAATCTGCTGGCTGTTTCTCAGAACTTTATAATACGCTTTGCTGCCTTCCTGTATCAATAGTTCCATATTATACTTACGTTCTTCCGTAATGTAGAAGGTATCAAAAGGCGCTGTCATCTTATTATTCATATCTTCCACAAGGATCTGGATTTCCTGCGGCTCCCCTTCTTCCTCAGGCTCATATGGTATCGTGATTTCTATGGGCACTGTTTTTGGAGGAATCTCTTCCTTGCCTTTTGAGAAGGTGACTGACAGGCCTGAACCTTTGCCAAGCTCAGTTCCTGCGGGCTGCGACTGGCTGATGACGAGGCCTTTTTCAACTGTATCATGGTACTCTTCTTTTGATGTATCGATCTTCAGTCCCGTTGATTCGGCATAATCCTGAACTCCCTTTAGATTCAGACCAGTAAGATCCTTCAGGACAATGGGCGCGGGTCCACTGCTTACGGTGAACTCGATCCCGGTTTCGCCAGGGATTACTTCTTCCCCTTCATCGATTGACTGCTCAAGGATTGTACCTTCAGGCTCATCCTCATTATTGGCGTCCTCCCGGGTGATTTGTGTAAAGCCCTCTTTCTCGAGGAGGCTTTCGACCTCTTCAAAGGATCTTCCGGTATAGTCCGACATTTCAAACTTCTCTTTCCCGGAACTTAAATATATCGTTATACTGGATTCTTCCTTCGCCATCCTGCCGGCTTTCGGATCGGTTTTGATAACGAGTCCCTCTTCTACCTCTTCATCATTAATCTCGACCGGATCTTCCACCTCAAAACCTGCTTTTGTCAGTATGGATGTGGCATCCTCAATCGTTTCCCCTGCCACATCAGGAACCTCGATTTCCTTTGGCAGAAACAGCTCAGGAAGGACTGTCAGGGCCAGTACTCCCATTACAACAAAGAAGAGAAAAAGAGAAACAAGGACAATCGGCCACTTCTTCTTCTTTTTCTTATCTTTCTTTTGTTTTTTGGCAGCAGGAGCCGGACCCGCTGAAGAGCCTTTATCATCTTTTTCATGTACGCGCGTTTCGTCCATATTCTGATAGGGGCGATCGCTTGTGATCACCGGAATCGCTTTGGTGGCATCATCATCATCAGGCACCGAAAATTTCTTCTCATTCATTCTGTCCGGTTCAAGGGCGGTCCTGATATCTTCCTCCATATCCTCTACATTTTCATACCGGTGGAAGGGGTCCTTCGCAGTTGCCTTCAGGACGATATTCTCAACGCTTTGGGGAATAGACGGATTCCACCTTCTTAATGAAGGGGTTTCGGACTGAAGATGCTTAAGCGCGATGGAAACCGCCGACTCTCCTGAAAACGGCAGCCTGCCGGTCAGAAGCTCAAACATCACAATTCCAAGGGAGTATATATCCGATTTCTTATTGGCCATCCCCCCTCTTGCCTGTTCAGGGGATAGATAATGGACAGAGCCAAGCACAGAGTTGGTCTGGGTGATGCTTGTTGAACTCAGGGCCATGGCAATCCCGAAATCTGTAATTTTCACATTCCCGAGCCGGTCAACCAGGATATTATGCGGCTTGATGTCCCTGTGCACAATATGATGCTGATGGGCGTGGGAAATAGCGGAAAGAAGCTGTTTCATAATATCCAGTGCCGTGTCAACGGGTACAGGGGAATGCTGCTGTATATACTGTTTGAGTGTTTGCCCTTCCACATATTCCATGACAATATAATAGATTGAATCTTCTTCGCCGACGTCATAGATGCTCACTATATTCGGATGTGCGAGGCTTGTAGCCGATTGCGCTTCACGGTGGAATCTCCTGATGAATTCATCATTTTCAGCAAAATCCAGGCGCAGGATCTTTACGGCCACATCGCGGTCCAGGATCATGTCATGCGCCAGATAAACATTCGCCATCCCGCCGCCGCCGATCATATCCAAAATCTTATAGCGGCCGCTTATTCTTTTACCAATCAGCATTCTGTATCACCAGAGCTGCCGGCTTCCATGAACTCGACAATCACAAGGGTGATATTGTCCTCACCGCCGTTGTCATTGGCAAGCCGGATCAGATCCGCTGCCTTATCATCGAGCTTTTTCTCCCCGGCAAGGATTTCATGCATCTCCTGCTCTGAAACCTTATTTGTCAATCCATCCGAACTGAGAAGCAGCAGATCTTCTTCCTCAAATACGATGGTCCTGGTGTCCATCTGTACCTTTTCTTCTGTTCCAAGTGCTCTCAGCAAAACATTCTTCCGGGGGTGATGCTCTGCATCTTCTTTTGTAATCTGGCCTGACCGGAGGAGCTCATTCACAAGGGAATGATCTTCTGTCAGCTGCTTGAACCCAGATTCATTCAATATGTAACCCCTGCTGTCGCCAATATTGGCAATGGTGGCAAACAGGCCGGTCGCAATGGCGGCAACAATGGTCGTCCCCATGCCCTCGCATTCACTGTTATTCTTTGAATGTTCGAACAACAGGGCATTCACTTCCCCGATATTGGTCCTCAGCCATTCTTCAGCCTGCTCAGGTGTCTCAATCCCTGCATTGCCTTCCCAGAGCTCCTTCAGCTTCAGGAGGGTCATCTCACTGGCAACGTCACCCGCACGGTGGCCGCCCATGCCATCGGCTACGATGGCAAGGCGCTGCCCGCTGCGGTTGACAAAAATTCCGCCGTTATCTTCATTATGCTGACGGATCTTTCCCCTGTCCGTCATAAAGACAGCTTTCATTCTGTCACCTCGTCTCTTCTTTGCGCTCCTTCGCACGGAGCTGGCCGCATGCTGCATCAATATCATGGCCCTGCTCACGGCGGATGGTCACGTTCACACCTCTGTTCTTCAGCGCTTTTTCAAAAGCAAAGATCTGATCCTTCGGTGTTCTTACATAATCCCTTTCAGGCACATAATTGACGGGAATCAGGTTCACGTGGCATTTCAGCCCTTTAATCAGAGAAGCCAGCTCCTCAGCATGCTCCACCTGGTCATTTACACTCCCGAACAAGCCATATTCAAAGCTTACCCGCCTGCCCGTTTTATCGACATAATAGCGGATGGCTTCCATCAGGTCCGGCAGTTTATATGCACGGTTGATCGGCATCAGCCTGCTGCGGATTTCCGTGTTTGGCGCATGCAGGGAAACTGCGAAGTTGATCTGCATGTTTTCATCTGCAAATTTGTAGATTTTCGGAATGATCCCGCTTGTTGAAACCGTAATATGGCGCGCTCCGATATTGAGCCCGTCATCATGGTTGATGATTCTTAGGAAAGACATCATATGATCATAATTGTCAAATGGCTCGCCGATGCCCATGATGACAACAGAGCTGACCCTTTCATCCGTTTCATCAAGTGCCTGTTGTACTTTTACGACCTGGGCAACGATTTCTCCTGCTTCTAAATTACGTTTTAATCCTCCGAGTGTGGAAGCGCAGAATGTACAGCCTATCCGGCAGCCCACCTGGGTTGTCACACAGACGGAATTTCCGTATTCGTGGCGCATCAAAACGGTTTCGATGGAATAGCCGTCATGAAGCTCGAACAGAAACTTGATTGTTCCATCCGAAGAGGTCTGCTGGATAAGTGTTTTTAATGTCGTCAGGGTAAAGGTTTCATTCAGTTTATCTCTCAAAGCTTTTGAGAGGTTTGTCATATCTTCGAATGATGCCACCCGTTTCTGGTAAAGCCATTCGAAAATCTGGGCGGCACGGAATGCCTTCTCGTTATTTTCCTTGAGCCAATCCTTCAGCTCATCGAGCTGCAATGAATAGATGGATGGTTTTTGCTCGGCTGTCTGCTTCTTCTCTGTTGTTTTAACGTTTTCCACTATTGCACCTTCTTTCTCAGGCTGGCTATATAAAAGCCGTCCGACCCCAGGTCCTGGGGCAATATTTGTAGTTCAAAATCTTTTGCCAATGCTTTCACTGCATCAGGCAGTCTCTCTGCTAAGGAATGGTCGCCGGAGAATTCGGGATGTGAATCAAGGAATTGCCTCACGGCGTTTTCGTTTTCTTCCCGATCCACTGTACATGTGCTGTAGACAAGGGTTCCCCCGTCCTTCAGCAAAGGGGCGACTGCTTCCAGCAGTTTGAGCTGCACCTTCTGCAGGTGCATGATATCTTCTTCTTTTTTAGTGTATTTCATGTCAGGCTTCCGCCTCATTACACCAAGGCCTGAACATGGGGCGTCAAGCAGGATGCGGTCAAAAGAGCCCGCATTGAAGTGTTCCTGTACTGTCCTGCTGTCCATCGCCTTTGTCTCGATATTTGACAGTCCCAGTCTTCTGGCATTGTCATCAATAAGCTTAACCTTATGTTCATGCAGGTCAAGGGAGATGACTTGTCCTGTATTTCCAAGCTTTTCGGCAATATGGGTTGTTTTCCCGCCCGGAGCGGCACAGGCATCAAGAACATGATTATCCTTTTCTGCTCCCAGGGCATATGCCGCAAGCATAGAACTTTCATCCTGGATGCTCAGATAGCCTTCCTTGAATGCCCGTGAATGAGCAAGATTCCCTTTTTTGCTTTTGACTGCCTCGGGTATGACAGGGCTGGCTTCTACTAGGTAGCCTTCTTCTTCCAGCATCGCCATGCATTCATCCATGCTTACTTTCATAAGGTTGACCCTTCCTGTCTGCATGGGAGCTGTCAGATTAAGCTCGCACATTTCTTTTGCGCGTTCAAACCCGAGCTGGTCGACCCATCTTTTGACAAGCCAGAGCGGATGGCTCGTTTCCATTGCCAGCCTTTCCACACTGTCTTTGATGCTGTCGAGACTGCGGGCACCCTGCCTCTGGAGGCTTCTCAGCACGCCATTCACCATCCCGGAAATACCTTTATGCCCTTTGCGCTTGGCTATTTCCACCGCTTCATAGATAGCGGCACGGTCAGGGATTTTATCCAGATAGATCATCTGGTAAAAAGTGATCCTGAGCAGCTGCCTCACCCAGCTTTCAAGTTTCTTGGGATTCTTAAGGAATGGCTCCATTTGATAATCAAGGGTCATTTTCCTTTGCAGGGTTCCGTAGACAAGCTCAGTAAGGAGCCCGACATCTTTGCTGCTGATATCGTTTTTCTTGATGCTGCTGTTCAGGAGGAGATTGCTGTATGACTGGTTTTTTTCGATCGCTTCCAGCAGCTCTACCGCTGCCTCGCGCACATTTTTATTCGCCATGCTGTTCTCCCAGCACAGTGCCGATGCTCAGGGAAGAGCCTGCACCGCGGAGAAATTGTTCTCCGGACATTTTTTTCTTTCCTGCCGGCTGCAGCTCGGTAATCTTAATGCCGGTCATATTCCCGGCTGCCGCGATAAAGCCATCTTTTTCAATCCCGACAACTGTTCCGGGAAGGGCTTTTTCCTTCAAGCCGACTTTTGCAGAGCTCCACAGTTTCACTACTGACCCGTCAAGAGTGGTAAAAGCAACAGGCCAGGGATTCATGCCGCGGATATGGTTGTATATCTCTTCGCCAGTCTTGGTCCAATCTACCTGTTCCTGCTCTCTTTTTATATTATAAGCAAATGTCGCCTCTTCATCATTCTGGGGAATTGGCTCGAGTTCACCCTTTAGCAGCTTGGGAAGTGTCTCTGACAGAAGTGCTGCTCCCGCAGCGCTCAGCTTATCGAACAGAGATCCAGCTGTATCCTGCTCATCGATTTTAACCTCAGCCTGTGTCAGAATATCGCCTGCATCCAGCTTTTCAGCCATATACATGATGGTGATGCCTGTCTTTTCTTTCCCCTGGATGATCGAATAATGGATCGGTGCGCCGCCCCTCAGCTCAGGAAGCAGGGAAGCATGAACATTGATGCAGCCGTATTTAGGGTAATCCAGCAGCTCCTTCGGCAAAATCTGGCCAAATGCAGCTGTGACGATCAGGTCAGGCTCAAGGGCCAGGATCTTCTCCAGCTCCTCTTTTACGCGGATTTTCTCGGGCTGGTAGACAGGGATTCCCTGCTTTACAGCTTCCGCCTTGACGGGAGGGGGCGTCAGGACTCTTTTCCTGCCGACCGGCCTGTCCGGCTGCGTTACCGCTGCAATCACATTATAGCCTTCCGATATTAATTGCTTTAAGATAGGCACCGAGAAATCCGGTGTTCCCATAAATACGATTTTTGTCATTCGCTTTCCAACCCTTCCAACTCTTCTTCTTCCAGGTATCTGTTCACTTTTGAAGTAAACAGGACACCATCCAAATGATCGATTTCATGCTGAATCGCCCTTGCCAGAAAATCATCTGCCTCCAGTGTGAAGCTTTTTCCTTTTCTGTCCTGGGCTTTTATTTTAACAGTGAACGGTCTTGTCACTTCTCCATACAGTCCGGGGAAGCTCAGACATCCCTCAGGGCCTGTCTGCTCCCCGCCTGTTTCAATGATTTCCGGATTGATGAGCTCAATCGTCCCGTTTTCATCATCAATATCAACGACGGCGATTCTTTTCCTGATCCCGATCTGGGGGGCGGCAAGCCCTACGCCGTCAAACTCTATCATCGTATCATACATATCATTCAAAAGCTTCACAAGCTTCTTATCGAATTCAGTAACCGTCTCGCACGGCTCTTCAAGTATCTCTGCTGGATAAGTAACTATTTTTCTAACGGCCAAATCATTGCCTCCAATGTCTTTTTCTCTATTTTCAACAAAATCCCCGAAACTCATAACCATTAATCCCCGTCTACATCATAATATAGGGATTAAGATCAACCGATATCTGCAAACCTGCAGATATCTCCTGCTGATAATGGTCGAGAACCGATTTTAATACTTTTTCCAATCCGGGTTCCCGTTTGTATTTTATCAGACATTGATAGCGATATCTATTATTGATCCGCGGAATCGGCGATGCCACCGGGCCGAGGATGTTAGCCTCCGGGCTCAGCCTTGCTGCAGCAAACTGCGTGATTTTTTCTGTCACCGAAACAGCCTTCATTAAATCTTCATGGCTGACAGTGATGAGCGATATATAATAGAAGGGAGGATATTGATGCATCTTCCTCACCATCATTTCTGTCCGGTAGAAGCTTTCGAAATCCTGCTCACCGGCAAGTTCGATGCTGTAATGCTCAGGCGTGTAGGTTTGTATGACCACTTCTCCCTCCAGCTCATGACGCCCAGCCCTTCCGCTCACCTGTGTCAGAAGCTGGAACGTTTTTTCAGACGCCCGGAAATCGGGGAGGTGAAGCATTGTATCCGCTGAAAGCACACCTACAAGTGTAATATTCGGAAAGTCAAGCCCCTTGGCTATCATCTGCGTTCCAAGGAGGATATCAGCATGCCCCTCCTGGAATTCGTTCAGCAGCCTTTCATGGGAGCCTTTTCGGCTCGTTGTATCAACGTCCATCCTGACGACCCTGGCTTCAGGCAGGATTTTTCCAAGCTCTTCTTCCACTTTCTGCGTGCCTGTCCCGAAATAGCGGATATGTTCGCTTCCGCATTCCGGACATACAGGGGGGACATGATCTTCATGGCCGCAGTAATGGCATTTCATCTGCTGGCTGTATTGGTGGTAGGTAAGCGAGATATCGCAATTAGGGCAATTGACGACATATCCGCAGTCCCTGCACATGACAAAAGAGGAATGTCCCCTTTTATTGAGGAAAAGTACCGTCTGCTCTTTCTTCTCCAGCCTGTCCTTTAATTTTTCAAGAAGCTGGCGGGAGAACATGGAGCGGTTCCCTTCCCTTAATTCTTCCCGCATGTCCACGATTTCCACCTTTGGGAGAGGCTGGCTGTTCATCCTTTTGGTGAGCTCCAGCTTTTTATAGACACCCTTCTGGGCCCTTGCAAAGGTCTCAAGGGAAGGTGTCGCACTCCCGAGGACAACAGGGCAGCTGTGGTACTGAGCCCTTTCAATCGCAGCATCCCTCGCATGATATCTGGGATTCTCTTCCTGTTTATAGCTGTTTTCATGTTCTTCATCAATAATGATGATCCCAAGGTTCTCGAAGGGGGCGAAAACGGCAGACCTTGCCCCGACAACAACCTTCACTTCCTTGCGCTGAATTTTTCTCCACTCATCATATTTTTCGCCGGCAGAGAGCCCGCTGTGGAGGACGGCAACCTGATTCCCGAACCTGCCCTTAAACCTGGTCACCATTTGCGGAGTCAGGGAAATCTCGGGAACAAGGACAATCGCCTCCCGCCCCTGCTCAAGGACGCGCTGAATGGATTGAAGGTAAACCTCGGTTTTTCCGCTGCCAGTGACTCCGTACAGCAGGAAGACATGGTGCTCAGTTTCATTAATGGACGAAAGGATTGGCCTGATGGCCGCATCCTGCTCAGGGGTCAGTGTAAGCGGAGATGTTGCCTCAAAGTTCCGGTCTTCATAGGGATCCCGGTAGACTTCCATTTCTTTTTCAGCAAGTATGCCCTTTTGAACGAGCCCTTTGATGGTGGAAGCGGAAACACCCAGGGCGGGGAGAAGCTCGCGCAATTCAACAGGTCCATTATTAACAATAAAATAATCGATGACCTCTTTCTGCCTGGAAGCCTGGACTGGCAGATCCTCTTTGAAGCTGATCAGCTTTTCCGGTGCAGCAGGGATAATATGCTTCAGCTTCTTCTTCCGTACCTTTTCCTTCACTTCATAGATGACCTCAAGGTTCCCCTTATCCGCTTCTTTCTGCATAAGCGGCAGGAGCCCCGCTTTGGAAGCATCTTCCCAGAGTACCTCGTCCCTGGTTCCAAAAGCACTCTGCACAGCCTCCGGCAAAGAAGCTGTCTCCAAGCCGCCGGCTGGCCTTATCTTTTTCGTATATTTCGCCTTAAGCGCTGCAGGCAGCATCGCCTGGAAGGCGGATATTTTATAGCTGAGAGTATGGCTGGTCAGCCAATTGCCGAGAGAAAGAAGCTCCGTGTTCAGAACAGGCGTCAGGTCCATCGGCTCAATGAGTTCCTTCAGCTTGCCGAAATCAGAGCTGTCCTTTAAGCCGATGACGAATCCCTGTATTTTTCTCGGTCCAAAAGGTACTATGACACGCATACCCGGCTTGATTGCCCCGATAAGGCTGTCAGGGATCTTATAATCAAAGGCCCTGTCAGTCTGTTTGGCCGGCACATCGACTATGACACTCGCAATATTCATCGGTTATCATCCTTTAGCAGAGCTGAGGCTTCTTGCAGGATCCTGGCAGCAGCCTCATGCTTGCTCATAAGCGGCAGCGCTATTGCTCCGCCATCTCTTTTGTATATGGTGATAATATTCGTATCTGTGCCGAACCCTGCGCCTTCAGATTTTACATTATTGGCAACGATCATATCAGCATTCTTTTTGGCCAGTTTCTTTCTGGCATATTCTTCTACATGATCCGTCTCAGCAGCAAATCCAATGAGGATCTGCTGTTTTTTTCTGCGGCCAAGATCCAGCAGGATGTCCTTGGTCCGCTCAAGCTCAAGAACCTGGTCCCCATCCTGCTTCTTCACCTTGCTTTCGTGCACCACTTTAGGGCGGTAGTCAGAAACTGCCGCCGTTTTAATGACAATATCAGCTCCATCAAATACACCATCAACAGCCTGATACATCTCTTCGGCACTTTCAACATCAATAACAGCTGCTCCGGCAGGCTTCGCCAGCGAAGACGGACCTGAAATCAGCGTAACCAGAGCACCTGCCTTCAAGGCTTCTTCTGCAATGGCATAGCCCATCTTTCCTGAAGAATGGTTGGTGATATAGCGTACAGGATCAATTTTTTCCCTTGTCGGTCCTGCTGTCACCACGACTTTTTTGCCTGCAAGGCTTCCGCTGTTCCTGAAAAATCCTTCTATATTGCTGACGATCATTTCCGGCTCCTCGAGACGGCCTTTCCCAACATACCCGCAAGCCAGGTAGCCTTCACCAGGTTCAATGAATCTGCAGCCGTAATCATAAAGCAGTTTGATATTTTTCTGTACTGCCGGGTGGTCATACATATGCACATTCATTGCCGGAGCAATCCAAACAGGCGCAGTCGCAGCCAGGAGCGTTGTTGTGATCATATTATCCGCAATCCCATTGGCCAGCTTGCCGATCACATTGGCAGTCGCCGGTGCAACCAGAATAAGGTCGGCCCAATCAGCCAAATCGATATGGGCAATCACCCTGGAGTCTTTTTCATCAAAAGTATCTATATAAACGTCATGGCGGGAAAGTGCCTGAAAGGTCAGCGGCGCCACGAATTTCACTGCAGACTCACTCATCATGACCTTAACCTCCGCGCCGGCCTGAGTCAGCTTGCTGGTCAGCGCTGCCGCCTTGTAAACAGCAATCCCGCCTGTAACACACAAGAGAATCCTTTTTCCATTCAGCATAAACCGAACCCCCATCCAAACCCAATATTCTAAACTCCATTATGCTCCAAACGAACATATATTTCATCTATTTTATACCGAAATGCGGAAGCGGCTTGCTCAGAGCCGACAAGCATAAGACGCGGCAGAATAAAAGGCGTTCTTTGCCTTTAATTCTGCCGTGGCTTATGACTCGAGGCTCTAGCCGCTGGAGCTGGACAAATCGAAATGCGGAAGGCGCTTGTTCAGCCCCGACAAGCATAAGACGCTTCAGGATAGAAGGCGTTCTTTGCCTTCAATCCTGAAGTGGCTTATGACTCGAGGGGCTAGCGCCTGGAGCTGGACAAATCGAAATGCGGAAGCGGCTTGCTCAGAATTTAGGAACGCAGGCTAAAGACGCCACGTCCTGTGGCAACGCCTGCATGACCCACATCCTGTGGGCCCAGCATAAGACGCGGCAGAATAAAAGGCGTTCTTTGCCTTTAATTCTGCCGTGGCTTATGACTCGAGGCTCTAGCCGCTGGAGCTGGACAATTCGAAATGCGGAAGGCGCTTGTTCAGCCCCGACAAGCATAAGACGCTTCAGGATAGAAGGCGTTCTTTGCCTTCAATCCTGAAGTGGCTTATGACTCGAGGGGCTAGCGCCTGGAGCTGGACAAATCGAAATGCGGAAGCGGCTTGCTCAGAGCCGACAAGCATCAAGCGCCGGGTCCCGCATGCCCCGGGCAGCAAAAAAAATAACAACCCCGCATGCCAGGTTGTTATTTTAACATTTATTCCAGCTCTTCACCCTGTGGAACTTCTCCTAATCTGTAGTGAAGCTCGTCGGCATGAATTTCTTCAAGCGCCTTGCCGACATTTTTGTGTGACACATATTTGTCCAGCTGAGGCTTCGCATCAATCTGAAGCTTGCGGGCACGTTTTGCCGCCACAGATACAAGGGAATATTTAGAGTCAATTTTAGTCATTAAAGAGTCAATAGAAGGATACAGCATAAGTTCATTCAACCTCCAGCATTTTTTTATAGCGCGGCTCGACCCGTTCCCTGCGGCAATGTTCAGCCACAACAATGGATTTGATCCTTTCGCTTGCGAGTTCCACCTGGTCATTCTCTACAACATAATCATACAGATTCATCATTTCAATTTCTTCCTTGGCCGCAGTCAGACGATTCTTGATAACATCCTCTGTCTCAGTTCCCCTTGTCGTTATCCGGTTTTTCAGCTCTGTAAGGCTTGGCGGCATAAGGAAAATGAACAGGCCGTCAGGGAATTTTTCACGGACCTGCCGTGCGCCCTGGACTTCGATCTCAAGGAATACATCTCTTCCTTTATCCAGTGTCTCCCTTACATAATCAACAGGAGTACCATAATAGTTGCCGACGAATTCGGCATATTCAAGGAGCTTTTCCTGTTTGATCAGCTCTTCAAACTCTTCCCTTTTTGAAAAAAAGTAATCGACTCCATGAACCTCGCCATCACGCGGAAGCCTGGTAGTCATTGAAATCGAATACTCAAAAGAAGTATCCGGCTGTGAAAAAATCTGTTTTCGTACAGTTCCTTTACCTACCCCTGAAGGACCAGAAAGAACGATTAGTAAACCCTTTTCCTGCATTTATTAGATCCTACCCTTCATCAATAATTTCATCACGGTCATTTAATCGGTGGGCGACCGTCTCCGGCTGGACAGCAGACAAAATAACATGGTCGCTGTCCATCACAATGACAGCCCTTGTCCGCCTGCCATATGTCGCATCTATAAGAGAGCCCCGGTCCCGGGCATCCTGGATAATCCTTTTGATCGGTGCTGATTCAGGGCTTACGATCGAAATAATCCGGTTTGCTGACACGATATTGCCAAACCCGATATTAATCAGTTTAATCGGCATGGTGGTCCTCCAATCGTCAGTTACTTATTTTGGCCGTTATTGAAGTCTTTTAAACGTTTATTCTATATTCTGGACCTGCTCTTTCATCTTTTCCAGAAGGCTTTTCATCTCAACCACTTCCCTGGCAATCGAGGAATCATTAGCCTTAGATCCAATCGTGTTGGCTTCCCTGTTCATTTCCTGGAGAAGGAAGTCAAGCTTCCTGCCGACAGGCTCTTCCAGCAGAAGGGTGCTTTCAAACTGGCCGATATGGCTGTCAAGCCTCGTTATTTCCTCATTTATATCGGCTTTATCAGAGAACACAGCCACCTCGGCCAGGATGCGGTTTTGGTCAATCTGCTCGCCAAGGAACTCTGTCATCTTCTTTTCAAGACGGTCGCCATATTGCTTGATAACCAGCGGGGCAAGGTTCTTAAGCTGCGCAAGGCAGGCCTGCAGCTTATCCAGCTGGACCCGGATATCTTTTTCCAGCTCTGCTCCTTCAGCTTTCCGCATGGAAACCAGCCGCTCTGCAGCTTCCTCGACCGCCTCAATGACAATCGCTTCAAGCTCTCCATCCGCTGCATCCTCTTCCTGGATGGAGAGCATATCCTCGCGGCTGATCAGATCTGTGATTGACGGACCATCGCTCAAATGATATCTTTCTTTGATTTGCATTATGTATTGATAATATTCATCCAGGAGGTCCCAGTCAACATTAACTTTCCGGCTGACGGCCCCTTCCCCTTCTATGCTGGCAAATAATTCGACTCTGCCCCGCTTAATCCTGGAGGCCAGAACCTTCTTTATTTTATCCTCAAGCCTGATCATCTGCCTTGGCATCCGGAGCTGGTGCTCGGAAAACCGGTGGTTCACTGTTTTCAGTTCGATGTTGACCGAGAAGCCATCAGTGCTTTTATTGCTCCGGCCGTAGCCGGTCATACTTGAAACCACAAAATCACATCCATTCTTTTTTCGGGGCCATTCCCGGCAGACAGCAACTTTCTTCCCTGTCTCCAAAAGCTGGAGCTGCTATGAGGCTTTCAAATCTTGCTCAAGATTTATGTATGCTGAGCAGCAAGCAAAGCTTGCCGGCGTTTCAAGACAAAAGAAAAGGTAATAGAGGCTTCTCTACTACCTTTAGGATTATACCATAATTTATTTTGTTTTTCTTAACAAAAACGTTCCGGCAAGCAAAAAAGTTGGAACGGAAGCAAGTGCTGTGATCATAATCCAGTCTCCAGGCTGTATAGCCATCGTGTGGAAGATTGGCTGCAGCGGCGGATAGTATATGACGATAATCATCAGCAGAAGCGAAGAAATCACGGCCCATACAAGATATTTATTGCCGAACGGATTCCTGGCCAGAACTGACTTTTCGCTCCGGCAATCAAACACATGGATGAGCTGGGCAAGGACAAGGGTAGCAAATGCCACTGTCTGGGCATATCCCAGCTGATCCGGATTATTCTTGTATGCAAGCATGAATGCTGCCAGTGTTACAATTCCGATCAAAAAGCCCCGGGAAACCACCTTCCAGCCGAGCCCTCTTGCAAAAACGCCTTCCTTCGGACTCCGCGGCTTCCTTTTCATCACGTCATCCTCCGGCTGATCAAGTCCGAGAGCCATTGCCGGGAGCCCGTCTGTAACCAGATTGACCCAGAGAATCTGGATAGGAACCAGCGGCAGCGGCAATGCAAGGAGCATTGCAAAGAGCATCACCAGAATTTCACCCACGTTGGAGGCAAGGAGATATCTGATGAACTTGCGGATATTTTCATAGATATTCCGTCCTTCTTTGATCGCTGCCTTGATCGTGGCGAAGTTATCGTCCAGAAGAACAAGAGCGGAAGCTTCCTTCGCCACATCTGTTCCTGTAATGCCCATAGCCACTCCAATGTCAGCAGCTTTGATGGCAGGCGCGTCATTGACCCCGTCGCCTGTCATTGCAACTATATGTCCTTTGTTTTGCAGGGCTTTGACAATTTTAAGCTTATGCTCCGGTGACACCCTTGCAAAGACGGAAACCTCATCAACCACATCCTCCAGCTGGCCAACGGACATCTCGGAGAGCGCTTTCCCGTCAAGCACCTTGCTGCTGCCTGTCAGGATGCCAAGCTGTTTGGCAATCGCCTTGGCAGTGATAACATGGTCTCCCGTAATCATCACGGTTTTAATGCCTGCTTCCCTGCACTCCTTCACCGCTGTCCGTACTTCAGGGCGGGGAGGATCTATCATGCCCTGGAGCCCGATCAGCGTAAGGTTTTTCTCTGCTTCTTTCTCATCAAGGACCACCTGGTTTGCCGGGAGCTCCCTGAAGCCGATGGCAATGGTCCGCAGCGCCTGGGAAGCAAGTCCATCAATCGCTTCCTGGACCTCTTTTTTCATTTCCCCCGTCATCATCTGGCGCTTGTCGTTCCAAAGAATAGAATCGCTGATTCCCGCCAAAACATCCGGTGCACCCTTTGTAACAATGAACTGCCTGCCGTTTCTGTCTTTGACAATGATGCTCATCATTTTCCTGGCCGAATCAAAAGGAAACTCATTGAGGACCTGGTACTGGTCCATCAGGCTTTCCCTCCTGTAGCCAGCCTTCATAGCCGCTACCAGGAGAGCTCCTTCTGTGGGATCTCCATCAATGCTGTATTCCCCTTTTTTCTCTGTAAGCTCTGCATGGTTGCAAAGCAGCCCGAACATCAGCATCTGCTGGAGTGACTTCTGGGCTTTAACATCCACCCGCTTATCATCACTATAAAAGGTTCCGGAAGGCTCGTAGCCGATGCCGTCCACCGTCCACTGTTTCCCTCCGCTCCAGAGATGGGTGACCGTCATTTGGTTCTGTGTCATCGTTCCGGTTTTGTCAGAACAAATGACAGAAGCGCATCCAAGCGTTTCTACAGCCGGGAGCTTCCTGACGATGGCCTTTTTCTTGATCATCCGCTGGACGCCGAGCGATAAGGCAACCGTTACAATGGCTGGCAGCCCTTCTGGAATGGCTGCTACTGCAAGGGAAACGCCTGCGAGGAACATCGTGTAAAGTTCGTGGCCCTGGATGACGCCGACCAGGACGACCAGTACTGTCAAAAGGAGAGCTGCCGTAATCAGAATTTTACCAAGCTGCTCAAGCCTGCGCTGAAGGGGTGTTTCCATCGTTTCAGCATTCTGAAGCAGATCGGCTATCTGGCCCATAGCTGTCTTCATGCCAGTAGCGACAACGACCCCAACACCGCTGCCCCTGGTAATCATCGTACCCATAAAGGCCATATTCTCCATATCGCCAAGCCCCGGATTATCTGCTTTTAAAGATGCAGTCGTCTTTTGGACAGGAACCGACTCACCCGTCAAAGCAGACTCTTCAATTTCAAGGCTCTTGGATTCAATCAGCCTGATGTCTGCACCAATCCGGTCTCCGCTCGAGAACTTGAGCAGGTCACCTGGGACTACATCCTTGGAGGGAACTCTGACCCACTTCCCGCTGCGGAGGACCTGTACCTGTGGAGCGGACAATTCCTTTAGAGCAGAGAGCGATTTCTCTGCTTTCCTTTCCTGGAAAAAGCCTAACAAACCATTAATGATGACAATCGCAATGATGGCAATCGCATCAATATATTCTCCCAACAGCCCTGAAACAAGAGTGGCCGCAAGCAGGACCAGCACCATAAAATCTTTGAACTGGCTGAAAAACAGCAGCAGTGCCGACTGCTTTTCCCCTTCTGAAAGTTCATTGAAGCCATGCTGGTTCCTCCGTTTTTTC
This sequence comes from Bacillus sp. AG4(2022), assembly GCF_031844465.1. Classification (NCBI taxonomy): domain Bacteria; kingdom Bacillati; phylum Bacillota; class Bacilli; order Caryophanales; family Bacillaceae; genus Bacillus; species Bacillus sp. AG4(2022). Next base: position 640,266 of record NZ_JAUZVH010000001.1, read on the forward strand.
ACATCATCATCGGTCAGCCCAGCCGAAAAATCCGTATTTAATGCTTCTTCCACTTCTCTTTCATTCATCTCATGGAACTTCATCCGGCCATCACTCTTCCTCCTTTAAAATTCTATGGGAGCCTGCCACCTTGAAGCAGGCCATGACAGAAATCCTGCTCGATCTGAATGAATTCCCCCGTCTTCCAGCCCTGCGGCAGATTCTGGCACAAAGCTGTCCCACTCCGCTCTAAGAAATCTTATTCAGACCTGTCCAAAAAAATGCCAGAAGCCAGGGGAAGAATGAGCAATCCTGCAGGATTTTTGCTAAAATAAGATATTAGAAGCAAAAAAGCGCTGCATATAACAGCCGCTGAAAATACTCACCCGGATTGGGATCATCCCCAGCCGGACAAAAGAAAAGGATGTTCCTTATGTCATTTGATGGATTGTTTACAAGAGCCATGGCACATGAGCTCTCAGATACATTGCAGGGCGGGCGGATCAATAAAATCCACCAGCCGTTCAAAAACGAAATTGTACTCGTCATCAGGGCGAATGGAAAAAACCACAAGCTGCTGCTTTCCGCCCATCCAAGCTATGCGCGGGCGCAGCTGACCCATGAGGCGTACGAAAACCCAAGTGAGCCCCCTATGTTCTGCATGCTCCTCCGGAAGCATCTGGAAGGCTACATACTGGAAGATATCCGCCAGGTTGGCCTGGACAGGATTCTCATCCTTGATGTTAAAGGGCGGAATGAGATTGGCGATATCTCATACAAACAGCTGATTGTGGAAATCATGGGGCGCCACAGCAACATCGTACTTGTAGATAAAGGCCGCAATATGATCCTTGACAGCATCAAGCATGTATCATATGCCCTGAACAGCCACAGGGCCATCCTGCCCGGCCAGGAATATGTAAACCCGCCGGAACAGAATAAAATCAACCCGCTGGGGCTTGAAGAAGAGGATATACTTAGAAGGCTTGATTTTAATGCCGGGAAAATGGATAAGCAGCTTGTGGAACAATTTGCGGGCATTTCGCCTCTTTTCGCGAAAGAAGCTGTCAAACGTGCAAGAATGAGCAACCGCAATACAATTCCCAAGGCATTTTTGGATTTGCTGGGACCAGTTAAAAATCATGAGTATACTCCAGCCATTACGGCAGGACAGAAGGAGAATTTTTACCTGTTCCCTCTTGAGCATACAGGAGGCAGCAGCCGGACTTTCGAAACCTTAAGCGGGATGCTGGACCGGTTTTATTTCGGGAAGGCCGAAAGGGACCGGGTCAAGCAGCAGGGAAATGACCTTGAGCGCTTTATTATCAATGAGAAAGAGAAAAACGAGAAAAAGATCGAGAAGCTTGAAAAAACGCTGGAGGAAGCCAGGAATGCCGATCAGTACCAGCTGTCCGGCGAACTGCTCACGGCTAATCTGTATATGGCTGAAAAAGGCATGAAGGAAATCGAGGTCATCAACTATTATGATGAAAACGGCGCGACGATGGTCATCCCGCTCGATCCGCAAAAAACTCCTTCAGAGAATGCGCAGAAATATTTCACCAAATATCAGAAAGCTAAAACAGCCGCCGGCATTGTTAAAGAGCAGATCGATAAGGCAAAGGAAGAGGCCGCATACTTTGAGTCCCTTTTGCAGCAGGTTGAAGCGGCTTCCACTAAAGATATCGAGGAAATAAGAGAAGAGCTGGCAGAGGGCGGCTATATCCGCATCCGCCAGAAAAAGCAAAATAAAAAATCAGCCAATGTGAAGCCAGTCCTGGACAGATATACAGCAACAGACGGTACAGAAATTTATGTCGGCAAGAACAACAAGCAAAATGACTATCTGACCAATAAGCTTGCTGCCAGAGATGAAATCTGGCTTCATACAAAGGATATCCCCGGCTCTCATGTCGTCATCAGGGATAAAACACCTTCAGATGAAACGATACTTGAAGCCGCAAAGCTTGCTGCCTATTTCAGCAAGGCCCGCAGCTCCGGCTCGGTGCCTGTTGACTATACCCAGGTGCGCCATGTCAAAAAGCCAAGCGGTGCAAAACCTGGGTTTGTCATCTATGACAATCAGCAGACTGTTTATGTTACGCCGGACGAAGAAACAGTTTTGACACTAAAAAAATCACAATAAAAAAAAGAAGCAGAGTCCGCAGATTCTGCTTCCTTTTTTATTTCAAGAAAAGAAATCTTACTTTAAGTACTTCAATTATTGTCTGGCAGCAGCGCCCCATTCGGCTGGATTCTCTCTCCATTCCGAAAGGGCATCCATTTCGCCAGTTGTGATATGGCCCTTCTCTCTTGCTGTCTCCGCAAGCTCTGTGAAGGTGGCCAGGGAATATGACTGTATCCCTGCTTCAGCAAGCTTCTGATCGCCCTGCTTCAGCTCATATGTAAAAATGGATACAGCCCCAAGCACTTCACAGCCTGCTTCACGAAGAGCATCAACAGCTGTGATGACGCTGCCTCCAGTTGAAATAAGATCTTCGACCACAACTACTTTCTGCCCTTTTTCCGCTCTTCCTTCAATCTGCTTTCCTTTTCCATGCTCTTTCGCTTTTGAACGGACATAGCACATCGGCAATTCCAGCAAATCGCTTGCCCAGGCGGCATGAGGAATGCCTGCAGTCGCAGTTCCGGCAATAACTTCAGCGTCAGGGAAATGCTCTTCTATAAGCACTTTAAGCCCTGCGGCTATTTCCCTGCGCACCTCCGGATAGGACATTGTCAGGCGGTTATCACAGTAGATGGGAGACAGCAGCCCCGATGACCAGGTGAAAGGATTGGAAGGCTGCAGAGTAACCGCTCCAATTTCCAGCAATCTTTCAGCAATTGTTTTATTCATGACAAAACGCCCTCCCATTGATTTTTAAATGACAGATAAGCTTCATACGGATCAGCAGCTTTTGTGATGGAACGGCCTACTACTATGGCCGAGACTCCTTCCTGCCTTGCAAATCCCGGTGTGCTGATCCTCTTTTGATCACCTGCCGCCTCTTCTGCCAGACGGATGCCTGGCGTCACTGTCAGGAATCCTTCCCCAAAACGGCTGTTCAGCAGCTTTGCTTCATGCGGGGAGCAGACGACGCCATCAAGCCCTGACTGTCTGGCAAGCCCTGCATAATGAATAACAGAATCATTCAGTGCAACAGGGATCAGCTGCTCTGCCCGCATCTGTTCCTCTGATGTGCTGGTGAGCTGTGTCACCGCAATGCACAGAGGCCTTTTTTTTCCGGCTGCTGTCCCTTCATCCAGCCCTTCAAGGGCGGCTTTCATCATTTCGCTGCCGCCGGCTGCATGGACATTCACCAGATCGCATCCAAGACCGGCAATCCTTCGCATGGCACTGCCGACTGTATTAGGAATATCATGGAGCTTTAAATCCAGGAATACTTCATGCCCGGCCGCCTTCAGTTCCCGGACCATGTCAGGTCCCTCCTGGTAAAAAAGCTCCATGCCCACTTTGACAAATAATTTTTCTTCCGGAAATTTCCCGAGGAAGGATAAGACTTCTTCCTTTTCAGCAAAATCAAGCGCGATGATAAGCGGATTCTTCATGCTGGCCCCAGCTCCTTCCCGTACATTCGCTAATATGCTCAAAACCAAGCTTCTCCAGCAATTCTGGGAGCTTATCTATTATGTTTGGACAGACAAAAGGATCGACGAAATTGGCTGTTCCGACCGCAACAGCTGAAGCCCCTGCATAAAAGAACTCAATCACATCCTCCGCTGTTTCCACTCCGCCCATTCCGATGATGGGCAGATCCACCTGCTGGCTCACTTCATAGATCATCCTTAACGCCACAGGCTTTATCGATGGTCCGGAAAGGCCTCCCGTCCGGTTGGCAAGGATTGGTCGGCCTGTGTTCAGATCCATCCTCATGCCAAGAAGTGTATTAATCATAGTAAGACCGTCTGCACCGCCTTCTTCAACGGCTTTAGCCATTTCTACAATATTGGTGACATTCGGGGACAGTTTTACATAAACAGGCACTGCAGATGCAGCCTTTACTTTCTTTGTCAGGCTCTTTGCGATTTCGGGGATGGTCCCGAAAGCTATGCCGCCCGTCTTGACGTTCGGGCAGGAAATGTTCACCTCCAAAGCCTTTACATTGGATGCCTTTGATAACTCTCTGGCCACTTCTATATAATCTTCTTCCGTGCTGCCTGCTATATTGGCGATAATAGGAACATCATATTGCTCCAGTCTCGGAAGCTCTTCCATAAGCACATGATCAAGCCCCGGATTTTGCAGGCCGATTGCATTCAGCATCCCAGCTGGTGTTTCAGCGACCCTAGGAGTCGGATTCCCGAATCTCGGCTCAAGAGTGGTCGCTTTTATCATAATGGCTCCCAGCAGGCTCAAATCATACAGCCCGCTGTATTCCTTTCCGAAGCCGAAGCAGCCGGAGGCAGGCATGATCGGATTTTTAAGGGTTAATCCTGGCAGCTCCACATTCAGCATACTCATAGTACAACCTCCCCTGCCCTGAACACAGGCCCGTCAGTGCAGACTTTTTTATAGCTGAAGCCCTCCGGGTCATCCGCCGTATGGCAGACACAGGCAAAGCATGCACCCAGGCCGCATCCCATCCGCTCTTCCAGCGATAAAAATACCTTTTTGTCCAGGTAGGCATTTTCCAGTGCCCTGAGCATTGGTGTCGGCCCGCAGGCATATATTACATCAAATACAAGCGATTCCCGGCTGATAATATCTGTCACAAAGCCCCTGGATCCGTATGTTCCATCCGCGGTTGCAATATATGTTTCTCCCAGCACTGAAAATTCCTTTTCATAAAACACTTGTTCAGCCGATTGAAATCCAAGCACATGTACCGCCTTGACGCCCCGCGCCTTCAGCCTTTGAGACAAATCATATAAGGGCGGCACACCAATTCCCCCGCCTATAAGGAGGGCTGTCTGGCCTGGCAGGGCTTCATTGTCAGGAAAGCCATTGCCCAGCGGACCAAGGACATCGACCTTTTCGCCTGACTGCTTTGAAGCCAGCAGAATAGTGCCCCTGCCTCCTGCCCTGTAGATCATCGTAAAGGTCTGGCGGCTTTTATTGATTTCCGCAATCGAAATCGGCCTTCTTAAAAGCGGGTCATATCCGTTTGATACTTTTAAATGGACGAACTGTCCCGCAGTCTCCATCTCATTGACAAGCTCACCTTTTAAGGTGAGCTCATAAATGTCTTTAGCAATTTCCTGATGTGAAACGATCGTACAGAGTTCCTTCCTGATCATAGAAGGACCGCCTTCTTCTCATGGCTGCCCGGCATCATGGCCTCTGCTGAGAAGTTCATGGATTCAATTACCTGGAGAATCGCTTCAGCTGTGTCCAGGGATGTCAGGCACGCGACCCCGTTTTCCACTGATTCCCTGCGGATCCGGAAGCCGTCGCGCGCCGGCTGCTTTCCTTTTGTCAGCGTATTGATGACCAGCTGTGCCTCTCCATTGCGGATGACATCCAGCAGGTCCGGGCCTTCTGCCCCGATTTTGCCGACCACTTTCACTGGAATGCCTGCTGCAGAGAAATAGCCTGCCGTACCGCTTGTCGCCATTACCTGATAGCCGATTTCTGCAAACCTCCTGGCAAGTGCGAGCGCTTCTTCTTTATCTTTGTCGGCCACTGTCATCAGGACATTTCCGTAACTGCTGATTTTCATACCTGATGCGACAAGGCCTTTATATAAGGCTTTTTCAAGGGTATGATCTTTCCCCATGACTTCACCTGTCGACTTCATCTCAGGGCCGAGCGTGATGTCTACCCGTCTTAGCTTAGCAAAGGAAAACACCGGCACCTTTACATACACGCCCTGCTTTTCAGGTACAAGGCCTGACTCATACCCCTGGCTTTCAAGCGACTGCCCAAGGATTACCTTTGTTGCAATATTAGCCATCGGGACATTGGTTATTTTAGACAGGAATGGAACTGTCCGGCTGGACCGCGGGTTCACTTCCAGGACAAATACCTCTCCTTTTGCCACTACATACTGGATATTCAGGAGACCGATGATGCCGAGGCCCTTTGCCAGCTTTTCCGTATATTCGGCCAGTTTCGCTTTCACTTCATCAGTCAGATTTTGAGGCGGGTATACGGCGATGGAGTCGCCCGAGTGGACGCCTGCCCGTTCGATATGCTCCATGATGCCTGGAATGACGACTCTTTCTCCGTCAGAAATTGCATCAACTTCGATTTCCTTGCCTGTCAGGTAGCGGTCGATCAGAACAGGATGTTCCGGATTCACACGTACCGCATTTTTCATATAATGAAGCAGCTCTTCTTCTTTATAGACAATCTCCATTGCCCTGCCTCCAAGGACATATGAAGGGCGGACAAGGACAGGGTAGCCGATTTCAGCAGCAATAACGGCCGCATCTTCTGCAGAGAAAGCTGTCTTTCCCTGCGGCTGGGGAATGCCCAGGTCTGTCAGCGCCATTTCAAATTTGTCCCTGTCCTCAGCACGGTCAAGGTTTTCAAGTGATGTCCCGAGGATTTTCACTCCTCGTTTCACAAGTTCTGCCGCAAGATTGATCGCTGTCTGGCCCCCGAATTGGACCACTGCCCCCTCGGGTTTTTCCAGATCGATGATATGCATAACATCCTCAATCGTCAGCGGTTCAAAATAAAGCTTATCGGAAATGCTGAAGTCTGTAGACACAGTTTCCGGATTATTGTTGATGATGATTGCTTCATAGCCGGCTTCTTTAATTGCCCATACAGAGTGTACGGTTGCATAGTCGAACTCAATTCCCTGACCAATGCGGATCGGCCCGGACCCAAGCACGACGATGCTTTTCCTGTCTGTAACGATAGACTCGTTTTCTTCTTCATAGGTTCCGTAATAATAAGGTGTTTCTGATTCGAACTCCGCCGCACAGGTATCAACCATCTTATATACCGGTACAATGCCGTTTTTCTTCCTCCAGCTGTAGACCTCCTGCTCTGAGGCATCCCACAGCCCCGCAATCACCAGGTCAGAAAAGCCCATTTCCTTTGCTTTTTTCGCTGTGTCCTGGTCAAACCGTTTGCCAGAGAGTGTCTTCTCAAATGCCACGATTTTGTTCATTTTATAAAGGAAGAATAAGTCGATCTCGCTCCACTCATGGATGGTTTCGATCGTTACTCCCCGCCTCAGCGCTTCAGAGATGTAGAACAGCCTCTCATCGCCTGCTTTGCGGATACGCTTTTCCATAAGAGCATCATCGATTTCCTCAGGATTATTCAAAGCAAAATGGTATACATTGGCTTCCAGCGACCTGATGGCCTTAAGCAGTGACTCTTCAAAAGTCCGCCCGATGGCCATTACCTCACCTGTTGCTTTCATCTGTGTACCGAGAGAGCGGTTGGCTGACTCAAATTTATCAAAAGGCCAGCGCGGGATCTTGGTGACAATATAGTCAAGGGCAGGCTCAAAGCACGCATACGTTTTTCCGGTGACCGGGTTCATCATCTCATCAAGCGTCAGGCCAACGGCAATCTTCGCCGCCAGTTTGGCAATCGGATAGCCTGTTGCTTTTGAAGCCAGCGCAGAAGAGCGGCTGACACGAGGATTCACTTCAATGATGTAATAGTCGAAGCTGTATGGATCCAGCGCGAGCTGAACATTGCAGCCTCCCTCGATTTCCAGGGCACGGATGATTTTCAGCGATACATTGCGGAGCAGCTGGTATTCACGGTCGCTTAAGGTCTGGCTCGGAGCGACAACGATAGAATCTCCTGTATGTACCCCTACCGGATCGATGTTCTCCATATTGCAGACAACGATCGCATTATCGTTCGAGTCTCTCATAACCTCGTATTCTATTTCTTTGAAGCCAGCTATGCTCTTCTCGAGCAGGCACTGGGTGACAGGGCTGTTCTTCAGGCCGCTCGCCGTGATTTCCAGCAGTTCTTCCTCATCATGGCAGATGCCGCCCCCTGTTCCGCCGAGCGTGAAAGCAGGACGGACAATCACCGGATAGCCGATCTGCTCTGCAAATGCAAGGGCCTCATCGATATTATGGATGATTTCACTTTCAGGGACCGGCTCACCCAATTCATTCATTAAGCTTCTGAACAGATCGCGGTCTTCCGCCTTTTCAATGGCCGACAGCTTTGTGCCGAGCACTTCCACACCGCACTCTTCAAGCACGCCTGCTTTAGAAAGCTCGACTGCCAGGTTCAGGCCGGTCTGTCCCCCCAGGGTCGGAACGATCGCATCCGGGCGCTCTTTGCGGATGATCCTGCTGACAAACTCAAGTGTCAGGGGTTCAATATAGACGGCATCGGCAATCTCTGTATCTGTCATGATGGTCGCCGGATTCGAGTTGACAAGGATGACCCTGTATCCTTCTTCTTTCAGCGCTATGCAGGCCTGTGTCCCGGCATAGTCGAATTCTGCCGCCTGCCCGATGACAATGGGCCCCGACCCGATCACTAGAATGCTTTTTATATCTGTACGCTTTGGCATGCTGCAGCACCTTCCCGTTTCTCAGATTCGATCATTTGCATAAATTGTTCAAAAAGATTATTGGCATCTTCCGGCCCCGGAGAGGCTTCAGGATGATATTGGACTGTAAAAGCAGGTACATTCTTATGTTTCAGCCCTTCGACTGTCCCGTCATTAAGCGCAATATGCGTCACTTCAAGCGGTGTACCGTAAATAGAATCTTCGTTGACAGAGTATCCATGATTTTGTGAAGTCAGCGCCACTTTCCCTGTTTTAAGTTCTTTGACAGGATGATTGGACCCCCTGTGGCCGAATTTCAGTTTCTCAGTATCAGCGCCGCAAGCAAGGGCAAACAGCTGGTGGCCGAGGCAGATTCCAAACAATGGGACCTTCCCGAGCAGCCCCTGTATCATCGGGATGGCTTCCACTACATCTTTCGGGTCCCCAGGCCCATTTGAAAGCATAACCCCGTCAGGGCTCAGGCTGAGGATCTCTTCGCTTGTTGTATGGTATGGCACCACGATCACATCACAGCCGCGCTTGTTCAGCTCCCTGAGAATTCCATGCTTCATGCCGTAATCCACAAGTACGACCCTGCGCCCGCGGCCCGGGGAAGGATAGGCTGTCTTCGTTGATACTCTTTTCACCTGGTCATGCGGAAGGACAGCAGATTTCAGTTTTTCAATCACTTCGGAAGGATCCTGTTCAATCGGGCATATGCTCCCTTTTAAAGTTCCATGCTTCCGGATGATTCTTGTCAGTTTCCTAGTGTCGATCCCCGCTATTCCAGGAATGCCTTTCGCTTCAAGATAAGCGCCTAAAGAATGCTCGTTCCTCCAGTTAGAAGGGTATTCAGCCGCTTCTTTAACAACAAATCCGTGAATCGCCGGCAGAATGCTCTCAAAATCATCCCTGTTGATGCCATAATTCCCGATTAGAGGGTAAGTCAGCACCACGATCTGGCTGCAGTATGAAGGGTCAGAGAGGATTTCCTGATATCCGGTCATCCCTGTGTTGAATACGACTTCTCCGAAAGCTGCAGAATCGCTCCCAAAACCTTCCCCGATAAAAATGGTTCCGTCTTCCAAAATCAGCTGTTTTTTCATGCGTTGACACTCTCCTTCGCCCATACCGTTTTTCCGCCCGCTATTGTCAGGACCGGCCAGCCTTTGCAGTTCCAGCCTGAGAATGGGGTGTTTTTCCCTTTTGAAACAAATTCCTGCGGATCAATGTTCTGCCCATGATCCAGATTAACCAGCACCAGGTCGGCAGGGGAACCTTCCTCCAGCTTTCCATATGGCAGGCCGAAAGCTTCTGAAGGCTTGATTGTCATGAAATCAACCAGCTGTTTTAAAGTAAGGGTCCCCTTTAGCACCAGATGTGTGTAGAGAAGCGGAAAGGCTGTTTCAAGCCCTGTGATCCCAAATGGGGCCAGCTCCATTCCCTCCTCTTTTTCTTCCGAGGTATGCGGGGCGTGATCGGTTGCGATAAAATCAATCGTACCGTCCAAAAGACCTTCTATTAGTGCCTCACGGTCACTGGCGCTCCTTAGCGGCGGATTCATCTTGAAATTTGCGTCAAGGCCCGGAATATCATCTTCGCATAAGAGCAGATGATGAGGCGTAACCTCGGCAGTTACCTTGATCCCTGCCCTTTTGCTGTCTCTGACAACCCTGACAGACTCTTTAGTAGAGATGTGGCACACATGATAGTGGCAGCCAGCCGCTTCAGCCAGGAGCACATCTCTAGCAATATGTACAGATTCGCATACAGATGGAATCCCATTGATTGCATGCTTTCTTGAAAATTCCCCTTCATGGACAGAGCCTTTATTGATCAGCGTATTTTCTTCGCAGTGAGCAACGACAGGCATGCTGACAGCAGCAGCTTTTTTCATCGCAGAAAGCATCATCCCGGCTGACTGCACTCCCACGCCGTCATCAGTAAAAGCAAAGGCGCCGGCCTGCTTCAGCCCTTCAAAATCGGTCAGCTCACTGCCAAGCTGCCTGACGGTGATCGAAGCATAAGGAAGGACCCGCACATGAGCCGTTTCCGCAATCCTTCTGTTCAGCCATTCCAGCTGCTCCACCGTGTCAGGCACCGGCCTGGTGTTCGGCATTGGGGCAATTGTTGTAAAGCCTCCGCGTGCTGCAGCCAGGGTCCCTGTTTCAATCGTTTCTTTCTTTTCTCCCCCCGGTTCCCGCAGGTGTACATGAAGATCGACCAAGCCCGGGACTGCCAGCAGCCCTCCTGCATCTATCACTTCAGCATCTGTACCTTCAAATTCAACCCCGATCTTCGCAATTTTTCCGCCCTCGATCAGGATATCCTTCTGTACCAGCTCTCCGTTTTCAGTAAGCAATCTGCCATTTTTGATCAGCTTTTTCATGATTACCTCTCCCCTCTTTATGTTCAAGTGCCCTTTTCAGCACTGCCATGCGGACAAATACACCATTTTCCATTTGTTTGAAAATTCTCGACCTGCTGCATTCCACCAGGCTGTCAGCTATTTCAACCCCTCTGTTGACCGGGGCAGGATGCATGATGATGCTTCCCTGCTTCATCCGCCTTTCGCGCTTTTCTGTCAGTCCGTATTTTTCGTGGTACTCGGCAGCAGACATCCCTGTGCTTTCCTGATGCCTCTCATGCTGTATTCTCAGGAGCATGACCACATCCGCAGTCGCAGCCGCTTCATCGATTTCTTCAAAGCTTCCAGAATGGCGGAAGGAAGGGTCGAACCATTCTTCCGGCCCTGAGAATACAACCTCTGCCCCAAGCCTTGCCAGTGCTTCAGCATTGGACCTTGCCACCCTGCTGTGAAGGATGTCGCCGATGATGGCCACCTTCAAGCCGGCAAAGCGGCGGAACTCCTGCCGGATCGTCAGCAGATCCAGCAGCGACTGGGTTGGATGGTGCCCGCAGCCGTCACCTGCATTCAGGACCGGGATGCCTATCTTACCGGAAAGTGCGCTAAAGTAATCTTCCTCCTGATGGCGGATGACCACCGCATCGACACCAATGGACTCGAGTGTCCTCACCGTGTCATAAAGCGATTCGCCCTTCTGGACGCTTGAAGTCCCTGCTTCAAACGGGATGACATCAAGTCCAAGCCTCCTCTCAGCAACTTCAAAGCTGCACTTGGTCCTTGTGCTTGCCTCAAAGAAGAGATTGGCAACGAAGGACTGTGAAGACGGCCTCCACACTGCGCCTTCAGCAAACTCCTGCGCCTGTTTCAGAATCTCCCCGATTTCCATTAAGCTCAATTCATTCATCGTGAGCAGATCTTTCATCTTTGCTTCCCCCTTAACGGAGGCGGGCAAGGCTGTAAAAAAAGCACCCTGAACCTGGTTCAGGGTGCTGAAAAGTCAACATGCCATACTGCACGGGAAAAAGCAGCCGAGCTTCCTCCCGCAGCACATCAACACCCTTGCAAGCCTCTCTGGACTTCTTTAAAAAGTGTCTTTCTTATGCAACATTACTTTTTTTTTCGGTTTCCGCTTCAAACATATCTTCTTCAATCTGAGGTTTGCCTGGCAGGATCAGGTTGAGCACCACACCGCAGATTGCCGCGAGCGCCATACCTTCCAGATTTAATCCGCCCAGAGTTACATGGGCTCCGCCGATCCCGATGACCAGGATGACAGACGAGATGACCAGATTCCGTTTGTCCCCAAAGTCCACCTTGCTGTCAACCAGCATTCTCAATCCGGACGAGGCGATGATGCCGAACAGCAGGATGGAAACCCCGCCCATCACAGGTGTCGGGATTGAAGCGATCAGCGCAGTGATCTTGCCGATGAAGCCAAACACTGTCGCAACTACTGCAGCACCGGCCAGCACATATACACTGTAGACCCTTGTGATCGCAAGGACGCCGATATTTTCGCCGTAAGTTGTTTTAGGCGGTCCGCCGATCAGCGCGGAAATGATGGTTGCCATCCCGTCCCCGAGAATCGACCTGTGAAGTCCCGGGTTTTTAATATAATCCCTGCCTACAACTTTGCTGAGAACAAGCTGGTGGCCTATATGCTCTGATAAAGTGACGACTGCTACAGGCACCATCAGCAATGCGATCTTCAATGATGACAGATCAACTTTATAATCTGCAAATGGAATGAGGAAATTTGGTGCTTCAAACCACTTTGCTTCGAGAACCGGAGTGAAATCTACAAGACCCGCAAATACGGAGTATATATACCCGATGATGATCCCGCCAAGAATCGGGATCATGCTCAGCATCCCTTTAAAGTAGATGGAGAAAACAATCGTGGCCGCCAATGTGACGAGGCCGGCGGAAAAGTACAGGAAGCTGTATTCCCCGTCTGCATTGTTCATTGCCATTCCTACCGCTGTGCCTGCAAGACCAAGTCCGATGACAATGATGACCGGGCCGACCACAACAGGCGGAAGCAGCTTCATGATCCAGCGATAACCTGCTTTTTTAATGATGAGCGCCACGATGCCGTATACCAGGCCGGCCATAAAGCTGCCGATCATGGCTGCGCCCGGCCCGCCTGCGGTCTTCGCTGCGATGATCGGTGCGATGAAGGCAAAGGATGAGCCAAGATATGCCGGAACCTGCCATTTTGTGATGATCAGAAAAGCAATGGTTCCAAGTCCGCTCGAAATGAGTGCAATGGCCGGATCAAGTCCGACGAGGTAAGGAACAAGAATGGTTGCGCCGAACATGGCGAATAAATGCTGGATGCTTAAGGTAATCCATTGAAATGGCTTTGGTACTTCGTTTACGTCTAATAATGGTTTATTCATGGCTTTGTCTCCTTTGTATTCGTCTTTTCCCCGCAAAAAAACCCTCTTGCTTTTTCGCACAGAGGGCATAGGAGCACAGCTGAAAAGACACCAGCCATGTTCCCCTTTGCCAGCCTCTCTGGACTGCGTTAAAAGGGGGATGTTCAGTTTTCAAAGATGCTTACTTGATCGGTTTCATCTACTTCCTTCAGTTCAACGACTATTTTTTCCGAGCTGGAAGTCGGTATGTTTTTGCCTACATAATCTGCCCGGATCGGGAGCTCTCTATGGCCCCTGTCCACCAGGACTGCCAGCTGAATCGCAGCCGGTCTGCCGATGTCTACCAGGGCATCGAGGCCCGCTCTGACTGTCCTGCCTGTATACAGTACATCGTCGATGAGGATGACTTTTTGATTGGTGATATCCTGCGGAATGTCGCTGCCTTTGACCAGCGGCTGATCGTCATCCGTTTTCTTTGTCAGATCATCACGGTACAGTGTAATATCCAACTCCCCGACAGGGATCCTTTTACCCTCGATCTGTTCAATCCTGTCAGCCAGGCGATTTGCCAAGTAGATGCCTCGGGTCCTGATCCCTACAAGCACACATTCATCTATCCCTTTGTTCTTCTCAATGATTTCATGGGCGATCCTGGTCAATGCCCTCCTGATTGCCTGTTCATCTAATACCACTGCTTTTTGTGTCATGTTATCACCCTCCAGCATCAGGCTGCACGATTCTTGTATAAAAAAACCTCCCGCCTGCACGACGAGAGGTTTGGCTGCACTTTTAGTGCAGGAAGGGGAATCCCTTCCGTATCCGATACCTTCTCAGTCTCACAGGACTGGTCTTAAAGGTCATATTCATTAAAGCTATAGTAAAATATTTTAGGACAGATGTCAACGATTATTATTTTTTAGATGCTACTTGCCCAGTTTTTCCAGGAGTTCCGAGAAGTATGCCGGAAGAGGAGCCTCAAATTCCATGTATTCCCCGGTTCTTGGATGCACAAAGCCCAGAACACCTGCATGCAGTGCCTGTCCGCCGATTTCAAGTGTCTTTCTTGGCCCGTACTTCGGGTCCCCTGCCAGCGGATAGCCGATATATTTCATATGAACGCGGATCTGGTGGGTCCTTCCTGTTTCAAGCTGGCATTCCACATGGGTAAAATCCTTGTAGCGGTGAATCACATGAAAATGCGTGACCGCATGCTTTCCGCCATCCACCACTGTCATGCTCTGCCTGTCTTTAGGATCCCTTCCAAGTGGAGCATCAACCGTCCCATAGTCATGAGGGATGGTTCCATGAACAATTGCCTGGTACTTCCTTGTCACGGTTTTTTCAACAAGCTGATTCACCAGGCTTTCATGGGCCATATCATTCTTGGCAACCATCAGCAGGCCTGATGTATCCTTATCGATGCGGTGAACGATTCCCGGGCGCAGGACGCCATTGATGCCGGAAAGGTCCTTGCAGTGTGCCATAAGGCCATTGACCAGCGTTCCTGATGCATGACCTGGCGCAGGATGGACGACCATTCCCTTAGGCTTATTAACGACAAGGACATCACCATCTTCATAATAGATATCAAGGTCCATCTCTTCCGGTAAGACATCAAGCTCTTCCGGTTCTGGGAATGATATTTCAATCTTATCATCAGTGCTGCATTTATAATTCGTTTTAGTTCCCTGGCCGTTGACAAGGATATGGCCATCCTTGATCATTTGCTGCGCCTGTGATCTTGACAGCTCTTCGTTCAGCAGTGAAACAGCTTTATCAAGCCTTTCCCCTGCCACTTCTTCATTAATGATGTATTCCATTTTCTCCATTCGATTTCTCCTTCGCTTCCCGCTCTTCCCGGAGCATTTGTATCATCAGTATGATTACCCCGACAACCAATGATGAATCGGCCACATTAAAGACAGGAAAATCATATCCAAAGATATATGTGTTGACGAAATCAACCACTTCTTTGCGGAAAACCCTGTCGATAAAATTGCCGATCGCCCCTCCGAGCATTAATCCCAGTGCGATGCCAAGCAATCGCTTCCCTTTTGCTGCGGTCTTGATGTAATAGACAATACCTATGATGACGGCAACTGTAATAACATAGAAAAACCACATTTGCCCTTCAAGAATTCCCCATGCCGCCCCCCTGTTGCGGTGCGATGTGATATAAAGAAAATTCTCGATCACCGGGATGCTTTCACCAAGCTCCATATTTTTAACAATCAGCCATTTGGTCAGCTGATCCAGAGCAATAACAAATAAGGCAATTATGTAATAAAACACAAAGGCTACCTCCAATTTGAAGTCATTACCTTAGCATTTTAGCATAATCTCCATGAAAACGACACCTTTTATCCACTATGAAGGCTGCTGCTGACCGGTTCAGCCTCTCATAATCATCATCAAGAAAGAAGCGGTGTCTGCGGACGGTTCAAAAACTGATTCCATCGGCTTTCGGCAAAACGCCCCAAGCTTATCATAATCTGACAATGCTACCATAGTTGGGATGACTGACAGCAGATTTTCCGGTATCAATTCCCCGGATATTTCACATTTTCCGTATTCCCCTTTTTCCAATTTTCCGATGGCGCGGTTAATATCGGCCAACTCATCATATATTAATGGCTGGATAAGGGCTGAGCATCTTCCGCTTTCCAGTCTCTGAAGCAATTCCTCTTTAGTTGCACGGAGTTCTGAATAGAGCTTTTCAAATGAGCTGTCCATTGCCGCTTCCTCCGTTCTTCTTTGTTTAAAATTATTATCTCCGGCCTGGGCGCACAGAACCTGATAAACATTTAACAAAGAGCACAAAGTTTAGATAAGGTGGAAGGATTTATCGAAAAAAAAGGTAATCTTTCGGGGGTTAAGTGACAGGAAAAAAATCAAAAACCCGGCTGCACCAGGCAGCCGGGTCTGTTATTATGCCAAATGGCTATAGTTGTTTTTTACAACACTTGCACAGCGCGGGCAAAGCGAAGGGTGGCTGGAATCAGCACCGACTTCCGGTGTAACTGTCCAGCAGCGCTCGCATGTTTCGCCTTCTGCTTTAGACACAAGAATTGCCGCTTTGTCGAACTTGAGGGCTTCTTCCGGCGCCTCGCCATACTCTCCGCCGATTTCAAAGGCGGAAACGATGAACAGCTGTTTCACATCTTCTTTAATGCTGTCAAGAAGGCTTCTAGTTTCAGCCGTTGGATAAAGAGTGATCTTTGCTGCCAGGGATTTCCCGATCACTTTTTCATTTCGTGCCTCTTCAAGTGCTTTAAGCACTTCATCGCGCAAATTCATGAATGATGACCATTTTTTCATCAGTTCATCTGCATTAGGAAGCTCTTTGTATTCAGGCATGTCTGTCAGCTGGACACTTTCTTCCTTCGCAGCAGGGATAAAGGACCATACTTCATCAGCTGTATGAGAAAGAATCGGCGCAGTCAGCTTTGCAAGCGCAACAAGGCTTTCATAAAGCACTGTCTGAATCGCACGGCGGTCCGCATTATCTTCGGCCTCGATGTAAAGAACATCTTTGGCAAAATCCAGGTAGAATGAACTTAAGTCCAATGTACAGAAATTATTGATCACATGGTAAATGCCTGCGAATTCATAGCGGTCATAAGCTTCCTTGACGTTTTTGACCAGCTTGTTCAGCTTCACGAGCATGAACTGATCGACTTCCCTGAGGTTTTCAAAGACAACTGCATCTTTCTCAGGATTGAAGTCAGCCAGGTTCCCAAGCAGGAATCTGAATGTGTTTCTGATCTTGCGGTAAACCTCAGCAACCTGCTTCAGGATCGGGTCAGAGACTCTTACGTCTGCCTGGTAGTCTACAGATGCCACCCAAAGACGCAGGATATCTGCTCCAAGCTGGTTCATGACCTTCGCCGGAACGACAACATTTCCGATGGATTTACTCATTTTCCTGCCTTCGCCGTCAAGTGCAAAGCCGTGGCTAAGAACGCCCTTATACGGCGCCTTTCCAGTTACTGCCACTGAGGTGGACAGGGATGAATTGAACCAGCCTCTGTACTGATCAGAGCCTTCAAGGTAAAGGTCTGCAGGACGCTGCAGATCATCGCGTTCTTCCAGGACAGCCTGGTGGGATGAGCCGGAATCAAACCAGACATCCATGATATCCGTTTCTTTTGTGAACTTGCCATTCGGGCTGCCAGGATGTGTGAACCCTTCAGGCAATAGCTCTTTGGCCTCTTTCTCGAACCAGATATTGGAGCCGTGTTCCCTGAAAAGGGCAGAAACATGATCAATTGTTTCATCAGTAATGATGCTGTCGCCGTTTTCAGCATAAAAGACAGGGATAGGAACGCCCCATGCACGCTGGCGGGAAATACACCAGTCGCCGCGGTCGCGGACCATATTGAACAGGCGTGTTTCTCCCCATGCCGGCACCCATTTCGTTTCTTTAACAGCTTCCAGGAGCTCATTGCGGAAGTCCTTGATGGATGCGAACCATTGCGCTGTAGCCCTGAAAATGACCGGCTTCTTCGTTCTCCAGTCATGCGGATAAGAGTGAGTGATGAACTTCAGGCCCAATAATGCACCCTTTTCTTTAAGCGCTTCGGTGATCGGCTTGTTGGCTTCGTCATAGAAGAGGCCTTCAAAGCCTTCAGCTTCATTGGTCATAAGACCCTTATCATCGACCGGGCACAATACCTCAAGTCCATATTTCTGGCCAACATAAAAGTCATCTTCACCATGGCCGGGCGCAGTGTGGACACAGCCTGTACCTGCATCAACGGTTACATGGTCGCCAAGCATGACAAGCGAATCGCGGCCATAAAGCGGATGGGAGGCAAGGATGTTTTCCAGCTCGCTTCCTTTGACTGTCTTAACGACAGCCGGGTCTTCCCAGCCAGTTTCTCCTGCCACAGATTCCAAGAGCTCTTCTGCGACCAGATATTTGCTGCCGCCCGCTTCTGCAACCACATAATTAAGGTCAGGATGGACGCTGATCCCCAGATTGGCCGGGATCGTCCAAGGAGTTGTCGTCCAGATGACGATTTGGACATCCTGATCCAATACACCTTTTCCATCTTTGACTTTAAAGCCAACATAAATGGAAGGAGAGCGCTTATCCTGGTATTCAATCTCCGCTTCGGCAAGTGCTGATTCACTGGAAGGTGACCAGTAGACCGGTTTCTTCCCTTTGTAGATATAGCCTTTTTTAGCCATATCGCCAAATACCTTGATCTGCTGTGCTTCATATTGAGGCTGCAGCGTGATATAAGGGTTTTCCCAGTCGCCGCGGACGCCAAGGCGTTTAAATTGTGAACGCTGGCTGTCAACCTGTTCATAGGCATACTCCTCGCAAAGCTTTCTGAACTCGGCAACTGTCATTTCTTTTCTCTTAACGCCTTTATTCGTCAATGCCTGCTCAATCGGCAGGCCGTGGGTATCCCAGCCTGGTACATATGGTGCATGGAATCCGCTCATGGACTTGTAGCGGACAATAAAATCTTTAAGGATTTTATTCAGCGCATGGCCCATATGGATATCGCCGTTAGCATATGGAGGGCCATCATGGAGAACAAACATCGGCCGGCCCTTCGTATGCTCCTGCACCTTTTCATAAATATTCATTTCTTCCCATTTGCCCTGGATTTCCGGCTCCCTTTTTGGGAGATTTCCGCGCATCGGAAATTCTGTTTTTGGCATCAATAATGTATCTTTGTATTCCACTGCAATTCCTCCTGCTTTCATTTAGGTAATTTGACTTGCCGTTACCGGGCGTTTTCCACTTGAGAAAAACAAAAAAAGCCCTCTCATCCCGGTAAAGGGACGAGAAGGCTTATAGCTCCCGCGGTACCACCCTTGTAGACAGAAAAGAATCATTCTGCCCGCTCAAAGCATCCTTAACGCGGATGAAACGCCTGCACCTTACTGGTTCGGAGAACGTTCAGGCAGGTACTCTAGGGTGATCTTCCAGCAATCTGCTTATTCCAGGCTCCCACCGTCCCTGGATCGCTAATCTTAAAAGCATATAGAATGCTGTACTGTCCCTTTCAACGCAGTCAATATTTTCTTATGATATGGATTATATTCGATTCATGCAGGCTACGTCAAGCCAGTGAGTCTTCTTCCTCAGTTGATTTCAGATCCGTTGAATCGAGCTCATACTGAAGGAGATGGTCCCAGTCCTCTGTATTGAGCATATCCAGCTGTGCTTCGATCAGCATCCTGAACCGTGTTCTGAAGACCTTTGACTGCTTCTTCAAATCCTCGATCTCCAGGGCAATCTTCCTTGCTTTTGATAAGGATTCATTCACAATGCGGTCGGCATTCTTCTCCGCTTCCTTGATGATCAGCTTGGCTTCCTTCTGTGCATTGCGCCTGACTTCTTCAGCGGCTTCCTGTGCAACGACGATGGATTTGTTCAGCGTTTCCTCAATATTGGTGAAATGCCCGATCCGGTCATTCAGATCTGTAAGCCTTTCGGAAAGCTCCTTTTTCTCCCTGATCAGTATTTCGTAATCCTTGATGATCTGGTCAAGAAATTCGTTTACTTCATCTTCGTCATAGCCTCTGAAGCCTTTGCTGAACTCCTTGTTATGTATATCTAATGGTGTTAAAGGCATAATGCCACCCCCTATGAGTCTTAAAGCATATGTATGACAGCGTGAATACGCTGATTTCTGATATTATCACAGTGATAAAGATATATTCGACATTTTCTTTTAAAATCCTGCAAAAAAATAATTTATTTTTGCTTTCCCGTAATGATTCTCCATTTATCTTTCTTTGTCTTTCCTTCTACTTCTATGATTTTAGATCGGCCTTTTCCCCTTACAGAAAGAACATCAGCTTCCCCGCAAACAAAAGAAGGATCCTCTACTTGTCCCCAATTAACTTTTACAAGACCCTGCTGGACAAAGAGCTGTGATTTTTGCCTGGAAATATTGTATATGGCCGAAATGACGGCATCCAGTCTCAGCGAGGAAACAGAAGCTGACGATTCCTCCCATGCACCTGCTGCAGTGATCGCTTTCTCCAGCGGCAATTTTTTCAGAGTGACGGAAGCTTTGCCGATCGATTCCAGCTGCATGCTTACATAGTCTTCAATTTCGCGGGAGACAAAAAACTGCGCCCTTTCATCCTGGACAGTGATATCCCCGAATTTCCCCCTCTTCAAGCCAAGAGCCATAAGGCTGCCAAGTATTTGAGGGTGTTCGATTGAAACAAATTTGCTGGGATAATTTATTTCAAAGAGCGTGATAGAGAATTCTTCTTCATCAGGGGTAAAGTATTCAGGATACAGAAGGGCCCTTTTTCGCTCTGTACCCTCAGTTCCCCCGAATAAGCGAAGCTTCACGCCGGAATGCTCCCCGACAATCATTTTTACAATCTGCTGCTCTCTCGGATCAAGGAAGTCAGTCAATTTAGGTACATAGGATGTTTCAACATAGTCCTTCCAGCCCAGAGACTGGTCGATGAATTCTTTCTCCTCAAGCCGAAAATGCTGATAAATAGACATCGGCACTCTCCTTTTATATTATTCAGGAAGGCATCTGCGGACATGTTCAAGCATATCACAGCAGCCACCAAAAAAGGGACTGCTCAGAGTCCCAAGTTATTGGTAATTCTATGCAACCCAATAATAGAGCTGATAAAGTCCACTGGTGGCAAACCGCAGGACAAAAATCGCCACGATCGGCGAGATATCAATCATCCCCAGCGGCGGTATGAACCTGCGGAATGGTTCCAGATATGGCTCGCATATACGGGCTAAAAACTGGCCAATGGACGATTCTCTTGCATTTGGAAACCAGGACAGCAATATGTAAATAATCAATGCCCAGGAATATAACGAAATTATTTGACTTAAAATACCTACTACTGTTGCCATGTAGTGCTACCACCTCGCATTTTCTAGATCATGCTCCTGCATGATTTGGGAAATATTCCCTGACACCTCCACATTATCTGGAGTGCATAAAAAGATATCTGTTCCAATTTTCTGGATGTCGCCGCCAATGGCATATACCGTGCCGCTCAAAAAATCGACAATCCTTTTTGCCTGGTCCCTTTCGATGCGCTGCAGATTAACTACCACAGCCCGGCGGTTTTTAAGCTGGTCTGCAATATCCTGGGCTTCGGCATATACCCTGGGTTCAACAAGCACAACCTTTGAAGACTTCTGGACACTTTGCAGGCTGACCACATTCTGCTTTGGAGAAGCAGGCTGTTTTTGAGGCCTGACAGGTTCGATTTCTTCTTCGATGATTTCCTCTTCTTTATAGTCATATTCATCATCAAGGAAAAAAAATGTTTTTATTTTTGATTTAATGCTCATTTTTTATACCTCCTGCTTATTCTCCGACAAGAGCAGTTCCGATCCGGACCATGGTGGCCCCTTCTTCCACTGCAATTCCAAAGTCATTGGACATGCCCATGGAAAGTTCCCTGCAAGGCGCATGAGCAAGGTTTAAATCCTGGATATTCTTCTGCAGAGTTTTCAGTGTCCGGAAACAATGCCGCAATACTTCCTCATCGTCCGTCAAAGGGGCCATCGTCATCAGCCCTGCAGCAGAAATGTAAGGATAAGCCTCCAGGTCTTTTACAAACGGAATCACTTCCTCAGGAGAAAGCCCCTGTTTTGACTCTTCACCGGAAGCATTGACCTGTATCAGGCATTGGACTGTTTCTTCTGCCCGCTTGTCTATTTCCTTCGCCAGTGAAAGCCTGTCCAGTGAGTGGATATAATCGGCAATGCCGATTATATTCTTGACTTTCCTGGTCTGCAGCGATCCGATGAAATGCCATTTGGCAGCATGGCCGATTTCTTCATGCTTGGCAAGCATACCATCATCCCGGTTTTCGCCCAAATTGGCGATTCCCGCAGACACCGCCTCTTTTGCCCTTTCCGTGGAAACATATTTTGTTACAGCGATTATGGTCACTTCGCCGGGATTTCTCCCTGACCTTTTACAGGCTTCATCTATTTTTTCTAGAATGCTCTTAAGATTTTCCTCTACCTTCATCTAGCTGCAGTCAGCCTCCTTCCAGCCTATGTAGCTCATCATCCTGCCAGTCTTCCCCCCATCCCTGCGATGGGAAAAAAAGTATTCCTCATGGCAGCTGGTGCAATAGCCGGATACAATTATATTCTCTTCCCGGATGCCTGATTTCATGAGAAGCTGTTTGTTCACTTCTTTCAGATCAAGCTGGTATTGATTCTCTTTTACTTGATTATATGGTTTTTTATCGACATCTTCTAGTCTATTTTTCACTAAATTGACAACTCTGCTGTCGGCAATATAACATTTTTCGCAAATGGAAGGCCCGATTGCCGCCAAAATTTCCCCCGGATCGATTCCTTCATTCTTAAAGACACCGGTCATATTTCCGGCAATCCCGCCGACAGTCCCTTTCCAGCCGGCATGTGCGGCCCCTATAGCCCCTGAATCAGGATGTGTGAAATAAAGTGGGACACAGTCAGCAAAGCATAGAGTTAAAAGCAGGCCCTGCTCAAGTGTGAAAAAGCCATCAGTCCTCCTGAATGCCTGCCCATAATCCAAAGCGCCTGTTCCTGCATCTTCCTTTGATACTTTCCGTATAAAGGTTTCATGGGTCTGCTCTGCCCCCGTCCATGCTGGCAATGGAAAGCCTATTGACTCAGAGAAAATTTCCCTGTTGCCGCATACCGCCTGGACAGAATCATTTACATGAAGGCCAAGGTTGAGGCTACTGTAGTCTCCATTGCTATTCCCTCCATTTTTCGTGGAAAAACCTGCAGCAAGGCCCGGAAACTTTTCCGTCCAGTCTTCAATGGAAAAAAACTTGCTTTCCTTTAGTACAAATGGCTCCATTTATCGTGTCCTCTTCGTGTTTTTCTTTAGTTTATCATAAAGAATGTTCGTGTTACAGAAAAAAGGAGGAAGCTTACGCATCCTCTTCCACCTGTTTGAGTTCTTCTGAGATTTTATAGCGAACAAGAATGACGTCCTCGCCGATTTTTAGAATATTTTTCCACGGAATGATGATATCCTCATCTTTTCCAAAGAATCCGAGGACTTTTCCTGCTCCGCTGATGATGACGGCTTCAATTTTTCCGCTCATCAGATTGATGTCAATATCCCCGATGCTTCCAAGTTTTTTGCCGTCGGCCACATTTACTACGTCCTTGACCTGGAATTCTGATATCTTAACCATGGTCCACCCCCGCCATTTGTTGCTTACTTGATTATATGTTGCGGAAGGATGGAATATTTTGATTTGATGGGGGGTTTTAGGGAAATATTCAATAACAGCTAAAACATCTTACGCAGCTAAGAATAACGAGATAAGTTATCTTCAATTTTTTTTCTTATTGATTGGGCTGTTGATTACCTTTGCAGGCACTTCGCTTTCCGTGGGGCGGAGTTGAGCCTCCTCACGCTTGCGCGCTGCGGGGTCTCAACATTTCCGCTATCTCCCACAGGACATTGAATTTTCTTCCCTGAAATCACATCGCACGAAGAAAATGCGCATGCATTTTATGAGGAGTCTTCGTGCCTTCCACTGCAATCAACAGGTTTTCAGAATTTTTTGGCTGCCATTAAACCCTACATACATACTTTGAGTCCCTAACCTTTTCTTAGAACATAAAACCCAAAACAAAAAGCTGCTTTTCAGCAGCTTTCAGCTTTGGATATTTTTGTTCATTTGCTTGATGGCGGCTTTTTCAAGGCGGGAGACCTGGGCTTGGGAGATGCCGATTTCTTCGGCTACTTCCATTTGCGTTTTGCCTTGGAAAAAGCGCTTTCTCAATATGAGCTTTTCTCTTTCGTTAAGCCTGCGCATGCCTTCTTTGAGGGCAATTTCTTCAATCCATTGAATATCTTTATTGCGCTCGTCGCTCAGCTGGTCCATGACAAATATCGGATCGCCTCCATCGTTATAGATGGGCTCGAATAATGAGACCGGATCCTGTATCGCATCAAGTGCAAACACGATTTCTTCATGGGGCACTTCAAGGACCCTGGCTATTTCCTCAGCCGTTGGTTCCTTTGACGTTTCACTCATCAGGCGTTCCCTGACCTGCAAAGCTTTGTAGGCTATATCTCTTAATGACCTTGATACCCTGATAGGATTATTATCCCTCAAATACCTTCTGATCTCACCAATGATCATCGGAACAGCATAAGTGGAGAACTTTACATTCTGGCTTAAATCAAAATTATCAATAGATTTCATCAGGCCGATACATCCCACCTGGAAGAGATCATCTACAAATTCGCCTCTGTTGTTAAAGCGCTGGATGACACTCAGTACCAGCCGAAGGTTGCCATTGACTAGGCACTCCCGGGCATATGTATCACCTTCATGCATTTGCTTGAAGAGTTTTCTCATTTCTTCGTTTTTCAAAACGGGAAGCTTTGATGTATCAACACCGCAAATTTCTACTTTATTTCGAGTCAATCCATTTCCCTCCTCACAGGAGCTGCTGTACAAAAAACAGTATCTCCTCGGAAAGGAAAAATATGCACATACCGATTTTCCATGATCCCCGGAATAAACGGCATATACAGTCTGAATAAGGGCTAAGCGGGATAAAAAAAAATTTAAACCATCTTGTTGAATTCCTTTTTCAATCTTTTGATGATTCTCTTTTCTAGCCTTGATATGTAAGACTGTGAAATGCCAAGCATGTCAGCCACATCTTTCTGTGTTTTTTCCTCGCCAGAGCCGAGGCCGAAACGGAGCTCCATGATCTGCTTCTCTCTGTCAGTGAGCTGGTGAAGGGCCTTCAGCAGAAGCTTCTTATCTACATTCGCCTCCAGGTCCTTAGTAATAATGTCTTCTTCGGTTCCCAGCACATCGGACAAAAGGAGCTCATTCCCATCCCAGTCAATATTCAGAGGCTCATCGAAGGAAACCTCCGACCTGATTTTATTGTTCCGCCTCAGGTACATCAGTATTTCGTTTTCAATACACCTGGATGCATAAGTGGCAAGCTTGATTTTCTTTTCCGGATTAAAAGTGTTGACCGCTTTGATGAGCCCGATTGTCCCGATGCTGATCAGGTCTTCAATATTGATGCCCGTATTTTCAAACTTCCGGGCAATGTATACGACGAGGCGGAGATTTCTTTCGATCAGCATTGATCTTGCAGCTTTATCGCCTTTGGGGAGCTTAATCAGAAGAACTTCTTCTTCTTCTTTTGAAAGAGGGGGAGGGAGAGCCTCGCTGCCGCCTATATAGAATATTTCATCAGTCTTGAGCCCAAGTTTGATCAGCAGTTTATACCAGTAATAGGATAGGCGAAACTTCAAATTTTTCATGAGTTGTCCTCCTTCTAAATTATGTTTTTCCGAGTATAGTATTATTAACTTACCTTTTCCGCTGATTCTGCTTTTCCGGCACCTGTCATCATCTTTGGATGGATAATGCAGTCAAATGCATCATCACTGGAGAGCTGCTGCATTGTAAAAGAGATGAGCGCCTTGCCTGCCAGGATTTTTTCTTCCCCCCTTTGGATGATGATCCTGTCTGGCTTCATGGCAATAATAAGCTGATGTTCTTGTCCAACCACCTTGCAAGGAAGAATTCTCATCCGATTTTCCCATTCAGGCGGGATTCTTGCCTCCCCCATCAGGAAAGGCTCAGGATCCTGGGAAACGGCGAGGAGAACTTCAGGAAGCTTTTCTGCCATCCCTTTTAGGGATGCAATCATGACCGGAGTCCTGGATATTGGATCATAAAGCTGATTTCCCGTATCAACAAGCCCCTTAAAGTTCAGGTCAATCCCATTAATCGAAATGCAGACCTCAGCCAGCTGGTCATATTGGAGATTGGCCATTTCCATGTTTTCTCCGTGCTTCCGTGAAAAATGCCAGGCAGCAGGAAATCCAAATATGACAAACATCCAGCTGATCGGATCCCCGAAGCCTTTGACACTTCCCAGCAGGACGGCTGAAGAAAGCTCAAAATCAAATTTCACAAAATAATGGGCACCTATCAAAGTCCCTCCAATGAGGAAAGTTGCCATATAAAAAGTAAACAGGCCTTTAATAAAATATCCGGCCCTTTTATATCCAAAGGCAAGGACGACCATGACAATTGAAAAAAGCAGCTTTGATAGCGGATGCCCGGAAATAGACTGAACCGGTGTTACCGCGAGCAGAACGATCATTGAGCCCGCAGCACCGCCCGCCAGTATCCGCCAAATAGAAACATCCCTTTTCAGGAAGATCGCTGTGAGATACAGCAGGAGGCTGTCAAAAAGAAAGTTCAGCAGCCAAATGATATCCAAATAAATAGCCAACCCAGCTTCACTCCAGACATATCCGGCTTATTAAGTCCGGATGCCAAAAACTGATTATTCATCTATCTATTAATCTTATGGAAAAGTATACCCCAGCCATATCATTGAAGTGTGTCACTTTCTGTAGCCTGTTTAGGAGAATTTTTTCACTATTCCCTTCGGTTTTTGTCAGTATTTTGTTTTATATGCCTGTCTAAAAAAATACGAATCAATCTTAAAAACCAAAATAAAACGGCGCCTCATATGAGGCGCCGTTCAGCGAATGCTATCTTATCTTCTTCTATTGCGGTTTCTCAGGAAAGTCGGGATATCCAATGTTTCTTCACCTTGTGAAGACTGAGATGATGAGTTCCTTACAGGCGGCTCATGGCTCTGCTCTTCGCGCTTTGGCTCCCTGTCCCTGTCCCGGTTAAGGGAAGGTGAATGCGTCTGCTGCTGTTTAGGCTGTCCAAATGATGGGCGTGCCGGTTTTGGCGCGGCCACTTCTTCATTGAACCCAGTCGCAATTACTGTAACCACGATTTCGTCTTTCAGGTTTTCATTGATAACAGAACCGAAGATCATATTGACATCCTGGTCTGAAGCGGAGGCTACGATATCTGCAGCTTCCTGAACCTCATAAAGGCTCAGGCTTGAACCGCCGGTGATATTCATCAGGACACCCTGTGCACCATCAATGGACGTTTCAAGCAGCGGAGAAGAAACAGCTTTCTTTGCCGCTTCTGCCGCACGGTTTTCTCCTGAAGAGACGCCGATCCCCATCAGTGCAGAACCCTTGCTTGACATGATGGTCTTTACATCAGCAAAGTCAAGGTTGATCAGCCCTGGAGTGGCAATCAGGTCGGATATGCCCTGAACACCCTGGCGAAGCACATTATCCGCTTCACGGAATGCTTCAAGCATCGGAGTGCTTTTGTCTACAATTTCTAATAGACGGTCATTCGGAATGACAATCAGGGTATCAACAGCTTCCTTCATGGAAGCAATTCCGCCTGCAGCCTGTCCGGCACGCTTGCGGCCTTCGAATGTAAACGGCCTTGTAACGACCCCTACTGTCAAAGCGCCCAAGTCCCTTGCAATCTGTGCAATGACAGGTGCAGCTCCAGTACCTGTACCGCCTCCCATTCCGGCAGTGACAAACACCATATCTGCGCCTTTCAGTGCTTCTTCAATCTGCTCTTTGCTTTCCTCAGCAGCCTTTTTGCCTACTTCCGGATTAGCACCGGCACCCAGTCCGCGCGTCAGCTTTCCGCCGATCTGCATTTTCACTTCTGCTTTCGAGAGGTTCAGTGCCTGTGCATCCGTATTAACTGCGATGAATTCTACGCCTTGAACGCCGTGTTCGATCATGCGGTTTACCGCATTATTTCCTCCGCCGCCAACGCCGATAACCTTTATGGTCGCTAGTGAATCTAAATTAGTGTCAAATTCCAACATGACAAATCCTCCTAATTCGTCGATATTCCTTAAAGCACTGTTTACTCGAAAAAGTAGCCAAGGAACTTTTTAACTCGTGATGTAATCTTTTCTTCCGGCTGTTTTTCCGGTCTTGCTTTTGGTTGCGGTTGTTTTTGGACGCGTTTCTCCTTCGCTTCGTTCACTTGGGCAGGCTCTATCTTCCTGCCCTGAAGCCTTGCATTTTTATAGGCAAACTTGATCAGGCCGACTGCTGTTGTATACTGCGGCTCCCTTACGCCGATATAATCCGGAATGGCAATCCGGACGCGGTTCTGGAAAATGATCTGTGCCAGTTCCAGGATGCCCTGGGTGTTGGCTACTCCACCTGTCAGGACATAGCCTCCTGGCAGGTCGCTGACTCCCAATCTCTTAATCTCATTCTGGATCAGATCGAAAATTTCTTCCATCCTTGCTTCAATAATATCAGAAATTTCAAGCTGATTAAATTGCTGGTGCTGATCGCTCCCGATAATCGGGACACTGAAGACTTCATCTTCAGAAGCATGGTCATAAAAAGCATAACCGTATTTTGTTTTGATTTTTTCGGCATCCTCTGTAGAGGTCCTGAGGCCAATAGATAAATCCTTTGTAATATGGTCCCCGCCGACAGGAAGTACGATTGTTGCCTTCATGATTCCCTGCTCGAACAGGGCAATGGTTGTAGAGCCGCCGCCCATATCGACCAAGGCCACTCCGAGATTCATTTCGTCCTTTGAAAGTGCGAATGCCCCTGCTGCAAGCGGCTGGAGCGTTATGTCCAAAATTTCAAGCCCTGCTCTTTCAACACATCTCAGAATATTATGTAGAATTGTCTTAGAACCTGTAATAATGGTGCCTTCCATTTCCAGGCGGACACCGATCATGCCCCGCGGGTCGTTTATTTCATTCAAACCGTCTACAATGAATTGCTTCGGAATGACATCCACAATCTCTCTTTCAGGAGGGATGGAAACCACCTGGGCGGCATCGATCACCCTTGCAACATCTTCATCTGTAATCTCCCTGTTATCACTGGAGACTGCCACTACTCCATGCGAAGGCTGGAGCATGACATGATTTCCGGTGATGCCGACGATGACCTGCCTGATCTCCATCCCTATCATTCTCTCAGCTTGTTCGATTGCCTTTTTTATAGAATGAACGGTTTCATCTATATCAACAATTGAGCCTTTGCGCAATCCTTCAGACTTCACATTGCCTACACCGATAATGTTTAAAGAGTCGTTGACCATTTCACCAATGATTACTTTTACACTGGATGTACCGATGTCAAGACTAACATAAATTTCATTGCTGTTCATTCTCTGGCACCTCCTTTTGCAAATCCGATTATTGAACAACAATAATGCCAATTTTTAGTTTTATCTTAAATTAATATAATCATTTAAATTATTCGGCAAAACTAATATATTTCCCTTTATTCTATCTTAACTTTTTTCTACTTTTTCTCGGTTCGACCATTTGGTCAGAATAATTCTCCGGATGACCGCTATGTTTTGGAAAAGCCTTACACCAAACGCAAAAACAGCGGCTAAATACAAGTCTACACCAAGATGAACCCCCAGAAAAGCTAAAGATGCTGCCAGCAGGATGTTAAAGAAAAAGCCGGATACAAATACCTTTTCATCATATATATCCTGCAGATGCGCACGGATGCCCCCAAACAGGGTGTCAAGGGCAGCCAGCACTGCAATAGACAAATAATTGGAGTACTCATCAGGGATCCTGAAGTCCGTAAGAAGGCCCAGTATGGCCCCGATAAGCAAACCCAGTACGGGAAGCCACATTAAGAACTGCCTCCTTTTTCTTCTGCAGGTTCCATATTTTTTACCCGGATCGTGTCCTGATAGGCAGGGATAACAATGTTCTCCTTTGGCTTTAGGATAGTGACCCTGAGATTTTCGACAAAAAATTCTTCTGCCGATTTGGATACCTGCATCTGATTATAAAGCTTTTGAGCTGACTGCATATCTTCTGCGGCCGCTCTGACTTCAATCGGCAAAGAACTGACTGCATGGCCGTCGATTTTGGTTTCGCCGTTAATATCGCGGATGACGGTCGTATTAATGATTCTGTGCCCGTCAATCGATATTTGCTCAGCATCATGCATATTCAGCTCATTGACCAGCCTTTTAAGCAGATCAGGCGAAACATCACCGGGTGCATTGCCCAGGAGTGCTTCTTCAACAGCAGGCTCAATGAGGATGATAACCCCCGGACCTTTTACTTCCGTAAGGCCAGCTTCCTCTTTAAGCTCATCCAGCGTTTCCTTCAGCACCTGTTCTTTGCTTTGTTCCCGCTTATTTTCATATTGAGCAAGCTTCAGCTCGTTTGATCTGATTTCCCGTATCAGCCTCAGCTGAATTTCCTGTTCTTTCCGCAAGTCCTCCCTAAGCTGCCATGTGTCGCGGGTATCCCTCACCACCGGCTCTTTGACGGATTGGAACTGGACCGCAATCATAAAGCCGATCACAGCGGAAATTACCGTAAAGCTTATGATCTGATTCCTTTTCACGATTTCCACCTTACTTTCTCTGCTTCCAGTAAGTGGATCAGCCGTATTTAATTCCCCAGATTGGGTTCCATTTTGATTTCAGCCTTTTCCTCCAGCGAGAACTGGATGTTCTCGTTGACAAGCGAATCCTTGACTCCGCCTGTAAGGTTCAGCGCTGAAGAAAGAACCTCCGGATCGCCGATTGCTTCAATGATAAAAGGTGCCGGATGCTGCTTTCCATCAATTTCAATGACAGGGCCATTGCACAAAATATATGAGTCATGGGAAAGGCGCTGGCCGTTAACTGCAACAGCTGAAGCACCAGAGATATACAGTTCATTGATTACCTTGAAAACATGGTGTTCATGGACAATATAGCTGTTTACATTGGCTTCGCTGGGATTATAATCCCCGTCAGCCAATGTGACCTCCACCCCTTTGCCCAGGACGGCGACTTTCCCAAGATACATCCTGTATTTTTCTGCGTCCTCTGCCAGGTTGAAATATACCTGCGCCTCTTTTGACAAATCCTTTTCGAATTGGAGAACCTGTCCCTGTTTGCTGTCCAATTCCTTCTGGAGCCTGCGGTTGCGCTCTTCCATGCTGATGAGCTGGCTTCTCAGTGCAGAGTCCCGTTCCCACTGGCTTCCTGTCATGTCTGCTTCCTCATTTTCACTTTTTGTAAAGTGATAGGAAAATGAAAGCATATAGCCGAGAACAAGGAGCACCAATGAAAGGACAACCCGCTTACCTTTCACCTTCTTCTTCTTCTTCTCCACGGCTATCATCTCCTTCCGGACCGTAGGCTTTAAAATAAGAACCTACTTCCAGATCAATCACGCCGCTGACCCCAGGGTCCAGCTGGCTGATGATTGAAGGATAATGCGCCATCTTTTCTGAAAAGCTCCGCAATGTTGCACTAACTTCGAACCCGTCATTCATATATAGAGTAATATGATACTCGTCCGTTTCTTTAGGAGAATAATGAATCTCCGAAATTGCGTTCAGCACCTCTTTCGGAAGGCTTTCCAGGCTGTCTATCATCTCAAGGAGGACGTCGCCCTCCTTGAATCCGAGCAGCAGCGGTGCATTAACTGGAATGTCTGTGATTTCCTGTTTGCTAAGTATCATCCCGTTTTCAAGTACAGGCAAAAAACTTTTTTCTTTCGCTATGTAGGCAATGCGATTGTGCTCAGCCACCTTGATGTCAACCGTATTGGGGAGGCGGGTTTTTATTTCAGCCCCGCTGATTTCAGGCAGCTCTTTCAGTCTACCCTCAATTGCCCCCTTATCAACCTTCCAAATATTTGTTTTCTTAGAAAGGCCGCTTACGGCAATCAATTCTTTTGTCGTGTATGTCTGATTTCCGCTGATGCTGATCTCTTTTACACGGCTTAAAGGCGACTGGAAATATATCACAAAAACAATCATAGAAAAGAATAAAAGCAATAAAACGATAAGCCTGCGGTTCGCTTTTTTCCTTCTTTGCTGCTTCAGTTTGGGAATTCGATCCTCCAGCGAGACTACGTTCCCTTTCTCCATAACCTTCACCTCACTATAAAAGCTTGAGCCGCATAATGCCAATAGCCTATCAGCCTGGCAGGCAGCATAACGTTCTCGTCAGACGGAAAGCAGAATGGGCACCGGCATATCCGGATGCCGGTGTGTCTTCTGCCGGCTTTTAAAGGTTATTTCTAAGGAAATATTATATCACAATAAATGGCAGCAGTAAGGAGAATTTCCTGTTACTTTCGGCCGATAATTTCCACTTCAGTTTCCATTTTAACCTTAAATTGGGAATAGATAGTATCTTTTACATGCTCGATCAATCCAAGAACATCTTCGGCCGACGCGCTGCCGGCATTTACGATGAAGTTTCCATGCAGCTCGGAAATCTTAGCCCCGCCGATGCTGTGGCCTTTTAAACCTGCAGACTCAATCAGCTGGCCGGCATATTGTGGAAGAGGATTGCGGAAGATGCTTCCTGCACAAGGATAATTATAGGGCTGTGTTTCTTTCCGGTAATCCTTGTTCTTTTGCATCTCTGCCACTATGCTGTCCCTCTCTCCTTCCTGAAGGCTGAACACTGCCTCAAGTACGATGCCGGGCCGCTCCTTCTGAAGAACTGATGTACGGTAGGAAAATTTCATTTGCTCATTGGTGAGCCATTCCATGGTTCCATCTTCAAAGAGCACAAAAGCTTTTTTTAGGATCTTTGAAATATCAGACCCGTGGGCGCCTGCATTCATATAGACTGCACCGCCGACCGAGCCGGGGATGCCGCTTGCGAATTCCAGGCCGGAAAGGCCTTTCCGGCTGATCTGGACGGACAGGCTCACAATAGAGAATCCTCCGCCCGCAGTCACTTCAGAACCATCCACTTCCAGTTTATCCAATCCTGGGCCAAGCTTAATGACGGCCCCTTCAATCCCTTTATCTGATACAAGCAGATTCGATCCCCTGCCTATTACCCTCCACTTGATATTATGTTCACGGATAAGCTCCATTGTTTTAATGAAATTGTCTATAGATGAAGGCTCTACAAACAAATCGGCGGGTCCGCCTATTTTCATGGTTGTATGGTTGGCCAAAGGTTCTTGTTCTTTCACTTTTCCAACCTGCATATCTTTAAGCCTGCTGATCAATTCGTCCATATATACCTCCCTTTCCATTGTTTTTACTATCTTATGTCTTTTAAGCTCTTTGGGCTACTGGCCCTTCTTACGGACAAGGTCTTCCATAACGCGGTGCAGCCTTCTGGCCGCATCCGGTATCCCCAATTCCCTGGCCGCTTTTTTCATATCCTTCAGTTTCTTCTCATCAAGGAGTATTCCATCAATTGAAGCGACAAGCTTCTTGCTGGTCAGTTCTTTTTCAAGCAGAAGTTCTGCTGCCCCGTTATCAGAAAGGGCCCTGGCATTCTTCTCCTGGTGGTTGTTGGTCACATAAGGGCTTGGCACCAGTATGCTCGGGATTCCAAGTGATGTCAGCTCTGCAAGAGTGGTCGCCCCCGCCCTTGCCACAGTCAGGTCCGTGCCGGCCAAAACCTCCGGCATATTATGGACAAATGGCTTTAGGATCACATTTGGCGGATTGCCGACCAGTTCTACCTCTTTTCTGACTTCCTCATAGTGCACTTCTCCTGTCACATACAGCACCTGGTAAGGCTTATCCTGCAGCTCGGCGAGCGATTTCAGCACAGCTTCATTAATCGGCCTTGCGCCCCTGCTGCCGCCAAAAATTAAAACAGAAGGGATATTTGTCTTCAGACCGGCTGAAAGCCTGCCTTTGACAGGGTCCTGGCCAATCACTTCTGAGGCGCGGGGATTTCCAGTCAAGATAACCTTTTCCGATGGAAAAAATTCTTTTGCTTCTTCAAAACAGACTGCGATTTTATCGACATATCTGCTCAGGAATTTGTTGGTCAGTCCCGGGACACTATTTTGCTCGTGTATGATTGTGGGGATGCCAAGCTTGGCAGCTGCATAGACAACAGGACCGCACACATAGCCGCCGGTTCCGATGACAATGTCCGCCTTGAAGTCCTTCAGCATTTTCCTGCTGTCAGCTGTTCCTTTCAGGAATCTGAATACAGTTTTCATATTTTCAAAAGACAGCTTTCTTTTGAAGCCAGTGATATGTATAGATTTAAACGGGATGCCTTCTCTTTCCACGAGAGTGCTTTCGAGCCCCTTTTCTGTGCCTATATATAAAAACTCTGTGTCTTTATTCTCTTTTTGAATTTCTCTGATCAATGCGAGTGCAGGATATATATGTCCTCCTGTACCGCCTCCGCTGACTGCAATTCTCATGACTTTCACCTCAAAGAAGAGTGTTGGTATTTAGCAGGCATTAATAGCCTTAAAGGGGTGGCAGCACAAAGTTTCCCTTAAAAAACACTCTCACGCTTTACCCCATTCTACTATAATCTAAACGGCTCTAATAAGCCATAACATTAATGTCATGCAAATGTAATAAAAATCCTTAAAATATCTGGATAGTCACCCTGATTTTTGAAGCTGTACAGAAGAAAGCTTCTTTCCCTTGTAAAGCCAGCCCGGAAAGTAAAAAGAAACCCTGTCGGAAACAGGGTCAATATCTCGCATGCCGGCTTATATTCAGGAGGACTCCGATCGCCATCAGCATTAGAGTGAGGGATGAACCGCCATAGCTGAGGAAAGGGAGTGTAATCCCAGTTACCGGCATCAGCCCGGTAACAACCCCGATGTTTATCATAACCTGGATCGCCACCATCGCAATGATTCCCACGGCAAGGAAGCTGCCGTACAAATCAGGTGCTCCCAGCGCAATCCTTATCCCCCTCCAGAGGAGGAGAGAAAACAATAAAAGCACGAAAGAACCACCGATGAAACCCAATTCTTCCGCCAGGATGGCAAAAATAAAATCGGTCTGGGGTTCAGGCAGATAAAAAAACTTTTGCCTGCTCTCCCCGAGGCCAAGGCCGAATAGCCCGCCTGGCCCTATTGCATATAATGACTGGATGATCTGGAAGCCGCTCCCAAGCGGATCCTCCCATGGATCAAGGAATGATGTGATCCGCTTCATCCTGTACGGAGCTGACAGCACCAGCCCCGCAAAGCCCCCCAGGCCGATAAGCCCAAGAACAGCAAAATGGCTTATCTTCGCCCCGGAGATAAATATCATAACCACACAGGTCCCGATCATCACGGTCCCTGTCCCAAGGTCAGGCTGAAGCATAATCATCCCGAATGCAAGAAATGCGAGCCCAAGGGAAGGGAGGAGCCCCTTGCGGAAAGAGGTTATCAGCTTTTGCCTTTCAGAAAGGTACTTAGCCAGGAACGCAATCATGGCAAGCTTCATGAATTCGGAAGGCTGGATGGAAAATGCCCCTACGCCTATCCAGCTCCTTGATCCATTCCTTACATTTCCCACCCCGGGAATAAGAACGAGAACCAGCAGTACAAAGCAAATAATTACAATTGCCTTGGCCCAGGTCCTCCATGTCCAATAATCGATATTCATGATAAAAAACATGGCCATGATGCCTGCAGCTGCAAAGAGCATCTGCCTCTTCGCAAAGAAAAAGGAATCATCAAACTTATACTCTGCCCAAATGGCACTGGCGCTGTATACCATAATGAGGCCGACTGCCAGCAGAGTAAATGTAACTAAAATCAATATAAAGTCCGGAGTAGATTTTTTTGTTGGCAACAGAATACACCTCGAATGCAAGTTTTAGGGCCTGCATGAGCATGCATTCTAGTTTGCAGCACAATGAAGATGCAGTCGCTCCCGGACGGTCAGCGCCCGGGACAAGCCCTTACTTAAGCTTATGCACCGCATCGATAAAAATGTCTCCCCTGACCTCAAAAGTTTTGTATTGGTCCCAGCTTGCACATGCCGGCGAGAGGAGAATGACATCGCCCGGCTTTGAAAGCCTGTGGGCGGCGGGTACGGCGCTAGCAACATTATCGACACGCATGATCGATTTTATTCCCGCAAGCTTTCCTGCCTCTTCTATTTTTCCGGCTGTCTGCCCAAAGGTGATCAATGTTTCTACATTAGCCAGTGAAGGGATCAATTCTTCAAAGCCATTGCCGCGGTCGAGGCCGCCGGCCAGCAGTATGACAGGAACATCAAAAGCGGCAATGGCATTTTTCGTAGCAAGTATATTAGTAGCCTTGGAATCATTGTAGAATTTCCGTCCATCCACTTCACCGATATACTGAAGTCTGTGTTTGACACCTGCAAAAGAGGACATGACCTTAAAGATCGCTTTATTATCCACGCCTGAAAGCTTCGCGGCTGCAATCGAAGAAAGAATGTTCTCCAGATTATGATTGCCGGGAAGGGATGCATCTTCCCGCTTCATGACAGGCTCCCCATTAAAGCAGATCCAGCCATCCTTTACACATGCCCCTGCCTCAAGAACCCTGCTGACAGAGAACGGCACAATCCGGGCGCGGCTTTCTTCTGCTAATTGAATGACAGCCTCCTGATCAGCATTGATAATAAAGTAATCTTCTTCTGTCTGGTTTTTAGTAATATTGGCTTTGGCTTCAAAGTAATCATGCCTTGTCCCATGATAATCCAGATGGGCATCATACAGATTTGTAAGAATCGCGATTTTCGGCCTGAAGGCCTCTATGCCCATCAGCTGGAAAGAAGACAGCTCAATGACAATGGTATGATCGGATCTTGCACCTTCAGCAACGCCTGTGGCAACAGTCCCAATATTCCCCGCAATCAACGGCGACTTTCCGCCCGCTTCCAGCATTTCATGGACAAGGGTTGTGGTTGTTGTCTTCCCGTTCGTTCCAGTGATCGCGATAAATGGCGCTTCGGAAATCTGATAAGCAAGCTCCACTTCTGTAATGACAGGAATGCTGCGCTCCATGGCGCCCTCTATCATTGGATTATGATAAGGGATTCCCGGGTTCTTAACAATAAGTTCAAACCCTTCATCCAAAAGCTCTATCGGATGGTCTCCGCAAATAACCTTGATCCCCTGCTCAAGCAAGCCCTGGGCTTCCGGATTTTCAGATAAAGGCTTCATATCATTAACAGTAACGAAGGCCCCCAGCTTGTGCAGCAGGGAAGCTGCACTCACCCCGCTCTTGGCGAGTCCGAGTACAAGAATTTTTTTATGATTGTAAGTATCTATCTGCTTCAATTATAACCACACCTCGATATAGATTCCCAGGATTGCAAACAGGAGCCCGACTGTCCAGAAAGTCACTACTACGCGCCATTCCGACCAGCCGACAAGCTCATAATGGTGGTGAAGGGGACTCATTTTAAAAATCCTCTTGCCAGTTGTTTTAAAAGATATTACCTGCAGAATAACAGAAAGCGTCTCAATGACAAAAACTCCCCCGATGATGATCAGGATGAACTCAAGCTTTGTCAGGATGGCAACAGTTGCAATTGCACCGCCCAGGGCAAGCGAACCGGTGTCGCCCATGAATACTTTTGCCGGATGGGCATTGAATACAAGGAATCCCAGGACTGCACCCACAACAGCAACTGAAAAAATCGACACTTCAAATTGGGACTGGTTCCATGCCAGAACAGCAAAGGCACCGAACGCGATTGCCGCAGTACCGGAAACAAGTCCGTCCAGCCCGTCTGTCAGATTGACAGCGTTGGAAAAGCCGACGAGCCAAAAAATGATGAACAATGCATAGCTCCAGCCTAAATCAATGGACAGATCTGTAAATGGAATAGACACCTCTGTTGAAAATTCATTTGTCTGGAAGATGAAATAAAAAATGAGCGATATGATAATCTGGCCCAGCAGCTTTTGCTTAGAAGTAAGGCCTAGATTCCTTTTTAGCGCCACCTTGATGAAATCATCTAGAAAACCGAGAAGCCCAAAGCCCAGTGTGACCAGCAGGACCATATATATCTCCGCTGTAGGCTCTGCAAACTTGCTGGACATCACCAGGGTAGTCACAGTAACCGAAAGCAGAATCATGATCCCGCCCATTGTCGGCGTACCGGTTTTTTTCTGGTGCGACTGCGGTCCTTCCTCCCGGATGCTCTGGCCGAATTTCAGCCTTCTAAGGAAAGGGATGAAAATGGGAGATAGTAGGACTGTTATTAAAAACCCCATCAGGATTGTCAGAAATATTGCCTGCTCCATCATTTTATTCCCCTCCTTCCTGTAATGCCCGCTCATTCATTACTGCAATATCATATGTAGTGAGCCTGTCATTAAGACTTTTATTTTCTATCTTATGGTAGTTATGGGCAGCCATGCCGCATTCGGCACCGCTGGATTGAATAGTATTCGTCATGATCAAAAGCCTTTCAGTATATCTATTTATTATTTGTTATAGAGTATATCATCGGAGCAGCAGCTTTCCCGGCTGCTGCCCTGGTTATCTGTTTTGTATAGCTTCTCTAGCTGCAGTCCTGTCGTCAAAGTCAAATGTCTGCCCGCCGATCTGCTGGTATGTTTCATGCCCTTTGCCTGCTATGAGAATCACATCTCCCTTGCCTGCAGCACCAACACTGT
Source organism: Bacillus sp. AG4(2022) (assembly GCF_031844465.1). Classification (NCBI taxonomy): domain Bacteria; kingdom Bacillati; phylum Bacillota; class Bacilli; order Caryophanales; family Bacillaceae; genus Bacillus; species Bacillus sp. AG4(2022). The sequence goes on from NZ_JAUZVH010000001.1 coordinate 678,659, forward strand.
ATGCTATTGCCTCTTTGCGGTCTGCTATCATTGTATAATTTCCTTCAGGGACGCCCGCAGCCATATCTTTCAATATTTCTTCCGGATCTTCGCTTCTCGGATTATCCGATGTAAATACCGCATCAGTTGCAAGCCTGCAAGCGATTTTAGCCATCAGTGGCCTTTTGGTTCTGTCTCTGTCACCGCCGCAGCCAACTACGACGAAAATCCGGCCCTCAGCAAACTCTTTTACCGTTTCCAATGCATTTTCCAGACTGTCAGGAGTATGCGCATAGTCGACAATCACAGAAAAATTCTGTCCGGCATCCACTGTTTCAAATCTGCCCGGGACACCTTTGACAGTTGAAATGGATTCCAGGATCGCTTCGAGCTCAAGACCTGAAGCCAAAGCTGCCCCAATTGCAGCCAGCACATTATAAACACTGAATTTGCCGATCAGCTGCATGGCAACAGGGTGCACGCCAAACGGGCTGACAAGGTCAAATGAAGTGCCTCTGGCATCCATCTGGATGTGCACGGCACGCAAATCCGCCTCATTATCGATTGCATAGGTCAGAATCTGCGCGGCAGTCGATTTCCTGTATTCGGCGCTTGCCGGATCATCGGCATTCAGTACAGCATACTTAGGTTTATTGTGATAGAACGCGCTCCCAAGCTGTGCAAAAAGCAAGCCTTTAGCCCTTCTGTATTCGTCCATTGTATTGTGGTAATCCAAATGGTCCTGTGTCAGATTAGTAAATACGGCCACATTGAAATCACAGCCATGGACGCGCCCTTCATCAAGTGCGTGGGAGCTTACTTCCATAACAGCCGCTTCCACTTTCTTTTCGACCATGGAAGCAAAGGTCTTCTGCAATGTCAGGCTTTCCGGCGTCGTATTCTTCGTTTCAAGCGTCTCGCCGGCGACTTTGGTGTACATCGTCCCGATGAGGCCCGTGCTTTTGCCGGCATCAGCCAGAATCTTTTCAATAAGATGGCTTGTCGTCGTTTTCCCGTTTGTACCGGTGATTCCAATCAAATGCAGCTGCTGGCTTGGCTGGCCGTAGAAAGCATCCGCCAGTACAGCCATGGCCCTTGCTGTATCCTTGACAATGATGACAGGGACATTCAGCGAAAGCTCCCTCTCAGCCAAAACGGCCGCCGCCCCGTTCTGGACAGCTGTTTCTGCATAATGATGTCCATCAACCGTAAAGCCCTCGATGCAGATGAACAAGCTCCCTTTTTTCACTTGCCTGCTATCATTTTCTATGGACACAATTTCAGGATTATCACCACCAAAAGGTTTAAAGGGGTGGAGATAGTGTAGCAGTGTATGTAATTTCAATTGAACCCATTCCTCTCATTCCGCAGGAAAGACAGGCAGCATCAGCCTGCATCATCCCCTGCCGTTTTGCTCAGTCGGCCACGCAGCGGATCTGCAGCTGCTTTTTTCATAGCTGAAAAAGCAGCTGTATGCTTTCCCTAAAGCTCTCAGCCAAAATAATTCCTGCATGGCGACTTATATTTTACATGATTATTCTTCTTTTAGCCATTTAGTAATGAAAATTTAAAGAAAAACTTCCTTTGACTGAAATGGATGAATAAATTCCTTTTGCTTCTTACTAAAGAAAACGGGCAGCGCTGACCGGCCGCCCGCATCCTGCTCTTATTTGTCATCAAAATACAGTCTGATTGTTGACCCTTCCTTCAGTTTCACACCAGGCTGAGGGGTTTGCCTGACAACTGTCTCGCCTTCCCCGCTGCCGTCTATTTTCAGGTTGACAATCAATTCGCCGAGCTCCTTTTTCGTAATGCCTACTAAATCGGGCACTTCCACCATCGGAGTATCCAGCCATGTCAGCTCTTTTTCAAGCTGTTCCTTTCTCGGCTCAACACCCATTGCCCTAAGGCTGTCGCCCATGATATTCCCGACGATCGGTGCAGCAACCACCCCGCCAAACTGGATAGTGCCTTTAGGATTGTCAACTGCCACATAAACAACAAGCTCAGGATCGTCCGCAGGGGCAAAGCCTATAAAGGACACAATATGATTGTTCTCGAGATATCTTCCGTTTTCCGCCTTTTGCGCAGTCCCGGTTTTGCCGCCGACCCTGTATCCGTCTACGAACGCTTTTTTCCCGGACCCTTGAGCCACTACACTTTCAAGTGCTAGGCGGATTTCCTTAGAAGTTTCCTCTGATATGACCTTCCTCTTAGCCTCAGGGGTTTTTCTCATCACGATTTCACCTGAAGCAGGGTCAATCAGCTCTTTTGCTATAAATGGTGTATACAGCGTCCCGCCATTGACGGCTGCTGATATTGCTGCAACCTGCTGGATCGGCGTAACGGAAACACCCTGTCCAAAAGCAGTGGTCGCCAGTTCAACCGGACCGACATTTTCAAGATCGAATAAGATCCCTTTTGATTCACCCTGAAGATCTATGCCTGTTTTTGCACCAAAACCAAAGTCTTTAATATATTTAAACAGTGTTTCCTTCCCAAGCCTTTCTCCTAATTCCACAAAGCCCGGGTTGCATGAATTCTGCACGACTTCGAGGAATGATTGGCTTCCATGCCCCCCTCTTTTCCAGCAGCGCAGCTTCGCTCCTCCTACTTCAGTGTAGCCCGGATCATGAAAGTGATCTTCGGCAAGGTCTACTTTCCCTTCTTCAAGGGCAGCTGCAAGAGTGATGATTTTAAAAGTGGAGCCCGGCTCATATGAGCTCCAGACCGGCAGGTTCCGGTTGTAAATATCCGGCGCAACGTTCCGGAAATTGGCAGGATCAAAGTCCGGCCTGCTTGACATTGCGAGGATTTCCCCTGTATTCGGGTTCATGGCAATCGCAATGATCCCGTCCGGATTATAGGCCGCCTCTGCAATATCCAGCTCCCTCTCGACAATCGTCTGCACCTTCGAGTCGATCGTCAGCTTCAGGTCCATGCCATCGACCGGCGGCTTATAATCATCTGCCATATCATTCATCCGCTGTCCTTTTGCATTTGCGTAAAATTTGACAGAGCCTTTCTCGCCCTTCAGATCTTTGTCATAGTAAAGCTCCAGCCCCATCAGCCCCTGGTTGTCGATCCCGGCAAATCCGAGCACATGTGAAAGATAATTGCCAAAAGGATAATGCCGCTTGGAGTCCTCGGCGATATAGACCCCAGCCATTCCCTCTGCCCTGATTTCTGTTGCTTTTTCATGGGAAATTTTTCTGCCCTCAGGTATTTTCACACTTGATGCCTGCTTGGTGATCAGCTGAAGCGCCTTCTCCTCGGACATATTCAGTATGGCGGCCAGCTTCTCAGCCGTCTCATCAGGATCCTTTACCTGCCTTGGAACGACATAGACGGTCGGGGCACTGACATTGGTTGCCAAAGCCACACCATTGCGGTCGACGATTTCTCCCCTTTCCGGCTCGAACGGGATGTCCCGGCTCCACAGCTCTTTAGCTTCATCCGTCAGCATGCTGCCAAGGAAAAACTGGACATATCCGAGCCGGATATCGATGATGAAAAAGATGAGTATGCCTGCCAATAAAGCAATGGTCAACCGTTTTCTTACGGTAACATTTGAAACGCGCATGAAAAACGAACCTCCTTCAATTATGGCTCGTTCAACTATATGCTTGTACCGGCACAAATAGAACGCACCGCCTGAAACGGTGCGCCCTTTACTGTTAATCCAATACTTCTTCCTCTTCAGCGTCTTCCCCGCCGGCAGCTTCATCCTCTTCGGCAGCTGACCGGCTGTATTGTTCCAGAGGCGTTTCAAAGTCCACAATTAGAAACTCGCCTTCTTTGACTGGAGATCCCGGGGAAAGATTCTGTTTGACTGCAAAGCCGCTGCCTACCGTATTCAGCTTCAGGCCGGCAATTTTAGCCGTCTTCATAACATCCCTCATAGACCAGCCCTGCATATCAGGAACATTCAAAGTCCCGTCCGTTTTAATGACTACCCGTTCCCCTTCGAGTATAGAAGCTCCCGGTTCCGGAAGCTGTCCCGTTATTTTGCCGCCCTTCCCGATCACCGCCGGCACAAACCCTGCGCCGCTCAGCTTTTTGGCAGCATCATCCGCAGAAAGGCCTGCAACATCCGGAACCTCTTTTGCTTCGACCTTCGTCTGCTTTGAAGGTTCTATATTCAAATATTGAAGGCTGTTCTGCATAACCGGCTTGAATATCTGCGATACAGGCAGAGACCCTTTTACGTAATCATCGATTTGCGGCTGTTGGACTGCCACATACATGACCAGCTCAGGATCTTCTGCCGGCGCCATGCCCATGAAGGAGAAAACATAGTTTTCTGGCCCGGTCAAATATCCGCCTGATCCCGGAATCTGTGCGGTTCCGGTTTTCCCGGCAACTTTATAGCCTTCCAGATTATATTTTTTATAGCCTGTACCTTTCTCTGATGAAACTACTGTTTCAAGTATATCAAGGACTTCCTTCGCCGTTTTTTCGGATATCGGCTTTCCGGCGCTTTCAGGCTTTGTGTCCTTGATTACTTCTCCTGTTGCTGAATCAACGATTTTGTCAATCACATGGGGCTTCATCATCTGCCCTTTATTCGCAATGGCGGTTGCTGCCTGGATCTGCTGGATCGGCGTGACAGCCGTCCCTTGTCCGAATGCAGTGTTTGCCTTTTCAATCGGATACTGATAGGCGAATTTAGCACCTGTTTCATTCGGAAGGTCTATTCCGGTAGGATTATCAAACCCAAACCTGGTCAAATACTTCCTGAAAGCATCAAAGCCAAGCTGCTCTTTGGCAATTTTTGCAAAAGCAACATTGGAGGATCGCTGCACTCCTTCGAGATAGGTGATTGAACCCCATCCCCGTCCATAGTTATGGTCCCGGACCGGCCTTGATCCCTTGTCCACCACATAGGTCCCTGACTCATACCAGGCATTGGGATTGAACTGCCCTTCTTCAATCGCAGATGCCAGCGTAAATATCTTCATGGTCGAACCAGGTTCAAATGAAGTCTCGATTGCCTCATTATACCAATCATCTGACAGGCCTTCCCTTGTCTGGGGATGGAAGGACGGCCGCTGAGACATGGCCAGGATGTCCCCTGTCTTAGGGTCAGCCACGATCGCCACCATTTTCTTCGGATTATATTCTTTTTGGACACTATTCATGCTGTCTTCCAGAAATGTCTGGATTTTTTTATCGATCGTCAGATAAACATCATTTCCATCCTTGGCCGGTTTTACCTTTTCGTCAGTCCCCGGGAGAAGATATCCCCAGTGATCTTTTTCATAGGTTACCTTCCCATTGATGCCGCTCAGGACGGTGTTCAGGCTTTTTTCTATCCCGAGCTTTCCGACTGCCGGCGTTCTTTCCGGCTCATCCTTATCCTCTTCTTCGGGCTTTTCAACATAGCCCACCAGATGGGATGCAAACATACCATTAGGGTAGAATCGCTTGATTTCCGGCCGGAAAGAAATTCCCGGAAGCTTCAGGTCCTCGATTTCCCTCTTAAGCGAATTGGATATATTGCGGCCTGCCGTACCAAACTCCACCTGTTTGGCATCAGGCTTTGATAGAATCCTCTTAATCTCGGATTCTTCCAGGTCAATTACCTTGGAAAGCTCCCTTGCCGTTTTATCTTTGTCAACCACGTGCTTAGGCTTCTTTTTGTTGACAGTCATATCTTTATCAAGAATGGCAACCAGCGTAAATGAGCTGGCGTCCTCTGCTACCACATCGCCCCCCCGGTCATAGATGGTTCCCCTTTTCGCCTCAAGGACGCGTTCATTGGTATACTTCTGCTCCGCTTTTGCCGCCAAAGGCTGGCCGCCCGCTTCTCCTGTTATTTGAATTGACACAAATCTGTACATCAGAACAAAAAAGAGCAGGCTGAATATTACAAATAATATCGCTGCTCCATAATTGATATTTGGCTGTTTTTTCATCATTTATCCTGTACACCTCTGACATTTTCATTAAGTGTCAGACCAAGAGATTTTGCTTTTTCAAAAATGCGCTCGTATGTACTTAGCTCGCTGATTTGCATTTCAAGCTCGCGATTTGATTTTTCTTTCTCGTTTATAGAGGTTTGGATATCCTGGATATCTTTGTTCATCTCATAAATGGCAGCCTGGTTTGAAATGATGTGGACAGCGCCAAAACAGACAATGGCCCCAAAAACGACACCCATTATTTTTTCGCCGGGCGAGAGCCACAGGTTCTTAATCTTAACCTTCTTCACCTTTACAGCTGTCTTGTGCTGCTGTACTTCCTCCTGCTGCATTTTCCTTGCCAAGTTGCTCATTTTATCCCTCCTGTGATCATATAGGGCCGGACAATGCCTGGCCTTAATTTTTATATTGGGGCAAGCTGTTAAGCTTGTCCCCTTATTAGTCTGCTTACAGTTTTTCTGCAACCCTCAGCTTTGCCGACCGCGCCCTGTTATTTTCTTCCAGCTCTTCTTCTGATGGAAGTATAGGCTTCCTTGCAACAAGCTTAAGCACCGGCTTGAACTCGTCTGGAATGATCGGCAGGCCCGGAGGCAGCGGCGGAGTCTCGCTTGCTTTCTTGAAAGTCGCTTTGCATATCCTGTCCTCAAGCGAGTGGAAAGTTATGACACTGATCCGGCCGCCTGGCTTTAGAATATCAATCGCCTGCTCAAGCGACTTCTCAAAAACACCAAGCTCATCGTTGACAGCAATCCTGATTGCCTGGAAAACCCGCTTGGCAGGATGGCCGCCCTTCCTTCTTGCCGGTGCCGGTATGCCGTCTTTTATCAGTTCGACCAGCTGGGAGGTCGTCTCAATCGGTGCTTTCTCCCTGGCGGCTTCAATCTTTCTTGCTATTTGCTTTGAGAACTTTTCCTCGCCATACCGGAAGAAAATCCTGACAAGGTCCTCATACGGCCAATCATTCACCACTTCATAAGCGGACAGGCTTGCATCCTTATCCATCCGCATATCAAGCGGAGCATCATGATGATAGCTGAATCCCCGCTCAGGTGTATCAAGCTGCGGCGAAGATACGCCAAGATCATAGAGCACACCATCCACCTCAGTGACTCCGGCTTTTTCCAGCTCTTCCTTTAAATGAAGAAAATTGCTTTTTATTATAGTGATTTTGTCTCCATATTTGCTGAGCTTCTCTTGTGCATTTTCAATAGCTGTTTCATCCTGGTCAAAAGCATACAGCTTCCCCCGGCTTGACAGCTGTGTCAGAATCAGTTCACTGTGGCCGGCCCCGCCCATTGTACAATCGACATAGACGCCATCCGGCTTAATATCGAGACCGGCTACCGTTTCCTCCAGCAAAACTGTTTTATGATCAAACATCCTTGTCTTCCACCTTCCAATCGAATCATCGAGGAATTATTATACTAATAAAACATTCCCATTATATATCAAACCCAATCATATTTTCTGCAATTTCAGCAAAAGATTCCTCTGACTCTGCAAAAAAATCTTCCCACAGATGTTTGCTCCATATTTCGATTCGATTGGAAACGCCTACTATGACACATTCCTTTTCCAGCTTCGCATATTGCATGAGCGGGCTGGAAATGTTGATTCTTCCCTGCTTATCGAGTTCGCATTCAGATGCACCGGAAAAGAAAAAGCGGGTAAACGCTCGTGCATCCTTCTTGGTCAAGGGCAGCCCTTTCAGCTTTGTTTCAAGCTGCTTCCATTCAGAAAGCGGATAGCCAAACAAACATTGATCAAGCCCGCGTGTCAAAATGAACATTTCGCCCAAATTGTCACGGAATTTAGCAGGCACTATCAAACGGCCTTTTGTATCAACATTATGATGGTATTCGCCCATGAACATGCCCTAAACCCCACTTTCCAACTCAAATGTACCACATTCCCCCACTTTCCTCCACATGTTTTTAATATTCTCCTTGCATTCTGCAAATCCTTCTGGTAAATAATTATTTTTCTCCTTTTTATTTCCTGATGGAAAATTCTTTCCTGGATGCAGGCGCTGCTCTCAATGCGAAAAAATTCCCAGCCATATTGACAAGGGATGGGGAAACAAATTTCCATTTCAAAAAAACTCATAAAAAAAAAGAGGTTTGGAATGTTTCCATCCCAAACCTCTTTACAGGCATGCAGGTCAGTGGCCGTCCTTCTTTTTAGAGCTTTACCAGTTTATGCTTTCCATCAAACTCAAATGGAAGCTCCATTATATCGTCTATAAGGGTAAGACCATGCAAATTCAGATAATATAGGATATTCCAGATCCGTTCCTGAGGCGACCCCGATGGCCTTAAGGCAGCTTCAATCCGCCTGTATTTAGAAAGAATGGCTGAATGCCTGTTTTTCAAGCTTTCTTCAGTCTTCGCCTCCATGAAATCCAGCTGCTTTAGAAGAAAAGATTCATTTTTTTCAAGCAGGGGCAGCATTCCCCTGTCAGTTTCCCGAAGACGGCTTTCAATCATCTTATACTGGCTGATCAGCTGCTTTTTCGTTTCTCCGAAAAGGCTTGAAAGCGCCTGGTCCTTTACTCCATCCACAAAAGCTTCCTGCTCTTTGCCTGTTCCATTTTCCAAAACCGCTGCCATTTCCAGGTCCAGATCCTGGATGTCCGAAGCAACAGGCCTTTCCAGCAATGTGATATTCAGCCTTGGCACAATCGGAGGCATCTCCATGCCGAGATGTTCAAATGCCTGTTTGAGCTCTGCCCAATAGGCAATTTCCCCCGGGCCGGCAATAAAAGCAAGGACCGGGAAAAGCCGTTCCTGCGTAATTGGCCTTGTCACCACATTATTGCTTAGCTTTTCAGGCGATCCCTTGGCAATCAGCGACAGTTCATCAAGAGAAAACTGAATAGCTCCGTTTTTGCCTTCGAATACGCTGAGTTCCTCATTATATTCCAGAAGGACCCTTTCAGAATTGAGTTCATCATAGAAGAAAAGGTTTGCTGCATTATCTCCTATTTCGATCGCCGGCTTAAAACCGGCCGCCTCCACTTCCCTCTGCTGCTGTTTGACAGCTTTGGTGATGGAGGAAAACTGGCTCAGCTGTTCAGAGAAAATGTTTTTTTCAAGCTTTCTCAGGCGGCTGTCGCCTGAATCGGCAAGCAAAATGCCATATTCCTTAAACAGCTCCATAATCATATATGAAAAAAAGTCCACAAAGGTTTCTGACTCGTCGGCAGCCCGCTGGACAAACTGAAGCAGATCTTTTGTATGCTCTGTTTCTCCATAGCCTTCAATCAGGCTTTCAGCCCAGCGGAAACACAGGGCTCGATCCAGCTCGATCATAGATACCATTTTCTTCTCCAGTATCTTATGCGGATACACAGCTTTTTCAATCCGCCCGCTGTTCTCCGCAAAGATATGATTGACCTCATGATAATCATGATCCTCCCCGGCTATCCAGAACACCGGTACAACGGGAACTCCGAGTTCGGCTTCCTTCTGCTTTGCAAGAACAATTATAGAAATTACTTTATGTATAGTATATAAAGGCCCAGTCAATATTCCTGCTTGCTGTCCGCCGATGATGACCACACTGTCCTCCGAGCGAAGCTTATCTAATGAAATGCCGGTTTTGTCCGAAGAAGGAAATCTGGACATATATTGCCCGATATAATCGGCAAGCTCTTCTCTGTAAAACTTCCGTCCCTTCAGCTCGTTCAAACGCCTTTGATATTCGCTGGCATCATGATAGCGGTAATGGAAAAAACGCTCCACCTCAGGCTCATGAGACGTATAATCTGTCGCAAACCGGCTGGATGCCGGCAGTGAGAGATTTAAAATCTCCATCTAAGTACTTCCTTTCTGGTCAACAATTTTCACTCCTATCTGAGTATATCATTGTCAGAATTGAAAAGAAAAAAACTTTGCCTGAGAAACATGCCCCAAAAATGACTATCGGAGCATTGCCTGCTTACGGAATAGACAGATAGCCGGAGACACTTTGAAAGACACCGAAGATCAAAAGGACAATATAGGCAGAGAAAAACAAAAGAAAATTGAATCGCCAGAACCCCTTGAAAATCATCTGGATATTAATTTCATGTTTAACTTTCCAATGGATGACTGTGAATATGACTGCAGCAAACAGCATGAACAGCACTATAATCCATAAATAAGACCGTTCCCAAATAGCCAGGATCAAAAAATGAACAGAAAGAATAAGAAGAAATGTACTAGAGTCGAGTGCAATGCGGACTGACTTTTTGTGGCTTCCTGTAATCTGCTTGCTGATGACGAATACAATCAGGTAGCCTAGCAGCGGTACTGTTACAAGTGTTGCGGCAACTGCCGAAAAGAATGATGACATGATGGATCCCCCCTAGTTTCCAGGCTCCTTCCCCTTGATGCACGAATAAAATGCATGAACAAGGGGAGCGTGTTTATTTTTTTTATCCGCTTCTCCCAGAATATATCCGAGAATGGCATCAGCTTCTGTTTGCCTCTGGTTTTGCAGGTCTTTTAACATAGATGAAGTGTTTGATGAAGTTTTCCTGCAGACTGAAACCAAAGCATCAAAAGCTTCTTCAGGATCGGACAGCTCCAGCACAGCGGCAATTTCCGCAAAATATTTCTGCACTACTATGTAATAAAAGGGATTTTCAATCAATTCTCCATTTTTCACTTGAAGAATGCCAGTCAACGGGTTGACTACAGCATTGATGACAAGCTTTTGAAGGAGCATTTCCTTGTAATCCTTGCGGACAGTAAAAGGAAAGTCCCCTGAAGTTTCCTCCAGGCATTCGGCCGCTTCTGTTCCTTCTCCTGAGAAAACCGCTATGTTCGTTCTTCCAGCACCTGTGTGCTGAACGGTCCTTGCATCTTTTTTTAAAGCCCCATGCTCAACAGTTCCTACAAGGATGGCCCTGGCCCTGAGTTCGTGAAGCAGTGACAGATGGCCCATTCCATTCTGGAGAAATAAAAAAGAAGAGGGTGGGGCCGCCTGATTATCATTTATGATAGAAATAAGGGGGTGGATATCATATTGCTTGACCGCAATAATGGAGAGCTCTTCTTCTCCCTTCCATTCATCAGTCAGCAGCACCTGTACAGAAGAAATATGTTCCCTGCCTTCCGCCAATAATGAAATCCCATATGAAGAGATAAGCTTTTTCTGCTCTTCAGAACGGACATACAGAGTGACGTCATGACCTTTCTGCAAGTATGCTGCAAATAATAATCCAATTGCCCCCCCGCCAATGATTCCTATTTTCATAATAACTCCTCTATTTTGTAACTTTTAGTAATATTCTATCAGATATAGCCAACTTCCTGTACTCCGCCTGGGACTTTTTCTTTTTTTTATAAAAAAAGCTGAAGTTATGGGATGAAATCAGGCAAGTGGCCAGCACGCGCAGAAGGTATTTAAAAGTAAATTAAAGGCATTTTGGCTTGATGAGTAGAGCGGAGCAGAACTACAGTGGTCAGAGGGCCTCAGTGGCTCTGACTGAAACCCTCTGTTTTCTTTTTTCTTGATCAGAGGGTCTTACTGGCTCTGACTAAGACCCTCTGTTTTCTTTTTTTTCTGGTCAGAGGGTCTTACTGGCTCTGACTAAAACCCTCTGTTTTCTTTTTTCCTGGTCAGAGGGTCTTAGCGGCCTTGACTAAGACCATCTGTTTTCTTTTTTTTCTGGTTAGAGGGTCTTAGTGGCTCTGACTAAGACCCTCTGTTTTCTTTTTTCTTGATCAGAGGGCCTCAGTGGCTCTGACTAAGACCCTCTGTTTTCTTTTTCTTGATCAGAGGGCCCCAGTGGCTCTGACTAAAACCCTTTGTTTTCTTTTTTCTTGATCTGAGGGTCCCAGTGGCTCTGACTAAGACCCTCTGTTTTCTTTTTTCTTGATCAGAGGGTCTTAGTGGCTCTGACTAAGACCATCTGTTTTCTTTTTTTCTGGTTAGAGGGTCTTAGTGGCTCTGACTAAAACCCTCTGTTTTTCTTTTTTCCTGGTCAGAGGGTCTCAGCAGCCTTGACTAGGATCCTCTGTCTTCTTTATCTACAAATAAAGGGTTCCAGCCTCTGGACCGGAACCCTCCTCTTTTCTATTATCCAGCAGCAAAGCCTAGCCCTGATGAGGCCTTTCTATCAAACCGGATAAACCGGATGCTTTCTCACGCTGAAATTCAGTTCTTTTGTTTCATAATAAGAGAATCTCTCGATCAGCTGATCGCGGAGATCAGAGGCAGCGACAATATCATCTACGATCAATTCTGAAGCAAGCCTGTAGATATCGATATGTTCTTTGTATTCCTGCTGCTTCTCCTGGACAAAGGCGATTTTCTCCTTTGGATCTTCTATTTCATTGATTTTATTGGAATATACGGCGTTGACGGCGGCTTCAGGGCCCATTACCGCAATCTGTGCGGTCGGCAGGGCAATGCAGCAGTCAGGTTCGAATGCAGGGCCCGCCATTGCGTATAATCCGGCCCCATATGCCTTTCGCACAATGACGGATATCTTCGGAACAGTTGCCGAGCTCATGGCTGCGATCAGCTTTGCGCCGTGGCGGATAATGCCGGCGCGCTCAACCTTTGTGCCAATCATGAAACCTGGGACATCTGCAAGGAACAGCAGCGGAATATGGAAGGCATCACAGAGCTGAATGAATTTTGCCGCTTTATCGGCTGAATCAACAAACAGCACACCGCCTTTAACCTTCGGCTGATTGGCAATGATACCGACAGCTCTCCCGCCTATCCGTGCCAGCCCGGTAACGATTTCAGGAGCAAACAGCTTCTTGATTTCAAAGAAACTGCCTTCGTCAATCAATGCATCAATGCATTCATACATATCAAAAGGCGCATTTTGGTTAACCGGAATGATGTCTTCCAGCTGACGGCCCTCTTTGGCTGCCATTCCCTCCAGCAGTTCCGTTTTCTTCAGGAAGTTTGGAGGGAAGTACGGCAAGTACCGTTTGGCATATTCGATCGCTTCTTCCTCACTGTATGCAAGTACGTCGCCGCAGCCGCTGACAGAACAATGCATACGTGCTCCGCCCATTTCTTCCAGCGTCACCTTTTCCCCAATGACCTTTTCAGCCATCCTTGGTGAACCCAGGTACATGGATGCGTTTTGATCCACCATGATGACGATATCACAAAAAGCCGGTATATAAGCCCCCCCTGCAGCAGATGGGCCGAACAGCAGGCAAATCTGCGGGATGACTCCCGACAGCTTGACCTGATTATAGAATATTCGGCCGGCACCTCGGCGGTTTGGAAACATTTCCAGCTGATCTGTAATCCTGGCGCCGGCAGAATCTACTAAATACAATAATGGAACCTTCAGCTTCTCGGCGGTTTCCTGGATCCGGATGATTTTTTCGACGGTCCTTGCCCCCCAGGATCCAGCCTTTACGGTTGAATCATTTGCCATGACACAGACTGTCTGTCCGCCCACTTTTCCAGTGGCGCAAACAACACCGTCAGCCGGGAGGCCTTCTTCCTTGCAATTGGCAAATTTGCCGTCTTCCATATACTCCCCGTCATCAAATAAAAGCTCGAGGCGCTTTCTGACAAACAGCTTATTTTGCGCCTTCAGCTTTTCATGATATTTAGGGGGCCCGCCGGCTTCTGCCGCTTCGGACCTTTCCCTTAATGTTTCGGTCAAAGTGTTGACTGCCTTCATGTTATGCCTCCTCTATTTCTTTTGGCGGACTGCTATTCCAGTACGATCAGAACGTCTCCTTCATTGACAAAATCACCGGCCGAGACTTTTACCTCAGCTACTTTTCCGTCCATATGGCTTTCAACCGGGATTTCCATTTTCATGGACTCCAGCATAATGACTTCCTGGCCGGCCTTGACCTCGTCCCCAGGCCCTGCCATTGTGTTCAAAACTGTACCAGCCATTGATGATGTTATTTCTTTCATGTGATTTCCTCCTCTTAATGAACTGCAAATTTCTTTTCCGCCAAAAAGGCAGTTGTATAATTTCCTTTAATAAAATCTTCGTCATTCAATATCTGCTGAAATAAAGGAGCATTTGTTTTGATCCCCGTGATTTCCAAATGTGTAAAGAAATCAGATGCCCGCTGGATCGCTTCTGACCTCGAGCCCCCGAAAATGATGCACTTCGAAATCATTGGATCGTAAAAAGGTGTGACTGTGTTTTCAGCGAGATATCCGTTATCCATCCGGATCCCGTCCCCCGTTATCCAGTAAAAGCTATCAATTTTTCCCGGAGAAGGCATGAAACTTACAGGATCTTCTGCATAAAGCCTGAACTCGATTGCATGGCCGTTCCTTGCTATTTCATCCTGCAGCAATGGAAGCTTTTCGCCCCTTGCCACGAGGATCTGCCATTTTACAAGATCCAGGCCGGTGATCTGCTCGGTTACGGGATGCTCGACCTGGAGCCTTGTATTCATCTCCAGGAAATAGAAATTCTCTTCTTCATCTACAATGAATTCAACAGTTCCGGCATTCACATAGCCGACCGCTTCTCCTGCTCTGAGCGCTGTTTTCAGCATATTCTGCCTTGTCCCCTCAGATAAAAAAGGGGATGGCGACTCCTCAACCACTTTTTGGTGTCTTCTTTGGATGGAGCAGTCCCTTTCATACAGGTGCACAAGGTTTCCGAATGAATCCCCGAATATTTGGACCTCGATATGCCTGGCATTAGGAATATACTTTTCTACGAATACTTCATCTGAGCCAAAATAAGCTTTTGCCCGTGCTTTCGTTGATTCGTAGGACTTAGCGAGCGCTTGCTCATTTTCACAGCGGATCATTCCGATCCCTCCCCCGCCGCCGCTTGCCTTAAGCATGACAGGATAGCCCATTTCATCTGCAAGGCTTATAGCTTCTTCCAGCGTGGCGACACCTTCACTGCTTCCCGGAACGACCGCAACTCCCGCCTTTACCATAGTATCCCGGGAAACGATTTTATCTCCCATCAGCTCTATGGTCTCAGGGGAGGGTCCGATGAAGACGATTCCCGCATCAGCTGCAGCGCGGGCAAAAGCCGCGTTTTCTGACAAAAAGCCGTAGCCTGGGTGAATAGCATCGGCCCCTTCAGCTTTGGCAATCCGCAGTATTTCATCTGTTTTGAGATAAGATCTGCCAACCGGGGGCTCCCCTATCCGGAAAGCATGATCTGCTTCCTGGACATATGGCATTCCGCTATCTGCATCTGAGTAAACAGCAATCGTTTCAATTCCCATTTCACGGCATGTTCTAATAACGCGCGAGGCAATCTCCCCGCGGTTTGCAATCAGTATTTTTCGCACATTCAGTCCCCTTTCCTGGCTTAATCCCTGCAATAAAATATATTTCTACAAAGTTCTCCTTTTTCCCTTCTTTTTTTGAAAACGCTTTCTATATTATTTGAAAATAGCTAATAGCTCTCTTTCTTTTTGCCTGACAGCAGCATTCATTCCAGATATCTGCATGCTGCCATAAAATTCAACATCGATTACAACTTGATTATGCAGAATTATTTGTTATTTTGTTATATAATATTGGAAAGCGCCTTCAAATATTTGCTGTAACAGGCAGGTTTAATTTTCTATACTGCAGGGCAAAAAAATTCATATGATGTAATGTAACCAGTACGCAAGGGGGAAACATAATGGAATTTAAAGTAGAAAAATTAAAGGTGAACTATAAAACACTTGAGGAATTTAAAAGATTCAAAGAATATGGCCTGCAGGAATTATCCATGTTTGAAGATCTTGAAGCCAATATTATTGAGAACGACAGCGAGTCTCCTTTTTACGGGATCTATTTCGGGGATAAGCTGGTTGCCAGAATGAGTCTTTACCGGGAGGCTGCGAAGTTTGACCGGTATTTCAGCCCGCCGCAGGATTATCTTGAGCTCTGGAAGCTGGAAGTTCTTCCTGATTACCAGGGCAAAGGGTACGGAACTGCGCTTGTGAACTTTGCGAAAAGCTTCAGTCTTCCTATCAAAACCAATCCCCGCATCAAATCAAAGGAATTCTGGGAAAGGATGGGATTCACTTCCGTCTCGTATGACATAGAAAGGGATCTGGGAGAAAACCCATTGGTGTGGATTCCTGCCGGAGCCTCTGAACAGACGGTTGAAAGCAAATAACAGGGGCAGACAGCCAGAAAGCGGACATCAATTGTCCGCTTTTTAGTATGATCACTTTTGAAATACCTGCTGGCTGTTCTTTGTTTTCTGCTGGCGGTCTTCCTCTTTCAGCACCACCATCTTCCTTGCCCTTTCCATTATTTCCGTAAGCGCTTCATAGTCTCTTTCCATGACAGAAATCTCCTTCAGCAGCCTTTCGTTTTCTGCAGCCAGGTAATATACCTGATTTTCCAGTTTCTTGATCTGCTCTCCCGTCTCAGCCGCGGCTGGCTGATTGGCTTTGCGGTACAATGCTTCAATGTAACCCACTATAACCTCAACTTCAGGGATTTCTGCCCCGGTAGCGGCTTTTTCCGTTGAGGTACCATCCTCCGTTTTGGCGGATTCAGGTTCCTGCTTGCCAGTCTGGACTGCTTCCGGCTTTTTCTTCAATTCCTTCCGCTGTTTCTTAGCAAGCTCAATCCCTGATTTATATTGCTTCCTCACATAAGAATTCCATCTGAAACCGCAGGCCGCAGGGGTCCTTGAAAGCTGTTTTCCCACTTCCTCGAAGGCCTGCAGCTGTGTACCGCCTTCCCGGATATGGCGAAGCACCACTTCGGCAAGCAGCAGATCCTCATCCTGGGTCCAGGCATCCTGCCTTGTTGTCGACATCAGCTATCCCTCCTAGTCTTTTTAAAAGCATATGCTTCTGCTAGAAAAGATAGACTGATGCAAAATAAATTATAATGACTAAGAGCGATTTAGAAATTTGTCCACCTGCGCATGATGCTCATCCTTTTCCCACAGAACTGAACAGTGGCGGACTTCGTCGTCAATTCTCTGCAGAATATGGCTGTTTTGCCACTTTTTAATCTGCAGCCTTTTGTAGCTTTCAAGCACATTCACATCCAGCTGGAGAATTTTTGACAAATAATCCCTGCAGCTTTCGAGCGCTTCCTTTTGGCTTATCCTATGAATGAATCCGAGCTCCAGCAGTTCAGAGCATCCATAAACCGATGCTTCCGCCAGCATTTTCAGCGCATTGGCTGGCAGGAGTTTCTCCATTAAAATAGAGCCGCCGCCCCAGCCGGTCGTAATTGCTAGCTTTCCCTGGATGAATCCAGCCTTTGCACCCGGAGCTGCTATACGGAAATCGCATGCAGATGCAATCTCACAGCCTCCTCCAACCGCCGCCCCATTTAAAAAAGCCACTGTCGGTTTTGGCAGGAACAGCAGGTCTTTCAGGATTTCCGCCATCCCTGACAGCATTCCAAAAGCCTCATCCTCTGTCTTCAGGCTGTGGAAGAGCCCCAAATCTCCGCCTGAACAAAAAGCATGGCCTCCGGCTCCGGTTATCATAAGTGCCTTAACCTCTTTCCTGCCCGCCAGATTGACTGCCTCCCTCAGCCCTTCCATTACTTCATAGTTGATTGCATTCCGGACTTCCGGCCTGTTGATCGTGAATTGAAGCAGCCCATCTTCATGCTGTTCTATTGAATACGGCATCATCATCTTCCTTCACTTTTCTTCCATTATAGGAAGAAGTCCGGCTAAATAGCAATAAAATCACAGAACAGCCCAGCTTCACCCGGAAAATGCCAAAATTAAAAGCACAGGGATATAATCCCTGTGCTTTTAATAGTGAAAATTAGTCGTTAACAACTTCTTTTCCTTTGTATGTTCCGCAAGCCTTGCACACGCGGTGAGCAAGTTTCATCTCACCACAGTTTGGGCATTCTACCATACCAGGCACTTGCAGTTTGAAATGAGTGCGACGTTTTCTTTTCGCAGTTTTAGAAGTTCTTCTAAAAGGTACAGCCATTCTTCCCACCTCCTTAAAGAGTATTAAGAAAGTTATGAAGGCCAGGTATTCGCTGGATTCTTCAAATGCTTCTTGTAGTAGTTCATAAGTCCGGAAATATTCCGGGGATCATAATCCAGTCTCCTGCTATTCGCCGGAGGGATCATTTTGATCAAAGAAATTCGCAAGCCCAGCAAGACGGGGGTCGACTTTCTTTTGAAGGTCTTCCTCCTGGATGACTTCCCAGTCCTTGCCGGATTGGGGGGCCCCCTCTTCACCGCTGTCCTCGCAAAAAACCTGCATAGGGACTTCAAGCAAAAGGATTTCTTCAATGATCGGCTGAAGATCAATGACATCGCCTTTCACCTGATGGGTTTCCTCTTCGGTTTCATAATCCAAACCTTTTAAGAGGAATGTTTCAGTTGTTTCAACATTAATTGGATAATGCACATCAACTAACGTACGAGAACAAGGCAGCACCAGATGACCTTTAATCGCTAAATGAAAAGTCACCTTGGACGAATCTATATCCGCCCGGCCAAATATATGAATCGGCGAAACTTCTCTGATCGTCGGGTCGGTCTCCCTGATCCCGCTCACATCCACTGTCTCATCGATCGGATAATCCTTGCTTCGATATTTCTGTAATTGACTTATTGTCCATTTCATACGAATCACCCCAAGGCAACAAAAGTAATTATAGCTTTCATATAATTATTTGTCAATATTTTTTCTTTACACTATAATTTAAGCTAGTTAAACGCAGAATCGGCTTATTTTCCGGGCTTTTTCCTCTTGAAGGAGTAGCCTCATCTACCATTATAGCTTCTGTCACTATAACATAGGTTTATCACAAGCAGCCGATATTAAACCATTATAAGGGGAATGTTCTTATGAAAGCAGTTGGTGTGATCGTTGAGTATAATCCTTTCCATAACGGGCATTTATATCATCTGAAAAAATCGAGGCAAGCAGCAGGCGCAGATATTGCCATAGCTGTCATGAGCGGAAATTTCCTCCAAAGAGGGGAACCGGCGCTCCTCTCTAAATGGGCACGGGCTGAAATGGCGTTAAAAGCCGGCGCCGACCTCGTTTTTGAGCTTCCCTATAAGTTCGCTGTTCAAAATGCCGAAACTTTTGCAGACGGTGCAGTTTCCATTCTTGCTGCTGCAGGATGCAGCTCCCTCTGCTTTGGGAGCGAATCAGGAAACATCGAAACATTCAACGCTGCCGTCCATCTGCTCGATGAGCATAATGAAGCCTACCAGGAAAGGATCAAGCACCATATAGAAGACGGAAACAGCTACCCTAAAGCATTGTCACTTGCTTTCAAAGATCTCGGGCTGGACGAAGCCGGGCTGGACCTGTCCAAGCCGAACAATATTCTCGGCTATCAGTACGCCAAGTCGGTCTATTCCCGCCATAAGGAATTGGAGCTCCTGACTGTGGAAAGAAAAAGTGCCGGCTATCATGACGAACATTTCTCATCAGAGACCATTGCGAGCGCAACAAGCATCAGGAAAGCTTTGTTTTCAGACGGGCTTGAACTGACCGATATCAAATCATATGTTCCTGGAACAACGCTTGACATCATGGAAGATTATAAAAAAACATTCGGTGCCTTCCACCAGTGGGAAATGTACTGGCCCTTCCTCAAGTACCGGCTGCTCCAGATGTCCGCTCCTGAACTAAAAGAAATTTACGAAATGGAAGAAGGCCTTGAAAACAGAATCATGCATTCGGCCATAAAGGCAGGAACCTTCCATGAGTTTATGGAATCCATAAAAACGAAGCGATATACCTGGACAAGGCTGCAGCGGGCTTGTGTCCATATACTGACCAACACGAAAAAAGAAGAAATGCTGCCGCAGCCTAAGTCAGCATCCTATCTCCGGCTGCTCGGGATGAGTGAAGAAGGGCGGATATATTTAAACAGGCAAAAAGGAAGCCTCGGCCTGCCTCTCATCTCCAAGCTGTCTTCCAGCCCGGAAGAAGCTCTGCGGCAGGATATACGGGCAGCCAGGATCTATGCTTCAGCCCTCCCACATCCGCAGCGCCAGAAACTGCTGGAAATGGAATACACTCAGCCGCCAATCTATCTGAAAGGCAGCAGGGCCTGACAAAAAAGGAGCAGGCAGGGATTGATCCTGCCTGCTTAGTTATTTTGGATCCAAACCTTCCAAATAATCTACCGCTTCTTCAAATGTGTTGATCGGAATGATTTTCATATCTGTCCCGATCTCCTCGGCAGTTTTTGCTGCTTCGCTGTAGTTCGACCCGGCTGCGCCATTTTCATTCGGCGCCAGAAAGATTTCTGCGCCAGCTTTGTCGGCCGCTACAATTTTCTGCTCAATCCCGCCAATCCTTCCGACTGTTCCATCGGCAGAAATGGTTCCTGTTCCTGCAATCTGATAACCTCTTGTCAAGTCTTCCTTAGTCAGCTGATTGTAGATTTCCAGTGAAAACATCAATCCAGCGGACGGACCGCCTATTTCCTCTGTATTGAGGCTGACTTCCGGCTCGACTTTAATCTCCTTGTCATCGACAAGCGATATGCCGATCCCGACTTTATCAGGATCATCCTTGAAAGCTTTCAGGGAAACCTCTGCTTCTTTGCTCTCCCCGCCTCTTTTATAGGCAAGTGTAATGGTGTCTCCCTCTTTTTGTTTGCTGACATATGAAATGAATTCTTCAGACGACTTGAATTTCTGATGGTCGACTTGTGTTATCATATCGCCGGCCTTCAGCACTCCGTCAGCAGGCATATCAGGCAGGACATTCATCACATAGACCCCTCTGTACTCATAATCCACCGGCAGGCCAGCCTTTTTATAGGCAACCTCAATGGCTGCTGTTTTTGATGTGTCCATCAGATGCAGCTGGCGGACATTGTATTCTTCATCAGTTTCATCTTCGCGCCTAATTTCCTCGACAGGATAGATTTCCTGGAACTTGCTCACCTTTGCAGTCAGATAGGAGTAAATATTGGCCCTGCCCATCCTGACGGTTGTAAGCATGAAGTCCCCTGCCTCATCATATCCGCCTTCCACTTCAATTATCGGTTCCAGCTGCTTGGCCATGCCTGGTTTTGTTACATAGTAAGGCAGATAATAGAAAAACCCTGCCAGCAAAATCACTGCAGCGATAAAGAAGGAACGGAGGAAGATTTTATTTCTCTTCATCGTCTTCTTGCCCCTTCCAATTTTGAATAGCTTCCTTTATTCTGGGAACTTGCTTTCTTGCTTCCTCTTCCCCAATCCTGATGATATCTTCAATATTGGTGAAAGCCCTTGAGCTGTACATTTCCACATGCGGTCTGATCATGATATCAGAGGCGATCTCCCGGTTCGAAACGAGCTCCATCTGCATAATATCCAGGCTTTGCATGATCACATCGAATATCGATGTGATGTCAGAGCTGGTCTTCACTCTTGACACATCGACAGCTATGATCAGGTCCGCTCCCATTTCTTCGACAACTGACACCGGCACCCTGTCAATGACTCCCCCATCGACCAGGAGCCGGTCTTCCAGTTTTTCCGGAGTGAAAATCCCGGGTATTGATATGCTTGCCCTGACGGCATCAGCAATCGGCCCTTTGCTGAAAACAACTTTTTCCCCTGCCTTAAGATCAGTTGCAACCACTCTGACAGGGATATCAAGATCTTCCAGGTTCTTGCCATGGGTAAACAATCGAATAAGTTCCTTCACCTTCTTGCCAGCCAGAAACCCCATCTTCGGCACTGTAAAATCAAGATAGTACTTTCTTTTGAAAGCACCTGCCAGCTTATAGAGCCTGTCAATGTCCAGTCCTGCTCCATAAAAGCAGCCTACAAGCGCTCCCATGCTGCTCCCGGCAATCACATCGACGTTAATTCCTTCCTCTTTCAGCACTTTGATGACGCCAAGATGGGCGAACCCCCTGGCTCCCCCTGATCCCAGCGCCAATCCAATCACGGGCTGCCTCATCAGCATCCCCCCTTTTATATATGACTCATGGCGGGCGATAGTCAAGAATTTGCTTACCTCCGCATCAAACACAATAAAGCCTGGTTTAATCTTATGGTCTATTTTATCTTTCTATGAGTATATTGGGATATATGGGGACAAGGCGTGCCCGGCTGAAGCCGATTGGGCAAAGCAAATGGAAAACCCTGTATATTGGCTGAAAAATCTACTGCGCCTCAGGAGGGACGGTTTGCCGCTCCAGACCCGGCCCGCTGATTATAAATACAGTTTATCACTGTTCTGCATGAGCTGCACAGTTTGTTTACCTGATAAGGGAGGATTTGCCGGTGTTGCGTTCCAAACTAAAAACACTCATATTAGCTTCATCCGTTACATTAATGGCTGTATCGCTCATATCCTTTCCACAAGAATCAGTCGACGCGTCGATTAGAGGCCTCAATATGTGGTGGGAAATTGTCTTTCCTTCTCTCCTCCCCTTTTTCATAGTATCTGAGATGCTGATTGGATTCGGGGTGGTCAAATTCCTCGGCGTTTTGCTGGAGCCGCTCATGCGGCCGCTTTTCCGCGTTCCGGGCGTCGGAGGTTTTGTCTGGGCGATGGGGATGGCTTCAGGCTATCCTGCCGGGGCAAAACTTACTGCCAGGCTGCGCCAGGAAGATCAGCTGACTAAAACAGAAGCTGAAAGGCTCGTTTCTTTTACAAACTCATCCAACCCCCTGTTTATTTTTGGAGCAGTCTCTGTCGGTTTTTTCAACAATGCAAAAATCGGCATCATACTGGCTCTGGCCCACTATCTTGGAAATATTACTGTCGGCCTGATCATGCGATTTTATGGAAGAAAAGAAGAGATGACCCGCTCAAAGCCAAAAAGGAAAAATTCTCTCAGGGCTGCGTTTTCTGCTCTCCATCAGACACGAATCAATGACAACAGGCCCATCGGTAAATTGCTCGGCGACGCTGTTATGTCATCAGTCCAGACGCTGCTTATGATCGGGGGCTTCATCATCTTATTTTCGGTTATCAATAAATTGCTCTTCCATCTGCATATCACAGCTTTTGCAGCCGAATTCATAGCAGTCGCCTTCAGCAGCATCAGTCTTCCTTCCGAGCTCAGCATCCCATTTATATCAGGTCTGTTTGAAATAACACTGGGAAGCCAGATGACGAGCCAGATTCAGCAGGCCACCCTGATGCAGCAGGTGATCGTAACAAGTCTTGTACTGGGATTCTCAGGGTTTAGTGTACAGGCTCAGGTGGCCAGCATTCTGGCCCAGACAGATATCGGCTTTAAGCCTTTCTTTGCTGCAAGAATCATCCATGGAATTGCTGCGGCTATGTTCGCCTTTCTTCTTTGGGGGCCAGTCTATGAGAGGTTCTATCATACAGATGCCCCTTCCAATGCTTTGCCTGTTGGGCTATTTGGCGGAAATGCTTATTCACAGGCTGCAGCCTTCCTGGCAGAGCATGGACCGCTGATAACGCTCGCAGCTTTGCTTGTCTATATTTTCCTGCTGGGCAGGCAAATTTATGCAGGAGATGCACAAAAAAAATAACCGGCACACGCCGGTTATTTTTACTGCTGAAGACTGAATTTCCCGCTGAGCGCTTTTTGGACAGCCTCTGGCACAAGCTCGGAAATATCTCCGCCGTATTTAGCCACTTCTTTGACGATGCTGGAGCTTAGAAAAGAAAATTGGTTGTTTGTCATCATGAAAAACGTTTCTATTTCCTCATTCAAGACCCGGTTCATTGATGTAATCTGCATCTCATACTCAAAATCTGAAACCGCCCTGAGGCCCCTGATGATTGCGCTTGCCCCGACCCCTTTTGCATAGTCAACAAGCAGTCCCTGGAAAGAGTCCACTTTCACATTGGGGAATTCCCTCGTCACCTCACTGATCAGGCTGATGCGCTCATCAACAGAAAAAAGCGGATTTTTGGATGAGTTATTAAGCAGGACCACATGAATCTGGTCAAAAACCTTCGAGGCCCTTTTAATGATATCCAGGTGGCCATATGTAATGGGATCAAAGCTGCCCGGACAAACTGCAATGCTTGCCATTGTCATCCTCCTTCATTACCGTTGCTGTATGTAAAAATTGAAACTGCTATTATTCCATATGTCTCGCTTTTAGTTTTCACAAAATTCCCTGTCTCACCCGGCAGCTCTATATCTGAAGCATGTTCACAAACGATAACTCCCTCTTCTTTCAGGAGGGAATGCCGGCCGATCAATTCCATCAGCTTCAACAGCTGCTGTTTTTTATAAGGAGGGTCCAGGAAGATATAGTCAAAGGAAATTTCCCTTTTAACAATCGCTTTCAATGCCCTTTCAGAATCGTTCCGGTAAACCTCCGCCTTTTCTTCTAGGCCGCAGGCTTCCAGGTTTTCATGGACCGTCTTGATTGCCTTTCCTTCCCGGTCAACGAAAATCACGCTTTCCAGCCCCCGGCTTAAAGCTTCAATTCCGAGGCCTCCGCTGCCGGCAAAAAGGTCGAGTCCGGTTCCGCCATCAAAATACGGCCCAATCATGTTAAAAATAGCTTCTTTAACCTTATCGGTGGTTGGCCTTGTTGTATTTCCGGGCACTGCTTTTAAAGAAATGCCTTTACATTCACCTGACACCACTCTCATCATTCATCACCACAATCATTTGACATTTTCCCTTATTTTCTTATTTATCCTAACACAATTCGCCCCATGCCGCCAACAGGCTATTTGAAAGCGGATTCATTAGAAAAGCGGAAGCGCCTTGCTCACTTAAGGAACGCAGACTAAGAACGCCACGTCCTGTGGCAACGTCTGCATGACCCCCATCCTGGGGGCCTTAAGACAAGACACCCGAAAAGGCGTTCTTTGCCTTTTTGGGGGGCTTGGCTTATGACTCGAGGGGCAGGCGCTGGATTAGTAAATTTCCTTAACTGCAAAAAATGTTCCCAAAAGGTGTATAACCGTGTTCTTTATGGAAATAATGTAAGTAACAACATCTATTCGAGGGTGTTGTTGCCAACCGCGGAGAAGACTTACGTTTCCCCATAAGTTCTTCCTCCGGTTTCTCCTCTCCCTTTGCCTTCTGTCCCTATGGGATATAGAAGGGCCCTGCAGGAATGCAGGGTTTTTTTCTGTTTCTGCCAAAAGAATGGCGGGAGTGCTGGAAAGTTTGAAATTAGATAGTTATCGGTACATTCTTTTCTTTTAACAGACGAACAAATGAAAAAAACTGGCATCGCCAGCTTTTCTTATTTGCCTTTTTCGATAGAAATCCTGTGTTCATCTTCGGCAACTTTAATTTTAAATAGTGCTTCCAGCCAGTGACTGTCCATAAAAAGCTCTGATCCTACTGTTACCAGCGGATTCTCCAGGAGCCCGTAGTCCTCTTCATTGTATATGAAAATGTTTTTGTCCAGATAGAAACGGTAGCTATTATTGCCTGCCCCCTGAAGGAAAATTTCTTTAGCAGAAACTTTTTCCGCTTTGAATCCAAGCAGCCCTGCAGTTTTAATAAATGGAAAATATGTTTTTCCATCCAGGCCGATTGCCTCCAAATCTGACTCTGTCCCATTGACATCTATATTCCGCTCATCGGCAAAATAAAAAGGAATATAAGGTGCTTTCTCATCTTTGTTCAAGGTAAAATAGCTTGTATCCTTTCCAAGCTCACTTACAAGGAAACGATCCAGCTGTTCCGCATTAAGAGAATCCGAGTTTTTAACGTAAGAGTAAAATCGTTCCATTCCTTCTTCACCCATGACCTCCTTCAGCCCTGCCAGAAGACTTTTTGCCTTTTCAGAGCCAGGCTCCTGTGAGAGTGCTGCCGAAGCTGCTAAATCCAGCAGCCAGGTTTCACCAGGAGGTGTCCCGCTGAATTTCTCTTTTAGAGCTTGAGACAGAATTTTAGCCATCAGCTCATTTGGATCAGTTCCGGGATTGATGATCATTAGTCCGCTGCCGGCAGCTTCTTTATAGGAACTGGTTTGTATTAAAGTTAAGAACGGAAGATCTGCCATTTTCTCCGCCGATTCCGGAGCTATGGCAAGTCCGTTTTCTTTTTCCGCAGCTAAAAAGATGATATTATCGCCTGCCTCAAAAGTGTTCAGCTTTTCAGCCTGCCAGAAGACTGCCGGTGCGTCTCCTTCCCGTTCAAACACATAATAATCGATCAGCTCTCCCTGCTTGTACCCTTCCGGGCGGCCGCCGGCAGACCAGGTTCCGGACCTTCTGGAGGAATCTACAATGACGGTGAGTGTATCATCTATGTGAACATCAGGAATCATGGTCGTCCAATCAGTCAGCAGGAACGCGGCTGGAGAAGCGCCCACAGGGATTATATATTCGAAGGTGAGGCTGCCGTCTTCAGAAATGAATGTGGACGGATCCTCATCAGAAGAGCTGCATCCCTTCCCTTCTATGCCGGGACATTCCCATCTGAACTGCTTTTCTGTGTTGACAGTTCTGTATTCTTTGCCTTTCGACAGGCCTTTTATAGTCTGTGTAACGAATAATTGATCTTGTGTTGTTTCTATTGTCAGCTCCTGTTGGGCTGACTCCAGCACCTTAGAAGGCTCTGACTGTTTGGAGTAGGCATTCCACTGAAAGAACAGCATTGCGCCGATTACAGTCCCTAATGCCAAAAAACTGAGAAACAATCCTTTCCACATGCCGATTCCCCTTCGAAAAATAATTCTTTATTCATACAATAGCAAATGAACCTGACCAGGACTATCCTTTTTTTTACGATTTCATGAAACTTTTATCCTGATTCGTGATTTGAGTTTTTTTCGTTCATTCTATAATTTTCCGCCAGAGGACCCGTTTCCAGATTAGAGTGCAGGCTTCTCAAACACTCTGCTTAGTGATAAAGTATCAGGAGATTCATTAAATTTTTTCATATTAACCAGGAGGAATCTATGTGATCCAGCGTTTTATTGAATTGGGAGAAGGCTATTCCGATATATATGAATTACTTGAAATTGTCCGTTCTAACAAACATCGGCTGCAGCATTTGATAGCATTTCAATCCGCTTATGAAGGGAAAGAGATGACATCGGTCGCCGCGGTGCTCAGGCCTGCCGAGACAGGGAAATTCCAGCCTCTGTATATTTGCCGGGAAGGTATCCCCCATCCTGACAAAGCTCCCAACGCCAGGTTTCAATTATTTAAGGATTTAGCTGATGATTGCGAAAAGGAAATGATCCGGCTGGAAGTCAAGCCTTCTGCACTCTTTGCAGAAAAAGAATTATTCTATCAGTACCTCATCGGCATTCTCAGATTGAACCATTATATTCAGCCGCTGCACTAAGAAATGCGGAAAAGCCTTGATCAGACCCGACAAGCTTAAGGCACTTCAGGACAGAAGGCTCATCGCAGCAGAATTGAATTGTTTGTTCATCAGAAAAAAGGCAGGGATTTCTCCCTGCCTTTTTAAATACCCATTTTATAATCGTATTCTTTCGCTTTATCCGGCTTCGAATTTTCGAATTCTGTCTTCAGGAACGGTTTATAGGAAGGCTCAGCCTTTTTTACGAATGAATAGGATGAAATTTTTTGGATCAATGCCTCAGTATCCTCTATATCGCAGTAAATGACCGCATACTTCAGCTTTTTGGAAACATAGTGGACATTTCCAAACCGTCTCAGCATTTTTGCCTGCTTAAGAGAATAAAGCCAAACAATGATTCCCTGTCGCTGACCTAGCATATAATTTTCCCCTTCAATTTGGCAGTTTTTTATAGTCTAGCAAACAAAAAGGCATATATCAAGAAAAGCTTATAGACTTATGTGCCGCTGCGGAATGCAAAAAGCCCGGGAGTACAAGCTCCCGGGCCATGCTGATTTATGCGGAACAGCTGCAGCTTCCGCCTGATCCGCAGCCGCCTCCGCAGCTGGAGTCAAAGAACGGGTTGCCAGTCGGCACCTTAACACTTTCCGAGACAGACTTTCCAATGATGAGACTGACTTCGTCAAGCAGGCTTTGCAGATCTGTTTCAGCCTTTTTGAACTCAGCCAGATGAATATCCATGTCCATCTCCCTTTTCACTTCCCTGATGCTCATCATCACTGTTTTATAATCAGGATGATACCTTCCGAAGCGCTGCACTTCTTCGTACTGCTCCTTCATTTTTACAAAGGCTTGAATTTTCCTTTGAGTCTCCCTGCTGTTTTTCACTTTATATAAACAAGCGCGGTACTGCTCCGCCGCTTCTGATGTAAGAATCATGGCCGATAATTGGTCAGCTCTCTCAAGCAATTCGACTCTTTCGGTTGTTGCAAGCATGAAAAGCCCACCTCCGATTCATATTCTATCATGAATATGTTAAATTGCGAAGTATGTGCTTAAGGTATTTTTACAGTAAATTCCTTTTCCGCCTCCACAGTACTTCCTTTTGAAACTACTTTCACCTTTATGTGATGGAGTCCGCTTGCGAGCCCTTTGACCGAAAAGGAAGCAGCATGGACTTCCCGCACTTTCTTTCCGTCAGCATACAGCAGGATTTTCCCTTGCTGTTCCCCTGCACCATCCCGGAAAGAAACTCCTGTAACGATACAGTCTATGTATAGGTCACTGCCATGGATTGTATATTTAACAAATAGCGGGCTCTCCTTTTCCTCCAGCCCTGCTGCTGAAATGTTTTTAGCCCCAATATCCGCTGTTTCAAACAGCTTTGCCTCCGGTTCCGGCAAATCTTTGCCGCATCCGGCAGCCAGCACTGCTCCGATTCCAATGAACAAGGCGATTACTTTTTTCATTTCTTGTTCCTCCTTTGCCACCAGGCTATTACTAGTCTTTCTTGGAAGGCAGCTGTTTATGAGCAGAAATTTTCAAAGAGAGAGCGAATCTTTTTTTAAAACACAATGAAAAAAGCTCTTCTCCCGGGAGAAGAGCTTACTATGAAGATTGTGAGTTCATTGCCTGAAACATGCTCATCATCATGGAAGCCATCTGGACGCCATTGGTGAACTTCTCAACATGATGCGGGATCGTTCTTTTATAATAATGCAGTGCGGCAACCTCCAGCGCTTGTATTTCCTGGGGATTCCTGGACAAAGTGCGATACCATTGGGGCTGTTCTCTAATAAATTGCTTCAGTTCTTTTTTCTGCTCTAAATAGTCAAGGATATCTCTTCTCATCTCACACCTGCCTTAAATCAATCTTTCCGGAATGAAAAAGGATTTGGCGGTTTTGCCTGGACCGGGCTTTGTGAGCCTGGGGTCTGGCCTCCTGTCTGGAATTGGGAGATTACGCCCTGGACCGCAGACAGGGCCTGGCTGAGATTATTAATATATCCTTGCACCTGGCCGGGATCCATTTTTTTGACGGTGCCCATCACCGTGGACATCCAGTCGCTTTTTTTCTCCTCTTCCTTCACTTCTGCCCCAGGATCCGATTCGCCCCATCTGGCATCCTCCTCACCGAGAAGGTACCAATCTTCGTATAGATCCTGCCACGTCGACTTTCCATCTCTTACTTCTTTTATGATATGCGGCCTGGATTTTACGAAGTCCTTGAATTGCGCAACGGAAGGATGAAGTTTCTTTACTGTCATAATCCAATCACCTCATCTGATGCATTCGCCTACTTTACCATATGAAAAAGCTTCATGAAATGTGAAAGCTGTCTTTCACAGATGCAAAAAATGCCAATTAAATGATAAGATATGAAGCAGAAAGCATGTGAAAGGTGATATTTATGGATGAGCAGCTAAGGGATTTATTCGAAGCCTGCCTTGAACAGGCCACTGATGACGACAGGAAGGTTTTGCACACACTTCTTGCCGGAGTGAAGAAGAAGCAGAATAACATAAACAGCTCCTATATAGGCGGCATCCTGCATATGGACCGGACCATCACAGCACAGGAATGCAAAATTACAATGCCCGTCTCCCCCCTCCTGCATAATACACTCGGCATCGTGCATGGAGGGATCACGGCCACTGCTGTCGATTCAGCAATGGGCACCCTTGCCAACTCCCTTCTGCCTGAGGGCTATGGGGCAGTCACCACACAGCTGAATATCCACTATCTGGCTGTCGGTAAAGGCGAAAACATTATATGTACAGCCGCCCTCAGCCACAAAGGCACGAAGACCATGGTTCTTTCTGCTGATGTATACAGGGCTGACGGACGGAAGATCGCACAGGCTACTGGCAGCTTTTTTGTTATAGAAAAAAAATAAGGAGGGCGCTATGGTCACCGCCATTGTCATCCCTATTATATGCTTATACTTCTTCTGGGTCACGAGGAAGGAAAGGCGGAATTCCGAAGCAGAATGGAGAAGTATTGGCATGGTCCCTGAAGAAGCTGTGATTGAAGGAAAAGTCACTGCGCTTCACCTTGAAAAGCAGCGCTATTATCATCATCTGTATGTTTGGGTGCTTGAAATGCGCCTCCAGGCTTCAGCAAAGACAATCATAGCCAGAAAGCTGCAGGCAGCAGATCAAGAATTCAGGTATCCCGGTTTTAAAGAGGGCGAATTTATTATCCTTTTCGGGAAATGGCAGAAAGATATTTTCATTGTAAACCGTTCAATGCCCAAAAAAGGACTGAATCAGACAGCATCCCTTGAAACAGACTAAAAAAAAGAGGCTCCCGGCAGTTCGGAGGCCTCTTTGACTATCTTCACTCTTGCCATTTCTGTATAAAATTCTGAGTATAATGCCTGTCGTACACGCCGACGCCCAGGTGGGTGAAATCCGGGTTTAGCAGGCTCTCCCTGTGGCCTTTGCTATTCAGCCAGCCTTCAACTACTGCGGGAGCATCCACATAGTGAGCAGCGATATTCTCGCCAGCCATCTGATAAAAAACCTCCCCAGCCTCAAGCCTGTCCGACAGCTCGCCGTATTTTTCCGAGGTATGGGAAAACTGTTTGCTTTCAAACATATCCCTGCTATGCTCATAAGCTACTTTTGCAGTAGCTTCGTCCCATTCAAGCACATTCAATTCATGCCTTGCCCTGATAAAGTTGCTGATGTCGTATATCTGTTTTTCATTGCCTTCTTCAATCAGCCTCTTTTCTGCCTGCTCTGAAGGCTCGGCTTCTATCAGGTCACCCCTGTATACCAGTTCATAAGGCCGGAGCTTTACAAGCGTCGGGGCATCCATATACCTGATGCTGGACAGCTCGCCTGTGAAACGGTCGATATACAGCTGTGCATAAATATTTCCGGCCTTGATGAGCGGCCTGGTATTCAGATCGTCTTCAGAGAGTTCAAACCGGTATGAGCTGCCTTTGTATTGAAAATTAATATTAGTGTCAATAAACACAGAAGAATAAATTTCGCTGACCGGCTGACCTATATGGAAAGGACTCACGTCAGCATCGGGCCCTGTGGCAAACAGCGTGACAATCCTTCCATCCAATACGCCCGCCTGAACATACTGGCTGGTGCCTTTCTTATAAATCCACCATTCATAGCCATATTCTGATGGGTCTTTACGTTCCGGGTCACCAAGCAAGACCTGCAGATCAGAGGCATTTTTGCCAATAAGCGATGACAGGCCCTCCCCCGGAAGCTTTAAGGAAGATTCGTCAATCATATTTTGCTCGCTGAGAGAATCGTCTTTCTGGGGTTTCGTTTCCTCATCACTGATCAGGAGTTCGTCTTTAGGGTCTGATGATATATTAAAATAAAAACTAATCACCAAAAAAATGGATACAATAATTAAAATACGGATTAATTTTAGCAGACTCCAGCCCCCTCCCTGCCGTCTTTTCTATCTTTTCTATCATTATATGCCGCAGTATATAGATTATTATATCATTTTCAACTTTCTTTTTAATAGAATAGAATGACAAAATTGCAGGTTAGTCTTTGAAAACACAAAAAGACTGCTTAAGCAGTCCGAGTTTGAACTATTAACCTATAAATTAATTTTTCAAAACCAGTTTTAATTGTAAATTGGGGCTGATGGTCTCCGTTCCAGACACTTCGCTTTCCGCGGGGCGGAGTTGAGCCTCCTCGCGCTTGCGCGCTGTGGGGTCTCAACATTTCCGCTGCAATCCCGCAGGCGTCTACGTGTCTTCCTCTCCGGCCATCAGTGTTTTTCAAAAATTGTTCTTGCTTAACCCCATTATAAAGCAGCTAGCCGCACATATTAATTCAATCCTGAAAGCACTATTGGCTGGAGTCTTTGTCCTCCACTCCAATCAACTGGGTTTTAAAAACTGTTGGCACTTTGTGACCGATAACTTCATACGCTTTAACTTCATACTCTTTTTTATACAAATTTTCCTAAACTAAGCAGTTTTTATTGAGTTGCTTCATTTTCGTGTTCAGAGATGTCTGTGAGGGCCATTCCGGCCTGGGCGTTGGTGCGGCTGCTGACGGCAAGGTCGCCGAGGGATATGATGCCGGCCAGTTTGCCGTTTTCTACGACAGGAAGCCTCCTGATCTGATGCTCAGCCATGATCCTTGACGCTTCACTGATATTGGCATCAGGCGAGACTGTAACAAGATCACTGCTCATGATATCCTCCACTTTTGTAGATCCCGGATGCTTCTCTGCCACCCCTCTTACCACGATGTCCCGATCTGTAATCATCCCTACAAGCCTGTCAGCATCCACAATCGGGATGGCGCCGACATCCTGCTCCTTCATTTTCAAAGCTACCTCATACATATTGTCCAGAAGAGTGCAGCAATCTACATCTCTTGTCATTATATCGCCAATTTTCTTCATTATAAGCCCTCCTTATTTGATTCCTGCCTGCCGCCTCATTCAGAGGGGCAGACAGATTCGCTAAAAGATAGGTTTTCCAGTCAAGGGATAATTATGTACTGCAGCGGCAAAATAAGGACAGCCATAAAGACCAGCATAATTGTGACTGTTTTAAGTTTTCTTCATCTATTCGTTGCAACTTTGACATTTTTCTACTATTATTAAATTTGAGATAAAAGGGTCCCGATTTCATTGCTTATAGTCCCGGGATGCCTTTTTTGAAAGGCTTGGCCGCTGGTTGCCTTTACTTACAGAATTGCTGTCCAAAAGGACGGCATTGTTTTTCAGGAGGGACAAAGATGAAGTTCGAAAATACTGGTTTGGAAGAACTGAAAGCAGACCTTACACGTCTTGATGAAGTGATGCTTGAACATGGATTGGTCCGTGAAGGCCAATGGGATTATGAAAGAGTTACATACGACCGCAAGTTTGAATTAAAAGAAGGCGTTTTCTATCTGCGTGTCTTCGGTTACGCAGCGGAAGGGGATATCGGCTCCCATAAAGCCGTTATCCAGCTGATGACTCCTTTATTAGGAAAGCATTATTATCCCCATGGAATTGAGTATGGAGAAGGAGAAAGCTTCCCTAAGACACTGGTCAGCCAATGCGAAAAAACCCTTGCAGACATCCAGAGCAAAGTTAAAGGGTTTGCACTGTAAGCTGCAGGAACCGCATTACAATGGGAAGCACTGTAAAAGACGCATGAAACCATGCGTCTTTTTTTCCAGATAAAAAAGCGGACAAAATCAGTTGTAGGCCAGCAGTTCTGCGTAATATAATATAATAATATATCTCAGTTTAAAGAATCAATATCTGAAGCTAAACCCTCAGTGATTTGGAAAGGAGTTTCACCTTGTCCGGTTTTTTTACAAAACGTTTTTTCATCTGGCTTATTGGGCTAATCTTAATAGGCACGCTTTTCTATTTCATCCTCCCTGTTTCCGTCCCGCTGATTGTTGCTTTTATAACAGCACTCATGCTTGAACCGCTCGTAAAGCTTCTGCAGGGAAAACTTAACATCAAACGAAGAATTTCCGTCATGATCGTTTTCATTGCTTTTGTTCTGTTTATTGGACTGTCCGGATATTTTATTACGACAAAAGTGATCACCGAAGCCATTAAGCTGGTTGAAAATGCTCCGGAATATGTGAATGAAATAAACAATGCATGGCTTGATGCAGAGGAAAAGTTCACCCGTGCTGCAGAAGATCTTCCAAAAGATGTGGTGGATGAGATCAGCAACCAGGTACAGACTTTCCTGAATAAAACGAAAACTGAACTGGTTGCATATGTAAGCATTGATAATGTGAAGGCGCTGCTTACCAATATCCCGAATTATCTTGTCAGCTTCCTTGTTTATTTAATTGCATTATTCCTGTTCCTGATCGATCTTCCGAGGCTCCGGCGTGGTGCCTACAACCACTTGACAGAAAAGACAGCCGATAAGGTCTCTTTCATGACATCCCGTCTCTCTTATGTTGTATTGGGCTTTTTCAAGGCACAGTTCCTCGTAAGCCTGATCATCTTTTTTGTGAGTCTTGTCGGGCTTCTTATCATAGCGCCGGATATCGCACTGGTCATGGCGCTCGTCCTGTGGATCATTGATTTCATTCCGATCATAGGCTCAATTGTTATACTCGGGCCGTGGGCGCTGTTTCATCTTTTGACAGGGGATGTGGTTCTGGGCACGAAGCTTGCCGTCCTGGCAGCTGTCCTGCTCATCATCAGAAGAACCGTAGAGCCAAAAGTAATGGGAACCCACATCGGGCTCTCCCCACTTTCCACCTTGATAGCCATGTATCTCGGGCTTAAGCTCCTTGGCATTCTTGGCTTTATCATCGGGCCGCTTATTTTGATTGCTTTCAATTCTGCAAAAGAAGCAGGGCTGATTAAGATGGATTTCAAAGTTTAAACAGTTTCAAAAAACAAGCAGGGCTCTTATATAAAAGATCCCTGCTTGTTTTTTTCTGGAGTTAAAGAGATTCGGCAGCTTACCCAAACTCATGCTGCTCATAATTATTGTTAGAAAAAATCATAGAAAAACGCTTTTTGATGGGGAAGCATTTTTTCAAATATGTCAGCATCTTCTGCAGATCCCTTGATCTCTCCAAGTTCATACAGCTCAATCGGCCGCTTGTATCCAGTGATAACAGCCGTCAGTGCATTGATGCTCAATTGCAGCCCTCTCTTTGGCGGATGGGCGCAGCTGC
The DNA here is from genome assembly GCF_031844465.1 of Bacillus sp. AG4(2022). Lineage (NCBI taxonomy): Bacteria > Bacillati > Bacillota > Bacilli > Caryophanales > Bacillaceae > Bacillus > Bacillus sp. AG4(2022). The sequence continues at coordinate 713,316 of NZ_JAUZVH010000001.1, forward strand.
CCCCCTCTTTTGGCGGAAAGTATTGAACACCATTGGCTGACAGCTGATAGGTCCCTGTGTTCCAGGGAGCTAATTCGTCTGCAACATGCAGGAACAATGATTGTTCCGGAATTCCGTTAAATCGATAGGTGCCCAATGCCATTGAAAGATCTACAATCCGTGCCATAAAATAAGGGGTGACCTCCATATGCTGCTTTGGCTGCTTGAGATAGTACGGGAAAGGATCGTGGACCGATGTAAGCACCTTTACTTTATCAACCATAGAATCATGCTGGCAGATAAAGTTCCACAAACCAATCCGAGCTTCAGCAGTTAAAGCAGCTAATTCCTGAATGTCGAGGATGCTCTTTTCAACCTTGTAAAGAATATAACCTTCCGGCCTTCCTTCATCCGTTTGCCATACCGCAATTTGATAGTCGGAATAAACACTCTTGAGCCACCAGTCCCTGTCCCTGACAAGCATGCCGGAAAACTTGCTGGTGAAGCGGTCGTATATCTCTTCTGCTGTTGCATCATGGGTATCTTTGTTAAATCTGGTGATCCTTCCGGACAGCTGGCCGATCATATGTAAATCTATTTTATTGATTTCAACTCTTTTTTGGTCAGAAACCAGTTCCCATCCGTATTTCCTGTAAAAATGAATATTGAAGGGATGGAGAAAGGATATTATCTGCCCATTTTCCTTCATAGCCGACAGAGCCTGGCGCATTAGTCCTGATACATAGCCCCTTCTTCTGTACTCAGGAAAGGTGGCCACTCCTGCTATTCCGCCCATTTTCCATTCTTTGTCCTGAATTTTAACTTTTAAGTCCAGTAAGTGAAGCTTGGCAGCCAGTTTTCCATCTTCATAGGCTCCATATATCTTATGTTTCCTCATTGTTTCTTTCCTTTTAGGGAAATCACTTTCTGGTACATGATATTGAAAAGCATAACTGGAAAGCCTGATGGCTTCATCAAATGAATCCTCTTGCAATAATTTTATTTCCACTATGATTGCCTCCATTCTACTTTTATCTATTCTATAGAGTGGCTTGTATTTCCTTCATTCAGAATCATAAGACGTAAAAGGGAGGCACCGTCAAGCGGAGCCTCCCTTTTGTATAGCAGCGGACTGCAGAGCTTAATCAGAATCCTAAAATTGCTTTAATGACTGATGTGGTTTCCCCGCCATGATAGAACACATATAACAGCAGATAAACAGCTACTCCTGTTATCGCCGTAAAAAACCAGATGATGCTTGTTATCGGACCAATTTTTCGGTGCTTTTCCAATTTATTCGTATAGCCGGTCAGCAGTGTGACAATGCCGAATACTGCTCCTGTAGTAGCCAATGTAATATGGAAAATCAAAAATAAGGTATAATAAATTTTTATATCATCCGGCCCTCCAAAGGCAGTATTGCCGATAAAAACCGTCCTGCTCGCATAAATAATGAAGAAAATGATAGCAAATACTGCCGCCAGCAGCATTGTCTTTTTATGCGCTTCTATTTTCCGCTGGCGGATCTGATACCAGCCGATCGCTACTGTAACAGCGCTCAATACAATGAACGTGGTGCTGATTGTAGGCAAAACAGGCAATGAATAGTTCATAATAACTTCCTCTCTGGACTCATGTTTACAAAATCAATTCTATTAAAACAGCGGCGATTTTTCAATAAACAATCCGCTTCTTTCAGCAATGTTCCCTAATTGTTCATAAATCCAGATACCATTTAATAGAAAAAATCTCCCGGCCTGGGAGATTTTTTCCTACTCGGCAATCTGCGGATCAAGCGATCTGGAAGCCTTAAGTTCTGCTTCAGTTTCCTGCTGTTCCTTCTTGTACCATTGGAAGAAGACCTGAGCGAGGACAACCCCGTATACAACTTCCTGGAATACCTTCATAAGAACGCCGCCAAGCTGCTGGTCATTGAGGGCAGACATGCTGTTGAACATTTCAGGACCGCTCAAATTGAGCGAAGCCAGCGTGGCTGAAGGAACACAGAGATGCATGGCATCAGCCCAGGCACGCGGATCCGAGAAGGTCGCGTAAATAGGTGTGTCTGCAAAAATGATCAGCGCACAAGCAGGTGTAAGAAGAATGCCGTCAGCAAAAATATACCCGACCTTCTTCAGCCCATTCAAGGATTCGTATTCTTCAAGTTTATTCACAAGAGGCCACCACATCAGCCCGGCAAGGATGAACAGAAGTATAGAATAGCCGCCATGAAGCCACATATTCGTCTTGACTGCGTCAAAGATCAATGGAATATGGTAAATGGAGAAAATTCCATTGAACAAAATCAGGGCTATCAGGGGCTTTGTTAAGAACCTGAAAACTTTTTGAATACTTGCCGGTGCCAGTATCTTTCGCCATAGCCATTCCGGGATCCCTGTAATCAAAAGGGGCGGTACAATCAGATATAGTATCGACATCTGAATCATATGCGCGTAAAAGGTGATATGGCTCATCAGGTCTACCGGTGAGCCTTTTACTGCATACACAAGAATGATAGCAGCCGTAAACAGAACTGCCTGTTTGGCTGAAAGAGGGGTGCTCCCGCTGAATCGCTGCCGGTATTTTACTGTCAGCAGAAAATAGGCTGCAAGGATTGCCAGCATGACTATAAAGAAATAAGGACTCCAAAGCGCTCTAAAACCGAATATGTCTAGTGTAAGCATCGCTTGCCACCTCTTAAAGTAATATTGTCGCTTGCACTGTCAAATGCATGTACAAAGCCATTATACCGCTGCTGGAGATGAAACTCAATAATACACAGCTTACTGCAGGCAAGCCCTGCACAAAGTTCATCAAATCTCCTTATTCATACAAAAAAAGAAAATCGGCTAAAAGCCGATTTCTTTTTTACCACCAGATAATTGTCATGAAAGCCAATACTGTAATTGCACCCACGAGCAAGCCGGAATACAGGAACAGTGCAGGAGCCTCATGGCCCTTATGGCTCATATGCATGAAATAATAAAGCTGGAAGATAACTTGCACAACTGCAAGGATCAGGATGAACGGCACGATGAACCATGCCGAAAATTCCTCATAGCCAACAGCTACAAATGCTACAAGCGTAAGGAAAATCATCAGGGCAAAAGTGATGACCTGCATTCTCATTTCCTCTGCACTTTTCTTGCGACGGTATTCAATGTCTACTCTTGGGTTACCTGAGTTCGGTTGTTGATTCGCCATCAGTTTATCCCACCATTCCCATTAAGTATACTACTGTAAAGATAAATACCCAAACAACGTCAATAAAATGCCAGTATAAGCTTGCGACATAAAATTTTGGAGCGTTGTAAAGGCTCAATCCCCGTCTTGAGTTGCGGATCAGCAGTGTTGTGATCCACAGGAGACCGAATGCAACGTGTCCTCCATGGAAGCCTACCAACGTATAAAAGGCTGAACCGAAAGCACTGCTTGTGAATGTATGGTGGTATTCATGCACATAGTGATTGAATTCGTAAATCTCCAGTCCAAGGAACGCAGCGCCGAGGGCAACGGTGATCCACATCCAGAGCTGCATCTTCTTGAAGTTGAAATTTTTCATATGGTACATGGCGTAAACGCTTGTCAGTGAGCTCGTCAATAGAAGCATGGTAGCTGCAAAGACGAGCGGCAATTCAAACAGGTCCTTAGCCAGGGCATGTTCTGTTCCCGGAACCTTATCTTTTAAAGCAAGATAGGTTGCGAAGAGAGATGCGAAAAGCACCGTCTCCCCGCCAAGGAAGAACCAGAAGCCCAGAAATTTATTCTTTGCTTCGAGGGTTTGTTTCTCAGGCGATGCAGGCCATGTTTCTACAGTCATTTTTTCTTCTGTATGCATTATGCCTTTACCCCCTTGTCATCATCTTCTTTAAGTAAATCTTCTTTATGAATATGGAAGCCGTGGTCATCCTTGACAGATCTCAGGAACATGGAGCCCAGTGTAATGGCCATGCCGAGAATCAGGACAGGAATGCCCCAGTTGTTGCCGTCGTCGCCGTGGTACATTGCACCAAAGGCAGCTACGAACAGTCCAAACGAAATCATGAATGGAATGAAAGATGAATTAGGCATATGGATATCGCCGATCGGCTCTGCAGGCGTCAACGCGTTCTTGCCTTCCATCTTTTCAAGCCAGTATGCATCTAAACCGCGGACAAGCGGCGTCTGCTTAAAGTTGTAGAATGGCGGCGGTGAAGGGATAGCCCACTCCAGTGTGCGCCCGTCTCCCCAAGGGTCATTCCCGACTTTAACATTTTTAACACTTGTCACAATGATATTGATAAGCAAAATCAGCACGGCAACTGCCATGAAGAATGCACCAATTGTACTGATCATATTTCCTGTTTCAAGCCCCTGTCCAGGCAGGAATGTGAATACGCGGCGAGGCATACCCATCAAGCCCAGGAAGTGCTGGATAAAGAATGTCAGATGGAAACCGATCAGGAACAGCCAGAAAGTGATCTTTCCAAGCTTTTCGCTCAGCATGGTTCCAAACATTTTTGGCCAGTAGAAATGAAGGCCTGCCAATAGTCCAAGAACAACACCGCCAACGATTACATAGTGGAAGTGAGCTACAACAAAGTAGCTGTCATGGAACTGGTAATCGGCTGGAGCAGCTGCGTTCATAACCCCTGTTACCCCGCCGGCAACAAAGGAAGGAATGAAGGCTACTGCATAAAGCATCGGTGTTGTAAATCTGATGCTTCCCCCCCACATTGTAAAGAGCCAGTTGAAAATCTTGATTCCTGTAGGAACAGCGATCGCCATTGTCGCTACAGCAAAGATAGCGTTGGCAATTGGCCCGAGCCCTGTTGTAAACATATGGTGAGCCCATACCATGAAGCCAAGGAAACCGATCAATACCGTTGCGAATACCATGGAAGAATATCCGAACAGCCTTTTTCTTGAGAAAGTAGCAAAGATCTCAGAGAAAATACCGAAAGCAGGCAGAATCAGGATATATACTTCAGGGTGTCCGAAAATCCAGAATAAATGCTCCCAGATAACTGTGTTTCCGCCGTTGGCAACATCAAAGAAATTAGAGCCGAACATGCGGTCAAAGATCAATAGAAAGATACCGACAGTAAGAGCCGGGAACGCAAACAGAATAAGTGCAGATACTACAAATGTAGACCATGTGAACAATGGCATACGCATATATGTCATGCCAGGGGCACGCATATTGACAATCGTTACAAGGAAGTTAATCCCCCCGATAAGGGTACCAGCACCGGAAATCTGCAGTCCGAGTGCATAGAAATCGATCCCGTGGCCTTCAGATGCCATCGATAAGGAAGCGTAAGACGTCCAACCAGCATCTGGAGCCCCTCCTAAAAACCATGACAGATTAAGGAAGATTCCTCCAAAGAAGAACAGCCAGAACCCAAGTGAGTTAAGGAACGGGAACGCTACATCCCGCGCACCGATCTGAAGAGGAACGACTGCGTTCATAAAAGCAAAGATCAATGGCATAGCTGCCAGGAATATCATGGTTGTACCGTGCATTGTCAATATCTCATTGTACAAGCCGGCACTTAAGAAATCATTGTTTGGAACTGCCAGCTGAATACGGATGAACATGGCTTCAAGTCCACCCACTATAAAGAAGAAACCGCCGGCAATTAGATAAAGGATCGCGATTTTCTTATGGTCCACTGTTGTTAGATAGTCCCATAAAGTGGCGCCGAATCCTTTCTTCTGAGCGTAGGTACTCACAAGTTTTACCTCCCTTTCGAACTCATTACTCCTGAACTTTAAGGCCCATCAGATATTCTGTCAGAGCGTCAAGCTCCTCATCTGAAAGCTGGCCATATGTACCAGTCATTTTATTCCCCGGCTTATAAGCTTCAGGATCCTTCAGCCAGTTCTTCAATTCTTTTTCATTGTGATCCAGGATACCGGCAACACGGTCGCGCTCGCCAAAGTTTGCAAGGTTTGGAGCCTGCCTTGCCTGCTCCGGCCTTCCATCCACAGGAGTCACAGCGTGACAGCCGATACAGCTGTTGTTAAAGATCTCCTGACCCTGCTGTGCAACTTCTGACTGAGGCTGAGGCTCTTCTGCATTCTGCATATCCGCAACCCACTGATCAAACTCTTCGCCAGAGATTGCTTTCACCTTGAAGTCCATCAGAGCATGTGAAGGTCCGCAAAGCTCCGCACATTTTCCGTAAAAAAGATCGCCTGCAACATCAGAGCTCTCTTTATCGAACTTCAGATAGAACTTATTGACATTATCAGTGTTCGTATCCATCTTGCCCCCGACTGCAGGGACCCAGAATGAATGCTTAACATCAGATGCCTTCAGATTAAAGTAAACCTTTTCACCAGTTGGAACGACAAGTTCCTGCCCAGTGATGATCTCCTGGTTTGGATACTCAAATTCCCACCAGTAAAGATTTGCACGGACATTGACAACCAATGCATCCGTTTTCCCTTCTTCGTTCTTTTTCTCCATTGGAGAAACATCCGCAAGCTTGAAAGTCTGTGCTACTGTAGGAACGGTCAGAACAAGAAGCAGAAGAATAGGAATAACTGTCCAGATGATTTCTAATTTGTGACTTCCTTCAACCTGTTTTGGAATTCTTTCGTCTTTGCGGCGAAACTTAAAAATAACAACCAGGAAAAGCACCGTGACAACGACAATTACTCCCACCATAATCGCCGTGCTCAGCAGCATTAAGTCATATTGCGTTTTCGCAACTTCCCCGGAAGGCTGAAGCGTGGACAAAAACGGTTCGCCGCACCCGGAAAGAATGAGCGTCAAAATTGCAAACAGTGATGCAAGACGCCATTTTGCAAGCCTTTTCATGCTTAATCAAACCCCTCTTTCGTAAAAAATTTCTTTTGTTGTTTGATCAAAAAAAATATGGATAAATTCCCTCCCCCGCTCATGCGCGGAAGGGAATCTCCTAACGTAGGTTAAATAAGTGTAACGATCACCATTGCCACAAACATAATCGTCAGATATTGAAGCGAGTAAATGAACATTGCCTTTGCCCACTTAATATCATCCTTGAATTTGTTGGCATAGATCCCAAGGACTATCCAGCCGACATTCAATGCCGAAGCAAGGATCAGGAATGGAAGACCGAGAGATGTAAGCATCAGCGGCAGGGGCAGAAGCACAGCCAGCCATGCAAAAATATGTTTTTTCGTAGTGCGGAACCCTTTTACAACCGGAAGCATCGGTATGCCTGCTGCCCTGTATTCCTCTGCACGCCTCATGGCAAGTGCGTAGAAATGAGGAGGCTGCCAGGCAAACATAACAAGGAACAGCGCCCAAGCTATCATGTCCAGGTTTCCGTCAACTGCAGCCCAGCCGATCAGCGGCGGCACTGCTCCGGAAATGCTTCCTACGATTGTATTGGAAACATACTTGCGCTTAGTCCACATTGTATAGAGGACTACATAACTAAAGACGCCTATCAATCCAATTACAGCAGCTGCGGGTGATGCAAGGAGCAGCAGCAAGGTTCCCAATGCGATGGTGGATATGCTCAGCAGTGCCACCCTGCCCGGGCTGACCTTTCCTGTAACTGTAGGCCTGTCTTTTGTCCTTTCCATCAAATGGTCGATATCGCGGTCATAGTAATTGTTGTATGCACAGGAACCCGCAATGATCAGTGAAGATCCGACCAGTGTATAAAAAACAATATCAAGATTGTTGAAAAAATGCTGATCTGTAAAATGAAGGGCCAGCCACAAACCAGTGAAGGTAGTGATCATGTTTGAATTGATTATACCTACCTTGATGAGCGCCAGGAAATCCTTCCATGCAGTTGTCTCCGGTATATTGGCTTGAAGGCTTCGTTCACTGTTTTCTAAAGCAGCTTCACTGAAAGCCCTTGTGTTTGACATAACTTCTCCTCCTTTAACCCTTATCACAAATAAAGCTTTTCTACACTACAACTACTATAAGTAATACGATGCTATATTTGCAACAGAAAACGAGGGAATGCTAATCGAAATAGCAGTTATTACTATTCAAATGTCATAAAAATTGTCAAAAGTTTGTGTAGAAAAATAACTATGCCTCTGTATATTAAATCATACTTTGGCGTTTTTTTGTGAATTTTTTTCGAATTAATTATGACTAATTTGTGTCGAGGAGATGACAAACATTGTAACTGGTTACTTTTTTAGCATAATATATAATTGAAGCATTACGGAGATCTTACCTATTAGTACAACTGACTTGAATGAATAATAGATTATAGCCGGAATATGCTGCCGGGGAGTTGTAAAATCCTCCATAATTGTGTAGTATCGAACAGTCAGCGTTTTCGTGATACGATGCGCCGGCTGCCTCACCTGAACTATTATACCCTATTATTATACAGATTAAGTCTATTATGGCAATTTATGAAATTAATTTAAAAGAAGGTGACATGATTGCAGCGTTTGCTTAAATGGTTTGCAGTGCTGACAACGATCGGAATGCTGATGGTGCTCCTTGGAGGGGCTCTTGTGACAAAAACTGAATCCGGGATGGGATGCGGAAGATCCTGGCCGCTCTGCCACGGAGAGCTCATCCCGAGCAATATAACGCCGGAGCTGATCATCGAACTGGCCCACCGGGTTGTATCCGGCGGGGTCGGCATACTGGTCCTGGTGCTCTCGGTCTGGTCCTGGAAAGCGCTGGGCCATGTAAGAGAAACAAAATTCCTTGCTCTTGTCTCTTTCTTCTTTCTCGTCCTGCAGGGTCTGATCGGAGCAGCTGCGGTTAAATGGGGGCAGTCAGATTTTGTACTGGCCCTTCATTTCGGGATTTCCCTGATATCTTTTGCTTCAGTCCTGCTCCTCACACTTCTGATTTTTGAGGTGGATAAAAAGTTCCAGGCGGAAAAGCTTGTTCTGGATAAACGGATGCAAAAGCATATCATCGGCATTACGATTTATTCTTATGCGGTCGTGTACAGCGGTGCCCTCGTCAGGCATACCAATGCCAGCCTTGTTTGCCGCGATTGGCCATTCTGCCTGAATGACAGCATTATGCTGCCGGGCAATATGTATGAATGGATACAGATGGGCCACAGGGCTGCTGCCGGAATTATTTTTCTTTGGGTAGGTTATATCACTATATTGGCCGTCAGGCATTACCGCCACCAGAAGGTCGTGTTCTGGGGATGGATTATATCCTTTATCCTTGTGTCCCTTCAGGTTGCTTTTGGAGCGATGGTTGTTATATCCCGCCTCAACTTGTTCATTGCACTTGGACATGCCTTCTTCATCTCATGCCTGTTCGGTGTTTTCAGCTATTTTATCCTCCTTACTGCAAGGAGCAGGAAAAACGCCGCAGCACTTGCAAGCGTGCCGCCTGCAGCTGAAAAAGAAAACAATGCGGCACACCGGTCTGTTCCTGTTCAATAAGGACCGAGGAAACACCTTTAAAAAAATGCTTCATTGCTGTATTCATAAAAAAGAGGATGGGCAGCTCACCGGCTGCCCATCCTCTTTTGCTATATTTTTTCTTTCGGCCCTGATTTCCTCTATTTTGAAAGCTCGATCAAAAGGTCTCCAGTCTGGATGGCTTCCCCATTTGCAACATGGATTTCACCGACCGTACCGGAATAAGGGGCCTGGACGGTCGTTTCCATCTTCATCGCTTCCGTGATCATCAGATGATCGCCCTTTTCGACCTTTTCCCCTTTTTCAACAATAACCTTAATAACTGTACCTGGCATGGATGCTGCTATATGCTTCTCATTTTTAGGATCAGCCTTCATCTTTGCAGATGCAGCAATTTTAATGCTTTCATCCTTGATGGAAACCTCGCGGGGCTGCCCGTTCAATTCAAAGTAAACGATCCTGGTGCCGTCCGCTTGCGGCTGTCCGATGGAAACAAGCTTTACAATCAGCGTTTTTCCAGTTTCAATTTCCACTTCTATTTCTTCTCCCAGCCTCAGGCCGTACAGGTAGGTCGGCGTATCCAGAACGGAAACATCGCCAAACTGCTCGACAGTGCTGCAGTATTCCATGAATACTTTCGGATAGAGTGCATAGGCAATCGCTTCAAAGCTTGTCACCGGCCTTCCGAGCTCGTGGAAAAGCTTCTCCTTAAGCTTATCGAAATCCACGTCCTCCAGAAGCTCTCCCGGCCTTACAGTGATTGGTTCTTTACCCTTTAATATAACTTCCTGAAGCTCTTTCGGGAAGCCGCCATAAGGCTGGCCGAGAGACCCTTCAAACAGTTCAACTACAGAATCAGGGAAGTCGAGCGAGTGTCCGCGTGTGATGACATCTTCTTCTGTCAATTCATTTTGGACCATATACAGAGCCATATCGCCGACAACCTTTGATGAAGGAGTGACTTTTATGATATCGCCGAACATGTGGTTGACCCGGGAATACATTTCCTTGACCAGGTCCCATTTTTCCCCAAGGCCTACCGCTTTTGCCTGCTGCTGCAGGTTGCTGTACTGCCCTCCAGGCATCTCATGCTTATAGATCTCCGTATGTGGAGACTTCATTCCGGACTCAAAATCCTGGTAGTATTTCCGGACATCTTCCCAATAGTGGGACAGCTGCTCCAGTGCTTCAACATTCACTTCAGGCTGGCGTTCCTCTCCTGAAAGGGCATAATACAGGGAGCTTGCGCTTGGCTGTGAAGTCAGGCCGGCCATCGTGCTTAGTGCAACATCCACAATGTCCACACCGGCCTCGATAGCCTTGCTGTAGGTCATGACGCCGTTCCCGCTCGTATCATGCATGTGAAGATGGATTGGAATATCAACTGTTTCTTTCAGCTCTGAAATCAGTTCATACGCTGATTTCGGCTTGAGCAGCCCCGCCATATCTTTAATGGCCAGAATATGCGCTCCCTGGTTTTCAAGCTCCTTTGCCATTGATTTGTAATATTCCAGATTATACTTGGTCCTCGCGCTGTCCGAAATGTCGCCGGTGTAGCAGATGGCTGCTTCTGCTATTTTGCCGGTATCACGCACAGCCTCTATCGCCACTTCCATCCCTTTGACCCAGTTCAGGCTATCAAATATACGGAAAACATCGATGCCTGCATAAGCAGACTTTTGAACAAACTCCCTGATCACATTATCAGGATAGTTTTTATAGCCTACAGCATTGGAAGCCCTCAAAAGCATCTGGAAAAGGACATTCGGCATTTTTTCCCTTAGCTTGAGAAGCCTTTCCCAAGGATCCTCTTTTAAGAAACGGTATGCAACATCAAAGGTTGCCCCTCCCCACATTTCATAAGAGAACATTTCCGGCAGAAGCTTTGCTGTCGGTTCTGCAATATGCGCGATGTCAGTCGTACGTACGCGCGTGGCCAGCAGGGACTGATGGGCATCACGGAAGGTGGTGTCAGTCAATAGGACCTTATCCTGCTCCTTGATCCATTTCACCAGACCTTCCGGACCCTGGCTGTCCAGGATCTGCTTTGTCCCGTCCTGGTATTCCTGGTTATAGCGGAGCTTCGGAATCCTCGGCTTCTCGAAAACCGGCCGCTTCTTTTTCTCTACCCCCGGGAAGCCGTTGACTGTTACATTGCCGATATAGGCAAGCATCTTTGTGCCGCGGTCTTTTCGTTTAGGGAATAAAAACAGCTCAGGCGATTTGTCGATGAAAGATGTATCATATTCCCCTGTAATGAACTTCTCGTGCTTGACGACATTTTCAAGGAAAGGAATATTTGTCTTGATTCCGCGGATCCTGAATTCCTGCAGGTTCCTCACCATTTTTGAAGCAGCCTGCTCAAAGGTTAGTGCCCATGTGGACAGTTTGACGAGCAGCGAATCATAATATGGGGTTATAACAGCCCCCTGGAAGCCATTGCCTGCATCGAGCCTCACCCCGAAACCGCCACCGGATCGGTAGGTCATGAGCTTCCCCGTATCAGGCATAAAATTGTTCAGAGGATCCTCAGTGGTAACCCGGGACTGGATCGCATAGCCATTGATCTTTATATCCTCCTGTGCAGGGATCCCCACTTCCCGGCTATGGAGATCAAATCCTTCTGCGACAAGGATCTGCGTCTGGACAATATCCACCCCTGTCACCATTTCAGTGATCGTATGCTCAACCTGTACGCGGGGATTTACCTCAATGAAGAAAAACTCATCCCCGGAGGTAAGGAATTCCACTGTTCCGGCATTCACATAGTCGACATTTTTCATCAGCCTTACAGCAGCATCACAGATTCTCCCGCGGAATTCTTCAGAGAGAGAGACGCACGGTGCAACCTCGACCACTTTTTGATGGCGCCGCTGCACTGAGCAGTCCCTTTCAAACAGGTGGACGATGTTCCCGCTTTTGTCACCGATGATCTGAACTTCGATATGCTTAGGGTTTTCGATGAATTTTTCAACATAAACCTCATCATTCCCGAAAGCAGCCTTCGCTTCTGATTTCGCCCTTTCGTATGCCTCTTTCACATCATCAAGGCTTCTGACAATCCTCATCCCTCTGCCTCCGCCGCCAAGGGAGGCTTTGATGATGATCGGGAAACCATGGTCCTTCCCGAATAAAATCACTTCTTCCAGGCTTTTAACCGGCCCGTCGCTCCCCGGAATGACAGGGATTTCCGCACGCATCGCCTGATCTTTTGCCTTTACTTTGTCCCCGAACATATCCAGGTGCCGGGAAGTTGGTCCAATAAAAATGATGCCTTCCTCTTCACATCTTTTAGCGAATTCAATATTTTCTGACAAAAAACCATAGCCGGGATGAATGGCGTCAACATTTCTTGCCTTCGCAATCCCGATGATCCCCTCTATATCCAGATAGGCATCAATCGGCTTTTTGCCTTCTCCGACGAGGTAAGCCTCATCTGCTTTATACCGGTGGTAGGAGCCTGAATCTTCCTTAGAATAAACAGCCACGGTCCGGATATTCAGCTCAGTGCATGCCCGAAAAACCCGGATTGCGATTTCTCCTCTATTGGCAACCAGTACCTTATTAATTTGTCTGCTCACAAATTCCACCCCATCCATAGTCTTTTAGATGCCTTTCCGGAACTTGCAGAAAGGCTTGGCTAATTTGTATTGCTATATGTAAAGACTTCGGCCGCTTTGCAGCAGAGATTCTGCAGCAAAGCGGCCAAAGCCTGCAGCCCTGATTTAAATGCCTGCAGCTTTAAAGCGTTCCTGTATTAAGAGTGAATGTGTAAAAAAACGCAAGGAAAAAACACGTCCCCTGCGCTTATTTTTTATAAAAATAGGCTCCCCCGGAAACTTTCTGGTTTTGTTCTGCCTGTTTTTCGCTGGCTCTATTTTTATATTTAGATTCATAGTTTACAAACATTGATACGTTTACAAGAATCCCCATCGCAATTGAAAGCTGCAGAAGTGAAGATCCGCCGTAGCTCACAAATGGAAGCGGGACCCCTGTCAGAGGTATCACGCCTGAAATCCCTCCGAGGTTGATGAATGACTGGATGCCGATCATCCCAGCAATGCCGATGGCAAGCAGGCTTCCAAAAGGATCCTTGCATTTCATCCCTATGTACAGGCCCCTCAGAACGATATACCCAAGTGAGAGCAGAACGAAACAAACACCGAATGCCCCCAGCTCCTCTGCTATGACAGCCATGATGAAATCTGTGTGCGGTTCTGGCAGATAGCCAAGCTTCTGCACGCTCTGCCCGAGGCCGAGCCCTTTTACACCGCCTGCTCCGAGAGCCAGGAAAGAGTTGACAAGATGATACCCGTCATTCTGGGCATCTGCAAAGGGATCCTGAAGAACCTGGATCCTGGCCATTTGCACATCGGAGAAGAGCTTGTCATTCATAATCAGGATAAACGGGAGGGCAATGATAAAGGCAATCAGACACAGCTTTAAGATGTTTTTATAGCTCATGCCGGAACTCAGGATGATTGTGGCCGATATCAGGAAAATGATTGCCGCTGTCCCGAAATCCGGCTGTACAGCCACAAGCATGCAGACAAGGATCAAGTATACCAGGGGTGGGACAACCCCTTTATTAAACTGGTCGATATAGCTCTGTTTCTTTGCATAAACGGCTGATAGATAAATAATAACAAAAATCTTTACAAATTCTGAAGGCTGGAGGCTCAATGGCCCGAGTTTAAACCAGCTTTGCGCATTCCCTGCCACATGGCCGAATATAAACAAAGCGCCAAGGCCGATCAGTGAACCGAAAACCATCGGAACAAGGATCTTATTGCTGATCAGCGCCTTATAGGGAAAGAGTGCTGTGAAAATAAATACTAAGGCGGCCCCGAGCAGATAGATCTTCTGTCTTTGATAGAAATGGTCGCTTTCGAAGCCATACCTTTGCACGGCTGTTACCATACTTGCACTGTAAATCATAATGAGACCGAATAATGCCAGCATAACGACGACAGCAATCAATGTGTAATCGTATGATTTTAATATTTTTTTGAACATCCAACCTCTTCCTCATCTTCTGCGTTGTATTACCTATTCTACTATAGAAAGGAGATTCCTGCATTGAAGTAAAGAAATGTTAATTTTAATGTAACATATTAATTCATCAAACATCAGAATTATGTCATACTATTTAAAATTATGCTGCACTTCTTTTTCTTTACCATAGCATGTACAAAAAAACTCAAACCCTTGTGTTAAAAGAAAGTTTGAGTTTTTTACATTTATTTTCTTAATGAAGCTTCATGCAGGATGGAGAGTTCTTTTTCAAGCTCTCCCAGGATGGCTTTGCCTGTCTTTTCCTCGATGAGCCCGAGCCGGACGGCAAAATCTATTTCACGGGATAAACCGAACATCTGCGTATCAAGCACTTCCTCATACAAAGGGCACTGGGGCATTGTCAGATTATCCATCTGCACTTTAATAAGCTTTAATATTTTATCAGCGTCCGCCTTAAGCAAGGCATTGGCTTTTTCTTGATGATCGACTATCAGTTCTGACGCCAACATGGATCCCCCCGTTTCCGAGCGATTATCTATCTATAAATTTTATACTTAAGAAGGCAAAAATGCAAGACATATAAGGGGAAAGCTGCACATGCGGGGATAAATACCAGCACCCCGCCAGGAGGGGCTTCCAGTGTGAGGGTCCCATAGTATCTTTCACAGACAAAAATAGGTATAATTTAAGAAGGTACATACAGGAGGTAGCTAGTTATGGACAATATCATAATGATAAAAGGGAAAGTGAAATTTGAGATCACACTTGATCCCGGTGTATGGATTTTTGATGACCGAAGGGTAGACCTGAACGAATTCTTTCACGCTGATATCATCAAAAAGGATGAGCTCGAAGAGTATACAAAATCAGTTTCAAAGCACTGGGACAGAGAAATCATGGAGGGTGCTGTCCATCCTCCGACATTAAAGACCGAAAAAAAATTCGAGAAAGAAAAAGTGCTTAACGGGACTTTCGGCATTCCCTTAAAGCCTTTCCTTAAAAATGCCGAACCTGCTGAAGATGCCTCTTCCTTTGTCATCTCTGCCGGTGACGGCGAGGTGGAAATGCCGCTGGAAACCGCTGAAGATCTGATCCTCGGCTACTCTCTGAACGGCAAGCCGCTGAAAGAGGACGGCCCGGTGCACGTCTATTACGGAGACGGAAGCAATAAGGATAATCCGATCAGGCATATAAAGCAGTTCATCGTTCGCTGATTATCATGCAGGAGGGGGGAGCCGGGATGCTCCGCCCTCTTTAATTATGGGCATAAGATTAATATTCTACAGGGCGTAATCAGCTTTTGTATTACAGGAGTAAGTTCCATAAAAGGCCGCTGTTCCCTCTCTTACTGATACAGCGGCTCAAGTTCCCCTTTTTCGTGCGCCATACGGATGACATGAAATTGAAAATGCTATATCCGGCTCCAGCCCGCCATATATACCTCTTATAAAAGATCAGCTGCCAGCTGTGCCAGACCTGACCTTTCCCCTTTAATAAGCTTAGTATGGCCTGAAATCTTTTGGTCCTTAAATCTTTCCACTACATAGGTAAGTCCATTATTGAAGGCATCAAGATACGGATGGTCGATCTGTTCCGGATCTCCCATCAGGACAATCTTGCTTCCTTCTCCCACCCGGGTAAGGATAGTCTTTACTTCGTGCTTGGTAAGGTTTTGGGCTTCATCAATGATGATATACTGATCCGGCACGCTTCTTCCCCTTATATATGTGAGCGCCTCGACCTCGATCGACCCCATCCCTGCAAGGATGGCATCAAGCTCGCCCGGTTTCTTGGCATTAAAAAGATATTCCAGATTATCGTAAATCGGCTGCATCCATGGCCTTAATTTTTCTTCTTTCTCCCCCGGGAGATAGCCGATATCCTTGCCTACAGGAACGATCGGCCTGGCCACCAGCAGCTTTTTGTATTCTCCGAAATCCTCAGTCTGCATCAGGCCTGCTGCCAGTGCGAGCAGTGTCTTCCCTGTCCCCGCTTTCCCAACCAGCGTCACAAGCGGCACATCTTTACGGAGAAGGAGCTCTGCGGCCATTGTCTGCTGTACATTGCGAGGGCGGATCCCCCAGATATGGTCCCCGTCAAACACAAGCTTTCTGGCTTTCTTTCCCGCCTGGTCTACTATGCCTATCGCAGAAGAAGAAGAGCCCAGTGCATCTTTCATAATGATGAATTGGTTGGGATAAAAAGGGTGATTGGCTATATCAGCAAGCGGCACCTCCCCTTTTTCATAAAATCTCCCCAAAAGATCGACGCTTACATACACCTCAAGAAATCCCGTATAAATATGGTCATTTTCAACCACCCTGTCACTCAGAAAATCTTCTGTCTGAAGCCCGATTGCATCCGCCTTCACCCTCACTAATGCATCTTTGCTGACAAGTATGACCGGGCGGCCGTTTTCCTTAGTCTCTTCTTCCAGTGAAAGATTCTTTGCGACTGCAAGGATCCGGTTGTCATTTGTTTTTTCAATGAATATCTCCTGCAATTCATGAAAAGACCGGTGATTCAGCTCAATTCTGAGTCCCCCGCCATTTTCAAGCTGAATCCTTTCATGCAGCTTGCCGGTTTCCCTCAGATTATCAATCAGCCTCGAAACCTGCCTTGCATTTCTCCCAACCTCGTCCATATATCGTTTCTTAGAGTCAACCTCTTCCAGGACAACTGCCGGAATGACTACTTCATTGTCTTCAAAAGAAAAGATAGAATGCGGGTCCTGCAGCAGGACATTGGTATCCAATACATATATTTTCGTCAATATGATGCCTCCTGCTCCTTGTAGGTCAAAATGAATGTTTCTTCTAAGGCTTATATTTCGCTGTCCGGAGCCTGCATTTTGCCTGGCTTGAAGAAGCAATCATAAGCTTTAAGAAACAAGCCTTGGTAAACTATATGTTTTCCTGCATAAAGATAGACGAATTTTTGCAGAATAATCCTTACGAAGAACTTTCCCGGGCATGTAGCTTTTCAGCATCTGGAAAACATCCGGAATAAGAATAATTGGAGGTGCTTAAATTGAAGAGATGGCTTGGTTATATAGCCGCTGTTTCAATGCTGGCAGGCTGTGCTGCGAACAGCCAATCAGCAGATGACGGCAGCCGGAATCTGGTGAATGTTAAGAACAGCACCATAACGAATAACAGCAGGGAATCAGAACAGGAAATCTCAAGGCATCTTGTAGATCTGGCAGAAAGGGTGCCAAATGTCAAAGATGCGGCGGCTGTGGTTTTCGCAGGATATGCCATTGTAGGGATTGATGTGGATAAAGATATAGACAGATCTGAAGTGGGCTCCATTAAATATTCTGTTACAGAAAGCCTGCGCAACGACCCTCATGGGGCAAGGGCGCTTGTAGTAGCAGACCCCGACTTGAATGCGAGGATCCGGGAAGTCGGCCAGGATATACAAAACGGGCGTCCCATCCAGGGCATACTGAATGAACTCGCAGATATCACGGGAAGGATTATGCCTGAAGTTCCCGGGGACATCACTGAGCCCCAGCCGAAGGATGCGACCGAGGAGCCAAAAAACAAGCTCAATTCATCAGAACGTTCTGAGCTGGAGGATAAGCAGCAAAAGCAATCGAATTACCATAAAGATTAAAGTTATATGAATCAGCACAAAAAAAGCTTAGTCCCGCGACTAAGCTTTTTTCATGGCCTCCATCACCTGCTGATCGAGCCTTTCTGCTGCTTTTTTATCATATGTTTTGTCATATTGGGGATCAGCTGTCATTTTAGATCCATAAAACATAACATCCCTTACCTCACTGATCTTCAGTTCTGCAAGTGCCAGCTTGAGGGGGACAGATTCCATTTTTTCCAGCTTCACTGCCGCTTCTCCCTGGATGGAGTATGTAGATTCGTTGGCAATGATATTGATGACTACATGCCTGTTATGTTTAATATTTTCAATAATCCTCGATCTGCTGTCAATAGCAAAGCAGATTGTTTCTTCATCCTTTGCCAGGACCCATGATATAGCATTCACGTTCGGCCCGCCTGTTTCATGGTCCACTGTTGCGAGAGTAACAAACCGCTCCTGCTGAAGCTCATCGAATAAGGGCTTGATCAGCCTCGGCTCAACTTGATTTGCCATTACTTTCCCCTCCTCTTAGTCCTATAATAGTATGACTTTCCCCAACTTTCAAGAACCCGTTCCCAGATGCTCTGCCCCCGGTGCAATCTAATTCGAAACTCTTGCCAAACTGTACTATAATATAAATAAGCAATATAGATAAGCAGCTTTTCTGACGGGCTGTCCCTTCGGCTGAAAAATAGGCAGAGGGCCGGCCGCGAGGACCAGTGCTGCTTCAGACTTCTGATCATTCAACTACATTAATAAATCGGGGTGTCATTATGAGAGTAAAATGTGTGCTTTGCGATAAGATAGAATCGATTGAAAATGAATCATTTCAGGCAAAACGCCTGCGTAACCGGCCAATCCATACGTATATGTGCAAGCCGTGCGAAGAAAGAATAACGGAAAAAACCAACCAAAGGGCCGCCACAGGCAACTTTAAGCTTTACCGGAGCCGCACGGAAGAAGAGGAATGGTAAAAACCGCCCTTGCCTCCGGGGCTGGAGCAGGCTTTTTTTTGGGATTATTCCTGAAGGCCGCTGAAACATTGACCGGCAAGAAAGTGTATGTGCTGCTTCTGAATATCGATTTTATTCCCGTGCTGGGGGATATTCGCTGGAGCGAGGCATCTGAATTCTTTTTCCATCTCCTATTTTCGCTGCTGTTAAGCTTTTGCCTGCTGCTTATTCTGCAGGCCGGAAAATGGCTGACACTGCGGGGATGCTTTTTATGGTCGTTTGCCATCACTTTTCCTGCCCTCCTGCTCTATTTTCCACTCTCCCTTCTGGCAGAGCGGCAGGTACCGCTCCCGGGTGATATGATGGCATTCGGTTTGTGGACAGCAGGCCATATTCTCTACAGCATAGTCCTCGCCAGCTTCTTTTGGCTGGGAATCAGAAAAACCCGCTTGCCCTGATGGGGGAAGCGGGTTTTTCTTATAATGGGAAGTTCGGATATTTCTCCGGCTCTTCATTGATTTGGTCCAGCATGACATCGATCAGCTCAGCCGGAAAACGGAAGCTTCTTCTTTCATTTTCATCTGTAAAAAAGACAGTATAAAAATCCGCTTCTTTAACAGCCTCAATCTCTGAAAGCTTTAAGTCCTCAGTCAGAATAGCTTTGAACATTTCTTCCGTTTCTGCAGCTGCAGTATCCTCCGGCCGTGCATCGCAAACAACCTTGATTGTAAGCCAATTATAGATTGAATCCTGCAGAGATTTCATCATAACGACCTGCCTCCCCGGCTGCTACATGCCTGCTTCCTGTTTTTTCTGCTGGTGCAGCCTGATTTTATAGATGATCAGGATAAGGGCGGCAACCACCAGGCCCTCCCCAATTGGGAGAAAGACTCCCAAAAAGGTCAGGACCGTGCAGCCCAGGATTAAAAACAAATAAATGACAGCCGACTTTGCCAGCGGGAGCTTTTTGGCAAATCCGAGCTTGAATACGACTACACATAAAAGAATGATGGTTATATAGAGCATCCACATTCCTAATTCAGGATTCTCGTCCACTTTATATAACGCGGCGAAAAAAGACAGGCGTTCAGCAATCATATTGCTCTCCTCCTTTTTAAGTCTTTAGTTCGTTTCTGCGTATTTCTTCTTTTTAGCGATCCGTTCACGTTCGTTCTTATCCAGGATTTTCTTGCGCAGGCGGATGGATTCCGGAGTCACTTCGCAATACTCATCATCATTTAGGTACTCAAGCGCTTCTTCAAGCGTCATGATGCGCGGCTTTTTCATAGTAGCCGTCTGGTCTTTATTGGCAGAACGTATATTGGTAGCCTGTTTTACTTTTGTGATATTGACGGTGATGTCATTCTCACGAGTATGTTCTCCAACAATCATGCCTTCATAGATTTCTGTTCCGGCTTCCAGGAAGATGATTCCTCTGTCTTCAACCTGCATGATTCCATAAGTAGAAGCTTTTCCGCTTTCCATGGACACAAGAACACCCTGGCGCCTTCCGCCAACCTGGCCCTGTGCCATTGGCTGATAGCTGTCAAAGGAATGGTTGATGATTCCATATCCGCGGGTAAGCGTCAGGAATTCAGTTGTATATCCGATCAGGCCGCGAGCAGGAACGTTAAAGATCAGGCGGACCTGGCCGCTGCCGTTATTAATCATATCAAGCATTTCGCCTTTTCGGGCACCGATTGATTCCATGATTGAACCAGTATGCTCCTCAGGAACATCGATCTGCACGCGCTCAACAGGCTCACATCTTACGCCGTCGATTACTTTTACAATGACCTCCGGCTTTGACACTTGAAGCTCATAGCCTTCACGTCTCATATTTTCAATCAGGATGGAAAGGTGAAGCTCACCGCGTCCTGACACAACCCAAGCATCAGGTGACTCTGTGTTCTCAACGCGAAGACTTACATCTGTCTGAAGCTGGGCACGAAGCCTTTCTTCAATTTTACGCGATGTAACGAACTTGCCTTCTCTTCCTGCAAATGGACTGTTATTGACCAGGAATGTCATCTGCAGTGTAGGCTCGTCGATACGGAGGACAGGAAGAGCTTCCTGATGCTCAACAGGTGTAACGGTTTCCCCTACATTGATATCTTCCATTCCGGAAACGGCAATCAGGTCGCCTGCCTTCGCTTCCTGAATTTCCTGGCGCTTCAGCCCGAAGAAGCCAAAAATTTTGCTTACACGGAATTGTTTTACACTTCCATCAAGCTTCATGAGTGCAACCTGCTGGCCGACCTGCATGGTTCCGCGGAAAACACGGCCAATCCCGATTCTTCCGACATAGTCGTTATAGTCAAGAAGGGCAACCTGGAATTGAAGATGCTCTTCACTATTGTCAACTGGTGCAGGAATATGATCGACAATCGCATCATAAAGGGACTGCATGTTCTCATCCTGCTTTTCAGGATCTGTACTTGCTGTTCCATTGATGGCAGATGCATAAATAACAGGGAACTCAAGCTGTTCTTCATTGGCATCAAGCTCGATGAACAGGTCAAGGACTTCGTCAATGACTTCGGCAGGACGCGCAAAGTCACGGTCAATTTTGTTAACAACAACAATTGGCGTCAGATTCTGTTCAAGCGCTTTTTTCAATACAAAGCGCGTCTGCGGCATACAGCCTTCGTATGCGTCGACAACAAGCAGAACACCATCAACCATTTTCATGATACGCTCAACCTCGCCGCCAAAGTCAGCGTGGCCCGGAGTATCAAGGATATTGATTCTTGTATCTTTGTACTGGATGGCTGTATTTTTAGCCAGGATGGTAATTCCGCGCTCTCTTTCAAGGTCATTGGAATCCATCGCACGTTCTTCCACATGCTCATTAGTCCGGAAAGTTCCTGACTGTTTCAGCAGCTGGTCAACAAGTGTCGTTTTTCCGTGGTCAACGTGGGCAATAATCGCGATATTGCGAAGATCTTCTCTGATTTTCAAAAAATTCACTCCTAGCTATATTCTAAGCTAATTTATTTTAAAGCTTTATAAACAATCACAACTAAAACATTATACCATAATGACAGTGGTAAACTAAAAGTTTTTTGTGTAAAATAAATTTTAAAGAAAAGAACACATATCTACACTATACCTAAAGACTGGGCTTGATATACATTTTCCATGCTTCAATTCTGGACTTGCTTATGATTTTAAGTGAATCTTCAGGTGCCTGGTCCCGGTTAAACTTTAGGGAGGGGGATTTTTTTGAAAAACATTAAGTGGCCTTTATTATTCTTTGCCGTGGCAGCAGCAGCCTGCATCATGGGTGTCGGCATATCGATTGCCGAGAAAAGTATATTCGGGGTAATTGCCTGTATTGCAGCCCTTGTGCTTGTAATGGGCTTCGGATTTAAAACCAAGAAGAAAATGCGCGAAAACGGATTATTATAACTATAGAACCAGCGAAGAAGCCGGCCCATTGGGGGTCCGGCTTCTTTTTATAGTCTGTTGCTGTTCATGGCTGAAGAGGCTTCAGCAAAAGGAGGTGCTCTTTGCCTCCTTCATCTTTTTCGGATTTATACTGCTCAAAGCCGCTTTTCGAAAGAAACTCCAGCCAGCCGGATTCACTTGCTGGAACAGCGGCAAATACCGCCTTATTCTCTGCAGCCAATTCTTCCCCTAGTGTCAAGAGGATCCCGCAGCCAAGGCCTGTCCCTCTTCTGTCCGGATGAACAAGGATAGTCCCGAGCCAAGGCTTCCGGTTAGAAGGTGCCCTTCTTACATGGAAGGTAACACCCGCCCTTTCACCATCCTTCTCCCACACTCTCCATTCTCCATCAAGTTCTGAATACACCTCTATGTATTCCTCAATGCCCCTCCCCTGTGTCTCATGCACAAGCCATTCTCCTGAATGGTCAGCCAAATATTGAAAAAAAGCATAGTCTCCTGCTGAAAGGCTCCTTGAGGTGATCTTACCAGCTGCCATTTTGCAAATAGTCCCTGAGGATCTTTTCATGCAGGCCAGGCTTGCAGATGAAAACTGAGCTTTGCTCTAACAGGTTCAGATCTTCCCCTTTCAGGGTAGTCGCTTTGCCTCCCAATTCGGTTATAAGGATATTCCCTCCAGCAAAGTCCCACGGGGCCAGTCTCAGTGATATATATGCATCGATGCGGCCTGTTGCAACATAAGCCATTTCAATAGCAGCAGATCCGTATGAACGGGTGCCTCTAACATCCCTGACAAGCGGGGCCAGCAGACTTGGGTCGATCCTTTTGTTTTCAGTGACCCAGGTAGCATTCAGCCCTATGATAGCATCCTGGACACTTGCTTCTTTCAGGCTCGGTATTTGCATATCGTCCAGATAGGCGCCTTTACCCTGGAAAGCATGATAAAGCTCATCATGGACCACATCGTAAATAAGGCCGATCTTTCCAACCCCATCTTCATATATCCCGATCGATATGGCGAAATTCCTTTGCTGATGAACAAAATTCATTGTTCCATCAATTGGGTCGATAATCCAGACAACTCCATCCAGATCCTCTATTTTGTCCCCAAATCCTTCTTCGCCAAAAATGCGGTGTTCAGGATATGTTTCATTGATTTTGCTGATAAAAAACTGCTCGGTCGCCTGGTCGATGTCAGTCACAAGATCATTCCGGTTGGATTTCGTTTCAATAGTCAGCGTTTTTTGGAAAGAATCCTTAATCCTTCTTCCGGCTTCTTTTACCCATTCTTTTGCTTTTTCATCAATATGGTCCCAGTTCGTCATTTCTCTTTCCTCCGTAAAGGCCGGGCTCCAGCTGCCAGCGCCCTGCGCCCGGCCATATATTAATGATAAGATTATCGGAAATGCAGGAACTTCTCAAGCATAGCGTCCCCCCGCCTCACTCTATTAAGCAATATCCTTCTTTTTTCCCTTCAGAAAAAATAATAAACGGACTCCAGCCATGTTACCGGGAGCCCGTTTTTATTTTCTATAGAAGTTTTCAGCTGACCATTCTGACATTTTTTCTCCTTTTTAATGAACCTTTATATATATTTAAATAAATGCTAGAGCCTTTCTCTCACAGCGCTTTCAGCCTAACCAGCTCTTCACGTATCTTTTCGAGCTTTTGTTTTGTTCTTTTTTTGACATTCTCATTATTGTCGCCCATTGCTTCGAAAAGTGTCGCCAATTCATAATCCATTTCAAGCCTCAGTACGGCAGTTCTTTCCTTTTCACCGGCTTTTTTCTTTACAGAATTCATTAATTGTTTCATGATCTTGCACCCCTTCCGGTTTTAGTTGAATTTTCAGATATCTTTTTTTATTATAATATGAAGTCCTCAAAGCAGTTGCAACAAAATTGTGCTGATACCCATTGCCTGTAAATAAGAGGTCAGAAGCTGTTCATTTCCCCTTTTTCCTGCGCTGTGCTATAATGTTGCCAAAATCAGCAGGAGGTTATACATATGCCATTCAGCGGCTTTTCCAATGCAGACTTTGATGTTTTTAAAATAGATGGACTAGAAGAAAGAATGGATAGCTTGAAAGAAAATATCCGTCCAAAGCTTGAGGAGCTGGGCAGCTATTTTGCGCCGGGCTTATCAGCTCTTACAGGAGATGAAATGCATCCCCATGTTGCCAAGCA
This sequence comes from Bacillus sp. AG4(2022), assembly GCF_031844465.1. NCBI lineage: Bacteria > Bacillati > Bacillota > Bacilli > Caryophanales > Bacillaceae > Bacillus > Bacillus sp. AG4(2022). The sequence goes on from NZ_JAUZVH010000001.1 coordinate 737,806, forward strand.
TGCCAGAAGGACAATCAATCCGCCAAATGATACCTGGGTTGCCTTTGCGGCTAATCCAAGAGGATATAAAATGCTCCCCCATTTTCAGATCGGATTATGGGAAAGCCATGTGTTCATTTGGTTTGCCACCATTTACGAAGCACCCAATAAAAAGGAATTCGGGGCTGCATTAAAGAAAAACTTAAGCGAAATTTACAGCAGCATCCCCGGCAGCTATGTATGGTCAGGAGATCACACAAAGCCTGGCGCCGTTTCTCACAGTTCCCTTGATAAGTCAGAACTTGAGGCCATGTTCGACCGCCTCGAAAACGTTAAAAAGGCGGAAATCCTCTGCGGTGTCAACATACCGTGTGAAGAAGCCATCAAGCTCAGCGCTGAGGAATTCCTGCAGAAAGCTGATTCTGTATTTAAAAATCTATTACCCCTATACAAAATGGCATAAACGGGTCCAGACGCCCAAACTGCCAAAAGAACCTGCATCAGATCGATGCAGGTTCTTTTGTTTACTTCATTTTTACTTTGTCCCCGGCTTTTGCCTCTTTGGCTGCTTTTACGGAACGGTATGGCGAATACCCGCTTGTTTCTTCAAATTCGCTGCAGACTGTCTTTTCCTGGGCCTTGCCTGGTACAATTTCTTTAAAACGGCGGTACGAATCCATAAGGATTTCCCTGTCGACCCCTTTTTCATAAGCGGCTTCAACGCTCTCAAAGAACTTTATCACGTCTACAATCTCTTCTGTCGACCAATCCGGGTCGATTGGATATTGATATTCCAAAGATTTCACTCCTCTTCAAGCATCTTAGCTGATTTTAACCAGTCCAAGAAAATTTTGCAATTCTTGTCCTAGTCTGCCCATGAGCGCCGGATATCTTCTGCTTCTTTAATAATCCTGCTGACCAGATCGCCAGCTGAAGGAATATCCTTAATCATGCCCATTACCTGCCCTGCCCAGGCAAATCCTTCAGTTTCAGAGCCGTCATGGATATAGCGCTTGTTTGCCTGCCCGCTTATATAATCCTTCAGTTCTTCATAACTGCCATTATTCTTTTCAATTTCCAATATTCTGTCCGCCCATGAGTTGGCAATGACCCTCGCAGGAGCCCCGAGCGAACGTTTAATGACAATTGTGTCATTTTCCGATCCCCCGACCAGTCTTTCTTTATACAGCTTTGAAGCATGCACACACTCTTCTGTAGCCACAAATCTTGTGCCCATTTCAATTCCTTCCGCACCAAGGCTCAAGGCAGCCATCAAGCCCCTGCCGTCGCCGATCCCGCCAGAGGCGATCACTGGAATCGACACAGCATCTGAAACCTGGGGAACAAGCACCATTGTCCCGGTATCTGTCCTTCCAAGATGCCCTCCCCCCTCCTGGCCGACAACCATCACAGCATCCGCGCCGAGTTCTTCTGCTTTAACAGCCTGCCTTCTTGCCGCCACAAGCACAAGCTTCCTGACATCAGTTCCCTTCAGCATCTCAAAAATCGGGGCCGGATTCCCGCCCGTCATAGAAATGACCGGGACACCCTCCTGAAGCGCTGCTTCCAGGAACCCCTCGAATGGCCTGCCATGCTGCCCGATGGCAAAATTAACGCCAAAAGGCTTTTCCGTTATCGTTTTGACCTTTCTGATTTCCGTTTTGAGCTCCTCCGGCGAAGGCAGCGACATGGCTGTTATTTGTCCCAGTCCGCCTGCATTGGAAACCGCTCCTGCAAGCTCAGAGTACGCAAGATGCGCGAGGCCTCCTTGAATGATCGGGTACTGTATATCCAATAATTCCGTTACTCTAGTCTCCCATTTCATCTTTGTCTCCCCTTTTCCTTCTCAATTCTCCTTCAAATACTTCGGGACAGCAGCTGAAAATTCCTTTTTTAACAGGCGGGAAACCGGAAATCCACTGTATGGGCGCAGGGGCGAATAGTCAAGAGTATTTCATCGAATGCTACAGAAAAGGGATATATTCAGCCGCTCTGCAAATTTGCCTGCCAATGCCGGCTAGAATCGCTTTGCATCCATATGCTTTAATGCTATAATTCATTTGTTTTATAAGTATATTAACGACAATGATTAAAGAGGTGTGGGAATAGTTGCTACAATCTGAAACACCGTTATTCAGCGGTTTACTGGAACATGCAAAAAAGAACCCTATTCAATTTCATATACCCGGACATAAAAAAGGGGCGGGAATTGATCCGGAGTTCCGAGAATTTATCGGAGATAATGCCCTGTCAATCGATTTGATTAACATCGGCCCCCTTGATGATCTCCATCAGCCGAAAGGAATCATCAAACAGGCGCAGGACCTGGCTGCAGAAGCATTTGGTGCAGATCATACATTCTTTTCAGTTCAGGGAACCAGCGGAGCGATCATGACGATGGTCATGGCAGTCTGCGGGCCTGGGGACAAAATTATCGTACCAAGAAATGTTCATAAATCTGTGATGTCAGCCATTGTCTTCTCAGGTGCGACCCCTATTTTCATTCACCCGGAGGTTGATGAAAAGCTGGGAATTTCACATGGAATCACTACAGATTCAGTGGAGAAGGCACTTAGCCAGCATCCCGACGCTAAAGGTGTGCTGGTTATCAATCCTACCTATTTTGGAATATCAGCAAACCTGAAGGAGATTGTTGAGATCGCTCATTCCTATGAGGTGCCTGTCCTTGTGGATGAAGCACATGGTGTTCATATTCATTTCCATGAAGACCTGCCGATGTCTGCGATGCAGGCTGGCGCCGATATGGCCGCTACCAGTGTCCATAAACTGGGCGGATCAATGACGCAAAGTTCAATCCTGAATGTTAAAGGAAATCTTGTTTCCCCTAAGCGCGTTCAGTCGATCCTAAGCATGCTGACAACGACCTCTACCTCCTATCTGCTGCTTGCGTCTCTTGATGTTGCAAGAAGAAGACTTGCTACAGAGGGGAAAGAGCTGATTGAGCGGACAATAGACCTGGCACAGTATATGAGGAAAGAAATCAATGAGGTTGACCGCCTCTACTGTGTCGGTGACGAGATTCTTGAAACCAAGGCGGCTTATGATTATGATCCGACCAAATTGATTATCTCTGTGAAAGAGTTAAATGTAACAGGATATGATGTAGAAAAATGGCTCCGCGAGAAGTTTAATATCGAGGTCGAGCTATCAGATTTATATAATATCCTCTGCATCATTACTCCAGGAGATACCAAACAAGAGGCAGATGCCCTGCTTGCTGCACTCAGGGAATTATCTGCGGGCGGCCTTCAAGAAACTGAACGCAAGGATGCAAAAGTGATGCTGCCTAATATACCGGTGCTTTCGTTAACGCCACGGGATGCTTTTTATGCAGAAACTGAGCTTGTCCCTTTTGACGAATCTGAAGGGCGCATCATTGCAGAATTCATCATGGTCTACCCTCCAGGAATTCCAATCTTCATTCCAGGGGAAATCATCACGAAGGATAATCTTGTCTATATTAAAACAAATATGGAGGCAGGACTGCCTGTCCAGGGACCTGAGGACTACGATTTCAAATTCCTGCGTGTGATTAAAGAGCATAAAGCGATCAGGTAAGAATATGGAACAAAAGCGCAAGCGCCTTGATCCACCCCTTAAGGAACGCAGACTAAAAACGCCACTTCCTGCTGCAACGTCTGCATGACCCCCATCCTGGGGGGCCTCAAGACGAACCTCCCCGAAAGGCGTTCTTTGCCTTTTTGGGAGGTTTGGCTTGTGACCTCGGCGCAGCTGCTGGACGTGGATCAAGAATTGATAATAATCCACAAGGATTACTAATTATAAATTCCTATACAGTAAAAAAGAAAGCATGCAATTTTTGCATGCTTTCTTCTATAAAATCATTTTTAATGCTGATTCTAATTGCTTTTCTCTTTTTGTCCGCCTTTTCTGCAATTGCATTTCGCATACAGAACCGTTACCTTTTCATCTTCAAAGTGATCGATTGTTGAATTGCAATCCTGACATACTATTGTGCCCATCTGTTCAATCCCCTTTTCGCTGAATTTGGTTTTGAAAGCGTTTTATTTTACTCTAAATCTATAATATTATAACATTATTAAAATATCAAGCCTAAATTGTATGACACATTTTGCGGGTTATCGCTTATTTTTCATTCTTTTTTTCCAGGGAGGAAGGATCATTCCCTTTTAAAAACTTCTATAAGGTTACAGCATCCCGCAAGAATGGTAAAATTAAATCTAAATATTCTGTTTTTAAAGGAGGTTTCTTCATGTCGAGCAGCGCTTACATAAAACTGGTCAAAACATCAAGCCAGGAAACGATTACAATTCAGGAGGTAAAAGATTTACTGGAATATTATAAAGCTATAACCGCAAAAACCGGCGATCAGGTTGATTGGGGTTACAGCAAAGCAGCCTTTCCTTATGAAATAAAGGAATATACACAAGGAGACGGAAAACGGCTTTGGCTGCAATCTTTGGATGACCGTTATAATACGATACTGATAGGAGTAGGAACAGAAATGATACAAGATGCTGACAGCACAGAGCGGATCCAATCCTATATACAGCTTACCCTGCCGGAAAATGCAGCAATGGGCGACAAAAGCAAAGCGAATGAATTCTGTAAATTTTTAGCTAAGAAACTCCAGGCTGAACTGCAGCTGTTCAACGGAAGAATTATGTACTTTAACGGGCGAAAATAATAAGGTATGATAATATAGATTCGTTGAAATAAGTTTCAGGTATTAAGGAGTTGTCAGCTTGAAGAAAAGAGTCCTAATCATCATAATAGTCAGTCTGGCTTTTGCACTGGTGTCCCCTTTCATCTTTGACGCAAGGCTGGAAGACAAGCCGGATTCATTAACACAGAATCTTCTATTCGGGGGCCCTTTCCCTTTTGCCGAGCAGACCAGCTATCTGCCAGAGCAGGAGGATGCATATCCGGTGGTTATACAATTTGAATCTCCCCTGGAAAAAGAAACGAATTACAAGCTTACGCCCCTCGTGTTGACAGAGCTGAGCTATTTTCTTTTCTTTTTCGCAGTCACAACTATAATAGCTAGATTATTTAAAGGGAATGTTAGAAGGTAAGAAGAAAGAGCGGCACTCGATGCCGCTCTTTTTCTGGTTTATAAAGCTGTTTGGATCCTGTCAGGATCCACAATTTCATACCCTTTTGCCTGAAGGCCCTTTACAATCCCCTCCAGCGCTGCATTCGTCCAATCTCTGTCATGCATAAGCAGATTGGCTCCGTCGGTCAGATATGGGGAATTGACCATAATGTCCGTCAAGGCCTCTTTGTTTTGATAGTCCTTTTCCCAATCGTATCCATATGTCCAGTTCATGAGCTCCATTCCTTCCGCTGCAGCAGCCTCCCTGCTTGCATCGGTATTGATCCCAAAAGGAGCCCTGAAAAATCGAGGCTTTTCCCCGATGATTTCTTCTACACGTTTATTTAATTTCAATACCTCTTCCTTTTGCTGTGCCGGGGTAATTTCCTTTAGATTACTGTGGCTGTATGTATGGTTCCCGATTGGAAAACCCAGATTATGTATCTCTTTCAATTTTTCTTCTTCCTCCGGGGTATCCAGAAAATGCCCGTTAACGAAAAATATGGCGCTGACACCCAGCTGATGCAATGTTTTAGCCATCTCTACGGCATGTTTATCAGGCGCATCGTCAATAGTAAGGAGGACCACTTTTTTGTTCGCATCTGCCAGCGGCTCAATAGTCCAATTATTTTCATTAATGCGGTATAAAGGCTCTTTATCCTCCGTTTCAGCCGGCTGTTCTTCCTGAGATCCTGTCTCCTCTGCAGCTGAATCACTTGCCTCTTCATTTTCAGCAGTTTCTTCTGCATTGCTGCTTCCCTGCTCTTTGGCCGTTTCCACAGTATCTTTTGGTTCTTCTCCCTTATCTTTGCCTGCTTCTCCGCCTGCACCGCACGCAGAAAGCAGCATGGCAGACAGCACCAAGGCGGCAGTTTTTTTATTCATCATTACCCCTCCAATAAGCGTTATGCTTTTTATTATACTTATAAAATGTTAGTATAGAAAATGGTTTGTAACTGGTAGAGACAATCGAAATAACTCCCCCTTTTTATCCGTAAAGTATTTCTATCTGCTGTTTTCCCTAAACCACTGTTTCCACACCATACTATTTTCTAAACATAAAACTGCAGCCCATTCATCAGCAATGGCTGAGCCTGCACATATGTATGATTTGATTTGGAGGGATTGGATGAAGAAACTGACACCAGTTTTTTGGGTATCAGTTATCGTAACTGTATTATTTATTATCTGGGGGCTTATTCCAAAAAGGATATTGCCCAATGCAAATTTAGACGTTGTTACACAAAATGTTCAAGGATTCATCCTTGAGAAATTTGGCTGGTTTTATATGCTGTCAGCCTCGATCTTTTTAATTTTTGCTATTGTACTTATTTTCACAAAGTATGGAAACATTCGTTTAGGGAAAGATAATGAGCAGCCCGAATTCGGTTATTTAACCTGGTTTGCGATGCTGTTCAGTGCAGGAATGGGGATAGGCCTTGTATTCTGGGGAGCTGCAGAGCCTATGTATCATTATTTCGATCCGCCATTCGGCGACGGAGAAACGCCGGATTCTGCCAGAACAGCCATGAGATATTCCTTTTTCCACTGGGGACTCCACCCTTGGGCCATCTATGCAGTGATAGCCCTTGCTTTGGCTTACTTTCAGTTCAGGAAAGGGGCTCCAGGGGTCATCAGCTCCATTCTCCGTCCCATCTTAGGGGATAAAGTTGACGGAATGCTTGGTGTACTAATCAATTTCATCGCAGTATTTGCAACTGTCTTCGGTGTAGCCACTTCACTGGGACTGGGTGCCATTCAAATAAGCGGCGGCCTGTCACATGTGTTCAGCGGCGTCAGCAACGGCATCGGGACACAGATGATCATTATAGCCGCTGTCACGGTATTATTTATGCTTTCGGCCCAGACAGGGCTTAATAAAGGCATTAAATACTTGAGCAATCTTAATATCATCCTGGCCATTCTTCTGCTGCTATTCATGCTGTTTGTAGGGCCTACCAATTTTATTATGGATCTATTCACCACTACTATCGGTTCTTACTTGCAGAACCTGCCATCCATGAGCTTCAGGCTCAGCCCGTTTGATCAGGAACTGACATGGTTCCAGGATTGGACCATTTTCTATTGGGCCTGGTGGATTGCATGGGCTCCATTTGTGGGAACCTTCATTGCACGGATTTCAAAAGGCAGGACCATCAGGGAGTTTGTCATCGGTGTCCTTGCTGTACCAACATTATTCGGTGCGCTTTGGTTTTCAGTATTTGGAGGAACCGGTATTTTCCTCGAATTCTTTGAAAATACGCCAATCATGGATACGATGACCGAGAATGGCATGGAGATCGCTTTATTTGCTGTCTTTGAGCACTTCCCGTTATCAATGGTGCTGTCCTTGCTTGCCATCTTCCTTATCAGCACCTTCTTCATCACTTCAGCGGACTCGGCAACCTTCGTGCTTGGCATGCAAACGACGAACGGAAGCCTGAACCCGCCAAATAAAGTTAAATTTGTATGGGGCATTATCCAATCTGCTTCTGCAGCCATACTTCTGTGGACAGGCGGCCTTGAAGCATTGCAGCGTGCGTCTATTATTGCCGCCCTGCCATTTACAGTTATTATGCTCCTGATTGTAGTTTCACTGATGAAAGCCTTAAAAGAAGAAAATGTGAGCGATACAAAAGAAAAACAGCAAAAATCTGCATAATAGAAAAGCTTCGGGATGATTTATCCCGAAGCTTTTTTGGTTGGTGTATTTTTATATAGCATTGTTATCCTGCTGCGTTTGTGATTTTTTCAAAAGTGCGGCTACAGGTGATCTGCTGGGACCGCTATTTTCCTATTTCCTAAGAATAGTGGTTCTAGCTCAACTGGCTGGAACCGCTATTTTTTCTATTTCCTAAGAATAGTGGTTCTAGCTCAACTGGCTGGGACCGCTATTTTTTCTTTTCCCAAGAATAGTGGTCCTAGCTGCCCATGCTGCCATCACCTTATATCTTCAAGTGGTCCTCCCATTTTACCCTAGAAAGGAAAGTCTGCAGGCTGCCTTATAAATTCCGTTCAACTACCACCAGGTACTCTCAATAATGAATAAATGCCAGAGCCGCCTGAAAGCAACCATACAGCCCCAAAGACAGCATAGTGACCATAAAAGTTCTCTTCGGTGATTTTATGATGAAATTACCCAAAATAACAGCAAGATAGAAAAATACAAAAAACATGAGAACATTATAAACTGGATGGTCATGCTTAGAAAGCCACTCCAAAAAAGTATAGCCGCTCCATATAATCAGCTGGATCATGATCACCGAATAAGTCTTCATATAAACACCGCCAATTGCAATATATATTCCCTTCATATGTTTGCTTGTAATCCAGGCTTATATGTATTATATGTACCACTCCGGCCGGGTATTTTTCAATTTTGTAACAATTGGGTGACAAGCGGAGATATTACTATTTATTATGTTAAAATATGGGCTATTATGACGAAATTATTTACAGCTTTTAACACATTAAGAGAAGAAAAGGTGAGCATAAATGAAGAGTTTCCGTTTTTTGCTGTTAGCTTCTTTTATGATATTGACCGTTTCCTGCAGCAAGACGAAAGCTGCTGATGATTTAATGCTTGATAGCTCGCAAAAGCAGGTGATTTTCTTTACAGATGAATCTGACTATCAAAATGAAGCACCATATTATGATGCAATCATAGAATTGAAAAAGGAATTTCCAGATGAAATGAAGAAAATGAAAGTCATAACGGCTGCCAAGGCGAAAAAGTATTATAGTACATTCGAACTTAAAGGATGCCCGGCCATTTTAGTTTTGCACCAGAACAGGATTACAGCAAAAGTGAATGGCGATGCATCAAAAGACAAAATCATTGAACCGCTGTCTAAAGCACTTAGGACCGGCACATAAAAAAGACCTTCCCTCTTTTGTGAGGAAAGGTCTTTCTCTTTATAAGTCCTGCATGCAGTCACAAATTATTTAATGATGTGAATTGGGCTTCCAAGGGCAACTTCAGCTGCTTCCATAGTGATCTCGCCAAGTGTTGGGTGAGCATGGATAGTCATAGCCAAGTCTTCAGCAGTCATGCCTGCTTCAATGGCAAGGCCAAGTTCAGCAATCATGTCAGATGCATTTGCACCAGCAATTTGCGCACCGATGACAAGGTCATCTTCTTTGCGTGTGATCAGCTTCACGAAACCGTCAGTGCTGTTTAAAGCAAGGGCACGGCCATTTGCTGCAAATGGGAATTTGGCAGCATTGACTGCAATTCCTTCTTCTTTAGCCTGCTGCTCAGTGTAACCCACTGAAGCCAGTTCAGGATCAGAGAATACAACTGCAGGGATTCCAAGATAGTCGATCTCAGAATTGTGGCCAGCGATTGCTTCAGCTGCGATTTTACCTTCATAAGAAGCTTTGTGAGCCAATGGAGGTCCTTCAACAATGTCACCTATAGCGTAGATGTTGCTTACGCTTGTACGGCACTGCTTGTCGATCTTGATGATGCCGCGGTCTGACATTTCAACGCCCGCCTGCTCAAGGCCAAGCTCGTCAGTATTTGGACGGCGTCCCACCATAACGAAGACATAATCAGCTTCAACAGATTTTTCTTCGCCTTTTACTTCATACTTGACTGTTACACCGCTGTCAGTTTCTTCAACACCTTTTGCAAGGGCATTAGTGATGATGTTAGCGCCTTTTTTCTTCAGGTTCTTTTTAACCAATGAAGACATTTGCTTTTCAAATCCGTTCAGGATCTCATCAGTTCCTTCAAGGATGGTCACTTCAGTACCGAAGTTAGCGTAAGCTCCGCCAAGCTCGGTTCCGATGTAGCCGCCGCCGATGACAACGATCTTCTCAGGAACTTCTTCAAGAGCCAGTGCGCCTGTTGAATCAAGCACGCGCTTTGAATATTTGAATGCAGGCAGTTCGATTGGGCGTGAACCTGTCGCAACGATTGCATTCTTGAAAGTGTAAGTCTGGGAAGACTTCTCATCCATTACTTTCAGAGTATTTGCATCAACGAAGAAAGCTTCTCCGCGTGCGATCTCTACCTTGTTTCCTTTAAGAAGGCCTTCAACACCGCCAGTAAGCTTCTTGACAACTCCGGCTTTCCATTCCTGTACCTTTGTGAAATCTACTTTCACATTTTCCGCTGAAATGCCCATTTCTTCTGAATGCTTAGCATGTTCATAGCGGTGTCCAGCTGAAATCAAAGCCTTTGAAGGGATACAGCCGACATTCAGGCAGACGCCTCCAAGAGTTCCTCTTTCAACGATTGTTACTTTTTGTCCAAGCTGTGCTGCGCGGATAGCGGCAACATAGCCTCCAGGACCTGCACCGATTACTATAGTATCTGTTTCAATAGGGAAATCTCCAACTACCATTTAATTACGCCTCCATTAACAATAGTTCTGGATCGTTGAGTAAACGCTTGATGTGGTTTAATGCATTTTGTGCTGTTGCGCCATCGATGATTCTGTGGTCAAAGCTTAAAGAAAGTGCAAGAACTGGTGCTGCAACGATTTCTCCATCTTTCACTACAGGCTTTTCAGCGATGCGGCCAATTCCCAGGATCGCTACTTCAGGATGATTGATGACAGGTGTAAACCATTGTCCGCCCGCAGAGCCGATATTGGTAATTGTGCAAGAAGCGCCTTTCATTTCATCCGCAGCAAGCTTGCCGTCACGGGCCTTGGTTGCCAGGCTGTTGATTTCATCAGAGATAGCAAATGTAGATTTGCGGTCAGCATCCTTCACGACAGGAACAAGCAGGCCTTTCTCTGTATCAGCAGCAATTCCAATGTTGTAGTAATGCTTGTGGATGATTTCGCCAGCAGCATCGTCAATTGACGTGTTGAGCGCCGGGAATTCACGCAATGCACTAGTCAATGCCTTTACCACATAAGGCAGGAATGTAAGCTTGATGCCTTTGTTTGCTGCAACTTCCTTGAATTTCTTACGGTGTGCTACCAGTTTTGTTACATCGATTTCATCCATTAATGTAACATGCGGTGCAGTCTGCTTGGAGTTAACCATAGCTTTTGCAATTGCTTTGCGGATTCCGCTCATTTTCTCGCGGGTTTCCGGATATTGGCCTTGAGGAGCTGCTGCTGCTGCCGCTGGTGCTGCTGCTTCTTCCTTAGCTGCCTCTGCCTGTGGTGCTTCCTGAGCAGGTGCTTGAGAGCCTCCGTTCAAGAATGATTCAATATCTTCCTTCAGCACACGTCCGTTTTTACCGCTGCCTGCTACCTGGCGGATATCAACGCCTTTGTCGCGTGCGAACTTGCGCACTGATGGCATAGCGATAATTCTGCGGTCAGGATCAACATCGGGCTGGGAAATAACTGTGCCTTTACCGGCGTCTTCCTGTCCAGGAGCTTCTTCCTTCTTCACATCCTGGCCAGCTTCCATTGTTGATTGAACCTGTGCTTCCGTTTTTTCTGCCGGCGCTTCATCACCGTGTTCACCTTTAAATTGTAAATCCTCATACCCCGGTGCGTCAAAAGATACGAGCACTTGTCCAACAGTAGCAACTGTTCCTTCGCTGATGTGGACCTCTTCAACAGTCCCTTCAACTGGGGATGGAATTTCTACTACTGATTTATCGTTTTGCACTTCGCACAATACGTCATCTTCTTGAACTTTATCGCCTGGTTTAATAAACCATTTTACGATTTCACCTTCGTGGATACCTTCACCGATATCAGGTAATCTGAATTGGAATGACAATGGGTTCACCTTCCTGTTAGTAAATTGAGTGATGATGCAGGAAAGGGAGAAAAAACTTCCCTCTCCCATTAAAAAATTGATCTATTAGAAAGTAAGTACTTTTTTAGCTGTTTCCAGTACATCTTTGTAGTTTGGCAGCCAGATTGTTTCTGCTTGAGAGAAAGCATAGACAGTATCAGGTGCTGCTACGCGGAGAACTGGAGCTTCCAGGCTGAGAATCGCTCTTTCATTGATTTCAGCAACAACCTGAGCAGCTACGCCTGCCTGCTTCTGTGCTTCCTGGACCACAATGGCACGGCCTGTTTTCTCTACAGAGGCAATGATTGTTTCAAGGTCCAGCGGTGCGATTGTACGAAGGTCTACTACTTCTACTGAATAGCCTTCTTTTTCAAGTTCTTCTGCTGCTTTTAATGATTCATGAACCATTGCTCCGTATGTGATGATGGAAAGGTCTGAACCTTCACGCTTCACATCAGCCTTGCCAAGAGGAATTGTGTATTCTTCTTCAGGCACCTCTTCACGGAATGCACGGTATAGCTTAAGATGCTCAAGGAAAATAACCGGATCGTTGTCACGGATAGATGAAATCAGAAGTCCTTTTGCATCGTAAGGAGTTGAAGGCACAACCACCTTTAGACCTGGTGATTGAGTCATCAGCCCTTCAAGGCTGTCAGAGTGAAGTTCCGGAGTATGCACTCCGCCCCCGAAAGGAGAACGCACAGTGACAGGAGAATGGTATCTGCCGCCTGAACGGTAGCGCATACGCGCCATTTGGCCGGCGATTGAGTCCATTACTTCGAACACAAATCCGAAGAATTGGATTTCCGGCACTGGACGGAAGCCCTGAAGGCCAAGACCAATTGCTAAACCGCCAATTCCAGATTCAGCAAGTGGAGTATCGAATACGCGGTCTTCGCCGAACTCTTTCTGAAGACCTTCCGTAGCACGGAATACACCGCCGTTAACGCCTACGTCTTCACCGAACACAAGTACGTTCGGATCATTGCGCATTTCTGTGCGCAACGCATCGGTGATTGCCTGGATCATTGTCATTTGCGCCATCGCTTACTTCGACTCCTTTGCTTGGTAAATTTCATATTGTTCTTTAAGGTTACGAGGCATTTCTTCATACATGTTCTCCATGAAGTCTGTTACTTTCTGCTTCGGATAACCGTCAGCTTTCTTGATTGCTTCTTTGATATCTTCTTTAGCCTGGTCGATTACTTCGTTTTCCTTTTCTTCGTTCCAGATGCCCTTGTTTTCAAGGAATTTGCGGAAACGGACTAAAGGATCCTTCTTTTCCCATTCGTTGTCAAGGTCCGTTGTACGGTAGCGAGTCGGATCATCGCCAGCCATTGTATGCGGGCCATAGCGGTATGTCATCGTTTCAATCAGAGTCGGGCCTTCGCCGTTTACTGCACGTTTGCGGGCATCGCTGACTGCTGCATATACAGCAAGGGGATCCATTCCGTCTACCTGAACTCCAGGGATACCTGCTGCGACTGCTTTTTGAGCTACAGTCTTAGCCGCTGATTGCTTTTCTACCGGAGTGGAAATCGCAAAGCGGTTGTTTTGAACAACAAAGATCGCTGGAGCCTTAAATGCCCCTGCAAAGTTAAGACCTTCGTAGAAATCACCTTGTGAAGCTCCGCCGTCGCCAGTGTATGTAATAGCTACTGAACCGGCACCGCGCTTCTTCATCCCAAGAGCCACACCTGCAGCCTGGATGATCTGAGCGCCGATGATGATTTGAGGTGAAATTGTATTCACACCTTCAGGCATCTGGTTGCCGTGGAAATGTCCGCGTGAGAACAAGAATGCCTGATACAGCGGCAGGCCGTGCCAGATCATTTGAGGAACATCGCGGTATCCCGGAAGGATGAAGTCTTCCTTCTCAAGAGCAAACTGTGAAGCAAGCTGTGAAGCTTCCTGTCCTGCTGTCGGCGCATAGAATCCAAGGCGCCCCTGTCTGTTTAGAGAGATGGAACGCTGATCAAGAATACGAGTGTATACCATGCGGCGCATCAATTCCTGAAGCTGCTCATCGCTTAATTCAGGCATTGCCGCTTCATTTACGACTTCGCCTTCTTCATTCAATATTTGAAACATTTCAAACTGCTCTTCTACCGCCTCAAGCGCTTTAGTAGCATCCAATTGTGCTTTCTTCGTTTTAGAAGCCATCTTTGTCACCCTTTCCTTTCATTAAAAAGACATTATTTTAAGAGATAAATACACAAAGCTTAGAATACCCAAAATGAATTCATCTTAGAAATCTGCTTTTGTTTTTTCCCTATTAAATTTAGCCGTACATGCAAAAAAACTGTCCGGCTCATCCTTTGACAGCTGCAAAACATAGTTTTACTTAGTTTTCCACAGATGCCTCCGGAAAAAACGTCTATTCTGATATTTCTTTACAATCATTTTCTGTATCATTGAATTATATATGTCTCACTGATACAAGCAATGAAATCACCTTACTCATTTTATTATAAGAAATCCGTTACAGTCAATTATTTAAACCTATTTTCCAAAAATTATTTCGAGTATTTTAAAAAACTGTATTAATAAGTCCTTATTAACTGTACTATAAAAAAGCAGCTTTTTAACAGGATGTGTTATAACAAGAGAAGAATTATTTAGGAAGAATTATTTTAAAAAAATACTTTGTGTCCAGCAAAAAAGTCTTTCGGCATCATCTGACCGAAAGACTTCTCGAATATTCCCCTTTTAACAGGCGTTGACTCTATGCTTATGTTTACTCAGCAGCAACCTCTACACCAGCCTGCTTATAGAAGGATAATTTTATTTCATTATATTTTTTTGTCAGCTCATTAAATTCTTTATTATGGACCGTCAGCTGCTCATAGGATTGATTGATTTTTTCAATCTGGGCTTCCAGCTGCTCCATTGTCAGGTCTTCCTTCTTGAACAGCGAATACAGCTCTTTGTCCAGTTCAAGGCCCTTCTTATATTCACTGTATAGTTCATCATGGACGCTGTAACGGTCCATCATCACTTTGTACAGTTCCTCAGCACTTTCTTTTGCTTCCTTATCTTCAATGTCAGGGATGATATCCTCAAGAGGTGCAAATTCTTCTTTGGAGGATTCAATGCTCTCCTGCTCTTTATTCATGAGCTCTTCCCTCTTCCCCACGGCTTCAAGGGCTTCATCTGACAGCTTTTTAATTTGGTCAAATTCCTTCATGCCCAGCGCAATGATCTGATCATAAAGTTCTTTTTCCTGCTTTTCCAGTTTAACAAGCGGGTCCTGCTGCTTTTCAAACCCGTCTTCTGCTTCTGCAGTTTTCTCCAGAAGGCTGTAGGCTTTTTCACCTGGTGTCTCCTTGTTCATGCATCCCCCGAGCACAAACAAACTTAAAAATAATACAGCCAGTACTTTTTTCTTTCTGATAACGGACATCATTAAACCCCCTAAGTGGAAAATAGCTGCTGCATATAAGCTGCATATAGGTGTGGTCCAAGATTCTTCATTAATTTTTATGAAAAAGCTTGTCCAACCATTTAATTAGAATTCAGCAGGATAATGCCATAAAGATACATATTCTTCATTCTTTTCATTTATGACTGGGCAGCGGCCTACACCATTTTTTCCTTCTTTCATAGGCTATAGTAAATCGTCCATAAAACTTATAAATATGTAGGGGACGATACTTTATTTCAGGGAGGTTATCCTTATGTATGGTTATGGTGGATACGGTTACGGCTGCGGCTACCCTGTAGGCGGAGCTGGCTACGGAAGAGGATTTGCTTTAATTGTCGTTCTCTTCATTCTTCTTATTATTGTAGGCTGTTCCTGCTGGAAATTCTAATACAAGCCGAAAAGGTGCTTCGACAGAGCACCTTTTCTTTATTAACTTTTTTCTTTATGTCTGTTAGACTATTGACGTACATATAGCTCCCTGAACTTTAATCACTTACCCGCCAGCACAGCGGTTAAAACATATTATAATAAATTTCTGCCGAAAAAGGCATGCACAGGAGTGGATTTTTAATGATAACAGTGGCGGATATTATCCGGGATGGCCACCCATCCCTCAGGAAAACGGCTGAAGAGGTGCCTATGCCCCCTTCTGCCGAAGATAAACAGACTCTTGCCGAAATGATGGAATATGTAAGAAACAGCCAAAATCCTGCCCTGGCTGAAAAGTATGGGCTGAGGCCTGGAATTGGGCTTGCCGCCCCGCAGATTGACTGCCTGAAGAGAATGATTGCAGTCCATGTGACTGATACAGATGGGAAACTGTACAGCTTTGCACTTTTCAACCCGAAAATCGTCAGCCATTCGGTCGAGAAAGCCTTTTTAACGTCCGGAGAAGGATGTCTCTCAGTCGATGAGCCTTTTCCCGGGTTTGTTCCGCGCTATGCAAGGATTACCCTCAAAGCCTTTGATATAGACGGCAGAGAAGTGAAACTAAGGCTGAGAGGCCTACCGGCAATCGTTTTTCAGCATGAAATCGATCATCTGAACGGAGTCATGTTCTATGACCATATCAATAAGGAAAACCCGTTTGAAATAATGAAAGATGCCCTCCCGATTGAAAGGTAATCCTAAAAGGAGAAGCAGGCCCCTTTGCCTGCTTCTTTTTTCTTATATCAAACCAAGCTTTTTCAAACCGTTCCAGATTCCGTCTTCCCCGACATCTGAGGTGATATGGTCCGCATGGCGCTTCACTTCTTCTTCAGCATTGCCCATGGCAACCCCCGTGCCGACGGCCTGGAGCATTTCAATGTCATTCAAGCCATCTCCGAATGCATACACATCCTCAATTGCAAAGCCGAGACGGCTGATCATTTTCTTTATGCCCTCCGCTTTTGAGCCCCCGGCAGGAAGGACATCGACGGAATGGGGATGCCATCTGATGAAATGGAATTTCCCGTATCCTTCGCGATACTCCTGTTCGAGACTGTCATCCATAAAAATAAGGGACTGGTAGATTTCCCGCCCATTATAAAAGCTTTCATCTTTCTCAGGATGCGGGAACTTAAGTGTGCCAAGGCTTTCCTCAATATGGGGATGGTGCGGCACACTTGATTTCATGGTTGATTCGTTCATAAAAACGAGCGGATGCCCATTCCTTTTTCCATGTTCTAAAAGCCTTTCCAGCTCTTTTGTGTCCAAAGGATTGGCATAGATCGGTTCATTCTCGAACACCACGTACTGGCCATTAAAGCTGACATAAGAATCAATGCCCAGCTCTTCCCGGAGACTTTCATACATGAAAGGAGCACGGCCGGTCGCGATTGCCGTAAATACCCCCTTTTCCTGAAGGAGCCTGATTGCTTCCTTCGTTTTTACCGGAAGGTTTTTGCCGTGGTCCAGCAGTGTTCCATCAATATCAAAAAAAACAATTTTCTTCATTTTTTACTTCCTTTCCATTTGCACGGACTGCATTCTTAAGCAGCCAGGCAGATCTTGTTTCTTTTCCCTCTTGACTTTATAGGAGGAAATATATATTCCCAGAAAGATGACAGCCAGGCCAACAGCCATCCCTGGCTTAATATGCTCGCCAAGGAGAAAGTACCCCCATGCGATTGCCGATACGGGGACGATATAGGTGACGAGGGAGGCAAACTCCGGGCTTCCCTTCTGTACAAGGAAATAGTATAGCAGATAGGCTGCGCCCGAGCCCAGGGCGCCGAGTATAACTAGAGAACCGAGTCTTTCCGGCGCAAAAAGAAGCGGGATGCTGGAAGGAGATGCAATCCCGGTATACAGGCCGCTTGCCAGGGCGGCTGATGTAAGCGTAAAAAGGGAAATCTGAAGGACGGAAACGCCCTCGAGATACTTTTTGGACAGATGGGTCCCTAATCCATAGCAGAATGCTGCCATAGACATGAATACGATTCCTGCGGTATTCCCCTCTGCCAAATCCCCGGTCCGGAAACCGCTGAGAATAAAAATACCGAAGAATCCGATCATAATACCGGCCCACTGGCTTTTCCGGAGCTTTGAACCGAAGAAAAGCCACCCAATGATGATCGTCCAGATCGGTGTAGTGGCATTAATGACGGAGGCCATACTCGATGAAATGGCCGTCTCGCTTTTAGAAATAAAATACCAGGGAAGTGCATTATTGATGAGCCCGACCAGGATCAGCAACCTGAAAGGCAGGCGTTTCCACTGAATCTTTTCTCTTTTAATAAAGCTGATCCCCCACAATGCTGCTGCACCAAATAGGCATCTGCCGAAGACAACCGCCTCAGGGCCCAGATCATGGAGCAGAATTTTAATAAAAAGGAATGATGTGCCCCAAATCAGACTTAGAGTGATCAGCGCACTATAAAGCTTACCCATTTTTCCACTCTTCTTTCCAAGATAACTTTCACTCTGTTAAAAGCTAACCCTTGAAATGCTAAATGTCAATCCAGCATATTTAACATTATTCCATCATTATCCATGAGATTTTTGGCCTTTTCATCATATAATAGAAGAAAAGGCGGCTTTCTTAATGCCCCCCAAAAAAACGGTTGTGTTCGGCAGCAGTAATTGTAATCCTTTACATTGGACAAGGTTGGGTTAAAATAGGAAGTAAGGAGATGATCCACTATGTTAAAGAAGCTGCGCAAAAAGCTCCTGAAACAGTGGAAAGACATGCTTCGCAAAAAATCGATCGCATAACCCCAGAGCCCTTCAAACTTGCGAAGGGCTCCTTCTTTAAGGTAAATTGTATAAAGGTTACATAGAAATGCGGAAGTGGCTTGCCCAGAGCCGACAAGCATAAGACGCGCAAGAATAAAAGGCGTTCTTTGCCTTTAATTCTTGGGTGGCTTATGACTCGAGGCTCTAGCCACTGGAGCTGGACAATGGGAAATGCGGAAAAGCCTTGGTCGCAAAGGAATGCAGACTAAGAACGCCACGTCCTGTGGCAACGCCTGCATGACCCACATCCTGTGGGCCCAGCATAAGACGCCGCAGAATAAAAGGCTTTCTTTGCCTTTAATTCTGGCGTGGCTTATGACTCGAGGCTCTAGCCGCCGGAGCCGGACAATGAAACAGCGGAAAAGCCTCTCCACGGACCTCTGAAGATAACACGACAGGGCGGTGGACAGTGTAAATCAACAAACTGAAAATTCCTTTTTGGGGCGTTCGTTATCCCCCGGAAATATAAGGGAAAGCTGTGCTTTATGTTCTTTTAAAAGAAAAAACATGAAAAACATGTTATTTTTTTATATAATAGAAAAAGTTATATCGGATTAAGGAGCGATTTATGATGATTTTTAAAGTTTATTACCAGGAATCCATTAAAGAAGTCCCAGTGAGGGAAAAAACGAAAACCGTTTATGTTGATGGAGATTCCCCGAAAGATGTACGTACGAAGCTGGCGGACAAACACTATAACATTGAACTCGTAGTCCCTGTTGAAGGCGATTACCTGGAATATGAAAAAAGAAACGAAGACTTTAAAGTATTGGAGATCTGATAATTTATGAAATTTGTCAAGAACGATCAAACAGCTGTATTTGCCCTTGGAGGACTTGGGGAAATCGGCAAAAACACTTATGCAGTCCAGTTCCAGGATGAAATCATCCTGATCGATGCTGGCATTAAATTCCCTGAGGATGAGCTTCTGGGAATTGATTATGTAATCCCTGATTATACGTATTTAGTTAAAAACGAAGACAAAATCAAAGGCCTCTTCATTACGCACGGACATGAAGACCATATCGGCGGCATTCCTTATCTATTAAGACAGGTGAATATTCCTGTGTACGGCGGTAAGCTCGCCCTTGGCCTTCTTCGCAATAAGCTGGAAGAGCATGGCCTCTTGAGAAAGACAAGAATGATTGAAATCAAGGAAGATGATATTATCAAATTCCGAAAAACTTCTGTCACTTTCTTCCGGACTACACACAGCATCCCTGATTCATATGGGGTCGTAGTGAAAACTCCGCCGGGGCAGGTAGTCCATACCGGGGATTTCAAGTTTGACTTCACTCCTGTCGGGGAGCCTGCGAACCTTACAAAAATGGCAGAGATCGGCAAGGATGGTGTCCTATGCCTCCTTTCTGACAGCACCAACAGTGAAATTCCTAATTTCACTATGTCTGAACGCCGTGTAGGAGAAAGCATTCATGACATTTTCCGCAAAGTGGATGGACGGATTATTTTTGCGACATTCGCTTCTAATATCCACCGCCTTCAGCAGGTTATCGAGGCTGCTGTGACCAATGGCAGAAAAGTGGCTGTTTTTGGCCGGAGCATGGAAGCTGCGATCAACATCGGGCGGGAGCTTGGCTATATAAGCGCTCCTAAGGATGTATTCATAGACGCACAGCAGATCAACAGGCTCCCAGCCAACCAGGTTACCATCCTTTGCACAGGAAGCCAGGGAGAGCCTATGGCAGCCCTATCACGGATTGCCAATGGAACACACCGCCAGATCCAGATCAACCCAGGTGATACAGTAGTGTTCTCATCTTCTCCTATTCCGGGAAATACGATCAGTGTCAGCAGAACAATCAACATGCTGTCCCGTGCAGGTGCAGAAGTCATTCACGGTCCGCTGAACGACATCCATACTTCCGGGCATGGCGGCCAGCAGGAGCAAAAACTGATGCTTCGTCTGATCAAGCCGAAATTCTTCATGCCGATCCACGGAGAGTACAGAATGCAGAAAATGCACTCTAAACTTGCGATAGATTGCGGCATTCCTGAAGAAAACTGCTTTATAATGGACAATGGAGAAGTTCTGGCCCTGAGCGAGGATACCGCTCAGGTGGCAGGAAAGATTCCTTCAGGTTCTGTATATATCGACGGAAGCGGTGTGGGTGACATCGGAAATATCGTCCTCAGAGACCGCAGGATCCTTTCTGAGGAAGGTCTGGTCGTTGTCGTAGTCAGCATCAACATGAAAGACTTTAAGATTTCCGCAGGTCCTGATATCATTTCCCGCGGCTTCGTCTACATGCGTGAATCAGGCGACTTGATCAGCGATGCCCAATCCTTGATCTCTAAGCATCTGAACAAGGTCATGGAAAGAAAAACGACACAGTGGTCTGAAATTAAAAATGAAATTACTGACACACTATCACCTTTCCTTTATGAAAAAACAAAGCGCCGTCCAATGATCCTTCCGATCATTATGGAAGTGTAATAAACCATATTAAAAAAGCACTCACAAATATTTGTGAGTGCTTTTTCCATTTTACAAGCAGTCAATGGACATCTGCCGTTTTCGCAGGTCCTGCCGGGGCTTGGGTTAAGCCATCAGCTTCTTCTCAAAGCGGTTGATATCAACATCTGCTCCAATAACGATGAGGATATCATCTTCCCGTATCACTTCATTTGCCTGCGGGGATACGATGATTTCATTTTTTCTTTTAATCGCAACAATATTGATGCCATAATTGGCACGGACATCCAAATCGATAATCGAATTTCCGCCAAGCTTATCGCTGGCCACAATCTCCACGATACTGTGTTCATCTGAAAGTTCAAGATAATCCAGTACATTGTTGGAGACAATATTATGGGCAATTCTTCTGCCCATATCCCTTTCAGGATGGACAACATGGTCTGCTCCAATTTTGCGCAGGACTTTCTCATGATAATCATTTTGCGCTTTTACAGTAATCTTGTTCACACCGATTTCCTTTAGAATCAACGTTGTAAGGATGCTGGCCTGGATATTGTCACCAATGGCGACAATGACATGATCGAAATTCCTGATGCCCAGACTTTTAAGAACATTTTCATCGGTGGTATCCCCGACAACGGCATGAGATGCAATCAGTGCAAATTCGTTCACCCTGTCCTCATCATTGTCGATTGCCATTACCTCCATGCCCTCTTCTGCGAGCGCCCTGCAAATACTTCCTCCAAACCGTCCTAAACCTATTACGGCAAATTCTTTTTTCACGGATATTCCTCCAGCAGTTTCAAAGTTCGTCTCTATTTTATCATAGCTTAACTCTTAGTAGCATTCACTTTTCACCCTTAACATAATCGGCATTAAACAGGAACAGCCTCATCAAGAGGATCAATGACGGGATGAGGAGCAGCAGCCCTGCTATAAATGCCGCAACCAGCGCCATCCCCATTTCAGGATTTGTATAACCTGAATAGATCGTTATGAACGGGTCAAGGATGTAAGGGAGATGGGAAGCGCCATATCCGAAAAAGGCAAAAAAGAATTGAAGCATAACCAGGATAAAACTGGTCCCAAATCTCTTTTTCTTATAAACCATCAGCATAGCGGCCAGAAAACAGAGAAGCGATAAGCCAAACATCCACCAAATCTCTAAAGCATTATTGAAATGGCGCTCATTATGCTCCCTTAATGAAGCAAAGACAAGGAAGCTGGCAAGAATGGTTGGCGGACTCCAGAACAGGGCAAACGTCCTCAGCAGATCCCTTGCTGGAGTGTCTCCAGCCCTGTCTGCATAATAAGTAAGAAATACAGCACTGATAAAGAGCACCGATACAATGGCAAGAATCACCACAGACCAGGAATAAGGGGAGCTTACAAGCTCTCCGGCAAGGAAAATGACCTTATTTCCCTGTTCTTCAATAAATCCCCCTTCAGAAATCGTCAATGCCGTCGACAGTGCTGCGGGTATCAGCAGGCCCGTTGCGCCATAAAGAAACAGATAAAACGAATTGTCCTTTGAGCCATAATTCCCGAATGCATAGAATGATCCTCTAATGGCAAGGAGGATCAGGGCAATGCTTCCGGGTATCAGCAAAGCAGTTCCATAATAATAGGCTGCATCCGGAAAAAAGCCGACCAGCCCGACAAAGAAGAAAACAAAAAAGACATTGGTCACTTCCCATACAGGAGATAGATATCTGCTGATAATGTGGCTGATCACATGCTCCTTCCCTGTGACCCGTCCATAATAAGCAAAAAAACCGGCTCCAAAATCGATTGATGCCACAATAACATATCCATAGAGAAATACCCAGAGAACCGTTATGCCAAGGATTTCAATGCTCATGTCTCCCACCCCTTCCCAGTTTATTGGCCTATGCCCGGAGAGTCCGGGAAACGGTCATTAAATTCGGCTTGTGCCGGCTTATTTCTGAACATTTTAAGCAGCACAGTGACTGTGATGATCCCCAATACAATGTACAAAGCTAAAAACATCAAGAAGGTCACGCCCACATTATCTGCCTGTGTAGCCCCCTCCGCCACCTTCATATAGCCTCTTAATATCCAGGGCTGTCTGCCGACCTCGGCATAGATCCAGCCGAATTCGATTGCGAGCATGGATAGAGGCCCTGAGCAGACAATGAGGAACAGCAGCCACTTTTTAAAAGGGTTAGCCTTTTTCCAATATGACAGAAAGACAAACAGCGCAGAAATGCCGAGAGCAAAGAAGCCGATTGAAACCATCGAATCAAACAGATAGTGGATCCATAGCGGAGGCCGCTCATCTTCCGGAAATTCATTCAGGCCAATCACTTCTGTATCAAAGGAGCTGCCTGCAAGGAAGCTCAGTGCATTTGGTATACGGATTTCATTCCTTATTTCATTGTTTTCATCAATCGTCCCAAAGACGATCAGATCAGCGCCTTTTTCTGTTTCGAAATGCCATTCAGCTGCAGCCAATTTTTCCGGCTGCTCTTTTGCAAGGAATTTTGCTGAAATATCACCTGCAATGGCAGTTGCCAGAGAAAAAAGCAGACCGCAAATCATTGTAAGCTTCAGTGCTTTCCGGTGATATTCAGACCCCCTGCCCCTCAGAATGGCAAAGGCAGCGAGGCTCGCCAGTATGAAAGCAGCTGTCATATATGACGATGTAAGGACATGCAGCACCTTTGACGGGGTTGCCGGATTGAACATAGCAGCGAGCGGGTCAATCTCCGTGATGGTCCTGCCTTCAAGCTTGAATCCCTGCGGAGTATTCATAAATGCATTAACCGTAGTAATGAAAAATGCAGAAGCAGAAGAGCCGATGATGACGGGTATTGAAAGCAGCCAATGATGAAGCGGCTTTTTGAACCGGTCCCATGTATAAAGGTAGATGCCCAGGAAGATGGCTTCAAAAAAGAAAGCAAAAGTTTCCATGAAGAGCGGCAGGCTGATTACATGGCCTGCAATCTGCATAAAGCTCGGCCATAAAAGAGAAAGCTGTAAGCCGATGCAGGTCCCGGTTACTACCCCGACCGCCACTGTGATGGTGAAGCCCCTTGCCCATCTGCGTGCCAGGAGGATATAATGATCATCCTTTTTCCTGATCCCAATGAATTCAGCTGCTGATATCAGCACAGGCACACCAACGCCGATGGTGGCAAAAATAATATGAAAAGCAAGAGTTAAAGAAGTGAGCATCCTGCTCAATGTGACACTATCCAATTCCATCTTCCAGCCTCCAGACATCTATATTTTCATTTTTTGCTTCTTTGGCTCCATAAGAGCATTTTCATTCCGTATGTATGTCCATTATCCTCAGCTGCTTCAGACTGTCTTTTACCCTAATTCATATGGATGCAATCTTATTCAAATGTAAAGAAAGCCTGAAAATATCCCAGCCGCTTGTGCAAATTCAAAAGAAAAAGCCGGAATGTACCACATTCCGGCGTCTTTCGGTCATGAATCCTTTTTCTGTCTATATTTCCTGTAAGTTATATAGCAAATGACCCCAATAACTCCAAGGAGCATAAGCACAGGAAGGTTCCCGGCTACGAACACAAACAGCCCGGAAAATGCAGAAAGCAGGAAGCTAAGACTTTCTGTAAACTGCTCTTTCGTTCTCTCCCACGTTTTCAAATCGGTTTTATCGATTGAAGGGG
Organism: Bacillus sp. AG4(2022); assembly: GCF_031844465.1. Taxonomy (NCBI): domain Bacteria; kingdom Bacillati; phylum Bacillota; class Bacilli; order Caryophanales; family Bacillaceae; genus Bacillus; species Bacillus sp. AG4(2022). The sequence goes on from NZ_JAUZVH010000001.1 coordinate 762,336, forward strand.
TCTGATCCTCATAGAGGCTGACCGTTACAGTCGAAAAATCAGTCTGGTTCTTCAAATAGTTGATTCTTCCGGCCAGCTGTTCGATTTCCTCTTGAATTCCGGCAAGGTCCTGTGAAATCTTTAGCAGATCTTCAGTTTTTTCAGCCTTTTCCATAAAAGAGATCAGCCGCTCTTCAACAACTCTCTTGGACCGCAGGCGGGACTCCAAATCCACATATTCTTCTGTCACGTCCTGGCCGCTTACATGTCTGTTATCCACTTTAGAGGCTGTACCTTCAGCATCATTCAAGAATTGATTAAAGTTCTTCTGGGGGATTCTGATCACCAGTGTACCGCTAAGCTGCCTCTCATCATCCCGATAACTGCTGGATTCCACAATGAACCCGCCGTATTGGGCCGCTTTTGACTCGAGTGCTGTTTGTGCTTTCATGAAGTCCTTTACCCTAAGATCCAATTCTGCGTTGTAAATAACCATCCTATCAGCCGCTGTACTCTGATCCGCCCCCTTTGCTTCGTTCCCGCCGCTGCTTATCTCTGACCCAGCATCCTGTTCAGCTGACTCAGCGGCAGACTCAGCTTTTTCATATGAACTCTCAGATTTGCCAGCTGAATCGGAAGCTTGTTCACTTTTGCTTTCTCCGCTGCTGCAGCCGAAGAGAATCATCGAGCTCAAACATATGAATAGCACCACTTTCCACTTCATAACATATCCCCCTTAAAATCGGCTCTTTTATTAGCAGACGCAAAGATTGCAGAAAAGTTACATTTTCATGAAGATTATTACAAATAACACAAAAAGCCACCAAATGGTGACTTTTTTTCAATGAATATAAAGCGAATTATGCAGGCGTTGCCACAGGACGTGGCGTTCTTAGTCTGCGTTCCTTAGTGATCGAGGCTTTTCCGCATTTCTTCCTGTCCAGCTCCGGCGGCTAGAGCCTCGAGTCATAAGCCACGCCAGAATTAAAGGCAAAGAACGCCTTTTATTCTGCCGCATCTTATGCTTGTCGGCTCTGGGCAAGCCGCCTCCGCTTTTCTTTCTGTCCAGCTCCAAAGCCTAGCCCCTCGAGTCATAAGCCAATCAGGCCAGAAGGTTAAAGAACAACCTTCCGTCCTGCTCGTCTTATGCTTGTCGGGGCTGATCGAGGCTTTTCCGCATTTCTATATAGCATCCAGCATTGTAAATTGTGCTTTTACCAGCTGGAAGTATTGGCCTTTTTTGTCCATCAGTTCTTCGTGGCTTCCTTCTTCAAGGATGCTGCCATGGTCCAGTACGAAGATTTTGTCAGCATCGCGTATGGTTGACAATCTGTGGGCAATGATGATGGCTGTCCTTCCCTTTAAAAGGGTTTTAAGGGCTTCCTGTATCCTCATTTCGGTTTCGGTATCAATGCTGGCAGTTGCTTCATCAAGAATCAGGATGCGCGGATCGGCGAGTAGTGCCCTTGCAAAGGATAGAAGCTGCCTTTCTCCGACTGAGAGAATATTTCCCCTTTCCTCAACTTCTGTCTCATAGCCTTTAGGGAGATTGCGGATGAAATCAGCTGCTCCGACTGCCTCGGCCGCACGGATTACTTCTTCCTCAGAGGCATCCGGCCTGCCGAAGCGGATATTTTCTGCAATTGTACCGGAAAAAATAAAAGTATCCTGCAGCACTACGCTGATTTTAGCCCGCAGGCTCTTTAATGAAACATCCCTTAAATTATGACCGTCAATCAAAACCGCTCCTTCGGTAGGATCATAAAAACGGCTGATCAGATTCGCAATGGTTGTTTTTCCTGACCCGGTATGGCCGACCAGGGCAGCAGTCTGGCCTGCTTTTATTTCCAGATTGATCCTGTTTAATGCCGTTCTCTTGGAATCATAGGAGAACTCTGCATCCTTAAATTGAATCTGGCCCTTCATATCATCCAGGACAATCGCATTTTCAGATTCTGACACGATCGGTTTTTCATCAAGGAATTCGAAGATCCGCTCAGATGAGGCCATACCCATCAGAAGCTGGTTATAGACCATACCCAGCCTTGAAATCGGCTCCCAGAACATTCCCAGATAAAAAGCAAAAGATACGAACACACCGATGGTGATGCTGCCATTCTGTATCAAGTGGGCTCCATACCAGATCAGTGCTGCAGTACCGAAAGCATTGGTCAATTCTACAAGCGGCCTGAACATGGCATTTTTTTGTGAAGCCTGCCTCCAGCTTTCGAAATTCTCGTTGTTCACACCATCAAAAAACATCATATTTTCTTTTTCCTGTGTAAACGACTGGGTAACCCTGATCCCCTGCAGACTCTCATTCAAATGGGAGTTGAGCTTTGACTGCTTCAGCCTTACCGTCTGCCAGGACCTCCTGATATTCCTGCGCAGGCTCGTCGAGATAAAAAACATGATCGGCAGAATGACCATAATGGCCAATGTCAGCTGCGGGCTTAACGTGAACAGGATGACAAAAATGCCGCAAAGCAATATAAGGTCCATCAGCAGGTTAATGACACCGTTTGTAAACAGTTCCTGCAGGGAGTTGATATCATTCATGATCCTCACAAGGATGGATCCTGCAGACCGCTGATCAAAGAAACGGTGTGACAGGGTCTGGACATGGGCGAATAAATGCTTCCTTAAATCATAGATAACATTCTGGCCAAGGGCATTCATCCATTTGATCCTGAAAATATTAGCTATATAAGAACTCGTATATAAGGCAGCAATGATAATGACGAGGGTAGTGAGCAGCCCTGTGTCTTTGTCCTTCAGCGCCTTATCAAGTGTATAAACCCCGATCATAATCGGGATGATCAATCTAACTGCAGTCGTGATCAATACCATAAGGATCGACAAAGGGAGCAGCTTCTTGCGGTACGGCTTCATATAGCTGAACAGCCGGAACATCTGCTTCCAGTTAAACGGTTTTTCAATGACATCATCTGTTGAGTAATGGAATCTTTTCAATACTGTTTCTTTTGCTGTCTCCTTCAAGCTCACCCCTCCTTAGCTTATTTGAGATTGGAGGACCTTTTGATGGTCCTTGTATTGAATATCGTAAATCCGCTGATATGGACCGTTATTCTTCAGCAGATCTTCATGCCGGCCCCTTTCAGCAATGCGGCCGTCTTTAAAAACAAGGATTTCATCAGCATGCTTCAAGGAAGAAATCCTGTGAGCGATAATGAAGGTCGTCCGCCCCTTCATGACTTCCTTTAGTGCCTGCTGGATATTAAATTCTGTCGTCATATCCACTGCAGAGGTAGCATCGTCCAGGATAAGGATGCCGGGGTCTGTGCAGATCGCCCTGGCTATTGCGATCCTCTGTTTCTGGCCGCCGGACAGGCCCATTCCTCTTTCCCCGAGCATGGTATCATACCCTTCAGGCAGTTCCATGATGAATTCATGCGCCTGTGCCCGTTTAGCAGCATCCATGATTTCTTCTATGGAAGCTTCAGGTCTTCCATAAGAAATATTTGCTTTAATGGATGAAGAAAACAGGAAAGATTCCTGAAGGACAAAGCCTATTCCGCTTCTCAGCGCTTCAAGTGAATAGTCCCTGACATTTCTTCCATCAATCAGCACTTCCCCTGAAGATGCTTCGTAAAAGCGCGTCATCAGCTGGGTTACGCTTGTTTTGCCTGAACCGGTTGCACCGATGAGCCCGATTGTCTTGCCAGGATGCGCCTTGAATGAAACGTCATGGAGCGCCTCTTTATCTTCCTTTGTGTACTGTAAGGATACAGACTTGAAGTCTACCTCCCCATGGATCCTGTCGGGTTCGGCAGCATGGTCAGTCTCTTTGATTTCATTTTCTGCTTCCAGTATCTCCAGCAGCCTCTCGCCCGAAGCCTTGGCCTGGGAAAATAGATTGATGACAAATCCGAGGTTCATAATCGGCCACATTATATACCATACAAGACTGTAGAATGCTACAAGCTCCCCTGGCTGCAGGGATCCGTCTATTACGAGATACCCGCCATAAGAAAGCAGGAGAACGACACTGAGATTTCCCAGGAACTCCATAAGCGGGAAATATTTTGCCCAGATATCGGAGGTGAATAAATAATTGTCTTTATAGTCCTCATTGGACCGGTTGAACTTCCCTATTTCAAAGTCTTCCCTTGAAAGGGATTTCACCGTATTGATGCCGCTGATATTTTCCTGCACCTTTGTATTCAGCTTTCCGAACGACTTCCTGATGCCCCTGAAGGCAGGATGGACAGCTTTATCAAATTTAAAGGTTACCACAGCAAGAAACGGCAGGGTTGCAAGTGTCACTAAGGTAAGCGGCACTGAGTAATAAAACATAACAGAGAAACTGATGCCGATAAGCAGGATGAAACGGATCAGCTCTGAAAATCCGAAGGACAGGCAAAACCTGAACCCCTCGACATCTGCTGTCAGCCTTGACATGATATCCCCTGTTTTTGCATTATCGTAATACTTGAATGGAAGGAACTGCAGTTTTTCATAAAGTGAGTTTCTCAGTTTATATACGGATGTGATGCCAAATAGATCTCCAGTATATTGATGAATATAAGTTGCAATTCCTTTAACGAACATGATGCCGATGAAGCCGAAAGCTAAATAGGGAATCCATTCATATTTCCCTCCCAGCACCACCTCATCAATGGTCAGCTGAAGAATCATCGGATAAACCACCGTAATGCCTGTCACAGCCAGCAGGAATACCATCGACCAAATAAAATATTTCTTATAGGGCCAGTAATATTCCTTAAGTTTCTTAAATATTTCCAATTCCATTTCCCCCTCTCTCGTTGTTAAGAATTGAAAAATAAAAGACCGTAATACTAAATATAACGGTTATCGAAATAATTATCTATAGTTTTCAATCTGAATTTTCCAGTTTTTTTGACTATTTAAAATCTGATTTTTTTTTTCTGCCGGGAAGGGGATTTGTTGTTCAGCCCGCTGTATGTTTGTTAGAATGAAAAAATGCTTACATATGAAAGGATTGATTTTTTGAATTTAAGAGAAGCTGGAGAGTATTTTGGAAATATTGATTGGGGAGCCCTCGCTTTCTCTGCAGGGGCAGCCATTCTAAAACTTGCAGCCATCTTCATCATTTTTTTGATTGTAAGAGCTGCAGGCGGCAGGCTTATTTCAAAGAGCTTCGACACTTTTGAACAGCGGGAGAATATTTCTTCGGCACGGGCCCAGACGCTTAAAAGCCTGACAAGCAATGTTTTTTCTTATGTACTGATTTTTATTGTTACCGTAACCGTCCTGCAGATTTTTGGGATCCAGGCTACTGCTATCCTGGCTGGTGCCGGTGTTGTGGGTCTTGCTATCGGCTTTGGCGCCCAGGGCCTTGTGAGCGATGTGGTTACAGGCTTCTTCCTGCTTCTTGAGAAACAGATAGATGTAGGGGATTATGTCACAGCTGCCAGCTTTTCCGGCATTGTCGAGCAGGTTGGCCTCAGAACAACGCAGATCAGGGGATTTGATGGAACGCTCCATTTTGTACCCAACAGGGAGATTACGAGCCTGAGCAATCATTCCCGCGGAAACATGAGAGCACTTGTCGATATTGGCATTTCCTATGACGATGACATCGATAAAGCAATCATGGTTCTCCAGGAGGCATGCGACAAGGTGAAAGCGGGTAACGAGAGCATCATGGACGGACCGAATGTGATAGGCATACAGTCCCTTGGCTCCTCGGACGTGGTTCTGCGCATTATAGCAAAAACGCAGAATATGGAGCAGTGGGGCGTTGAACGGGAATTGCGCAAAGCGCTGAAAGAAGCGCTCGACGCCAACGGCATTGAAATCCCGTATCCGCATCAGGTCTATATTGAAAAAAACAGCAGTAATTGAAGAAGGCCGGGCAAGTGTTTATCGGGCTGCAAAATTTTATATTAAAAAAGGATGGTCCTCATCGGATCATCCTTTTATCTTTCTTGCAGCTTTATTGGTTCCCTTTATATTCCAGATAAGCCGTCATATAAGAGATTGCTTTTTCTATTGCCTCTTCCTTTGGCTGCAGCCGGGAATGATGCAAACCGAATTCCGAATCTGCCCCCAGCCAGAACATGAACCCCGGAATTTCGCTCAGCATATAGCCAAAATCTTCGCCTGTCATCGCTTCCTTGCATTCAATCACCTCTGCTTCAGTTCCGGTGCGCAAAAAGTCCATGAACTCCCTCGTGAGCACTTCGTCATTATAGACCTGATGGTACATGGCACCATAATCTATCGTCGCTTCGCATTCAAAGCCGGCTTCGGTGCCTTTGACCAGAGCCTCTATCCTTTTCTTCACCCTTGCCATGGATTCCACAGAAAGGGTCCTGATTGTCCCCTCAAGCCTTGCTTTCTCGGCGATAATATTCTGGACCGTCCCGCCGGTGATTTTTCCAATCGTAATGACCGCGCTGTCCAGAGGATCAACATTTCTTGCTATGACCGTTTGAAGCTGTGAGACAAGTGAGCATGCAGCGACTATCATGTCATTTGTTTGATGAGGATAGGCGGCATGCCCTCCTTTTCCCTTTAAATCAATAAAAAGCTCTGAAGTATTCGCAAAGAGGAGCCCTTCTTTAACGGCAACCGCCCCCGCCGGGTATTCTGGAGCGATATGGAGTGCCGCAATCATATCAGGGCGCCATTCTTTCATAATATCCGATTTCAGCATCGGCTCCGCACCGCCAGGTCCCTCCTCTGCAGGCTGGAAGATAAACAAAAGATCATCTTTTACACGGTTTTCCGAAAAATAGGCAATAAGGCCAAGGGCAATGCTCATGTGGAAATCATGTCCGCAGGCATGCATATTGCCTTCATGCCGGGATGAAAATCCGAAGCCCGTTTCCTCGGTAATCGGAAGGCCGTCGATATCAGCTCTATAGCCGATCAGTTTGCCAGGCATTGTCCCGTTCAGTTTCACAAAAATGCCTGTTTTCCATGTTCTGATCTCCATATTGGCCTGGTCAAGTGTCCCCAGATAATCAAGCAGATACTGCTGTGTTTTGAACTCTTTATATCCCAGCTCGGGAATCTGGTGCAGATCCCTTCTAATCTGAATGAACCGATTCATATGTTCTCTCTCCTTTAAATGTGAAAATCCTGCGTAAAAAAGGTACAAAAAAGGACCGGTCTCCCTTTTGGAAGGCACGGTCCTCCAGCCTGCCTTTACAGCTGGCGAAGCTCCTGCTTGATTTCAGTCTTTGATTTTGTCTTTTCGTCAATTTCCTTGATGACGCGTGCCGGAGTGCCAGCCACTACTGTGTATGGAGGAACATCATCAATAACAATGGCGCCTGCTGCAACAACAGCACCCTTGCCTACTGTAACGCCCTCCAGGACAACGGCATTTGCTCCGATGACTACGTCATCTTCAACGATAACCGGCTTGGCTGAAGGCGGCTCAATGACACCTGCAAGAACAGATCCCGCCCCGATATGGCAATTCTTCCCGACAGTCGCACGGCCTCCAAGGACCACATTCATATCAATCATCGTGCCTTCGCCTACAACCGCTCCGATATTGATGGAAGCACCCATCATGATTACTGCATTGTCCCCGATTTCAACCTGATCCCTGATAATGGCACCCGGCTCGATCCTCGCCTTGATGTTTTTCATGTCAAGCAATGGGATCGCTGAATTGCGGCGGTCATTTTCCACAACATAGTCTTCAATCTGTGAAGCATTTGCTTCAAGCGCCTGGCTGATTTCAGCCCACTCTCCAAACACTACTGCAGTATTGCCGGTTAAGAAGGTTTTAGCAGACGGACCGAAATCCAATCCTTCCAAATCGCCCTTTACGTATAATTTAACCGGTGTTGATTTTGTGCTATTTTGTATGAATGAGATAATCTCATTTGCGTCCATCATTTTCATGTGACAGGCCTCCTATGTATGTAACTAGCATTACTTTAACAAACAAAAGCACCGAAAACAAGAAAAAAACCTAATTTCCCCCCTCTTCTACATGCTCTCTTATCAATTCCGCAAATGCTCTTACCTGCTTCAGCCTGAAGGCAGACTCATAGCCCAGCAGCCAAGTATCCCGTTCTATTGGTTCATTGTTCTCATCCAATAACGGAATCTTAAATATATCCTTTTCTGCTCCGTTAAGCGTGATTGCCGGAAGGATGGCATAGCCGATGCCATTAAAGGCCATTTGTTTGCATGTTTCAATCTGATCTACAACAACAGTCCTTTTAGGCGGGGTCTTGAATTGCCTCATCCACCAGTCCTGGATTTCCTGATAATAATTAGAGTCGCTTTTGAACTGGATGAATGGCCGGTCTGTTTCAAGCACCTGCTCAGGCCGGGTGATTTCCTTGTCAACAAGGTAGAGGCTGTCCTTGAACAGATGGATTTTGACTCCCTTCCAGTCAGGAGTTCCGCGAATGATGCCGATATGTACCTGATCTTCATACAGAGATTTGGAAATTTCGCTGCTCCAGCCTGTCATAAGGGATATTTTAGCCTGAGGATACCGGCTGATATACTTTTTCAAAACCTGGGGAAGCCAGTTCTGCCCGACAATGGAAGCAACGGCCAGCTTTAAAGTCCCATGCACCTCTGAGTTAAGGGCCCCGATGGATTCTTTGACCTTTTCTTCTCTTCCAATGACCTCATTGGCAAACTGAATCACCAGCTCGCCGGCAGGGGTCAGGGTAAGACCCTTCTGAGAACGCACAAACAATTTGGTTTCCCATTCTTTTTCAATCGACTGCAGCCTTTGCGACAGGGCAGGCTGTGAGACAAAGAGCCGTTCCGCCGCCTTTCTCATATTCATTTCCTGAGCCAGGACCGATAATAGATGAAATTCAGAAAGTGCTGACATATAATCTTCCCCTTATTCACTTTATAACTTTTTCTTATATTATATCTTAAAAATTTCCGATTTTCATTATGAACATGAAATGAATACAATGATAGCGAAGGAGGGATGAAATGGAATATACTCTTTTAATATTTATAGGTTTTTTGTCTGCTTTTATCGGAACACTTGCCGGGAGCGGCGGACTTATCGGAATGCCCTCCATGCTCCTGCTCGGCATTCCTGTCCACACTGCAGTTGCGGCGGCTAAATTTTCAAATATCTTCAGTTCTTTCTCCAGCTTTTTCTATCTGCTGCGGAAAAGGGAAATTGGTTTGAGAGACTGTTTACAGACTCTGCCTTTCGGGCTTGCGGGAGGAGCCACAGGCGCTCTACTGGCCAACAGCATCCCGGAAAAAGCCATGACGATGCTTGCAGCTTCCCTGCTGGTTTTTGCGCTTGTCATCACAATGCTGAAGAAGCCGGCGGAAACTGCCGGCGAGTCAGGCATCACACCGCGATTATTTCCGTCCATCTATTTTATAGGGGCATATGACGGGCTCTTTGGACCTGGCCAGGGAACCCTGCTTATGTATACCTTTTTGAATAAGGGATTTAATTATATCAGGGCGGTGGCTTTCAGCCGATTCCAGACATTCATCAGCTGCTTTGCATCGTTCACAATCTATCTTGCAGCAGGAAACTTCCAGCTCAGGCCTTCCCTCTGTCTGCTGACAGGATCTCTCCTCGGTGCCCATCTCGCTGTCAGGGCAGCTGGTAAAATCAATCCCCGCTGCCTGAAAAGGCTTCTTCATGGTATCACCATTCTCCTGATCATCCAGCTGTCAGCAAGACTGCTGCAATGATGCAGCCAAACTCTTTGTAAAGAAAAAAACAGCCCCCTCAGGAGCTGCTGAAATTATTTCCTGTTCAGTCTGCGCACATGCTTGTTCAGCCGGTCAAGGAGTGCTCTCCTTGTTAATATTCCCTCAAAGAAACCGTCATCATTTTCGACGCAGACAAAGGGATGATCAACCAAAAGCTCTATTGCCAGCTTCATATCCGAATCTGCTTTTAGGCGGGGAATATTTTGATTCATGCATGCCTCCACCCGTTTTTCCTCCAATTTTTCAAACTCGATCCTTTCGATCCCGAGGATGGAATCCATGATGGAAGGAGTGCCTATGAGGCCGTGGAGTTTATAGCCTGGATCCAGTACAGGAATCGCTGTATAGCCGCTTTTGGTCAGCACAAGCACGGCATGCTCCAAGGTATTGCCAATTTGTACATGGGCTACCCTTTCAGAAGGGATCATAAGGTCCCTGATGCTTATTTCCAGATACTCACTACTGTGAAGACTTATCATAGCCGAAACTCCTCAAATGAAAGTGTTTACTTTTTCATTTTATCATATTTTTTCGGCGCTGGCCTTCTTACCCTTTGCTGGTAGGAATATCTTTTATGGTAAAACGGCATTTTGGGCATCTATAAATAACATTCTGGTTGGATTGTGCCGTTAATACCTGTTCCATGCTTTCATCCTTATGGCATTTCGGACATTCAACTGTCGGAAACATGGCTTCACCCCTTTTATCTATTAGGATAGACTGATTTTTGAAGTTTATCCTGATGCATAGGCAGGCATACTCATGGAAAACGCAAAAAAGGAACCTCGAGGGTTCCTTTAAAGGGAATTGCGTTATTGGATGAGATCAAAGATTTCAATTGTAATCATATCCATATTGTCAAACTGGTATCTTTTTGGCTTTTCTTTGTCATTATATACTTCCAGCTCGTATGTCTCTGTTTTTGGATGATAAGTAACCTGGCATTTTCTTTCGCCATTCACCTCAAAGAAACGCTGGGCGGGTTCCCCGCTGCTTGACTGTTCCTGTAAATTCTTTAGACGTGTTAATATACCTTGAAGCTGTGACATGCTCCCTCTCCTTTCGAACAAAACCAAATCAAATATATGCCGCCATTATATATGAAGGACATTGGAAACCAAATTCCAATCGGCAGCATCGGCGGAGCTGCTCCATCCTTAAGCCGGCGAACCTGCAAACGGGAAAGCTCCGTTCCTTTTCCTTCATACAAACCTTCATCTTGCTCTTAGGTTTCACTTTCAGCATGTTTCTATCCCAAAGATTTAAAATCAGAATATTCGAACCGTAATTCTTTACATGCCAATATTAACAGCATAAAATAATGACATGCTTTGTACAAGCAAAAGCTTCGGAAAAGGACGTGATTTTTTTGCAAAAGCCGGCAAAGTTAGCCGAAAAGCTTTTTTTAATCGATGGTTACGACCTGAATATGGAAGAGCGGACAGGAACTTACATATTGGCTGAAGACAGCCTTGCCATCATTGAAACCTCAGCAAGCCCTTCAGTCACAAGAATCCTTGATGGGCTCGAAGCGTTAAACCTCTCTGTCAAAGAAGTGAAATATATCATCCTCACCCACATTCACCTTGATCATGCCGGGGGAGCTGGACTTTTGCTCAAATCATGCCCGCAGGCAAAAGTGATGGTCCATCCAAAGGGCGAAAAACATCTGGCAGATCCATCCCGCCTGATTGCCGGAGCAAAAGCCGTATACGGCGATCAATTTGAAGCTCTCTTTGATCCGATACTCCCAATCCCGCCAGACAGGCTGGAAGCAATGGAGGATGGAAGGGAGCTGAGGCTGAGCGATACATGTACACTAGCCTTTTTTGATACACCAGGTCATGCAAACCATCACTTCAGTGTCTATTATCCCCCTGAAAACGGAATGTTTACAGGCGACACGGCTGGCATCTTCTATCCTCAGCTTTATAGGGAGGGCACTGAATTTTACTTGCCTTCCACTTCGCCAAATCAATTCAGTCCTGAAAAAATGCTGGCTTCCATCTCTTTGTATGAATCAAGAAAACTTGACTGCCTTTTCTTCGGGCACTATGGCATATCGCGAAATCCTGCAGAAGCATATTTTCAGGTCAGGAGCTGGCTTGAAATATTCATTGAAGAAGCAGAAACAGCCTTTCACGCCGCTTCACATAATGAAGCACCTGGCCAAATAGCCTCTCGCCTCAAAAAGAGGGTCTTTGCCCATTTAAGCCAAAAGGGCATTGCGGACGACCATCCTATATACAGCCTGCTGTCACTTGATTTAGAAGTGTCAGCGATGGGGCTTGCGGATTATTTGGCAAAAAGGGACAATAAAACGGAAAAACTGCGGTAAAGAGCATAATAGCCTTTCATTAAAATATGGTATATTTGATGTGCAACGAAAATTAAGGAGCAAATTCAAATGAAGCAAATTACCCTATATTCTCAGCCAGACTGCCCGCCATGCGAGATTTCCAAGCGCTTCCTCCAGGAATACGGCTTTTCATATGAAGTGAAGGATATCAGCACCGATAAAAAAGCCAGAGAAGAATTAACCAAAAGATATAATTCCTACTCCACTCCAACCTTTGTGATCGATCAAACCGTCATAACTGGTTTTGACCTGGAAAAGTTAAAAGCAGAGCTGAATATCGAATAGGAAGAAGAGCAGGCTGCAGCCTGCTCTCTTCTTTATGCCTCCATCAGCAGCAGCCTTTTATCACTGCCGCTCAGGGTCAGGCCGGGAACCGGCAAAACGCTGCCGGCCATCGGTTTAAGATTATCCGCATCCCTTGAGAATCCGGTCCTGCCATTGGATCCTTTGTATACTAAATCAGAAGTCGCACTTGATAATATATTCAGGGGCGCCTCATCATAAAGCCATTCTGCCACTTTCCAGCCTGAATCAGTTTTTTCGATCCGGATGCCTTCATAATGTCCTGCATAAGCAGTTGGACCTTCGTTCATTGCTGGAAAATATTCAAATACAAGAATTTTTTCAGGATCAATGACCACTTTCGTCTCCTCCGTAAACTCAAAGAACGGTATATAATACAAACCAAAGTCAGTTCCGTAAATAATATTCCCGTTCCCTTCCTCTGACAGGTTCTCCTGCAGAAAGAGGCTTGCATAGCTGTCTGTAAAATAAGGGTCAAGAACAGCTTCTATCTCTTCCAGCGATCTTGGCTCCTCACTCAGAGATGTCTGCGCTTCAAAAGCACTTTCCAGGAACTGCAGCACCTCTTCCCTGTTTTCCAGAGCATGGTCTTCAGCAGCTTCTGCACCTGCCTTCGGAAGCATAAACGCCAGAATGGCTGCAGCAGACAGGATAATCATCCTTTTTATATACACAAATCCTTCCTCCTCATTGTTTATTTGTCATAATCCTTAAATTAAAAAACAAATGAATTTTTTAGAACAGTTCTTACATTTATTAAAGAAATTACCCGATTTAAGGAAGGACTAACAGTTTTCAAGGAATTTCACCTGTGCATTTATTGGAAGGACAAAAGCGCAAGCTCTTAATCATCCCGACAAGCATTAGACGAACCTCCCAGAAAGGCGTTCTTTGCCTTTTTGGGAAGTTTGGCTTGTGACCTCGGTGGAGCTGCTGGACGTTGATGAAATATTCCAAATAATTCACAGACATACTTTTAATAATTTCTTGGATAATAGGATTTATTAAACATTATTGTTGATTTGTCGCTGTATTTCAGCCAGCAGCCCCAAATCAACAGGGAACACTAACACAGCCAAATAATAAAAAGAGACTGCCTGAACGGCAGTCCCTCCTTTTCATATCAGCTACCAGCTGACTGTAGTTGTGTAGTAGGCAATAAAAATGACTAAAAGAATGAAGCAGATGGCATATGTCAGAATGACAGGATTCCGGATGTAAGGATGATCCTGCACCTGCCGGGAAATGCTTGAATCCATTTCTCCCTTTACCGCTCTCTGATTTCGCGCGATGGACATCGTATATAATAAGCCGGTCAGCAGAATGCCTGCAGCGATGATCAGAAGGATGGTCATAAAAGCGCTCATTTGAATTCCCCCCGGGAAAGTAGTATTCCTAATGTGCCACTTACCTTCAGGGACTATACAGGAAAAATCTTATAACAGACCTTCCTGGTCATACAAGAAAGAATAAGCAATATCTATGAAAAGGTAATCCTTTGAATGCAAAGGGAAAGAAAAAGTCCTGATGGTTTCCCCTGTTTCAATATCACTGTACAGATCAGACAGGATTCCTTTTTGGTCATTTCTCATCCTCACTATGTTTTCAAGGAAGTATGGGCGCCAGCTCCAGTTCTTCCTGTAATATTTATGCTGGATGATCCAGTCTCCATCCTTTTTGAAGATATTGGGGGACTGCTGGAAGCCTTCCACATCGCATACGTACATCCTGAAAGCAACTCCATCCATTTCCCCCGACAATGCCAGCAGAAGCTCTTCATAATCCTGAATTTTCTTGTACTTGGACAAAAGCTCCTGGATTTTAGTCTGAAATCCTTCAGCAGCTGCATGGATCTTTTCCAGCTTCTTTGTTTCATGGAGGATAAAACGATGGAATTCAGTTTTCAGCTTTTCCTTCAGGTAATCTTTCTCGATAGTAGCAGCCTGGGGTGTGGACAAATAAAATCCCTGGTAGTATCTTCCGCCATTTTTCCAGGCGAACTGCAGCTGGTACACCATTTCAATATTTTCAAACAGGAGAGTCGCCCCGATTCTTCTTGCCAGGAGGGAAAGAGAATACAAAATATCGCGGTAGGATGCAGCTGACGCATTCGACCTGAGACCCTTTAGGTCCGCTTTAATGATATCAGGGGAAAGCTGGCCGATCCTGTCAAGCCTGCTGCTGTCATTCCCCATATTGTCAACGGCTATCTTGATTCCGTACGTCCTGTAGTAATTAAGGAGGTGATCGAGGTGTTCAAGATCTCCCTTGTAGTTTCTTTCGGTAATCTCGAGTACAATTCTTTCGGGGCTGATGCCTTTATCCTGGTATTGCAAAAGGAGCTGCAGGAAATGCTCCCCGGAATCGTGCATGAGAAGACTGGCGTCCCGGTTGATGAAAATGAGCTCTTCCCCTTTCCTGCCGGCAAAATGATCGAGTGCTTTCATCAGGACCGTGTTATCCACTTCAAGCCTGTATTCTTCGGGGATGCTGTCATCCAGAAAAAACGGGCCAAGGCTTTCGGCCGAGCCGCCGGCAGTAAATCTCCCCAATACCTCATAACCGATAACCTTATGTTCGTCAGCACTGAATATGGCCTGGAAATGCGGTATAACGCGGTCAAGTTCTGTTAATATATCCAATGCATCCATCGCTTTTCCCCGCCTTTCATTTTAATTATTGGAGCCTGCCAAACAGGATGTAAGCACTCCCCGCAGCAGGCATATGGCCAAGTTCAACACCGCCGGAATAACTTTGGCCAGCCATGATAAAAATAAAACTGGAGCCGTTTCTTGATCTGGCATGGCCTGTTTTCGGAACGCCGGATAGAAGGAAGGGCCAGCCTTGAAAAATATGTATATGATCATCTTAATGCTTCCGCTGCTGGGCTGCAGCAGCCACCTCGACAAACAGGGGTCTGCAATGAAGGGCCAGTCTTCGGGTGAGATACAAGAAAACCTGTCAGCAGGCAAGGAGACTGCCGGGCAGCCTGAAAATGCTGCCGGCAGGGAGAAGGTTATATTGGATGTTCCGCTGATAAAGCAGAATCCTGAGCTGAAATATGGCTGTGAAGTGACGAGCCTTGCCATGATGCTCCAATACGCAGGAGTCAAGGCTGATAAAATGGACCTTTATCACAAAATAAAAAAAGATCCTGATCCAATTATAAAATCAAACAGGGATATTGTTCAATGGGGAAATCCTGCCCACGGGTTTGTCGGGGACATGACCGGAAAGCAAGCGGGCTATGCAGCCTTTGATAAACCGATCTTTGAACTGGCCCTGCAGTACCTTCCTGGCAGAGCAGTGAATCTGACGGGGAAATCCTTTGAAGACATTCTGTCACACGTAAGCCAGGGCTATCCTGCAGTAGTATGGACAACAGGTGATTACAGGCTTCCTGACCGATGGGAATCCTGGACGCATGAAGGAGAGTTAATTAAAACGCCGCTCGATTTGCATGCGGTAACCCTTGTAGGCTATGACACACGGTTTGTTTATATAAATGACCCGCTGTCAGGGAAAAAACAGGTGCGCATCACAAAAGAAAAATTCAAATCCTCATGGCTTGCATTGAAATCCAGGGCAATTAGCTATAAATAAGAAAGAGCAGCGGCCTGATAGGCCGCTGTTCTCATAGCAGTTAAAAAGGATGCTGGTTGAGCCACTGGCCCCCATCCATTGAAATACATTCACCATTAATATAGGCAGCTTGTTCAGAAAAGAGGAAGAACGCAAGCCCGGCAATTTCCTCCGGCTTTCCAAGCCGGCCTAAAGGGACACTGTTCAAGGTTCTTTTCGCTGCTTCCTCTGACTCCCAAAGCTTTTCTGCACCGCCTGTCCTTTCAATAGGACCTGGCGCTATTGCATTAACACGGATGCCATACTTCCTGCCCCACTCAACAGCAAGCGTCCTTGTCATTGAAAGAACCCCCGCCTTAGCAGCCGCCGAGTGAATCACCCCCGGCCCGGCATCCCAGGCATAAGTGGCAACCATGTTGATGATGCTGCCTTTAATGCCCTTTTCAATCCAATACTTTCCGATTTCGCTGCTGCAGTAAAATGTTCCATTTAAAACGATATTAATGACTGAATTCCAGCCATTGGCGCTCAGGCTCTCTGCCGGGCAAATGAAGTTCCCAGCAGCATTATTGACAAGAAAATTAATGCTGCCAAAAGTATCATGTGCTTTTTCCGCCATCGCTTTAACATGCTCAGGCTCCCTGACATCCATTTGAAAAGGAAGCACTTCTCCCTTCGTTTCGATTTCCTTTTTAGCTTCCTCCAGCTTTTCCTTGTTGCGGCCGGTAATCATGACATTTGCTCCAGCTTCCGAGAATCTTTTTGCCATATATTTGCCCATCCCGCTCGATCCGCCGGTCACTATGACTGTTTTGCCTTCCATGAAAATCCCCCTCAAAAAATGAATAGTCGTTCATTATTCTATTTTAACATAAATATAGAATTTTCTAATATTTTTATATAAAATTATTAGAAAGAGATTTGGACAGAGTTTTTTCTAATTATTTCCTTTAATGTCACCTTGTTCTTCTATTTGCTGCGAATTGCCGCCTTCTTTTCCCCGCACTTGTCTGATAGTATAAATACGTATATTCATATATAGATAGGCTGGTAGATATATGACTAAAAAAATATCACGAAGATCATTTCTGAAAACAGCTGCCGGGTCTCTTTTGACAGCATTGGCGGCAGGCTCCGGAAGCTATTATTACGCGCGGGAGATTGAACCGAAGTTACTGGACACGGCCGTCCATAAGATAATAGATCCATCCATCCCGCAGGCCTTCAATAATTTCAGGGCTGTGCAATTCAGCGATACCCATATAGGCTTCCAGTACACGCTCGGCCAGCTTGAAAAACTCGCCGGCAAAATAAACAGCCTGGAGCCGGACATCATCTTCTTTACAGGGGATCTGATGGATGAACCTAATAAATTCATGCAGGCAGAGCAGATTGTCTCAATCCTTGAGCAGCTTAATGCCCCTTTCGGCAAATTTGCCGTCTACGGCAATCATGACCACGGCGGTTACGGGTCCGATATCTATAAAAATATCATTGAAAAAAGCGGCTTCAGACTCCTCCTCAATGAGTCTCATCAAGTGAAGCTTGGAGAGAACAGCATTTATATAGCGGGAGTTGATGATGCCATGCTCGGAAGGCCCGATTTGAAAAAAACGGCAGGAAGCATTCCGGAAGGACACTACAGCATCCTCCTGTCACACGCTCCGGACCTGGCAGACAAGGCATATGAAAATTCCTTCCACTTTCAGCTGAGCGGCCACAGCCACGGAGGACAGGTTAAGATTCCGTTTTTTGGGGCACTGGTCACCCCGCCTTATGGACAAAAATACTATGAAGGCTTTTATACAATCGGCGACACAGACCCTTTGACTCTTTATGTCAATCGAGGGCTCGGCACTACAAGGCTTCCATTCAGATTTTTATCCAAGCCTGAGCTGACACTTTTCACCTTCCATTCCTCCTGAGAGCAGACATCTGCACTCAGGAGGAAAAATACAGCCGCTGGTGCATATGCTGTAATAAACCTGTGAATGGAGTGGCTGCTTATCTACCATACAGTAAGGCAAGGTGAAACCCTGACAAGCATCTCAATGGACTACCGCCGCCCGATTGCCCAGTTATTGGCCGCAAACCCGCAAATCAGCAACCCCAATCAGATTTTTCAAGGGCAAAGAGTGATGATTCCCGGACTTCCTGAGCCTTCAGCAATCCCGTATTCAATAAGCATTACGTTATCCACCCGCCGCTTGTCCCTCCTTAAAAATGGAATCCTGCAAAAAACCTATCCTGTCGGCATCGGCAAGATGCTGACACAAACACCGCCAGGCGATTATGTAATTGTTAATCGCGAACCCAACCCTGGCGGTCCTTTTGGCATCATGTGGCTTTCTTTATCAAAAGCAGGCTACGGGATCCATGGCACCAATAACCCTGCTTCCATCGGCAAGGCAGTCTCCAAAGGCTGTGTGCGGATGAATAACCAGGATGTACTGGAACTTTCCGGAATTGTACCAAATGGAACACGGGTTATGATTAGAAATTGAAAGAACCCCATCCTGCAAAGATTGGCAGGATGGGGTTTTCCATTTTGATTAGAAATATTGGCTGCCCGTAATCTTTCTATTAGTTTCTTCCTGCCGGATTTTCAAACAAATCAAAAGATAGGCTTTGTTAAACATTGCTGTTGATTTTGGGCTCATCTTGTGAAACTCTCGTTTGCGCGCATTTCTGCAGCCAGATATTCGTCCTGCCGAAAGAAATCTCGCTTTTTTGGCCGCAGGACGAATATCTGGCTAAAAATGAGCCCAAAACCAACAAGGTACACTAACACAGCCAAAATATAGAAAAGCCTATTGTGATTTTCTTCCATCTAATGTATCATATTGATATATCAAGTCGATATATCAATATGATATGTGGAGGGATTATCTTGTCAACTGAACACAGCTTACTTGCAGTACTAAGCTTTTGGCCCAGCTCTGGCTATGATATTAAATCAGAATTTGAACATAAAGCAGCAGGGCTTTATTGGGGCATGAGCTATGGAAGCATTTATCCGAAGCTGAAAAAGCTGGAGGAAGAGGGATATGTATACTCAATGGAAAAAGAGGAAAATGGACGGAATAAAAAATTGTATGAACTGACGGAAAAAGGGTGGCAGGAATTTGAAGAGTGGCTGTGCACCCCGCCAGCATACCCGGCAGTCAAAGATGAACTATTCATGAAAATGAGCACCTGGCACAAGGATATGGATACCCGCCATTTAATCAGCCATCTCGAGAAAAGAAAACGCGAATCCGAAGATATCCTTGGTTTCGTGAAAGAATGGCCAAGGAACGGGATTTCCTATGTCAGCAGTATAGGCATGCTGACGATCCGCTATGCAGAGATGCGGCTGGAGACGGAGCTGAGATGGATCGACGAGAGCATATCCATATTAAAAGCCGGGGAATTGCCCGAAGGCCAGGATCCAACCGGGGCAGAGAAAAAATTGCTGTCCAGGCGCAGGGAATCGCTCGGACTGAAATCGGAGGATGAATAAATGAAAAACGGCATTTTCTCCCCGTTGAAAGATAAAGCCTTCCGTTCCCTTTTTGGGGCGCAGGTCTTTTCCGATTTAGGTAATTGGCTGGATTTTGTGGCATTGCAGGTCATTGTTGTCTATTACTGGGGGCTTGGCGAATCTGCCATTGCTGCCGTTATCATCACTCTTGGTATTCCCTGGGTCTTGATCGGGCCGTTTGCAAGTGTGTTTGTTGACAGACTGCCAAAGAAAACTTTGATGATGGTTTGCATGTTTTGCAAAATTGTATTTGTCGCAGGACTTTTCTGGTCGCCAAATTTGTATGTACTGCTGCTGTTTGTCTTTTTAAAAGGGACTGCTGCTGCTCTTTATGACCCGGCAAGGCAAAGCATGATCCGGGCAATTGTGGCCGAAGATAAGCTGCCGGAGGCTGTGACGCTGAGCCAGCTGTCAGTGAATACCATGAAAATTGCCGGTCCTGCGCTTGGGGGCCTCCTCATGGCCGTATTCGGTACCAAGAGCCCGTTTCTGTTTGAAGCGGCCGGTTTTCTGGTCAGCATCCTCTTTTTGGCCTCGCTGCCGGCATCCAAAGGATTGCCTGCCGATGCAGAAACCGCAAAAAGGACCGGTGAGAAAGAGCAAAGCTTTTGGACAGATTTCGCAGCTGGCATCAGGCATATTGCCGGCACACGGCTATTGAAGATTTCTATTCTGCTGTCTTCTGCCGCATTTTTCATCATCTTCCTATATGATGGACTGTTTATCTTTGTCGCAAAAAATCTCGGATTCACGCAAGAAAGTTTCACCTTTTTAATCAGTGCTGTGGGCCTTGGGAGTGTTGCCGGGTCACTGGCGCTTGGAAAATGGACTTTCTGGAAAAAGGGTCCGATCCATTTAATGTCTGCTTCAGCATTTATCAGCGGACTTTTTATTATCCTGGTCGGATTGGGCAGCTTCGGCATCCTTGATCTCCCCCAAATAGTCTGGCTTGCAGGTGCCTTCCTGCTCGGCTTTTTCGGAGCAGGTGAAGCTGTTCCATATGGTTATGTGCTGCAGTCCGAAACACCGCAGAAAATGATGGGCAGGGTATCTGCTGCAGCCATGGGCCTGCAGACCTTCGCGATGCTGATTGCACCTGCTGCGGGAGCCCTTCTGGCCAAATTATGGGGTGTATCTTATGTTATGGCTGGTGCAGGAAGCGCCACTTGCCTAATGGGGGCTCTAGTGCTGCTCTACGTACTTAAGAAGCTTAAAGCGTCAGCTCCGGAGAAATCAATCAGCCACTCCGTCTGATAATCTTTCCAAAAACCAGAAGGAAGAGGTATAATGAATTATATCTCTTCCTCTGGCAGTTTTATGGAAGACATGACTTTTAATCTGCGGAAAAAGCTGGTACAATGTTTTCTATTATGTTTAAAGATTAGAAAGGAGCCAAAACATTGAATTCGGACAAGAGTCAGACCCCCCGGCTGCATTCAACGGTTGAAAACCTCTCTCAAGCCATCTTCACTGTGAACCGCCATGCGAAAACAGCGACAAACCCTAAATTTTTATATAAACTGAAGCACGAAGCAATCCTGAAGCTGATTAAAAACGGAGATGCCCGTAAAATCGGCCTTCACTATTCCGGCAATCCAAGATACAGCCAGCAGCAATCAGACGTCCTGGTGGAGTGCGGGAGCTATACCTTCCACATCCCTCCTGCCAAAAAGGATTTCGAGGACCTTCCCCACCTCGGGAAGCTTGATTCCGCCGTGCGCAATCCAAAAACCCGGCTTCCACTCGGACAAGCAAAAAAACTCCTGTCTTCTTATACAGGATTAAAGGAAGAATCGGAAAATCAGCAGCATGATAAAAAGAAGAAATACCAAAAACCGGTATTCAAGAAACTGGGAGAAAGCTACTAAGAAAAGCGGAGGGCGCTTGTTCAGCCCCGACAAGCATAAGACGCTCCAGGATAGAAGGCGTTCTTTGCCTTCAATCCTGGAGTGGCTTATGACTCGAGGGGCTAGCGCCCGGAGCTGGACAAATCGAAAAGCGGAGGGCGCTTGCTCAGCCCCGACAAGCATAAGACGCTCCAGGATAGAAGGCGTTCTTTGCCTTCAATCCTGGAGTGGCTTATGACTCGAGGGGCTAGCGCCCGGAGCTGCAGAAAAGCGGAAAAACCTCGCTCAATAAAGGCACGGACCAAAAGCACCAAGTCCTGCGCAAACAAAAAAGACATCCGCAGATGTCTTTTTTGTTTCCCATCATAATGCATGTTTATCGATCAATAAAACGAGCTCAGCAATCTCCGGCTTGCTCACCTGGGCATCTGCCCCTACCATTTGCCCCTTATGGCGCAGATCATCCGTAATCAGCGAAGAGAATATAATCACAGGCAGCTCCCCGAAGGACTGGCTTGATTTGATCCGCTTTGTTAAATGATGGCCGTCCATCTGCGGCATCTCTATATCCGTTATGACCAGCTGGACTTCTTCTTTGAGATTCTTTCCATCAATTTCCAGCTTCTGGAGATATTCGAGTACATCCCGCCCATTTTCGAAGAATTCCACGTATTGAAAGCCTGCTTCCGCCAGGGTATCGTGCAGAAGCTTCCGGAGAAGGGGAGAATCTTCTGCAACAATAAGCCTCTTGGTGCTGCGCTCCCTATCACCAAGCTTTTGCACCATTTGGACATTGATTCCTGATTCAGGGTTGATATCGACGACTATTTTTTCAAAGTCGAGCAATAATACCATGCCGCCATTTATCTTAACGACCCCGATGATCTGGCTTTCAGCTCCCTGGTACAGTTCTGACGGCTTCTCAATTTTATCCCATGATATCCGATGGATCTGGGTAACATTCTGGACATGGAATACAACCTTCTGCTGGTTGAATTCTGCCACGATATATTTATCGGTTTCTGGACTCCCGCCCGCGGCAAGCCCGAGAGCTTCCGCTACATTGATGACTGGAAGCACCTCTCCGCGCAGCTCAATGATTCCCTCTACATTTTTGTGTGAACGCGGAATTTGCACAACAGGAAGAGGATTGATGATTTCCTTCACCTTGATGACATTGATTCCGAATTGATTGCCGCCAACTGTAAACTCGACGATTTCAAGTTCATTTGTTCCGCTTTCCAGCAAAATACCGTTGTTAGATTCCATTTTAATCTCCTGCCCTCTTCAAAAAAACTGATCTCATTCTTTATTATCGGCAAGAAACCGTCTCAGTTTAGCATTCCGGATATCAACCCTGCTGCATCTCATCTGGATGCTGGATCTTTGAATGGACTATAAGGCCGATGATAGTAAGAATCATGAGTGATCCAAGAGCCATACGGCTGGCAGTATCTCCCCAGTCCGCGAAAATGAGTGTGATGCTGCCGTACAGGAAAGGGCCGATGATAGATGAAACCTTACCGGAAAAGGCAAACAGCCCAAAGAACTGGCCTCTTTTGTCCTCGGGTGTCAGCTCAACAATATAGGTCCTCGTTGTCACCCACATGGCTCCCAGGGAAATGCCAAACATGCTTCCTGCTGCCCAGAACATCGCTTCGTTGACAGCAAAAGTGGCTATGATAAGTGCTGCCAGAAGCAATATGCCGACATATTTGACAGCCTTGTTCGCTCCCTTTGCTTTCGTGATATACCCGAAAACAAATGAACCGATGATGCTTGATAAGGTGGACACCAGATATAGCAGGATGAATTGGCCGGTGGAAAAGCCAATGATTGCCTTTGCATAGATAGCCATCATGGCAATGGTTGTAGCTATCGCATCATTCAAAAAGAAATAAGCAATCATGAAGGTAAAGACCGGTTTATACAGCTTCATCTCTTTAAAAGTTTGATAGATTTCCCTGTATCCCGACAAAAAAGATTCTTTCTTTAATTTTGCCGCAGGCTTCGGATTATCTTTTACAAAAAAGAAAAGCGGCAGGGAAAATACAAGGAATAAAATCCCGGTAGGAATGAAGGCTTCATGAAAATTGTCATCTCCTATGAAAGGATAGACAGTGAGCCCCACTAATGTACCGATATAGCCGACAGCAACCCCAAAGCCGGAAATGAGAGGGATATTCTCCTTGGTCCCTATATCCGTAATCATAGAATCATAGAAAACCAGGCTGGAATGGAAGAAGAACTTGGCTATCACGAAGGAAACCACTACAAGCGCCAGGGACATTGGCAGCCCGAATAGGGTACTCTCCATGCTGCTTCCTGCAAAAAGCCCCATCAGGATGATGGCCGCCACGGAAATGAGCGTAAATATGACAATATATTTCTTCTTTCTTCCGGTCCTATCGATCATGACACCGAACAGCGGTGAAAATAAAACTAAAAAGAAACTTGCTACTGCGTTTGAATAAGAGATAAAAGTGCTGGCAATCTGATCGAGCACTTCGCTCGTTCCGACCACTTCATCCAGATAAAACGGAAAGAAAATAGTATTGATATTGGATGAAAATATCGTATTGGCAAAATCGTATAAAGCCCAGGATATAACAGGAAGTGTGAAATACAGCTTCCATGGGCTTATGCCGCTTCCTGCCTTAGCTGTCTGCTTCTTTTCCAGTGCAGGCATCCTTACAACCCCTTTTTTCTTTTTTCAATTTCTCTTTTTCTTTTCCCAGTTTCATTGTATACCTGCTTGACTTGCTGGTAAACAGGCTGCAGAGCCTCTTTCTCTTTTATCCCCCTCTCTCCACCCATCATATATTCAATCTCTCAGTACAAAATACCTTTCTTTTTACAATTAATTTACAAGGAAACACAGCTCATATTAATTTAAGTTTTTCAATAATTATTCAGGTCGAATATGGTATAATGACAGGAATTAATTTAAAGGTGGGGAACGATGAGGAGGAAGGAACAAAAAGAACAGACAAAACAGCTTTTATTTGACAGTGCAATCGAATTATTCAAAAAGCAGGGATTTCAAAATACGACCGTTCAGCAAATCAGCAATCATGCAGGGGTTGCCAAAGGGACATTCTTTAATTATTTCACATCCAAAGAAGCGGCGCTGCACGCAATTGGCTCTCACCAAATAGCTGTGCTGAAGGATTTTAAATCGGAATACGAATCCTGTACAAGCATCGAGGCTGCGTTTATGGCGCTCTTCAGCAAAATGGCAGCCGTCAATGAAGAATACGGCCCGAATCTGCTGCTATCTATTTTTCATATAATGACGGTTCAGAAAGACTTTCAGCATTCTGAGCTCAAAATGACCGGATTTTTCAAAGAGTTCCTGGCCAGCATGATTAAGGAAGGCCAGGAATCCAGCGAGTTTTCCAGCTCCATAGATGCGGAGCCCTTTGCGCAGATGATTGTCAACTCTTTCTTCGGAACCCTTTTTCATTGGGTCCATCATTATGAGCAGGAATCACTGGAAGAACTGATGGCCGGCATGGCTGGGCTTTATCTTTTCAGATTGAAGAGCTCACACCATTAGCGAAGGGGCTGATCTCCTTTGGCTATTGGGAGGCTCAGCTGCTTCGGGTATTCAAGAACTGCTCCACCTGCTCTTTATGGTGCAGATCATGTTCAGCAAAATCAATGAAATATTCTCTTGCCGAAAGTTTATTGCCGCCAATGAAGAATTCCTTATCCAGGTCGCTTTCTTCCAGGCCTGCAAGCATTTGAATGATTCTGGCCCTCGTTTCGGCAAACCGGCGGAGAATCTCCTCTTTGGCGGTCCCGCTCAGGGCGTAAGCCTCTGCTTCATCATTGATCTTTTGAAAATCAGGAAAGCCGGGAAGCTTAGCCCCTTCTGCAAAGTACGGAAACCTTTCAGTTAAGGAATATTGATCCCAGAACAGCATATGGCTGACAATAGCAGCCGGCGGCCATTTACCCACGGCTGCCGGTGCAAGCCATGCCTCATCACCCGCTTCCTCCAGAGAAAGAACCCATTCTAAAATACTTTCATTATGTTCTATCAAATCTTGTTTCTTCACCTGAGATGCACCTCCTCTTACTAGTTAATACATTCATCAGCTTACTCATAAAATCCTTTTTCCCTAAAAAAAAAAGGCAGCCGCAATTGCTTGCGCCACCTTTTCCCCAGCATTATCATTCTCAATTTCTTACAACAACCGTGCCGGCAATCATATCATGCAGAGCCTGCTTTCTTTCCGTAAAAGCTGCCAAAATATAGCCAATCAGCAAAATTTGCGATAAAAAGGCTTGTGCCATATATCTGCCAAGCGCTCTCCAGAAAGTAATTCTGTTCCCTTGAAGGTCTGTTACTTTCAGGCCGACAAGCTTCTTCCCTAAAGTCGCCTGCCATTTAGATGCGTGCATTCCTGCAAAATATGCTACCGCGATTACAGTGCCGATCAGTAATGTCAGCAGCAGCGCCCCGAAGTAGCGGCTGATAAAGTCTATAGTCTCTGCCTCTGTCATCTCTCCGGATTCCATATAGGCCGGGTCAGTGAATGAGGACATGACTGAATCTGAGGTGCCGAGAAAGACGACAAAGATGATCGTTGTTATAATGCCGATTGGAATTCCCACTATGATGCCGTCAATCAGGTAGGCCCCGAATCTGAGCCAAAAACCCCCATACTCCTTTGGTTCTGAATAATTCTGTTTTTCAAATGCTGCCTCCACCAAAATACCTCCCTTACCATTATCAATTTCATGTTAAAGGTTTCCCTGCCGATATTCAATAGCTGTTTTTTCCTTAAATAAGCCATAATTGGAATATCGAACCACCACCTTTTACCCCGAAGCTAAATATCTGAAACAGCCTGCATGGTTACAATTCATTAAATCTGATAAAATATTGCTATTGAATACCACAGCTGGCATCATCTTCTCTCCAGCACTTTCTGTAGGAGGTACATATTTTGGAACATTTGATCAATAAAAACGTGCAGCAAATTGAAATATCAGGCATCAGGAGATTCTTTAATATGGTTGCAGGGACGAAGGACATGATTTCCCTCACCATTGGACAGCCTGATTTCCCTACCCCTCTTCATGTCAGGGATGCTGCAATAAAAGCGATTGACAGCGGCTTTACATCCTACACCCATAATGCCGGTGATATTAGGCTGAGAGAAGCGGCTGCCTCTTTTGTCCGGCAAAAATACAAGATGGATTATAATGCTGAAAATGAAGTGATTGTGACAACTGGCGCCAGCGAAGCGATCGACATTGCGTTCCGAACTATTCTTGAGGAAGGAGCCGAAGTGATCCTCCCCGGGCCGGTCTATCCTGGGTACGAGCCGATTATAAGACTGTGCGGTGCCGTGCCGGTACACGCCGATATAAGGGACAGCCGGTTCCGGTTTACTGCAGAAGTTATCCGCAGGCATCTCAGCCCGAAGACCCGCTGCATTGTTTTGCCTTACCCCTCCAATCCGACCGGCGTCAGCCTCACCGATGAAGAATTGGCAGAAATAGCGGACCTTGTAAAAGGCAGGGACATTTTTATACTGGCCGACGAAATATACAGCGAGCTGAACTATGGCAGGCCTCATACATCGATTTCCTCCCTGCTTCGGGAGCAGACGATCGTCATTAACGGACTCTCTAAATCCCACTCCATGACAGGCTGGAGAATCGGCCTGCTGTTTGCGCCGGAAGCCATAGCAAAGCATATCCTCAAGGTCCACCAGTATAATGTTACCTGTGCTTCTTCCATCTCCCAGATGGCCGCCCTGGAGGCTCTGACAGAGGGAATCGATGATGCTGTTCCGATGAGGGAAGAGTATCTGTCAAGAAGGGATTATGTGTACGGCCGCCTGGTAAACATGGGGCTGGACGTTGTCAAACCGGACGGCGCCTTCTACATGTTCGTCAAAATTCCGGAGAAGAATATTACTTCTTTTGATTTTTGCCTGAAGCTTGTAAACGAGGCAGGAGTCGCTTTCGTTCCCGGAAGTTCTTTTTCGGAGTTAGGAGAAGGTTATTTCCGCCTTTCCTTTGCCTATTCGAAGGATACGCTTAAAGAAGGGCTGGATAGGCTTGAAGCCTATCTTGGCAGGCTGGACAGGTAGAATTGGAGAAACCCGCAGTCCTTAGACTGCGGGTTCCTTGCTGCACCATCCTGGCCTTAAGTTTCTTTATTTGTTCCAATGCTTGTACAGGGCCTGTGTTCCGCTGTCTTCTTCCCCTTTTTCAGCAAGCTCCCTGTAGAGCGATTCCGAGAGAGCAAGTCCGGGAGTATCCATGCCCATTTTCCTTGCTTCTTCCAGGGCGATATAAATATCTTTCAGAAAATGCTTTATGTAAAATCCCGGCTCGAAGTTCCCTGCAATCATTCTTGGTGCCAGATTGGACAACGACCAGCTGCCGGCTGCCCCTACAGAAATGCTTTTCAGCACTGTCTCTGGATCAAGCCCCGCCTTTTCTGCATAGACAATCGCTTCACTGACACCGATCATATTGGATGCAATGGCAATTTGATTGCACATCTTCGTATGCTGGCCCGCTCCAGCCGGTCCCTGGTGGACAATATTGCTTCCAAGCACCTCCAGCAAAGGAAGCAAAGTGTCAAAGTCATCCTTTTCCCCGCCTGCCATGATGGACAGCCTGCCTTCCCGCGCGCCGATATCGCCGCCTGAGACAGGTGCATCAATGGCTCTCAGCCCCTTCTGACGGGCTCTTTCAAAGATTTCTTTGGCTAAAGTCGGAGTAGATGTTGTCATATCAATCAAATATGTATGTTTTTTCCCATGAGCAATCAAGCCTTCTTCCCCAAGAAAAATCTCTTCCACATCCTTCGGGTAGCCGACCATTGTAATGATGATATCAGACGTTTCGGCTATCTTCCGGGGGGATTCTGCCCATTGGGCGCCCAGTTCCAAAAGCTCTTCCGCCTTGGACTTTGTTCTCGTATACACAGCCAGTGAATAGCCTGCCGCAATCAGGTTCTTAGCCATGCTATTCCCCATAACCCCTGTACCAATGAAGCCGATGGCTGTTTTTTCAGGTGACACCATTTTCATTCCCCTCTCTGCTTATATCTGCATTTAGATTGTAGCATATTGGCATAAAATCAGCTTTGCAGAAGCCCTGACACATTCTGTTCTGTTAAATGACAAAAGACCGGGCACTTCCTGCCCGGCCTATCCCCAATTTTATGCGCGTAAAGCTCTTTACCCGCTATATGGGACCGCAAACCCTAAAATTGTGTTGAAAAGTTAGTCAGATATGCTTCCGCAATGACTTTTTGATCATTATACACTTCGACCGATACAGCCTGATCCATGGAGATCATCCTTTCAATATCCGAGGAGAGCAAATCTTGCTTAAGAGGGATTGGTTCCATATAAACCATTTTCTCTTCGCCATTTTCTTCAGCTTCCATATACTCTCCATCATAAACAGATTCTGCGCCGTAAATGATTTCTTTTGTACCGAGCGCCTTTGCAAGCTTTTGGTTATGTATTAATACCTTTACCTTGAACAGCTCTTCCCCGCTTAAGATCTGGCTGTTAAGCTTAAAGCGGAACTGAAGCTCATTCTGGTTCGTCAAATAAGCTTCTGCATGCTTGTTTACAATCGCCTTGTCGTCTGCAGGCATGCAGCCTGGCAAGATGGCCGCAGACAATAGGAAGAGGAGCGGCATCAATAGTTTCATAAACACACCTCCTTGCCATTACCATTTCCTATAGTCTGCTGTCTTAAACGCTAATTTTTAAAAAAGGGAAATTCCGTCCTTTCAGACCAATCAAAAAGCCGGGATTCTCTCCCGGCTTTTTCTTTAGATTGATTTAACCATGCCCCCATCCACAAGAAACGAACTTCCTGTCATATAGCTATTTGCATCCGAAGCCAGAAAAACGGCAACTTTTGCAAACTCTTCAGGAGTCCCATAGCGATTGAGCGGGATGGATTTTTCTGATTTCTCCTTCATCTCCTCAGGTGAGACACCCGCTTTTTCCCCATTCACCTGATCCAGATGCTTCACCCTGTCCGTGTCAATTCTCCCCGGAGCCAGTGTATTCACAAGGATGCCGTATGGAGCAAATTCCTGTGCCAAAGTCTTGGAAAGCCCGACTATCCCTGTCCTGAATGTA
Organism: Bacillus sp. AG4(2022); assembly: GCF_031844465.1. NCBI lineage: Bacteria > Bacillati > Bacillota > Bacilli > Caryophanales > Bacillaceae > Bacillus > Bacillus sp. AG4(2022). The sequence goes on from NZ_JAUZVH010000001.1 coordinate 791,754, forward strand.
TTGGAAAGCACAAGGCCAGGAATCGGCTCTTTAATGGAGGAAGAGGCAATATTGATGATTTTCCCGCCGTTTTTCTTCAAGTACGGCAGTGCTTCCCTTATATTTCGCACATATGAGAGCAGGTTCAGTTCGAAAGATTGGAACCATTCTTCATCTGAAAGAGTTTCAAAAGAGCCGGAAGGAGGGCCTCCTGCATTATTAACCAGGATATCGATTCCTCCAAAACGTTCAGCTGCAGCTTTCACCATATTCTTTATATCGTTTTCAGAAGTGACGTCTGCACGTATGAACTCTACCTCACCGCCCAGATTCTCAAGCTCTGACTTAACTTCCTTCAGCTTTCCCTCATCCCTGCTTGCCAGCATAACATTCGCGCCTTCTTGCAGAAGCGCCTTTGCGATTGCCTTTCCCAGCCCCTGGCTGGAAGCAGCGACAAGCGCTGTTTTTCCTTTTAGGTTCAATTCCATTAGTCAGCCTCCTGTACATGTAGTTATAGCAATATTATACAGAATATACAGGCAAATTACACAGATTGTGCATCAGGCATCCAGCCGGCACTCTGTCCGGCTCAATGGAGGACCCTGCTTAAAAAGGGGCTTTGTGAAATATATAGTTCATTCCTCTGTTTTTCTTTCAATTGGCGATATCTATCCTGAATAAAAAAGCTGATGATCATGCTAATCATTTTTATCAGCATCCTTCCGTTTCTTATGTTTTAATTATAAAAACCTGGAAACGGATGAGTAACAATCAAGAGGATGGATTTTTCTCATCCTCTGGTCTGAATGCTTTCTCCTCCTATGGCGGAGGTTTATGGACAAAAAAATACCGACTGGCATTGCCAGTCGGTCAGTAAGGGGGGAAAATGAGAATGATCAGCTTACTTACATCTTGCTTAAGTGCTTACTCTGCATATACCCCGTGATTATCCCGTTAAAACCTTTTTTTAAAAAAGTTTTTATTTTTGTGTGGCCTGCTTAACAGCTGCCACTACTTCCTCTGCAGTCCCCATCTGAAGCGCCTTTTCGGCAAGCTCTTTCATTTCTTCCGTTGACAGGCGAAGAATTTGCGAGCGTGCTTTCAGTATGGAAGTGGCACTCATGGAGAACTCGTCCAAACCGAGGCCGAGCAGAAGCGGAATGGCAGTCTCGTCCCCTGCCATCTCACCGCACATGCCAGCCCATTTGCCTTCTTTATGAGCTGCATCGATCACCATTTTTACAAGGCGCAGAATAGCCGGATTATATGGCTGGTATAAATAAGATACCCTTTCATTCATCCTGTCAGCTGCCATTGTATACTGAATCAGATCGTTCGTGCCGATGCTGAAGAAATCAACCTCTTTGGCAAACTGATCGGCAAGGACCGCAGTCGATGGAATTTCGACCATGATGCCAAGCTCAATCTTGTCAGCTGTTTTCACGCCTTCAGATGAAAGCTTTTGCTTTTCCTCTTCAAGGATTGCTTTCCCCTGGCGGAATTCATCCAGAGTGGCGATCATTGGGAACATGATCTTCAGATTGCCGTAAGAGCTCGCTCTCAGCAAGGCTCTCAGCTGCGTACGGAAGATATCCTGTTCTTCGAGGCAAAGGCGGATCGCACGGAAGCCTAGGAAAGGATTCATTTCCTTCGGCAGGTTCAGGTAAGGAAGCTCTTTATCCCCGCCGATATCCAGTGTACGGACAACAACAGGCTTTCCTTCCATCCCTTCAAGGACAGCTTTATAGGCTTCAAACTGCTCTTCCTCTGTCGGAAGCTGGTCCCTGCCCATATAAAGGAATTCTGTACGGTAGAGGCCTACAGCCTCACCGCCATTATTGATGACTCCTTTAAGGTCCTTAGGCGTTCCGATATTGGCTGCCAGTTCTACATGATGTCCGTCGGCAGAAACCGTCTTTTCGTTGACAAGCTTTGCCCATTCAGCTTTCTGAGCTTCAAAGGCAGCGTTTTGCTCTTTGTAGCTTTCAATCGCCTCAGGTGTAGGATTTACATGAACCTGGCCGGTAAGACCATCAACAATCACCATATCGCCATTCTGGATTTCCTCTGTAGCTGTCTTAGTGCCGACAACCGCAGGTATTTCCATTGAACGGGCCATGATGGCTGAATGGGACGTCCTTCCGCCGATATCAGTTGTAAACCCTTTAACAAACTGCCTGTTCAACTGCGCAGTATCAGATGGCGTCAAGTCTTCTGCAATGATGATCACTTCTTCGGCAATCATGCTAGGGTTGACGACCTGGACTCCAAGCAAATGGGAAAGCACACGCTTGGTGACATCGCGGATGTCTGCTGCGCGTTCCTTCATATACTCATTGTCCATTTGTTCGAACATGCTGACGAACATATCAGCTGTTTCCTTCAATGCCTGTTCAGCATTCACTTTTTCTGTCTTGATCTTTTCTTCGATGGGTGATATTAATTCCGGATCGCTGAGTACCAGGAGATGTGCATCAAAGATGGCCGCTTTATCTGCGCCCAGGTCTTTTTCCGCTTTCTCCCTGATGGCCTCAAGCTCTGATTTGGAAGTGGCCAAAGCCTGCTGAAAGCGGCCGACTTCATTGTCTGCATCCTCAACCGTCTTTTTGCTGAAAGACAGATCAGGTTCTACCAAACGGTATGCTTTAGCAATCGCAATGCCGCTTGAAGCTGCAATTCCCTGTAGAAAGCTCATTATTCAGCAAGTCCTTCTTTTGTTAGAGTGTCTTCAAGTGCTTTTACAGCCTCAGCTTCGTCGTTTCCTTCAGCAATGATTTTAATATCAGCGCCCTGGCCGACACCAAGAGACATAACACCCATGATTGACTTTAGGTTAACCTTTTTTTCTTTATATTCTAAATGCACATCAGAATCGAATTTGCTTGCAGTTTGAACCAATAATGTAGCTGGACGAGCATGGATTCCAGTTTCAGCCGTTACTTTGAATTGTTTTTCAACCATTGAGATCAGTCTCCTTTAGAATTAATTAATAATTATAGCAAGATGTATATGAGTTTGTTGCCTACTAACTTAATCTAACCGATTTATGCCAAAACGACTAAGCAGTTGCCGGAAACGCCCATAAAAGCCGCATCCCGTTCTAAATGGAACAGGCCAAAAGCGCCAGTACATATTGCAGTTATTTATCTACGCAATAGTATTTTTTCCATCTATGGTTTATTCATGTATGAAATTAAGTATAGTTTAGTCGCCTTTTTTTCAAGTCATCAGACAACCAACATCTCAAAAAAAAGAATAGCATTTCCTCCCGTCTTAGACAACGTTAATGCCTTATTTTTTAAGGATTTGCAGGTATTTTTTTTATGAAACGCTTTCATTTGGCATTGTTTTCTTTTCTTTACCCAAAAAGAGGATATTATAACTTACTCTCAGCTTATTAATGGCAGCCCCATATTCATATAGGGTGTTCCCTGTCCCATGGGACTGCAGCTTAGCGATTTCTTTTACGCATCTTGCAAGCAGTTCGGCTGCCTGCTTCAAATCCTTCGCCCTGAATTCAGTCCGGTCTTCGACCAGCTGCTCCAGTATTGAATCTGCAAGATCCACGATCCTGTTCAGACGTTCTTGTTTTGTTAATTCCATTCCGCCGCCTCCTCCGTGCTTTTTAGATTTATATGCCGGAGGCTTCTTTAGATGTTAGGATTTACGTCCTTTCAGCTGCTTTTTTTGGAAAATGCCAAGAAACCTCGCTGAAGATAGTTCCCCTTCCTTAACAAGATGCAAATGGATCCGCTTCAGATCTTTTTTCAATAAGGCAATCTCTTTTAGAAAAGCAGCAGCTTCAGCGGCATCAGCCAGCTTTTCTCCGTATCTTACTTTTTCATATATGCTGCTGGTAATGGGGTCAACATGCAGGCCGATCCTGTTCATCCACTCCGGAAAGCTTTCGGACTGTCTTCTGCCGAGCTGCAGTTTATCACTGTATGATTCGAGCTGGTATATCTCCCTCCTGACAGGGTCTAAAGGCGCCTCTGTCCGTTTTTTTCCGCGGTCCATGCCTCCATTACTGCCAGGCTCCCGCTCGACAGTGATATATGATTTCTCTTTATCCTGCATCGCATTTCCGGAAGTTTTCTTTCTTTTTTTATATAGATAGTACATGATAAAAATAAGACTGGCTGCAGCAGCTGCTGCCAGCACCATTTCAAATCCCTGGCCCTGTTCTTCCATTAAAGGCTGTTCCCTGCTCTCACCCAGCTGCTGATCCTGGCTTTCAGGCTCTTCATTTAAAGAAACGCTCCAGTCGCGTTTTTCGGCCCATTGGAAAAATGGGGATGCAGCTGCGCCAAAAAGATAAGCAACGCCCCTCATCATAGAAAAGAACAGCCCGGTGACAGCGGGAATAGCAGCCACAGCCGCCGCTCCAATTGCAAAAACCCCCAGCATGGCAAGTACAAAATCACGAATCAGAAGCCCTTTGTTTTTCCGGGAAGTTCCGGAGGCAGCCAATCTTGAAAAAAATCCTGCTACAATAATAAAGGCTTCCTGCAGGATGACCATCCAAACCAACTTGCCAATCCATGTGCGATCCAGGAAAACAGCCGCCAGGATAACGGCAAAGCCTCCCGCGAAAACCAGCAGGAAGAGATTGCTGTCAGAACTTCCTTCAGGGTCTTTATAGGCAGCTTCTGTCCTCCAGAATACAAGTACCCCGAAACATAGCAGTGCGAACCAGGAGAAGCCCAGAAGGGTTCCAGCAATGAATATAAAAGGCAGTACAGCGGCAAAAAACAGCAGGCTCCCTCTGCTGCCGCCGGCATTCAGCAGGAAGAAATACAGCACGGCTGATGCTGCCAGGAGAGTAAACGAATATAACACCGGCAGCATGTCGCCTGAGGGCATAAACACCGGGCAGAGCAGCATGCTTGCAAGAGCAGCCTCCGAAATGAGCGTCATATAGGGATGCCATTTGATTCCGGGCAATTAAATCACCTCTTTATGGATAGGTTTCGGAAACGGCTTTATCCAGGCTTTTTGCTCCAGCAGCTGCATTTCGAGCACTGTAAAACCTTTCTGTTCCAATTCTTTAAAATACTTATCTCCAGCCTGCGGCTTTAAGCCTCCATGGATAATATAAGGCTGCAGGGCAAAATGCCTTGTATAATGGGCAGCCATCTTGTCATATGGATACAGGACAGAATGATAGCCTGCAACCGCAAAGCTTTCCAGCACCTTCTGGAGATGCGCCTTTCCGGTCCCGGCGGGAATATATTGAAAAGGGACGGGTCCTGCTGTCCGGATATTCATGCAAACCGCAAAGGGAATCCCTTCTTTTACAGCTGTGTATGCAAGCTCGGCCGAACAGCTCAGAAGCTCCTCAAGCCTCGGAGTAATGGAGTATCCTTCGGAAAGATTCAGAGAAAGCAGCAGGCCTTTTTCAGAAACATTTTCATATACCTTGGTCTGGATGCTCCGGCTCCTTGCCGTTGCTTTCCAATGAATTTGATTGAAGCTGTCGGTGGGCACGTAATTCCTCGTGCCGGCAGGAGACAAAACATCCTGAAATAGTGTATGCCTGGCAGCCTCATTTCCTGGTTTTGCTGATACAAACTGTTCTTTGTTTTCTACAGGCAGCCTTTTCGGATAGATGAGCGCTTCCTGGGCGATCATTGTCCTGTATTCCAGCACTGTCTCGCCAAAACCGAAGAAATGGGGAATCCGAAGCTCCATGCTGCGGATTTTCGCAAGCCCCCTCCTGCCGGCTGAAAATGGAATCCGGACTGAATATTCCCCTTTTCTTGGAAGAGTGAATGGGATGGATAGCTCGTACTTTGAAAATCTCGGCTGCTGAACCCCTTTCAAGGGGATTACAAGATCATCGAAATAGACGTAGAGCCGTGCATTCAAAATGGGAAGTCCGTTATTTACAAAACCCAGCTCCCATTCATGATGCTCTTCAATAAACATCCGTTTCCTGACAGCTTTATTTTCAAATTCGACTCCTTCCCCCATTTTCTTCAAATAATAATTATTGGCAAGGAGGACACAAAAAAACAAACTGGACATCAGGAACAAAATTGCCGAGGTCAGATAAAGGCTAAGCAAAACCAGCAGCAGGGCAAGTGCAGACATAATCTGCAAGGACCTGTTTTCGACCGTATACTTTTTCCACTCCATTCTAGCGGGCACCTGCTTCAACTGGGACTTCAACGGAATCAATAACTTTTTTGATCACTTCTTCCTCTGTGCTTGTAAGGGATGCTTCGGCGGTAAGATAGATTCTATGTGCCAGCACATATGGAGCCATTTCCTTGATATCCTCCGGGACGGCATATTTTCTGCCTTTTATCAGTGCAGCACCGATTGCAGCCCTCAGCAGGGCAAGCGACCCCCTTGGGCTGACCCCAAGTTCGATGGCAGGGGTTTCCCTCGTCTTCCTGACAATTTCGAGCAGATAACCTTCAAGCTCTTCCGATATATGTATCTGTGCTGCTGCCTCCCTCAATAAAGCGAGTTCCTGCCGGCTTACAGCCTGTTTTACGGCAGCTGACTGCCTCCTTTTTCCCTTTATTATCATCCTTTCTTCTTCAAGGCTGGGATAGCCCAGTTTAACCCTCATGAAAAAGCGGTCAAGCTGTGCTGCCGGCAGCGGAAAGGTCCCTTGCTGCGACTCTGCCGGATTCTGCGTCGCAATGACCATAAAGGGTTCTTCCGCCCTGAATGTATGTCCGTCAATCGTTACCTGGCGTTCCTCCATGGCCTCAAGCAGGCTTGACTGTGTCCGCGGGGTAGCCCTGTTTATTTCATCAGCAAGTACAATATTGGCAAGGATGGGCCCTGGGCGGAACTCAAATTCATGGTTTTTCGGATTGAAAAATTGGATTCCTGTAATATCACTCGGAAGTACGTCCGGTGTAAATTGAATCCGCGAGAACTTTCCTCCAAATGTTTCAGCGAATGTTTTTGCCATGAGTGTCTTGCCTGTTCCAGGCACACTTTCAAGAAGCACATGGCCATTGAAGATGAGCGAAATCACCAGCAACTCTGCTTCTTTATCCCGGCCGACAATCACCTTTCCTATTTCTCTTTTCAGTTTTTCTATTTGATCAAGCATTTGCACACCTCTATTATTCTAATATTTTGTCTTTTTAAATATAACATGAAATTATACAAGCATAGCAAGTGATTGGAAGAAATAGACTCAGCAGAGAAAATGGTTGCAAAAAAGGCGGTCTGGTGATTCAATAAACTTACAAGAATTAACAAACAAATATATGAAGGTGATCATATGAGATATAAACGGGATGAGCCGTTCCGGTTTCAATTCCCTAAGCCGCTCCATGGGTCCTTCAGGATTATAAAAATTGACGATAAACCGGTTGAGGCAAGGCCAGGCACAGCGGAGATAATGGATTTGAGCCCGAACGGCCTGCGTTTCAAGGCTTCCATGGACCTTCCGGTAAGAGAAAAAAAGCTGCTGATGGAAATGTCTTTCATCATTAACGATTCTCTTATCACCATGACCGGTGAGCCGGTATGGCAAAAGCACGAATGGAATAGCAGCACCTATGGCTTCGTATCTGCAGAAGGCAGCGAAAAAAGCCTTGAGATTATCCAGCAGCTTAAAGAGTATGCCAGAAAGGCTGCCGGCTCTTACAAATCAAGATAAAAAACTCCAGCGCATTCTGCTGGAGTTTTTTTTACTGGAACTTTACGTTCATGCAACGGAAACATTATGAATCACCTATATGATGGAATAAACCACTTGAGGAGGCTTCATATGTTTTCCCATCTCTTAAGCTGCCTGATTTTCGTTGGGACTATTTTCATTTTCAGCATCCTGCTGCTGCGGAAAAACTAGAAGGAATCCTGCTATTCCTCGTACATCATTTTCCTGGTCATTCCCCCATCGACCACGATGTTTTCGCCCGTTACAAAATCGTTTTCCGGATCACAAAGGTAGAGGCAGCAGCGCGCTATATCAGACGGTTTACCTACTCTTCCTGAAAGATGCTGCTTATGGTCCTTTTCCCGCAATTCATCATAATGCTTTGTTTCAATCCAGCCCGGGCTGATGGAATTAACCCTGATTCCCTTGCCTGCCAAGGTTCTTGCCAAAGCGTGGGTAATGCTCGTGATCCCTCCCTTGGATGCAGAATAAGCCTCTGTGTCAGGCTCAGACATGGACGCCCGGGTCGAAGCCATATTTACGATTGAGCCTCCACTTTTCATCAGCTTCACTGCTTCCCTGCTGCAGAGGAAAACGCTCCGCAAATTAGTCTGGAGGATCTCATCCCATTCATCCAATGTCATCTCCGTAAATGAAATAAACTTTGAAATCCCGGCATTATTGATAAGGATGTCTATAGTTCCAAACTGAGCGGCTGCCTTTTCCATGGCAGTTATAATGCTTCTTTCATCTCTCACATCTGTATACACAAAAAAGGCTTCCCTGCCTTCGGATACCAGCTTCTCCTGAAGCTCAGCCCCTTCCTTTTCGGCTATATCTGCAATAACTACCTTTGCACCTTCTTCAGCAAATGACTTGGCAATGCCCTTGCCAATCCCATTTGCACCACCGGTTATGAACACTGTCCTGTCTTTAAACTTCATTGCTCCATCGACTCCCTTCCTATATATATTGAGCCTTCAGCTATATATTGAGCCTTCAGCTGCGGGGCTCAGGTAGATATTGATACAATACATCTCCGCCTCGCTGGCCAATGCCGCGGAAATGCTTAAAGTCCGGGCGGCTGACAAGCACCCTGCGAAACTCAAGGAAGTCTTCCTTTTTTACATAGTACTCCGCAAGTTCACCGTCTTTGAGCTTATCTAGCAATTCATTCACCAAGTTTTGTTCCAAGCCAATACCTCCTTTTCACATACTTACTGTATACCAAATTACTATAAGAATTTCCACGGAAATACTTGCAGAAGCACAGTTATGCAATACCCTTATGTTTCAATCCGAAAAATGGAAATTTCAGTTAAAAATGTTCAAAATTCTTTACGAAATTCAAAAAGTAGTGCAAAATGTTAATAAGCTTTTAGAGAAGAAACAAACACGGGAGAGGGAGAGGATGTATGAAGAAAGCAGAAGTCGGAAACGTGATTGAATTCAGGGAAGGCTTGAAGGGCATAGTTGAAAAAGTGAACGAAAATTCGGTGATTGTCGATCTTACATACATGGATGACTATCGTGATCTTGAGTTAGAGCAAAGGACTGTTGTTAACCATAAAAACTATAAAGTCATTAAAGAATCGGTATTCTAATCGTAAAATGTAAGCGCTGCTATAATATAAAGTAAATAAAACTCCGCTGCCAGGCGGAGTTTTTTTATTTGCCTGCAAGGCGGGCTATTTCATCCGATTCATATATCATTGCAGCCTTGCGGGCTTCCTTATCACGGATTGCGGCCGCTGCCATCCCTTTTGCCACATCTAATGCCTTGATGGATTTATACTTTTGAAGCTTTCCCTTCATAAACGGCCCTGCCGCCCTTAAGAAAACCTCGCCGGCCTTTTCCCCCAGCCTGAACTCCGCCCTATCGCCGACAAGAAGGGACGGCCGGAAAATGTGGAGGCTGAAAGCATTCAGTGTCTTAAGCTGTTCTTCCACCTGTCCTTTTACCTTATTATAAAAAAACTTAGAATCCGGGTCTGCCCCCATTGACGATATAATCAGGAATCTGGCTGCACCTTCTTCTTGTGCAAGATGTGCCGCCTTTAAGGGATACTCTAAATCGGTTGCCCGAAAAGCGTCTTTGCTTCCCGCCTTCTTAATCGTTGTGCCAATACAGCAGAATATATCGTCAGCCTTGAAGGCATCCCCCATCTCCTCCAGCCTGCTGAAGCCCCCAATGTATACCGTCAGTTTAGGATGTTCTATGCTAAGCGGGCGTCTGCTGATCACTTTTATTTCTGAGTACTGGCCGCTGCCCAGGAGCAGCTCCAAAAGATGGCCCCCTGTCAAGCCGGTAGCGCCTAAAATTAGTGCTTTTCGCATCTTTTTCCCTCCTGTATGCTGTTAAAAACAGTTGTATGAACAAAAGTAGTAGCAGAGTACTTTCATTTTTTGATAAAATAGTGATTGGTTTGTTAGAACACCAATAAATTGTACGAGCCAACAGCTTACTTACTGATTATACAGCAGAAGAAGCATTGCACCGTAAACCCGCATTTATATTTTCCACCTGGCTGAAAGGAGATCATGAATGAAAATTGGCTCAATTGATATAAAACTGATCCTGGGGATCATGATTGCCCATTTGTTATTGTTTTTCACTTTTCAGGACAGGGCAGTATTTTGGTATATATTCACCGCTTCCATGCTGTTTCTGATCAGCTATTCAATTATGGCAGAAGAAGTGGAGGATGAGGCTTCTTTCCGGTCTTACCTTTTCTTTGGAGCAGTTTCCGGGGTACTCCTCTATGGATTATTCTGGACAGGCCATTTTCTGATAGAGATTTTGAACCTGCCATTCGCAAGCCAAATCGGGAGATTGTACAGCCGGCTTTCCCCGGAAGTAATCTGGCAATATATCGTCCTGATCCTTGTCATCATTCCGGGCGAAGAAATTTTTTGGCGGGGTTTTGTCCAAAAACGCCTGCAAAGCTACATAAAACCAGGATGGGCAGTGATATCAGCTGCTTTGCTTTACGCCTCCGTCCATTTCTATTCCGGCTATCCGGTCCTTGCCCTTGCAGCATTTGCAGCCGGGCTGTTCTGGGGATATCTGTATGCCTGGAAGAAAAGCCTGCCCCTGGTCATTGTCTCTCATCTCATATTCGATCTATTAATTTTTATTATCTTGCCATTCAACTGATGAAATCAGCAAAATTTGTAACTTTCTGCAGATAACATCGTCTACTCTATTATAAAACTGCATGACATACAGGAGGAATGCCAAAATGAACACACTTCAAAAACTATTGCTGGCTACAGGGATCCTTTCACTTGCACTTGCCGGGTGCGGGACTACAGAGGACACAGGAAGTGAAGACAATGGAACCAATACAGAAGAAACAGCGGGCACAACAGACGGCACCCAGGAAACCGGTGACAATTCAAATGGTGAAGACATAGAGCAGACGGATGATCAGTCTGAAGGAGAAGAAAACGAGGAGACAGGCAGCTCTGAAATGGAGCAGGAAAAATCCCTGTCATACCAGGTGAATGGAGAAACGATGGAAGAAACTGCAGTCCTTGAAAAAAGCGACAACCAGAATTATTCTATGTATGTCCTTCCTTCATACGAACTGACAGCTGAAGAGCCTAATAAAGATGTACTCTATCTGACAGATAATGATCAAGTATTCATGAGGATTGAGCTGCTGCCGGAAGATACAGATTGGGAAATGGCTGAAGAGAACGCAAAATCCCAGCTGACAGCGGTAAGCAGTGAGGTGCAATCTGCGGAGGCTTCTGATGATGAATTCCTGCAGGATGCAATCATTTACGAAGCAGCTTCAGAAGAAGATAAAGCAGCGGTATACCTGATTAAAAACGGTGGACAGCCCCTAAAGCTGAGCATCTACACAAAAAATGATGCTGATCACACTGATGCTTTTATTCAAATGGCAAAAACCATTTCAGCAGAGAAATAAGGAAAACAGGCCGATGAAACACCTCATCGGCCTGTTTTTTTTCATGCTTCTTTTTCTTCTGTAGGTTTTATCCAGAGCAGGACAATAAATAGAATGCTGACATATCCGAATATCGGATAAAGATAGGAAAGCAGTGTACTGTATTCTATCATGCTGATTAAACAGGTAATTAGATAAATTCCCCCGACCGACCAGATGGCCGGGATTGAAATATACTGCCTTATCTGCCTCTCCAGCCCGAAAATATTTCCTATTATTGAGGTAAAAATTTCTCCATAAATGACCAGTACAAACAGGCCGTAAAAACCGGATGCAAGATTTTTCATGATGACTGCCATTGGTATTTCATATACTTCCAGGTTAGGGAGCATTACAAGAGTCAGATGGCTTGATAAAAGGATGATGGTCAATGCCGCCCCTCCGATATACCCTCCCATCCTGATGGTCCGGTCATCTTTTATTTCAGCTGCAACAGGCACCAGCACCGCCTGTGCCAGGGCCAGATTGAGCGCGGTATAGGAAAATGGCGCGGCTACAGCTTTCCACCCATCCTCCGCAAACGGAATGAACAGCATCTGCTCCTTAAAGCCCGGGAGCTTTATAGAAATGAACATTAAGATAAAACTGAAGGCAATCATCATAGGCACTACAAACAAATTCACAGCAAACAGCCCTTTAATGCCGAGAATCATTACAACCACCGATAATATGATTGTTGCAAGCACCCCTGAGAGCTTGGACAATCCAAGCTGCTCCTGAAATACAGCTCCTGCGCCTGACAGCATGACAGCACATACGCCAAGGAGCATAATTAATGTCAGCACATTGATCACTTTTCCGAAATATCTGCCGAACAGATAATCATTCAGCTCCTGGTAGGACTTTGCATGTATCCGTGCTGAGATCCTCATCAGCTTTGTTCCCAGCATAATAAATATATATCCGCTCATCAGAATTCCGATCAGCCCGATAAACCCGAACCGGGTAAAAAACTCTACTATCTCCTTGCCTGTTGCAAAACCCGCCCCGACTACTGTACCGACATAGACAGCAGCAATCTGCAAGGCTCCAGTCCAATTTTTCACGAAACCGCCTCCTCCCCTTCATGTATATGACCGGCTTTTCCAACAAAGACGAGCTTTTCAAAACAATTCATTCCTTTGGCTTAAATTGCCAAGTCTTATTGCTTGAAAGTCAAATAAGGTCAAAGTATAATAAAATCAAAGTTAGTCAAAGATAGTCAAAGTCAACATATAGGAGGCATTGATTGATGAACTGTGAAAAATGTCAACAAAACCAGGCAACCATCCAATTAAGGTTTAATATAAATGGAAATAAAATAGAAACACATCTCTGCAGCAGCTGCTATCAGACCGAAAAGCAAAAAATGAACGCTTCCTTCGGTTACCAGAATCCCTTCGAGGCTTCCGGCATGGAAGACTTGTTCAAACAAATGGGCGCCGGTGAAGCTAGTGCCGGCAAGGGAATGAAACAGCAGCCAGGCAAAAAGCCAAACGGCTTTATTGAACAGTTTGGCAAGAACTTGAGCAATGCAGCCAATGCAGGCTTAATAGATCCTGTCATTGGCAGGGATGAAGAAATTGACCGTGTCATTGAAATACTCAATCGGAGAAATAAAAATAATCCAGTACTGATCGGAGAGCCCGGTGTCGGGAAAACTGCCATTGCAGAAGGATTGGCACTGAAAATATCTGAAAAGAAAGCACCCCGCAAACTGCTGAATAAAGAAGTTTATCTTCTTGATGTCGCTTCGCTTGTTGCCAATACCGGCATTCGCGGACAGTTTGAAGAACGGATGAAACAGCTTATCACAGAGCTGCAGGAAAGGAAAAATATTATCCTGTTCATTGATGAAATCCATCTTCTTGTCGGAGCAGGATCCGCCGAAGGCTCCATGGACGCAGGCAACATCCTGAAGCCTGCTCTTGCCCGCGGCGAACTTCAGGTAATCGGTGCGACAACTTTAAAAGAATATCGCCAGATTGAAAAAGACCCTGCGCTTGAAAGGCGTTTCCAGCCTGTTCACATTCAGGAGCCAACACAGGAACAAGCCTTAGAAATCCTGAAAGGCCTCCAGTCCAAATATGAGGACTTCCATGAAGTCACCTATTCGGAAGAGGCGCTGTCGGCATGCGTCACTCTATCAAGCAGATATATACAGGACAGATTTCTTCCGGATAAAGCCATTGATCTGCTGGATGAAGCAGGATCAAAAATCAATCTGACAGCAGAATATACACCAGGGGAAGAAATCGAGCAGAAGCTGGCTGAAATATCAGCTGCCAAAGAAGAAGTCCTGAAGAAAGAAGACTATGAAAAAGCGGCCAAGCTCCGTGAACAGGAAATCAAGCTTGAAAAAGCATTGAACAATGATTCGGCAAAGAGGCCGGTAGTGGAAGCGGGACATATCCAGGAGATCATTGAAAGAAAGACCGGCATTCCGGTCGGCAAAATTCAGCAGGATGAACAATCCAAGATGAAGAACCTTGAAAAATCCCTTTCCGAAAAAGTGATCGGCCAGGAAGAAGCTGTTAAAAAGGTCGCAAAGGCAGTACGCAGAAGCAGAGCTGGATTAAAATCCAAAAACCGCCCAATCGGCTCTTTCTTATTTGTCGGACCAACCGGTGTTGGTAAGACCGAACTGACAAAAACACTTGCTGAAGAGCTCTTCGGCTCTAAAGACAGCATGATCAGGCTTGATATGAGCGAATATATGGAAAAACACAGCATTTCAAAAATTATCGGTTCCCCTCCGGGATATGTCGGCCATGATGAAGCAGGCCAGCTGACTGAGAAGGTGCGGAGGAATCCATACAGCATCATTCTGCTGGATGAGATAGAAAAAGCCCACCCTGACGTACAGCATATGTTCCTCCAGATACTCGAAGACGGCCGCCTGACAGACAGCCAGGGAAGGACCGTCAGCTTTAAGGATTCTGTTATCATCATGACAAGCAACGCCGGTGCAGGACACAGGGAAATCAAGGTCGGTTTCGGCAGCAGCGAAGCTGTCAAGGAATCAGGAATTCTTGATTCTCTGGGCAGTTTCTTCAAGCCTGAGTTCCTGAACAGATTCGACAGCATCATAGAGTTCAAACAGCTTGAAAAAGACAGCCTGCTGAAAATTGTGCAGCTGATGCTGGAAGAGCTGAATACAGCACTCAAAGAACAGGATATGCTGCTGACTTTTACTGATGAAGCAGTTGAAAAACTGGCCGAGCTTGGCTATCATCCGGCGTTTGGAGCCCGTCCGCTTAGAAGGGCAATCCAGGAGCAGCTGGAAGACAAAATTGCGGACTTTATTCTGGAAGATCCATCATGCACACAGCTGCATGCAGACCTTTTGGATGGAAATATTGTGGTTACTGGAAAATAAAGATACAAATCAATTGCGAAAGGCATACAGAAGCTTAATACAGGCTTACTGTATGTCTTTTTCTGTTAGACATGAAAGTCGCTCAACAAAATCTGACAAATTGTGATAAAATTGGTTAATATACTAACCGAAAGGCACCCTAAGCATGAACAAAACAAGCCTGATAGAAAGCCGGAATCTGCTTTTGATACAGCTGCTCTGGCTGTTTTACATAATCGATACAGCTTTTTACACATTGGTCGATCAGCGCTATGATTTGCTGTGGCCGCCTGTCGGCCTTGGCTTTTGCCTGCTGCTCACCGGCCTCTATTATCTTAAGCCGAAGCCTCACTTCATGATGATTGTAATCCTGGCCAGTATATACAGTTATCTGTTTTACCTGAACCTGCAGCTTCCTTATCTGGTCAATTATATTTTTCTGGTGTTCGGGATCATTTTATCAGCCTTTTATCAGAGTTATCTTGCGCTTGGCATTTCCACCTCGCTGGCTGCTGCAGCCCTTATCATCCTGAATGCAGCAAATGGACATTTAATTGCAGAAATGTCCGGCCCTGAGGACCTGCCTTATATCCTCCTTTTTGCCCTGCTCACAAGCATTCTGCTGTTTTTCATGATCAAACACGCGAACAGGCTGTGGGAAAAAGCAGAGAGAAGCGAAATGGCTGCAAGGAAAGACCTGGAATCGACCAGATCCTATATCGACGCTTTTTTTGACAATACCAGCGATTCCATTGTAATTGCAGATGCAGAAAAAAGGATTCTAAGAATGAATAACAGTTTCTCCCTGCTGTTTCACTCCACAGCTCCAGAGCCTGGGGACAGCCTTGAAACCATCATAGCGGATGAAAATGGTAAAATCTCGGATATGCTGGATTCGGCGCTTCTTGGCCGCAGTATTTCCGGAGCTGAACTTTCCTTTCCGGGTGTCAGTGATGAGCCGAGCGTGCTAGAGGCGACCGTATCCCCTGTCTATAATGCTCAGCATAAAATTTTTGCAGTATCGATGGTCATAAGGGATGTTACTGAGAAGAAAAAGCTGGAAGAGTATCTGCGGAATTCTGAAAAACTGAAGGTCACCGGTGAAATGGCAGCGAGCGTCGCCCATGAAATTAAAAATCCATTAACCGTTATATCAGGATTTATACAAATGATTGGTGAAAAGGAGAATGACTATAGGCAATATATTTCAATCATCCATTCAGAACTGGAGCGGATGAACGGAATTATTAATGAATTTCTATATCTGTCCAAACCGCACACACCAAACATGAAGCCTCAGCCGCTGGAACCGCTGCTAAATGAAACAGCGCTCCTGTTTGAATCTGAGGCACATTATAAAAATGTGCACCTTTTGAAGGATATTCTTCCTGGATGCGGAACTGTCCTTTGCGACACCGGCAAGCTGAAGCAGGCATGCATCAATCTTGTCCAAAACAGCATCGACGCTATGCCGGAGGGCGGTGTTGTAAAGATCTCATGCAGACAGACCAGCACTGGTGAAGCAAGAATTTTAATCGAAGACAGCGGATGCGGAATGCCCGAAGAACTTTTGCAAAATATCAAAAAACCTTTTTTTACCACAAAGGAATCAGGTACTGGCCTCGGTCTGATGATTACAGAGCAGATTATCCAGCAGCATAAAGGCAGGCTCTCGATTACAAGCAGGATGGGCTCCGGCACAACAGCCGAAATCCATCTCCCCCTTTTTAAAGAAGATCTGGACAGCAGCCAGTAAAATAGTAATATCTGCAGAACAAAAGCGCAAGAGCCTTGATCACCTTTAGGAACGCAGACTAAGAACGCCAAGTCCTGTGGCAACGTCGGCATGGCCAGCTTCCTGGGTGCCTCACGGAAAGGAATTCTTTGACTTTTTGGGAGGTTTGGTTTGTGATCCCGGCGCAGCTGCTGGACATTGATCAGGTATTGAAAATAGTCCCCAGGATATACGATTTAAAATTTCCTGAACAGCAAGAAAGAGCCGGGGAATCCCCGGCTCATCTAATTTTACAGGCTTTTGTCATCTACAGAATTCAGCCAGCTTTCAATTTCACCAATTACGGATTCTACACAGCCTTCCTCGAATGGCGAAAGAAGATTGGCTTCCTTGACCAGCTCTGTGAAAGGAAGGCTTCCGCCTAATCCGCACAGCTTGACATAATCACTCCATGCCTCTTCCTGGTTTTCCCTTGAACGCTTCCAGAACTGGAAAGCGCAAATCTGTGCAAGTGTATAATCGATATAATAGAAAGGAGAATTAAAGATATGCCCCTGGCGCTGCCAGAAACCGCCATTCTCCAAATACTCATTTCCTTCATAGTCTTTATGCGGCTGATATTTCCTCTCAATTTCCCTCCAGGCCTGCTTACGTTCCTGCGGAGTAGCAGTGTGGTTTTCGTATACCCAATGCTGGAATTCGTCTACGCTTACGCCATAAGGAAGGAAAAGCAATGCAGAGCTCAGATGGGAAAACTTATACTTATCTGTATCTTCCTTAAAGAAATTTTCCATCCATGGCCATGTAAAGAACTCCATGCTCATGGAATGTATTTCTGCTGCTTCATATGTCGGCCAGTTGTATTCAGGAATTTCAAAATGGCTGCTGGAATATACCTGGAAAGCATGGCCGGCTTCATGTGTCAGCACATCGATATCACCTGAAGTGCCATTGAAATTGGAAAAGATGAAAGGTGCTTTATGGTTTTCAATATAGGTGCAGTAGCCGCCTCCTGCTTTCCCCTTCTTCGCCACAAGATCCATCAGCTGATTTTCATTCATAAAAGAAAAGAATCTGCCTGTTTCTTCTGAGAGTTCGTCATACATTTTCTGGCCGTTTTCAATGATCCACTCAGGGCTTCCCTTCGGTGCTGCATTGCCCGTCTTATATTGGAAAGGCTCATCATAGTATTTTAATTCATCAAGTCCGATTCTTTCCTGCTGGCGCTGCTTTAGCTTTGTCGCGATCGGGACTATATGCTCTTTGACCTGTCCGCGGAATTTGGCGACCATTTCTGCATTATAATCCGTCCGGTACATTCTGTAGTAAGCCAGCTCTACAAAGTTATTATAGCCAAGCTTATGTGCGATTTCTGTCCTGACTTTTACAAGATCGTCATAGATACGGTCAAGCTCCTCTTCATTGTCAGCAAGGAATCCGAAACGTGCCTCCTGGGCCCTCTTTCTCATTTCCCTGTCGGTCGACTCGGTAAATGGCTCCATTTGGGCCAGTGTACGCTCTTCCCCTTCAAAATCGATCTTGGCGGAGGCCATCAGCTTCGTATATTCAGAAGATAGCTTATTCTCCTTCTGCATAAGTGGCAGGATTTCCGGCTTGAATACCTTCAGCTGGGCATCTGCCAGCGCAAAAAGCTGCTTACCCCATTTTCCTTCAAGTTCTGAACGAAACTTGGAATCTACCAGTTCTTTATAGTAATCTGTTACAAACCCTTCCAGCTGCGGCTGTACTTCATCCATATAGTCTTGTTCATTTTTATAAAATTCATCATTAGTATCAATTGAATGGCGGATATAGCATAAGTTGAACATTGTCCCGATATCGTTGCGAATCTGATTGATCTCCTTCATCGCTTCATTCTGTTCATCGGCACTTGCTGCCCCCCTGAACCTCTCCAGTGCAGCTTCAAATTTCCTTCCTGCTTCGTCCATGTCTGGACGGACATATGTATATTCACTGAATTTCATTCTTTTCCCCCCGAATAGCTTTATTTTAAAAAACCATACTAAAGATTCGACATCCAGCAGGAAAATCCTCCTAAAAAACAAAAAACACAGCAAGATCACTGTGCTTTGCTTTAAAATCTTCCGACAGATAAGCCGAGCTTCTTTAAAAGATCGATCGCTGTCTGCTTTTCTTCATTAGATAGCTCTGACATCAGTTCATGGATGAACTGCTCATGAGACGGAAAGATCTCCTCAATGAACGCTTTGCCTTTTTCTGTAATCTGGGCAAATGTCACGCGCCGGTCTGTCGGGCAGGCCACCCGGCGGAGGTACCCTTTTTCCTCAAGCTTGTCCACAACATAAGTAATACTGCCGCTTGCGAGCAGGATTTTGCCGCCGATTTGCTGCAGCGGCTGGTCTCCTTTGTGATAGAGCAGCTCAAGCACCGCAAATTCAGTCGGATTCAATCCGTATGTCTGAATCAGCTTATTGACATTCTCATTAACAGCCCTGCAGGCCCTTGATAAAACGATAAAAAGCTTTAATGATTGATTTACCTGTTCATTCCCCATTTTTAAACAGATCCTTTAACACGTTATTTTATCTCAAATTCAGCATTATTATAAGGAAGCTTGCCTCTTGTGTCAATTTTTGGGCTGCAATAAATGAGAATTGGCTGTAACCTTCCAGTTTGCATTCACTTCTGCCTTTACAGGCTGTTCTTTCCTGATATATTCAGCCAGCAGTTCTGTCATGTCCTTATGGATTTCCCGGATAACAGGTTTGTTCTTAAACATCCAGTAGCCGCCTCCTCCACCTGCACGGTAGTGGTTCATGACCACCTCAAACACTTCATCCATTTTCATGGCCTCTCCTCTGTGCTCCAAAACAGTGACACGGCTTCCTTCAGGCTGGGATAGATTCAGTTCATATTCGATCCCTTCCCACATATCATAATTATAATGCTGCGGCTTAGGCTTTGAAAATGACGGATTGACCGCAATTTCCCCATCTTCACCGACCCTGAAGTAGGAGGCAGACCTTTCCAGTGCATCTTTAATGTCCTGGCCTGTTATCTGCAATACAGCAAGTGTGTTTGGATAAATATAATTGGTCATGATATCTCTCATGGTCACCGTGCTGCTGAACCCCGGTGCTCCTTCATTGAACAGGGCTGTACAGGATATCTTTGCCCCGGAAGCATCCATCTGGACGCGGTTAACCAGTTCAATCAATGGATGCTCCCTGATCCTGGCTTCCAGTGGATCTGTGATCAGCATACTTTCTGTCAGAGAGCCGATTTCTTCATCAAGCCACTTTTGCGTTTCATTTTCGTAAAAGCTTGCATCGTGGATGATTTCCTTATCACACTCACCTTCATTGCTGATCAAAGATGAGTCGAGGCCGGCGATTGTCCATTCATGACGGACCTTTTCAAAAGTCACTTCTACTTTGCCCAAATGGCTTCCATGGGCTCCCGGCATGATGACCGGCACCCCGTTCACCTCTTTGCCAGACAGCCTCCTATGCTGATGGCCGGTAATCAGCAGATCGATTTCCGGAAATTCCATGCAGATCCTGTAAGCTTCATTTTCTCCTGTTTCCTCCTCCGCTTTGGCGCCTGTTTCCATATCCCGTTCAAAGCCTCCATGATAAGCGACCGCCAGGAAGTCGGGCTTTTCAGTTTCTTCTACATAAGGAATCCAGCGTGCAAGGGTCTCAATTGCAGAATCGAAGAAAAGTTCCTGGATATAGTCAGGCCTTTCCCAATTCGGGATATGGCTTGTTGTAATCCCCAGGACCGCAATCTTAAGCTCATTCATTTCCTTAATCATATAGGGCACTCCGAAATACGGCTCCTTCGTTGTCCGGTGCAGCACATTGGCGCTCAGCCAGGGGAAATTGGATTCGCTGGCTGCACTCTTGATCATTTCGATGCCATAATTGAATTCATGGTTGCCGATTACAGCAGCATCATACTCCAGCTTATTCAGGACCTGGACCATGGGATTGACACGGTGCTTTAAGAACCGGGAATAATGGTACATAAGCGGCGTGCCCTGGATCAGGTCGCCATTGTCCAGAAGGAGTGTATGGTCTGCCTTCGCCTTCTCCTGCCTGATCACTGATGCCAGTTTGGCAAGCCCCGCTGCTTGTTCTTTTCCCGCGCTGTAATCATAAGGATAGATGCTGCCATGCAAATCAGATGTAATCAGGAACGATACTATCTCTTTATTTTTCATCTAACTCCTCCCTTTAGTACCTATTTATCATTCTTGGCTGCTGTTAAACTTGAATTGTTCATAAGTGGTATAATAACAAATAAGCCCGCCCGGATACGAGGCGCTCTTCTCAATTATACAAATATCTATTGAGGTACATACAAATGAAAAAACCAAAGAACTATATTCTGTATCTCGCAGCCGTTATGATCCCTGCTGTCATTTCCAGCCTCTTTTATATGAACAAGCTGCTGGATCAGAATATCAGCGACCGCCAGGAAGCTGCCAGGTGGACAGCAGCCATCCACCAGCGGCATTGGGATGACTTTATCTCGGAAACCGTTTCTACCCTTGAGGTCCTTTCTATTGCGGCCTCTGCGGAAATGCAGGATCCTGCAAAAATCTCACCGCTGCTTCAGCGCATCCATCTGATGGATTCACGCTATGGGGGATTATATGTAGCCAATGCCGGCGGAGAAGTCATCGCAGGATCAAACTCTCTGTTTGACAACAAAAATATGCTCGAAAAAAATTATATACAGGAAGCGATGGATGCTAAGGATATCGTCATTTCCTCCAGGCAGGAAACGCTCGAAAACGGCCAGAAGGTTATTGGCCTGGCAGCGCCGGTGCTTAAAGAGAACCGGGAGATCGCCGGAATTGCCATAGCACAGATCAGGGTAGACCACATTGAAAATATATTGACCATGCTGACGCCCGATGCCAGGCTGGTCGTCTACAACCAGGAGGATGCGCCGATCATGAGCTTTAATATGGCCGGTTCCGATTCATTTGGCAATAAGCAGACAGTCATGATCCCGATCGAGAGACTCCCCTGGACGATCAAAACAGCAGTCCCTGACAGAGATAACGCAGCAATCTTTAAAGAGGCTGCGGGATTTATTGCAAGACTGCTGATCATCTTCCATATCATCTTCTTTTTTATCAAATATTTCATGCTTAAAAAGCAGGCGGCAGAGGAAAAGAAGAAAAACGAATTGCAGAAGCTTGAGCTGGTCGGCACCCTTGCAGCAAGTACAGCCCACGAAATCCGGAATCCTTTGACCGGAATAAAAGGGCTTGTCCAGCTTCTCAGTGAAAAATACACACATTCCGACGATCAGTACTTCTTTAAAGTGATTGACACGGAGATAAGCAGAATCAATGAAATTGTAAGTGAGTTTCTGATCCTGGGAAAACCTGCTGCCCTGAAATTGGAAAAAATCAATCTGAAAGAAATCATTTCTGACCTAATTCCCCTTTTCGAATCAGAAGCGTCCCTGGCAAATGTACAGTGCACCTACCATCTTCCGGATAACCCGGCGATTGCCGAGGGTACCCAGGATCAGCTGAAGCAGGTACTTCTCAATCTTGCAAAGAACGCTTTTGAAGCAATGCCGGACGGGGGACGGCTCTCCATCTCCCTGCACACCGGCGGCAAATGGCACAGTATCATACTGGAAGACACAGGCTCCGGCATCCGTGAGGAAGACCTTGAGAAGGTATTCACGCCATTTTTCACTTCAAAGGATATGGGAACTGGGCTAGGCCTTGTTGTATGCCAAAGGATCATTGAGTCCTTTGGAGGCAGCATCACCATCTCAAGCAGAGTGAATGAAGGCACAAAAGCTGAGATCCTGCTGCCTGTAAAAGACTAAGGTGTCAGGCCCAATTTATCAACACGTGTAAAGCAGAGCACCATACGGTGCTCTGCTTTACTCATTCAAGGGTGAAAATCGGCTGTTTATCCTCGATCCTGCCCTTCAAATCAGCCATCATTGAAAGCAGTCCAGTGCTTCTATCCTCAGGCGCAATCTTTTTATGGAGGACAGTATAGAGGACAACATCCCTAAGCTTCAGAAACAGCGGGAGCTGATCAAGCCACCCGGGAGGAAGCTGCCTGATTTCCTCATATCCTGAAGCAAATTCCTTCAGAAATCCTGCTGCAAAAGCATTTTTCTCCTGCTGTGTTCCGTTTTTAAAGCGGTAAAGGACCGAGTAATACACCGGGATGGCTATATCTGAGGCAAACCAGTGATAGGCACAGTCATCAAAGTCAAACGGATAGACCTTTTTTCCATCAAAAAAGAAGTTGCCTGAATGAAGATCTGTATGTACAAGCCCAAAGCTGTCTTTTCCTGCAGGCAGCGTTTTAATCCTGCTGATGAGCTCCCTGCTGTTCGCAATGATTCTTGCATGCCCTTCTGCGGGAACATACCTTTCAGGGAAAAGGACATCTTCCTCATCCCAGCCCGGCCTTGCTCCAATTTCAGCATTTGCCTTATAATTGGCTGTTGCTTCATGCATCTGGGCAATGATCCTGCCCCATGACCTGAAAAGATCTTTGTCAAACTCTCTATCAGTTACTTTGATTGGCCTGCCCGGAGCTTTCGAAAACAGACAGGCGTAGAAACTGCTGCCATCCCTGCACCCGGCGGTTATGATCCTTTCTCCTAAAGCCATCATCACCTCAGGAACTTGAATACCCTCAGAGAATAAATGATTTAGCCAGTCAATCTCGGCTGCAATATTGTGAAAAGACCGATGCGATTGATGAGTCAGCCTGAGAATATAGGGCGTTCCACCCTTATTTACTTCATAAACAAAATTCTCAAAATCCCCAAGAAGTCTGCAATCCTCTTCAAGTCCATAAGTATTCTTCATGTCTTTAAGGATGGAGCTGCCATCCAGCAATTCCTGAATATATTTTTCCATATTTGCCTCCAAAAATGACATCCTCCCAGATCCATTGTAAATGAATCATGGATAAATCTACTAAAATATATTATGCTATTTTATTATGTGTTATTTCAATCAAGAACTCTATCGGCAAATAAACACCAGGAGGGAAATCAATGGGACACCCTGCAGCAGTCCAAAAGCAAAAATATAACGAAGGTACAGCCTATAAAGTTTTATTCATCATCGGGCTCTGCCATCTGTTGAACGATACGATCCAGGCTGTAGTGCCTGCCATGTTTCCCATCCTCGAAAAGTCAATGGGGCTGACTTATACGGAGCTTGGATTCATTGCTTTTTCCCTTAACATCGTGTCTTCGCTCCTCCAGCCGGTTACTGGCATACTGACTGACCGTAAGCCGATGCCATTCGCTCTTCCAATTGGGCTGGCCATTTCACTGGCCGGGGTGCTCGGCCTCGCTTTGGCCGGGAATTTTCTTTCAATAGTATTGTCTGTTGTGCTGATTGGCCTTGGTTCAGCCATTTTCCATCCTGAAGGATCGCGCGTCGCTTATATGGCTGCAGGGACAAAAAGGGGACTGGCACAGTCAATTTATCAGGTGGGAGGCAATACAGGACAGGCACTTGCACCGCTCATTACAGCCCTCATTCTTGTGCCTCTGGGGCAAAGAGGAGCTTCCTGGTTTACATTGGCTGCAGCCCTCGCTTCCGGCCTTCTTGTTTATATCGCCTTCTGGTATTCAGGAAGACTGAAGGAGGAAAAGCAGCTGGGGCTGAAAAAATCCAGGGCCGGCAAAAAACGGCAAACTGCCCTAAAAAACAAAATAGTACTTTCACTGGCCGTCATCCTTTTCCTGATATTTGCTCGTTCCTGGTATATATCAGCCATCACCAATTTCTACGCTTTTTACGCGATAACGGAGTATTCCTTCACGATTACGCAGGCACAAGTATTTTTATTTGCATTCCTGGCAGCAGGCGCTGCAGGAACATTCTTTGGCGGCCCATTATCTGACCGGTTTGGAAAAAAGAGAATCATTTTTGTCTCAATGGCTGCATCTGCACCATTTTCAATTCTGCTGCCGTATATGCCAAAAGAACTTGCTTTTATTTTTTTGCTGTTAACCGGCTTTATTCTGATGGCAAGCTTTTCGGTTACTGTAGTGTATGCGCAGGAGCTGGTGCCTGGAAAAATCGGCACCATGTCCGGTCTCACAGTGGGCCTGGCCTTCGGCATGGGAGCAATCGGTTCGGTTGCGCTCGGATGGCTCGCAGATATGATCGGCCTTCCCCTGACTTTGGCTGTCACCGGCTTCCTTCCTCTATTAGGCCTTTTATCGGCTGTGCTTCCATCAGACCGCCAGCTTGCAGAAATGCAGGCCGAAGATATATAAGATCAGCTATTATGCAGGCTGTCCGAACCCTGGTACCGGTTTGGACAGCCTTTTTCATATTCTTTTCAGCTGCACAATTATTTTACGGGGAACTTTTTTCTTTCTGCTGTATATATTAGTATTGCGCGTTAAGCCCATAAATACGGTTAGACCAGATTGCATGGTGCTCATCATGCTTCAAAGGAAAGGCGGGGAGCTTTATACCATGAGCGAAGTAATTATCGGGAGCGTACTGTCTGCCCTTTCAACAGGACTTGGGGCTTTGATCATACTGTTTATGCACGGGAGCATCACCCACAGCTGGAGAGACATCCTATTGGCTTTCACAGCAGGCATCATGATGGCAGCCTCCATGATGGGGCTTATTCCGGAAGCGCTGGCTGCGGGTGGATTTCTGCCGCTGGCTGCGGGTGTTTTCCTCGGTGTTCTCTCCTTGACGCTGCTGGAGAAGAATATCCCTCATATTGATCTTCAGCATTCGAAGAAAGGGCTCGAATTTGATGAAAAGGCAATGCTGATCATCGCAGCCATCACACTGCATAATATTCCTGAGGGGTTATCCGTAGGGGTCAGCTACGCTTCGAGCACAGAAGATACAGGCAATTTGATCGCCTTTGCCATTGGATTGCAAAATGCCCCTGAAGGATTCCTTGTGGCTTTATTTCTGGTAAACCAGAAAATAAACAAATTCAAGGCATTTATTATTGCCACCCTGACAGGTGCGATAGAGATCGTCACCGGGCTTCTCGGATTCTATCTTACATCATTTATCAGCATTCTTGTTCCCTATGGCCTTGCTTTCGCCGCAGGCGCCATGCTGTTCATTATTTATAAAGAGCTGATCCCTGAGAGCCATGGAGACGGAAACGAACGCACTGCCACTTATTCCTTCATCATAGGCTTGCTCTTCATGATCTTTCTGATCAATATTTTTTAACTGCAGGGTAAAAATGAAGAGGGGCCCTTATAAAACAGGCCCCTCTTCAACGGATTTTGATCAGCCCCGGGAGATCCCGCCGCAGAGCCTATGCTTTTCCAAATGTTTATGCTGTGCTGTTTTCTTCTATGAGGAGAATAGCTGTGAAGTGTAATTTGCGAGTATTTTGGCTGAAGTAATAAGATACGCAATAATGTTTGGGCAGAACCCGGATAATCCTTTTTAGAGCTGACAACTGTCAATCTGCCGCTTAGACTTTAGCAAGCTCCCTCGGCCAAAGGATCATCTCTTTATAGGGTCCCTTAACAGTTTCATGATTTCTGCTCTCTTTCTTCATGCTTTGCTGAAACTCCAGAATCAGCTTGTCAAGCTCCTGGCTGCAGCGGATCGTCGCCGCACTTGAAATTCCTTCTCTCTCTGCAATCTTAATCATCGCTTCCCTTTTCACCTGGATTTCTTTCATTAAATATTCATTTGACTGGCACAACTTTCTTTTCCTCCTAATCCGTGTCCCATTCCTTTTTTTATAATCCAATCATTCTATCTTCCCTCTTTAATTATGTCTCTCTTTATATAATAATAAAAACAGAGGCGATTTCCCCAGCTTCCCTTCTCTATTTGACATCATCTGCGGAATGCCAAGGAATAATAGGCCACTTGAAGCATTATTACAAGAATTTCTATAAAAGTAAATAGATTCGCAATATTAGACAAATTCTTCAAGAAAAAATGTTGTTTCACAATCCGAAATATATCGTTTCGACAAATTTCTTTTTATTTTGCAGATTTTATTCTGACGGTAAAGTAAAGAAAGCGGGAAAAGGAATGCAGCTAATTAACCATTTTTGTTTTTCTGTTTCAAATCTTGAGAGATCCATTTCTTTCTATCAGGAAGCATTCAACGCAAAATTGCTGATTTCCGGCAGGACAACTGCCTACTTTGATTTAGATGGGCTGTGGATAGCTTTAAATGAAGAAAAAGATATACCAAGAGGAGAAATAAAGGATTCTTATACTCACATTGCATTTCATGCAGAAGAAGGAGAATTGGCAGGGCTGGAAAAAAGGCTTATAAAAGCCGGGGCTGTCATTCTTTCAGGCAGAAGCAGGCATGAAAAAGACGGCCGGTCGATCTATTTTGAGGATCCGGATGGGCATAAATTCGAATATCACACCGGAACCCTGCAGGATCGTCTTGATTATTACCGCAAGGAAAAACCCTATATGACTTTTTATTGAGGGAACTCAAGAGACCATAATTACGATTAGCATTTAGTTTCGTACATAGTTTTTATTTTTGAATGGGGCGGTTGATTTCATTCCAGGTACTTCGCTTTCCGCGGGGCGGCGCTAAGCCTCCTCGTCGTGCCTCCTGCGGGGTCTCAGCTCTGCCGCTGCAATCCCGCAGGAGTCTACGTGCCTTCCACTCCAATCAACAGGGTTTCAAACTTTTGGAGCAAATATTCTTAATCACATAGATATCATCTTCCCAAAAAGAAAAAAAGGGACCGGTATTTTTCCCGATCCCTTTTTAACAGGCAGAACAGCTGCCTCTATTCTCTTTAATTAAGCTTCTGCGCCTTCTTTTTCATAGATTGGAACCCAGCCTTCAGAGGTAACAAAGATGCGTACGGCGACAACCTTGCGATCTTCCTGGAGGGTGAAATAATGCCTGATGTTTTCCGGCACAGAAATCAGGTCGCCCGGATCCAGGAATACTTCAAAAAAGCCGCCGTCTTTCCCCTGTATAATGAAAACGCCGTGCCCGCTGACAATAAAACGGACCTCATCGTCTGTGTGATGGTGCTCCTGCTGGAAATTCTTCAGCAGCTGGTCAAGATTCGGCGTGCTTTCAGACAGCGAAATAACGTCCTGCGCCTGGTAGCCCCTTCGTTCAGAGATATCCTTGATTTCAGCGGCAAAACTCTCAAGGATCCTTTCCTTCTCTTCATCTGAAAGATTATACTTTTCTCTCAGATCCACAGGCAGCTTTTGAATATCCCAGTTTTCATAAATGACTTCCTGGCTGTCAAGGAAAGAGGCCACCTCTTCCTGGTTCCTGATTTCTTCTCTTGTTTCCTGCAATACGATATAAGCCATCTTTATAGTCTCCCTTCAACTTTTATATAGCGGTTTGAATCTGCTTCAGCAGCAGCAGCTTCAGCTGATAACGGAATAAAAACTCTGAAGCCTCCAAAAGCTTTTTCGCTTCAAAAGGTGTTCGGCCCCATACTGTAATGCCATGGTTGCGGATCAGGACAGCACCCGAGTCGGCCAGTATATGCTCTGAAAAAGACTCAGCAAGCTTCGGTATATGGGCGTGATTAGGAATGATCGGGATCGTCAGGACTGCATCCTCATCCCACCTATCAAAAGCTTTGATAAGCTCCTGGCCTTTAAAAGCAACAGATCCTGCATCCCCGTACAATTCAGAAATCACATTATTGTCAACCGTATGGACGTGCAGGCTGCATCCCGCTTTGGTCCTTTTATAAATTTCTACATGGAGAAGCGTTTCTGCAGAGGGCTTCAGGCCGGTTTCATCTGCCGGCTTCCCATCATGGCCGACCAGCAGGAAATCCTCTTCTGTCCGCTTCCGCTTATCTTTCCCGCTTGCCGTAACGAGGAATTGCAGCGGTTCGGCAGCAACCTTAATCGCAAGGTTCCCGCTTGTTCCCATAAACCAGTCACGGCCTGCAAGTTCTTCCTTTATATCTGCCAGCAGGTCCCATTTTTCCTGGATGAGGCTCATAGTTTCACCCCTATCAATCTCTTTAATTCTGTAATGCAATCAAAAAAGTCGGTAAACGGCCTGTGATCCAGGCCAAACTCTCTGCTCTTCTGCAGCAGCAGATCTCTTGCCAGTACAAAATCTGCCTGCTTTGCGGCCTGCAGATCTGTAATGCTGTCGCCGATGACAATTTTATATAACCCTTCTTCGTCCCGCGATCTCATGATTGAAGGCTTGCAGCAGCCGCATCCGTTGTCACATTCTTCATCACATTCATGCGGCCAGTTGATTTTAATCATCTCCCCGCTGAAATCAGAATGATTGCAGTAGATGGCTTCAAAAGGGCCGAACTGTTCAACCAGCGGGTGAATGAAAAAGTCGATGCCCCCGCTGACGATGTATAAAGGGATTTTTTCTGTTTTCAGATACGCAATGAACTCTTCAAATCCGTTTCTGATCTTTGCCTGACTGAGGACATAGGATGTGATTTCCTCCTTCAGGCTGCTCGGTAAAAGCGCAAACATCTGACCGACGCCATCCTGAATGGAAATTTCTTCAGCAAGGACCTTGTCCTTCAGCGATTCCCACTCAGGCGGGGCGAAGTGCTTCATGATGCTGATGATATTATCTGATTCTGTTATCGTCCCGTCAAAGTCGCAGAACACTGCAATCCTATCCATGCTGCGCCACCTCTTTGCTTCCCCAGAGCGCTATTGCTTTTGCCAGCTCTGGAAACTCCTGCTGAGGCTGGTGCAAGGTTTTTCCTTCCAGCACAAGGCTGATTGCCTGCCGGAACGCTGCTCCCCCGCCTCTAGCACCATCAGGGTGGCCATGGACGCCGCCTCCGGCATTTATGACGCTGTCCATCCCGAAGTCCCTGACAAGCAAAGGGACCAGGCCAGGGTGAATCCCAGCTGAAGGAACAGGAAAGCTTTTTTTATAAATATCATCCTCTGTCAGCGCGGAACTGATGGATAATGCCTGGTTCCGCTCCAATGCCACCGAGCCATATGGCGACGGGAACAGGGATAAGTCTGCACCTGCCATCCGGGCCAGCTTTCCAAGCAGTAAGCTATGGCTCAAGCCGTAAACAGGAGAAGAAGTCATTGCACCGCTCACTGCCGGGTGAGCCATGATCGGAAGAGCGATATCTCCATCCTCCCTTAATGCCTGAAGAACATCCAGTCCATAGGCAAAGGCATTGAACAGCAGCAAATCAGCGCCAAGCTCAGCCGCTTTTTTTGCTTTTTCCTTCAGCTCAAACGTACGGCCCGTAAGATTCACTGCGTAAAGTGTTCTGTGCCCTGTTTCTTCAAAAGCTTCCCTAAGAACCCTTTTGCCTTCTGTAATCCTCTCTGAGAAGGGGGCAAGCTCATTATCAAAGAAAATTTCATCGTCCTTAACGATATCAATTCCCCCGCGTGCCTGTTCCTTCAGCTGCTTCAGAAGATAATTGAGATCTCTCCCAATCACACCTTTGAAGATGCTCATTAACAGCGGCCGTCCGTGAACACCAAGCTTATTGCGGATTCCTTCAATGCCAAAAAGCGGGCCCGGGAAATTCCGCTTGAAGCTCTCTGCTGCATCCAGGTCGAGAAGCTTAATTTTTCCATCGAGCGAAAGCTTTCCAAATACAGTTGTCAGAACAGCAGGCAGGTCGGCGCTGAAGTTTGCGGCCGGGTAGGCAATTTTAATCAGCGCAGCCCCATCATTTCCATCCTGCTCCCCATTTTCAACAGAAACGACTCTCCCTTTATGCTTCTTAAGCTGGTCCTTTTCTAGATCCGGCAGATCTGTCCACGATCCTACCGTCAATCCCAAGGCAATTTCCTCTGCCTTTTTCTCCAGATCCCCGCTGGAACCATTCAGTAAATATGACGCGATAATTTCACTCATAATCCTGTTCCCCCTGCATTTATGTATGGTCATGCTGATCGCGGTTCTCTCACCTGCGAATAGTTACGATAAAAAAAATAGAATCAATAAAAAAGACCCCTTCAGAAAGAAGAGGTCAGAGCTGTGTCCAACATCTTCTCATCTATCAGCTCAAACGCTGCAAGAATTAGCACCGTGCTTTTTACAAAGTCGGTTGCCGGGCTTCATAGGGCTAGTCCCTCCGCCTGCTCTTGATAAGAAAACGAAATCTATGTGGAATTTAAAGTTTTCAGATAATCAATAATTCATTTGGATTATGACATGATTATAAAAACATGTCAATTGATTTTTCAAAAAATATTCAACTTTCCGATCCTTGCTGCTGCCTCTTTAAGCCTCTCTTCATCTGCAAGCAGACCTGCGCGGACATATCCTTCTCCATATTCGCCAAATCCGATGCCGGGAGCCACAACTACTTGCGCTTTTTCGAGCAGAACATCGGCAAATTGCTCAGACGTCCAGCCTTCCGGAACTTTCAGCCAGGCAAAAAATGATCCTTGCGGTGCTTTAACATCCCAGCCTATCTCCCTAAGGCCTTCAATAAAGGCTTTCCGCCTGGAAGCATAGACCTGCACCAGTTCATCCACACATGCCTGCGGCCCGGACAAAGCCTCTGCTGCCGCTTCCTGCACAGCACCAAAAAGGCTGACATACAGATGATCCTGCATAAGATTGATGGCTTCAATCACACTTTCATTCCCAGCCGCAAACCCCACTCTCCAGCCTGCCATATTGTAAGTTTTAGAGAGTGTATAAATTTCAATGCCTGTTTCCTTTGCCCCTTCCGTCTGCAGGAAGCTGACTGGCTTTTTGCTGTCAAAGCCAATTGCACCGTAGGCGAAATCATGAACAACGCAAATTTCATTTTCCGCTGCAAAGCGGACCGTTTCTTCGAAAAATTCCTTCGTAGCCGTGGCTCCGGTCGGATTATTCGGATAATTGAGGAACATCATCCTGGCTGATTCGATGTCCTGCTCAGAAAGCTCACCATAATCCGGCAGAAAATGATTCTCTTCTTTCAGGGGCATGACAGCCATAGAAGCTTTCGCAAGGGCCACTCCTGACCAATAATCAGGATACCCCGGGTCAGGAACAAGGATCGTTTCCCCTGGATTGAGAAGACATTGAGGAATTTCAACCAGGCCAGCCTTCCCGCCGAATAAAATAGCTATTTCCTTTTCCGGATCAAGGTCCACACCATATTCCCTTTTGTAAAATTCAGCTGCTGCAGCTTTCAGGCTGTGCTGACCGCGAAAAGGGGAATATTTATGATTAAGGGGATTTTCGGCTGCTTCCTGAAGTTTCCTGACGATATGCGGCGGTGTGGGCCTGTCAGGGTTTCCCTGGCCAAGATTGATGACATCATGCCCCTGCCCGGCATACCTGGCTGCTTTTTGCACCAATGTTGCAAAGAACTGCTTTGGCAGACTTTGCAACAGTTTAGATTGAGGAAATATTTTCATCACATAGTCACCTGCTTTACATGTGGATTAAATTTTTATTTGAAAAACCAATGACAAAGATATAACGTAAAAGGCAGGAAGTAAAGAAATATTCTAAAATTTTATCATTTTATCCTTTGCATACGGAGGTTTACCCTATGAAAATATCCTGCATCCAAATGAACATCTCCTTTGGCAGCCCTGAGAAAAATTACGAAAAAGCTGAAACGCTGATCGAGCGCGCAAGCAAAGACAATCCCGATATCATCGTGCTGCCTGAGCTGTGGACAACGGGCTATGATTTAACCCGACTGGAAGAAATCGGGGACAGGAACGCAGAATCAAGCATCCGGTTTTTGCAGACTATGGCCCATAAGCATCATGCTGCCTTCATTGGAGGAAGCATCGCAAATAAAACAGAGGATGGTGTTTTCAACACCCTGCTTGCAGTCAGCAGCACAGGTGAACTCCTGCACCAATACAGCAAGCTGCACCTTTTTCAACTGATGGATGAACATCTCCACCTGTCACCCGGGAGCGGGGATGCTTCTTTCAATCTGAATGGCCATCCCATGGCCGGCTTTATCTGCTACGATATCCGTTTTCCTGAATGGATCCGCAAGCATGCACTTGAAGGAGCAGAAGCCATTTTCGTCGTGGCTGAATGGCCCCTGCCCCGCCTCGCCCATTGGCGCGCGCTGCTGATTGCAAGAGCCATTGAAAATCAATGCTATGTGGTTGCCTGCAACAGGGCCGGATCTGATCCGGCCAATCAATTTGCCGGCCACTCCATCATCATCAATCCATGGGGCGAAGTCGTTGCAGAGGCTTCAGAGCACGAAGAAATCCTTTCAGCAGATCTCGACCTCAGGCTTGTAGAGGAAGTGAGGGCACGCATCCCGGTTTTTACGGACCGCAAACCGGAATTCTATTAGAATTTTTTAAATTTTTATTGACAGAAAACATATGCCGCTGTTACTATTTTTTCAAATGGCTGGCGGCAGCCGTTTATACAAACTTATATTCTCTTATCAAGAGCAGGCAGAGGGACTTGGCCCGATGATGCCCAGCAACCGACCGTAATTCCATCGTGAGATGGGGCGCAATCCTTGCGCCGGAGAATTCCTCCATAAGGCACGGTGCTAATTCCAGCAGAAAGCTTGGCTTTCTGGCAGATAAGAGGTGCGAAGCTCAATACTTCAAGCCTCTTTCAGCATGAGAAAGAGGCTTTTTTATGTCCTGATGGATAAATAAAGCCTCCAAATTCAGGAGGGAAAAATGATGACACTCGTAAAAAATAAATATGCTCCGCTGACAGAAAAAACAGCCGCGGAACTCGCTGTAAGCCTTGGCCAGTTTCCCGGAAATGCATCTTTAGCCACGGAAGAAATAGGCGACGGAAATCTTAACCTTGTCTTTAGGATCAAGGAAAACGGGACAGGAAAAAGCCTGATTATCAAGCAGGCTCTCCCTTTTGCCAAGGTAGTAGGCGAAAGCTGGCCGCTGACCTTGAAAAGGGCTGCTATTGAAGCAGAAGCGCTTAAACTTTTTAAAAAGCTTGCTCCGGATTTTGTGCCGGAAGTTTTCTACAATGATGAAGAGCTCGCGGTGACTGTGATGGAAGATCTTTCACACCTGGAGATCAGCCGTACAGGGCTGATCTCTGGAAAAGAATATCCGCTGCTTTCCGGCCATCTTGGAAACTACCTGGCAAGAACTTTGTTCTATACCTCGGACTACGGCCTTCTTCAGGCTGATAAGAAAAAGCTTGCCAAAGAATTTTACAACCCGGAGCTGTGCAAAATTACGGAAGACCTGATATTTGCAGATCCTTATTTCAATAGCCCAACCAATGATTTTGAAGAAGAGCTGAAAGGCGATGCAGAACCCTTATGGGCTGATTCAGCATTGAAACTCGAGGCAGCGCGCCTCAGGAAAATTTTCTTAAATGAAGCGGAGGCGCTGCTTCACGGTGATTTGCATACAGGAAGCATCTTTGCTTCCGATGCGGAGACAAAAGTCATCGACCCGGAATTTGCTTTCTACGGCCCTGCAGGTTTTGATATCGGACAGGTGATTGCCAATCTGTTATTCCAGTCTATCGCCAATCCTGAGAAAACGAGACTTATAGATCATCATATTGAAACATTCTGGGGAACTTTCTCAGATGATTTCTCTCTTTTATGGCAGAAGGATAATAAAGATCCTTTTGCTGGAACAGAAGGTTTTCTATCCGCTGTGCTTCAGAAATATTGGGAAGATGCGGTTGGCTTTGCAGGCTGTGAGCTGATAAGAAGGACAATCGGACTGGCCCATGTTGCTGACCTTGACGGGATAGAAGACAAAAAGGCGCGCCTGGCTGCCAAGAGAGCTGCACTGGCTGCAGGGAGAAACCTGATCCTTCAGCGCAGGGAAATCGCAGATGCAAAGGATTTATGCAGGATTGTCAGCCTTGTTTCGGCAGGGTGAAAACAAGGTATTCCACAGGTTCAGAAAAACCCAGTTTTTCTGCAAGCTTCTTACTTGCCAGATTGGCCGCGCTGCAATCCCAGCGCGGCTGCAGATTTTTTCCCAGGGCAGTTTTAATGAATCTCGCAGCAAGCATGGCTCCCAGCCCCTTTCCCCTGGCACTTTCTGCTATATGGATATCCATTTCGGCAAATTCATTGCTCCTGAATATAGAAACACATTCACCGGCTGCCTGCTCTCCCATCAGCACCCTGATGCCGAATCCGGATCTCAGAAAATGCTCAATGGATCCCCAGTATGTGCTGAAATAATCCATTCGGAACTCAGGATATTCACCTGCTGACTCCCTATCCAGCGGAAAAAAGGAGACTTCGCTGCTTTTGGTAGACAGTTTAGGAACCGGCGAAAAATTTTGAAAGGAATGGCGGTGATGCTTATTGAGCCTCTCTCCAAACTGGCCGGATATGAATTGATCCAGTTCGGCAGAGCCGGAAAAAAGTGTGAACCGCCTCCCATTTTTCTCTGCTTCATCCAATTTTCCTGCCAGCAGGTCAAATGACCCTTCTCCCGCTCGTCCCGCGGCATAGTGGATGCCGCTGGTGAGGGATATCAGCAGACTTCCTTGCCTCTCCTGTACCTCACCTGGTATAAGGCCATCAAGAACAGCCGAAGCAAAGACTGGGACAAAATCAGTTCCAGGTATATGCTCATACATATAGGCCATATCAAGCTACTCCGGCTTAGCCCACATTTCACGGGGGTTCAACTCATAAACGCTGTTTTCCCTGTACATGAAATGATTGACGATAAATTCTCTCCTGATCGTCGCATAGTCTTCATGGAATTTCTTTATATACTCATTAAGCTCTTTTTCAGGATATTTCTTTCCCATTTTCAGACCTGAAGCAATATGCTCAAAGATAAACAGCTTTTTCTTGCGCTGTGCCGGTATATTCTTGAGCTTCCCTTCTTTTGTGATGAAATTTTCGATAACCTTTTGTTTCTCATTATGCATTTCCAGCATTTCTTCCATCTCTCCTTCCTTTTTATCAAACAGGTTAATGAGAACCTCTGCCTGCTGTTTGATAACCGATTCATTCACGTAATAATAGATGGTGTTTTTATCACGGCGCTGATAGATGCTATTAATAGCTTTTAGCTTGTTTAAATGATGGGTGATCGTCGGGGGAGTAAGGCCCAATTTGCCTGCAATTGCCTGGCCATGCAGAGGCCCATTCGATAATAGTGCTATTATCCGTATTCTGGCAGGGTCGCCCATCGTTTTATGAAATGCCACCAGTCTGTCTAACTGCATGCGATCAGCCTCCAAATTTGATGTATGTCTAATTAGATT
Source organism: Bacillus sp. AG4(2022) (assembly GCF_031844465.1). NCBI lineage: Bacteria > Bacillati > Bacillota > Bacilli > Caryophanales > Bacillaceae > Bacillus > Bacillus sp. AG4(2022). The sequence goes on from NZ_JAUZVH010000001.1 coordinate 827,560, forward strand.
TATATCAAATTAGATTACAGCAGTCAATTCTTTTGCAAAAAAAATGCATCATTCTGCTGAATGATACAAATTTGAACAATCGGTATTTCTTTTTTGCTATAAAGTAAAAATGCCGCCTGGATCCTGGTACCCGCCCCGCTTTATGGGGAGATCGATATGAAAAACGGTTCCTTCCCCCATTTTGCTTTCCACTTCAATATTACCTTCATGCTCTTCAATTATTTTATATGTGACCATTAAGCCCAGCCCGGTCCCCCGTTCTTTCGTTGTATAAAACGGCTCTCCCAGCTTTCGCAATTTTTCCGGCGGAATGCCGGATCCCTCATCCCTTATGGAAATCCGGATGCTGCCTGTCCTGTTTTTTTGAATGCAAATGGTAATGATTCCGCCCTTTGACATCACTTCAATCGCATTCTTAATAATATTTATGAACACTTTCTTCAATTGGTTCGGCTCACAGAAGACCAGGGGAAGGTTCTTGGCATAATCTGTCCTGAACTGGACATTATGGAGAACTGCCTGGGCAGTCAGGAACTCAACTGTCTCTTTCATCAGCTGGATAATATCTTTCTCGACATACTGAATGGCCTGTGGCTTCGCCAGAATCAGGAATTCATTTATAATGGAGTCGATTCTCTGCAGTTCAGAGGTAATAATATTGAAGTACATGGAATTTCCGCTCCCTGCACTGTCTTCCAGAAGCTGAATGAACCCTTTCAAAGCTGTCATTGGATTTCTGATCTCATGGGCGATTCCCGCTGCTAATTGCCCAATCACATTCAGTGTATCAGACTTCTTCAGCTGGTCCTCCATCTCCAGCTTCTCTGTAATATCCTTAAAAGTCGTCAGGCTGAGCCCTGAGAAGACATTTTGCTTCAAAGAGAACTCAAAATGCATTTTTCTGCCGGATTTCAAAATATAAGAAATCGTCCCGTTGGATTGGCCGCTGCCTGACAGTTCCTCCAGATGCATGCGCAGCTCCTCTTCTGTTATATTACAATCATTCAGCAGCGCAAGCAGGGACTGTCCCACAATTTCATGCTGACTCATCTGCAGCATTCTTTCTCCTGAAGCATTGATATCGACAATGGTAAAGTTTTCATCCCACAGTATCAGCCCCTCCAGGGCACCTTCAAAAATGCTGCGGAATTTCCTTTCGCTTTCCCGCAGTTCTTCTTCCATTTTATGCCGCTCACTGACATTCCTGAAAATCGTCATATGATAGCCTTCAACGGCGTTCAGCTTAACGGTGAATTCCAGCAGCTTCTTTTGCCCATTTGGCATGAGAAAAAACAGCTCATTCCTTACCTGTCCCTCTTTGTACAGCTCCTCGAGAATTTGGAAATAGCTTTCATCCTTGTGAAGAACAAAATCATCCACCTTCCCGGCAAGAAGTTCATCATGGGTGCTTTCAAATATTCTGCATGCTGCCTGGTTTGCATTGATGATTGTCCCTTTATCCTTCCAGTAAACGATCCCATCGAGCGCTTCCACAAACAGGTCTTTATACAAGTCTTCATGTTTGCGGATTTTCTGCTCCAGCCGTCTCTTCTCTGTAACATCCCTGAATATGGACAAAAGGAGGCAGCTATCAGGAAGGCGGCTCGTTGTAAATTCAAAGTAGGCAAGGCTGCCGTTATTGGCCATCGGCAGAACACCTTTGACTTTTTCCTGGGACTGCAGCAGCTTTTTCTGCTTTTCCAGCTTAAAATGATAATCGACGGGAACCAGGTCATCCAGCCTAAGTCCCTCGAACTGTCCCTTCTCAGTACCTAAAAACCGAGACATGGCAGGATTAACCGCAATAATCTCCCGCTGTTCAGTATAGATGATCATTCCATCTGCTGCGGAATCAAAAACATGATTGGCTACTACAGACTTTCCCATTTGCTCTGCCGCCTGTTTCAGCCTTTCATTTTCCAGTTCAAGCACGGCTATCCTTTCCTCCATTTGTTTTCTTGCTATATCAGATAAAGCCCCCACCTATTTTCCTCCTCGAAGACATAGACTTGCCTGACATCTATCTTATACCTTTCCAACTGTGCTGGAAAATTCTATCGGCTTTTATGGCTTGTATACTATAACACTTACATTTTATTACTGTTGGGGTTAAAAAAAAACAATTTTTAGACAATTGCCAGCAATTTTTTCCCTTTTCTATTGAGACGAAACAGCTTAGACTCTATGAAAAACAGGCTGCGGCAAAAATGAGTTTTGCCTGCAGCCTGTTTTGTTCATTTATAGCCTGAATTTAGAAATCATCTCGTTCAGCTGATCTGCGAGCTCGGACAATGACTGGGCATTATCAGAAATTTCCTCCATCGAATGATTTGTCTGGCTGATGGAGGCACTCGTCTGTTCAATCCCTGCTGCAGATTCCTCGGAAACGGATGCAATATTTTCAATTGAGTCATTCATTACCGCAGAACTGCTTGAAATTTGTTCGAGGCTCCTGGAAATTTCATTGATGTTTTCAGACATCCTGTTGACAGACTGATAGATATTTTGGAATGTCTGGCCTGTATGCTCAATCTGGCCGGTCCCCTCTTCTACCTGCTCATATCCATGCTTAAGGGAAAGGACGACGTCATTGGATTCTGCCTGAATCCCTTTAACAATCCTGGTAATGTCTGACACAGAGAAAGATACCTGTTCAGCCAGTTTCCTTACCTCATCCGCCACCACGGCAAAGCCTCGACCATGCTCACCAGCCCTTGCAGCTTCAATGGCAGCATTAAGGGCAAGCAGATTGGTTTGGTTTGCTATATCATGGATAACCTGCACAAGCTTAGAGATTTGCTTAGTCTGCTCATCCAGTCCCTGCACCTTTTGTACAGAAGATTTCATGATCTCGTTGATGCGCAGCATTTGCTGCTGTGATTCTTTCATAAGCTCATCGCCATTTTTCGTCATATTCAGAACTTCGCCTGAATCTTTCCTGATGGCAGCGCCGCTCTTATTGGCATACTCAACTTTACCCAGATAATCTTCCATCATTTCAGCAAGGCTTGTTGCAGAATTGGCCTGCTCTTCTGCTCCACCTGAAAGCTCCTGCATGGTGGATGCTGCCTGCTGGCTTGCCGATCTGACTTCATTCGCCGAGATATTCAACTCCCCGCTTCTGTCAGTCACATAAGTGGACACGGCTGAAATCTCCTGTATCATAGCCTGAAGCTTTTCTTTCATGGAGTTAGAGGCACGGCTCAGCTCTGCGAGTTCATCCTCCCCTTCCATTTCCACCGATTCTACATTAAGATTTCCTGCTGCAACCTCATTCGATAAGGTGACAATCTGGCTCAGCTTGCCCGAGATCAGTCGCCCGATAAGGAGGATGCTCGCCACTCCCAGAACAGAAGAAACAACGACGGAGACAGCCAATACAATCATCGTCAGAATGGTTCCGGCTTTGGCTGATGCAACAGCACTTTTTTGGTCTTCCTTGAGAATGCTTCGCAGCTCGTCCAACTGGCCGACTGTTTCTGTGATAATATTATCCACCTGTAATTTGCCCAGGCGGTAGCCCCTGACATTCTGAAGCTTTACTTCAGGGATGATGACATCATTGAAAATCTTTGTTATCTGCTTGTCATTTTGATCAATCCGCTTATAGAGGCTTTTTGTCTCCTCATTCCTGAGTGAAGGCTGCACCTGTTTTTTGAGCTTGTCCATGCTTTCTTCAAGATCTTTGAAACTATTGAGGTGTTTAGGATTGGAATCAATGATGAAATTTCCGATAGTGCTTCCTTTATTATTGAACAGGGCTGCGATTTCTGTTGTCTGGATCGTCTTATCCCCTGTTTCTTCAACTGTATTCATCTTTACATTAACCATCGTCAGCAATACAAACGTAATGATGGTTGAAACGGCAAAAAGACCAATAGTAATGAATAGAGCCGCTCCATATTTCTGTCCCAGCTTAAGATTTCTCCAGAACTTAGTATTCATCAGCTTTGCAGCCAAGGCGGGCCATTTCCTGCCTCTTTCCTTTTTTATCTTCGGCTTTTTGGCTTTAGCCTTTTTAACCCTTGCCTTTTTTTCCCCTTTCACATCTATTCCCCCTATTTCTTCTTCGCTGAACCAAACTATTGTCCTAATAAGCAGAAATAAAACTATGTAACTTTTAGACTATTAACATTCATTATAATATATAGATTTTTGATTTTGAAGAAATACTTTCCAAAGTTTCAGAAAAAACCGGCAGATTCCGTTTTAGAATTTACTGGTATGCCATCCTCTAATTAACACGGCACAACTGTTTAGCTGCATGTTAGGCTGGGTATTATAGATAAAAGTTTTATGGGGGTCTTTAATCAAGGAGGAGTTATGAAACAGCGAGACTATTACTTTGACAACGCCAAGTTCATTTTGATCTTTTTTGTTGTCTTTGGGCATTTGCTACGTTCCTTTATTGAAGATAATGAAACAATCTACACCCTGTACAAGGTCATCTATACCTTCCATATGCCGGCTTTCATTCTGGTTTCAGGATTTTTTGCAAGAGGGATATGGAAACAGGGATATGTGAAGAAAATTGCCAAAAAGCTGATTCTGCCTTATTTAATTTTCCAGGCAATCTACTCTGTGTTCTATTATTATCTTTATAACAAATCAACAATCTCTCTCGATCCTTTTACGCCGCACTGGTCACTATGGTTTCTGCTTAGCTTGTTCTGCTGGAATATCATGCTGCTTTTGTTCGCAAAATTCAAGCCTGCTTATTCTATCGGCGCTGCCATATTGATAGGGCTGCTGATCGGCTATGCTGACACGGTATCCAACTATTTAAGCTTATCCAGGACGTTTGTGTTCTTCCCGCTTTTCCTGATCGGATACTTTTTGCGGAAAGAACAGCTATATATGCTATTCAGGCCAAAATTCAGGTTTGCTGCATTAGGCATCTTTGCGATCGTGTTCATCGGCTTCTATTTTTATCCGGATATCAATTATAAATGGCTGCTTGGATCAAAGCCATACGCTGAAATGGGCGCAGCTTCTTTTAAAGCATTGCTGACCAGGCTGTCCTTTTACATTCTCAGCCTCATCATGGTGTTTTCGTTCCTGGCTTTCGTACCAAGAAAAAAATATTTCTTTACGAATCTCGGCAAGAACACTTTATATGTCTATCTTCTGCATGGGTTCTTTGTGAGAATTTTCCGGGAGAGCGTGGTTCAGGATTACTTCCATGAGCCCGAGAATTTCCTGCTTTTAGCAGGGATATCCCTGATCCTTACGCTTATCCTTTCAAGCAGGATTGCAACTTCTTTTGCCCAGCCGCTTATAGAGCTTAACACCTCCAGGCTGAAGCAGCTTCAGCTGCGGGGAAAAACATGGCTGGAGTTTTATAGGAGAAAACTGTTAAGCTGATTGAAAGCCCGCCGGACGGCGGGCTTTTTACTTTGGGCAGCCCGGGGATCGGGAATCCCAGGGCTGGAAAAAAGAAGATTGCCTAAGCGGGTCAGATGATTTACAGCTACTTTTTTTGTCAACAATAACGTATAATAATAAGTTGTTCTGAACTGCACTACTCTTAAAGGAGTTCTACTATTATGAATATCGTTTGCACCACATTGAACGCTAAATATATCCATACCAATATTGCCATCAGGTATTTAAAATCTTACGCCGAGCCTGAGTATGACATTCAGCTGGCAGAGTACACCATTAAGGATCCTGTCATGAATATCGTGACCGATCTGATTAGAAAAAAACCGGATATTATCGGATTCAGCTGTTATATATGGAATATTGAAGAAACAATCAAGGTCATTAATATCATCAAAAAAATCGATCCTGCCATCCAGATTATTGCCGGAGGCCCTGAGGTTTCCTACGATGTGCCGGAATGGATGGGAAAGGTAGAAGCATTTGACTATATCGTCATCGGTGAAGGAGAAGAAACGTTTAAGCAGCTTCTTGCAGAGCTTGATGGTGATAAAAAAATGGAAAATGTCCATGGTATTGCCTACAGGGAAAATGGCCAGGTGAAGTTCAACCCGCAGCGAAATAAGCTGAATTTGCGCGAACTTCCATCCCCTTTCCGATTTGAAGAAGACAAAGCGCATCTTTCCAAACGCGTCACTTATATAGAAACGAGCAGAGGCTGCCCTTTCTCCTGCCAGTTCTGCCTTTCCTCCATTGAAGTTGGCGTCCGTTATTTTGACAGAGAGAAAATTAAAGAAGATATCAGATATTTAATGGATAATGGAGCTAAAACGATTAAGTTTGTGGACCGTACCTTCAATATCAGCAGAAGCTATGCGCTGGAGATGTTCCGTTTTCTGATTGATGAACATCGGCCGGGGACTGTCTTTCAATTTGAGATCACTGCTGATATCATGAGGGCGGAAGTCATTGATTTTCTCAACAAGGAAGCCCCTCCTGGACTATTCCGTTTTGAGATCGGCGTCCAGTCGACAAATGATGCAACAAATGAATTGGTCATGAGAAAACAGAACTTTGCCAAATTGACAAGGACGGTTACAATGGTCAAAGACGGCGGAAAAATCGATCAGCATCTTGATTTGATTGCGGGTCTGCCTGAGGAAGATTATGAATCGTTTAAGAAGACCTTTAACGATGTGTTCGCCATGAGGCCAGAAGAGCTTCAGCTTGGTTTCCTAAAAATGCTGCGCGGAACAGGCCTGAGGCTGAGTGCAGAAAAGCACGGATACACTTATATGGATCATTCGCCATATGAAATCCTCGGCAATAATGTACTGCCATTTGAAGATATTATCAGGATCAAACAGGTTGAAGATGTTTTGGAAAAATACTGGAATGACCATCGCATGGACCATACTATTGAGTATTTGACTACCCGTTCGTTCCCGACCCCTTTTGACTTTTTCCAGGAGTTTGGAGGTTATTGGGAAGAGATGGGCTGGTCCAGGATCGGTCATCAGCTCGAAGATCTATTCCGCAGGCTGCAGCAATTCCTCGAATATAAGCAGCTGGAAGATCTAAGGGTCATTGAAGGCCTTATGAAATTGGACTATCTTGCAAACCAGAAGTATAAGCCTAGAAAACCATGGTGGGAAGCCGGCTATGAAAAGAGCGATCGATCCGCTATCTATCAGGAAATTGCAAGGAACCCAGCTTCATTGGGCAGCCAATTTGAAAATCTGCGCCTGAGCGAGAAGGACCTTCACAAACATACTCTTCTTGACCAGGTTGAATTTGATATCAGCGCGTATCTGGAAACGGGAGAAATTATACGGGAAGCTTCCAGTATCATCGCCTTTTTCGATGCTTCAAATGAACAGACACAAATTTTTTCTTGCACCAAAAATACACTTAAACCAGCTTAATTTCTGAAAAAAAGCCTGAAACTGCTGCAGTTTCAGGCTTTTTTGTTCAAAATGACCGTTTCAAGCGTGTGCTGTGCTCAGAGCCGGCTGAATTTAGGTTTTGTAACTGGCGCGGATATATTATTTACCAATTGAAGCCTTTATTTGTTTAAAGATAAAGTTTTTTTAGTTATTTCCCGGATATTTTAATCATTTCCTGATTTTTTCCACCAAATCCTCAAAACCGGTCCAAATCGGCCGCACGGTCATCTCTTATTTACTGTTTCTTTCCTTCTGGTTCTTCTCCCTGAAGGCATCTGGATGTTCGTAGAATTTGCTTGCGTTCATGTCCCCAAATTCCAGGCCGAACTCAACATTGGAGGTCTCCTGCTTCAAGTCACCCTCAGGTTTCCTTTTCATCAGCCCCTCCCCTTTCTTCCCTGCTTGGAATTCCGGTTGGCTCCTTTAGCAGTCTCTTCCCCATGTGTAAACTCTGCGGAGAATTCTGATTCTGCAACATTTTTCTTCGGCGTTTTAGAATATTTTTCTACCGCATCATGTTCAGCTTTTCGCTTCGCCATATTGATTCCTCCTAAGTCATTGTTTCTCCTATATTTTCTTCGTTCCACCCCGAAAGAATTCTTTCTTGCTCTTTCCTTTATTTGCAGGTCCTGCTTCTTTATAAAATAGAAGCCAGCTTGAAAAAATAATACTTGTCCAGCTCTGTAGCCTAACCTCTTCGCATTAAAGAAAGGATGTGCACATAACAGATGAAAAAAGGGAAGCAGATTGGCATTGATGGCACACTGCCCCACCAAATATCCGCTCCCAGCTTAAAAGGGACGCATCTGAAGCTGGAAGAGCCATTCAAAAACTCTTTTGGGGTTACAATCGGCGACAGCTTCTACGCTTCAGAAAACTCCCCGCTGGAACAATGGACCGATGAAACCGACCCTGCTGTCATGTCAGGGGAACAATGGATCCACCCGACAAACGACATCGGCTGGAATACAGACGAAAACAGAAAACTCCTCGAAAAAAAACAAAAACCCCAAAGCTCCCCCTTCATGCACCCTGAAAAAGACGTGAGCAGGGGAACGGATTAAATGAAGTGCGGAAGCGGCTTGCCCAGAGCCGACAAGCATAAGACGCTTCAGGATAGAAGGCGTTCTTTGCCTTCAATCCTGAAGTGGCTTATGACTCGAGGGCTAGCGCCTGGAGCTGGACAAATCGAAGTGCGGAAGCGGCTTGCCCACTAAGGAACGCAGACTAAAAACCACGTACTGCGGCAACGTCTGCATAACCCACATCCCGTGGCTTATGATGACTCGAGGCCCGGGTTTTGGGGCTTTTGCCCAGATAAAAAAGCATATAACCATGGTTATATGCTTTTACCCAATGATGACTCTTTCCTTTGGATAATGATAGATTGACTTCTTTTCTTTTCCTCCAATGATGAATAAGAAGGAAGTCAGCCCAATTCTTCCAATGAACATCAGTATGATGATCACGCACTTCCCGACCGCTGACAGATCGGGGGTTATCCCCATCGACAATCCTGTCGTTCCGAAGGCCGAACACACTTCAAAAATAATAGCTGTCACGCTGTGGGCCTCAGTCAGACTGAGCACAATAACTGCAAAGAAACACATGCCGACAGCTAAAATGGTGATGACCAGGGATTTTAATACATCATCCTGATGGACTTCCCTTTTAAATACTTTAATATCCCTGTTCCCATGGGCAAACTGATAAAGAAAGAGGACATTCAGGGCGAAAGTCGTGGTCCTGATCCCTCCACCGACCGAGCTTGGGGAAGCTCCGATGAACATTAGCCCGCTCAGAAGCAGCTGGGTAGACTCCGCAAAATCATTGACATTCAAAGTCGAAAGGCCTCCGCTCCTGGTTGTGGCAGATTGGAAGAAAGCATAAAAGAACGTTTTATGCCAGCTCATTCCGCTGAAGTAATGCCTTCCTTCCAGGAGGAGGATTAGAACCGTCCCAACCACCAGCAGCACGGCAAAGGTGGCGCTCGTCAGCTTTGTGAATAAGGAAAAGCGGAAGTTTTTATAATCTCTCCGGTCAAAAAGGTAATGCTTTACTTCTATCAGAACAGGAAAGCCGATTGCCCCAAGTGTGATCAGGATTATATGTATAAGCTGTACAAAATAATCATCCGCATAAGGGATCAAGGAAGCACCGGTAATATCAAAGCCTCCGTTTGTCGTAGCACTGACCGAAGCGAACAGGCCGTGCAGCATGGCTTCCTGGAATGTATCATAATAACTGAGGAAGTGCACACCCAGTATAAGTGCCCCCGCCGCTTCAATAATCAGGATCAGCTTCAGGATTTCCCTGATCAAATTGACCAGGCCCGACAGGTTCGACTGGTTATGGTCGACCATGATGAGCCGCCTTCCCCTTAAACCGATTTTCTTGCCTAGCAAGATCCAGAAAAAAGTACCCAGCGTCATGATGCCGATTCCCCCGAATTGCAGGACGAACATCAGCATAAAGACCCCGAAGGTACTGTATGTTTCAGATATATTTATAACTGAAAGCCCCGTTACACTAACGGCACTGACAGCCGTGAAGGCCGAATCGAGCCAGGAAACCTCAACACCGGGCTGATGGACTGCAGGAATGCGCAGCAGCAGCACCGAAATGGTGACAGCAAGCAAATAGTAGCCGGTGATAACCTGGGCAGGGGATAATTTATCCAGCCTTTCTTTTATTTCATCCCACATTATGATCTTTCCCTCCTAAATTGCCTATCCCCTATCATAAAGAAAAACAGAAGGGTTTAAAAGGATTATGAGGCTATTAGCGTGATTTTTTTTATTTTTATATAATTAAGTATAAAGATAATAATTATATCAACGAAATCAGGAGGCTCGATCATGCTTTTGCCAGCACTTGCCGAAAAGATCCTTCGCGAGATCCGGGGGGTCTTGAAAGAAGAAATCATCGTGGTCAATACAGATGGAATCATCGTTTCAAGCACATCTCCAGATAGAGTTGGAGCCTTCCATGAAGGAGCACTCCAGTCTGTTAAAAAACGGGATAAAAGAATCATCACAGCAGAAGATGAAAAAAAGCTGAAAGGCGTCAAAGCCGGGATCAATCTTCCTGTTTTCTTTCAAAAAGAAGTTGCCGCAGTGATTGGGATCACAGGTGACCCGGAAAAGGTAGCTCCTTACGGTGAAATTATCAGAAAAATGACAGAGCTTTTAATCAGCGAAAATTTCTACAGCGAACAGATTGACTGGCAGTCAAGGGCCCTTGAAGGCTTTGTCTTTGATTGGCTCCAGGAGCGGGGGCACGGCAGTTCTTTTATAGACAGGGCGCTTATGCTTAAGGTCGATACCAGGCTTGACCGGCTGGTGTTTATAGCAGAATTCCTCGAACCTGAAAAGATTCCTTCAAGGGAAATCTGGCAAAGGCTCCTATCCTGGCCAGAAAAAAACAGTAATGACCTTTTCATACGCTGGGGTCATGATCGAATTGTTGCGCTCTTCGCACATCATTCAGAAGAGCACATCCAAAGGCTTGAGGACAGAGTATCCAGGTATTACAGCTATCTCGACAGAAGTTCCGGTTCTCCGCTTTCTGGAGGGGCTGGGCAGCCGGCCGCTTCCTCTGCACTCTCCCGTTCCTTCAGGCAGGCGGAACGGGCTGTGAAGGCTGCAAAGAAAGCCAGGGGCCTGAGATTTGATAAAAATCTTACCTTGGAGATGCTGATGGATGAAATCAAGCCTGAAACCAAATTGGATTATATTAAAAGGACCATCGGACCCCTGCAGCAGCACCCCGACGTACTTGCAACACTGAAAGAGCTGTTCAGGCAGAACCATTCATTGAAAAAGACTGCTGAAAGCATGCATATACATATCAATACACTTCACTATCGCCTTAGGAAGATTGAGGATCTGACTGGGCTGGGCACGGGAAATGCACAGCAGCTGTTCATCCTTTATATGGCATGCCTGCTATTGGATGAACATACAAATGATCACTAATTAAGCGGATAATATTCGTATTAATATCTATAGAAATTCTAAATATCCTTCCATATAATGAAGCTAAAAGTACTGCCGGCAGAAGCCGGCTGCAACTGGAGGCTCCTGTTATGATACCGAAAGCTGCTAAAGAGAAATTGACAGCGATTGCAGGCATAGACCAATATGATGACTCTAATGCGGTGCGCCTGGTTTATTCCTATGATGCCACCCCGAATTTTCAATCCCTCCCTGATGCGGTCATTAGCCCGCGAAATACAGGCGAAGTATCTGAAATTGTAAAAGTATGCAGCGAGTATTCCATTCCCATCGTCCCAAGAGGCTCGGGCACAAATTTGTGCGCCGGCACATGCCCGACCGAGGGCGGGCTTGTTATTCTGTTCAAGCATATGAACAGAATTCTTGACCTTGATGAAGAGAATCTCGCCATTACTGTTCAGCCCGGGCTTGTCACACTTGACTTGATACGCGAAGCAGAAGCAAAAGGACTTTTTTATCCTCCTGATCCAAGTTCCATGAAAATATCTACAATCGGAGGAAATATAAATGAAAACTCCGGCGGATTGCGAGGCCTTAAATATGGTGTGACCAGAGATTATGTCATGGGCCTTGAAGTGGTCCTGGCCAATGGGGATGTCATCAGGACGGGAGGCAAGCTCGCAAAGGATGTGGCGGGCTATGACTTCACCCGTCTTTTCACAGGCTCTGAGGGTACACTTGGGATTATAACCGAAGCGACTTTGAAGCTGATCCCGATGCCGGAAACTAAAAAGACGATGCTTGCCCTTTACCAGGACCTTGAAGCAGCCGCGAAGACGGTTTCAAAAATCATAGCCAATAAAATCATCCCTGCAACATTAGAATTCCTGGATCAGCCGACACTCGAAGTTGTGGAAGAGTTCGCACAGATCGGACTGCCTACAGATGTCAAAGCAGTTTTGCTGATTGAGCAGGATGGACCTCGTGAAGTTGTCGAGCGTGACATGGCAAAGATGGAGACCATTTGCCGGGAAGAGAGTGCTGTTTCTGTCCAGGTGGCCAAGACGGCCTCCGAGGCAGAGGCGCTGACGGCTGCGAGAAGAGCCGCCCTTTCAGCCCTTGCAAGGCTCAAGCCCACCACCATTCTTGAAGATGCTACGGTCCCCCGCTCTGAAATTGCCAATATGGTAAGGAGCATCAATGAGATTGCCAGTAAATATGACCTGAAAATCTGTACTTTCGGCCATGCCGGAGATGGAAATCTCCATCCTACCTGTCCGACGGATGCAAGAAATAAAGAAGAGATGGAAAGGGTGGAAAATGCTTTTGCCGAGATTTTTGCAAAAGCCATCGAGCTTGGAGGAACTATAACAGGCGAGCATGGCGTGGGAGTCATGAAAGCCCCTTATCTTGAACTTAAATTGGGAAGCGAAGGCATTGCTGCCATGCAGGCCGTCAAAGCAGCCCTTGATCCGAAGAATATCATGAACCCGGGGAAAATATTTGCCAAAGACAGCAGGAAACGTGTGGTGGTATCTAAATGAGTACAGCAATTGAACGGCAAAAGATCCAAAGTGAGTTCAGCAGCAGGATGGATGAGGATGAAATGCTGAACTGCATGCGATGTGGTTTCTGCCTCCCCTCCTGCCCCACTTACATCACTTCAGGCTTTAAGGAGGAGCATTCTCCAAGAGGCCGAATCGCACTGATGAAAGCTGTAGCGGACGGGCTGATCGAGCCGGACAGCGATGTAGAGCGATCCCTGGATTTATGTCTGGGCTGCAGGGCATGTGAGCCAGTTTGTCCCTCAGGTGTTAATTATGGGCACCTTCTCGAGGAAGCAAGGGATATTATCAGCCAGAATAAAAAGTACTCACTCCCTGTCAAGGCGATCAGGAAGACTGTTTTCCATGGGCTGTTCCCGCATCAGGAAAGAATGACGGCAGCGGCCGGCCTCCTTTCCGTGTATCAGCGGACCGGCCTGCAAACCGCTGTTAGGAAAATCGGTTTTATGAAGCTCTTCCCTGACAGTCTTGCAGCAATGGAAAAAGTACTCCCTGCTGTCCCTTCCTACAAGGATATGAAGAAGCGTCCCGAAAAGCTGCCAGCTCATGGGAAGCCAGTGAAAAAGGCAGCATTTTTCTCCGGCTGCCTGATGGACACCATTTTCATGGGGACAAATGACGCGACCATGAAGCTGCTGCAGATGGCCGGCTGTGAAATCGTCATACCCAAATCACAGGCCTGCTGCGGGGCCCTTCATGGACACAGCGGGGAAAAAGAAAAAGCCAGGGAGCTGGCAAAACGGAACATCGCTGCCTTTGAGGATACGGGAGCAGATTATATCATAACCAATGCAGGCGGCTGCGGAGCTTTCCTTGTAGATTACGATCATCTCCTGAAAGATGAACCGGAATGGAAAATCCGCGCTGAGAGCTTTACAAATAAGATCAAGGACATTTCCCAGATCCTATTTGAATTGGATTTCCATAAAAACCATAAGTTGACCCTTCCCCATCAGATTCTTACGTACCAGGATTCCTGCCACCTCCGCAATGTGATGAAAACGGCAGCTGCACCGCGCATGCTCCTGGGCTCTATCACCGGGGCAGAGTACCGGGAAATGAAAGATGCGGACAGGTGCTGCGGCTCAGCGGGGATTTATAATATTGTTGAATCGGAAATGTCCATGCAGATTCTTGATTACAAAATGAACCAGGCCAGAACAACAGAAGCGGCAGTCATTGTCACTTCAAATCCCGGCTGCCTTCTTCAGATGAAGCTTGGGATTGAGCGTGAAGGGGCGGCAGGCCATGTCAAGGCAGTCCATATTGCAGACCTGCTTTTAGAAGCAGCAGAATATGCCGCAGCCGGGGCACAGACAGCAAGATAACATTACCAAACATGAAAAAACTCCACAGCTCCATACTACTGATACAGGGCCTTAAGCTCTGCATCAATATGGAAGGAGCTGAAACTCAATATGGCAAGAAGCAGCAATAAACTGCTCGTTCCCGGCATTGAGCAGTATCTTGATCAAGTCAAATACGAAATTGCTCAGGAATTTGGCGTTAATCTGGGTTCAGATACAGTTTCCCGCTCAAACGGTTCTGTTGGCGGAGAGATTACAAAGCGCCTTGTACAACAAGCCCAATCCCAGCTTGCTGGACGGAACGAACAATAATAATAAAATATAAATGGCAAAAAATCCGGCTGCCTTCAGCCGGATTTTCCATTATTCCCTTTTTGCCCCTTATCATGTCCGTTATTGCCATTCCCATGTCCATCTTTGCCGGGCGGAGGGGAACCTTTTTTATTGCCACTATTCTCCGGCTTTTCGTGCTTTTCATGCTTGTCATGTTCCTGTTTTCTTTGTTCTTCCTTTTTTTGTTTGTCCCGCTCCTTGTTTTCGTCCTGCCTTTTTTCAGGCTTTGCTTTGCGGGCATCATCTTTCCTGTCTGCTCCCTTATTCTTTCCTTCCGGCTTGGAAACAGGACGTTTTGGAACGTGAGACGAAGGCTTTATATCGCCTGCCCCCTTCTTATCTTTCGCCTTATCGGCGCTCCCGCTATTCTGCTGCTCTTGTTTCCTTTTAATACTTTCAGCTTTCTCCCTTGCAGCTTCTTCTTTCTCCCGTTCCCTTTCCTCCAGCTGCTGCTTCCTTTCTATTTCCTCTTCTTTAAATTTGCCGGCAGTCAGCCCTTTTTCTTTGGCCTTCTCCCGTTCACCTTCAGTTGCTTCGACCACTTTGACTTCAAGATTTTCTGCTTCTGCAGTTTCTTTGATGCTTTCAACCTGACTGTTCAGCTTCTTGCTTTCAGTGGAATCCTTGCTGACTTCTTTCTTCAGTACAGAAGCGATAATCATTTCTTCGTGCTCTCTCAGATATCCCTGCTGCTGGGCCAGACTAAGGATCTTCCGTGTTACATAGCCGGCGCTTTTTCCCTTCCAATCCTCCAAGAGACTGAGCAATTTCCTGCCCTCCTGATTATAAGATTGAAGCTCCACTACAGACAGTTCCTTGTCGACACCCAACTCGATGCTCGGGTTTACATCAATTGTCATATAGGCGTATACTTCGCTGTTGTTATTAAAAGGAATGACAAGAGATAGAACAAGAAGGCAGGCCATGGCGGCAGCGGCAATCAGTTTCTTTCTTGCCGCCAGGCGTGAAAAGAGCCCTTTCCCGTCTTTTTCTGCATTTCCAACAGGGTAGAAGTAGATTTCTTCCCCTATCTGATGATGTCCTTCTGTATTAAGGGCACGAAGAAATTCGCCTTCGGGAGTAAGCATCGTCATAAAACGTCCCTCAATTTCAAGGATGACCCCTTTTTTCACGTTTTCAGCACCCCTTTTATATACTCCTGTAAATACACATAATCTCCCATTAAAATAAGGGAAACAGCAATGATATACTTCCTGTTCCTTTCAATCGTTTTTCTGCTCACTGCTGCAGTGCCTTCCAGCTGCTTGATGGGAAGGCGCTTTTTTTCCTGCAAATAGGAAGCCAGCTCTTTGTCCCTGACAAGTGCCGATGCTATTTCCATCGCATTTTTCCGCGCATCTGCATGTTTTGGGGACTGATCTGCAATTTCAGCAAAAGTTAATCCATATTCTTTGAGAAGAGCTGTAAAGTGAATGATTTCATCCCGTCTAAGCTCTTGCTCTGTTTTTTTCACGAATTCTTCAATCGACAGCCTGTCTTCCACAAGACTGGCTGAAGCTTGTTCATCAGCACTTCCACTGCTGCCTTCAAAGCTGACATTCATATGCCTTGCCTGCTGCCTGATATAATCAATGACCCTTCGCTTGATTATGATTTCGGCAAATCCCAGGAGGGAACTGCCCTTCTCGGGACTGTATTTACGGACCGCTTCATCAAAGGCAATCAGCCCGATGCTGTACTCATCATCAGACTCATGGATATAGCGTCTGCAGACGGAGGATACGGTTTTTGCAATAAAAGGTTTGTATGACTCTATCAGTTCATTAAGCAGCCGGCTGTCGCCCTGCTGGATTTTTATTACGGTTTTTTCTAGTGTCTGTTTTTTCTTAGTGATGAATAAATAACCGAGCATATCCTCACCTCTCCACCAGCACATTATATCATATGCCAAATAACAGCCAGCAAGGGGAAGGATTGAAGAGAGAAATAAGGAATATTTTCACTGCTAACATAAAGCTTCGCCCGGAAAGAGGAGCTTTTGGGGGTGGTTTGGTGATTGCTCATGAACGGCGAAAACCTTTGCTGATTCAGCAAAGGTTTTTTATTGGCCCCCCTGTATGCATTTCACGCTGCTTTTCTTCGCAGGAACAATAGCAGGGCCCTTAGCGCAAAGCCCGCCACAAGCCCGGGAATAAGGAAAATCATCGGCAAAAAGACCGGGCCAAACAAGATGCCAAAAAGCTTGAGCCTCACCGAATACATAAGACCGACAGTTACAAAATAGGCTCCGAAGACAAAGGGGAGAAAAGACAATTCTTCCTGTGCAGGCATAGCTTCTTTATAAGCATCCCACATGGCAAACATATACAGACAAGGGTAAAACATCAGCCACTGATAATCAAGGACTGCAGCCGCCTTATCAATTTCCCACAGGAAACTGTGCATGATAGCCAGATTAAAGTTGCTGAAAACGTTGATGAGAACTTCAAGTGCCACAAAGAGAACACCTTTTACATAGTGACCCGTCAGCAGCTGGCTGAAACCGGGCAAAGCAATGCTCCAAAAAATGGCTTCTAGTTTTCCGACTTTTTTCATTCATTATCACCAGCTATATTTCTATAGTGGTATCATGCACCAAAGATCTCTCTTTTATCACAAATACCTGAACTTGCTTCAAAATGCCTGCTAGGAGTACAGCTTATGCACCTGGAAACGCGGATCAGATTTATGCAGCCTGTAAAAAGAAACCATCGACGGGATGCCTTCCTTCAGATCAGGGCAGCGAATTCCTGATCCCTCCAGATCGGTCTGTGCTATTGAACAATCAAAGCGTCCCTGCCAGGTAAAGTAGTCAAGCGCTTCCTGCTCCACACCAAGGTAATTCCTCAGCTTTTTGATGCGCAGCGCCCCTCTGGCAGCACTCAGAGGGAAGCTGCCAGCCGGTCTTTTCCCGCAAAGCTCCACCATCAGCATTTCGTACAGATCGGAAACTTGATATGGATTCGGATCTGTAAGGTGGTAGGTCTTATCCCTCCCAACAGCTGATGTCCCAAGGAATACGGCTGCTTTAATGATATAATCCACCGGCACCAGATTGATAAAAGCTTCCCCTTTCCCGAGCATGGGCAGGAATGGCAGCCTGCTCAGGCGGTCCATAAAATTCAGAATAAAATACGGCCCGTCGAACTTGATGGTTTCCCCTGTTACAGAATGCCCCTTTACAATCCCGGGCCTTAAGATGGTAATCGGTATTTCACCTTTAGCTTTTTCAACAATGACTTCGGCAAGATATTTTGTTTCTTCATAATGGTTTTTGAACCCGGGCGGCTCTGTCAGCTCATCCTCCATCAGCAGCCCATCCCTTTTTCCAGCCACATAGGCAGTACTGAAATAGACGTATCTTTCAAGCATCTCCAACGTTCCTGCAAATTCTGTTACATGCCTCGTCCCTTCAACATTTACCTTATAAGCAATATCCTTAGGCACCGCCAAATCATAAATGGCGGCCAGATGAAAAAGATGGGTGATGCTTTCCCTGAGGAATGCTAAGTCCTGCTGGCCGATACCAAGCCCAGCCCTGGTAATATCTCCAGTAATGATTGAAAAGCACTCGCGCCCTGCACCGGTCTCGCCGCAGATCTTCCTGATTTCATCCTTTGCGGCCGCTTCCATTTCCCACAGGCTTAAAACGCTGATATGTACATTCCCTTGCTCTTTATTAAGTACCTCCCTGACTAGCCGGGAGCATATAAAACCAGGAAACCCCGTGAAAAAATAATGCCTCTCCTTCATTGGACCGCCTCTTTCTATCATAGATTTACTCAAATTGTAACCGGTCATACCAGCTTCAAACAATATATTTCTGATAATTCAAATATCTAACCCTGCAAAAAAGCCTCTCTCCAAAGAGAAAGGCTTTTCAGCATTATGGAGTTTTTAAAAATTATTTGTCCTTTTGATCCTGGTCCTGCTGTTTTCTTTCGTCATCTTTTACTGCCCTCAGCAAATCCTCAAGCATGGCAGCCATATCTTCGCGGCTGTAATTTTTATTGCTTTCTGCAGGAACCTGCGGAACGTCACTTTGCCCTTTTGGATCTTCGTACCTTTCTTCAAGGAGATAGGCAGGAATCAAGTGGCCGTCAGGTGTGGCATACATCTTGTTGAGCTTCCTTGTATCTTTATCAAAGAAGCTGTAGACGACAGGGATGACGAACAGCGTCAGGAATGTGCTGCTGATCAGGCCGCCGATTACCGTGATGCCCATCGGCTGGTTAATCTCAGCCCCCTCGCCAATCCCCAGCGCAAGCGGGATCAGTCCGAGGATCGTCGTAAGTGCTGTCATGAGGATAGGTCTTGCCCTGTCTTTTACAGAAACGACAATGCTGTCATAGGTTTTCATGCCGCTTGCCTTTTTCTGATTGATATAGTCAACAATGACTATGGCATTATTGACCACTATGCCGGCAAGGACTATGATGCCGATGATGGCAGTCAGGCTGACAGGAGTGCGTGTCGCGGTCAATGCAATCGCTACGCCAATGACCATCAGCGGAACTGTGAACATAATGACGAACGGATATTTCAGTGATTCGAATTGGGCCGCCATCACCAGATAGATAAAGACAACCGCCAGGATGAATGCCAGGAGCATATCATCAATGGAAGATTCCAGGAGCTCCCGGTCACCGCCGAAGACAATTTCTGTTTCTTCCGGCAAATCCAGATCAGCAATCTCATCATCAACCAGATTAGAAATAGCCCCGAGGTTTGTTGAGGTCTTATATTTCAGGGTAAACTGGACAGCGTCCTGCTGGTTGATCCGCTGTATATTGACCGGCCCTTCGCCTCTTTCAATAGCCGCTACCTGGTCCAGGGTTGTATAGCTTCCATCAGGCTTACGCAGCAGGAGTTTTTTTAAATTATCAAGATTTTGGGTAACTTCAGGATCATATTCTACGAAAACGCCATAAATATTGGAGCTCTCATCAATGATCTGGGTTGCCTGGTTTCCTCGTGTCACATCATTGACAATCATGGCAACCTGGGCAGGCGCCAGCCCTGCTGCCCTTGCCTTTTCCCGGTCGACCGTGATTTGGATTTCTTCTACCGTATCCATCAGGTCTGTGGAAAGTTCGTTCACGTCATCAAGGTCTTTGAGTGAATTGTAAATTTTGTCTACCGATTCATTCAGCCGCTTTTCGTTTGTATCACGAACGCTGAACGAGAGAGTATTCGGCGCGGATCCTGCGGAAGACTGCAGATTGAATGAGACCTCTGCCGTGCTGTTGGCCTTCTCTGCCGCTCTCTCCAAGTCCCTCTTCACATCGTCGACAAATTCAAATGTAGAGCGGTCCCTCTCCTCCAGATCCTTCATTTTTACATAAAGCTCAGCCACATTCGGATTGCCGGAGCCTCTGAAAGAAGATTCCTGGGTTGTACCGATCAGGCTGACATATGTCTCAACATCGTCTTCTTCCTTCAGCTGCTCCTCAAGTGCAGCCATGACCTTTTCTGTTTCTGTAAGAGCTGAGCCATTTTCAAGATTGACCCTGACGCTGAAGAAACCTTCGTCCGAATTAGGAAGGAACTGTGTGCCGACCGTCGTGATCCCATATCCGCCTCCGGCGAGCAGGACCAGCATGATAATCAGGACAGCAAGCCTGTTGCGCAGAGCCCATTTGACAGAACGCTCAAGCCCCTTCATAATGGCCGATTCCTGGCGCTTTTCTTCCAGATTGGTTTTCGGCGCCTTCAGCAGCCTGCTGGCAAGCATCGGCACAACAGTCAAAGCAACGATAAGCGAAGCAAAAAGACTGAATGAAATGGTCAAAGCAAATTCAGTGAAAAGCTGGCCGATGATTCCTGTAATAAAAACGACAGGCAGGAACACTGCCACAGTGGTGAGGGTGGAGGCTGTAATTGCAGCACCTACTTCTCCTGCACCGTCTCTTGCCGCTTCTTTTGGATCTTTCCCCATCGATAGATGCCTGTAGATATTCTCAATCACAACGATTGAGTTATCAACGAGCATTCCGATCCCCAGAGCCAATCCGCCAAGGGTCATGATATTTAGGGTGAAATTTGAAAAGTACATCAGCACGAATGTGAAGATAACAGAATACGGGATGGCAATCCCGATGATCAGCGGGCTTTTGACATTTTTCAAAAAGAAAAACAGAACAAGCATCGCGAACAGGCCGCCTAAGAGAAGGGAAGTTGAGATATTACCGATCGCCTGCTGGATATAATCTCCCTGATCAAACAGAATATCAGACTCAATCCCCTCATATTGATCTTTTTCAAGCAGTTCGTCGAGCTGGCTGATGAACTCCTTCGACACCTCTGCAGTGTTTGAATCAGACTGCTGCAGGACGCTTAAGAGGACGGAAGGCTCCTGATTCGTCCTTGTTATCGTACGGTCGTCCTGGTTGACAAGCTGGACACTGGCCACATCCTGAAGGAGAACTTCATTTCCATTGGACGGATTTGCGGCTACCACAAGTTTTTTTAAGATATCAACTGAATCAATGCTGCTGATTACCCTGGTAGTCAGCTCCTTGCCGCCTGTTAAAATCGTATCCCCCGGAAGGGAAATATCGTTTGCCTGAATGGTATCTACGATATCAGACTGGCTGAGCCGGTATTCCCTCAGCTTGTCCTGGTCCAGTTCAACCCTTACTTCCTTAATACTGGTGCCGGAAAGGTTGACGCTGGCCACACCGTCTACCTTTGTGAGCTCCAGCTCCAGCTGTTCGGCAATGCTCCTTAATGATTCCTCATCGCTGTCAGAGCTCAAAGAAAGCTGGATGATCGGAAACTGGGAAGGATCAAATTTCAGGAAGCGCGGTTTATCTACATCGTCCGGCAGCGGAGTCTGATCCAGCCGCTGGATGATTTCCGACTGCACTTCGTCAATATCAGTCGTCCAGGAAAATTCCAGGAGTACAAGATTGGCGCTTTCCTGTGACGTTGCGGTCATTGTTTTTAAACCAGGAAGTGTAGCAAGACTCTGCTCCAAAGGTTTTGTCACCTTTTCAGATACCTCTTCCGGGCTTGCTCCCTGATAATTGGTCACTACAACACCGACAGGCGGATTTATGTCCGGTATCAGTTTCAAAGGAATGTTCAAAAGGGACACCACCCCTAAAACGAGAACCAGAACCATCGTAACAAGTGTAAAAATCGGCCTTCGGATCGAAAAATTGCTTATCTTCACTTATGCTGCTCCTTTCGTCTGCAGAGCCGGACACGGGCCGGCATTCAATATTGTGCAATAGTTTAACTATATAAGAGGGAAAAACGGGATGCAAGTATGGAGGAGCCTGTGAATATGTTGCCTCCACATAGGCTGTGTGACTGCCATTTTTCACGCCTGGTTATGTATCCAGATGCCCGGCGGGATACATGACTTCTTCTTTTCTCAGCCGTGTTATGTATCTCAGATGCTTGGTGGGATACATGACTTCTCTTTTCTAAGCCTGGTTATGTATCCCGGGTGCCCGGTGGGATACATGACTTCTCTTTTCTCAGCCGTGTTATGTATCCCGGATGCCTGTCGGGATACATGACTCCACTTTTCTCAGCGGTGTTATGTATCCCGGATGCTTGTTGGGATACATGACTCCACTTTTCTCAGCCGTGTTATGTATCCCGGATGCTTGTTGGGATACATGACTTCTCTTTTCTCAGCCTGGTTATGTATCCCGGATGCCCGGCGGGATACATGACTTCTCTTTTCTCAGCCGTGTTATGTATCCCGGATGCTTGTTGGGATACATGACTTCTCTTTTCTCAGCCTGGTTATGTATCCCGGATGCCCGGCGGGATACATGACTTCTATTTTCTCAGCCGTGTTATGTATCCCGGATGCTTGTTGGGATACATGACTTCTATTTTCTCAGCCTGGTTATGTATCCCGGATGCCCGGCGGGATACATGACTTCTTCTTTTCTCAGCCGTGTTATGTAACCGAGAAACCCTTTAGGATACATCCTTTACCTTTTTCAAAGTCGAGCCCTGTATCAGGGTTCAGCTAACGACATCGGGGATGTATGTTGGTTCTCCCAAAAATGTTATGATAAAAAAAAGAGAATGGATTGGAGGCTTAGATGATGGAATTTGATAATGGCCATTATTTTAAAAGCATTATACTCAGAAGAAATGATATTCCTTCATATTCCAGATATCCCTTTAGCCTTCCTGCCGTGAAAAACCTTGACAACCTGCCCCTTCATCCTGATGTAACCTTTATAGTCGGCGAGAATGGGATGGGAAAGTCCACTCTCCTGGAAGCTATTGCAATCGCAGCAGGCTTTAATCCGGAAGGAGGGTCGCTTAATTTCAGTTTTTCTACACATAACTCCCATTCGGAGCTCGAGCAGTACATCAGGCTTTCAAGGGGATCGGAGCGTCCTGAGGATGGTTTTTTTCTAAGAGCCGAGAGCTTTTACAATGTGGCTTCTTATATTGATGATCTTGATAAGGAATCTCCCGGTATTCCTTTGATCGAATCTTTCGGAGGGACTTCCCTTCATGAACAGTCGCACGGCGAGGCCTTTTTTGCCACCTTTCTGAATCGCTTCCGCGGAAAAGGGATTTATATTCTTGACGAGCCTGAAGCAGCCCTGTCTCCGCTCAGGCAGCTTTCGATGGTTTCGCGCATCCACGAACTGGCCAAAGACCGTTCTCAATTCATCATCGCAACCCACTCCCCCATCATCATGTCGTATCCTTCTGCCAAAATTATTGAGCTGACAGAAGAAGGGGTCCAGGTGGTCCGGCTTGAGGATACCGGTCACTATCAATTTATGAAGCAGTTTTTTGAAAACCGGGAGAGGATGCTGCACCATTTGCTGGAAGAATGAGAAGGGAAAAAGTAAGAGGAGCGGCGATTGCCGCTCCTCTTATTTTAAATCATTTGCCTGAAGCTTTCGTGATAGTTAACCCTGTCCATCCAAACAGCAAAGTGATGATTGGCGATAGCAGACAGAAAAAGGCGAAGGGCATATATTCGGCAGTCGGCACATTCAGCACCCCTGTCAGGAATACCCCGCAAACACTCCAGGGAACAAGGGGATTGATGACTGTCCCTGCATCCTCAAGGACTCTGGAAAGATTCTTCAGATGCAGCCCGGCCTTTTTATAAGACTCTGTGAATGCATTTCCGGTGAGCAGGATGGACAGATACTGTTCGCCAAGGAGGAAGTTGATTCCGATGGCTGATGCAGCGGTGGCACTTATAAGCGCAGGTGCCTTTACAATCAGTCCTTTGATGCCTTCAAGAAGTGCCGGCAATATGCCGAGCTTGAATAGCAGTCCGCCCATTGAGAGGGCAAGGAGGACCAGTGATACCGAAAACAGCATGCTTTCAATTCCGCCCCTTGTCAGCAGCGAGTCGAGCTCCTCCATCCCGGTATTCGACTTGTAGCCGGAGTACAGTATATTCACCATGTCACTGAAACTGAAGCTTCCCTGAATAAATGGAGCCAGGATCAAGGCGGACAATGTACTGGCAGACAGGGTGAGAATAGCTGGAACCTTACTCACAGCCAGGACAGCGAGCACTGCAAAAGGGATTATAGACTGCCAGCTGACGAGATTAAGCTCCTCAAGGCTATTCTTGATTGCAGCGATTTTTCGGAAATCGGTCTTTGCTGCTGCCGGCGAAATGATAGCAAAGAGAATAATGGATATGACAAATGCCGGGATGGTCGTCCATGCCATGTTTTTAATATGGTCAAACAGATCTACTTTTACTGTCATAGAAGCGAGATTGGTTGTATCTGATAAAGGTGACATTTTGTCTCCGAAGAACGCCCCTGATATAACGGCGCCTGCAGCAGCTGCTGTGCTAAGGTCGAGTGCAGCAGCCGCGCTGACAAAGGCCGCTCCAAGCGTTGCCGCTGTCGTCAGCGAGCTGCCGATGCTGATTCCGATGACTGCTGTCACCGCAAAGGCAATGGCAAAAAAATACTTCCCGCTAACTGCCGATAGCGCCAAATGGATAAAAGTCGGAATCGTACCGCTGGCCATCCAGCTGCTGATAAGCATTCCGATAAAAAAGAAGATATACACAGCGCCCAATCCTGACCTTGCACCCTCAGCCATACCTTCCTCCAAATCTTTCATCCGAACCTTTTTTAAAAATCCGTATATGAGCAGGGCAATGATTGCCCCTATAATGGGCACATGGGGAACCGCCCCTGCGCCTATAATTGAGAAACTGATTACTCCGAGCAAAAGCAGGGATATTACCACAGCCTCCGCTGTACTGATTTTGATAACCGCTTGATCCTGATGCATGGTACTTCCTCCTGTTGTATGACTGGCTCCGGTCGGCAGAAATTCATTATTGCGCTGAAGACAGCACAAAAAGCCCTCTCGCCGGCTAGGGACGGAGGAGCTCCGCGGTACCACCCTAATTGAAAGGCACATCGGCCTTCCCTCTCTTCACACATAATGCCTTTGAATCGATAGCTGTACTTCAAATCGGCGCCGCCCGGGCTTTCACCAGCCGCCCAGTCTCTATTTGCTGCATCCGGCGATTCTACTATTGTCTATCCGGCAAAACTATTATACTTAAACGCTTTTTAGCGTTAAAGCGTCTATTTGTAATACTACTATAATCTCAATCAGAAATTTTGTCAAATTTTCTTTTAGAAGCATGAGGCGGGGGAAGAAGTTGCTAATATAATTTGGGAATTGCTAATATATCCAGAAAGTTGCTAGTATAATTGAAAACTTGCTAATAAAAGGAAAAAGTTGCTAATATCCCGGAAAAGTTGCTAACAACCGAAAATTCATGCTGTCACAGCCCGCCAAAGCAGCCCCCTTCTTCAACAAATTCCGTCAGTATGAGCACAAACCTCCCAAATAATCCGGATCAGCAGCAGACATGATCGTTACCATAAAAAAACAGGCCCTGAATCCCCAGGACCTGCCGCAAATCAAATTTCTTTTTCCAGAATCAGTTCATCCCTGAGCGGAATCCCGTCAATACCAAACACAGGAATCTCCGGTTTAATTTTTCGGGCTTCTTCCACGGCGTTCCGAAGTACCTTCTTTAACTGATATCCCCTTTTCTGATAAAATCTCAAAGCATTCAAATTATCGTTGGTTGTTATCAGCGCCATTTTGCTGATGCCTTTTTGTTTTGCATCAGCTTCAGCAGCTTTCAGAAGTCCTGATCCGATCCCCTGTCCTTCCATGCCGGCATCCAGGGAGATGATTTCCCGACCCTCCGCACTGTCTGCAAAAGTAATAAGGCCAATGATATTATGAGCACTGTCTATGGCTGCGAACCCGGGGAGCTCATCACAATGATAGATGCCAGTGGAAATAACCATCTGAGGACTCCCCCAGTTTTCCTGGAAAAAGGCTGCTGCCTTTTCTTTATCAAGCTGGTCTGCGGGGATGATCCTCATTATGAATTCACCTGCAATGCGGACTCTATTTCCTTTGCAGGGCGCCCAATATAATAGCCCTGTGCAAGATCGGCGCCAATCGATCTGCAGAACTCCAGCTCTTCTTTCCTCTCGATTCCTTCTGCAAGGACAATGATACCAAGACCGTCTGCAATATTCATGACCTTGGACAGAAATTGCTGGCTTTCAGGCCTTTGGTCGCAGCGGTCGATGAAGCTTCTGTCTATTTTCAAATAGTCGGGCTGGAGTGCTTCAAGCATTTCGAGGGTTGAAAATCCGGCCCCGACATCATCGAGCGCCACTTTCATGCCTCTTTTTTTGTATGTATTCAACACCTTTTTTAAATGGTCAATATCACTGATTTTCTCAGTCTCCACTACTTCAAAAACAAGATCTGCCGGATCGATTTCATATTTCTCGACAATCTGGAATGTGTGCTGAAGACAGAAATCCGGATTGTAAATTGTAGAAGGAAGGAAATTGATAAAGCTCTTGATTCCCGGCGGGATGATATTTTTTCTTGCTTTGATTGCGGCTTCCCTCGCCTTTTGGTCAAGCATGGACATCAGGCCAGTTTCCTCGGCTGTCTTGAAAAGGATGCCAGGCGGTATTTGCTTGCTCCCTGCCGTTCTCAGCAAGGATTCATAGCCATAAATCCTGTCTCCCTCTTTCAGGTTTATAATCGGCTGCTGATAGCTGTGAAACTCACCATGCTGGATGGTATGGACCATTTCCCGATGGCTGACCCTGGAGAATAGTTCAGATGCATTCAGGAGCTGGGCAGGCTTAGTGCCATATTGTGAAATGCCCGCTTTTAATTTTTTGGCGCTATCCCCCAGTTGCCTGCATATGGCTTCAAGCTTCGTTTCAAGTTCATCAAGGCTTTGATAAGGAGCTTTGATCCAGCTCTCCTGTTTTTGCACGCCATTAACATTCTGGTGAAAGAGGAAGCCCTCTTCTGCCAGCTGGAAAGGCAGGCCGCACTGTGCGCATAGGTGTCGAATAACAGATCCCTTCTTCCTCGTCTTTTTACCTATTTTAGCAAACTATTACAGTTTCGTCATTTAATACGCTAGTCTCTTATACCCAGTAATAATGTAAAAAAACGATTCCAGCACAGGAATCGTTTTTTTTACATTATTGCTCCATATCCATCGGATTGTAAAGTTTTACATCCGGGTTTTTGTCCTGGAACCATCTCAGGGCAAAGTCATTTTCAAATAAGAACACTTTTTTGTCATATCGGTCTGTAACCAGAAGGCTCCGTGAACTGGAAAGACTCTCGTCCACATCTCCCTCAATCCATCGGGCAATCTTGCTTCCCTGCCCTTCCATCCTGACTTCCGCATTGTACTCATTTTTCATGCGGTGCTCAAAGACCTCGAATTGGAGCTGGCCGACTGCACCAAGAAGGTATTCATCTGTTTTAACTGTCTTGTACAGCTGAATGGCACCCTCCTGGACGAGCTGCTGGATCCCTTTGTGGAAGTGCTTCTGCTTCATCACATTCTTTGCAGTGACTCTTACAAACAGCTCAGGTGTGAACTGAGGCAGCTTTTCATATTGAAACTTGTTTTTTCCCACTGTCAAGGTATCGCCTATTTGGTACAGGCCCGGATCATACAATCCGATTATATCCCCGCTCACTGCCTCATCGACCGTACTGCGGTCATCTGCCATAAATTGTGTCGACTGGCTCAGCTTCAGCTGCTTGCCTGTACGAGGGATATTAATGGTCATCCCGCGCTCGAATTTGCCGGAGCAGATCCTGAGGAATGCTATCCGGTCACGGTGGGCAGGATTCATGTTTGCCTGGATCTTGAAGATAAAGCCTGAGAAATCCTCTGATAGCGGATCAATCTTACCTTCAGTGGAGTTGCGGGCCTGCGGAGACGGCGCAAAGTCCAGATAAGATTCAAGGAAGGTCTGTACACCGAAATTGGCCAGGGCGCTGCCGAAGAATACAGGCGTCAGCGTTCCATTTGCCACCTTCTCACGTGAAAATTCATTTCCTGCTTCATTCAGGAGCATGATTTCCTCAAGCGTCTGGTCGTAAAGGGAAGACTGCTTCATCGGGTGGTCCCCATCAATTTCACCATCTGCATTCAGGTCAAGGAAACGCTCAGACTCATCTACACGGAACTGTTCGATCCGGTTATGATGGCGGTCGTAGATACCGAGGAATTCCTTGCCCATCCCGATCGGCCAATTCATCGGATATGATTCGATTTCCATTACTTCTTCCAGCTCTGCAAGAAGCTCCAAAGGACTTTTCCCCTGGCGGTCAAGCTTGTTCATGAATGTAAAGATCGGTATGCCCCTCATCCGGCAGACTTTGAATAGTTTCAATGTCTGGGCTTCTATACCTTTGGCCGAATCAATGATCATGACGGCGCTGTCCACAGCCGTTAAGGTGCGGTATGTGTCTTCACTGAAATCCTGGTGCCCAGGAGTGTCCAGGATATTTACCCGGGCATCTTTATAGTCAAATTGCATCACACTTGATGTAACGGAGATGCCGCGCTGCTTTTCGATTTCCATCCAGTCGCTTGTGGCAAATTTGCCGGTTTTCTTTCCTTTAACGGTACCGGCATCGCGTATCGCTCCGCCAAACAGGAGCAGTTTTTCTGTTAACGTAGTCTTTCCGGCATCCGGGTGGGAAATGATCGCAAACGTGCGCCGTGAAAGAACTTCATCTGAAAAATTGTTAGACATGTTGTATTCCTCTCTTAATTAACTTCGTTTATTATCATAACATCTATCTTATCTTCCTGCAGGAAAGTTTGCAATCTGGGAAATCAACTTCCAGCATTCAGAATGGCTCTTCTGAACAAATTTTGCTACGATTTATTGAAAAGCACAAGCTGCCAGGCTGGACTGCAGACAGCCGGGACAGAAACGGGGGAAAAATGGATACCATTACACATACATTATTTGGGCTTGCCCTTTATGCTTCAGTTGATAAAAGCAGGCTTGAGAAAAAAGAAAAGGCCGCCTATTTGACAGCTGCTGTTGCGGCGAGCCAAATACCTGATATCGATGTGATTTCACAGCTATGGGATACACAGGGACTTTATCAGATGTGGCACAGGGGCATCACTCATTCTGTTTTCCTTACGCCGCTTTGGGCACTGCTGATTTACATGGCATGCCGCTGGATTTTCAAGGCAAAAGATCCCAAACTCTTTTTCCTGAGCTGGATAGCCGTCTTTATACATGATACGAGTGACCTGTTCAATGCATGGGGAACCGGTTATCTTGAGCCGTTTTCTGACAGAAGGATCACGTTCGGAACCATCCCGATTGTCGATCTTGTCTTCTGGGCAATCATCCTTGCGGCTTTTCTCCTCTCTGTCCGGAAAAGAAAAAAATGGAGGAAGCATATTTATTTCAGGGCGGCATGGGTGCTGATGCTCCTTCATCTGGTCAGCCAAAGCATCCAGGGATATATACTTTATGAGGAATACAGCAGCCAGGACAGCGAGGTTGCACTTTCAGCCGATTTTGTGCCATGGCAGTTTACCGTTATCACCAAAAATGGCCCGGAAGTCTCTCTTTATAAAGATGGATTATTTACCAGCAGGGAAAAGACTTATAGCCTTGTGTCTGCAGAGGATGCAGATATGGACAGGCTTTTCCAAGAAAACCCGAAAGCAAAGACTCTTTACGAATGGTCTCCATTTGTTGTGATAGTAGATGATGACGAACAGCTGGGGCTTTACGATCCCCGATTCTACATCAATGGCCAATCCTTCTTATTCGAAGCGATAAAAAAAGAAGCAGGGCAATAAAGAACAAAAGCGCAAGCGCCTTGATCACTTTAAGGAACGAAGACTAAGAACGCCGCGTCCTGTGGCAACATCTGCATGACCAGCTTCCTGGGGGCCTCAAGACGAACCTCCCGGAAAGGCGTTCTTTGCCTTTTTGGGAGGTTTGGCTTGTGACCTCGGCGCAGCTGCTGGACGTTGATCAAGAATTGATAGTTATCCACAAGACTTACCATTTATAATTTCGTTAACAACGAAAAAGTATGGGCAGAGAAAATAGAGCCCATACTTTTTTTAATGTCGGGCAAAATAGCACTAATTGGATTCGTCTATTAACATAGAATGGAGTGCTATTATGAATTTCATCTGGGGAATTGCCGGAATACTGACCGTACTGGTCATCGCTTTGCTGCTTTCCAACAACAGGCGGGCAATCAATCCGCGTACAATCCTGGGAGGCCTTGCCATTCAGATCCTGTTTGCATTTGCGGTCCTCAAATGGGAAGCCGGACGCAAGGCACTTAACTGGCTGACTATGGGAGTCAACAGCATCATCAATTATGCCAATGAAGGCATTAACTTTCTATTTGGCGGCCTCTTTGCAGAAGGATCAGGCGTTACATATGTTTTCGCTTTTCAAGTATTGCCGATTGTTATTTTTTTCTCCGCCCTTATATCGGTCCTGTACTACTTGAAGATCATGCAGTTCATCATTAAAATCCTTGGCGGGGGATTATCCTGGCTTCTCGGCACCCGAAAGGCGGAATCCATGTCAGCAGCGGCAAATATTTTTGTAGGCCAGACAGAGGCGCCTCTCGTTATCCGCCCCTATATTGGCCAAATGACAAACTCTGAGCTGTTTGCCGTCATGACAGGAGGGCTCGCTTCTGTAGCTGGCTCAGTTCTTGTCGGCTATTCACTTTTGGGCGTACCGCTTGAATACCTTCTCGCAGCGAGCTTTATGGCTGCTCCGGCAGGGCTGATCATGGCTAAGATCATTTTTCCAGAAACAGAGAAGAAGGAAGAGCCAAAAGAATTGGAAATGGAAAATGACAGCGATTCGACGAATGTTATTGATGCAGCCGCAAAAGGTGCCAGTGTCGGCCTGCAGCTGGCTCTCAATATCGGTGCCATGCTTCTTGCGTTCATCGCACTCGTTGCACTGCTGAATGGTTTGCTTGGCTGGATCGGCAGCTGGTTCGGATTTGGGGAACTGACGCTTCAGCTCATTCTCGGCTATATCTTCTCCCCGCTTGCTTTTGCCATAGGAGTTCCATGGGCTGAGGCTGTGGAGGCAGGAAACTTTATTGGTCAAAAGCTGATCCTGAATGAATTTGTTGCTTATTCCTCCTTCGCTCCGGAAATTCCGGAGCTTACGGAAAAGACCGTTGCCATCATCAGCTTTGCTCTCTGCGGTTTTGCCAATATCTCATCCCTTGCCATCCTTCTTGGCGGCCTGGGCAATCTTGCCCCAAACCGGAGGGCCGATATCGCCCGGCTTGGGATAAGATCCGTCATCGCAGGAGCGCTTGCATCGCTCCTCAGCGCTGCTATTGCAGGGATGCTCTTTTAATCCAATAAGGAAAAAGACAGGCCGGCAGCCTGTCTTTTTCTTATTTAGTCAAATGGAAAATGATCGATTCATATGGCCTTAATGTGATTTCCCTGATGTCTGAGGGTCCATCACCATAATTTGAAAGCAGCAGCTCTGCTGTATATTCATCAGCTATTTTCCTGTCAGGAAGTGTAAAGGCTGTCTCACTTCCATAGAAATTGTTAAGTACAAGGAGTTTTTCGTCCCTGCCATTCCGGAGGTACGCAAAAATTTCAGGATGGTCCTCCAGCAGCAGCTCATAATTCCCGTGAGTGATAATATCATATTCTTTGCGGAGGCCGATCAGCTTTTTATAATGATGGAAAATGGAATCAGGATCTTTTACCGCTTTTTCGGCGTTGATCTCCTGGTAATTGCCGGCAATGCCGATCCATGGAGTTCCATCCGTAAAGCCTGCATTTCTGCTGTCATTCCATTGGACAGGCGTCCTTGAGTTATCCCTCGATTTACTTTGGAGTATTTTAAGGATTTCTTCCTCAGGCACTCCTTCTTTTCTTTTAATTTCAAAGATATTCAAGGATTCTACATCCCGGTATTGGCTGATATTTTCAAAATAAGGATTGGTCATCCCAAACTCTTCGCCCTGATAGATATAAGGGGTTCCTTGCATCATATGAATGGCAGATGCAAGCATCTTGGCTGATTTATTGTGATATTCCCCATCATCTCCGTACCTTGATACAACACGGGGCTGATCATGGTTGCACCAGAACAGGGCATTCCAGCCGCCGCCTTTGTTCATCTCCACCTGCCATTTGGAGAGGATATTCTTCAGAGCAGAAAAATCGAAGTCTGCAAGCGCCCACTTCTCTCCGCCGGGATAATCTACCTTCAAGTGATGAAAATTGAAGGTCATGCTGAGCTCTTCCCGTTCCGGATTCGAATATTTCACGCAATGATCGATGCTTGTAGAAGACATTTCCCCTACAGTCATGCTGTCATGCTTTGAAAACACCTCGCGGTTCATTTCATGCATGTATTCATGGACTCGCGGCCCATCTGTATAGAACTTCCTGCCGTCCCCGGGCGGGAGCGATCCGTCGTCATCCGGGAACCGCTGATCTTTGGATATCAAGTTGATGACATCAAGGCGGAAGCCGTCCACTCCTTTGTCAAACCAGAAGTCCATCATATCGTACACTTCCTGGCGGAGCTTTTCATTTTCCCAATTCAGATCTGCCTGGGTTACATCGAACAGATGGAGATAGTACTGCCCTGTCTCCTCATCGAACTCCCACGCATTGCCGCCAAACTTGGATTCCCAGTTCGTCGGGGCGCTTCCATCCTCTTTAGGCTCCTTCCAGATATAAAAATCCCGGTAAGGATTATCTCTTGATTTCTTTGCTTCCTTGAACCAGTGATGATCTGTTGAGGTATGGTTTACAACGATATCCATGATGACTTTGATACCTCTGCTGTGCGCTTCGTTTAGCAGTGAATCAAACTCCTCCATAGTCCCGTATTCCTCGTGGATGCTGAAATAATCACTGATATCATAGCCGTTATCCCGCTGTGGAGACCGGTAGATCGGCGTAAGCCAGATAACATCAATGCCAAGCTCTTTTAAGTAATCCAGCTTTTCAATAATGCCCTGCAGATCACCCACGCCGCTGCCGGTTGTATCATTGAAGCTTTTCGGATAAATTTGATATACTGTCGCTTTCTTCCACCAAGGTTGTTTCATCTTCGCCACCTGCCATTTTATTTTTCGTTTAGTCTGCTTATTTTTCGCCAATCAAGACAATCGCCTCATAAGGCTTAAGCTGCTGAGGCACTATGTCTTCCCTGCCTTCACTGCCATAGTTACCTGTCAGCCAGGAATATTTGATCTCTTTAAGCTCTTCAGGCAATGCCAGTTTCCGTGTATTTCCATAAAAATTACACAGCACTACAAGCACCTGACTGCCCAGCGTACGTGTGTATGCAAAAATCGCCGGATCTTCTTCCAATATCAGTTCATATTTTCCGTAGACTATAATGTCATGCTCTTTTCTGAGCCTGATCAGGTCCTGATAATAATAAAAGATGGAATTCTTATCTTCCAGGGCTTCCGCCGCATTTATATCACTGAAGTTCGGGTTAATGCCAATCCATGGAGTACCGGTTGTAAAACCAGCATTTTCCGAAGAATTCCATTGCATAGGGGTTCTGGCGTTGTCCCTTCCTTTTGCGTATATGCTTTCCATCGCTTTCCCTGCCGGCACTCCCGCTTCTGTCGATTCACGGAAATAATTAAGGGTTTCAATGTCCCGGTAATCTCCTATACCCGGAAATTCAACATTTGTCATCCCGATTTCTTCGCCCTGATACACATACGGGGTGCCCTTCATCATATGGAGCAGGGTAGCCAGCATCTTCGCCGATTCTTTGCGGTATTCCCCATCATTGCCGAATCTTGAAACAGATCTCGGCTGGTCATGGTTATTGAAATATAAAGAATTCCAGCCCGTTTCTTCAAGCTCGGTCTGCCATTTTGTCAGGCTTTTCTTCAGGTCTGAAAGGTCTAGCGGTTTAAGATCCCACTTTCCGCCCGGACCATTGTCGAGGCTTACATGCTCAAATTGGAATACCATATTCAGTTCATTCCTGTCTTCCCCTGTATAATCACGGGCCATTTCGGGCTTGACCCCAGGCATCTCTCCGACAGTCATAACATCATAATGCGAAAGGACTTTTTCGTTCATTTCCTGAAGATACTCATGGATTCTTGGCCCATTTCTATAATATTTGCTTCCTGATGCATATTTCTTGCCGGGTTTCACTTCATCATCCGGGAGGCCATCCTCCTTTGAGATGAAATTGATCACATCCATCCTGAAGCCATCAATCCCTTTATCAAGCCACCACTGCATCATATCATATACTTCCTGCCTCAGAGCCGGATTCTCCCAGTTCAAATCAGGCTGCTTCTTTGAGAACAAATGGAGGAAGTATTCTCCGGAGTTTTCGTCATATTCCCATGCAGATCCGCCGAAATTGGAACCCCAATTGTTCGGCTCCCTGCCGTTTTCCCCTTTGCGCCAAATATAATAATCCCTGTAAGGAGTTTCTTTGGATTTCTTCGCTTCAATGAACCAGGCATGCTCATCAGAGCTGTGGTTGACGACAAGGTCCATGATCAGCTTCATATCGCGGAGGTGCAACTCACTGAGCAGCTCTTCCCAATCATCCATGGTCCCGAACTCGTCCATGATATTTTTATAATCACTAATATCATAGCCATTATCATCATTGGGTGATTGATAAACAGGCGACAGCCAGATGACATCTATCCCCAGTTTTTTAAGATAGTCCAGCTTGGAAATGATGCCCTGCAAATCGCCTATGCCATCACCATTGCTGTCCATGAAGCTCCTCGGATATATCTGGTAAACAGTGCTTTCTTTCCACCATTGCCCTTTCATTTTAAAACCTCCCATTATTTCTCAGTACGTTATGTAAATAGCGATACCATGGATAGGCTTTTATCCATGGTACCAGAATAATCATTCAGCTTTTCTGAATTTGCCGAACAGGAATGTCAGCACAAACGGCACAACCAGCACGATCGCCATCCCGATAAAGAAGGACCCCCAGTTTTCGGATAAGATTGAGAAGAAGGCAGGCAGTCCGCCGACTCCGATCGATGGAGCAATGACCCCTTTAATGGTAATGAACATGCCGCCCAGGGCAGAGCCGATGACCGCTGCGATGAACGGATATTTGAAGCGCAGGTTCACACCGAACATGGCTGGCTCTGTAACTCCGAGGAAAGCTGAAAGCGAAGAAGTTGCAGCAAGTCCCTTTACTTTTTCATTTTTATTTAAGAAGAACATCGCAAGCGATGCTGAACCTTGAGCAATATTTGATAATGCCACCATCGGCCAGAGGAATGTTCCGCCGATTGATCCGATCAGCTGCAGATCGACAGCCAGGAATGTATGGTGCATCCCTGTAATAACGAGCGGTGCATAAAGGCCGCCGTAAATCAATCCTCCAAGAGCAGGAACCGCATCAAAAATGGATACAACACCGTCAGTGATCCAGCCTCCGATCGTAAACGTAACAGGCCCGATCGCAATGAAAGACAGGAAGCCTGTGATCAGCAGCGCAATCGGCGCGACTGTCAGCAGCTGGATTGAATCCGGAATCCTCTTTCTTAAAAATATCTCAATCCTTGCCAAAACATAGGACGCAGCCAGTACCGGCAGCACCTGACCCTGATAGCCGACTTTCTCTATCTCCAGTCCAAACAGATTCCATACAGGAACCTTATCAGTAGAACCATAACCCCAAGCATTAAGCAAGTCGGGGTGGACAAGCATCAGGCCGAGCACCATGCCAAGAAGCGGACTTCCGCCGAAACGATTGACCGCACTCCATCCAATCAGCCCCGGCAGGAATACAAACGCGGTATTGGCTATCATATTGATGATATTAGCGAGATCAGCCCATCCTGGATGAACGTCTATGAATGATTTGCCTGTATAAAAGATATCAGGCGCTGTCATGATATTGTTGATTCCCATCAGCAGGCCGGCTGTAACAATAGCCGGAAGAATAGGAATGAAAATGTCGGCCAGCGTTTTGATTGCTCTTTGAAGCGGATTCATTTTTTCAGAAGCAGCTGCTTTCACTTCTTCTTTTGACACTTCACCGATTCCTGTAGCCGCTGCCATTTCCTTGTATACCTTATCAACAAGGCCTTGGCCGATGACCACCTGGAATTGGCCGTTTGTAGAAAATGATCCTTTAACACTATCTATATTTTCCAATGCTTCTTTATCAACTTTGCTTTCATCCTTCAAAGCAAACCGCAGACGGGTTACGCAGTGCGTAGCTGCTGCAATATTTTCTTTTCCGCCAACTGCTTCTACAATACGCTCGGCAGATTCTCTGTAATTGCTCATGCTTCTCTCCTCCTGTTACCGTTTTCAACAGCAAGCAAAAAAAATGCGGCCGGGAGCTCATATACTTCATATTATCTGCCCTTCTTGCAAATTTATCCTTTGCTGCAAAGTCAGCTCATTAAGTATTCACTCCAAAGAAAACTTGTATATACATGGTGTTTACGTTTTCATTATATCTTGTATATACATGACAGTCAATCATTTATTATACTAGAAAAATTTTAAAATAAAAAAAGCCTCCAATGTAATGGAAGGCTTCACATTTTTCCTATTTCTGCATCAAGCTCTTTCAGCAATTCTCCAGCTTTTTCTCCGTTAATGACTTCGTCCGCGTAAAGGTCCAAATCAGTAGGATCCATATTAATTATAACCAGTTTTGCACCACACTGCTTGGCAATGAGCGGAAACTGATTGGCAGGAGTGACAGAGAGGGATGAGCCAAGGACAATGAAAAGATCAGCTTTCTCTGACTCTGCAGCAGCAAAATCAATAGCTTCCTCGGGGAGCATCTCCCCAAAAAGGACGATGGACGGCCGCAAAATCCCCCCGCAATCACTGCACCGGTAATGCTCATCTATGTATTCATCATTCGGAAATATTTTCCCGCATGTCTGGCAATGGACCTGCTGCAGTGTACCATGCAGTTCAGCCACATTTCTGCTTCCTGCCGCCTGATGAAAACCGTCTACATTCTGTGTAATGATGCTTTGGACAATTCCCCTCCTTTCCCAGTCTGCCAATATATAATGCCCTGCATGGGGACTGCATTCCTTCAGCCCCATAACTCTGCGGCGATAAAATTCAATGAATTCGCTGACATGATGGTTGAGAGCTTCTGTACTGGCAATTTTCCCATAATCCACTGTATTCGTTAACCCGCTTCCTGCAGACCGGAAATCAGGCAGCCCGCTTTCTGTTGACATGCCTGCACCAGTCAATATAACCGTATAGCTTGACTCTTTCAGCCACTCTAAAAGCATAAGGACACCTCGCTTTTTTCTCTATTATAAACTTTTCCGGGGTTCAACCATCCGAAAATGGGATAAAAGTATAAAAAAGAATCTTTTAAGCGGAAGGATGTTATATATGAAGACTTTCAAAAAGGAAGATTACGAAAAGGAGTATAAAAAATATGAGAGCCGCGCTGCAAAATACTTAAATGATCCGGGCAAAACAAGCGGGCTTCTTTCCAAAGCAAGCAAAAAAGCCGATTCCAGGAAAAATTCCCTATCTGAAGTATGGGACAAGCTTCAGCTCCTGTTTGAACTCATTAAAGCCTACTCAAAGGGACAGTATAGGGACATTTCTGCAAAAACAGCTGTTACGGTCATTGCTGGCATTCTCTATTTTGTGTCTCCCCTGGATCTTGTCCCCGACTTTCTTGCCGGAATCGGCATATTGGATGATGCCGCAATCATCGGCTTTATCATCAAGCAAATCGCCAATGAGCTTGAAAGATTTAAGCTATGGAGAGAAACACAGCCAGACAATATTATAGATATGGAAGAAGACAGCAAAAAAACTCTTGTATAGCAACAAGAGTTTTTTCTTTATTCTATTTCGCAAACCGGTGGTTGCCGATTTCTTTTGTAACGGCCCTTGTGCGGAGCCATTTGCTGTTAGTCTGGTCAGGATTAAAGAAAAACAGGGACTCACCGTCTTTTCTTTCTTCAGTCAGTGCCTCCTGGACTGCTTTCTGTGAATCCTTCCCTGCCGGTTTATTGATCATCCCATTGT
Organism: Bacillus sp. AG4(2022); assembly: GCF_031844465.1. NCBI lineage: Bacteria > Bacillati > Bacillota > Bacilli > Caryophanales > Bacillaceae > Bacillus > Bacillus sp. AG4(2022). The sequence goes on from NZ_JAUZVH010000001.1 coordinate 865,441, forward strand.
CCACAGGCTCAAATTGCCTGTCTTCGTAAATAACTTCTTTGACTGTGTCCGGAAATTTTTCGTCCTTCATTCTATTGAGGACCACTTCAGCCACAGCGACTTTTCCGGCATGCGGCTCACCTTTTGCCTCCGCATGCACAAGCCTTGCCAAAAGATCTTTTTCTCCTTTAGATAAGCTGACCTTTTGTTCTGTTATCCGCTTCTTTTTCTTTGGAGCAGACGGAATGATGAGCTTATCTCCGGCAAATATCTTTTCATCCTTTTTATAATTAGCCTTCTGTATATCCTCTGCAGCCACACCAAATCGCCTGCTGAGCTTCGAAAGGCTATCCTCTTCTTTTACAGTATATATATCGACATTATCAATCGTCTTGGCAAATGCTTGTTTTCCGGGATTTTGGACAATCTGGAATGAGATCAGCATGAATGCAGCAATCATTAAGGCAAGATATTTCATGTCTTCTCCTCCATTCAATCTTTTTTCAACATTCCTTACCCTATCACAGATAAAGATTCAGTTCCAAACTTAATTCTTTCCATGGCAGCACAGGGATATATAGGGATAACTCCGAATTTTCCGGAAGAAAGCTGTTTCAATGCCATTGCAGAGAATATCTGTTATAATGGACCATGATTCCCGGATGAATGCGGGAGCTCTGAACGGACCGGCTGCTTTATGCGGCTGTAAATAGGAGAGAATTGTGGGGGAACCGGGCACGGTTGAGACTTTATTTTTACAATAAAGGACCCTTTGAACCTGATCTGGAGAGATGCCAGCGTAGGAAACATATTCTTAATTGATGAATGTTTTTTATTGCGCACGGGTTCTGAAATCCGGGCGCTTTTTTGTTTGCATCGGGATATAAAGGAACAGCACCTCCGCCCGCGGTTGTCCAGAATTAGTTTATGCCATTAACCGGCGGTCTTTTTGGAATAATATCAGAAACAGCATGGAGGATTGATCATGAAGAAATGGCTCAGCGCATTGTGCACTGTCTGGCTGCTTGCCGGCTGCACCGGAGGACAGACTGGTCAGGAAGAAAGACAAGCTGATAAAGGGCAGGACCTGGAAAAGATAACGGTTGTCCTTGACTGGACACCAAATACTAATCACACTGGACTTTACGCTGCCAAAGCAAAGAATTTTTTCAAAGAAAATGGCCTTGATGCAGAAATCATCATGCCTGGTGACGCTGGAGCAGACCAGCTGGTTGCTTCCGGTAAGGCCGACTTTGGCGTCAGCTATCAGGAAAGTATTACACAGGCACGGGTTCAGGGTGTCCCGCTTGTGTCGGTAGCCGCCGTCATACAGCATAATACGTCCGGCTTTGCTTCTCCTGCAGCAAAAAATATCGACTCGCCAAAGGATTTTGCCGGGAAAAAATATGGAGGCTGGGGATCGCCTGTTGAGGAATCTGTTATCGCCTCATTAATGAAGCAGGAAAATGCAGATGTCTCTGATGTTTCCTTTGTTAACATGGGGGATGCCGATTTCTTTACAGCTGTTAAAAGGGATATCGATTTTGCCTGGATTTATTATGGGTGGACTGGCGTCGAGGCGGAGCTTCGCGGAGAAGATCTGAATATGGTCTACCTTACCGACTATTCCGATAAACTCGATTATTATACACCTGTTCTGGCTACAAATGAGAAAATGATCAAAAATAGTCCTGATACTGTCAGAGCCTTTGTAAAAGCAGCATCACAGGGCTATCAGTTTGCAATCAAGAATCCGGAAGAAGCTGCTGATATCCTGCTTGAGGCTGCACCTGATTTAGACGCCGAGCTGGTCAAGAAAAGCCAGGAATGGCTGTCTCCAAAATATCAGGATGATGCAGAACAATGGGGAGAACAGAGTATAGAGGTTTGGGAAAACTATGCCCAATGGATGTATGAAAATAAACTGCTGGACAGCGAGCTGGACGCTGAAAAAGCTTTTACCAATGAATTTTTGCCAGAATAGGAGGAACCATAATGGCCAGTACACTGATCAGCATTCAGATTATACCTAAAACAAAAAACGGGGAAGATGTTATTCCATATGTAGATGAAGCGATTAAAATCATTGCAGAATCCGGAGTGAAATACGAGGTCCATCCGCTGGAGACAACGATGGAAGGCGAGCTTGAAGAGCTATTCCGGATCATCGCAAGGATGAATGAAAGAATGATTGCAATGGGAAGCAAAAATGTGATTTCTCAAGTCAAAATTCTGTTTCAGCCTGATGGGATCACGATGGATGACCTGACGGATAAATACAAATGAAGAAAGTGGCTGTAAAAGGATGGAAGCCGGCAGCGGTTCTCCTCCTTTTGTTCATTCTCTGGGAAGCAGCAGTAAGGCTGGCAGAAGTCCCTGCCTGGCTCCTGCCGCCGCCCTCTGACATCATGGCTGAATCTGTGGAAAGCTGGGCCCGTTTTTCCGGCCACCTGGCGTCAACGGTGCTATTATCACTGGCCGGCTTTGCACTGGGGACTGTTTTCGGGCTCACCGCGGCCATCATCCTTCACCGTCTGCCGGCTGTAAGGGAATCTGTTTACCCGCTGCTGATACTATCCCAGAATGTCCCTGTCATCGTCCTTGCCCCTCTCCTTGTCATCTGGTTCGGGTTTGGGCTGCTGCCGAAATTTATTGTCATTATTCTTGTCTGTTTTTTTCCAATCACTGTGGCAGCTTTGGACGGTTTCAGGCAGGTTCCAGCCGAGCTTAAGCATTATATGGCCATGTCAGGAGCCACCAAAAGGCAGCTGTTCTGGAAGCTGGAATGGCCCGGCTCCCTGCCCTCGCTATTTTCAGGGCTGAAAATCTCGGCCACCTACAGTGTTATGGGCGCTGTCATCTCAGAATGGCTAGGTTCGGAAAAAGGGATAGGCGTTTTTATGACTCTCGCCTCCTCCTCCTTCCGGACAGACCGTGTTTTTGTAGCCATATTTGCCATTATGATACTAAGCCTGATTTTCTTCGGAGCAATCCTTTTGGCAGAGAGCCTGCTTTTAAAATGGAATAAAAAGGAGCAGATAAAATGAATCTCCTGCACCTGGATAATATATCAAAATCTTTTGGGGAACAGATGGTCCTTAATAACTTAAGCCTTGAAGTTAATGAAGGTGAATTCGTCTCCCTTCTCGGGCCTTCGGGAAGCGGAAAAAGCACCATTTTCAATCTGATTGGGGGACTGCTTCTACCCGATGAAGGAAGCATCCAGATGAACGGCCAATCGATCAATGGCCAAAAAGGATTCATGAGTTATATGCCGCAGACCCCTTCCCTTCTTCCGTGGAGGACAGTTTTGCAAAATGTCCTTCTGGGACAGGAACTGACAGGCAGAACAGATAAGGAAAAAGCCATGGAAATGATACATAAAGCAGGGCTCGGGCAGTATGCGCATGCCTATCCGCATGAATTATCCGGCGGAATGAAGCAGCGCGCTTCCTTCATCAGGGCGCTGCTCAGCCCGCAGGAGCTTCTTTGCCTGGATGAGCCCTTTTCAGCGCTGGATGAACTGACGCGGCTTGATATGCAGAAGTGGCTCCTGACCATTTGGGAAGAGCAGCGGCCGGCCATCATCTTTATCACTCATAATATTGAAGAAGCTCTTTTTCTGTCAGATCGCATCATCGTCTTATCAGAAAAGCCGGCCCATACAGCAGCGGAATTTACGGTGCCTTTTTCCCGGCCAAGAAGAGAAGAACTGTTCCTGGAAGAGGAATTTCTGGAATGGAAAAGAAAAGTCCATCATTCGCTGCGGCCAAAGAGGGAAAAAGGATGAACAAGATTATTGACAGCCATATCCACCTGGACCGCTATGCTGATCAGGATATTGCTGATATTTGCAGCATACCGGAGCTCGAATCACTCGTAACTGTCTCGTGGGATCTCAGCTCCTGCAAAAAGAACCTGCTCCTTGCAGAGAGGTTTTCAAAGGTAAAGCCGGCTTTTGGGTACCATCCGGAACAGGTCCTCCCTCCTGAAGCAGAACTTGCTGATCTGATAGGCTGGATGGGGGATCATAAAGAAAATATGATAGCCATCGGAGAGGTCGGCCTTCCATACTATTTAAGACATGAACAGGGTGCTTCCTTTATAGGCCTGGAACCTTATCTTGAAATACTGGAGCTGTTTGTCCAGAAAGCAAAGGAGTGGCAGCTCCCCGTCATCCTCCATAGCATCTATGAAGATGCAGAGATAGTATGCAGCCTGCTTGAAAAGTATTCTATTGAAAAAGCCCATTTTCATTGGTTCAAAGGCTCAGCTCTTACGGCTGAACGAATAGCCGCCAATGGCTATTTCATCTCAGTGACTCCTGATGTATTGTACGAAGGGGAAATTCAATCTCTGGTAAAAGACTATCCAATCAGGCAGGTGATGGCAGAAACAGACGGTCCCTGGCCATTCGAAGGGCCTTTCAATAAACAAATGACTTCACCACTCATGATCCATCGTTCAGCAGCTAAAATCGCTGAAATCAAAAAAATGGCATTGCCGGAGGTATATACGCTCCTGCTGACTAATACCAGGGATTTTTATAGAATATGAGAAGCACTCTGTTTACGCAGGGTGCTTTTTGTTGGTAAAACAGGAATGGGATATTAAAAGACACATCTGATCTCTTTAGTAGTATAGAACCATTTTTCCTTTAATAAATTTTCCCCATATCTCCAAATGGAAATATAAGGTACAGTAAAAGAAAAACTTATTGGAGGACTGCTGAATGAAAAAATATGGTCTGATTCTGCTTATCATCCTGTTTTCTTTTTCCACCTCTGCTTTTGCCCAGCCGGAAACTGCCAGCCTGATTCCCTCTGAAGAACAATTTCTTAAGCTCGTAAAGAAGACAGAAGAGTATAAGGACTTTAAAGATGACTTTCTCTCAAACGATCCTTATATCCTGAATCCGCTTAAAGACGAAAAGGACCAGCAGTATGGCTGGATTGTCCAGTATGAGATTAAATATAAGGAAGAAGCTTCACTTGCCGCAGGCGGTGCAGCCACTGTCAGTTTCTCCTCCATCCTTACGTTTGCTTATGACAGCATCAATGATGATATGCAGGCTTATATTATCGACTATAGCAGCATTCTCAAAGATCAAGCTATCTATCTTGAAGAACTCTCCACCGGCACCACCACTGCAATTGATGTGTCTGAGACAGATTTATACGCAGAACTTGCCGTGCAGACGGAGGAAAAAGCAGAAAGCATGGTCAGTTCAGCGGGGCTGCAAAGCGGGAATCCTGCAGGTGAAGAAGGTGTGAACGGAAGCAACTATCTTTGCTGGCAATGTACAAGCTATACCAATGGGAGCGTTTCTCTTCCATGTGCCAATTTGGTCGGCAGCTACTGTTCATCGGGCTCACAATATTCAGTCGGCAGGCTGCTGTGCGCCGGCAAAACAATCATTGATTGCTATGTGCCCAAGGATAAGGTTTGTGTAAAAGGCGTCTGGAAAACCACCTGTCCGGCACCGGCTTAATTGATTATAAAGAAAGAAGGCTTGCCATCCGCGTTAAGTAGCAGTGGCTATATATGCCAGCAGATAAGAAAGTTGGGAAGATGAAGAGTCAGTAACCGGTGACAGAAATATAAGGGGAGTATTTACTGTTAAATTCAGATTAATAGTGTTTTTGGAGAAAATAAGGGAAGTTTCTCCCTCTATGCAAAGTAAAACTACCTGTTTTCACGTCCTTCAAGTCAAATAAGAGGAATTTATCCCTCTATTAAAGCTGTTTTTAGTACTATATGCAAAATAAGGGGAATTTGTCCCTCTATAATTTTCAAATAGCAGGGAACCTAGTTTCACTGTTTAAGCATGCAAAAGTATAACGGGAAATCCTCGGTTTTTCTACTATTCAGCGTTTGGTGCATAAATTAAATTAGAATAACATATTAAATAGAAAAAGCTTGGGATATCCCAAGCTTTTTCGGTTTGTTAAATCCCCTGTTATTTACGTTACGAAAACGTATCTTATTAGGCCTGTGATTTAAGATTTGTTCACATTATCTGAACTGCTAACATCCACGGCATGGCTTCTTTCTTTTTGAGCATCTATTCGGCTATTTTACAGCCTGAGACATAGGATGCTGGTCATCCAGACCTTTCCACCGAACGTGGCGTTATTAGTCTGAGGACCTTTTGGGGGCAAACCGTTTCTGCTTTTCTATTTGTAGAGCTCATCCAGCTATAGAGCCTGCCTTTTCTTACCCCTTACTCCCCGATGCTATATTTGAGCCTTCGATGAAGTGTTTTTGGAAGAAAAAGAACAGCAGGACGACCGGCAGAAGAACGGTTACTGACATGGCCATCAGGTAGTGCCACTGGGTGGATACTGTTCCTTTGAATGTCTGCAGTCCAATCTGCAGAGTATACAGGCTTTCATCATTTATATACAGCAGCGGGCCCAGCAGGTCATTCCATGCTCCATTAAAGGAGAACAGCGCGACTGTAATAAGTGCGGGTTTGGTAAGCGGGAGCATGATATTCCACCAGATCTGCAGATGGCTCGCACCGTCAAGAACCGCCGCTTCAATCAATTCATTCGGGATGCCCATCATGAACTGCCTTAACAGGAAGATGAAAAATGCACTTCCCAGGAAGGCAGGAACGATCAAGGGAAGATAAGTGTTGATCCATCCCAGCTTAGAAAACAGGATGTATTGCGGAACCATAGTGACAAAACCCGGTATCAGCATGGTAGATAATACGATGACGAAAAGAGCATTTCTGCCTTTGAAACGAATTTTTGCGAATGCATAGGCAACGAGAGAATTAACAAGCACGCTCCCAATCATGCCGGCAAGAGCAATAAATAAGGTGTTAAACGCCCATCTTGTAAATGGCGCTGTCTGCCATGCCTCCAGATAATTCGAGAAATGGAATTCGGTCGGAATGAAGGTTGGCGGGTATTGGGCGATTTCCTGCGGTGATTTCAGGGAAGTTGAAATCATCCACCACAGCGGCGATAGTATCAGTATGCTTCCAGCCAGAAGCAGGAAAGCAACAAAGAGATGCTTTGTCCGCTGCCTGAATTTTTTTGTCTCATAGAACCTCGGTGCTTCAGCAGCTGCCTGCTTCATTTGTTGTCTCCTCCTTCATAGTGAACCCATTTTTTTCCGAGTGTCAGATTGATGACTGTCAGTACCATGACAATCAGGAACAGCAGCCAAGCCATCGCTGAGGCGTAGCCCATATCAAAAATTTCAAACGCATTGTTCCACATATGAAGGTTGTAGAACAGCAGGGAATTCCCCGGACCTCCGTCTCCGTTCTCGGTCATCACATACGCTTCCTGGAAAATTTGAAAAGATCCAATAGTGCTTGTAATGACATCAAAGAAGATGATCGGTGAAATCATCGGCAGAGTGATATGGAAAAATTTCTGGAATGAACTTGCCCCATCCAGGTCTGCTGCTTCATACATCTGGGCCGAAACTCCCTGCAGGCTGGCAAGATACAGGAGCATGCCTCCGCCGACGCTCCACATCTTCATTAGCAGCAGGGCAGGCTTTGTCCATTCAGGATCAAACAGCCATGCCGGGCCTTCTATGCCAAACCAGGCAAGGAAAGTGTTGACAAGGCCTGTCGAAGGACTTAATAGCTGCATCCATAAAAAATAGACAGCGACACCAGAAAGAATGGCAGGCAGATAATAGACTGTCCTGAAAAATTTCATCCCTTTTACCCTCTGATTCAGCAGCACAGCCAGAAGGATAGCGCCAGCCGTGGTCAATGGTACGGAAAATAATACATAATAGATTGTATTCCAGAGCGATGTTTTGAAAAGATCATCAATCGTAAACATCCTTTTAAAATTATCCAGCCCGATGAAGTTCATTCTTGACGTTATATTATAATCTGTAAAACTTGCAAATAATGAAAATAAGAGCGGTCCGAGAGTCAGTCCCAGAAAGCCGATGATCCAGGGACTAATGAATAAATAGCCAAATAAATTATCTTTCGCTTTTCGCGAAAGCCGCTTCGGCTCAGACTTAGCCTTCTCTTTGCCCATGCTGTTCGCTTCGTTTTGAGCAATTGTAGAGTCATACGATTTCATACCCCTTCACCCTTTCCCAGAAATGATTGCATTCGAAGAAGAGAAGGAGATCCCTTCTCTTCTTCCAGAATGTATTATCTTTTTAGTTTTTCAACGTCTTTTTCCGCTTTCTCCAGTGCCTCTTCAGGCGACTGCTTCCCAAGCAGGGCATTGTCGATCTGTGGATTTACCCTGCTCAAATAATCAGGATATTCAACCGGGATTGGGAAAAGCTGAGTATCTTCAAGATTTTTTATGGTCGCTTCATAGACCTCTTTATCTTTTCCTTCAAGCTCTTCTGCTGCAGCGTCTGCACCTTCAATGCTGGCAACATTGTCAAAGTTCTCCATAGCCCAGTATTTCTGAGCTTCAGGTCCGGTCAGATACTTAATGAAGTCCATTGCTTCTTCCGGATTGCTGGAGCCTTTTGGCACCTCGGCAACAAAACCGCCTCCATCACTCCAGTTTTCAGCTCCTTCTTCATAAGCCGGGATTGGAGCTACTCCAAAATCCATATCCTGCCCATAGTCCCTGATCTGAGTATAAAAAGTTCCTACATCCACCCACATGGCCACTTTTCCGGCAATGAAAGGATTGGACTGTTCACTTCCAAATTCGGCCTTCAGCGCCTGAACATTTGACTCGCCAAGGCGGTCCTGCCATTTGAGAGCCCATTCCAGTGCTTCTACTTTTTTAGGCGTATTGATTTTCAGCTCACCATTGTCGATGAAGTTCTTTCCTCCATCAGCACTGATCATCCAGCTGCCTGCCCCAATGCTTCCCCAAAGCGGATAGAATCCGACCCTGTCATAGGTTTTGCCGTTTTTCACATCAAGCTTTTCGGCATATTCTTCAAGCTCTGCCCATGTAGAAGGCGGCTTATTTGGATCAAGGCCGGCTTCTTTGAACGCTGTTTTGTTATAGAATAGAAGTCTGGTATCAGTATTGAATGGAACTGCATAAGGCTTGTCTTCATAAAGGACTGTGTCCCAAAGATGAGGATAAAACTGATCCTTGAAGCCTTCATCCATATATTTGCTTAAATCTTCAACCTGTTTGGCTTCCGCCCGCTGCCCGACTGTATTGATATCATTGATGATGACATCTGCCGGGTTCCCGGCAGCTACTGAAGCAAGGTTCTTTGTCCAAATATCTCCCCAAGGCAAATATGTATGCTTAACAAAAACCTTATCCTGTGACCCATTGTAATCGTCTATGATTTTTTCAATGATTGGCCTTCTTGTTTCTGATCCCCAGAATGTCCAGAAATCAATGACTACTTTTCCATCCTTCGTTTTTTCCGCCTGGGCAGACTCTCCGCCTGAGCATCCGGCCAGAACGCCAAGAAGCAGAAAGACAGAAATTAATAAGGCTATCCCCTTTTTCATATGTATCCCCCTAATATTTGTCTAATTTTTTTCTCCCTAAATAACACCCAGCTGCCTTTGCGCAAAGGATCCATAACGGTGCTGAACTCCGAGAAGGAATTTACTGTAAAACTACCCGCTTCTTCTGCTTCTAAACCTGCTTGTCAAAAAAATATCGAAAATTGTCTAAATATTTTTTTCTAAATTTGGATTCACGTACCAGTCCTGCTATTTTGCAGTATGAATATTCTGCATGCACAAACAAAAAAGGCGCATGGGCATTTCCATCCCATGTGCCTTTTCCTATTGTTATTTAAATTGGCCTCTTTCTGCCGGCCTCTTCAATTCCCCATCTATACTGCTTTTTCATCATCCGGCTTTCTTCCAGCTGAACCCTTCCTTTTTCAGGGTTTTGAAAATGCTTCTGGATAACTTTTCAGGCGCCTTAAAGAATTCTTTACTGCTCTCCTCCCGGAAGTAAATGACCTCATTGACATTCCAAAGTTTCAGCTGAAGCGTGTCGCCTCCTTTAAACCTTATAAGAGCGTCATATGAAGGCTTTTCTGCCGGAGTATAATTGGTTGGGGCCGATTCATGCAGCATGGACCTGATCATTGCTTTCATGAAAGGGTTTTCGGCATAGCTGGATTCATTAAGCTCTATATTGACGCCGTTGGTAATGTAGCTGTATTCTGAATCTGTTTCTGCTGTAATGACATCCGCTATCGGCAGCTCCTTCAGTTCAGCGAAGGTGCTGTCCTGATCCGGAATGCTGAATTGGGAGTAAAAATAGACAGCCGCAACAAAAAACGCTGCTGCAGTCAAAAGAGGTCCCTTCACCCAAGGGAACTGCCTGACCTGTTTTTTCCCAAGCCTCCCGGGTTCTGCAGCTTCCATAATCTTTTTGAAGGAACGGTCCTTTTGCATTTTGGAACGGGGAATATCATCAAGCTTTTCAAATGATATCGTATCTTCAAATAACTCCTTCAAGGGTATCCCCCCTTTTTTCCATCTCTTTTTTCAGGGCAGCCATTGCCCTGGATGTGGTTATTTTCACTTTGTTCTCATTCCATCCCAGGACCTGTGCTGTTTCCTTGATTGAAAACTCCTTGATTTTCCGGAGGATAAGGACTTCCTGGTAGCTCAGCTTCAGTGCATGGATGGCAGCATAGAGCCTGGCTGTTTTTTCCCCTTTTACCATAATTTCCACTGGTGTGTCATGACCTGAATCAAATTGATATTTTTCAATGGAAAAGAACTTGAAGCGGTTACTCTTCCGGATATAATCAATGGCTACATTTCTTGAAATCCTCACAAGCCAGGTGAAGATATGGGATTCGCCATTGAATTGGTGGAAATGCTTATAAGCTTTTATAAACGTATCCTGAGTCAGATCTTCTGCTATTTCTTTATTGTTTACATACATGAAGATATATCCGTAGATTTTGTCGCTGTATTCGTAATAGATGTTCTCAAACGTTTCTGCAGAAACTTTATTCATTGTAGGCGCCCCCTCTTGCACATAGTTAGACGATTGACAGCAGAAAAGGAAACAGCTTCCATTCATATTTTTTATTTTTTATTGGAGGACAGGCCTTACCTGCATCTTTCCTCCTGCCCTGGACAGGAAAAGTAGAGACAAAGCATCATTTTCAAACTTTTTTATAAAATGATGCAATATGTCTGCAACTTTTTCAGATTCTGTATGGTTACGTAAAATGTCTCCAAGGCTGCAGGCAGCTTTTCTTATTTTTTCTACAATTTCTTCTATATTCCTCCCTTCCTCTTTTAAAATCCCGCGATCTATTTAGCTGGAGCTTCTTTCAATTTTTCTTGGCAAACCTGACTTATATAATCTTATTCTCTTATTTTTTCAGCATCAGCCTCTCTTTTTAGCAACATATGGATATAATTCCCTGCTTTTGTACAGCAGAATGGATTGAAAAAGGCCTATGAATCGTCCATGCGCGTTTTAACTGCTGGGATGATTGAATGATTTCATGGAGAAGAGTACTTTTTCCATCATATTTCGACAACTTGATTCTTTTATTTCCGATACAGTAAGTGTCACAGCGGGAAATGCCATAACTGGAAAATTTATAGAAAGGAGGGCTGTAAGCTGCTGTAATGAAAAATGAATAGAAAAGAGGAGGAATAGTTCATGAAGAACAAGAAGCATTTTCGCTGGCTTTATCTCTTGCTCACGGCACTTTTGATCATTCCGCTGCTTAGTCCTTATCAAGCACAGGCGGATGCCGGCAAGTCTCCGCATGTTTCGATGAAGAAAGCTTCCCCCGGGTCTTCAAAAAACAAAATCTCGGGCAGGCTCCTTGATCAATTTGATGGAAAAGACAAGGTCACCTTCCTTATAAAAATGAAAGAGCAGGCGGACACAAAAAAAGCCGCTCAAGAAGCAGCTAAAAAAGCTTCAGCTGATAAAGCAACTTCCTCCAAGGCAAAATTCATGAAAAGATCTGCAGTAGTTTCCTCTTTAAGAGCCGTCGCAGCCGAAACACAGGCCGGAGTACTAAAATATATTGAGCAGCAGGAAAAAGCCGGCAAAGCGAAAGATAGCAAATCCTTCTATATTGTGAACAGCATTGCCGTCACAGCCACTAAAGATGTCATGGAAAAGCTCGCAAGCTTTCCAGAAGTAGACAAAATCCTTCCTAATGACACCAGACAGCTTCATAAGCCTGTAAAAGAAGCCTCTAAGCCTTCCATCCAGATGGAACAAACAGCAGACAATAAAACCAGCTCCATTGAATGGAACATAGACAGGGTCGGTGCCCCAGCCGCCTGGGACATGGGCATAGACGGGTCCGGGACTGTTGTCGCCTCAATTGATACAGGCGTCCAGTGGAACCATCCCGCGCTCAAGGAAAAATACCGCGGCTATGATCCTTCAAACCCTGATCAGCCTTCACATACTTACAACTGGTTTGATGCAGTAGGAGGACAATCCTCCCCATATGACGACGATGGCCATGGCACTCACGTTACCGGCACCATGGTCGGTTCCGATCCTGGCGGTGCAAACCAGATTGGAGTTGCACCAGGAGCCAAATTTATTTCTGTAAAAGCTTTCAGTCCAAGCGGGGGCTCAGATGTCGACCTTCTGGAGGCTGGGGAATGGATCCTTGCTCCTAAAGATGCCAATGGCACTCCACACCCTGAACAGGCTCCGGATGTTGTAAATAACAGCTGGGGCGGCGGACCCGGACTTGATGAATGGTACCGTCCGATGGTCCAGTCATGGCGCGCAGCCGAAATCTTCCCGGAATTTTCAGCAGGAAATACAACACTGACCAATCCAGGCGGACCTGGTTCAGTCGCCTCTCCAGGCAATTATCCAGAGTCTTTTACTACCGGGGCAACAGACATCAATAACCGGCTGGGCTCTTTCTCTCTTCAAGGGCCTTCGCCATATGAAGAAATAAAGCCTGACATTGCAGCACCAGGGGTAAATATCCGTTCGTCAGTTCCGGGTTCAGGTTATGAAGGAGGCTGGAACGGAACTTCCATGGCTGGCCCTCACGTAGCTGCGGCTGCAGCTTTGCTGAGGCAGGCAGATTCAAGCCTGACAGTAGATGAAATTGAAGAAATCCTGTCAGCAACTGCTGTACCGCTTACAGACTCCACATTCCCGAATGTACCGAATAACGGCTATGGCCATGGACTTGTCAATGTGTTCGATGCCGTCTCTTCCGTCGTTTCAGGCCTGGGCAAATTAAAGGGCCAGGTTTCCAAAGAAGGAGATGACGAAGAAGCGCCATCCATTTCACATGACGCACAGACTGAAACATATGCCGGTATGGACCTTGCTGTTCAGGCTGATGTTTCAGATAATATCAGTGTTACAAATGCCGTGCTTGAATATGTGAAGCCTGACGGAAGTACGGCAGCAGTTAGAGCCGAAAGAGTATCCGGCAGCTATACTGATGGAACCTATGAGGCTGTCATCCCTGGGGAGGATATCCAGGAACCCTCTCTTTCCTATCAGTGGAAAGCCGTAGACTTCGGCGGAAACAGCGCCGAGTCTGCTACATTTGAAGTTACTGTCATCCCGGGGATCAGCACGGGATACAGCCAGGATTTTGAGTCCCAGCCTGCAGGCTGGACTTCATATGGAACAAATGACAGCTGGGAATGGGGAGCGCCGGCATCCGGCCCGGGAAATGCCGCATCAGGTGAGAAAGTCTATGCGACCGCTCTTGGAGGAAATTATGCCAACTCAGCTAATATGACGCTTCTCATGCCGCCCGTTGACCTGGGCGAAGGCAATGCCTATCTGCAATTCAAACAATGGCACGAGCTGGAGAACCGCTATGATTATGGCCATGTTTTTGTGTCAACAGATATGGAGAATTGGACCCAAAAGCTGAGGGTGAACGGCAATACAGCCGGATGGATTGACGGCGAAGTCGATCTGAGCGAATATGCCGGCCAGCGCATCTATATTGCCTTCAATGTTACAACTGACAGCTCAGTCCAAAAACAAGGCTGGTATTTGGACGATGTGTCCCTGTCAGATACACCTAACGCACCATCCAAGAAAGCCCAGCTTGGAAAAACCGGTCCAGCCGGGCCATCCGGGCCGGCAGTGTCTGCTAAAAAGCAAATCGACCCTGCCAAAATTGTTCCTGAACAAGAGCAAGGGAAAAAAGAGCAGGAAAATGGTTCTGCCCCATCCCCTGCATTACTTCCTGTAAATGCGGAAGTCACCGTATTGGAGACAGGGCGTTCAGTCTTTACAGATCCGCAGGATGGCTCCTATGAAATGACCCACGCATCCGGCACTTATACGGTGCAGGCAGAGGCTTACGGGTTCCGGTCAGAATCACAAAGCGTCAATATCCCTGAAGACGGAGAGGCATCAGCAAACTTTGTACTGGAAGAAATTCCGGAAGGAACTGTTACAGGTTCGGTTACTAACGAATTGACCGGCGAGCCTGTACCGGGAGCCATGGTTATGCTTATGGAAGATGCAGCTGTTGAACCAGTCTACGCGGATGAGAATGGACAATATACGCTAACAGCCTATGAAGGGACATACACCTTAAAGGTTGTTGCTCCATCCTACTATAGCGAAGAAGCCGAAATAACAATCGAAGGCAGTTCAAGTGCCGAACAAAATATCCAGCTGAAGCCATTCATTGGCTATCCTGGTGAGATCGGCTATGACGACGGATCAGCAGAAAATGCAAGAGCATTTTATGATGCCGGTAACGGCTGGGCTGTGAAAATGTCACTTGAAAATGGCCAGAACAGCGCAATGGTCACCGGCGGAATATTCCGCTTCTGGGACACAGAATGGCCGGTGCCAGGAGGAACGGAATTCCAGGTTGCAGTCTTTGACGCAAGCGGTCCTGACGGTGCCCCGGGGAAAAAACTTGCCGGGCCATTTGAAGCATCTGCTTTAAGAAACGGTGAATGGACCCGTGTTGATTTAAGAGACAAAGGCATCATGGTCAATGGCGATTTTTACATGGTCTATATCCAATCAGCTCCAAATCCAAATACCCCGGGCCTTGCTACTGATGAAGACGGTCCAAATGCAGGGCGGAGCTGGCAGCTGGTCGGCGGTGCCTGGTCACCAGTTCCGGCAGAAGAAGGCAACTATATGATACGGGCTGCAGTGGACTACGAAGTGAATGCCCCAGTTATCACATCGCCTGCCGACGGGACCATCACAAAGCAAAAACAGACAGTGATTGAAGGAAATTCTGCCCCATCCACAGCGGTCCACCTGTACATTAACGGTGAAAAGGCTGCGGAAACAACAGCAGACGACTCCGGGAAATTTACTGTAGAAGCGGAATTGAACGAGGGAGAAAATATCCTGACTGCCAAAGCCGCCACTGACAGTGGGACAACTGACTCTTCCGCCCCTGTAAAAGTCATTGTGGATACGGAAAAACCGGAACTGACAATTACCTCCCCTGCTGACGGCTTAAAAACAAATAAGGAAACAGTTACTGTCGAAGGTACTGTTGCAGATGCGAACCTTGATTGGGTAAAAGTCAATGGAAAAAAAGCTTCAGTCCAGGACGGAGCCTATTCATTAAGGATCCTTTTAAACGAAGGTGAAAATATCATCACTGTCACTGCTCAGGACAAGGCAAAAAACAAGATAAACAAAAAAGTGACAGTGTTTGCTAAATACACCGCGCCTGTCATTGAGAACCTGCTGCCGGAAGAAAATAAAGATCTGAAATCCGGCGAAAGCGTCAAGATTGAATTTGAGAGTGAACCAGGCCTGAAAGCTGTATTCTCCATCAGAATGCCGCTGACAAATACCGGCGGACAGCTGACAAATGCTCTGGAGCTTCCGATGATGGAAACGTCGGAGGGCCATTATGTGGGCTACTATACAGCAACGAAGAACGTCAAAGCCCCTGGCGCAGAAATTGAAGTCAAGGTGACGGACGATTATGGAAATGAAACAAGAGAGACAGCTGGAGGCAAGCTGAACATCAACGCTAAATAATCAGGCACAGAAGAAGCCCGCCGGGAAACCGGCGGGCTTTCTTGTTGTTCATTTTGCCTCTAGGCCTGGCTTCCCCCTGCTTCCAAAGCTTCAAGGACCTTTATGCCTTCTTCAAGAGCTTGAATGTAAAAGTTTTTCTCCTCAGCATCTGTCTCATTCATCTCTTCAATCAGCCATTTAAAATTCAGTACCAGATAAAAAGAATCGAGTCCCCTGGAAGTGAGTATATCCTGGAGCCACTTGCTGTAATCAGTGAAAATTTGGATGCTTTCCAGCTTATAGGCAGTTTCCAAATATTGAAAGTGATAATTTATATCTTCTTCTGTCCTCCTCTTTCCTGATTCCCCGAACTTCTCAAGGGATGGAAACTCTTCATAGAAGAGCTCAAAAAGCTTTTTGACGATTCTATCTTTATCATGTTTTTCCATCTTGGGCCCTCCTCTATAATTTTGCCATGAACGCGATTTCTATTCTCATATATAGTATACTATTAATAAGAGATTGTTTTTGGGACATCGGTCACAATTATTTTATCAGGAGTTGATATCATTGTATTCAGCAGCAGCCAAGGAGCTTGCCAGTTACCTGTTGAAAGGCGATATTTACGGAAGCTGGGCCATTATCCAGGAATATGATTATAAAGACTATCAATCCTGCTATATATTTGAAAGTTTGCTGAGCGAGAGTATGCATTATATTGGAGAGCTATGGCAAAAGGACCTCATTACTGTGGCGGATGAACATCTTGCGACTGGAATATGTGATTACATTCTAACCAAGTACTCTTTTGAAAAAGGCCAGAAAGCAGCACAGGGAAGAAGAGCCCTCCTCTTTTGTCCGGAGGGCGAACAGCATTATCTCGGACTAAAGATGACAGCTTCCATATTCAAAGAAAATGGCTGGGAGGTAAAAAATCTAGGTGCCAGCCTGCCATTGGAATATGCCTTGAACAGTGCGGAAAAATGGAAGCCGGATGTTATCGGCATCTCATTGTCACTGACCCACCATCTTCCTTTATTGAAGAAATATATAGAAGAGCTTGAACAGCTGTCGTTCCGTCCAAAGATTCTGGTAGGCAGCAGACTGATCAACCGCTATGATTTTACACCATTCTGCAGCAAAGAAACCGTTCTAATTAAGAAATTGGAAGATCTTGAGCCCTGGATTTTAAGCCAATCTAAAGAGATTGCTATATAATACAGTTATCAGCCTGCAGGTCCTGCAGGCTGTCATTTTACCAAAAAGGAGTCATTATACATGAAAACGGATTTAAACTTGCTGCCTATCCCTTTTTTCATATTGGATATTGACTTGAAAATTGTGTTCGCTTCTGAAGCAGCCGAGGACAGATTTCCCTATTGCATCAGCTTTATCCAGCTTGCTGACCAGGACAGCCTTGAAAAAGTATTCAGCATGCCTGAGAAAAAAAGCGGAGAAATGATTGAAATTAATCTGCGCACCTCTGGAAATGCAGTTGAACTTTTTAATATCTATTATTCACGCATCCCTGAAAAGAAGCTTATCTATGTATGCTGTGCCCCCATTTCTTCAAATCTTTTGGAGGTTCAGCATCATCTGGCCATGCTCCGAAACAGGCTTTCATCCCTGCAGCCGGCAGAATTGAAGCCGCGAGGCCTGCATAATCCCCTCCTTTTTGAAGTAAGCAGCAATGCGCATGAAAAACTAATGGCAATCGAACATAAAAAGAAGCTGAAAAGCATAAGCCATTCAGCTTCTGAATCAATCGATCTGATAAACATTCTTCAGCCCCTTGCCATCGAACATGGAAAAGCGGAGTATTTGGAGAGGATCCAGAAAAATCTATTGAATATGATGTCAGCGGCAGACTCTTTAATAGACTGAGAGCCTGCCTTTATTGAATGCAGGGAATACGGATTTCTGCTGTCGTCCCTTTCCCTTCAATACTTGCATAATTGAGAGTGCCTTTGTGGTTCTCAATGATCCTGAAGCTGACCATGACTCCCAGGCCTGTCCCTTTTTCTTTTGTAGTGTAAAACGGCTCTCCCATTTTATTAAGCTGCTTCTCGGGTATCCCTTTTCCCTGATCGGATATTTTGACGAGCAGATTTTTTCCTTCCATCCCCGTCTCAATCAGGATTGTCCCTCCGTTTTCCATTGCTTCAATCGCGTTTTTCACCATATTGATGAAAACTTGCTTCAGCTCTTTTTCATTTCCCCTGATCTTTGGCAGTGCATCCTGATGGACTGCTGTGATGCTTATATTCTGCATAATGGCCTGTGTATCAAGAAGGACACAAACATCCTGGATGACTTTGGAAACATTGACCAGGTCATAAACAGCTGCTTTAGGCTTTGCAAGGACAAGGAACTCGTCAATGATGGCTTCCAGCCTGCCGAATTCAGACATCATGACTTCAGTGTATTCCTTGTTATAGCTGCCAGTCTGCATCATCAGCTGCAGAAATCCTTTCAGGGAAGTCAGCGGATTGCGGATCTCATGGACAATTCCTGCAGCAAGCTGCCCTACTGCAGACAGCATTTCTGATTTCTGCAGCATAGCCTCGGATGCCTTATGGACTGTAATATCTTCTATGATGCCAAGATAGCTGCTGACATCTCCGGACTGGTCCTCGATTGGCAAAAAGCAGACGTTCTCCCACCTGGCGATTCCGCCATCAAGCGGATAGGACATGCTGCCTTTCCACACTTCCTTCGCAATGATGGCATTTTCAATTTCTTCAAAATCAGCTGTATCCATTTGATCTCTGTAAAGGTCTTTAATATTCCTTCCCACAAAGCTGTCAGGCTTTCCCTCATGCTCGGCAAATTCTCTATTATGGTATTCAATATTGCCAGATTTATCAATGATCAAGATCCTGGATGGACTCTGATCAAGGGCATTGGAGGTCAGTTTGAGCTTCTGGTTGAATCGTTTTATTTCGGTAATATCATTGAAGGTAAAGACAACCCCGTCCATCACATTCTCACTTGTACGATACGGAAATGCCTGCATCAGATACCATTTATGATCCTTGGACATGAGCTCTTTCTCAATTTTACTAAATGATTTGACGACTCTTTCAGCATCCTCCACAAGTGATGCCTGTTCAAAATTATGCGAGATGTGGAAAAACGGCCTGCCGACATCCATATCAATGACATTGATGACCTTTTTGGCTTCCGGTGTAAAAAGGCGGATATTCAGTTCAGCATCCAGAAATACCGCTGCTATATTTGTGCTGATGAGCAGATTATCCATATCATCGGCAAGGGCGGTCACTTCTTTGATCTTTTGTTCATACTCATTGTTTACATTCACAAGCTCTTCATTGATCGAATGCATCTCTTCATTGGCGCTCTGCATTTCTTCATTGGCTGCAATAAGCTCTTCATTTGCAGACTGGAGTTCTTCATTGGATGTCTCAAGCTCCTCAATGGTTGTCTGGAGTGTCTGCTGAGTATAGTACAGCTCCTGCTCCAGGTCTGCTATCCTCTCGGCCACCGTGCTGTGCGGATCGAAGTAAAGTGGCATCGTTTTCTTTTCCTTCGTATTCTGGTCTTCATCAAAAAGGATGATGACCAGCGATTCGTTGGCTGCAAATTTCTTTACGATCAGATCAAAATACCGGTTCTCGCCATCTACGTCAAAATGGACGTTTTTATATCGTACCTCACTCCGCTCACCATCTAACTTCTTCAGGGCAGTCCCAATCATGACAGACAGGTGGACAGGGACCATTTTGTAAATGCTTTTGCTCGCGGATTCATTCAGGAAATTCAGATACTTATTCGCCCGGCGGGACGTGAATATTACCTCATTGACTTCATTCAGGACGATGCACGGAAGCACATAATTATCCATAAGGGTTTGATGGATAGCCGCCCTCCTGCGTGCAGAGAGTGAATCTGCCGCAATGCTCCTATTTTCAGCTTGATCTGCCGAAACCGGCATTTTTGAAACTCTCCCTTCTGACTGCACCACCCAGTTCTCAGAAATCGCATTTTTATAGATATTCCATTTGCTGTTGACAGGACGGAAGAAATGGGACATTTTCCCGGTTGTTTCGCTGTGTCCGAGAACAAGTGTGCCCTTTTCTGTTAAAGCAAAATTAAAGAGCGACAGCAGTTTTCGCTGCAGGTCCGGCTGAAAGTAAATCATGACGTTCCTGCAGCTGATTAAATCCATGTTGACAAAAGGAGAGTCTTTTATCAAATTATGTGGAGCAAAGACGACATGGCTGCGGATGCGCTTGATGATTTCCCAGCTGTCTCCTTTTTTCACAAAATAATTCTTCAGCAGTTCCTTTGGTATGCCTTCTGTCTGATGGCCGGGATAAATCCCCCGTCTGGCAAACTCTATTGCATCTTTATTTATATCTGTTGCAAAGACCCTAATGTTAAGGTCTAAGCCCATCCTCTGCACATAGCGGTCGAACAAAATTGCGTAGGAGTATGCTTCCTGACCTGTGGAACAGCCGGCAATCCAGATTCTGAGCTCTTCCTTTGCAGCCGCCTTCCGGTGGACGGCTTCCGGTACGATCACATCCTCAATGATCTTGAAAGCTTCCTCATCCCTGAAAAAGTGGGTAACGCCGATCAGCAGGTCTTTTTGAAGATGTTCAACCTCTCCGCTGTTTGCCTGCAGATAATCCAGATATTGTTCAACGCTTTGATGCTTGGATTCAAGCTGCAGGATCCGCCGTTCAATTCTTCTTATAATGCTGTTTTTTCTTATAGCATGCGAAGTCCAATCCAGTTTTCTTTTTTATCAGGCCAAAAATTTCTTCTAAGGTTTCCTGGCTGTAGCGGGGCAGGACACTTTCATTGAAGGAACTAAGAATAGAGGGCATGTTGGAAGGGGCCTCAATATAATCTGCATAGCCTGAAAGAATTGCACTTTCCGGCATATCATTGAATTTAGCTGACTGTCCATCCTGGACTATAACCGTTCCGCCATTATCTTTAATCGCTTTAACTCCAGCCATTCCATCATTTCCTTTTCCTGAAAAGATTATGGAAACCGCCTTGTCCTTTTTGCTCGCAGCGAGGGATATCAGAAAGGCATCTATCGGAAAATGCAGCTGTTTGTCTTTTTCGTATCCGCTCACCTTGAATGTACCGTCTTCAATGGACGTATAGGAATCCGGGGGATTCAGATAGATGGTGTCAGGCTGGATCTGCATCCCTTCCTTGATCCGCAATATTTTCATTTTGGTCTTCTTTGCCAAAAGTTCCGGCATAAAGCTTTTATATTTGGAGGATAAATGCTGAACAACTATATACGCCATTCCGGAATCGGCAGGTACTTTCGAAAAGAACTGTTCAATGGCATCCAGTCCCCCGGCAGACGCGCCAATTCCTACAATATAAAATTCTTTTCCCAAAGATTTTTTTCCGGCAGTGTTAATTGATTGTTTCATAGACATATATTTTTATTGATTCCTCCTGATTAATGCCGAAATGAGCCAGCCTCCACTGTGGCCGAACGCTGGATATTCAATAACGATGACAGGACTTCAAGGGAAAAAATTGATAATAGCAGAGTCCGTCAAAGCCTCTGAAACAGATAGGGGAATACGGGCATTGATTCCACTTATAGGAAATTCGTTTATACTCCGATTATAGAGGTTCTTTAACAGCCAATCAAGATTTGTCATTAAATCATTTGCATGTGGCATTTCCGCCAAGTTCCCTCCATTTCTGGCCCGGAAGGATTTCTTCTCTGTACATAGAAAAAAGCCTTCTCAAATGAAGGCTCCCCGCTCAATCTATCCGTTTATGCTTATTCAGCAGCTCTTTGAACATATTCAGTACAACGATCCTATCCTCTTTATCAAAAGAAGCAATCCACTTTGATACAATGCCGTTTTCCTTTGGGTTAAGCTCCCGCTGAAGCCCGCTTTCCAGAAGGCCGTGAATCTCATCGAGCGTGTATGCCCTGTCCTCAGTCTGATGCTCCATCATTCTCTCCTCCATTTACTGTTTTTGTTTACATTCCCTTTAGGCAGGGGGATAAAACACTTAAATTTATGTGGAGGGGACTTGTACAGAACCCGGTATACAAAGGAGAGACAGGATGCCCTGTCCCCCCCTTTCACTTTATTACCATTTAAAGCAGGCTGCACCAACGATGATCAGAAGGATGAATAGTACAACAATCAGCGCAAACCCGCCGCCGTAGCCGCCGCCTCCGTAGCCGCAGCCGCCATAGCCGCCGTATCCGTATCCGTATGCCATTGGAAGATCTCCTCCTTTTATTCTTTGTCAGTACCGTTTAGTAGCCGTAGCCGCCTCCGCCATAACCCCAAGAAGCACCGATGATAATCAATAAAATGAACAATACTACCAGCAGGGCAAAACCTCCGCCGTATCCGCATCCGTCTGACATTTGTAAAACCTCCTTTAGTTGATTCAATATATCCTATTCAGCAATGAGCTATTGTGCGAATAGACTAACGCACAATTTTTAGGTCATTTCCTCAGAGGCAAACAAACAGGGAGGCAGAAACAGCCAATAAAAAAACTGGCGGCATTAGTCACCAAAGCCGGCAATTGAAAAAAATTAAAATGAAAGGCGCAGGAATCGCTCTTCCTGCGCCTGAAACCTTATGGTGTGCTGATGGTCCCTTTTTCCCCTTCTTTCTTCTGGGCCGCCTCCTTCAGCTCATATGTGAGTTCATCCAGGCTCTGGCGTACATTATGCTTGCCTGAGAGGTTTTCGAGCAGTTCTTTCACATCGATGCCTGAAGAAGCTTTCAGCGTTTCCTGCATGGTGCTCATTAGATTTGTTGCATAGCCAGCAACCCTGTTGGCCCCGCTGCTTTTTCCATCGCCGCCTGTATCGACGACCGTGATTTTATCAATATTGGATAACGGGCTCGCAACCTGTTTGGCATATTCAGGAAGCATTTTGAGGACCATATCGAGAACTGCAGCCTCTCCGAATTGCTCAAACGCCTCAGCAATTTTCCGCTTGGCCTCTCCTTCTGCAAGTCCTTTCAGGCGGATAATTTCGGCTTCAGATTCCCCTTGGGCTCTTAAGGCATCCGCCTTGGCAAGGCCGTCAACCCTGACCCGCTCGGCCTCTGCCTTTGCTTGCGATTCAATGCGGTACTGATTGGCATCAGCTGCTGTAATCTGTTTACGCTTCTCTGCTTCTGCAGCCTGCTCCACAGCATAACGGTCTGCATCTGCCTTCTTTTTAACCTCGGAATCGTATTGCTTTTCACGCCTCAGGATTTCTTTTTCCTCCAGCTCGATCTGTTTCTGCCTTTCAATGATCCTGATCTGCATTTCATGCTCAGTAACTTCCTGTTTGGCCCTGGCTGTTTCCAGATCATAAGCCTGGTCGGCACGTGCCTTGGCGATATCCTGATCCCTGCGGTAATCTGCCATTTTCATCTTATTTTCCTTTTCGGCCTCAGCTATCTCGGTTGCCCTCTCCAGCTCTGCCTTTTTGGCGTCTTTATCAGCTTCTGCCTTTTTGATCCTCGTTTCTTTATCGGCTTCGGCTGTTGCAATATCCGCATCCCTTTTGACCTGAGCAATTCTTGGCTTGCCCAAAGAATCCAGATAGCCGTTTTTGTCCCTTACATCTTTGATTGTCAACGAAACGATCACAAGGCCCATCTTAGCCAGATCCTGGGAGGCTACTCTTTGGACCTCCTGGGAGAATTTATCTCTGTTTTTGTAAATTTCTTCGACAGTCATTGAACCAAGGATGGAACGCAGGTGTCCTTCGAGCACTTCCTTTGCCTCGTTCTCCCTGTCTTCCTTTGATTTTCCAAGGAACTGTTCTGCTGCAGTGGCGATTTCACTGATGGAGCCGCCTATTTTAATGATGGCAGTGCCATCGGCCATCACTGGAACACCTTGTTCGGTGTATACCTCTGGCGTTGATACCTCAAGCTTGCTTGAAAGCAGGCTCAATGGCTCTGCCTGCTGAAATACCGGAAGGACGAAGGTCCCTCCTCCCCTGATGATCTTAATTTTATTGCCGGACTCATCCACGTGGACCCGCTTGTTTCCAAGATAGCTGCCTGTCACGATCAGAGCCTCGTCAGGTCCTGCCGTCTTATACTTAGTAACAAATACACCGAGCAGAGCAATTAAAAGAAAAGCTGCAACACCAACTACCACCCAAATCATTGCCATTCTGTTCCCTCCTGTTTATAATCCTTCATGCCTGACAACCTGAAGGACATTTTCTTTAACTTCTATAATGAGTACTTCCTGGCCTTCTTCAATTGTCCCTCCTTTAAAACTCTGGGCTGACTTGGCAATCCTCCCGCTGACACTTTCAATCAGCACTTCACCGAAACCGTCATCAGGTATCGGGATAATGACCTTCCCAACCCTGCCTCTTAAGGATTCATCTGTATAGACAAGTGATTCTTCCGCTTGGGATAAAGGGATCAGCACAAAAAGATATAAAACGGCATCCAAAACGAAAGCGATTGCCGCCGAGATGGCTATGATGAAGATGCTGTCCATCCCGGTTGTATATTCCATCAGGAAGCCGGCTGCCGAAAAAATCGTCATAAAAGCAAAAATCAGTATGGGGTCCAGGAAAGGGCTGATATCACCGGCTCCCCCCAAAACATCTCCGAACAAAATATATAAAACTATTATTCCGCCTGAAAAACACAAAATGTACAAGTATAGAGTCTGGACCGGCAACCCGAAGATCTCCATATCAATATCAAACCTCCCTCCCGCTTCTCGCACACAACATACAACGGCCTAAAAACTTAGCACAATTATAGATGATTTGCTTTTCCTCCCCCTCTGACTATCCAACTGGAAGCTTCTGTATTATTTACGAATGGGCATGGCAAAAGTTTCAATTTTCTAAAAATTACCCATAAAAAAAAGCATGGTTTCCCATGCTATCATGCAGCAAGCTCATAAGCTCCGTTGCCTTTAGTTAGCTGGCAGGACTATGCTGGCTGGTTTCTTTTATATTTTCAAATGAAAATTGATATATAACATTTTCTTCAACAGGAATTTCCAGCCATCTTCTGACCCCATATTTCGTCATCATTTCTTTGTATGATGGCCTGCAGTTTTCCAGGAGTGCCACTTTCAATGTTTCAAATCCATCTGAGTGCAGGACAGCCTCTTCAATCTGTCTCCTGATTTCAGCGGCAGTGGGTTCATCTGATTTTTTCAGCGGCAGTGTAACGACCAGAACATCATTCAGAACTTTTTCTTCCAGCGTCAGCTTAGAAGCAGAAAGCTTCTTGAAATACCTGCTCAGTTTCCATATATTAATTCCATCTACGGTTTCCCAAATCATAATTCTTCCTCCGGCTAATCTGATTGGATCCATTTAAAAATTATGTAATCCTGCTCCGTACCTACCATATCATACTATCAGCTAAAACAGAAATAGACTAATCTACCAAAATTGATTCCATTCCCTATAGCTGTGCCTGGTTCAAACTGAGGCAGAGTAGTCAATCCGGCCTAAGATCCCACATCAGGCGGCCGCCTGGCAGACAGCCTCTTTTTGTCATCGGCCCTGCCGCTGCTGCATACGCTAGTAAAGGCTTTACTTAGAATCAATTTACTCGCTTGGCAAGCATTATATTTTAGCGGAGGTTGCAGATACCATGAGATCAGACCGATATACCGGCAGGCGGACAATCAGATGGAAGATTCCTTTCCTCATCCTGTTGACGGCTGCAGCAGTTCTTCTGATTTTCTACTATTCTACCAGTCTTATTAAGATAGAATCACCGAAAAAAGATCTGGGTCAAAAGGTAGTCATTGAACTGCCTGCAGGCAAGAATATTTACACTTATGAAAAACTGCTGATCAAAGAAAATGGAAAGCTTTACTATAAAGGTGAACGAAACGAAATAGATTTGACTGGCGGCAGGATCATATATGAAGATTGGGATTAAGTTTTCTTTTGCCGAAACAGGAGCAGTTCATTATGATAGATTGTCAGGGTAAAAGAAAACAGGAGGTTACAATTCCCCAGTAAAAGGAGATGAAAAGCTTGGGCAGCTACCGGAATGGATTAACACTGCTTTTAGCCAGGCTGAAAGTCCATCGAAAAGTACAGGAGGCACATGGCAGCCTGCCAGCAAAGCTCAAAATCGGACACCGTGGAGCGGCAGGATCCAGGCCGGAAAATACCTTCTCATCATTTGACTATGCGCTTCAAATGGGAGCAGATTTTCTTGAATTTGATGTCCAGCGGACCAAGGACGGTAGACTTGCGGTTATTCATGATTCGACTGTCGACCGGACAACAGACGGCAAGGGAAAAGTTTCTTCCCTGACATGGAAAGAGCTGAGAAGCCTGGATGCGGGCAGCTGGCATTCAACGGAATATGCGGGGGAAATCATCCCGTCATTCACTGAAATGCTGGACAAATATGCCGGTAAAGCCGGGCTCCTGATTGAACTGAAGAAGCCGGCCCTTTACCCGGGTATAGAAGAACAGATTGCAGAAGAGCTAAAGAGCCGGGAGCTGGACAAGGGCCCTGGATCCCGCATTATCATCCAATCTTTTGACAGGAGCTCAATGAAAAAGATTCGTAGCCTGCTCCCTTCCATCCCGGTCGGGATTCTCCTGAATTACAAAACGAAAAGGATGACCGCAAGGGAGCTTGAACAGATTGCAAAGTATGCCTGCTATATAAATCCAAAGCATACTATCGCAAGCAGACAGCTTCTGGACCGGATACATCAAAAAGGGATGAAGGCCATTATCTGGACCATCAGAACAGAAAAAGAAGCAGGAAAAGCATTGAAGCTTCCTGCTGACGGCATTGTAACAGATTTTATCGAGCTCCTTGATTGACTGAAGTGCACTCGATGCCTGATTTTAAGGCAAACTCCCTGCCTAAAACCCCTGGATCCTTTTAGCAAATTGAAATAAATAACGGAAATTGATCCTGCTATGCTGGGAGATAAGGAATGCTGATCTGGTGGCATTTGGTTTCCTGAGTGTATTGAGGGCAGCAACCATTTCCTGCTCTGACTTGATGCCAATTCCATGCCCAAAATAAGCATCATTGCCCAGATAGACCGCATTCTCCCCCGTCCAGACCGGATGCCGGAAATCGGGATTATAAAAATAGACAATGTCGCCTGGAATAAAGTTTGATCCTATTTTTGTAACAATGCCCAGATCTCTGTCATAATTCCAATCCCATACGAGCAGATTTTGGAACAGCTGATTGAAGTAGCGGACAGAAATAGACTCAAGCACTGCCTTGTATAAGATAAGCACGATGGCCGTTGAACATTCAAAAGCATATTTGCTGCCATTGGAAAAAACATCGTTGACCGCTTCAGAAGGGCGGACGTCCGGCCTTAAGGCATATCCCGCCCTTGTTTTTATCCAATATGCCGGATTGAAGAATGAGTCTTGAAAGGCGGCAAATACAGCGCCGCTTTCACTCAGCTTCCTCGAGTAGTACAGGATCTTTTCCCTCGTTTCCAGCTCAAACAATAGCTCACCGGCATTTGAATAATAAAATGTCTCCGGGCTTCTATCTAAAGCTTGCCATATAGCCCTTTGGGTTTCTGGCAGCATATCGGCGGACAGGCCTGGAAATACGGGCAGCTGTATCATAGAAAACTCCTTTCCAAGTACGGCTTTCCTATACCTTATGGCAGAGTGCTCTTTAAAATGCCCTGAGTTTTGGCCTCTTTCCGCAGAAAAGCCTGCCATCTTTAAGATGGCAGGCCACTCTGTCCTGTCAATCCCCCTGCAGGGCTTGTTCATGTTTCTTAAGATCTTCAATAAAAGAGGACGCCACCTCAAAGTCTTCATATAAAAACAGGAGTGTATCTCCCTCCTGGGACAATGACCAGGCTTTCTGGTAAGCTTCCAGTTCATCAGGGTTTACGAACACTGACTGGCTGTCAATAACCGTGGAAGCAGCTGCTTTCAAAAGAGAGGCAGTTTCAAGGGGCAGTCTTCCTCTCAGGTCTTTATCTTCCTTTATGATGATTAAATCTGAATATCCCGCTGAAATTTCTGCCATCCTGGCAATATCGGAATCCGACCGGTCTCCCGGGGCTGAAAGGATGGTAATCAGCCTTTTGTTTTTTGTATCTGCGGCCGTACCAAAAACAGCAGACAGCCCTGCAGCATTATGGGCATAATCAATGATGATTTCCCGCCCTTGAACAAGGAAAGCATTAAACCTTCCACGGGAATTCCTGGAGTCAGGTGTAAACGATAAAGCCTTTTCCTTGAGTGTTTCAAGACTTACTCCTTGCGCAGCCGCCGCAGCCAGTGCCTGAAGCAGATTGGCTATATTGTGCTTCGCCCTGCCATTGATTGTAACAGGTACATCAGCAGCAGGCAGGAATTCCGCTTTGATGCCTGCTTCCGCGTATACAATCTGTCCCATGCTGTCCAGATACCAAAGAGGCTCGCCCTTCTCCAGAGCCCTTTGGGAACCCTCGCTCTCTTCATTCAGTGATGTATAAATGACTTTCCCTTTCGTGTAAGACGCCATTTTTAAAGTCTCCGGATCATCGGCATTCAAGATGCAATAGCCCCCTTCAATGACTACTTCCGGTATAAGCCTCTTTAATTTTACCAGCTGGGCGAAATCCTCAATCCCATCAAGTCCGAGGTGATCTTCAGAAACATTGGTGACAATGCCTATATCACAATGGCGGAAGGCAAGCCCTTCTCTAAGGATTCCTCCCCTGGCAGACTCAAGCACCGCTATATCGACTTTAGGATGGCTTAATATCTTCCTTGCCGAAATCGGCCCTGAGCAGTCCCCTGTATCGATGCACTGTTCACCGACATAGACGCCATCTGAGCTGGTAAGGCCGACAGTCGTACCTTCCTTTTCGATGAAATGCTTGACGAGCCTTGAGGTTGTGGTTTTCCCGTTAGTTCCTGTTACAGCGATTACCGGGATCGCTGCTTCTTCCCTGCTGGAAAACAAATAGTCAACAATGTCAGCACCGGCGTTTCTGCTCTTTCCTTTTCCAGGGTAAAGATGCATCCGGATCCCAGGGGCAGCATTGACCTCCAGTACACAGGTATCACGCGGATCCAATGGCTTTGCGATATCCTGTGAAATGATATCGACTCCGGCGACATCAAGGCCAATCGAAGCTGCAGCCGCTTCAGCCATTTTCCTGACGGATGGATGTACTTCATCGGTAACATCGATCGCCTGTCCTCCGGTGGAAAGGTTTGCATTTCCTGCTACCGGCAGAACCCTTCCTTTTTCAAGTACATAGCTCTTATTCAAATCCATTTTTTCAAGGAAGCAGTCCAGCGCCTCAGCCATTGGAATTTTGGTCATAGGCTTTTCATGGCCGTTTCCTCTCAGCGGATTTTCATTCTCTTTATCGATCAGCTGCTGAATCGTATCTTTGCCGTTTCCGATGATAAAAGGAGGCACTCTTAAACTTGCAGCCCGCAATTGGTTGTCAACTACAAAGAGGCGGTAGTCGCTTCCTTCATAATGCCTTTCAACAATATACGGCTTGTCTTCCTCATTGAGGCATTTCTGCACAGCATTCAGCTCATCCCAGCTGCTGATGCCTGTTGCCACTCCCTGCCCCTGCCTTCCATGAAGGGGCTTGATTACAAGCGGGAAGCCGACCCTCACTGCAGCTTCAGTTATCCCTTCCAATGTTTCGGCCACTTCCCCTTCTGGTACAGGAATGCCGCTTCCACGAAGCATTTCCTTGGTCATTTCCTTATCACAGGAGGCCTCGACAGCCAAATAAGAGGTCTGGCTCGTAATGGTTGCCTGTACATATTTTTGTTTAGAGCCTGTCCCAAGCCTTAGGAAGCTGTTTTTCCCCACACGTTCAACAGGAATTTTACGTGCTGCAGCGGCCAGATAAATCGACTCTGTGCTCGGGCCAAGCTTATTCTTGTAAAATAAGTCGGCGATCTTCTCAACATAGTGTTTTACCGAAAAGCCTTCCTCGCCCCTGAGGATTTTTTCAGCAATCTCTTTTGCTGACTGAAAGGCGTACAAACCTGATTCCGGCTCTTTGTATTCAAAGACAATAAAATAGATGCCCTTTTTCCCGCTTGTGATTGTTTTTCCATACTTCACTTCGATGCCTGCCAGGGACTGAAGCTCAAGGGCTATATGCTCCAGTACATGGCCCATCCATGTCCCCTCGCGGAGGCGCTCTGCAAAAGCGCCTTTGTATCCCCTTGAGCAGGTATGCTCCCCGAGTGACGGAATGGCCTCCAGCAGAATGTCAGCGAAAAAGGGAAGCTTATTGGTGGGCTGGAACTCCAGCTCTTCGAGATCGATTTCCACCCACATCATCGGTTTATAGCTGAAATAATTAGGACCCTGCAAATATCGTATGCGCTTTACGTTCATCTTTGTCCCTCTTCCCCATTAAGAAGTAATTTTCTATTGCCCAAATCAAATCTGTATCCGCCGGTCAAAGTGTGCAGCTTAAAATCAGACAGCGTCAGTTCCTCGCTTCCGTTGCTTGAAACAGCGGAATTGACGAACTCCCCTTCCTTTCCATCAAAGACGAACACCTGATGCTCGCCGAAGACTTCAAACTGTCCATTTCTGACGAGGATGGCCGTATTTTCATCAATGCCTATCCCCATCAAATCTGTGTTTTCCGCAATGGCTCCCAAAAGCCTGCCAAACCGGGCCCTTTGGGAGAAGTGCTGATCGATGACCAGGTTTTGGAGAAAACCGAAGCCTTCTCCCAATTCTACCTGCAGGACATCATCTGCCGCTTTTGTCTGGGACGACACGATCATAACTTTCCCCATAATGGAGGCGCCTGCACTCGTCCCGGCAATGGGCATCCCCTTTTTCCAGCTGTTATGTAATGCTTCGTATGCCTTTGAACCAAGAATCAGTTCTGCCAGCCTGCCCTGGTCGCCGCCAGTGATAAAAACAGCTGCAAGGCTCTCTATCCTCCGGGCAATTTCCTCCGAATCCGCGTCAGCCCGTGAAGAGATGTCAAGGCAGATCACTTCACCAGCTCCAAGCCTGTTCAGAACCTCTATATATTCACGGCTCACTTCATCAGGGATCCGGGATGCAGTAGGCAGGACCCCGATCGGGCCTGTCCTTGCAGCCGAAATCTCCACAAATTTCTTCAGAATCTCAACTTCATTGCACTTCTCTTCGTTGCCTCCAATGATCAATAAATCCCCAGTCTGCATTCTTTCACCTTTTCCCGTCATGTTTTTGAAGTGATAATGATTTTTAAGACCCTTCTTTGACCCCTGCCTGAACCTCACCCTTCCAGTTTTTTCATTAAATCCCAAGCTTCTATACCCCTGTACGAACCTATATGAAACCGCATCCATTAAAATTTTACAAAATAAAAAAACAGCCCTTTGCAGGGGCCGTTTTCATTCAGATCAATGTATTGCGGTCTTCCATCTGCGGCGGCTCCTCCATCCATCCATTCTTGGCCATGATTCTTCCTCCATCATGTCCATATGTATAGATATCCTTGGCCAGGGCTGCCATTTTCAAAGGCAGGTCATTTCGGAGACTAAAGGCAGTTCCTATCGCATTGCTTCCAAGTCCAAAGCTGCACAAAAGGCTGGTGCAATACAGCATGAGCTTATCAGTGAAAGGGCCTTCAGTCGAAGAGGTCGGATACCCTGCCGAAGTGGATGGGACCTGTATATCGCTATCTGTCAGCTTCTGCCCAAATTCAACAATGATTTTCTGGGAGAGGTCTTTTCCTTTATTGAAGTACTCCCTCACTTCCTGCTTCTTTGCAGTCTGTGCAAATCCAGTGATCATTTGCATCCCGGTCACATTGCTCTCAATGGCATGATATAGATGCGCGACTTCAACTGTGTTCAGGGATCTTTTGTTGCCAAAAAGGTCGTTTCCCTTCATATACCCAGTTCCCTCGGCCATTTCGACATCCTTGGGCATTGTAACGGAAGGCGGACGCGGCAGAAGACCCTTCTTGAGCAGGAACTGCGTAAAGTGCTGATAAAATTCCTGTGTAATCTGTGAAAGGTTTCTGTATAAGGTGATGATATCCTCTCTGTACGCCATGCTGAGATGGAGCGTATGCAGCCCCATGCTGATTTCCTTCATCAGCCTCAAAAAATGAATATCAAAATAAGGCTGATACAGAACCGGGGCATCGGGATTGACATCCTGAGAGGTAAAACCTTTAGGGACGACTGCACCATCTTCTTCAAAAATACGCTCAATCCTTTCTTTATAAGGGGTTACCTGAACCAATAAAGACTGCAGCAGTTCCTTTCCTTCCGGATCCCCGGCATTTTTAATAAAATACGGCAGCATATGAATTATCATTGACTTTTGCTGATATGTCATCCATAAAGTACCTAATTCAGAAGATGAGATTGCCGGCTTGTTTCCCATGAGACCACTCCTTTTATATTGCCTGCATAATAGAATATCGTCTCCAAAAGTCTTTCATGGGATTCACCTTCAAAAAATAAAAGCTGCCTCCGCGGGGCAGCCTGTTTGCCTTATTCAGATTCTTCCTCAGTGCCTTCTTCGGTTTCTGTATCTGCATCTTCATTCTGCTCTGTGTCTGTTTCAGTATCTTCATCTTCTGTACCGCTGCATCCTGTAACTGCCATTGATAGTGTTAGAGCAGCAAACAGCATCAAAAACCATTTTTTCATCTTTTATTCCTCCTCTTTTTTAATGAACCGGTTACAAGCTTATCTTACAAAATTAAAAAAGAAATAAAATAGGATTTGCAGGTTTTTTACCTCTCTTAACCATTTCTTATCCTCGCCTTATAAAATTTACCAAATTTTTAAGAAAAGACTCCTGCCATAGCCCCTTTACTTGCGCCCGAACATGCCAAACTATTCAATGATCCCCGTACCCATGATTTTCGAATCTGCTTTTACTTTAATGTCGATATCAGGATAAATTTCATTCCATCTTTCCCACTCATCCTTCTCAACATGGCTGGCTCTGTAAGCAAGCCCAAACCCCATAGGATCTAGAGACTTCTCCTGAAACTTTTTCAGCAAGTCTTTCACTATCCGTTCAATCTCCTTCTCAAGAAGCTGATTATAAACCTCAAGCTCCTTCTCCGATAGATCGCTTCTTGACTCTTCGATCGTACCTTTAACTGAAATGCCTACTTCCACGGCAGCTTCATTTCCAGATTCAGCAATCTTTATATCAGATTTATAATTGTCGATGGAAACCACAAAAAATTTATCCTTCTCTTTAACAGTAATCTGCTGTTTTTCAAATTCGTGCTTGAGGGCATTAAAAGTTTTTGTCTCGTTCTTTGAAAGCCTTAGTACACGTTTATGATTCATAAATATATCAGCCTGGTTGATTTCAAGGAGGCCGTTTTTCACTTTGACCACCGGGAGCACCGGGCTGATCCCCTTGCTCTTGCTTTCCCTGTAAAACTGGAACAAATACTTGGAAATGGTATAAGGAGACTCAGAACCCTGCAGATCAAAGGAGAGAAAAAGTGTATTGGATGCCAGCCTTTCAGAAGGGGGCTTAATTTTCATCACCTCTTCAGCAGTCGGCTTGCCAATCGCTATCCAGGCTATTTTTTGGATGTCCCTTCTTCTGTAGAACCAATCCATTTCCCTTTTGATGCTGGCATCTGTCAATTGGTCACCAAGCAGGATCACCTTCAGATGCCCAAAGTCAAGTTCCTTATCGACTCTTGATTTGATGATTCTTATCGCCTCTGATATCGTTTCAGAAGTTTCTGTTACAACCACAAAGCGGCTGTCATCCGACCTTGTGTCTGCCGTGGGGATGGCAAGCTTCAATGATACTTTGATCAGATCCCCTCCTTCCTCGGACTTATCTATTCCCATTGTCACAACAAAAAACCGATTATCTATATCCTTGAATCCGCAGCCTCCAACAAACACTAAGAGAACGAAAACAGCCGGCAGCAGCCATTTCTTCATTTGTTTTTCCTCCTGGAGAGCAATATAAACAGGACAACCATAATGTACTCGCTCGGCATGCGGATGTTCATCCACCATATTGTAAAGACAGACATATTCTCTTCATTGACAAGAAAAACGCCAATAAAAAACAATGCAGCAAACAGCATCAGCGGAAAATTTGTTAAAAGTGCACCCAGTTTAGTTTTATTCTTATGCATTTTAAGCAGGAAGACACTTTTAACCAGTGCCTGGGCTACATGCCAGTGAACCACAACATTCATCAGCGAGATTCCTATGTAGATCAGGATGAAAATGTAGAATGCCCTTTCAACAAAGGCTAGCTCCATTCTGACTGCATCAGCACTCGACAGCCAGGGATATTCCAGATCGCCCACTCCTTCAAACCCAAAAGTGCCAATTGGAACGAAGTACGTGGTTGCTAGCACTGCTGCTCCTGCAGGCAGGGTCAGCAGAAAGAAGCGCGGCTTTACCTTCCCCTTCATGACTACATTGAAGATGACTAAATTTGCGTATCCGGAAAAGACATATGTTGCAGCAGATACTGACTTCCAGGTCGGCATTTGCCACAGGTGTGTCGCTCCCTCTTTAATGTCCAGCCAGCTCAGCGATCCGCTGAGATAAATTTTAACAAGAAGCAGCACAGCAAGCGGCCCGTTCAGAATGAGGATGATTTCCAGGAGGTACAGCACCTTTTCTGGCTTAGAAGAAGCCGCCCATACAACAAATAGCAGAAAGAAAAGCGCTATCTGCCATTTCTCCATGTCAGGATTGATAAATCTTTCTGTAATGTCCGTAAAAGCGTAAAGTGTGATCAGGCCAGATGCCAGCCAAATGACGGCCAGATATAGGATAAGCGGCTTCCCTGCCCAGCCGGGGATGAAAGAGTTCTTTAGAATCTGCGGCAGACTTTTTCCTTCAAATCTGCCCATTGCCCTTGAAAAGAAATAAGCTCCGATCACGCCAAGAGGCAAAGCAGCCGCCATGGACATCACCGCTCCGCCAGTACGTTCCTCAATCAGCATCTTTGGAACAAAAACGATGATATTGGCAAGCATATTTAACAAAATCAGATAATAAAAATAACGGCTAGTCATTCGGACCTCCTCGCTTCTACTGTTTGCTGCCTTCGCCAAAAAACATTTTCAGATACGGCTTTCCGAAGCTGTCCAATCGTACGAGGAATAGAAGCAGGCCCATCAGGCCAATCACCAGGCCAATCATGCCGGTCATGGCAGCCAAAAGAAGGATGACATATTTCATGACCCTCATCGAGAAGCTCATTTCATTGATTGGAATCACAAAATTGGAAATGGCCACAGCTGAGACGATGATAATCATGATGTTGGACACCAGCCCTGCCTCCGTTGCAGCCTGTCCCAGAATCAATCCTCCAACCGTCGTTGCTGTCGAGCCGATCGATTTAGGGAGCCTGATGGATGCTTCTGTCAGCAGCTCCATCATAATCAGCATGAACAGCACCTCCAGATAGGAGGGATAAGGGACTGATGACCGGCTCCCCGCAATTCCCAGTGCAAGCTGGACCTGGAAGACTTCAGGGTTATAAGAAGTAATGGCCACGTAAAGTCCAGGGAGCAGCAGACTTATAAACAGGCCCAGATACCGCAGGGTGATCAGAAATCTAGAAACCCAATAAGGCTGATACAGGTCTTCCATAGAGCTCATAAAGTCGAAAAAAACGGCCGGCAGAATCAGGCCGAAAGGAGATCCTTCAATAAGGATGACTATCTTTCCCTGTGCAAGATTAAGGGCTATGCGATCAGTCCTCTCAGTGATCATGAACACAGGAAAGAGCGTTTTTTCCCGCGGCGTCAGCATTCTATGGATTTCCCCTGCTGACTGGACGATTTTCTGTGAAGCTTTGATGCTTTCTATTTTATCTTTTACCCCCTGCAGGATGTCTGCCTCAATCTTTTCCTTGTCATAGAGAAGCAGAAGGCCCAGCCCGGAAACAGAACCTATTTCATTTTCTTCCACCGTCAGGCTTGTCTTATGATAGCGGTGGCGGATGATATTTAGATTTGTACCCAGGTCTTCGCTCAATGCAGTCTGTGGTCCCTGGATGGTTGTTTCGACTGTTGCGTCCTTGACTCCCTGGCTTATATATTTCTTTAGCTGCAGAACATAAAAAGTTTCCCTGAATAAGAGGATCGCCGAGCCCCTCATCAAATCCTTCAGAGCCTGCCCTCTGTCCTCAAGCTCACTGATACCGGACAGTGAACAAATATATTTTTTATATCCTGTTTCATCCTGCAGCTGGAAAAAAGGCTTTACAAGCTGCTCCTGGATTTTGTCAGTATCGCATATACTTTTTATATAAAATAAATAGACAGAAAAACTCGCCCCTTTTAGCTCCTGAACGGCTGTATCTGATGCATGGCCAGCCTTCTCCTTTAAAAAACGGAGGAGCTCTTCCCTTTTATTGCCGCCCTTGAACATCTCTTCACCAACCTACTTAAGAAATATCCACTATTGTCCCACTGCAAGGAAAATTCATGCAGAAAAAGCCTTTCAAAAAAAAACAGGATTTTTTTTCGATCATTATTGACCAACAGAGAAAAAGGTTATATAATAAATAACGTTGTCCCAGTAGCTCAGCAGGATAGAGCAACAGTTTCCTAAACTGTAGGTCGGGAGTTCGAATCTCTTCTGGGACGTATATAGTGAAAATGCCCGCTGCATATGCAGCGGGCATTTTTTATTGCTACTGAAAAAAAATCAGCCTGTTCGTTCTGAGGAAATATATCATTTTGCACCCCTCCCCCTCCCGTCAGCTGCACATTGAAATTCTCCTCCCGGTTTTTCACTTCTGAAAAAGGGTAATGTACTATTACACAATCATCAAGGAGGTTATATTCATGGGTGAAACAAATAAACACCAGGACAATGACTCAATTGAACAGGAAAAGAAGAAAGAACACAACAAAGATATCGAACCGCAAAGAGAAGGCTCCAAAACAGAAAAGAACCAAAAATAATCTCGTATAAGAGGTGATTTCGCATGGCAGGCGAAAAAGACGGAAAATACGAACAGCAGGATATGGACAACCCTGAACAATTTAAAACCGACAAAGAAAGCATCTACGATAAATTCAAGGAAGAGCAGAATGTTGATACCATTCCTCTTGAGGACTTAAAGCAGGAGCAGCACGAGGAGAAGATGGGGAGGAACACGAAAGATAATTCCTCCAGTGAAGAAAAGTATAATGCAGACTTCGAAACGATTGATAAAGATAAAATAGGAGGGGATTCTTATGACTAATAATGATGTGAAAGAAAAAGTGCTTAAAATCTTGGAAGATAATAAAATAGGAACGCTTGCGACTGTAAAAAGCAATAAGCCGCATACACGCTATATGACATTTTTCAATGATGAGCTGAAGCTTTATACTGCAACAAGCAAAGAGACCGATAAAACGGAAGAAATTGAAGAAAATCCGAATGTGCATATACTTATCGGATATGATGGCGAAGGGCTGGGAGATGCTTATCTCGAGATCGAAGGAAGGGCCTCTGTAAATGCTTCTGAAGAGCTTAAGGAAAAGGTCTGGAATGATCATTTAAAGCCATGGTTTGACGGTCCGAATGACCCGAATTATATCGTCCTTGAAATACAGCCGACAGACGTCAGGGTAATGAACAGCAAAGACAGCTCTTTTGAAGCTCTAGAATTATAATCTAATGAAATAGAAAGCAGGCAGCTATGCTGCCTGCTTTCTGTTTTCATTTAAATGCTTCCCATCCAATAACAGTCTCAAAATCTTCATAACGCGGCAAATAATAATCCGCGCCAGGTGTAGTATTCTGGAAAAGGCAGGTCCTGATGCCCAGCTCCTTCGCCGGAAGAATATCGAGTTCCCTGTCACCGATGGCAAGATCAATGCTGTTTTTGCCATGCAGATATTCATAAGAAGCTTTATGCGGCTTCCTGGGATATCCATCATCTCCGGCGACAAGATCGGCAAATAAAGAGGACATATTGTGATGCTCCAGGATGGCCAGCGCATCCTCCCTCTCTTTATGTGTCATGATGACATTGCACCCGGCCCTTTTCAGCACATCCTTCACTCCTGGAAATGGCTGAAGATCCTGCGGCTTCAGACTTCTTGCCATCTTTCTTATATAGGAAATCTGCTCTTCCTTCAGGTTGTAATGGGTAAAGGCATGGGTAAAAGAAATCTTTAATTGAGACAGGATCTCTTCATGTTCTGCCTCTTCTCCAAGCACATCCTTCAGAATCCGTGTATAAGCGGGATATGTATCAAAAAGTGTACCGTCAAAGTCCCATAGAATATTCATTACTGCTCCTTTCCGGCTATTGCTTTGCTGCCGGCATTGATTATATTCATAATCTGCTCAATCGGCTTTGGCCTGGAGAAGTAGAAGCCCTGCGCCTCATCACATCCGATTTCCATCAGGAATGACAGCTGCTCCGGGGTTTCAACGCCCTCGGCAGTGATTTGCATGCCAAGATGCTTGCCCATCGATACAATGGAAGCGACCAAAGCTTTATTATGTTCATCACTTTCCATCTGCTGAATAAAGGTTTTGTCTATTTTAAGCCGCTGGATCTGCAGCTCCTGGAGGTTGCTCAGCGAATTATATCCTGTCCCGAAATCATCGACGCTCAGCATCAGCCCAAGGTCAAGCAGCTGCATAAAAGCATCCCCTGCCGAATAGGCATCATTCATGGCCACCCTTTCTGTTATTTCAAGCTCAAGGAACTTCGGATCCAGGCCGGTTTCGTTTAAGATGCCCGAGACAGTTTCCACAATATCTTTTTGCAGGAGCTGCTTGATCGAGAAATTCACAGAAATGATATATTGCCTGCCATATTTTTCGTTAATAGCGGAAATTTCTCTGCACGCCTGCCGCAGGACCCAGCTCCCTATCTCGGATATGGAGCCTGATTCCTCAGCTATCGGGATAAATTCAGCCGGGGGAATAAAGCCGATTGAAGGATGCTTCCATCTCAGAAGCGCTTCAAATCCATTCACTGATTGATCGGATACTCTGATCTTCGGCTGAAAGTGTACCTCCAATTCATCCCGCACCAGTGCATGCTTTAAATCTTCTTTTAACGTCATCTTGCGGATGATGCTCTCATCCAGCTCAAGCGTAAAGATAAAATATGTATTTCTCCCTTTATCTTTGGAATTGTACATAGCTATATCCGCCTTTTTCATGATGTCATTAACATCTTTCCCATGCGTTGGATATAAGGCTATCCCGATGCTTGTTGTAATCACGATCTCGTGTTCAAGAATCTGGACAGGCTCTACAACCTTTTCAATCAGATCTGCTGAAAAATCATCCAGCTGCAGATTTTCCTTAACTGGCTTCAAAATGATGAACTCATCACCGCCAAGCCTGCCCACAATATCCTCGCTGCCACAATTCTCTTTCAGCCTGGATGCAATTTTTTTGAGCAGATCATCACCGATATTATGGCCGAGAAGATCATTGACATGCTTGAAATGATCCAGATCGATAAAAACAACCGCAAACTGGATATCCTCTGCCATCCACTCCTCAATCGACTGCATGACCTTTCTCCTGTTTGGAAGCCCCGTCAATGTATCGTGATAGGCAAGGTGATTAAGGTGTTTATTGCTTTCAACCAATTCCTGTTCTTTCCGGTTATACTGCTTCTCCCCGTAAACTGTCGTCACACCGAGGAGCAGCAGGATGGAGAGCACTTCTGTAAAAAATAAGCTGTTATCCCCGCTGCTGTTCAAACTCCTGATAATCTCAATGGTGCTCCCTACAAATGTATAAGCTAGCAGCAGCGCTCCAAAGGAGAGAAACCAGAAAGGCACTTTTTGCTTATTGAATACTTTATCAATATAAATCTGCTGCACAAACCGGAAGCATAGGAACAATGAAATAATGAAGAATAAGCTGGCAATGAGAATATGCTCAGTGCTGACAACTAATGAAGGATTTATTTTTCTGACAAAATAAACATCTATGCCAATTGTCAATCCAACAAAGAAAACACACAGCACCAGATTCTTGAGCGACATTTCCCGGTCATCTTTAACTCCAGCAAATTGAAAAAGAACCATATAAACAGCGAACTGGCACAGAAAAATCGCCAGGCTATTCAGTGTGAATGCATCTGCAGGTTCGATAAATCCGTAAATGCTTAATAAGGTCATCAGTTGCAGCCATACATAAAAGGAGCTGGATAGCGGAAGAAGCAATGTCTGGGAGTACTTTTGTTTTTGATAGATATATCTGCTTCCCAGGAAAACGGAAGAAAAAAAGATAAAAGCCAGCAGCACCATGGCGGCCGCAGAAATAATGTAGCTATTCACAATGATGTCCACCTGTCCTAGTCTATTATTATCAGGAAAAAATTACTATATACCTATGATTATATTACTATCCCTCCCCTTATAGTGTCAAAAAACAGTATGCGGAGTACTGAGAATGAAAGAAGCATCCCAGCGGCTGAGGATGCTTTTCTGACAGTCTATTTTTCTGCTGAATATTGTTCAGGCAGATTGTCGATTTCCCTTGAAAGACTTCCAGTTAAAATATAGAAATACATTTGGAAGTCAGCCCGAAGCGACCAGAGTGGATGTCCAAAAGTTGCCGGCTTATTTCCTTCAATAAAGAAATGGGAGAACCAGGCAAACCCATAAGCAATGACCGGCGCCAGAATGATAAACCAGACATTTAAATAAATGATGGCAAGAGCAATACAGATATATACAAAAGTAGTGCCGATGAAATGCCATGTCCTAGTGGATTTTTTGCTGTGCTGCGAAAGGTAAAAAGGCCAGAACTCATTATAATTCTTAAACTCTTTCATAAATTCACCTCATTTCTGTTTCCGGAAGGCAAAGAAACTCAGATAACCGGCTCCCAATCAGCCTGATTGCATGGTTTCCTTCTTCCGGGCTTGAGAGACCTTCGATCAGGACGGCAGCATATAAAACATCCCGGCCTGAAGCAAAGATGGCGCAATCATGCTCTATTCCAGGCAGCTCCCCGGTTTTATTGGCAATCTTCAGCTCCTTGCATGCAAGGGCCGGCAGCTTTTCTCTGAATTGCTGCGCTTCCATTATATCTAGCATCTTGCTGCGGTTCTTTTCGGAAAATAATTCACCATCTTTTATTGCTCTCAGGCATTTAACCATATCCGCGGCAGTGGTAAAATTGTCAATACCTTTTGCTGCGGCTTCAAAGTCCATCATTTTTCTGCCCAGTACAGTTGTTTGAAGACCCAGTCCATGCATTCTATCATTAATATTTTTCTTGCCCAGCAATTTTATCAGCAGATTGGCAGCTGTATTGTCTGAGACTATAATCATCAAGGTTATACAGTCCAGAATGCTTAGGGAAGCTGTTACTGAAAGAGATTGAATGATACCGGCCCCTCCGGCCTTTTCAATCCCGCCAATACGCACCTGCTCATTGAGATCCAGGACGCCCTCCTCTGCCTGAAAGAAAGCTTCCATCATGATCGGGATTTTGATGAGGCTGGCTGCAGGATATTTCCGCCCGCTGTTCATATGGATTGCCCTCTCACCGTACTCTACTGCCAGACTGGCATTACCCGGACATTGTCTGAGGATATCAGCCAGCCTCTTTTCAAGTTGATTGATATTTTCAGAGAGCAGCCCGGTCATTTAGATGCTGCTGCCTGGGAGCTGTCATGATTTCCGGTCAGATTGGGATCGTATAAATGGCAGGTAACAAACCTTGATTTCTCCGCCTCCTGCCAGACAGGCGTTTTTTCTGCACAAATATCCATGCTGTGAGGGCATCTTGTCCGGAATACACAGCCGCTTGGGGGATCAATAGGACTTGGCAGCTCGCCCTGCAGGATGATTCTTTCCCTCTGATCCTCAACATCCGGATCAGGGATCGGAATGGCTGAAAGCAAAGCCCGTGTATAAGGATGAAGCGGGTTCCGGTATAATTCCTTACTGGTTGTGAGCTCCATCATATGCCCCAGATAC
The DNA here is from genome assembly GCF_031844465.1 of Bacillus sp. AG4(2022). Lineage (NCBI taxonomy): Bacteria > Bacillati > Bacillota > Bacilli > Caryophanales > Bacillaceae > Bacillus > Bacillus sp. AG4(2022). The sequence continues at coordinate 907,197 of NZ_JAUZVH010000001.1, forward strand.
ATAACGCCGATCCGGTCGCTTATCTGCTTGACCATGGACAGGTCGTGGGCGATGAATAAGTATGTCAGCCCTTTTTCTTTCTGAAGTTTTTTGAGGAGGTTCACCACCTGGGCCTGGACTGAAACATCCAGTGCTGATATCGGTTCATCCGCTATAATGAATTCAGGCTCCAGTGCAAGAGCCCTCGCAATTCCGATCCTTTGTCTTTGTCCCCCGCTGAATTCATGCGGATATCTTCCGGCGTGCTCTCTATTCAGTCCAACATCCTCCAGAAGCTGATAGATTTTCTCCATCCGCTCCTGTTTATTGCGAAACAAGCCATGCACTTCCATCGGCTCCGCAATGATCTCACTCACTGTCGACCTGGGATTAAGTGAAGCATAGGGATCCTGAAAAATCATCTGCATCTGCTTGTGAAAAGAGAAGCGCTCTCTGTTTGTCATGCTGTGGACATTTCTCCCATTAAAGATGACTTCCCCTTCTGTGCTGTCATAAAGCCCGATGATCGTCCTGCCGGCAGTCGATTTGCCGCAGCCTGATTCACCGACAATCCCGAGGGTTTCTCCCTTTTTTATATTAAATGAGATGCCGTCTACAGCTTTTAATATCTCACCTTTTCCCAGCGCAAAATGTTTTTTAAGATTCTTTACCTCAAGTATGCTGTCCGGCATGATCAACCTTCTCCCTCCTGCCAATAACGGCGTGCTGCACATAGTTCCTTTTCATAGATGGTGTCTTTAAGCGGGATAATTTCGATTGTTTTCCCTGTATTTGGCGAATGGAGCAGCTTGCCGTCTCCATAGAAGATTCCCACATGGTGAATGCTGCCCTTTCCTTCCTGGTAGGCAAAAAACAGCAGGTCGCCCGGCTGGATTTCAGCCAAATCCACTTCAGTTCCGTGCCGTGCCTGTTCATGCGCATCCCTTGGAATGATATAGCCGTTTGCCTTGCACATCGTATAGCTGAATCCTGAGCAGTCAAATCCCCAGCTGCTCATGCCTCCCCACAGGTAAGGCAAGCCAAGGAAGCGTTCCCCTTCGGATACAATTCCCGCTCCATTCCCTTTCCGCCTCCATTCCAAAGAAGGATGAAGGATTACATCCCCCTGCCGAAGAAGTCCGTACCCTTCAGGGATTCTTACTTTAAGCCATTCATCAGATTTCTCAACCGCTGGGAGGACAGTTTCAAAGCTAAGTTCCATCAAAGGCTTCTCTTCCTCTGAATACAATACAGCTTTTTTCGAGCTGATGGCTGCAACAGGGCCTTTTTTGATATTCCATTCATTCAGTTTCATCAGCTGGTTTTTTGGCATCCAGCCAGGATAGCCTCTTTCATTTTTTCCTGAAGGCTGGCTAAGGATTATGACACTCGCCCACGGTCCATCTTCTTCCAGCAGGATAACCTCCTGGCCAAACAGTGCTTGGGTTTGGATCCTGTTTTCATTGCAAAGTGCAAGCCTGGTTTCGTATGTCAGGCCAGCCAGCCACCCCTCCATGTCCGGCCCGCCGGAAACCGCTTTTCCATCGATTTCCCTGGCCGATTCAGGGGAGGTCCAAATTGTTGCCACTGGTACATTGACCAGCCACTTATGCTGAATTCCCACTTGAAATTCCTCCTTCTGAATAAACTTCCCTGATGCCAAGCCCTGCCGCATCAGGGAAAGTGATTTTCCTTCCGCTGTAGCTGATTCCGCCCTCGACCATATCTTTGGCCAGCATTAGAGGAGCATCAAAATCAAATCGGGTGATATTTTTTTTGCTCGCAGCAAAATGTGCCGCAGCACTGATGCCTATCTTTGTTTCAATCATGCTTCCTACCATGCATTCAACACCGCAGGTTTCAGCCAGCTGGTTGATGGCCTGAGCCTGGAAAATCCCCCCGGCCTTCATTAATTTTATATTGATCAGATCCGCACTCCTCGAACAGAGCACCTGGAGCGCCTGCTTCGGGGTGAACACACTTTCGTCCGCCATAATAAGTGTTTCGACGGAATCTGTCACTTGTTTGAGCCCTTCGATGTCATCAGCGGGAACCGGCTGTTCGACCAGCTCAATGTCCAGGAGGCTGTCCTCCATTTTTCTGATGGCCCTCACCGCATCCTTTGCCTGCCATCCCTGATTCGCATCAAGCCTGATTTTCACCTTATTGCCGACACGCCTTCTGATTTCCTTTATTCGGCTGATGTCTGTCATGATATCATCTTTGCCGACCTTAACCTTCAGCACATTAAATCCCTGATCTATATAAGAAGCAGCATCATCGCCCATTTCTTCAGGATTGTTCACGCTCACTGTATAGTCAGTCTCGATTTCACTTTTTGCACCGCCAAGGAATTGATATAGCGGAAGCCTGCAGTGCTTGGAAAGGCAGTCATATAAAGCCATATCCACCGCAGCTTTAGCACTTGAATTTCCAACCATCAACGTCTTTATTGCCTGGAAAATAGTTTCATAGTTCAGAAGGCTTTTGCCGACAAGATAAGGCTTGAACACATGGTGGATGGCCGATTCAATGCTCATTAGGCTGTCCCCGGTGATGACGACTGTCGGAGGAGCTTCGCCCCAGCCTTCAATGCCGTTGTCGCATACGATTTTGATGACTACAGATTCCGCTGTAGTCACAGTCCTTAAGGCAGTCTTAAACGGCTTGATTAACGGGATGGCAACCCTGAAGGTTTCAATTCGCTCAATTTTCATCCTTGCACCTCTTTAGCGTACGCCACTTTCGACATACAATTGTTTTTCCGTTGTATCGAGCACTGCATCCGCTCCGAGCGGAACAGAGAAGTGCGGGGAGCAATGGCCGATTTTAAATCCTTTCATGGCTGGCCTGCCCGCTTTAATCAAATAGTGATCAAGAACTTCATCAAGGGATAGGCTTAGGTCGCGCTGCGGTTCACATTTGTTAAAGTCCCCTACGACTACGCCGGCTGCTTCAGATAATTTACCTGCCATCAGCAGCTGATTAAGCATCCGGTCAACTGAGCGCGGTTCTTCATTGATATCCTCGATGAGCAGAAGCTTCCCTTTCACATCAATCTCATAAGAAGTTCCCAGCGTACTCGCGATCAAGCAGAGATTGCCTCCGGTCAAGGGACCTTCTGCCCTTCCTTCCACCACTGCTGACAGAGGCGAAAGCTCTTCAGTGTATAAGGAATCTGCGGGCTGGAAAAGCTGGCTGAAATACTGTTTGGACAATGGGTGGGCGTCCGCCTTTCCGATATCGGAAGCAAGCATCGGACCGTGAAAGGTGATAAGCCCGGTTTTCTGCCTTATGCTCGTATGAAGGAAGGTGATATCACTGTAGCCCCAGAATATTTTAGGATTAGCCTTAATAAGGCCATAGTCCAGGTCAGCTGCAATCCTGGCAGTTCCGTATCCACCGCCTGCACAAATGACCGCTTTGATCTCCTTGTCTTCAAACATATCATGCAAATCCTCGAGCCTCTCTTTGTCTGAGCCAGCCAGGTAGCCATTTATTTTCCTGACAGATTTTCCTTCACGGACTTCCAATCCCAGCTCCTTAAGAAAATCAATGCCCCTATCAAGGCTTTGGACGTCAGGCGGGCTGGCCGGTGATACTACACCGACAGCATCCCCTTTTTTCAAAAGTCCCGGCTTTATTTTCATTTCATATGCCCCTTTCCGTATGCGCTGCAGTTTGCCAGTAAAAAGGGATGTTCAGCAGAACACCCCTTTTCAATGCTATTCTTTGTCAGCCCATTTTAATTCCAGATATCCGACTGGGTGGCGGACGATACCTGACACAGCTTCATTTTGCAGGTAAACCTGGTTATAGAAATGCAGTGAGAAAATGGGCGACTCGTTATAAAGGATTTTTTCTGCTTCGTACATCATGTCATAGCGTTTCGCTTCATCGGCTTCATTTTTCGCACCTTGGATCAGCTTATCGAACTCGGCATTGCTCCAGCCAGTCCGGTTCATTGAGTGGCCGGTCTGGAAGTTCTCCAGGAAGTTGATCGGATCGGCATAATCAGCAAGGAAAGAGCTTCTGGAAAGCTGCAGATTCAGCGCCTTCTGTTCAGTCGCAAATACATTCGCTTCCATATTTGCAAGCTTCACATCGACTCCAAGGTTTTCTTTAAGCATCTGCTGAAGGGCTTCGGCAATCTTTTTATGCACATCATTCGTGCTGTATGTCAGAGTCACCTCAGGCAGCTCGCTGTAGCCTTCCTCTTCCATTCCCTTCTTCAGCAGCTCTTTTGCCTGCTCGGCATCCGTTTTAACAAGGTCACCGTTCACCTCGCGGAAATCATTTCCGGAAGGATCCTTAAACCCCGGAGGAACAAATCCATAGGCCGGCTGCTCCTGGTTCTTGGTCACAAATTCAACGATCTGCTCCTGGTCCACCGCCATGGCGAAAGCTTTCCTGATGTTCACATTCTGGAATGGCTCTTTATTCACATTAAAGCGGTAGAAATATTGGCCGGCCTGGTCTTCGACCTGGACCTTGCCTTCTTCAAAGAGCTGCTCGCTCAGGTCTGCCGGTACATCTGAAGTATCCAGCTCCCCTTTTTGATACATCTGGTACTCGGTGTTCGTGTCATTCACCATCGCCCAGTGCACTTTATCAAGTTTTACATTTTCTGCATCCCAATATTCTTCATTTTTCTCCATGACCATATTTGTGTCATGCTCCCATTCAGTCAGCTTGAACGGGCCATTCCCGACAAACGTGTCAGCTTCTGCAAACCATTCCGGATTTTCCGTCGCTGTCTTTTCATTTACCGGGAAAAATGCGGGATTGGCAATGATGTTTAAAAAGTAAGCCTGCGGGCTTGTCAGAGTCACTTCGAATGTTTTATCATCAACGGCTTTTACTTTCACTTCTTCTGCCGAGCCTTCTCCTGTGTTAAAGGCTTCCCCGCCCTCAATGAAATAGCCAAGGAAGGCCGCCGGAGAACCTGTATCCGGATCAAGCAGGCGTTTCCAGGCATAAACAAAATCACCTGCTGTCACATCATCCCCGTTAGACCATTTTGCATTATCGCGAATATGGAATGTGTATGTTTTGCCATCTTCTGAAACATCCCATTTCTCTGCCGCGGCAGGTTCAGCTTCATGCTCCTTGCCGAGCCTTGTCAGACCTTCCATGATATTATTCAGTGAGTTCCAGGAAACGGCATCAAAGCCGATTGGAGGGTCAAAGGATGTTGGTTCTACACCGTTATTTAAGTAAAGCACCTTTTCACTTTCGCTATCCCCGCTATCCTTGCCCTCATCTGAAGGTTCGCTTCCTGTATCCGAATTGGCTGTACAGGCTGCCATGACGAATACAAGCGACATTGCCAAAAACAACATGAAAAACTTTTTCATTTTTCTCCCCCTCATTCTATTTTCATCTATCAATGCAGATCCTTGAGAACCTGCATCTGGATAATTCCGCCTTCCTTCCGGCCCCGCCGGAATGCGGGCGACGCTATCTTACACGTGTCAGCAGTTTTTTAGCACGCTCATCCTGCAGCCAGCAGTCCACATAATGCTCACTGCTCAAACGGCTTTCAAACGGATAGACTTTTTCACAAACTTTCATTGCATAATCACATCTCGCTGCAAAAGGACAGCCCTGCGGCGGAGCAAACAAATCTGGGGGCGAACCCGGTATCGGCACAAGCTCCCCTTCCTCAGAATCAAGCCGGGGCACCGAGTTCAGCAGCCCCTTTGTATAAGGATGCTGAGGACTATAGAAGATCTCCCTCCTTGTGCCTGCCTCAACGATTTTCCCGGCATACATGACTGCGACACGGTCAGCTACCTGTGCTACCACACCAAGGTCATGTGTGATCAATATAATGGAGACACCTGTCTTTTGCTGGATTTCCTTAAACAAATCAAGTATCTGTGCCTGAATGGTAACATCCAGGGCGGTCGTCGGCTCATCCGCAATTAAAATTTCCGGCTCGCAGACAAGGGCCATCGCAATGACGATTCTCTGCCTCATGCCGCCGCTGAATTGGTGCGGGTATTGCTTGAGCCTTGATTCAGGACTGGGAATCCCCACCAGCTTAAGCATTTCCAGGGCCTTTTTCTTAGCCTGGTCTTTGGATACGGACTGATGCTGGCGGATTCCTTCAATGATCTGTTCCCCTACAGTAATCGTCGGATTAAGGGCCGTCATGGGATCCTGAAAAATCATGGATATGTCCGATCCCCGTATCTTCCGCATCTCTGCCTCTTTCAGCCGGGTCAGATCCCGGCCATTGAACAGGATTGACCCCTCTGCGATTCTTCCAGGCGGGGAAGGGATCAGCTTCATGATGCTCTGGGAAGTGACGCTTTTGCCGCTTCCCGATTCGCCGACTATAGCCAGGGTCTCCCCTTTGTATAAATCAAATTCCACACCGCGGACTGCTTTTACTTCTCCGCCATAGGTGGAAAAGGATACATGCAAATTTTTAATTTCCAACACTTTTTCCATCATGGCTTACCTCCTCAGCTTTGGATCCAGTGCATCCTGCAGGCCGTCCCCAAGAACATTAAAAGCAAACATCGTCATTGAGATGAAAAAGGCAGGAAAGAACAGCCTCCACCAATGGCCGGAAAGGATAGTAGACAGCCCGTCATTGGCCATTACTCCCCAGCTGGCAAACGGTGCCTGGATTCCCAGGCCAAGAAAGCTCAGAAATGCTTCTGCAAATATGGCCGAAGGCACAGTCAGCGTCAGCTGAACGATGATCGGGCCCATCGTATTCGGCAGGAGATTCTTCCTGATGATCCTCGATGTCTTTGTTCCAAAGGTCTTTGATGCCAGTATAAATTCATAATTTTTGATTTGCATAACCTGGCCCCTGACAATCCGGGCCATTCCTATCCAGCCTGTAACTGACAAGGCTACAATGATGGTCGTCAGGCCTGGGCCCATAACGACTGCGAGCAGGATGACAACCAGCAGGTATGGCAGGCCGTACAGGACTTCAATAATCCTCATCATCAGGTTATCGGCCCTGCCTCCTTTATAGCCGGCAATGCCTCCGTAGATGACACCAATCATAAAGTCCAGCAGCGCCGCAATCACCGCTACGAACAGTGAGACCCTGGCACCATACCAGGTTCTTGTAAACACATCCCGCCCCAATTCATCCGTGCCGAACCAGTGGCTGGAGGATGGCGGGAGATTCTGATCGGTCAGCTTGGAGCTTTCAACCGAATGCGGTGAAATGAACGGCCCAAAAATAGCCATAAAGAGCAGAAAGATGAGAAATATGAGTCCGGCCATTGCCAGCTTGTTGCGCGACAGCCGCCTCCACGAATCCTGCCAGTAGGAAAGGCTTGGCCTGACTACCGCCTCTGCTTCCCCCTCCTCTTTTGATCGGGGTGTAAACCACTCATCAGGAATTTCCGGAGAAACGCTGCGCTCCTGCTGTTTTCGCAATTCCATTATCGTCCCTCCCTTTTACTCAGCTTAATGCGGGGATCCAGTACACCATAGGCGAAATCTACCAGAAACAGCATGAAGATAAGTACAGCGCTGTAAAAAACGGTCGTCCCCATAATGACGGGATAGTCCCTGTTGCCGATGCTTTCAATAAAATACTTGCCCATTCCCGGTATTGCAAAGATCTTCTCGATGACAAAGGTGCCGGTCAATATGCTCGCTGCCATGGTGCCAAGCACAGTTACAACAGGGAGCAATGCGTTTCTCAGGGCATGTTTGAAGACTATTTTTACCGGGGTCAGCCCCTTGGCTTTGGCCGTTCTGATATAATCCTGGGTCAGCACCTCGAGCATGCTTGCCCTTGTCAGCCTTGCAATGATTGCCATCGGGCCGGTTGCAAGAGCCAATGTCGGCAGGATCATATGCCTCCAGCTGGTCCATGTAGCTGCGGGAAGCAGGTCCCAATTGACAGCAACCTGCTGGATCAAAAGCGTTGCCAGAACAAAGTTGGGAACTGATATGCCGAGCACGGCAATGGTCATCGCCAGATAGTCAATGAACCCGTTGTGTCTGAGTGCTGCGATGATGCCAAGCACGATCCCTGAAAAGACTGCCAGGAGCAATGTCCACATCCCCAGCTCAAATGACACCGGGAAGCCTCTGCTCAGCATATCATTGACTGTCTGGGATGACTTTTTGATAGAAGGTCCGAAATCAAGTGTTACAAGCGACTTCAGGTAAGTTGCGTATTGGACAGGAAGCGGTTCATCCAGGTGGTAATAGGCCTCCAGGTTCTTCTGGACAGCTTCACTCGTTGCCCTTTCTTCGTTGAATGGAGAACCAGGTATGCTGTGCATCAGGAAAAAGGTTAGCGTGATGATCAGCCACAGTGTAACAAGCATTGATAACAGCCTTTTGAGTATATAACTATTCATGCCGGCCACTTCCTAACAAAATGCCGTTCTCATGGCCAGCTCGGTCATGACCAGCATAGCCTGGTAAGCTTCCAGGATATTTTTTGCCTGGAACCGGACGGTTGTGGTTCCTTTTTCAATTTCCGTACCAGGCATAAGCCCTGCCCATTCCGCCTGGCCGTAGTTTGCAAATTCAATCCGCAGGAGAGGAGCATCCGGCGGAGCAAGCGGTTTGACCTTTTCCCTGTTTTCCAGGGCAGCGGCAGTTTTTTCCTTCAAAAGCATCCCAGCCTTTGCAGGTGTGAGCGTTTTTACTGCGGAACGGGAAATCGTCTGTTTCACAACAGCTGTCGTCACATTCGGAATAAGCTCTTCAGCTTCCCTGGCCGCCCGGTCATCGCCTGCAACCATAATCACCGGGACGCCAAAATGGCCTGCCACATATGCGTTAAATCCCAGCTCCCCGACTGCTGTGTCATTTATGTACATATTCCGGACACCGAATATCATTGTATGAGACATAACACCTTCCATGGATGCCCTTGCATGATAGCCCGCGAATATGGCGCCTGAGAATTCAGAATTCAGTCCCTGGACCATGCTGTAAGGCTTCACGTCCCCTGTGATCAGCTGGGTTTCCGGGTGCATCCTCTCAACAAGAAGATTATTCATTTTGGAATGGCTGTCATTCACCAGCACCTCAGAAGCACCCCGGTCAAATGCTTCTGAAACAATAAAATTAGCTTCGTCTGTCATAATGATCCGGCTTCTCTCATAATTGTGCCTGGAAGAATCAACATGGGTATAATCAGACAGCCCGGTTATGCCTTCCATATCGACCGATAGATATATTTTCATAGACTCTCCACACTTTCAAATATTTTGAATTTTCTTACTATTATAGCGGATGAATTACTATATTTCAATAGCGTTATGAATAGAACTTAGGCTATTAAAAAAATCCAGCTGCCAGAGAGAGTCTCTAACAGCTGGATTTTATCTGGGTTCAGCAGAAAAAGCAGCTATACATTTAAATTTATTCCGGCTATTTGCTTGTACTTTATGCTGGCATTCTTAAAAGCAACCATCAGCGCTTTCTGGGAAGAACCAAAATACCGCGCTTCTATTTCAGAAAGGATGCCTTCTTCCTCCAGCATGGATTTCCCTGCAAACAATGACTTAACAAACAGGGAAGTCAGCCCAATTGTTGAAGAGCATTCTGCATCTTCAATCTTATGTGTGTCCCTGTCAATGACGAGTGCAATGAAAAAACCATTGTATTTCTGCATGATCGGATTATTGGAGGATGTCTTGCTGTCTCCAATAATATACACTGTGCTGTCCTGATACATATTGCCCTCCTGCGGCGCGGGGATATTATATGAGGCATTTATGCGGGAACATAAATATTCATTATAATGCACACGCCCTTATGGAAATTGTAATATAACAGAGACTGCTTTGACAATTATTTTTATGGATTTTTCTAAATTTTTTATCTATTCAAGCTTCAATAGTTATTAGAAAGGACCAAAAAGTCCCTTCATCTGTATCTTTCCTCCTTAAACGGATCGGCGGTCATGGAGTAGCCAAGCTCCTCCCAGAAGCCTTCTTCATCGTCTTTCATAAAACGGATGCCGGATACCCATTTTGAGCCTTTCCACAAATAGAAAGAGGCTGGAGGTATGAATCTCAGCGGGTAGCCATGCTTAGGGGATATTTCCTGCCATTCATGGTTTTCATCCTTCCATCTGTATACAAACAGGGCGTCATTGCCTAGAAGGTCCCCCAGAGGCAGGTTTGCAGAGTAGCCAAAACGGTCCCCGTTATAATACCCGTATATCTTTATATATTTGACATCTTCCTTGATATTGACCAGCTGCAGCAGTTCCCTTAAAGCGATGCCTTCAAACCTGGTCCCAAACTTGGACCAGGTAGTCACACAATGCATATCAATGCTGGACACCGTTTTTGGCAGCATCATCATTTCAGCATATGACAGGGAAACCTCCTCTTCTACCTCTCCAAAGAGCCTGAAATCCCAAGAAGCTTCATCAAATTCATAAACATCGCCCTGGTGGAGAACAGGCCATTTTTCAGTTTCAAATTGCCCTGGCGGCAGCACCCGCTTCACTGTCATCATCCTTTACAATTATATTTTCATTAAGAATAACCTTTGCAGCTTCCTCCCGCAAGAAATCCCCTTTACCAATCACTTTTTCAGGCAGTCCTCCCCGCAAATACCCAATGGGATATAAGCCTGGCCAGCGGGATTTTTCCGGTTTAAATCATAATATTTTGAGAGACTAATTACTGCTGATAAAATAGACATGAGCTGATGAACTGCAGCAGCCGCCATTCCAGAAGAAAGAAGTGACAATATGTCTGAGAATAAAAAGTTAAGCGATATTAAATATTCTGTACTTGATCTTTCACCTATCAATGAAGGCAGTACAGCAGCGGTTTCATTGAAGAATACTCTGGACCTCGCACAGCATGCCGAAAAATGGGGCTATACGCGCTATTGGCTTGCAGAGCATCATAATATGGCAGGGATCGCCAGCTCTGCTACTTCTGTTGTGATCGGACATGTCGCCGGGGGAACCTCTAGCATCAGGGTTGGTTCCGGCGGGATTATGCTTCCGAACCATGCACCGCTTGTCATTGCAGAGCAGTTCGGTACATTGGAATCTCTTTATCCGGGCAGAATCGACCTTGGTCTCGGGCGTGCGCCGGGCACTGACCAGCTAACAGCACATGCATTGCGCAGGGACCGCGGAAACGATGGACAGGATTTCCCTGAACAGCTTGAAGAACTCCGGGAGTATTTTGAAGCAGAGTCGCCGGCTGAAAGGAAAAGAGTAAGAGCCATTCCAGGCGAAGGCTTGAATATACCGATCTGGCTTTTGGGCTCAAGCGGCTTCAGCGCCAGGCTCTCTGCCCAGCTGGGACTGCCTTTTGCGTTTGCCAGCCACTTCTCTCCTGATAATACCCTGCCTGCCCTTCAGCTTTACCGAAGCCATTTTACGCCATCAGATGAACTATCTGAGCCTTATGCAATGGTAGGGGTCAATGTGATTGCCGCTGATACACAGGAAGAAGCTGAAAGGCTCGCCACTAGCATGCAGCAGCAGTTCCTTAATTTGATCCGCAATACACCAGGTGCCCTGAAGCCGCCTGTCGACAACATGGATGAACTATGGAGTGAATACGAAAAGGCTCTGCTGCAGCAGCAGCTTGGCTCATCCATTATTGGCGATGCAGAAACGGTGCAGAAGAAGCTGCAGGAATTCCTGGACAAAACTCAGGCTAATGAATTCATGGTCAACGCCCAAATTTATGATCACAAAGCCCGCTTGCGGTCATTTGAAATTGTTAGTGAGATCATGAAAAAACAGTAAACAAAAAGGGCTGCCGATAAATCTCGGCAGCCCTTTTTTGCTTCTATACTAAATATCATCAAAAAAAGATGCGTGGCATTATACTGCCACGCATCCTTCAGTATGATCTGAGAGGGATTCGAACCCCCGACCCCTTCCCTGTCAAGGAAGTATTCTCCCGCTGAACTATCAGATCGTGTCTTAACTACATATTTAATTATATTCATTTTCGGGGCAAAGTCAATACTATTTCAGATATTTTTTCGTTTTAATATATTTTTTATTTTGCGGTTTGGAGAACGTCTCCATTGCCTAAAGAGGCATGTGACAGTTCCCCTTAACCAATTTGTTAAATATGAATCCTCACCCGATGTCCATTCACGCTTCCTTTTTTAAAAATAAACGAACCCCCGCAGCAGCTGCTGCCAAACAGTAAGCCACTATAATCAGACTGTCTTTTAGCAATGGTGCCAGTTTAGCCGCAATGTCCCCCTGGCTTAGATAACTCAGCGCCCTCATGACAGGGGGCAGCAGCCAGAGGAACCAGGAAGCTCCCTTCCACTCATCTGCGGCTGATTCTGCTGCTAATGAAGCTGTAAGTATGAGAACAGCGGCCAGCCAGGCATACCTTTTATCCGCGTTCAGTCCGCCAGAGAAAAGCATTGATACAAGCAGGCCCAGAATCGCCAGCATAATATGGGCATAGAAAGCCAGCAGGTAAAAAGAAATCTCCATTTCCAATCTAAAGCTTCCTGTGATCACAGGAAAGTAGATAGCAAATATCATGAGCGGCAGGGAGGAGACAAACACAGCAGCCGCCTTGCCAGCAAGGTATTTCTTTTTGCTGCCCAGGTGTGACATAAGGATAAACTTTTCCTGTTCCTGATCCAAGGAAAAGAAAAGCATGCCCAGCCAGGCTGTACACAAATATAAAGCAATCGATGAGACCGCGTAGCTGCTAAGGACGGGTGCCCCTTCGTAGGTGTACAATACGAAAATCCAGACCAGGTAAACAGTATACGGAGGCAGGAATCTGTAAGATCTGATTACACTTCTGAGCTGATACTGAAGGAAAGCCATCAAAGCGCTCCCCCCCTTTCTATCACTTCAACAATTGAACAGCCAGAATCAAGAAGGCTTTTTAGAAGGACGTCTGATGCCGAAGCTGCTTCTTTAAGAATAAACAGGTTATGGTCCAATTGGCTATACTGAACAGCTGGCAACTCTTTTAGGATAGAAATATGCGGGACTAGGGCTTTTATGTATTTTACGGCTTCTGCAACATTATTAACATCAGATACAACAGAACCATTTTCCAATTCAATCACCCTGTCCGCCGCCTCTCTGACAAGGAAGTTTTCATGAGCAGTAAAAGCAATGGCCATTTTTCCTTTAAGGCCTGGAAGGTACCTGAGGAATGCCTGCTGGGCTTCCTCGTCCAGACCGGTCAATGGCTCATCCAGGAGGAGAACATCCGGCTGCAGCAGAAGGGCCTGGATAATCCCAGCCTTCTGCATCGTTCCCTTAGAACAATTCTTCAAGGGAGTTTCCAGAAACCCTTCTGCATTGAATAACTCAGCATAATATTCAATCTCTTCCTCAAGCTCTGACTTCGTTCGGCCTCCCATTCTTCCTGCAGACAAAAGAAACTCTCTCATCCTGAACCGATTTTGATCAGGGAAATGTTCAGGAACAAACCCGATCTTCTTGGTCCTCCTTTTTACGCTTCCGGCAGTAGGTTCAAAAAATCCTGCCATCAGTTTCAATAAGGTGCTTTTCCCGGAGCCATTGTGCCCGATTATAGCTGCCCGTTCTCCCTCATCCAGCTTTAAATTGATATTAGTGAGAATCATCTTCCCTTTTATGTTTTTCTCTGCCTCAATTAATTCAATCATATGCTTATTCATAGCAATCCCCTAGTCGATTTTCTTTAAAGCAAGCACCGATATATCAAGTGACTCTAAAATGTAAAAAAATGAAAAAAGTTAAGCCTCTTACTTGAAAAAGAACATTTGTTCGCATATAATAAAAATACAAGAAATGAAAGCCCTAAGATGGCTTAATGGGAGGAAAACTAAATGAAAGGCATTTTATACAGATCAATGGAAAAAAATATGGCTATACAGGTAATCTATCTTTCAGCCAAGAACAAGCTGACACAAAGGAAGATTTTAGTAAAGGATATAAATGGGACTACCGTTCTTGCCTATTGCTTCACAAGAAGGCAAATGAGAATCTTCAAGCTCGAAAACATTCTTTCGCTCATGCCGGAAAAAGAGCAGACATACCGTAAAATCAGCTAATTTCAATATTTGTATTGGGATTAGCTCTTCTGCTTTGGCCACCTATATTTCGCCTCCGCCCCACTCGATTTGCAATCAAGCTATGTTAATATTCAAAAATCTTTCTCCACATCCATATTATCACAATTTTAATCATTCAAAAAAGGAGCCCGATTGGACTCCCTTTGTAATTCAGCCTGCAGTCTGCGGCTTTAGTGAATCATCCCTTTTAATAACGAACTGAAGGATGATAAGAGCTGCAAATGAAACAAGGCCGATTATATCTGTTAAAGTTTCTGGATAGATGAGGCATAAACCACCAACAATGCCGATTATGCGTTCAAACCACATTAATCTTCTGAACCAGTAGCCGATTACCCCTGCCCCAATTGCCATCATTCCTGCCAAAGCGGTAAAGACCACCCAAATCAGATAATACCAAGTAGTATCTATCATTAGTAATTCAGGTGACAGAACGAACATATATGGAATGATGAAGGCCGCGATTGCCAGCTTCGCCGAATTGACGCCTGTCTTGATTGGCTCTCCTCCGGAAACCCCTGCAGCAGCAAAAGCTGCAAGCGCAACAGGCGGTGTGATATCGGCAATGATGCCAAAATAAAAAACAAACAAGTGAGCCGATAAATCAGGCACGCCAAGCAAAATGATGGCCGGTGCCGCAATCGTAGACGTGATAACATAGTTCGCAGTTGTCGGTGAACCCATTCCCAGAACGATTGCAGCCACCATGGTCAGCATAAGCGTCGGTATTAAAGCACCGCCGGCCAGATCAAGCAGTCCATTTGCCAGCTTCAGCCCCAGCCCTGTCTTGGTTACCACCCCGACGATAATGCCGGCAGCTGCGGTTGCAGCGGCTACACCAAGGGCAGTTCTTGCACCGTCAACGAGCGCGTCAATAGCATCTTTAAAATTAATCCTGGTTTCTTTTTTGATAGCGCTGACTGCTATTGTAATGAGGATAGACCAGAGAGCGGCCCTAATTACACTCATACCGCTCATAAGCAGGACGACCACTGCCAGGATAGGCAGCAGCAGATAGATTTTGCTCAGCACTTCTTTGCGGTTTGGCATTTCTTCTTTCTTCAGGCCCCTGAGCCCTATTCTTTTCGCTTCAAAGTGGGTCATGATCCATATCCCCGTGAAATAAAGAAGGGCAGGAATCGCTGCTGCTTTGGCAATATCCCAGTAGGTGATGCCTCCGCCAATGAATTCGACCATCAGGAAGGCCGCAGCCCCCATGATTGGCGGCATCAGCTGTCCGCCTGTAGAAGCTGCTGCCTCAACGGCTCCGGCAAATTCCTTCTTGTATCCAAGCTTTTTCATCATCGGGATTGTAAAAGAACCTGAAGTTACCACATTGGCAACTGAGCTCCCGCTGATCGTACCCTGAAGTGCACTGGAGAAGATCGCTACCTTCGCAGGCCCGCCTGTCCTTTTTCCGGCAATGCTGACAGCCAGATCATTGAAATATTGCCCCACACCCGTTTTTACCAGGAACGACCCGAACAGCAGGAACAGGAAAATGAAGGTGGCAGAAACTCCGAGGGGCGTACCCAATATCCCTTCGGTTGTAAAGAACATCGTCTGCACCAGCCTTTGGAGATCCAAGCCTCTGTGCGCAAGGAATCCGGGCATATAAGGACCGTATAAGGCATACGCAAGAAAAAGGGCAGCAATGATGGTTATAGGAAGCCCGACTGCCCTCCTGGTTGCCTCAAGGACAAGGATGATTGCTGTAAGTCCAATATAAAAATCAAGATCAGTCAAACGGCCGACCCTCATAACGATTTCATCAATCATAAGCGGCCAGTATGCCCCTACTGCAACCGCAGCAATGGCAAGGATTAAATCATACCAAGCTACCTTATGCTTTTTCCCCCTGTCCTTTTTCCTCGCCGGGAAAAGAAGAAAAATAAGCGCAAGTGCAAATCCCAAGTGGATGGAACGCTGTAGCTGCGCTGTCAATACACCGAATATTCCAGTGTAAAGCTGAAATAGGGAGAAGGACAGCAAGCCTAAAAAGACAATCCATCCCAGCACTCCCTTCAGCTTTCGCGTCCCCGCTTCGGGATCATATTTTTCGAGCAGCTCCTGCTGCTGTTCCTGAGTCAGTGTTTCTCCTTTATTGCTCAAGGATATTCACTCCTTCCAACTGCTGGTAAATGTTTATTTTATCAATTGTAAATCTTACCCATGTTCCCGGCTCGATAAAACCTGCCATAGGATACTCGGTTCCGTAATATATAATTCTATGATTTGCCCTGACCTTGCCTGTCCGCATATCAAAATGAGGGAATACTCTATTCATATTCCGGATATAGTATTTCCCGTCCTTTTGTTCAAATACCTCACCTGCGGAAGCGTTGTCAGGCATGCCGATGGCAAAATCTTCATACATAAGCTCGTATTGCCGGATCTTCAAATCCTTTGTTGGTTTATAGCTCTCTACCACATCTGAAAGATGGATTGAATGGGTATATTTTATTTTAAAAATTTCTTCCTCGGTGAAAGGGATATAGGCAAGCACTTTGCCTGTATTTTGGTATTGAATTACAAGTGCTTTTTTGTAAGGGATAAAGATAATAATTGCAATGGCAGCAATTAAGAGGGGAAGCAGCAATAATGCTCTCTTCAATCTAGTTCGTTTTTTCATCAGGACCCCCTGTTAGAAAATGGGATGAAGGCCAACACCTTCACCTGGCCCATCTCTCATTGGGCTAAGGCTGACTTAAACTTCAGGTCCTCTTAAAGAGAATTGACCGGCGCGGTAACCTGTTCAGGTTTGCGGCGCCGGCCAGGGTGAAGCCATTTAGAAAAATCAGCAGACTATTCGGCTTTTACGCCTTTTTCGTCAAAATACTTCTGAGCTCCCGGGTGCACATCGATGCCTACCCCATTAAGAGCACTTTCAGCTGTAATCAATTTGCCTTTTGCGTGTGTGATCTTGTCTGTGTTTTCAAAGATAGCCTTAGTAATGTCGTAAACCGTATCTTCAGACAGGTCATTTGCCACGACAAGCATCGCCTGTACAGCAACAGTTGCTACTGCATCAGAGAGTCCGTAAGTTCCAGATGGGACTTCATCCTGGATATAATAAGGGTACTTCTCAATCAGAGCATCAATTTTGTCTTGTTCGATAGGAACAATGACAACTTCTTCAGTTGCTGAAAGACCTTCAACAGCACCAGTAGGAGTTCCGGCAGTTACGAAAGCCGCATCGATAGTTCCATCCTGGATACCTGCAGTAGACTCGTCAAAAGAAAGATCCTGCTTGTCGATGTCATCAAATGTCATCCCATGCACTTCAAGGATCTGTTCTGCATTCGGGTTCGTGCCTGAACCTGGAGCACCGACAGAAACCTTCTTGCCTTTCAAATCCTCAACAGATTTGATGCCGGATTTAGCTGTAGTGACGATTTGAATCGTTTCAGGATAAAGCGTTCCGATAGCGCTGACATTGTCAACAGCAGAACCTTCAAACATCAGCTTTCCATCTTTTGCATATGAGGCAATATCAGTTTGTGAAAAAGCAATTTCAGCATTTCCATCCTTAAGCGTATTCATGTTCTCGGCAGAAGCGCCTGATGTTTCAGCATTGGCCTGGATGCCGGTTTCATCGGAAATGATATCCGCAAATGCGCCTCCAAGCGGGAAGTATGTACCGCCGGTTCCACCGGTAACGATGCTGAGGAATTTAGGCTTTTCTGATCCGCCTTCCCCTCCATTGTCTGAACCGCCTTCATCTGAATTGCCGCCGCAGGCAGCAAGAATCATAGAAAGCGCCAGCAGCAATGCTGCTGAAAGTAGAAAACTTTTTCTTTTCATAGAATTTCCCCCTCTGTTTTTATTTAGAATTTCTCAAGTTTATTTTAACATAAACTTTTGCACAATTGTCAATTACCATCCCTTGGTCGGTCCTAAAACCAATAGTGGGGCGGTTATGCCGGCAAGGAAAACTGTCTTTGCCTTCAATGTTGAAGAGTTATTAATATTAATGGATTAAAATTGGATTTATTATCCAATGATAACATATTACTGCAATAGGCTGAACCAATAAGGTGCACAGATTGGGCAATTCT
This sequence comes from Bacillus sp. AG4(2022), assembly GCF_031844465.1. Classification (NCBI taxonomy): domain Bacteria; kingdom Bacillati; phylum Bacillota; class Bacilli; order Caryophanales; family Bacillaceae; genus Bacillus; species Bacillus sp. AG4(2022). The sequence continues at coordinate 925,268 of NZ_JAUZVH010000001.1, forward strand.
TAAATTCTTATGTTAGAATTCCTTTTAAAAGGCTTACAAAGCTGTTAATGGAGGTCTGGAATGGAAATTCAAAAAGGAACGATAAAAGAAATCTCTTTTCAGAGCAGGGAGCTGGGAGAAGAGCTGGATATACTTATCTATCTTCCTCCCTCTTATTCTCCTCTTTATAAATATTCCCTTCTCATTGCCCAGGATGGAAAGGATTATTTCCAAATGGGACGGGCAGGACGGGCAGCGGACGAGCTCCTTCACAAAAGAGAAATAGAAAACGTTATCATTGTGGGCATCCCTTATAAAAATGTGCATGACCGCAGAAGCAAATATCATCCGGAGGGAGATAAACACAGGGCGTACATACGATTCCTGGCACATGAGCTCGTGCCTTACCTTGATGCAGAATTCCCTACTTACCAAATGGGGCAGGGCCGCATTTTGGCCGGAGACTCACTTGGCGCTTCAGTCTCGCTCCTGGCTTCGCTGGAATACCCGCATACATTCGGGAAAACAATCCTTCAATCTCCTTATGTGGACGAAAGCATCCTTAAAGCTGCCCGGAGCTTTCCAACCCCCGGCCTGCTGAATATCTATCATGTAATCGGCACGCAAGAGACAGAAGTAAAAACGACTAAAGGAGAAATAGAAGACTTCCTTACACCAAATAGAAGTCTCTCATCCATATTATCTGAGAGAGGTTTTCAATATTTCTACGACGAATTCGAAGGCAATCATACCTGGAAATACTGGCAGCCGGACTTTAAAAGAGCTTTGAAGCACATGCTTTAAGAAAAGCGGAGGCGACTGTTCTATCGAGGAACGCGGACTAAGTACGCCGCGTCCTGGCAACGCCCTCAAGCACAAGACGCATTAGCAAAAAAGGCGTCCTCAGCCTTCAATCCTAAGACATTTTATTGATTTTCAAAAACAATCGGCCTTAAAAAAGCACCTGTTATATCATTGAAGTCGGAAAATTTGTTATAATAGATAAACAAATCTTATATATGTGCTTATCATTTTTATCAATGGAGGTATTCAGGATGAAATATGGAATAGTTATATTTCCTGCAAAGAAACTTCAAGATCTGGCCAATTCCTATCGGAAGCGCTATGATCCGCATTATGCTCTCATTCCGCCGCACTTGACACTGAAAGGTGCTTTTGAGGCAACTGATGAGCAGGCTGAATCGCTTTCCGAAAAGCTTCATAAAGCAGCTGAGAATGCTAGGCCTTTTAATATGAAGGTCAATAAGTTCAGCTCTTTTCAACCGGTCAACAACGTGATTTACCTTAAGGTTGAACCAGATGATTACCTGGATGCACTCCACACGGAAATCAATCAAATATTTCCCGGGGGCGAAAATCAGGAATATGCATTTGTTCCCCATATTACAGTCGGGCAAAAGCTCTCGGATGACGAGCATTCCGATGTCTTCGGCTCACTCCGCATGGAGCGTGTCAACTATGAGGAAACAATCGACCGCTTCCATCTGCTCTATCAGCTGGAAAACGGTTCTTGGACAGTATATGAAACATTTCGTTTTGGAAAGGAATTTTAAATCGTGATCGTAAAAAAAGCAGTTGAACAGCAAGAGATTGAAGATGTATATAATATCAGGCGAATCGTCTTTATAGACGAACAGCAGGTCCCAGAAGAAGAAGAGTATGATGAGTTCGAAAAGGAAGCCGTCCATATCATTCTCTACGATGACAGCCACCTTCCGGCAGCAGCCGGAAGGTACAGAGTCGTAGATGGGGTCGGGAAGGCTGAAAGGATCTGCGTCCTTAAAGATTCCCGCAAAATTGGGGCTGGCAAGGCTGTCATGGATAAAATCGAAGAGCTTGCCAGAGAGCAGGAACTTCCTGCTGTTAAGCTGAATGCCCAGACACAGGCCATCCCTTTTTACAGCAAACTGGGCTATGAAGTGGTCTCTGAGGAATTTATGGATGCTGGCATCCCTCACCGCACAATGAAAAAGTACTTATAAAAACCCGGGCGCCCTTATTTCAGGGCGCCTTTCCTATTGAAAAATACTTTTCCCAGTCAATAATTTCCTCCATGTCCGTACATACTATGAAAATAATAAGGACGAAAAGGAGTTATAGCCATGGAATATCTGCATATTTTCGCAGAGCTGGTTGTGGGTTTTGCCGCCCTTTTTTTAATCACTAAGTTCCTGGGCAAAACACAGATCACCCAAATCACAACATTTGACTTTGTTTCAGCCCTTGTTTTGGGAGAACTGGTGGGAAATGCATTATTTGATAAGGAGATCGGCCTGGGGCAAATCCTGTTTGCCGTCTTCTTATGGGGAGTATTGATTTATTTCACTGAGTATTTGACACAGAGATATAAAAGAATGCGCCGTTTTTTAGAGGGAGAACCATCGATCGTCATTAAAAAGGGGAAGATTGTATACGACTCTTTAAAGAAGAATCACCTTGACATCAATCAGCTGCAGCATCTATTGAGGTCCAAGGATATTTTTTCAATACGCGAATGCGAGTATGCGATACTTGAAACAGATGGGACAGTAAGCGTGCTTAAGAAACCGGAATACAGCTCCCCTGCAGCCAAGGATTTCAAAATCCAGCTGCAGCCGGAAGAGCTTCCAGTCACCCTGGTGCTTGACGGTGAAATTGTCACCGATAATCTGCATATGATCCATTGGGATGAAAGCAGGCTTCAAACCGAACTGAAGGGATGGGGAGCTAAAACGGTCAAAGATGTGCTTTACGCTGAATGGAAAAAGGGAGAGCCCCTGCATGTGCAGACCTTCTAGGCTCTCCCTTTCTTTACGTCCCTTAAATTGATTCGCTGAATAGTGTCCCTTTACCTGTCATGTCCCCGTACACTCTTTCAACAGTCCGTTCATTTACCTTCCTCGCCGGCTTTTCCTCCGAGTATCGGGTCTCAGCAGGACGCGAAAATTGAAACAGCTGCTCCGGCTGGAACCATTGTGTGTCATTTTCCACTCTGTTCACCCTTGAAACTGGATAAAGCCGGAACGGATCCTGCTTTTTATCCAAGTCCCTCACAGCATACTGATTGTATTGATAATGATTGAAAGGCACGATATACCCCATTGTCCATTCCTCCATTTCAAGGTCTTTTCCAGACTTTGCCGAAAATGTATATTTTCCTTCCTATACCCCTTGGCCCGCGTGATAAACTGAGGAAACTCCTTTTTTTAAATCACTTGTTTTGTTATGATAGACTTCGCCGGCTTCGGCATGTTTACGGGTATAAAATATTTATTTTTTCCAGGTGGAAACCCAGGTTTATGGGTATTCAATACATAATAGATGAACTAGAAAAACGGGGATGACTTTTCATGAAAACTGCTGTTTACCGGCAACAGACTATTAATATAGATAACTACAGCCGCGAAGAATTCCAAAAAATCTATGATGAAGGAAAGAAGGGCAATCTTTTCTGTCCTGCCTGCGGAGAGCGGGTGAGGATGTACTTGGGGATACAGGCTTCCCCCCACTTCTACCATCTTCACTCCAATGCTGAATGCCAGGATGCAGAGGAGACATTGAACGAGGTGAAAAAAGAGCCGGTTGAAGCGGAAATCTCCGCCGGCGGGTTCAGGCTGCCTAAATCGAGGACGATCACTGCTGAGACAATGCCTCCTCCTGTGTTCCAGGAAGCTTCATTTGTAAAAACAGGTGCCCCTTTCCAGTCTATGCCTCTTAAAAACAAAGCTGCCAGCGGATACCTGAAGGATCTCGCAGACAATGGATTCCAACTGGATGCTGCACAATCTGCTGCTGTATCTCATATCGACGGACCCCTGCTTGTTCTGGCCGGGGCAGGCAGCGGAAAGACGAGGGTTTTAACCACCCGTACTGCTTATATGCTCCAAGAGCTGAGAATAGACCCAAAATCCATCATGCTGGTTACTTTCACAGCTAAAGCTGCTGCTGAAATGAAAAGAAGGCTGATTGACTATCCAGGCATAAAGTCTGCCCAGGCACAGCAGCTCCTTGCCGGCACCTTCCACAGTATTTTTTACCGCATCCTCTCCTTTCATGACAGAGAAGGATGGAACTCTCAAAAGCTGCTAAAAAAAGAATGGCAGCGGGAGCAGATTTTAAAAGGGGCTGCAAAAGAGCTGAAAATCGATGAAAAGGACTTTGCTTTCGATCTGGCTCTGCAGAAAATCGGTTTCTGGAAGAACTCTCTTATTCTTCCACAGGACACAAAACCTGCAACTGATTGGGACAAAACGGTTACAGAATTATACAGGCTCTATGAAGAATATAAAGAGATTCACAGGCTCTTCGATTTTGATGATATGCTTCTTGGCTGTTACCGTCTTTTCCAGGAGCATCCCCATATTCTGGAGTCTTATCAAAACCGCTTTCACTATTTCCTTATTGATGAATTCCAGGATATCAATAAAGTCCAGTATGAGCTGATTAAGATGCTTTCCGCAAAAAGTAATAATGTTTGTGCAGTCGGAGATGATGATCAGTCTATTTATGCGTTCCGGGGAAGCGACCCTCGGTATCTGCTCGAATTTGATAAAGATTTCCCGGCTGCCAGCATCGTTGTGCTTGATCAGAACTACCGTTCCGCACATGAAATCGTGTCTGCGGCCAACAGCATCATTGTCAAAAACAAGCAGCGGCGCGACAAAAAGATGAAAGCCCAGTATTCAAAAGCAAGGAAGCCTCTCCTCTTTTTCCCGCTTGATGAGGAAGAAGAAGCGACGATGATCGTGACCGATATCCAGGAGAAGATTTCCCAGGGCGGAAGTCCAGGGGAATTTGCGGTATTATTCAGGACCCACGCAGGGATGAGGGCCATTTTTGAAAGGCTGGCCAATTCCAGCCTGCCATTCAGGATTGACCAGGATGCTGAATCATTTTACGATCGTTATTTAGTGAGGACCCTCCTGGCTTTCTTAAAATTGGCTCTTGATGAGGATAGCCAGGAATCCATCAAAAATATCCTCCCTGCGCTCTTCCTGAAGCAATCTGTACTGCAGGACTTGAAAGCAGAAAGCATACTGACCGACAGGACTCTTCTCGAGTGCCTTGCTGATGTGAAAACAGGATTTGCTTTTCAGGAGAAAAAGCTGGCAAGGGCTGTCCCATCGATTCGTTCCATCAAGTCGAAGAGTCCTGCAGCTGCCATTGATATGATAGAAAAAGAACTCGGATTCAATGACTTTCTTAAAAAACGCGGGCTGGAAGGCTCCAGTATGGAAAAAGGCTCAGATGATATTCGCGATTTAAAGGTTGCTGCCAACAATTTTGAGAGCATAGCAGAATTTCTTGAGCATGCCGAGCATATGCGCGCCATGAATAAAGAAATGAAAAAGCCCGGCAATATAAGGGACAATAGCATAACACTCAGTACGATTCACCGCTCAAAAGGCCTTGAATATAAGACTGTTTATATTATCGGGGCTGTTGACGGGAGCATCCCCCATGACTTCGCCCTTGAAGCTTACAGGAATGGGGACCCTGACCCGATGGAAGAGGAAAGAAGGCTATTATATGTAGCGGTTACACGGGCACAGGAGGAGCTGTTCATATCTGTCCCGCAGAAAAGGCGGGGCAAAAAGGCGAGGCCTTCCAGGTTTCTTGCACCGGTAAGGAGCTAAAATGGCATAAGAAGGCAAAGAAGGACTTGGCACGCTCCAAGTCCTTTTCTGCAGATTATTTTTTATTGATCATCTGGCTGATTGTATTGAAATCCAGCTGTTTGCCGTCCGCGACGATGGATTGTACAATTTTATCTTCTGTTGCTTTTGGGACCGGCTTGTTGGCAATTTGGGATACCCTGCGGATTACGCTGCGGACAGTTTTTTCATCCTTGAAATTTGCATTCTGCAAAGAATTCGCCAGCTCCAGAATATCTTTCATATTAACGCCTGTTTTCTTCTCGATATTTTTAAAGAATCCATTATCCATGCTGAATTCAAGCCTCCTTCTTAAACTACTTTATATAGTATGAAGGAGGGCTGAAAAGGTGAAATGAATAAGAAGAAAAGCCTAAAAATTTGCCTTCAGCAGGTTTTAAGGCGTTAAAATCAGTTTGCCGCTCGTTTTCCTCCCCTGCATCTGTTCATGAACAAATGGAGCTTCCTCCAGGGGATAAATTCCGCCGACCGTCAGCTTCAATTTACCTTCTGCCAGGTAGCCGAGCAGTTCCTTCATGCTTGAATGAAGAAGCTCCGGCATTTTCATGATTTGCGGGAGGAAGAATCCAATCACAGACTGGTTCCGTGCCATCAGTGAGGATGGGTACATTCTGTATTGCTCTCCGCTTGCCACGCCATAGACGACAACCCTTCCAAACGGTGCGAGACACTTCATGGTTTTAGCGAAAACCTCTCCCCCGGCCATTTCAAGTGCCAGATCGGCCCCCTTGCCCTCTGTTGCTTCCCTTACTTTCTCCTCCCATCCGCTTTCTGTATAGTCCACCAGAACGTCAGCCCCCATATCCCCGGCCAGTCTGAGTTTTTGCTCTGAGCTGGCTGTCGCGATAATCTTTCCAGCGCCAAATATCCTGGCAAGCTGGACTGCCAGTGTTCCCACACCTCCAGCAGCTGCATGGACAAGAACATTTTCTCCTTTTTGAAGCCTCCCCATTGTCTTTAAAATGTGATAAGCGCTCAGTCCCTGGAGGGGCAGTGCCGCTGCCTCATGGAAGTCAAGTCCTTCCGGAATGGGAATGAGCCCCCTGCTGTCGACAATGGCAAATTCCGAATATCCGCCGGATTCTATCAGTGCCACTACCCTGGTGCCCGGCACTATATCCGCCTTTTCTCCAACTGCCTTGACCACTCCAGCCACTTCCGCACCAGGAATGAAGGGGAGGGGGGTTTTTACTACATACTGGCCCTCTCTCCTTGCTGTATCGGCATAGTTAACGCCAATCGAGCGGATTTGAATCAGCACCTCATGTCCTCTTGGCTCTGGAACGTCCATTTCAACAAGCTTCAGGACATCAGGTCCTCCATATTCCTTTAACTGAATTGCCTTCATATAAGTTCCCCTCACTTTCCCTGGAATTGCGGCTTCCGTTTTTCTTTGAATGCTGCAATTCCCTCTAAATGATCTTCTGTTCCGGCCATCATCGTCTGGATAAGGCGTTCTTGTTCCAATACCCCCTCAAGTGTAGAGGCATGGGCGCCATCAATCAGCTTCTTCATCATCCCATATGCTTTGACAGGTCCTGATGCCAGCTTTTCTGCCACAGCCAACGCTTCTTCTCTCAGCTCCGTGCCAGGTACAATTCTGCTGACAATCCCCATCTGCAGCAGCCTGTCCGCAGGTATCGCTTCAGCCGTAAAGAAAAACTCCTTTGCAAGATGAGGCCCGATCAGCCGCGGCAGGAAAAATGATCCCCCTCCATCTGAAATTAGCCCCACTTGTGAAAAACTCATCGCAAAGCGGCTGTCATCTGCAGCAATGATCAAATCACATGCGAGTGCGAGATTGAAGCCAGCTCCTGCTGCGAATCCATGAACAGCAGCAATGACAGGCTTGCTGGCGGCTTTTATGCTTAAAATGCACTCATTGAGTTTCCCGATATGTTCATAGATTTCTGCCGGACCTGCCTGCCCCATTGTTTTTACGTCTCCGCCTGCAGAGAAAGATCTGCCTGCGCCGGATAAGACAATTGCTTTAATATCCTCATCCTGATCAGCCTGGCGGAATGCTTTAGTCAGGCCGGTAATCATTTCACTGCTGAAAGCATTCAGGCTGTCCGGTCTGTTCAGCGTTAAAAGCAGAACACTGGCTTTTTTTTCAGAAAGCAGGTGCTGATTATCCATATTCTCTCCCCCAATCGGTTATATAAGGTTTGGACATGAGAAAACCTCAATCGGCATGCACAGCCGGTCCCCATTGCAAAGCTCCTCAAGTTTTCTGCTGCTTCTAGCATACATAGCGGGTTGCTTGATAAATTCTTTCAGCAATTCTCCGGTTCCGGCTGAAGCCTCCCCCATTCAGCTCTATTCTTCTGAATCCTTTTTCAACAGCGGAGGCCAGTTTTTTTACATCTTCCCGTAATGCCAGTTCCGAAGAAAGAGTCCTGAAGGCTTTCTCACATTCCCACAATGCCTCTTCCAGATAAGATCTGGCCAGGTCAATTTTTTGTAAGGATGCTTCTTCCCCGGCTTTATTGATGCTTTTATATGTCCTGTAGACTGCCGACTCGGCCGCATATAAGGATATCGCCATATCAGAAAGCTTCATCAGCGTTTCCTGTTCCTCCGAAATCTGCTGGCCGTGAACCTGCAGGGCCAGGCCTGCTGCAAGCAGAAACGCATGTCTCATCAGGGAGACTGCCTCCCGCTCCATAGCCAGGACTCCATTAAGAGATGCAGGCTGCAGGATGGCGGATGCCGCTTCTTCGGTCAGCTCCCTGAAATCCACTTCTCCCTTTGCAGCTTTCTTAAACAAGCCTGCCGGAATGAGCAGCCGGTTGATTTCATTTGTGCCTTCAAAGATCCGGTTAATTCTGGAGTCCCTGTATATTTGTTCGATGCCATATTCTTTTATGAATCCGGCGCCCCCATAAAGCTGCAATGTTTCGTCTGCTGCATAATCAAGGGTTTCCGATCCAAATACCTTACAGACAGCACATTCTGAGGCATACTCGCTCATCCTCTTCCCTGCAAGGCGGGAATCAGGGCTGTCCCATACATCGCCCAGCGCCTCTTCAAGCAGTCCTGCTGTCCTGTATTGCATAGATTCAGAGGCATAGATCCTCGCTGCCATTTTTCCCACTTTTTCTTTTGTCGCATGGAAGTCAGCGATCTTTCGTCCAAACTGCCCCCGCTCCTGTGTATATTGTGCTGCTTTCTTCAGACTGTATTTGGCAGCTCCCATGCAGGCCGACCCTAGATTGAAGCGGCCCAAATTGAGGACGTTCAGGGCGATTACATGGCCTTTCCCCTGCTCCCCGAGCATATTTTCAGCAGGCACCTCGCAATCTTCCAAGATGACAGACCTGGTTGATGAACCTTTGATGCCCATTTTGTTTTCTTCAGGCCCCAGAACCAGGCCCGGAAAATCCTTTTCTAAGATAAAGGCAGTAAAATCCTTTCCATCAACCTTTGCATAAACGATGAAGGTATCTGAAAAAGCCGCATTAGTGATATAAAGCTTCGTCCCGTTCAGAATATAATGCGTCCCCGCTTCATTGAGGCGCGCCACAGTCTGGGAGGAAAGGGCGTCAGATCCTGCATTCGGCTCTGTCAGGCAATAGGCGCCGATATATTCTCCGGACGCCATCTTAGGCAGATATTTATTTTTTTGCTCTTCGGTTCCAAAATAGGTGATCGGCAGGGTGGCAATGCAAGTATGGTTGGAATGGGCCACACCATAGCCGCTTGAGGCTCCGATATTTTCACCTACAATACCTTTAGTGATCTTATCCAATCCAAGCCCGCCGTACTGTTCAGGAATGCTGTGTGCCAGCAGTCCGAGATCCCCGGCTTTCTTCAGCAGCTCCTTCACCAGCCCGAAATCCTGGCTCTCGATTTCTTCCTTTAAAGGGGCCACTTCCTGCTCAATGAACTGCCTTGCTGAAGTGCCGATCATTTTGTGTTCTTCAGTAAAATCTTCTGGTGTAAACAATTGGCCTTCATCTATCTCCGATAACAGAAACCCGGAGCCCATGCTCTTTGTTTTTGCCATGCTGCTCACTCCTCCTTTTTTTTAAAAAATGCCTTCCTATTTGCACGCCTTTGCTGCCGAGATGAGTCCATTCTTATAAACTGGGACAATATGAATACTGTCTAAGCCGGCTGCAAAGGTAAGTTCATCACTGAGGCCATGGCGGGCCAGAAGGCCGCCGACATATGAATTTCCCAAGACTTCCTCGGCATTGTCCCGCTTTGTCTGAAAGAAGAGCAATGCCGCCAGAGCTGCATCCGTCAGCTCATAAGACTTCCTGCCTGTTTTTTGGAGGCAGTCAATCAAATGTCCTGCTCCATAGAAATCCTCAAGGCTGAATTCCCCTGAATTTCCTGCACAGATGATGACAATGGTGGGATCCCCATCTTCTTCACTGATCGCTTCCGCCACTGCAAAGTTATTTAATAGAGACGAAGCATATACCTTTTTTGCTGCATCTGCCTTTGCAAGGGCAACTGTCCCGTTGGTAGTTGCAAGGATCAGCGTCTTTCCGCTCACCTGCCGCCTAAGAACCTTCGGACTTGGATAAACAAAGCCTGCGACAGGTTGTGCGTCAGATTCCCCGGCAAGAAGCATCCCGCCGGAATCATCCTCGTCAAATCGGACTTTCGCTATTTCACAGCTTTCTGCCGGGATGACATGGGCTGCTCCGTCCTTTAATGCCGAAGTGATGCTTGTGGTTGCAAGCAGGATATCCAGCACAACAGCTATTTTGCTGCCTTCCCGCAGTTTCTGTTCATTGATTTCTTCTTTTTTCAGCAGCAGATGAATCTTGCCCATAGATGCCTCCCGGTAAAATACTGACTTGCATTTCTGTTATGCCTTTTCATAGGCAATACTTGAGCTGTGCTGGATAAGGCTTCTGACAAACCTGTCAAACTGGGAAAATCGCTTATCGGCTGTCTGCCCTTTTTTATAGCGGTAATAGATTTGCTGGCAGATGACAGCAAGCTTAAAGTAAGCGAAGGTCAGGTAGAAGTTCATGCCGCTTATATCCCTTCCGCTTCGCTTTGCATACGCTTCCATAAATTCCTTCCTGGAATAAAAGCCCTTCAAGGCAGTTACTGGCGGTTTGCCCAGGCCATATTTCAGCAGATCTGGGTCGTCCTCCTGAATCCAATAGCTCATGGCAGCCCCCAGGTCCGCAAGCGGGTCCCCAACCGTAGACATTTCCCAGTCGAACAGTCCTGTCATAGCTTCCAGTTTATGATCAAACATGCTGTTGTTCAGCTTATAGTCATAATGGATGATGCTATGGCCGCTCTCGGAAGGGATGTTTGCCGACAGCCATTTGATGAGCGCCGCTGCCTCTTTAATTTCCTCGGTCTTCGCTTTCTCGAAACGGCTGATCCATCCGTGGACCTGTCTCTCCATGAACCCTTCAGGACGGCAGATTTTTTCAAGGCCTGTATCCCGGTAAGGAAGAGAATGCAGCTCGGACAGCTTTTCGACCATGGTTTTTGACAGATGCTGGCAAAGCTCCACGGAAGGGGTGATATGCCCGGGAAACTCTGTATCCAATACAATCCCATTCTTTCTTTCCATCAGGAAGAATGGACTTCCGATGATGCTGTCGTCCCCCGTATAGATGAGTGGCTTGGGTGCTGGAGAGAACATGCTGTTCAATTCCTTCAGTATGATGAATTCACGTTCCATATCATGGGCTTTGGCAGCCACAGGGCCAAGGGGCGGACGTCTCAGGACTGCTTCCCAATCCCCCGACCTCAGCTGGTAGGTTAAATTGGAATGGCCGGCTGAAAATTGATGGACTTCAAGAGGCCCGCCCGGGAATAAGTCCACATTGCTCTCCAGGAATCTGACAAGGCTGTCCAAATCCAGCTCTTCTCCTTTTCTTACCATTATTGTGTCTTTGCCGGCAGGCATGTACAGCGCCTCCTTTTTTAAATTTTCAAATTATTCTTCTCGTGTAAATATCCTTTGAGCCCTTCCCTCAGGTCCTCCGGCAAGGAGCTGCTCTGCTGTGCTTCAAAGTCAAAATATACGATGACAGCATTTCCTTTGGCTATAGGCTCTTTTGTTTTCGCACAAAGGATTTCATGCTCCAGCTGAAAGCTCTTATTCCCTATTTTAGAAACATAAGTTGTGATGGCCAGTTTTTGATTGAAATAGCCCTGATTCAGAAAATCGCATTTAGTGGAAGCAAGGATGAAGCTCCACTTCCTGGTATCCATGCTGTAGCCAAGCGATTCGAAGAACTCTATCCTGGCTTCCTCCAAGTAAACGAAGTAACTTGTGTTATTCACATGGCCAAGGGCATCAGTTTCACAAAAACGGACTTTGACCTGCGTTTCCTGCATGGGGCATCCTCCCTTAGCGGTGCTTGAACTCCGCTTTTCTTTTTTCGATGAAAGCCTTGACTCCTTCTTTTATATCCTCCGTGCGGAACACCTCTTCAAACAGGCGGGCTTCAAGCTTTACGCCTTCTTCTAAAGTCCTGTCGAGACCTCCATCCACTGCCTGCTTGATTCTGGAAAGCGCCTGCAGTGAATGGCCGGCTATCTTGGCTGCAAGCTCTCTTGCACTTTGCATGCCCTCCCCCGAAGCTGCGACCTTATTGACAAGGCCGATCCTTGCAGCCTCTTCCGCTGAAACAGGCTCACCAGTATACATCAGTTCTTTGGCCTTTGCTTCACCAATCAGCCGGGGCAGCCTCTGGGTTCCTCCGCCGCCGGGAAAAAGGCCCAGCTTTATTTCCGGAAGGCCGATTTGAGCATGCTCCTCCGCGATCCTGATATCACATGCAAGGGCTAGCTCGCATCCTCCGCCGAACGTAAGGCCATTCAGGACAGCGATGACAGGCTTCGGGAATTGATCTATGCTGTTCAGCACTTCATGCGTAGACATTACCTCATCAATCATGCGGGGATTGCTCATCATCTCCGGAAATTCTTTAATGTCAGCACCTGCAACAAATGCTTTGTCTCCAGATCCAGTGAGAAGGACAGCCACCACCCCGTCATTGGTTCTAAGAGATTCAAAGGCTTCGCCCAGCTCCTGAAATACCTTTTTGCTCAGCACATTAAGCGGCGGATTCATGATTGTCAGTACAGCAGTTTTATTTTCAAAATGAATATGCACATAATTTCCCATCAGCGCACCGCTCCCTCTTTCCCATACTCATACCAGCCTTTTCCTGTCTTTCTGCCCAGGTGGCCTTCCTTTACTTTTGCTTCAATACAGGCAGCAGGCTTATCCAGCGGATCACCCGTTTCTGCATACCGCTGCTCCATCACATAATAGCCGACATCAATTCCTGACAAGTCCATCAGCTCAAAGGGGCCGATCGGATGGTTAAGCGCCTTTCTGCAGATGATGTCAATATCCTTGTAGTCTGCAATGCCCTGTTCATATAATTGGACCGCTTCACGCTGCAGGGCCCCAAGAATACGGTTGGCGACAAACCCGGAAATCTCTTTTTTCAGGAGGACAGCAGTACGGTTGATGGCGTTGCAGACTTCCATCGCTGTCTCAGCCGTTTCTTCAGAAGTCCGGCTGCTCATGACAACCTCTACGCAATCCATAACCAGCGGCGGAAAGAAGAAATGCATATTGACTGTCTTTTCCGGCCTGTCTGCCGCATTGGCCAGCAGGCTGTTGACAATGGTTGAGCTGTTCGTCGCAAATATGGCATGCGGCGGCGCCATTTCCTCAAGCATTGAAAATACTTCTCTCTTGACCTCGAGCTTTTCAACGACCGCCTCAATGATAAAATCGGCAGACTTTACAGCTTCCCCAAAATCAGATGTGCAGCGGAGCCTGCTGAATGCAGCCTCTATCTGTTCTGATGGCAGTTTCCCTTTGGCTGCCCATTTATCCATAATTCCGCGGAGCTTTTCCTGAGCCTGATCCAATGCTTTTTCCTGCATGTCATGCAGGGTGGTTTCAAATCCTCCCAATGCACAGAGCATGGCGATTTGGTGGCCCATCTGTCCTGCACCAACCACGGTAATATTTTTCACTGTCAAAGCCATCAGCATTTCCCCCTTTTAATATCACTATCAGGTATACTATCCAGCTAGCAGGAAAGAGTCAGTTTCCTTTCCTGATTTAATTGGTGATTCCGTTCAAAACCATATCCGTGAATATGCGCGCCACTTCATAATCCGGGACGCTTCCGTTCGGGCTGAACCACTGGTAGCTCCAGTTAGCGGCACCCAGAATGCCGAATGTAATGATTGAGGCATTAAGATCCTCCCTGAACTCCCCGTTCCTGATGCCTTCTGCTATCAGCGCTTCAATATTGGTCCTGAACCGGTCCCTCTTCGGGATAATCTGGCCCAGCCTCTCTTCACTCAGATTCCTGATTTCCCTGAAAAACACTTTGGCGCTTGCCCCCTGATTTTCGATGCTTCCGATCAGCATGGCGACAACATCATACAATTTACCTTTACAATCGGCATTGCTGTTTTTGAGGATTTTTTCCTGCTGTGACAGAAGATCATCTATATAACGGAGGTGTATATCCATCAGCAGTTCTTCCTTGCTTGAAAAATAATAATAGAAGGTTCCTTTGGTCACTCCGATTGAATCGACTATATCCTGGATTGATGTCTCGCTGAACCCTTTTTTGTCAAATAAGCGGATGCTTTGTTCTGTTATTTTTTCCTTCATAATGATGTCCTCTCAATCTTTGAATATCGCCAGGAATTATACCATGAATTGGATGTCTCTTTCTAAGAATGCCCATCGGAAAGCCTTTTTTCAGCATAGGAGTGCCATGTAAACAACCTGTCTTAACGCCGGCCTGTTCCCGCTTCCTCCCGCAATGCTCTGCGGAGTATTTTTCCAACACTTGTTTTCGGGAGTGCATCCCTGAATTCAATGATGCCCGGCACCTTATACGCAGCCATATTGGCGCGGCAAAATTCCATGATTTCCGTTTCGTCCGCCAGTTTGCCCGATTTTAGGACGATGACTGCTTTCACATCTTCTCCCCTGTACGCGTCAGGAACGCCGATCACCACCGCCTCCTGGACGGCAGGGTGCTCATAGAGCACTTCTTCTATATCGCGCGGATAGATGTTATAGCCGCTCGCGATGATCATATCTTTTTTCCTGTCGACGATGTATAGGTATCCTTCTTCATCAACCCTTGCAATGTCCCCTGTATAAAGCCAGCCGTCCCGCAGCGCATGTGCCGTCTCCTCAGGCATATTCCAATAGCCCTTCATCACCTGCGGCCCCTTTATGATCACTTCTCCAAGCTCACCGGCAGGGACTTCCTGGCTTCCTGATGCCAAATCCACTATTTTATAGTCAGTTGAAGGAAAACCGATCCCTACACTCCCCGCTTTGCGGGCTGCAAATACCGGGTTGCAGTGTGTGGTAGGAGAGGCTTCAGAAAGCCCGTAGCCCTCCAGGATGACAGCACCCGTCTTTCTTTCAAACTCCTTCAGCACCTCGACAGGCATCGGGGCGCTGCCGCTGTTGCAGACCTCAATGCTGTCGATGCCGTATTCCTCTGCCCTGGGGTGATTTGTAATAGCTCCGTACATCGTCGGAACACCCGGGAAGACTGTCGGCTGCTCATTTTTTATCGTTTCCAGCACCTCATCGAGTTCGAACCTTGGCAGCATGATGGATTCTGAAGCAGTATAAATCGAAAGATTCATGCAGGAGGTCATGCCAAACACGTGGAACAGCGGGATGACAGTCAGATAGCGTTCTTCACCGATATCAATAGTCTGCTTGAAAAACTCGTAAGACTGCACCACATTGGCGATAATATTTCTGTGGGTCAGCATGGCTCCTTTGGAACGTCCAGTCGTCCCCCCTGTATACTGAAGTACGGCTGTATCATGCTCCGGCTCCATCATAACCGGTGCAAAGTTTCCATTGCCCCGCTGCAGGAAGCTCTCAAAGGTGCTGTCTTCGCCAAAATCCACGGCGGACGGCTGGAGGCTTACTGCTATGATTTCTTTAAGTGGCGTATTGCTGCGTACACTGCTGACCTTCGGATAAAATGCATCAAGGGCAATCATTCTTTCTGCACCCGAATCATTTAAAATATATTCGATTTCCCTTTCCACACTCATCGGGTTCACTTGGGTGACGATCCCGCCGGCGGCAAGGATGCCGTAATAGGAGATGACATATTGCGGACAGTTCGGGAGCATGACAGCGACCCTTCCTCCTTTCTCAAAACCGCCCGCCTGCAGGGAAGCCGCGAACAGTCTGACATGCTGCCGAAGTTCCCGGTAGGTGATCTTCTTTCCGTAAAAAGATAATGCGATATGCTCCGGATATTGTTCTGCCGTATCATCAAGCATTGTCGGGAGGGTTATGTCAGGAACCTCCACTTCTCTTGAAGCTGAATCGGGATAATGGGCAAGCCAGTTCTTTGTGCTCATCTTTATACCTCCTGTATTAAAAGCGTAGTTTAATAGCGAAATACCAAAGAGTAATGAAAAGGCTTACAATGTTTTTCACAGTCAGCAGACACGTCTATCTGCTACATGGCGTGAGTGCCTCCATCTACCACCAGGACATTGCCTGTTACAAAGCTTGATGCTTCCGATGCAAGGAAAAGTGCTGCCCCCTTCAGATCCTGGTCAGTACCGAAGCGCTTGAGGGGTGTTGCATCAAGGATAGGATCTTTTCCATGTTCAATAATGGCCTGTGACATTTTTGTAGGAAAAAAACCAGGGGCAATGCTGTTTACATTAATATTGTATTTTCCCCATTTAACTGCCAAATCTTTTGTCATGGTAATGACTGCACCTTTGCTCGTGTTATAGCCCAGCGTATCCATGACACGCGGGTCTGTCCCTCCCAGGCCTGCAACTGAAGCAATATTGATGATTTTGCCGCTCTTCTGCTCTATCATCACCCTCCCTGCCGCCTGGCTCATCAGGAAGGTCCCGGTTACATTGACATCGATCACTTTCTTCCATGCTTCCAGAGGCATTTCTGCAGCAGGCGCCCCCCAGGTTGCACCAGAATTATTGACAAGGATATCAATCGTGCCAAACTCCTCCACTGTTCTGTCCACTATCTGCTGAACCTCGTCCGGATTGGAGATATCACACTGCAGCGCCAGGGTTCTAACACCAAGGCTTTCGAGATGGGCAGCGGTTTCCCTGCAGGCCTCAAGCTTACGCGAACAGATGACGATATTGGCGCCTGCTTCTGCCAGCCCTTCAGCAATCTGGGCCCCAAGGCCTCTTCCCCCGCCTGTGACAATCGCCGTTTTCCCTTTAAGATCAAAAAGTCCCATCACATTCATATAAAAACCTCCATTTAGTTATTGATGCTTCCGCAATTCCAATTTTGCGATCTGTGCCCTGTGCACTTCATCAGGACCGTCAGCCAGCCTCAATGTCCTGGCATTTGCCCACTGTGCAGCCAGCGGGTAATCATCGGAAACGCCCGCTCCTCCCATAGCCTGGATGCTTCTGTCCAAAACCCGGAGTGCCATAGAGGGAGCAGTGACTTTTATCATGGCAATTTCTGCTTTTGCTTCTTTGTTACCGACTGTATCCATCATATAAGCAGCTTTAAGCGTCAGCAGCCTGGCCTGCTCAATCTCAATCCGGGAGTCTGCAATCCATTCGCCTATCACTCCCTGGCTTGACAGCGGCTTTCCGAATGCAGTCCTTGTCTGGACCCTCCTGCACATAATTTCAAGTGCTCGCTCAGCCGCCCCGATCAGCCTCATGCAATGATGGATCCTTCCCGGGCCGAGTCTGCCCTGGGCAATCGCAAAACCTTTCCCTTCCCCCCAGATGATATTTTCCTTTGGGACTCTGACGTTTTTGTATGTAATCTCTGCATGCCCGTGCGGTGCATGGTCATAGCCGAATACAGGGAGCATGCGTTCAATCGAGACTCCCGGTGCATCAAGGGGCACAAGTATCATAGACTGCTGCTCATGCCGTGCTGCCCTTTTATCTGTCTTTCCCATCACAATAGCCACACGGCACCTTGGATCTCCTGCACCGGAAGACCACCACTTTCTGCCGTTTATGACATATCCATCTCCATCCCGCTCGATGCTTGCCTCAATATTTGTTGCATCCGATGAAGCAGTCCCGGGTTCGGTCATGGAAAAGCAAGACCTGATCTCGCCTGCCAAAAGAGGATCAAGCCACCGTTTTTTTTGTTCATCGCTCCCATATCGGACCAGCACCTCCATATTCCCTGTATCAGGGGCGCTGCAGTTAAAAACCTCCGGACCAATCAGGGATCTGCCCATGATTTCACACAGCGGGGCATATTCCAGATTTGACAGGCCAGCTCCATATTCACTGTCAGGCAGGAACAGATTCCACAGACCCTCCGCCTTCGCCTTCTCCTTCAGCTCTTCCATAATTTGCGGAACCCCGCTCCAGCGGGAATCCTGCTCATTAAGCTGCTTTTCATACAAATGTTCAGCAGGATATACATGCCTTTCCATGAATTCTGTCAGCTTATCCTGCAAATCCTTCACTCTGCCTGAATAAGAAAAATCCATTCTTAAAAAGCTCCTTCCTTAACTTACTAACCGGTCGGTATGTAAAATAGTATACTCTTTTCAGAAAATTATTCAACTATTGTTCTAAAAATTCTGTCTTTATAGATACAAAAAAAAGAACTGCCCTTAGGCAGCTCTTCTTCCTCACTTTTAGTTATAGAAGCTAGCTCCAACAACAATCAACAAAATGAACAATACAACGATTAGTACGAAAGTTGATCCTCCGTAATAGCCGCCGCCACCGCCGCCGCCGTAGCCGCATCCGCCATATCCGTAGCCCATCAAAGTCACCTCACTTTGTCTTTACTCACTTATAACATATGAGAATTGACAAAAGTTGTGTGGGCAAGCTCCCAGTATTGCTCTCAATTTTCTTTTTGGACTTTCAAAACTGGCTGAATCTGTTTGCGGAAAGTTTCAATCTCTGCAGAAAACTGTCTGCAGGCTTCAGAGAATTGGGGTGCTTCTGCAGACAACTGCTCAAACTGTTCCTGCCACTTTGCCATGCAAGCCAGTATGTTTGCAGCAGACAGTTCCTGTCCGGCATTACCAGTTGCCTTCGGCTCATCCACAGCGGGCCGAAAGCATTCCAAATCTTCATAGACGACAGGCTGTTTGACTTTTTTTAAAAGAACACTGATCTGCCCATTTGTTTCAAGCTGGGCAAACTCGACATCTTCAGGCTCGAAAATACTTTTCAGCCTCAGCTGCTCCAGAAGTTCATCCATCGTATACTTTTCCTTTTTCACCTTTTCCTTCAGCAATCTGCCATTTTCAATGAATACGGTTGCTTTTCCTTCCACAGCAGCCCGGAATATAGGAAAACGCAGGGATAAAAGGGATACAATCAAGGGGGTTGCGGACCAAATCAGGAGCGCCGGGAGGCTGGATGCCAGGCGGAGCCTTGGATCCATCGAGATGCTCCCAGCAATATCGCCGATTGTTATGCCCACAATATACTCATAAAAAGATAAAGAAGAGAGCTGTTTTTTTCCGAGCACTTTAGTGATAAAAAATAGCGCGATGATGATTAAAACGATCTTATGATTGCTGCTCCAAAGTCCGGCACCATGCCAGCCTCCTCTTATTAACCCTAATGGTGATCCATAGCACCATGCTATCCAATATCCCCGAATTCCGGCTTATCCTTTAGGCTTAAACAGCAAAGCGCCGATAAACCCAAATACAATAGCAGCAGATATACCAGAGCTTGTCACTTCAAACATTCCCGTCAGGACACCCACAAGGCCGTGCTGCTCTGCTTCCTGAAGGGCGCCGTGGACCAGTGAGTTGCCAAAGCTGGTAATAGGAATGGTTGCGCCTGCACCGGCAAAATCAGCAAAAGGCTCATAAAGCCCAAGCCCGTCCAATACCGCGCCAATAACGACAAACAAACTTAATGTATGGCCCGGAGTCAGCTTGCCTATATCCAGGAAAAGCTGTCCGATCACACAAATGACCCCTCCTACAACAAAAGCCCAAAAAAACATTGCTAGCATCCACAAATCTCCTTTCTGAACTCTGGTTCCTTATTTACTGAGTCATTTCAATCGCTACGGCATGGGCAATGCAGGGAATGCTTTCCTTCTGCTGGAAGGTCAGCGGGGACAAGAGAGCGCCTGTTGCCACCACAAGGATCCTTTTCAATTCCCCCTGCTTCATCCTGTTCAGCAGATGACCGTAAAGCACGGAAGCTGAACAGCCCGCCCCGCTTCCTCCTGACTGTACTGGCTGATCATCTTTGTAGATTAAAAGGCCGCAGTCCGCAAACCTGTTCTCATCAATGTTAAGCCCGTCATTCTGCAATAGCTCAAGGACTGTCTCCCTCCCAATCTTTCCAAGATCTCCTGTGACGATCAAGTCGTAATAGGAAGGATCAATTTCCATATCCCTGAAGTGGGCTGAAATCGTGTCAGCAGCTGCAGGTGCCATGGCCCCTCCCATATTAAAAGGATCGGACAGTCCCATATCGATGACCTTTCCAATTGTGGCAGAAACAGCAGCCGGCATATCTTTTTGCCCTGTATTTTCGCCCACAAGAGCAGCGCCACCGCCCGTCACGGTCCATTGGGCAGTAGGAGGCTTCTGCCCCCCATATTCGGTTGGATAGCGGAACTGCTTTTCTACGGCAGAGTTATGGCTTGAAGCGCCGGTAATGATCTTCTTTGCTCCTCCGTAATTGATGATAAAAGCAGATAATGCCAGACCTTCCATTGAAGTCGAGCATGCTCCGAATACTCCAAAATACGGAAGCTGGATCGTTCTTGCTGCAAGGCTGCTGGGCGTAATCTGGTTAATCAGGTCCCCGGCAATAAAAAACTGTACATCATCTTTCTCTACAGCACCCTTTTGCATGGCTGTCTTTGCTGCCTCTTCCATCAGGACTCTGTGCGCCTTTTCGTAGGAGTCTTCCCCCATCCAGAGGTCATCGTGAAGGATATCAAAGTCCCTGGCAAGGTTGCCCTTTGCTTCAAAAGGCCCCCCAGAGACGCCAGTGGAAAGAATGACAGGCCGGTTCTGAAATATCCAGGATTGTTTACCTTTCAGCATTCACAGCACCCCCCACATGACTAATAGTGTTTTAACCAAAGCTACTACAAAAGCGGAAAAAACCCCAAATAAGATAACTGACCCGGCGAGCTTAAACATATTTCCTCCCACCCCAAGCACAAACCCTTCAGTCCGGTGCTCTATGGCAGCAGAAATAACTGCATTTCCAAAGCCTGTAACCGGTACAGCGGAACCTGCTCCGGCATATTGGCCGATATGGTCGTATACTCCAAAGCCTGTCAGCAGCATGGATATGAAAATCATAGTGGCGACTGTAGGGTTTCCTGCTGTCTGCTCTGTAAAATCAAAGAAATATATATAAAAATAAGTAATGGCCTGGCCAATCACACAGATTACCCCGCCCACCCAAAACGCCTTCAGGCAGTTCTTCAGGACCGGGCGCTTTGTTTCATGCTTTTGTTCAAGCTGTTCATATTTCTTCTGCTCGGGTGTCTTGCTCTTTGCCACTATTTTCGCCCCTTTCTATGTGAGCTCTTTTTTCATATTGATGATTTTTTCAAGCTTATCCTTGGCCTTTTTGCGCGGGAAAGCCGGGTCCTCCATCTGTTCCTTCAATTCCACAGCCTCAAGGAAGATTTTATAGTCGCTGGATACAATGAAGTCTTCTTTAGGAAACTTTTCTTCCAGTCGCTTATTGATCGTCTTTTCAATTTTTTTCATGCGGAAGCGCTTAAGATGCTTCACCTTATAGGCCACAAGAACTTCCTCTTCGCCTACAACCACCGCAACATCATAAACCTCTTCGATTGCTTCGATTTCCTTTTTAACCCTTGGCGCCAAATCCTTCCGCTCCTCTTTCTTTTCATCAAGAAGCAAAGGCTGCGGGTTCGTCGTTTTTATTAGTGCCAGACGGCTTTCCGCGGTCTTTTGCTCGTTGCTGCAGCCGCTCACATACAGAATGGCGGCCAGGATGACCATTGACCTTCTAAACATCTGTTTTCTGTTCATATACAATCCTTCCTATGTAAAGTGGATTTATTCGCTCTTATATTTTCCTCGCGGCAACAGCAATTTATGAATAAAACCAACTTGTAAAAAATGACAAATAAGAAAAACAAATGAGGCTGGACAGTAATCAAAGTTGAAAAAAAATTAAAAAGCCGCTAATGCGGCTTTTGAATAGGCACCTTATTGCCTTCTTATTCAGCTGTTCCCCTTCTTTTTGCCGCAATTGCAGCCCTTCTTCTTTTTTTTCTTTTTGACAGGCCGGGACACTGTCCCCTGAACCGGTTTATCAGCACTTAACATAAGGATGCCTCCATTATTTAAATTTCAGTACACAGTGCCAGTTTATGCATGCAAACCAGCGCCTGTGCCGGCACAGTGCCATAGTTCAAAGATATCAGATAAGCCGCTGAATGACCGATTCAATAACTGCAGCAGCACCGGCGATGGCAAGGATAAAGATGACAGGGGCCGCTGCCATGGGGAAATAAAGATAGGAGAGGTAAAGCAATGCAGAGGCCCATACGCCTGTGCACCAATAACAGCTGATAAGCTCGCCGATAAAGCCTCTGATCAATCCCGGCCTCGTCACATAATACATTTCTCCTTTTTCCACAACCTCTTCCAAAAAAATCTGCCTGAAGAATTCGGTAATCGAATCAAATACAATCAGCCTTGTCAGCCGGAAGGCGGCAAAGGCCAGCACAGTGAATTCCCATAGTGATATGAACATCATGTACCCCTCTTCTGAGTTTTTTCCTACAGCTGATGCAGTACTATACTTTATGCACAGCAGAAAAAAAACTGCCTAATTTTCAGAAACAAGGCGTTTGTCCGTAACCCATAAGCCCTTCCGGCAATATGTTATTAGTGTAGTATCACAAGAAATAAAGGAGGAAAAGATAATGGGTTGTGGAAAAAAAGACGATGTTTATGGCTCAAAAAGCTGTGTCTGCGAAGTGGTTCGTGCGATAAAAGATATTCAAGATAATGCCGAAGATGTATGCGAGTGCCCGACAAATTGTTTCCTGGAGCCGCTTGGGACACTGGTTTCTCCGTCAAAAAGGCAAAATGCCGATACACGCGTTTTTGTCCTGAAAACAGCTGACGGGTCACCATTCCATGCTTTCTTCAGAGGCAGCGACTGCTCTTGCGTATCTATCTTCTTCCGTGTAGAAGATGTTTTTGATAACTGCTGCGCAGTGCTCCGCGTCCTAGAACCGCAAAAAAGAACACATGATGGCTATGATACAGTAGATCTCACAGAAGACTGCTGCATCGACCTCAAAAAGGTCTGCCAGGTAGACCGCTTTGTCAAGACGAATGACTGCATCACAGTCGACCTGAAATGCTTCTGTGCTGTGCAGTGCATCGCCGATGTCAACCTAGACATCTGTGACTAGCACCTTGGCCATTCTGAATGGCCCATCTGAGTTAGAACCTTCTTTGCATAAGTCAGGCAAGTCAAACACTTGGCGTTCGCCGGCTTTGACCGGCGGACCGCTTTGTTTTTGTATTGAAATGCGGAGGCGGCTTGCCCATTAAGGAGCGCAGACTAAGAACGCCACGTCCTGTGGCAACGTCTGCATGACCCACATCCTGTGGGCCTCAAGCATAAGACGCGGTAGAATAAAAGGCGTTCTTTGCCTTTAATTCTACCGTGGCTTATGACTAGAGGATCCAGCCGCTGCAGCTGGACAAATTGAAATGCTGAAGGCGCTTGCTCAGCCCCGAAAATCATAATCATATGATTCCTATTCATTAAAAAGCCAGCCCGAAGGCTGGCTTTTTTGCGTGCTTATTACTTTGTGAAGCCAATCATCCTGATTTCTTTTATAGACTTTACAGAAATCGTTTCTAAGGATTGATCCATAAGTTTTATTTCTACCCTATCTTCTGAAGGCATGCTCTGCACAATCCCTCTGTATGTCTTTTCTTCCGTTAAAATCAGGCAGGGAACCGGCGGCAGCTGCTTGGGAAAATGGATCAGATAATCGAGCCTTTCTTCGACATTCATTTCTTTGAATGGCTTTACTCTCTGAAAAGAAAAGAACCCCTGCTTCCGTGATTCTTCTTCCTTCTTTTCAAGCTGAGCATCCTGATAATCTCTGATTGCAGACTGGACATCATCATTACTTTCAGGCAAATCAGCTTCATGACTGGCTGGACCGAAAATCGACTCTTCCCTTTGTACGGCCGGCTTGCTTTTTTTGTGATTATCGCTTGCCTGACGAGCAGCAGCCTGTTTTTTAGCATTTTTTGCAGAATAAACCTCCTGCATTTTGATTTCGGGCATTTTAAAGTGTGGCTGATGAATATAAAGCATAGGTTCTTTTGTTTTTTTCTCCACCCTGTGCACCTCCGCATTGTTTCTCCTTCATATATGTATGCAAAATGGGCAAATTCGTTTACAGGGCGACCAAGTATCTTAGACTCGCAGATATCGCGGCAGAGAAATAAAATCATCAGATGAGCAGCTTTACAAAGGATTAACACGGGGGGAATATATGGTTCACAATCATGTGCTATTGTTGGAATATACGGAACCTTAGTGCGGGATTGCTTCCTGCGCTTCAGGTTTTACCCCCCATTTACATATAGAAAAGGCAGGCCAAGGAAATGGCCTGCCAATTTTTTTATTAGCCCATGATATGGAAACCGGAGTCAACATGGATGTTTTCCCCAGTGATTCCTCTGGACATATCGCTGAATAAGAACACCGCAGTATCTCCGACTTCTTCTTGTGTGGTGATGCGGCGCAGAGGGGCCTTTTCTTCAATTTCCCTCAAGATTGAATTGAAGTCGCTGACACCTTTTGCAGACAAGGTACGGATCGGGCCAGCAGAAATAGAATTAACCCGTATACCTGATTTGCCAAGATCTGATGCAAGATATCTCACGCTTGCATCGAGCGACGCCTTGGCAACTCCCATAACATTGTAATTCTGCATAACACGCTCTCCGCCCAGATAGGTCAGTGTGACAATGCTTCCTCCATCGGTCATCAATTCTTTTGCTTCCTTTGCCACTGCTGTCAAAGAATAAGAGCTGATATTATGGGCAAGCAGGAATCCGTCCCTGGTCGTGTTCATGAAATCCCCCTGCAGCTCTTCTTTATTGGCAAAGGCGATGCAATGGGCGACGCCATGGATGGTTCCTGCCTGGGCTTTAATTTCTGCGAAGCATTTAGCAACTTCTTCGTCATTTGTCACATCACACGGGATGACAAGGCTATCTGCATTTTCCAGTGAGCCTGCCAGCTCTTTTACGCTCTTTTCAAGGCGTTCTCCTGCATATGTAAAAATCAGGCGCGCTCCTGCTTCATGCAACGAACGGGCAATTCCCCATGCTATGCTGCGTTTATTGGCCACTCCCATTACAACATATGTTTTTCCTGCTAAAGACAGAGTCATAGTCGGTGCCTCCTATATTAATACATGTTATTAGTACCTAGTACTAATATTACTACATAATCAGCTAAAAGGAAAGTGCTGTTAAAGAATATAAGAAAGCCGGCCATCTTAAACGGCCGGCTTTCTATGATGCTGATTAACACCATTCGCAGAACTCAAGCTCACGCTTCAATTCATCCACATACTCTTTAGAACCTGTAACGATCAGCCTGTCATTCATCTGAAGCTCAGTATCCCCATGCGGGACAATTGAATCCATTCCGCGGAAAATGCGGACAAAAATAACATCCCCGGTAAATGGAAATCTCCTTAAGGTCATGCCGTCAAACTGGCTGTTCAGCAGCTTGATCTCATACAGGGATGTTTCCTGATTGGTCAGGATATTCATCACGCTAGGAGATTCGATTAGAGCACGCAAAAGCGCCTTTGTCGATAAAAGCACTGAGAAGACTTCCACTTCCTGCTCACGAAGGGATTCTTCCAGGTCAGGGCTTTCGATGCGGCAGATGACCCGCTCTACTCCCCGTTCCTTGAAAGCGACGGATAATGTGGCATTAGCTTCTTCATCACCTGTAGAAATCACAACAATATCCGAATTGAAAACATCTGTACCCTCTAGGACACCCACTGTGAAATCATCAACCTCTTCTATCTCGAAAAGGGAATCGGCAATCTGCTTATCAGACTTCTCTTGCTTTTTATGGTACAGCTTTGGTTCATACAGCGAGGATTTCAGTTCACTGTAAACCGGAAGTGTAAGCTGGTTGGCGCCAATAAAGGCGACCTTGAGCATTTTTTCCTCTGCAGCTTCTTTCGGGAAAAGCTTTTTGAAGACAATCGGAGTCAGCACACAGGTAATGATTGCAACCAGGATCAGCGTTCCGCTCATCTCTGCTGTGATGATCTCCATCCTTTCTCCGATGGTTGCTGCCGCAATGACAAGAGACAGCGTGGATGTCAGCAGGAACCCTGATGCTATCACAGTTTTTGCGTCATACCATTTCTTGAGAATAAGAACTGGGACAAGCTTGGAAGCAAGCAGGGCAATCAGCAGAAGCGGAATAAGCATAAGCATCTTCTGATCGCTGAATAACGTCCACACATTAAGGTCAACACCGACCATTACAAAGAAAATAGGAATCAGGAAGCCATAGCCGAATGAATCCAGTTTATGAATCATTTCCTGATTTGGTGCAAGCAGGGACACAAGCACACCTGCCAGGAATGCACCGAGTATATTCTCCGCGCCAACCGTTTCAGAAAGGCCAACCAAGAGCAGAATGAGTGTAAAAACTGCTCTCGTGCCAATTTGAACTGTACCGGTTGACATCGCCTCAATGAAATTGCGTTTCTGGAACTTCTTTCCGACAAAAAACAGGATGACTCCGGCGCCGAATAATACGAGCAGAAGCCAGGTATTGCCTTCACCGCCATCATTAAGCGACACAAAGACAGCCAGGAGGATCATTGTCGCCAAGTCGGCAATGACTGCGATCAGCAGGATGATCTGCCCGATCCCCGTTTTCATCAGATGGGCTTCTTTCAATGTAGGCACTACCACCCCAAGGGATATGGTCGAAATGATCAGGGTCATCAGGAAAGCATTATCAATGAATCCTGCCAGGACAAACAAATAGGAAAGCAGCAGCGATACAGCGAAAATCCCGACAAACACAATGGACGCAACAAGAAACGTGTTTGGCTCAGGCTTTCCATTTGGCAGGACTGCTTTTTTCTTGCTCTTTTTGAAAGCCGAAAAGTCAATTTCAAGCCCGCTTAAAAACATCAGGAAAATAAAGCCGAGGGTCGAGAGGGTTTCCAGCCACATGTCTTCATGAACCAGGTCAAACCCGCTTTTTCCTATGATCAGGCCGACAATGATTTCCGCCACGACCACAGGGATAAAGTTTAACTTCAATCGATGCAGCACAATAGGTGTGATAAACGCTGCAAGAATGACTATAACAAGAGAAGCAACAGATGCTCCATGCTCCATATCTATTCCTCCTCCGATTTAAATCAGATAGCTCATGAACAATGTGGCCATCCCAAAATAAATTAAAATACTGATAATATCATTTATTGTCGTAATAAAAGGTCCTGAAGCAACTGCCGGGTCGATCTTCATACGGTGCATGATCAACGGTACGAGCGCCCCTGCGAGTGTTGCAACAATCAATGTAGAGAAAATGGAAATGCCGACAAGCAGGCCAAGATAAATATCGCCATGCCAGAGCCATACAGCGAGACTGACCAATATCCCGCAGATCGTCCCTGTAATAACCCCTGTCCCTGCTTCCCTGAATATAAGCTTCGATTTGTTCTCCCTTTCAAGGTCGCCTGTTGCAATCCCGCGTACAGCAACTGCCAGGGCCTGTGTGCCCGTATTGCCAGCCATGCCGGCGATAAGCGGTATGAACACAGCCAGTATGGACACCTTGCTCAGCGTTTCTTCAAACCGTCCAATCAGACTGGCAGTCATCATCCCCAGAAACAGCAGGATAATAAGCCATGGCAGCCTCTTTCTGGCAGCAGCAAATGGACTTCGATCAAGAGTATCCATGTCAGAAACCGCTGCTAGCTTGGAATAATCGTCTGATGCCTCTTCTTCCATGACATCCATTACATCATCAACTGTTATGATTCCCAATAAATGATTCTGAAAATCCACTACCGGCAAGGCCAGGAAATTATAATCCTTAATTTTTCGGGCAACATCCTCCTGATCTTCGCCCACCGACACTGAGACGACCCGGTCATTGGTGATTTCCGCGATCATCGTATCGTCATCGTTCACAATCAGATCACGGAGGGAAATGACCCCTGCCAGCTTTTTGTCTTCATCCACTACGTATACATAATAGATTGTTTCGGCCCGGGGGGCTTCATTTTTCAGGATATACATAGCAGAACGGACCGTCTGATTGGCGGAGATCGAAATGAATTCGGTCGTCATGATGCTTCCTGCCGTATATTCTTCATAATGCAGCAGGTCTTTGATTTCCTGTGCCGCATCACTGTCCATTATGGTCAGATAGCTTGCAGCCTGGTCTTTGTCCAATTCATTCAGGACATCGACCGCATCATCAGCATACATATTTGACAGCATATCTGCTGCATAGCTTGGATTCATTTCAGCCAGTACATCTTTGTATTCTTCCTCATCCACTTCCAGATTTTCAAAGAGACCTGCCATCTCTTCCGGGGACAGGAATTGATAGATGACTGAACGGGCTTCTTCCTCCAGCTCCTTAAAAAATGAAGCTTGATCATAAGGGTGCAGATCAAGGAACTCCTCCCTGAAAACATCTAAATCTTCATTTTGTAAAGACTGGAGCAGCAGCTCGCGGTTATATTGCTCCGAGGGTCTTTCTTGCATATCGGGCATGATTTACCCCTCCTTCCGGGTATACTAAAACAGTCTTTACTATACTAGCAAATGTTTGTTTTTTTGTCGTCATTAAAATCTTCCCACAGGAATATTTTGAGGATTTCAAATATACTGAGTAAGACCTGCTTAAATGATAGGCGGAGGAGGAACAGAATGAAAATTGATATCATTGGGGATATACATGGATGCTTTGCTGAATT
The DNA here is from genome assembly GCF_031844465.1 of Bacillus sp. AG4(2022). NCBI lineage: Bacteria > Bacillati > Bacillota > Bacilli > Caryophanales > Bacillaceae > Bacillus > Bacillus sp. AG4(2022). The sequence goes on from NZ_JAUZVH010000001.1 coordinate 953,924, forward strand.
CAAAACACTCACTATGAAGACGGGCTATTCCTGGGAAACCGGCATCCCCATCCATCCTGATGGGAGAAAGCTTGCTTTTGTCGGTGACCTGACTGACCGGGGCCCCGAGTCGCTGAAAACGGTTGAGATTGTCTGGGAGCTTGCAGCCAGGCGGCAGGAAGCCTATTATTCACCGGGCAACCATTGCAATAAGCTTTACCGCTTTTTCCTGGGCAACAAAGTCCAGATTACCCACGGCCTTGAAACCACTGCTGCTGAATATGAAGCCCTTCCCCATAAGAAAAAAAAAGAAATAAGAAGAAAATTCATGGAACTGTATGAAAAGGCTCCCCTCTATCAGGTGCTTGACGGGGGAAAGCTCGTCATTGCCCATGCGGGGATCAAGGAAGAATATATCGGGAAAAATAATGCAAAGGTGAAAACTTTTGTATTATACGGAGACATTACCGGGAAGAACAATGCAGATGGCACTCCTGAAAGAAGGGACTGGGCAAAGGCGTATAAAGGAGAGAGGGTCATTGTGTATGGACACACGCCCGTGAAGGAACCGCGAACCGTCAATTCAACCTTTAATATTGATACAGGTGCCGTTTTTGGCAACAAGCTTACAGCCTTGAGATACCCGGAAATGGAATTGGTTTCTGTCGGCTCCTCCATGCCTTTCAATGCAGAAAAGTTCCGGGACATCCTTTAAACATCTGCCGGCATAGTAAAACGGCCGCCTAAAAAGGCGGCTGTCTTCTATTCCAGCAGTGCCTTCATATCATCAGGCAGCCCGGCTGAGAAGCAAAGCTCCCTCTCCAGGAACGGATGAAAAAAACGGAGCTCCCGGCAATGAAGGGCTTGGCGGCTGATTTGATTTTTATTCCCGCCATACAGCCCGTCTCCAAGCAGGGGATGGCCGAGATGGGAAAGATGGACCCGAATCTGGTGAGTTCTCCCTGTTTCAAGCACCAGCTCCACATAAGTGAACTCTCCGGTTCCTTTTACTTTATAATGTGTGCAGGCATACTGCCCTTCAAGGAAATTGACTTCCCTTTCAATGATGCTGTCCTTTTTGCGCGCAATCGGTGCCTCAATGGACCCTTCTACCGGGAATAGCTTTCCTTCTGCAAAGGCTTCATAGGTTCTCTTAACCCTGCCTTCCCTCTGCAGTGTGCTCATTAAGTGATGGACATGGCGGTGCTTGGCAACCAGGACCAGCCCTGAAGTGTCACGGTCAAGCCTTGTCACAATATGGACCGTCGATGCCAGATCGATTTTCCTGTAATAGCCGATAAGTGCATTCGCAAGGCTTCCGCGTGGATGCTCTCTTGAGGGGATCGTGCTCATAGCGGCTGGCTTGTTGACAACCAGTACATAAGGATCTTCATACACGATAGCCAGGGGAATGTCTTCTGCTTCCATCCCTGGACTCGGCATTTCAGAAGGAAACCTGACGGAAAGGCAGTCCCCCTCATTTAGCGTATAGCGCACATTTTCCTCATTGCCGTTCACTTCGATTTTCCCGCCGCTGAACTTTATATCAGTCAGGGCAGCTTTGGAAATTTCACGCTGCTTCAGATAATCTTTAATGGACTGTCCGCTGTCCTGCTTATCGATTCTCCAATTTAATGTGAACGAATCCATGGACGGGCCCTTCCCTTCTTAGTTGTCGGTAATAAATGAATCATGCACCCTTTTCCAGAATGGGAATGGACGGAAACGGGCAAACCTGATCTTCTCATCCGCCACCCTGAACTGGATCGACTTTACATCCTTGTGCAGGAGCGTCAGATGGTCAATTGTAATCTGGAAGTCCGGTACATTTACCGGCTTCAGCATGCACGTATGATGGGCCGGCAGGACAAGCGGTGAACCCAGCGTCCTGAATACCCTGTTATTGATTGAAGCCATTTCCGCAAACTGGATGGCAGGCAGCGAAGGATGGAGAATGGCCCCTCCAAGCGCTTTATTATAAGCCGTACTTCCTGATGGAGTGGACAGGCAGAGCCCGTCTCCCCTGAAGCGCTCGAAATGCTGTCCCCTGATTTCCACGTCCATTACCAATGTGCCCTCGATGCTCTTGACTGTCGACTCATTCAGGGCCAGATATCTCGTTTCCCTTCCTCCATGCTGGTAGCGGATAATCACTTCAAGAAGCGGATATTCAATCACCTGGTACGGCGTTTTGGCAATGGCAATCACCAGCTTTTCGATTTCTTCCGGCACCCAATCAGCATAAAAGCCAAGATGTCCTGTATGTATGCCGACGAAAGCCGTTTTTTCCAGCCTGCTGCTGTACCGGTGGAAAGCATAGAGAAGCGTGCCATCCCCGCCTATGGATACAACAATATCCGGCTGATCCTCATCATATATTAAATCGAAATCCAGTAAATACGTTTTCATTTTATGCATAAGTGTATTTGATTTGGAGTCGCCTTTAGACGTAATGGCAAATTTCATTGTGCTTTTTCTCTCCTTTTCAAAATCCCAGTTTGACCTTTGCCCTTGTAGTGGACAGAAGCCTTGCCGCCGTCAGCTTCCGCCTTCCTTCTGATGCTCTTTCTTCCGGGTGAAGAACGCCTGTGCATCCTGGATTTCTCCTCTGATCAGGGACATTTCTTCGTCCAGGCGGAAGGCAGCCTCAGCAGCCCTTTTCAGCCTCATCTGTATATCCTTTGGAAATTGGCCGCGGTATTTATAATTCAGTGAGTGTTCTATAGTCGCCCAAAAGTTCATGGCCAGCGTCCTGATCTGGATTTCAACAAGGATTTTTTTCTCGCCATTGATCGTTTGGACAGGATATCTTATGACGACATGATAGGAACGGTAGCCGCTTGCCTTTTTGTGGGAAATATAATCCCTTTCCTCTATCAGCTCGAAATCGTTCCTGCGGCGGAGCATTTCAACAACCAGTTTTATGTCATCCACAAACTGGCACATCATCCTCAAGCCCGCAATATCCTGCATCTCGGTTTCCAATTTATCAAGAGGTATCCCCTTTTGATTGGCTTTATCCAATATGCTCGCAATCGGCTTTACCCTGCCTGTCACAAATTCAATCGGGGAACTTGAGGAATCAAGTTCAAACTGGCCCCTCATCCCTTTCAGTTTTACCTTCAATTCCTCGACAGCCTGCTTATAAGGTGCTAAAAATTGATCCCAATGCTTCATGCGCATCTTCACCTCATCCCATTTTCTCTATTTTCCGGAGGAAGGCCGGGTTGCACCAGCCTTTCTGCCGGGGGCTATTGCGCTTTTCAGAAGGCGGCTTCCACCTTTGCCACCATTTCATCTCCATAATTGCTGTTGCCTTTAATATTCTCGATCAGATAGCCGAGTTCCTCCCTGAATTGAGGAAGATGCAGCCTGCCAGGGCCGTTTGCCAGATAGGCATCCGCCCCTGCTGCGAGGGCCTGGCTCATGGCAGCCCATATGCCTTCTGATAGGACTATGTATGTATATTCATCATTGCTTTCCGCAATATAAACAAATGCCAGGTTATCTGAATCGACCAGCATCTGTCCATTCGCCTTAAGCCCATTAATATCCTGTTCTGTCTCCAGCAGCAGCTCATTCGTTTCTGTCAGTGCCGCATTGGTTATGTCTATTTTTTTATTCATGAATTCCAACCTCCCATACTCTCCCCTATTTTATCACAGGTTGTTTCTATATCCTAAGGATTGAAGTCTGTCTGAAAGAAAGAGATAATAAAAATGACTATACTCAGGGGAGCACACATAATATGAGCCATTCACAGCACATTGAAATAGAATACAAGAACATGCTGGAGCAGCATGAATTTGAGAAGGCGGCAGCCTTTCTGCAGGTTAAACCGGCAGATTTTTTCTCGCAGGAAAACCATTATTTTGATACACCGGACTTTAAGCTCAAGGACAAAATGAGCGCGTTAAGAATCCGTTTTAAAAACGGGACATATGAAATGACGCTCAAGCAGCCGGCAGACGAAGGGCTTCTCGAGACAAATATAGAGCTTTCGCAAACGGAAGCGGATGCCTGCATGCAAACAGGAAGCATCCCGGACGGCCTCATAAAAGAGGCGCTTGAAATCATGAAAATTCCTGCTGCTGAACTTGAATACTTTGGATCCCTTTCTACCAGACGGGCCGAAAAAGCTTATAATGGCGGCCTGATGGTTCTCGACCATAGTTCCTATTTAAATTGCGAGGATTATGAATTAGAATATGAGGTAAGTGACAGCGAAAAAGGAAAGAAGGAATTTATCCTTTTCCTGAAACTCCTAAACATTCCCGAAAGAAAGACCGAAAATAAAATTAAGAGGTTTTACCGTCAAAAATTAAACATGCACACTGCTGAATGATTAAAGCTTTGGCAGTTATATAAAAGGAGACAGCAATGAACATTGACCAACTGAAAGTGATGCTTGAACTCCAGGCCCTCCAGAATTTCGGCGGCAACAGTACTCCTTCAGACTCCGGCTTGGGCAGTGTCTTTACCAGCATCATGAATGAAATGATGGCATCGGATGAGGCACCCGGCGGACAGGAGTCTGCAGAAACCGGACGAGAAACATTCCTGTCTGGAAAGATGGCTGCGGCACTTCCTCCAGTAAGCTTTACAAAGCTTTCCGGCGGAAATGGGGAACCTTTTTCAGATATCATCAATGAGGCAGCAGAGCTGTACAAGCTTCCTGCCAAGCTCATCCACTCTGTCATCAAACAGGAATCCAACTTCAATCCCGGTGCTGTCAGTGCTGCCGGGGCTTCCGGGCTGATGCAGCTCATGCCGGAAACAGCCAAAGGCCTTGGCGTCAAAAATATATTTGATCCCCGCGACAATATATTTGGCGGCAGCAAGTATTTGCGTGAAATGATGGACAGATATGGGGGCAACATTGAAAAGGCGCTTGCAGCATACAATGCAGGCCCGGGAAATGTCGATAAATACGGAGGCATCCCTCCTTTTAAAGAAACTTTGAACTATGTAAAAAAAGTGACCGGCAGCTTCTTAGCATAAGAACCTTGCGAGAAAGCCTTCTGCAGCCCACGCTATGCGGAAGGCTTTTTTTTGCGGGAAAAACCTTCATATTGAGCTGACAATGGTTCACGCTGGAAAAATTCCGTGATATTGGTTAAAGTAATGAATGCCGCCACTTTGTGCTGCTTGTCCTCAAGCTATTTGTTTGAGATATAAAAAGGGCGTTGTTAAAATAAAGAAAGCACAGGAATATTAAAAGATAATGTTTCTGCTATAACTAATCTTTTGGAAACTTACTCATTAAACTCGAAAAGGAGTTTTTATAATGGCCGAGAAAATGACTGTACCGTTCGATGCTATTGGCGAAGAAAAACTTCACCGGCTTGTTGATGTTTTTTACAGCCTGGTTGGACAGCACCCTGATCTCGCTCCTATCTTCCCTGATGACCTGACTGAAACGGCCAGAAAGCAAAAACAGTTCCTGACACAATATCTTGGAGGACCTGCTTTATATACATCCGAACATGGGCACCCTATGCTAAGAGCCCGCCACCTCCCCTTCGAAATTACGGAAACAAGGGCAAAGGCATGGCTGTCATGCATGGAACAGGCTATGGATGCAACAGGATTGGAAGGCGACTTCAGGCAGCATTTCTTCTCCCGGCTCGCATTAACGGCACAGCATATGATCAATACACCAGAAAAAGATATGATGAAAGGTGAGAGCAAGTGAGGGAAAAAGAAACTTCTCAATTCATCCATGCATCTCCTCATTGCCAGGGCATCGAGAAAAAGCGGATTGAGATTTACATGTTCGTCGATCCTCTCTGTCCCGAGTGCTGGGCGCTGGAACCGATTATTAAGAAACTGATGATAGAGTATGGAAGCTACTTTTCCTTTAAGCATGTCCTTAGCGGCAGGCTTGCCTCCCTCAACATGGGAAGGAAGCAGAGGCTGGAAAGCCTCGCGGACTATTGGGAAAAAACCGCAAGCCGTTCAGGGATGTCATGTGATGGCAATGTCTGGTTTGAAAACCCTGTCTCGTCCCCGCATCTGGCTTCCATCGCGATAAAGGCAGCCGAGCTGCAGGGAAGAAAAGCAGGGATCCGATTTCTGCGGAAGCTGCAGGAGGTGCTTTTCCTTGAAAAGCAGAACATTTCAAACTTCGATGTCCTCAAATCCTGTGCACAGAATGTCGGGCTTGACGTTGTCGAATTTGTTGCCGATATCCACTCAGACAGCGCTGCTAAAGCTTTTCAATGTGACCTGAAAATCACTTCAGAAATGGATGTACAGGAAATACCTACTCTTGTATTTTTCAATGAAAATATTGAAGAAGAAGGAATTAAAGTCACAGGCTATTACCCTTATGAGGTGTATGTGCAGATCATTGAAGAAATGCTGCAGATGAAGCCTGAACCTTCTGAGCCGCCATCCCTTGAAGCATTCCTGAGATACTTCAAGCTGGTAGCAACCAAGGAAATTGCAGTTGTATACAATATGACGGTTTCACAAGTAGAAAAAGAAATGAAAAAACTCCAATTGAAGCAGCTGGTCGAACAGCTCCCTGCAAAATACGGGACTTTTTGGAGATATTGCGGAGAATAACACAGGATATAAGAAAAGCCCTGCAGATGCAGGGCTTTTCTTATATTTCAGGATGGGAGTGTATGTTTCAATAATAGAAAGGGGGTTTGATCGTTTGTGAACTATGTCACAAATACATCATATCATACTGGCTGCAGAATGAACAATAGATTGTTCATCTCTTCACAAAATTGTCACGAAATTATCCCCCGCTTTTTGCATATACATATACAAGCCCTGAAGCCTAAAACCATAACCAGGAGGTTAAGTATGCTTAAAAGCAAAGTCATCTTATTTCTGATCATACTGGCAGTCACTGCTGCTTTCATTCTGAATATATTGGGCCTCATGAAAATGCTGCCCCTCATCATCACCTCCCCTCTTTTATTCGTGGCCCTACTAATCCTGGTGCTGTATATAAATGAAAGGAGGCGGTTTAAAGGTTTTTAAGCGGAAGTGCGGAGGTGACTGTTCAGGTGTGACCAGCAAGTCTGGAGCAGTTTTAAAGGGATGCCGAGGTGAAGGTTTGCAGAGTTGCTAATATATGGCGGAAGTTGCTAATATAATTGAAAACTTGCTAATATATGGTGAAAGTTGCTAGTAAACCAGGAAAGTTGCTAATAAACAGGAAAAGTTGCTAATATCGTCCTGCAGCAGCTTCCTTCCTGCCCGATGCCCGCTCAACTCCGCCAGTCCCTCCCATCCCTGCTCGCAAATAAGAACGGAAACCCTCAAATAAACTCAGCAGAGTCGCAAATATATCCCAAAACTCGCAAATATATTAAAAATCCCGCAAATATCCTCACAAACTCGCAAATATACGCCCCCCTCTTCCCAATCAAACTATCTCCAGTCCGCAAATAAGCGCCAAATCTCCAGATTCAGCGCATTACTCACCTTAAGTCTTCACTGCCGCACTTCTCCAATATACTTCAGCCCATCAAAATGCTCACCGGCAGCATTTCTTCATTTCATATTACAGTCCTAACTTGCAAATAGAAATATCAAAACATTAATGTTACCACTAAAAAAAGCACGCTAAATCATATACGATTTAACATGCTTTTTGAGTGGTTTCTCACATTGTGTGGACTTCACAAAGGGAATAAGTCCATCCCCTTTTCTGTTTTACTGCTTAACCCTGTTCAAGAGTTCTTCCATCTCGTTCAGCTTCTCCTCGAATACCTTGCAGGCATCTGCAATCGGAGCAGGGCTTGTCATGTCAACACCCGCTTTTTTCAGCACTTCGATCGGGTAATCCGAGCTTCCTGCTTTCAGGAAGTTGATATACCTTTCGACTGCCGGCTCACCTTCTTCGAGGATCTGCTTGCTTAGTGCAGTTGCGGCGCTGAAGCCTGTAGCATATTGATAAACATAGTAATTGTAATAGAAATGAGGGATCCGGGACCATTCCAGCCCGATTTCCTCGTCGATGATGATATCTTCTTCGCCGAAATACTTTTTATTAAGCTCATAATAATCCTGTGTCAGTGCCTCTGCTGTTAATGCCTCATTATTTTGGGCTTTCTGGTGGATCTGATGTTCAAATTCAGCGAACATGGTCTGGCGGAACACCGTGCCCCGGAACCCTTCTAAATAATGATTCAGCAGATAAAGCCTTTTTTGGTCATCATCAATCGTTTTCAGCAGATAGTCGTTAAGGAGGGCTTCATTGCATGTGGAAGCTACCTCTGCCACAAAGATTGAATAATTTCCGTAAGGATATGGCTGCGTTTTTCTTGTGTAGTAGCTGTGGACAGAATGCCCGAATTCATGCGCAAGGGTGAACAGATTGTTCACATTGTCCTGCCAGTTCATCAGAATATATGGATTTGTGCCATATGCACCTGAAGAGTAAGCCCCGCTTCTTTTTCCTTTATTCTCATGGACATCGACCCAGCGGTTTTCAAACCCTTCCTTTAATACTGAAAGATATTCCTCTCCCAGCGGCTCCAGTCCTTTTAGTACATAATCCTTTGCTTCATCATAAGGAATTTCCATCTTCACATCTTTGACAAGAGGTGTGAAGAGATCATACATATGAAGCTTTTCAAGGCCCAGGACCTCTTTTCTCAGCTTAATGTAGCGGTGGAGAAGATGGAGGTTGTCATTGACCGTATTGACCAGATTTTCATAGACACTTTCAGGGATATTATTATCCGAAAGTGCAGCATGGCGGGCAGAATCATAATTCCTGACACGCGCATAGAAATTATCTTTTTTGACATTGCTGCTCAAGGTGCTTGAAAAAGTATTCTTGAATTTACCATAAGTATCATATACCGCTTTAAAGGCATCCCTGCGGACTCGCTGATCGTCACTCTCCAGGAAACGGATATAGCGGCCATGGGTAACCTCGACTTCTTCCCCGTTTTCATCTTTAATGGATGGAAATTCAAGATCGGCATTATTCAGCATGCCAAATGTGTTCCCTGGTGCATCAAGGACTTCTGAAGCCTGAGCCAGCAGCGCTTCTGCTTCTGCAGATAATACGTGGGGCCTTTGAAGATTAATTTCCTCCAAAGAATGCTTATAGAGTCTTAGCTCTTCTTTTTCATCAAGGAAGCTGCTGATCTTCTCTTCATCGATTGCCAGGATCTCTGGCACAATATAGGCAAGGCTGCTCGCTGCCTGGGAATACAGATTTTTAATGCGGTCATCCAGTCCCTGGTAAAAGGAATTGGTCGTATCCTGGTCATATCTCATATGGGCATATGAGTAGAGCCTGCCCAGCCTTTCAAGGAGATGATCCTGGTATTGAAGCGCTTCATACAGCTTGTCTGCGCTGTCCCCCAACTTGCCCTGGAACCCGCCCGCATCAGGAAGCAGCTGCTTCACTTCCTGGAATTCTTTTTCCCAGGCATCGTCAGTTGAAAAAATATCTTCAAGCCTCCATGTATCTTCCGGCTTTATTTCACTTCTTGAAGGCAATTTCTTTACTGCAGTTTCATTTGCCATGTCTATATCCTCCATTTCAGTTATTTCGTGGTCCGAATAAAAATTCGGTTCACTAGTTATTTCTACCTTTAAAGGGAAATTCCTTCTTTATTATAAATCTCTCCTTATTGTATGTCAGTGATGCTGTTTTCATTATTCCCCATTTCATATGGGAAGGGAGTGTCTTCAGATCTCGCCATTCCTGTATAAAAGCGCATTCTCAGTAGTCCGGCTTCATCCATTGTCTTAGGGATAGTCCATTCGTGAGCGAGCCTGTATCTCCCCTCTCCTTCAAACTGAAAGACTCCGGATGCTGATAAATGGCAGAAATATTCTGTAACAGCCAGGCTGTATTCTCCTTCTGAAAGAGGGAGCTCCCTGACTTTCACATCTCCAGCACGTATGCGCCGCTTCAGAGACTGCATGATTTCATTCTCAGTCACCTTCTCTCCAGGTTTCAGGCCTATGAAACAGTCAGTATGCAGATACGCCTGCCAGACTAGCGGAGGTGTTGAAATCCAGAGAGAATGAAGGACAGGAATGCCGATATGCGGCGGGAGCAGGGAGAGATGTAAGCCTGCTTGATATATGGCCATGTAGAAGGGATGTTTGAATGTATTGGGGGTCAGCGAATAGGTTTGCTGGAGCTTGCAGATTTCCTTCTGCCAGTCTGCCGGCGGAAAACGGACAATCCGCGGGGCAGTTATTAGATTTGGAAATTTCATTTGATGCAGCGGTATGACAGAGAAGTCTGTCAGGACATTACGGGTGGTAAGCGGGCAGATGTTGGAGAGGAAAATAAAGCTCTGTACATCGGGGCAGTAAGAAAGCAAATGATATGGAGCATCTGATGAACGATTGACAAAAGAATAATGGAATTCAGAGAAGCTTGCTTTTCGGGCTGAGGTCCGCCTGATCTCTTTTCCTCCGAGTATCCAGATGGGCGTGAAGCCTGCCTCTTTGTAAGCACTAGTCCTGCTGGCGAACAGCGATTCTGGAATAGGGGAGCACTGGAATTCAACGGCAAATTTCTTCCCGGCATATACAAAGCATATATCAGGGCGCTGTTTGATGCTTTTTATATAAGTTTCCAGCCTGGCATGCACATTATTGGCTATCAGCCACCGGTAAATATCCAGCTTTCCCTTCATATGGTACTCTGACTCATTTTCAAAGGATGCTTCACAGGAATGTTCCTTATAATGGGCAAAGTGGGGTATCTTCCTGGTTCCAACCTTAAGCATTACCTTTTCCCTGCATACTGGACAGAGGAAGCTGCCCTCCTTTACCTTGAGCTTCCGCAGTGTTTCCCTATCCGTGAAGTCAGCAGAGTTGATAAACTTGCCTGATTTACGGATTGCTGTCAGCATAATTCTCCTCCTTTCTTTTTACATTACTATATAATTCGCTGTTTGAAATCGATATCCTGCCAGAGATTACCCCTTCATAGAAAAATGCCGCAGCAGCTGCTGCGGCATTCTCCTCATATGTTATGGTCATAGATCCTAAAGCAGTGGTGACAGCAGGCGTGCAGTTGATTCAAGCAGCCTGTACCCAATATGCCGCTTTCCGAACAGAGCACCTGTAATTTCCTGAGAATCATTAAGATCAAGCAGATATTCAGAAGCAAGCTTTTGTGTACTGTGAGTTTTAAAAAGAAAAGCATTGACTTCAAAATTCAGGTGAAAGCTTCTCATATCCATATTCGATGTTCCGATAGAAGCCAGCTCATTGTCGACAATCACAATCTTGCTGTGCATAAAGCCTTTTTGATACTCATAAATCTTGACGCCTGCATCAAGCAATTCAGGAAAATAAGACCTTGATGCATGGAAAACAATACGCTTATCCGGTCGATGCGGCACCAGCAGGCGGACATCCACCCCGCTCAGGGCAGCCACTTTGATGGCGGTGAATATGTCTTCATCAGGGATGAAGTAAGGAGAAGCAATCCAGACGGACTCTTTCGCAGAAGTAATCATCGAGAAGAAGATGTTCTTAATGACACTCCATTCATTATCCGGGCCCCCGGCAATCAGCTGTACTCCGCCATGATTGTTCTCTTCGGGAACCGGAGTAAGATATTCAGCTGTCAAAAAGCTGTCATTGGTCATATAATACCAATCCTGCAAAAAAATGAGCTGCAGTGTACGGACCGCTTCCCCCTGCAGCATCAGGTGGGTATCACGCCAGAAACCGAAATGCGGATTGCGCCCCAGATACTCATCACCGATGTTAAGGCCGCCCATAAAACCTGTATTGCCGTCAATGACAATGATTTTACGGTGATTCCGGAAGTTGAATTTGCTGTTCAGGAGCGGCATTTTTACTGGACCGAATGCAACTGTCTCCACCCCGGATGACCTGAGGTCGCGAATATACTTCTTGGACATTTTCCAGGAGCCCACCGCATCGTACAAAAATTTAACCCTGACCCCTTCCCCCGCCTTTTGCATGAGTATCTCTTTAATCTCCATCCCGATTTGATCATGGCGGACAATATAATATTCCATATGGATATGATGGGTGGCATTCCGGAGAGATTCAAGGATCTGATTGAAGGTTTCTTCTCCATTTGTAAGGATTCTTGTGCTGGTAGCAAAGGAAATGGGGCTGTTCCCGATTTCATGGGCCAAACGGAAAAGCTTTCTTTGATGCTCCCCCATCTGCCGTACTTTTTCAGCATAATTTCTCCCATGGTTTTCCTGGACTTTCCTGAAAGCTTCTTTGTCCAAGAAATATTTTTTCCGGAACATCTTTTCCTTCCGGTAGTTCCGCCCGAAAAGGAGGTAGAAAATAAATCCGAGCAGGGGGAAACCGCCTAAAACCACGAGCCAGGTCAAAGTCTGTGAGGGGTGGCGGTTTTCAAGGAAAATGATGAACCCGATAAATATGACGGATAAAGTTACCAACAGGCTGAAGTAGCCCAGAAAGCCGCCATTGACCGGAAAAAATTTATTAATGGCAAAAAGGAGTAAGATCAGGAATCCGCTGAATATGGTAATCCTTACGGCGTTTTTCATTATGGCTGTCACCTGTCCCAACCGGCAAAATCATGCTGCCTTCTATATACAAAGAAAACACCGATTTCATTCAGAAATCGGCATTGTTTAATCAAAATATTTCCTGAGCTCCCCGAAGACATCTCCATCTATTATAAGCTTACCGTATTCTTCAATCCGGTGGATCGTCGTCTGGGTTTCATGCCCGAATTCAAGCAGGATGCTCAAAGCATTATCAATCTGCTCTTCATCAAGATCTTCCTCATCAGGAAATTCAACATACAGATAGTATTTATTTTCAAATGAATAAAGCTTTGTTTCCAAGGAATCCAGGCTGGAAGTTTTGGAAAGGGAAATGATATCTTCAAAATCATCAAATTTCAGAAGAAACTCAAGATTATCTTCATAAGAAGAGTCTTCTTCATCTTCATGCTTTGTGAAATGCTGATCCAGCAAATCCTCGATCCTCTCTTCAACAGGCAGATCTTTCAGCTTATCCTCAGGAACGGGAAGTTCAAATTTCTGGCCGTCTTTGGAAAGCTGCGCCTTGGTGACCAGCACCTCGAGCCCTTTATCCAAAGCTTGTACCTGAATCCATAAAGGCCCTTCCACCATGAACTCTTCTTCCTGATGCACTTCGTCCATCATTTCCCAAAAGAGTTCCTCGCTCCGCTCGCGGTTGTACCAGATTTCATCCCGGTCAAAGCCTCTCTCTTCTATATCAATATAAGAAATGTAAAACTTGACAGTATTATCATTAATCCGTTCAATTTCCATTCAGAACTCTCCCTTCCGGCGATTGTTGAAGGGACTAAATACCCCCATAAGATGTTGTTTATATCCTTTACCCAATATAGTTGGCTCTAATCTTTCTAGGAAGGTAACAGTATTGTTGCCTTATACTCCTATTTTATGACAAAAAGGGGATAAAGGGAATTAAAATGAAGCAGGTTTCAAAAAACCATTGTATGCCTATATGCTTCATTTTAGTACATTTAATCTTACCAAAAATTTTAATTGTGTACAAACAACTGGCTTGCCGGAAAGCCAATATGGCCCATATAATTAATCAGTCAAGGAAAGGAACAAAATAAAAAGCCCCTTATCTCAAAGAGATAAAGAGCTGATTCATCAGTTAACCATACGCTGTGCTTCCCGCAGCTGATACGTGCGTACTTTGCGCGGAAGGAATCGTCTGATTTCATCTTCGTTATAGCCAACCTGAAGGCGCTTTTCGTCAATAATGATTGGACGGCGCAGCAGGCCTGGATTATCCTTAATTAACTCAAACAGCTCTTGAAGCGGCATGGTTTCCAGGTTCACGTCAAGTTTTTGGAACGTCTTTGATCTCGTAGAGATAATTTCATCCGTACCATCTTCCGTCATACGGAGGATTTCCTTGATTTCATCAATTGAAAGGGGTTCGGAAAAAATATTCCGCTCTTTATAGCCTATTTCATGCTCCTCAAGCCATGATTTCGCTTTCCTGCAAGATGTGCAACTTGGTGAAGTGTATAATGTGACCATTTTACAAATTCACACTCCTTAAATTAGACATATATAAAGATCTTTTACAAGAATTATACTCAGAAAATATGAACCCTTAATTAAAATTACTTTAAATTAGTAATTTATATTAATTATTATACACCATTAAAGATGCATTTGGTATCCCTTTTTAGAAATATGCTAAAAGACTTATGCAAAGGTTCTACAGTTCATTTTTCTTAAGCATTCTACTATATAAGACGTATGAGAAAGATAAAAGTTTCAAAAATTTTAATAGATTCCATCTTTCCCCGCTTGATGGCCATATTTATGTAATACTTATAATGGCCCGGTGCCGCATTTGACCTTTATATGTTTTATACCCATACTGTCCAGGCAGTAAACCTTATTTTAAATTCTCAATTAATTTATGAAAATGAAAATGCTGCTATCAAAAATAGCAGCACTTTTCCTAGAGCCCTTTGAGTACATCTCCAGAACTTTTGTCTTCTTCAAATGTCAGTACTTCCTCTACCGGCTGGTAGGATTCTCCGTAGAAATGAGCATCTTTATACGTATGAATCAGCTCATATGTCTTCTTCATGCTCTCGTAGATCAGTTCTTCCGATTCATTTCCAGGGGCCCAATAAAGGATTTCCATACTGTTGATTTCCTTTGTTGCCAGGGAACGCCTTCTATATCCGATCGATTGGGCATGCTCAAAGCCTTCCCGCTTGTAAAACTTGAGCCTTTTTTCTGTGTCGGTGTCTTCATAATCGACCGGCTCTACTTCAAGGATGATCGGCTTTCCCTTTTTCTTAAGCTTATCAAGGAGTTTATGGCCAAGACCCTGTCCCCTGGCTGCCTTTGAAACAAACAGGTAGTCGATGAACACGAAGTTATCCAGTTCAACATACATCAAAACATGGTTCTTTCCTTCGTCCTTATGGTAGATTTCAGAGCGTTCCTTGAGCAGCGTCTCCATATGCTCGCGGGATTTCATTTCTTCGATAGGGAAATATTGATTCAATTTTTCATACCAATGCATATTTTGGCTCCTTTTATTTAATAGTCCAGTCCGATAAGCATCCATCTTTCTCTACACTTCCCCGGCTGCTGCAGAGCTTAATTGCCCCGCTCTGAATCTCACATGTAAAATACACTAATAATTTGCCAAAATGTAAAGTATTTATACAATAGACCTTTTCTAATAACTGCTGTTCTTTTACAATAAATAGAAAGGACACTGGCATTTGGCATTATAAATTATTCGCAGCGCTGCTGTGAAAAGAAAGATGGAGGTTTATATGATTGAATTTGCTGCGGATTTATCGATTGTTGCCCTGCTCGTGATTGGGATTACTGCTATAATTGGAGTTGCAGCGAATGGAATCGGCGAGAAGCTGTTCGGCGGTAAACGAAAATCCGAATTTGTGGATCAATCCGCAAAGGTGCAGACTGGGTGGAAAAATGTAGGCGGCAGAAAGTAAAACTGATCCTGCCATATACTATGATACCGCATACAGCTTCTGTGTCAAATAACATCCTGCTATTAACGCTCATTAGGATATAACAGCCATTAGCATGCGGTCTTGGCCTGAAAATGGCCGCTCAATTGAACAGAGATGAAGCCGGGTCAATTGCCCGGCTTTTCCTTTTTTATTCCCCTGGTGTATAGTCAACGCCTTCTGTGTAGGAATTGCCTGCATTCCAAAGGAGATATTCATTGATCCCCTGGTCTTTAAGGGCTTTAATCTGAGCTTCTACCTCTTGCTTTCCGTATGCCTTGTAATTCCCTGCCCCCAGCCACGATGCCGTAAAGTCCTGGAGCCATGGCCTTGATACAGGCGCCTCTTCCAGCTCTGCAAGCTTCTTCTTCTCAAGCTTAGAATATTCTGCCACAAGATTATATGGTTCCAGATCTGGCTTGCTGATCCCGAAATAGGACGTCCAATGACTCGGATAAATCATTGATGAAATGACATCAACATTGGAGGAAATCTTAGAGAAATTCTGGCCGATTCCGGGTGCTTCCGGCAGTGTTGCGCTGTAGCCAAAGATATCAACAGAAACTTGTACATCATAAGGCTTAAGCTTTTCCCTCGCATAAGCTACAAAGTCAGTGACAGCCTGAACCCTTTTTTGAACATTATCATCAGCGCCATTATACTCTCCAGTAGAATAAGTTAAAGTCTCTTCACGTTTTTCAAACCCTTCAGGAAAACGGACATAATCAAATTGAATTTCCTGGAATCCCATCTTAGCGGCTTCAATGGCTATACCGACATTATAATCCCAAACCTCTTTCAGGAATGGGTTTACGAATGATTCACCTCTTCCATTTGACCAGACCTTATTCCCGTCCTTATATGACCATTCCGGCTTGCTATTGGCCAATACGCTATCCTTAAAGACAACCACACGGGCTATAGGATAAATCTTCTTCTCCTCCATTGTTTTCAGAACCGTTGCAGGGTCTTTTATATAGGGTTTGCCGATGGAGCTGTACGGGGATTTCCCTTCAGGAATATAGGTCAGATTGCCCCAGTCATCCTTTATATCGATAACCATGGCATTTAAGTCAGTTTTGCCGATCAAATCTACTAACTTATTAAATTTTTCTCCGCCGGCAGAATGCCCGGTAACATAGACTCCTCTTACAGCGTCAGGGTATTCAAGGGTATAGCCTGAGTCATATTTAAAACGTGCCATGGCTGCTGGCAGTTCTTTTTTCATTTCTATGTATTCTCTTACGGGCATGGAGCTGTTTGTCAGCTTTTCACTCTCTTCCGCACTGGCATGTATTGTGATGAGCGAAGACAAAGCAGCAGCAGCCGCAGTCATTTTCAGAGCCTTCATATTCCGTCTCCCTTCTATCCTTGTATTTTCATTATAAAGGTAGCCTGCTTCCATTTACATATGTAAAAAGCAATAACATAGTACTCATTCCCTCTCTTCTTTCCTATTACACTTGAAATAAGGATTTTTTAAGATTTTAATAGGAATAATGAATATATAGAAAATTTATAATAGTAATTGTTGTCAAAATGTTGTATTATTATTACAAGAAAAATGCGTTAATGAGAAAAAGGGTTAAAGTGATACTTCACATTCCGAAATAGGTCGTTTTTACAGCTTAGCTATTTACATCACCTGCAACGATAATTCTAAAATTTTTGCTGTTCTTTTTATTTGATGTAATTAAAAGCCAAAAGACGATCTCGGAATGAGATCGTCTTTTGTTATTTTTTGTATTGGGCCTTATATTGTGCTGCTTCCTTTTCAGAGCAGTAAACATAATGTCCTGGTGCAATTTCCCGCATCTCCACTTGGTCACTGTCCGTATAATTGTGGACAGCAGGATCATAGCTTGTACGCTTTCTGGTCCTCTCAGTTTCTGGATCCGGAAGCGGAATGGCAGAAAGAAGGGACTGTGTATAAGGATGGAGCGGGTTATTGTAGAGATCATCGGCCGGAGCAATTTCAACCAGCTTGCCGAAGTACATAACTCCAATCCTGTCACTGATATATTTAACCATGGAAAGGTCATGGGCAATAAACAGATAAGTCAGCCCTTTTTCGCGCTGCAATTGCTTCATCAGGTTTACTACCTGTGCCTGGATGGAAACATCGAGAGCTGAAATCGGCTCATCAGCAATGATGAATTCAGGCTGTACGGCAAGAGCGCGGGCAATCCCGATCCGCTGGCGCTGACCGCCTGAGAACTCATGCGGGTAACGGTTAGCGTGCTCTTTGTTCAAGCCGACCGTTTCAAGAAGCTCATACACTCTTTCCATACGCTCTTTCTTGCTTGTGGCAAGGCCATGGATGTCAATGCCTTCAGCAATGATATCAGCTACAGTCATCCTAGGATTCAGGGAAGCGTAAGGATCCTGGAAAATCATCTGCATTTTGCGGTTGAATTTCTTCAGCTCTTTAGCAGATTTCCTTCCGTGGACGTTCTCTCCTTCAAAAAGGACTTGTCCGTCTGTAGCATCGTACAGTCTGATGATCGTTCTTCCGGTCGTCGATTTTCCGCAGCCTGACTCGCCTACAAGGCCAAGCGTTTCACCTTTGTAGATGTCAAATGAAATGCCGTCTACTGCCTTTACCATATTAGGGCGGCCGACATTAAAGTGCTGCTTTAGATTTTTGATTTCAATTAACTTTTCAGCCATTTTATTTGCCCTCCTTCACTAAAACAGGCTTATCGAATGTGGAAGAGAGCTTGCGGATCCTGCGCTTGACAGCTTCAGGCGGTTCTACTTCCGGTGCATCCGGATGGAGCAGCCATGTTTTTGCAAAGTGCGTTTCAGAAATCTGATACATTGGCGGTTCTTCTTCAAAATCTATGGCCAATGCAAACTGGTTCCTCGCTGCAAATGCGTCTCCCACTGGAGGGTTAGTTAAATCAGGAGGAGTACCTGGAATTGCTGCAAGTTCAGTCTTTCCATCATTATCAAGGCTAGGCATGGAAGCCAGAAGCCCCCATGTATAAGGATGGCGCGGATCATAGAATATTTCATCAACTGTTCCCATTTCTACAATCTGGCCGGCATACATAACAGCAACACGGTCTGCTACATTGGCAACTACACCAAGGTCATGAGTAATGAAGATAATGGAAGTATCCATTTTGCTCTGAAGATCCTTCATTAGATCCAGAATCTGAGCCTGAATTGTTACATCAAGCGCTGTTGTAGGCTCGTCCGCGATCAAAAGCTTTGGACTTGCGGCAAGTGCGATGGCAATCATAGCACGCTGTCTCATACCGCCTGAGAACTCATGAGGATATTGGTTTACACGCTTCTCCGGCATTGGAATCCCAACAAGGCGCAAAAGCTCTGTCGCCCTATCCTTAGCAGCAGAAGATGACATATTCTGGTGCTTGATCAGCACCTCCATGATTTGGCGGCCAATTCTCATTGTCGGGTTCAGAGAAGTCATTGGATCCTGGAAAATCATACTGATTTCTTTACCGCGGATCTTTTCCATTTCCTTTTCCGATTTTGGAACGATATCGTCGCCATCAAGGAGAATTTGTCCTCCAGCAATTCTGCCTGGCGGCATTGGAATCAATTTCATGATTGTCTGGGAGGTAACACTTTTACCTGAACCGGACTCGCCGACAATCGCGAGGGTCTCACCTTTATGAAGATCGAAGGACACGCCGCGGACAGCCTGGACTTCTCCTCCATAAGTTTGGAATGAGACTCTTAAATCTTTTACTTCGAGTAATTTTTCCATTTATCTCACTCCTTATTTGCGTAGTCGCGGATCTAGCGCATCACGAAGTCCGTCGCCGATTACGTTAAATGCAAAGATGGTCAAGCAGATAAACGTTGCCGGGAAGAACAAGCGCCAAGGATAATATCTAAGTGCCGGAAGGCCGTCATTTGCCATGGTTCCCCAGCTCGCTACAGGCGGTGTCAGACCAAGACCCAAATAGCTAAGGAATGCCTCAGTAAAGATAGCTGATGGCACTGTAAGTGTCATGGTTACAAGAATAGGGCCCATTGTATTCGGGATCAGGTGCTTGAACATGATGCGCGAAACATTTGCTCCCAAAGTTCTTGAAGCAAGGACATATTCCTGATTCTTAAGTGAAAGGACTTGTCCACGGACAATACGTGACATATTGATCCATCCGGTAATGGTCATGGCAAGGATCATCGTGCCGACACTCTGGCCTAATACAACCATAAGAAGGATAACAAGCAGCAAGTAAGGAATCCCATAAAGGACATCCGCTGCACGCATCATATATTCATCTGTGCGTCCGCCTTTGAAGCCGGCGATGCCGCCCCATAGTACGCCAATGAAGAGATCAATTAATGCAGCTGCCAAACCGATGAACAGGGAGATTCGTGCACCTTCCCATGTACGGGCAAATACATCGCGTCCCAGATCATCTGTACCGAACCAGTGCTCGGAAGATGGTGACTGATTTTTATTGCCTAGATCGTTTGATGCATAATCATATGGTGTCATATATGGTCCAAAGATCGCCATAAATACAAGGATGGCCAAAAGCACAATCCCAAACATGGCAAGCTTGTTTTTTCGGAATCTAAGTGTAACATCTTTCCAGAAAGATAGGCTTGGTTTACTGATTTTTTCTGCATCAGTTGTTTGTGTGCCAACAACTCTGAATTTATCTTTTGATAACTGTCCCATAATTTACTCTCCTTTCTTCCCGCCTGCAAGTTTGATGCGCGGGTCAATGAGTCCGTACGCAATGTCGACAAGGAGAATAGACACTAACAGAATGATACTGTAGAATACGGTAACTCCCATAATAACAGTGTAATCACGGTTTCCGATGCTTAATACAAAGTGGGAGCCGAGTCCCGGAATACCAAAGATCTTTTCAATTACGAAGCTGCCTGTAATAATACCTGCTGAAAGAGGTCCCATATAGGAAACGACAGGAAGCATAGCATTTCGGATTGTATGTTTAATGGTAATAACACCCTGGCTCAAACCTTTAGATTTAGCCGTTTTAATATAATCATTCGAGAGCACTTCCAGCATGGAAGAACGCGTCAGACGGGCGATAAACGCCATTGGAGATGCCGCAAGCGCCAACGCAGGCAATATCGTATGCATGAAGGACTCCCACCTGGCTACCGGGAAGACGCCAAGTTTAATCGCAAGGAAATATTGCAGGAATGTGGCCATGATGAAGGAAGGAACCGAGATCCCCATAACTGCAACGATCATTGCAGTGTAGTCCTGCCACTTATTGTGCTTGAGGGCTGCAATAACCCCTAAAACAACACCGATTGAAACTGCGATCAGAATCGCCTCGATACCGAGCATAAGAGATACAGGAAAACCTTCGCTGATTAAATCATTGACAGTCTGGCTCTTATACTTAAAAGATGGGCCAAAATCCCATTTTATGATTCTTAATAGATACTCCCCATATTGAACATACCATGGCTGATCGAGCCCGTAGTGGGCATTCAGGTTTGCTTCAATTTCGGGAGGCAGTTGTTTTTCTGATGTAAATGGATTCCCTGGTGCAATGCGCATAAAGAAAAACGTTGCTGTGATGATAAGCCACAGCGAGACAATCATATAGATTAAGCGTTTTCCAATATATTTCGCCATTGTCAAACACCTCCAATTTTATTTCTGCTTCATTCAGAAACGAAGGTATATGGGGGAAAAACCCCATATACCTCTCGTTTAGACAGCTATTAGTATTAGCTATTCTTATTCAAAGTACGCCCATTTGTATTGAACGTCGCCAAGTCCGGAAACAGCTACGCCTTTAAGGCTTTCATCCTGAACCCAGTTGTTTGTGTAGAAATAGATAGGAGCTACAGGCATATCTTCCATGAAGATTGCTTCAGCATCTTTAAGCAGCTGCTGACGTGCTTCTGCATCAGCTTCTGTTGCAGATTGCGCTAACAGATCCTGGAATTCTTTGCTTTCCCATCCAGTATCGTTGTTACCTCCATCAGCATCACGGTAAAGCTCAAGGAAGTTGATTGCATCGTTGAAGTCTCCAAGCCAGCCCATACGAGCTACCTGGTAGTCAAGAGCGTGAACCTTATCAAGGTATACAGCCCACTCAGAGTTATCAAGTGTTACTTCTACGCCAAGGTTCTGCTTCCACATATCCTGGATTGCCTGAGCAATCTTCTGGTGTGCTTCAGAAGTATTATAAGAAAGAGTTACTGCAGGAAGCTCAGAAGCATCCTTGTAGCCAAGCTCTTCCAGACCTTTTTGCAAGAATTCTTTAGCTTTTTCTACATCATTGTCAGCAAAATAGCCTTCTTCATTTTCAGCGAACATTGACGGCGGAACGATAGCCATCGCTGGAAGCTGTTCACCCTGAAGGATGTTGTCGATAAGCTCCTGACGGTTGATTGCATATGTGAATGCCTTACGGATATTCACATTGTTGAAAGGTTCTGCAGTTGTGTTGAATTTGTAGTTGTAAACACCAGCGATAGGCTGTGTTACAAGGCGGTCTTCGTCTTTAAGGGCCTGCATAGCATCAGTCGGAAGTGCTCCAGTCGGTGCTCCTGCCCAGTCAAGCTCGCCGTTGTCAAGCATTGACAGTTCAGTGTTTGGATCATTTACCATGATCATTTCGATCGAGTTAAGCTTTACAGTATCTTTATCCCAGTAAGTATCGTTCTTTTCAAGAACAATCTTGTCACTGTGTGACCATTCAGTCATCTTGAATGGACCATTTGAAGTATAATCGTCGCCTGCATCGTTTGCCCAGTCAGGGTTTGCTTGTGCAACCTTGCTGTTGATCGGCAGGTACGTATAGAATGCAGTCAATTCATCAAAGAATGGAGTAGGATTTGCCAAAGTTACTTTAAGCGTTTTTTCATCTACAACTTCGATTCCTACGTCATCAAGTGAACCGCCGCCAGTGTTGGCAGCTTCAGCACCTGCGATGTAGTAAAGCTGGTAAGCATACTCAGACTGGTTGGCAGGATCGATAGCCCACTTCCATGCATATGCAAAGTCTTCTGCCGTTACAGGATCGCCATTAGTCCATTGAGCATCCCTTAATGTGTAAGTATAAACTTTCTGATCTTCAGAAACTTCAATTTTCTCAGCTGCTGCCGGTTCAGGCTTTCCATCTGGATTGATGCGTGTCAGACCTTCGAAAGTCTGGCGAAGAACAGTACCGGAAGTTGCATCCTTTGCAAGGCCCGGGTGAAGTGAAGGCGGTTCAGAGTTAATGTTAACCGCTAAGTCCTGAGGTACGTCTTTCCCTCCGTCTCCATCGCTTCCGCTGCCGGCATCATCGCCGCCGCCGCTGCACGCTGCAAGGAACATGCTTAGAACAAGCAACATACTAAAAAAGATCGATAATCTTTTGTTCACGGTGTTACCCCCCTATATAATTTCCACAAATGCCTTTTGCAGGAATCTGTCCACGCTTCCATAAACAACTGTCCGCCTTGGATATATTGCTCAAATAGTCAGTAAATTAACTGTAAAAATAAACTGATTATCCGCGCAGCAAAAAAAGTAAGCTTATAACTCAAAAGACAAAGATTATCCTCTATTCTGACAATTCGAGAGAAAAATCAAAAGGATAAGCCAAAATTCTGTAAGCTATAAACTTACTACTAATCTCTTTATCCATAGGTTTTCAGAACTATATGCAAGAATGTTACAGATTCGTAAAGAATCATTTGTTACGTTTATTATATGTATTTTAAAACTTGTTTGCAAGGGGCTTTTATTTTTCAATGGAGGGTATAGTGAGAAAATTGTCGAAAAAATACTTTTAAATCAAGAGTTTGCTAGTTTTAATTTTTTTGAAATTTTTCTTAATTCCCCTTTTGCCGAAGGTTATTTGGACCTTGATTTTTCCCATATTTTTCTTGTTTTCCTATACGAATTCCAGGTGTGTTATTTCGAATTACCTTGATTTTTTCTGCAGTTTTGGTATATTTTAATGTATAAAACCAATACTGTTGATGATAAAGCAATGACAAAGAGTAGTACATTTGCTCAGGGATTAAAGAGAGTTTGTGGCTGGTGGAAACAAACATCCCGGCAAATCGAATGGACTTTAGAGCTCCGGCTGCGAAAGGCTGCTTCCTGCTGCCTATTAGCTTCCGGCGTATCCCGCGTTATGGGAAGCCCGGCCTGCAGGCAAGCCGGGGTTAAGAGGCCTCAGCCGAGGCACTTAGGGTGGCACCGCGGACCATTCGTCCCTATTTTTCAGGGGGACGAATGGTCTTTTTACGTCTTTTGCGGAATTTCCGCCACTTTTTCGGCTCACTTTTTGTCTGCTGATACATCCAAGGAGGAATATATATGAAAACCATTTTTTCCGGCATCCAGCCCAGCGGCACTCTTACACTGGGGAATTATATAGGTGCCATGAAGCAATTCGTGGAATTGCAAAACGAATATAACTGCTATTTCTGCATTGTCGATCAGCATGCCATCACTGTCCAGCAGGACCGGATGGAGCTCCGCAAAAATATCAGGAGCCTTGCAGCCCTCTATCTTGCTGTCGGGATCGACCCTGAGAAAGCAACACTTTTCATCCAGTCTGAAGTCCCTGCCCATGCACAGGCCGGATGGATGATGCAATGCGTTTCCTATATCGGGGAGCTTGAGAGGATGACCCAGTTTAAAGATAAGTCCCACGGAAAAGAAGCAGTATCTTCCGGCCTGCTGACCTATCCGCCGCTCATGGCTGCCGACATTCTTCTATATAAGACAGACCTGGTTCCTGTAGGGGAAGATCAGAAGCAGCATTTGGAGCTTACAAGGGATTTGGCAGAAAGATTCAACAAGAAATATAATGACATCTTTACAATCCCGGAAGTGCGGATCGCAAAAGTAGGAGCAAGAGTTATGTCCCTCCAGGATCCGGCTAAAAAGATGAGTAAATCTGATTCTAACAAAAAGTCTTTCATCTCTTTGCTTGATGATCAAAAGCAGATTGAGAAAAAAATTAAAAGCGCAGTTACGGACTCTGAAGGAATTGTAAAGTTTGATAAAGAAAATAAGCCTGGAGTTTCCAATCTCTTATCTATCTACTCCATCCTTTCCGGCAGGACTATAGACGAGATCGAGGCGCAATACGAAGGAAAAGGCTACGGAGACTTCAAAGGCGATCTTGCAAAAGTGGTTGTCGATACAATCGTGCCAATCCAGGAAAAATACACTCAGCTCATGGAATCAAGCGAGCTGGATGAAATCCTGGATAGAGGAGCCGAAAAGGCTCAATTCACTGCCAATAAAATGCTGGCCAAAATGGAAAACGCCATGGGCCTCGGCAGAAAACGCCGATAATGAAAAAAAGGAGCTGTGATCAGCTCCTTTTTTCATTAAACCAAAGAGGGCATGGTTTTGTAATCCCTCTCCCCATAAATCAGGTCTTTAAATGGGGCTGTTGATTTCCGTTCCAGGCACTTCGCTTTCCGCGGGGCGGAGTTGAGCCTCCTCACCGCAAGCGGTTGCGGGGTCTCAACTCTTCCGCTATTTCCCGCAGGAGTCTACGTGCCTTGCACTCCAATCAACAGGGTTTTCAAACTTTATTTGGTCTTTAGGAAAAAGATACTCCTTTTTCCTTCAGTATAGAATTATGCATATTAATTCACTTTCGAGCCATGCTCCATTTCCCACAGTTTCTCAAAAAATGGCTGCCCTTTAATGATATTTTCGCAAAAAGCTTCATGTTTTCCTGACCATCCCAGCTTCGTTTCCTCATACAGTGACTTCCAGGCCTGTTCGAATTCCAGCTGCTGGATTATAGTATATTTCTCTGGATTCCACTCTGTATACCAATAGCGGATTTCAGCTGTATTCCCAGATGAATGAAGCTGATCAAGAGCCATAAAGAGCAGCTGCTTCAGCTGCCTTTCTTTTCTGGTAAGGCCGTTCATCATTTCCGGGGCTGGCGAAAGGATGTGAAAATCCTTTAAACAGGATTGGTCGTTAAATGCATATTGGATGGTTTCCTGATTATCAAGCATTTCGTAAGCAAGCTGCTCCTGCCTTGGAATCAGCCGGCTTTTGCGGATGGGTATATTATAGCTGATCGTATCGACTGCCAATATGCCTGAACCGTCGGAGACGACAAAACAGTAATCAAGCTGTGTCCGTTCGTGGTTTTTTCGCAAATATGCTTTTTGGTAGATGTCGTTCAGCAGCTGTTGCGGCAGTTCTGATAAGTCGTTTTCTATGTAGTTGAAAAGGAGCGGCTCTACCTTTAACAATGGGACCTGATCAAGCAATTCCACACTGTCATCTTTTCTCCATTCATGAAAGTGGCATACATTATATCCGTTTTCTTCTCCTTCAAACCAGTTCACCCATACATCATGAAGATACAACATCTTATAACCCCTCACTTCAAGTAACTATTTGTCACTCAGTATGAACAGGAAATAGTTAATTTATTCCTCCACGTGCAACAGTTTACTCCTCAGTTCCCTGCGGAAAGTATACGGCCACTGTAATAATGACAATCCCCGCCGGGAGCAGGCCGCACTCAGGCCTTTTAAGAATGTATGAAAAATAGTCACTCAATTCATGCCCGGCAATTAAGAGATTTAAATAAGCCACCGTGCTGATCCCGCCTGCTACAGCCAGTCCAAAACCAGTAATAAAAATAAACAGCCTGAAGATCATTGGGCTGGATCCCTTCTGGCTTGTCCCATATATACTCCTGCTCTCTTTTTTTTTACATATATATGATAGAAAGCGTTAAATCATACGGCAAAAAGAAAAAAGACCCCTAAAAGGATCTTTAATTGCGGATTTCATTAAAAAAGGGTGAGCACCTGAAGTGTCTCGCCCTTTATGGTTCCGGCTGATGCCAGCCGCATTATCTATTTGACTTAGGGTTAAATGCGTCCTTCAGACCCTCGCCAACGAAGTTGATTGATAGTATTGTCAGTGTCAGAACCGTTGCAGGCGGTATCCATATCCACCACTTGCTGGTCAATACATCCGGACTTCTTGCATCCTGAAGCATATTGCCCCAGCTCGGAATGTTCATCGGTACACCGAAGCCGAGGAAGCTTAAGCCAGTTTCCGCCACGATCATGGCAGCAAGTGTCAATGTAGCCTGTACAATAATGGTAGACATTACATTCGGCAATAGATGCTTGAAAATCGTTGTAACTGACGAACAGCCGATAGAGATGGAACTCATGATATACTCGTTTTCTTTCTCTACCATTACCTTGCTTCGCACCAGACGGGCTATTCCGGTCCAGCTCAGCACACTAATGACGAAGATGAGTGTAGCTGTACTTGATTCTATGAAAATAGACTTTAGCACGATGACGAAAAGCAGGAACGGAAAGTTCATCATAAAGTCGGTGAAGCGCATAAGCACATTGTCAACCCAGCCTCCGAAGAATCCGGCTGTGGCTCCTACGATCGTTCCAATCACCACTACCGAAATGGTGATGGAGAAAGCAAGAGTCAATGACGTTTTTCCGCCATGGAGGGTCCTGGCAAATACATCTCTCCCAGACTTATCTGTGCCAAAATAGTGTTCTGCTGAAGGCTCTTTGCTGATTTCAGTCAAATTCAGCTTAGCCGTTTCCTCAATCGGCATGGACAGCGGCTCGGCAAATATTGATACTAAGACAATGAGCACAAGATAGCAGAGACTGATCATGGCAAGTTTATTCTTTAAAAATTTCCTGCGGGCGAGAGCCCATGGCGACTGGCTCTTGGGAGGCTTTACAGGCTCCTCAATAGCCGTTGTACTTTGCTGCGAAATTGTTGGTTCCATAACTCTCACCTACCTAACTTAAACGTATGCGCGGATCTACTATTCCATATAGTATATCTGCCACTAAATTTCCAATAAGCGTCAGGATGGTCAGCATCATGGTGATGGCCATCATAACGGAATAATCACGTGAGTTTACTGATTCTACAAACAGGTATCCGATTCCCGGATATGTAAAAATGGTTTCGGTAATAATAGCTCCCCCGAAAAGACCTGCAATGTCAAAGCCCAGCAGTGTAATAATCGGAATGACCGAATTTCTGAGGATATGCTTATTATAAATCGCGGATTCTTTCGTACCCTTTGCTCTGGCTGTACGAACATAATCTTTGCGAGAGCTTTCGATCATATCATTGCGCAGGAACTGGGTATATCCAGCCGTAGCCATGGTGCCCAATACAAGCGCAGGAAGAATTGTATGCTTGATTTTACTCAAATAATATTCAAAAGATCCTGGTTCAACACCTGAACCGATACTTCCAGTCGCCGGGACCCATCCCAGCTGGAAAGAGAAAACGTAAATCGCCACTAGGGCTGCAACAAAGCTTGGAATGGCCAAGGCCAAATAGTTTATTCCTGATATTAGATAATCTCCTGGACTGTAGGCAAATCTGCCTGAGAACCTGCCCATCATAAAAGCTAGAATATACGTAATCATGAGTGAAGTAAAACCTAAGAAAACTGTGTTCGGCAGCCTGTCGCCGATCAATTCCATTACATCGCGCTTATGGATGAATGAATCCCCAAAATCCCCTTGAACCACTCCGCCTATCCAGCGGAAATACTGTGTATGGATTGGGTCATTCAAGCCCATCTTTTCACGCATTTCCTCGATATATTCCGGATCGGAATTTAGCGGGTCGATTTTTCCAGAGAGGGCGTCCCCTGGCATAAGCTTTGCCAGGGTAAACACCACAATGGAGATAAGGAAAATTATTGGGATCATACCTATAAGTCTTCGGATTGTGTATTGCAGCATACTCCATTCCCCTTATCTAAACCTTATTTCTTATTACTCAACAATGTGCCAGTTGTAGAACTCATCTGTGCCGCCTGGAGTTACTTTGACTCCGCCAACACGTTTGTTGATTGCCCATGCATCTTCCCTTTGGTCGAAGAAGATTACAGGAAGCTCTTCGTTAACAAGTTTCTGCCACTCGTTGTATACTTCTTTACGGTATTCGATAACATCCTGGTTTTTATCTTCAGGGAATTGAACACCCTTCTTGATAAGCGCATCGGATTCTTCATTCAACCAGCGCCACATATTCCACTTGTCAGTTGACAGCCAGATGCCGGATGGATCTGGATCATATGAAAGTCCCCATGCACCATGGAAAGTTTCAACAGATGGATCATCTGCTTCGATAGTGTCATAGAACAGGTTGAAGTCTTTCAGGGAACCGCCGTTAAGCTGAGCCTTGACTCCAACTTCACCCCAAGATTGAAGAATGAACTGAGCACGCGCTTCAGAAGTTTCAGCACTTGCCATCGCATCGAAGTTGATAGAGAAAGGCTTTCCGTCTGGATCTTCACGGAATCCGTCGCCGTCCACATCTTTATAGCCGGCTTCATCCAACAGGCTCTTTGCCTTTTCTGGATCATAGTCATAAGTGTTGATTTCTGAATCGTCGATCTTAGCCCATGAAACGGACGGGAATGGAACGTTAAGCGGTTTACCTAAACCGTTTGTGAACGCATCGATATAAGCTTGGCGGTCCAGTGCATAAACCAATGCCTGGCGCACGCGCTTGTCAGAGAATTTAGGGTTATCCATTACAACTTTTCCTGATTTTGCATCATAGCGTCCCTGGTCGATACCGATATAGCTGTAAGACATAGCATCGATTGTTACAGGGTTGATATTGCCAAGTTCTTTAATTTGTCCCCACTGGTCAGAAGGAGCCTGGATAACATCCACTTCGCCGTTTTCGATCAGGCCGGCAGCAAGGGATGGATCAATGATTTTGTAGACAACGCCGTCAAGCTTGGCAGGGCCTCTCCAATAATCATCATTACGCTCATATTCAATCATTTCGCCAGGAACGATGTTCGTTACTTTAAACGGCCCGACACCAATCGGGTTTTTACGGACTTGGTCAGAGTCAGGAAGTTCTTTAGAAGAAATATCTCCATAATAATGCTTTGGTTCTGGAATAGACCAGATGTTGTCAATCAGGTTGACAGAAGGTTCTGTAACTGTAACTTCTACTGTCAGGTCATCAATAACCTTGATACCTTCAATCGTGTCAGCTTTTCCATCTTTGTATTCCTGTGCACCCTTAATCATCGCCACGTTTGCGAAACGTGCTCCCTCATATGTAGGATCTGCGATCAGGTACCAGGCATATTCCATATCTTCAGCAGTCAATGGTTCGCCGTCATGCCATTTTACGCCGTCTTTCAACTTGAAAGTTACAACAGTGTTGTCTTCATTGAAAGTCCATTCAGCAAGGTTAGGGATCGGCTGCAGCTCATCATTGTAAGCAACCATTCCTTCGTGCATGAACTGAAGGGCATTTGCATCGTCTTCCCCTTCATAATAGGCATAAGATAAAACACCTTTAAACGCCTGAGTATAACCAAATGTTACTTTTCCGCCTTCAACTTCAGTTGTTTTAGCATCTGTGTCATCGTCTTTTTTATCAGTGTCATCGCCTGAAGTCTTTTCATTCCCAGAGCAGGCAGCAAGGAACATGGACATTACCAGCAAGACTGAAAATAGCCAAAATGCTGATTTCTTCATCGTTTTCCCCCCATAATTATCGTTTCTTTTTTTTCAAAATGGCCAAGCTTTAGTTATATAAGTGACATGCAACCCTATGTCCAGGCTTCACCTCCTTTAATTGAGGCTTGATCTTCGAGCACTCCGGCATTGCGTGTGCACAGCGCGGATGGAATGTGCAGCCGGAAGGCGGGTCGATCGGGCTTGGGACATCGCCTTCAAGGATGATCCGGTCTTTCTTTTTGCGCGGATCAGCCTCAGGGATAGCCGAGATCAGAGCCTGTGTATACGGGTGCAGCGGCTCTGCATATAAACTGGACTTATCTGCTACTTCAACAAGGCCGCCGAGGTACATGACGCCAATCCGGTCGCTCATATGCTTCACGACGCTAAGGTCGTGGGCAATGAAGAGGAAAGTAAGGTCAAACTCTTCCTGAAGCTCTTTCAAAAGGTTCAGCACCTGGGACTGGACTGATACATCCAGGGCGGAGACCGGTTCATCTGCGATGATGAGCTTAGGCTTCAGTGCCAGGGCCCGCGCGATTCCGATCCGCTGCCTCTGGCCGCCGGAGAATTCGTGCGGATATTTATAATAGGCATCTTCCGGAAGGCCTACCCTTGCAAGAAGTTCCATGACCTCAGGCTTCAGGTCCTTTTCTGAACGTTTTGTATAGTTGCGGATCGGCTCGGATATAAGATGGCCTACCATCATCATCGGGTTCAGGGAAGCATATGGATCCTGGAAGACCATCTGGAAATCCTTGCGAATCTTCCTGAGAGTTGTTCCGCGGAGATTTGTAATATCCTGGCCGTCGAAAATGATTTCCCCTTCAGTAGGCTCCAGAAGCCTCAGGATTGTCCTTCCTGTAGTGGACTTCCCGCAGCCGGACTCGCCGACAAGGCCGAGAGTCTCGCCTTTTTTGATTTCAAAAGATACATCGTCTACTGCTTTAACGGCAGCTACTGTCCTTCTCAGGATTCCGCCCTTGATAGGATAGTAGGTTTTCAGATTCTTGACTTCAAGCAGCGTTTCATTGGCGCTTTTGTCTTTTTTCAGTGCCGGGGATGTTGTTGCTGTCGTCATTATAATGTCACTCCTTCTTTCGGCCTGCTAGTTTCATAGAGCAGGCATGCTACCTCATGCCCATCTTCATTTTCAGCCAGCAGCGGGGTGACGGCAGTACATTCCGGCATTGCCTTTGGGCACCTGGCTGCAAACTTGCATCCCGTTTTAGGCATGTTTTTCAGTGATGGGACAATCCCCTTTATGGTGCTTAGCGATTCGACTTCTTCATCCATTTTCGGGATGGCGCCCATCAGCAGCTCTGTATATGGATGCTTCGGGTTATGGAAGAGTGTGTCGACATCTGTGCGCTCTACAATTCTTCCTGCGTACATGACAAAGACGTCATCGCACATTTCTGCCACTACCCCGAGATCATGCGTGATCAGGATGATGGACATATCATTTACTTCCTGTATTTCTTTCAGGAGCTCAAGGATCTGGGCTTGTACGGTTACATCCAGGGCAGTGGTCGGCTCATCTGCAATAAGAAGCTTCGGCTGGCAGGCAATCGCCATGGCGATCATAACCCTCTGCCTCATTCCTCCGGACAGCTGGTGAGGATACTCATCAACTATTTTTTCCGGACGGGAGATGCCAACGCTCTTCAGGAGTGCGATGCTTTTTTGCCTGGCTTCTTTTTTTGATAATTTCATATGGTTGAAGAGCACTTCCTGCAGCTGGAACCCTATTGAAAACACCGGGTTGAGCGAGGTCATCGGCTCTTGGAAGATCATTGCGATATCCTTGCCCCGTATTTTATTGATCTGGCGTTCACCCATGTCTTCGAGGTGAACCCCATCGAAGACGACCTCTCCTGATTTGATTTTGCCGATCCCCTTCGGAAGCAGCTTCATGACGGAAAGGCTCATGACCGATTTACCGCAGCCGGATTCCCCTACGATGCCTACTACCTGACGCGGCTTGACTTTGAAAGACACATTATCGACTGCATTGTAGTATTTTCCATCGATAGAAAAAGCAGTCTCTAAATTATTCACCTCTAGCAAAGGTGCATCTGAATTGGAGTGTGATTTAAAGCTCATGGGACACCTCTTACCTTTTTGAATTGTCTGTTAATTCATTGTATTTGATTAAAATACTATTACAGATTTATTACAATTGCAAGATTTTTTTAAAATTTATTAACTTTCATTATTTCAGAAAAAACAGAAAGCCCTTAGTTTAGGGCTTTAAAGCGCTTTAATATACTAAAAAATTATAATTTGGTCTCCTAAAGTTTCGGGTTTTAAATTAAAAGAAACTTTTGTAGAAAAGTTATTCTTTTCGAAATATTGTTTCACAATCCAGTATCCTGCAGCATATCCGAGCAGGTCCGGGTATCTGCCTTTTCCGAAAAGGATCTGATCATGAACATGATCCTTTTTGGTTTTTTTCAAGTTTTCTTTAATATATTTCTCCCACCAGTTTCCAAGCTCTTTTTCCGTATAGCGGGTGCACCATGCTGCCACATATTCTTTGCCGCAATTCGTTTCAACCGCATATTCCGCCATTCCTTCCAGCACCATGGAGTCCATAAGGGTGTAGTCCTGGAGTTTTTTCTTTTGCTCCCTGATCCGGCAGACGTGATGGTACTCATGGATAAAAAGGGATTCCAGCTCCTTATCATCCTGGGCATGTTCAAAGAAAAGAAACATCTTATCGGGAAATGAGACCCCTGATTTTACCGTTCCTGAACGCCTGGCCCTGCTCCCGCTCCTGTTCACCGGAAAGATATAGACAGGTATATCCGGCCCGTTCCACTTTTTCCGGTATTTCTTAAAAAGCCCGCCTGCTGATTTCCAAGTGCCTTGGCCGGCCAATTCTTCGTACACCCTGAAATTCACCCGGTCCGGCCTGTACATCCCAAACCGTGTTAGATAACCATAAATAAGCTCCGGCTCCTTTTCCCCGAATTCATCCAGAAGCCGGCTGCAAATTTTCTCGGGCTCCCAGAAATCCTGTTCAAGCCATTTATCTGTTTCCATGATCCCCAAACGCCCTGCGCCTCCCTGTAAGATAATCTTTATATTCTATTGGCTGACGGCAGGAATGTTTCCCTGAAGACTTACAGAAATGCAAAAAGGCAGCACAGGCCGGAACCGGCGTGTGCTGCCTTTTTTGTTTCTATGTTTTATTCTGTATACTGTTTGAAAACGATGGTGGCATTATGGCCGCCAAAGCCCAGCGAGTTGCTCATTGCAGCCCTGATATCTTTCTTTCTGGATTCGTTTGGCACATAATCCAGGTCGCATTCCGGGTCAGGCGTTTCATAATTGATGGTTGGAGGGAGAATAGCATCCTTCATAGCGAGAAGCGTGAAGATTGCCTCTACCCCGCCTGCTGCCCCAAGAAGGTGGCCTGTCATTGACTTGGTTGAGCTGACGGCCAGTTTGTAGGCATGGTCCCCGAAAACTTCCTTGATGGCAAGCGTTTCAAATTTGTCGTTATAATCTGTGCTTGTGCCATGTGCATTGATATAGTCAATATCCTGCGGGGAGAGACCGGCATCATCAATCGCCATTTTCATCGCCCGTGCTCCGCCCTCTCCGGCAGGAGCTGGAGCCGTAATATGATAGGCATCGCCAGTAGAGCCATAACCCACGATTTCTGCATAAATTTTGGCGCCCCTTGCCTTTGCATGCTCAAGCTCTTCCAGAACAACAATCCCAGCGCCCTCGCCGATGACAAAGCCATCTCTATTTTTATCAAAAGGGCGGCTCGCGGTTTTAGGATCCGGATTAGTCGACAATGCGGTATTGGCACAGAAGCCGGCAACAGACATACGTGTGATCGGAGCTTCAGCCCCCCCTGTTACCATGGCGTCCGCGTCACCCCTCTGGATGACCTTGAAGGCATCTCCAATGGAATTGGTCCCTGTCGCACAGGCTGTGACCGTACAGGAATTAAAGCCTTTCGCCCCGAGGGTGATGGATACCTGCCCTGTCGCCATATCCGGGATCATCATAGGGACAAAGAACGGGCTTACCCTTCTGTATCCTCTGTTTAGGAAGGTTTCAAACTGATTTTCGAATGTTTCCATACCGCCGATCCCCGAACCGATCCAGACGCCAATCCTTGGCGCATTCTCATCATTGATCGTTAAATCGGCATCCTTTACCGCCATCAGCGCAGAAGCTACTGCATAATGAGTAAAGCGGTCCATTTTCCTTGCTTCTCTTTTATCAATGAACTCATGGGGGTCAAACCCTTTGATTTCAGCTGCAACCTTTGCAGGATACTCATCGCTGTTGAGCCTTGTCAGAGGCCCTACACCTGAATTTCCCTCTATTATATTCTTCCATGCAGTTTCTGCATCATTACCGACTGGAGTTACTGCTCCGATTCCTGTCACGACAACTCTTCTATTTTCCATTATTTACACATCTCCTTCTTTGCCAAGGATACTTTTTCTTCATACACTTCCGGCCGGCCCGGCTTTCAGGCTGGCATTCTGTTATCTGCCCCAGCGCATAGCAATGGCGCCCCATGTAAGTCCGCCCCCGAAACCGACCATGACAAGGAGATCTCCGTCCTTGATTTTTCCGGCTTCCAGTTCATCGACTATCGAGATCGGAATGGAGGCTGCTGATGTATTTCCATACTTATGGACAGTTTTGGACATTTTCTCTTCCGGCAGCTCAAGGCGCTGGCGTGCAGCTTCCATGATTCTTATGTTCGCCTGGTGAGGGATAAGGAAATCCACATCTTCCTTGGACAGCCCCGCTTTTTCCAGGACATTCAGGCTGCTTTCCCCCATTTGCCTGACGGCGAATTTGAAAACTTCCCGGCCGTTCATGTAAATGTGGTCATTCTCATTCTGATACAAGTGCTTTCCGCCAGTGCCGTCCGCCCCAAGCTCAAAGGACAGGATTCCCTTATCATCCGATACCGGTCCTATCACTGCAGCGCCTGCCCCGTCGCCGAAAAGAACCGCTGTGTTCCGGTCTTCCCAGTTGGTTATCTTTGACAGCTTTTCCACGCCTATGACAAGGATATGTTTATACGCACCGGTTTCAATGAACTGCTTTGCAGTTATCATACCATACATAAAACCTGCACACGCAGCACTGATATCCATAGCAGCAGCCTTGACAGCGCCAAGCCTCTCCTGCAGCATACATGCAACAGTCGGGAACGGCTGGTCCGGAGTTACTGTTGCCACCAGAATCATATCAAGGCTTTCTGCAGAGACCCCTGAATTTTTAAGGGCGGCAACCGCAGCATTATAGGCTAAGTCGGAAGTATCCATATCGTCACCCGCTATCCGCCTCTGTTCTATCCCTGTCCTTGTTCTGATCCACTCATCGTTTGTATCAACCATTTTTTCCAAATCAAAATTTGTCAGTATCTTTTCCGGAACGAACTTTCCGATTCCAAGTATGCCTGCATTCATGGAAACCCACTCCTTCTCACAATTTAAAAGCCAGCCGGCGAATCAGCCGTATTTATACTCATATTATTATCAATTATTATGACTTGGTACTAATTTTAGCAAAAATAATAAAGAAGAAGCAACCTTTTTACTCGAAAATTTCTCTTACGCCACGGCTTCTGCCCTATCAC
This sequence comes from Bacillus sp. AG4(2022), assembly GCF_031844465.1. NCBI lineage: Bacteria > Bacillati > Bacillota > Bacilli > Caryophanales > Bacillaceae > Bacillus > Bacillus sp. AG4(2022). Next base: position 989,485 of record NZ_JAUZVH010000001.1, read on the forward strand.
AGGAAATCCCGCGGCATACGTTATTATAAAGATATTCAGGGGAAGGGGAATGCACGATGGACACGGACAGCAGGGAAGAAAAGCAGCATTCGGAGCTGGACGGATTCTCCAGGTTCATGTTCGGCCCGAGGCAAAGGGTACAGGATGATATGGCAAATGAGGCTTCAGAGAGCAAAGGCCCATCAGTGAGACCAATGGGGGATTGGATACTAGGCGGCCCGGAGCGCAAGCCGGCAAACGGACGGGAAGATGCGCGGGAGCCTGGCCAGATTGAAAAGATTCTCGATGGTGTAGACCTTGGACAGCTGATGGACAATATTGATACTCTGATGACTTCAGCCGGACAGCTGAAGCCGCTTTTTAAAAAGGTGACACCTCTATTCCAGCAGCTCCTGAAAAAAGGATAAGAAGAGTTTTCCATTAATTTGAATAAAAAACAAGCTGCCTGATTATGGGCAGCTTGTTTTATGTATTGATATCCGTTTTATTCCCCGCTTTGGGCATCCTGCCTGCCTAGCTCGTATGCCTCATTCATAACTTTTGTGAAAAGTGTCATAAATGGCTGGATCATCTCGAGCGACAGCTCAATACCTGCCTTTTCCAGCTCCTGCTGGGCTTCAGGCATATATTTCATGGCTATTTGCATAAACTCCATCGTTTTATCATTGGATTGCATAAGGACATTCCCTCCTTTTCCTCAACTTTGGCCAGGCAATTTGCCTGTCTCTTTATACCTTTCAATAGATGAGTTTAGCTCATCCCGATAATTTGGGTCAACATCCGGGCTGTATTTTCCAAGCGAAATCACACCATCATCAAAATCAAATGACAGATTCCCCGATTTAAGCTCCCCATTATTCATCCTTTCAGCCACCAGCTCATAAAGTGCATCTACATGCTGGATCGTACTCGTAAGGACGGTCGATTCCCCGAGGTCTGACTGGTCGGATATATAGCCGATCGCATACAGACCCAGTTCTTTTACTTTTTCGATCACAGGCACATTAAAGCCGTCGCCGGCAGGGTAAATCACATCAGAATGATTCCTGGCCATGACATCCAGAAGCTCCAGGGCCCTCTGTTCATTATCCCATTCTCCGACATAGCGTATCTCCACCTCTGTATCTTCATTCTGGTAGATGGCTCCCTCATAAAAACCCTCGACCTCAGGCTGCCATTCAAAGGCTGCCATCACTCCAACTTTATTGGTTTCTGACATTTCTGCCGCAAGCATCCCTGCAAAATAACCCATAGCATACCCTTCAAAATTCAAGCTGGTGGTGTTCTCATTATTGGCATCGCCATTAAAGCTGACAAAATGGATGTCAGGGTATTCATCCGAAATTTCATTGAAATATAAGGCGTACTCGTTTCCGTGGCCAAAAATAAGGTTTACCCCCTTCTGGGCGTACTCCCTTACAGCACGCTCAACAACGGGAAGAGAGTTCATTCCTTCTTTATAGAATACATCCACATCGAATTTGGACTGGATTTTCAGCATCCCTTTATAGCCTTTCGTGCCCCAGACCTGGTCATTGATCGTATCGGGCACCAGCAGCCCTGCTTTCTTCAGCTCTCCGCGGGGAGAAGCTTGTCCGCATGACGACAGCACCAGAAGGAGCAGCAGAATCGGGCTTATGAATTTCACAAAACGGAGCATGTATATCTGACCGCCTTTCCAAGTGCACTGATAAAGGCTCTCTAAATGGTGCCGCTGGCCATTAGAACAGGCCAGCAAAAAGGCAGTAGTGCAGCTTCAGTATTTAAGGACGGCACCGGCTGTTCCGGCACCGGATGAAAGAGTCATAAGACCCATAATTTCCTCGTCTTTTTTCATTTTACCCTTAATTCAGCGGAATGAAAATATTTTTCCTCCATTAGAAAACTTTGGGGCTGCCCGGCCCGCTTAGCCGGCTGGAAGAATCCGCGCTTCTTTTCACATATTCCTGCTGCTTATCCAGCACAATATGATAAGGTATTTGTTCTTTGATGATTTTCCTGTCTGCTTCAGGAGCAATTGCGGGACTGCAATCGGCGGGCTCCTTCATGCCAAGATGCTTGGCACATTTTCCCCAGCGGCCTTTTTCACCGCTCCATAACAAAAGAGACCCGGTTTCTTCTGTTGCGGCTGCTTCAATAATTCCTTCAGCGGCTTCCGCTGCATGTATTGCATCCCCTTTATGTTCAAGCATGGTGTTATCCTTATTTTCCAGCCCCTCGATTGCCCTCTGAAAAGCAAAAGCAGAAGGCTGCCATAGCCCGAACAGGGTAGGAAGATATATTTTCAGGGCTCCAGAATGGCAGTTCCCCTCGTTCCCGGCTTCATAATACTGGACGGGCATCAGGATAACAGGCTTGGAGCGTGTTTCTTCTATTGATGCCTCTAAATGTCCAAACATCCCTTCCCATAAGGAAAGCTCCGTTTCTTCCCTGAAATAAAAGTCATAAAGCGAAAGGAAGATGAGATGAGGTTCCTCAATGGAGCCATTTGCCTTCCAGTCTGCTTCGCTGAACACAGTAAAATTGGCATTGCGTCCAACCAGCAATTCTTTATCTGCTGTATACCTGTCATCCCCCCTGGAGCCTGGAACAATCCCTGTCACTTCAAGCCCGCGGTCCAGCAGCTTCATCGCCAAATGGAAACCCAAAAATTCGTATGCGCCTACAACAATTGCCCGATTCATTGCACTTCCTCCCTGATACACCTACTTTTAGTATCCTATGCCGGGGAACTGGAAATATTTCTCCTTGGCTTGTAATCTCAAAGGGGATTGGCGCTGCTGCCAGACTGAAACCGAAGTTAAAAAATTGCTTTCTCTTATCATGAAGGCTTTGTTAAACAAGGTACACTCACACAGCATCATGTAAAAAAAGCCTATTGGATAATAGGCTCCTATAAAATCTTCTCATATGATTTTAAAAATTTGGCCATCTGGCTGCCAAGCTGCTGCTTTTTATCTGGGAGCATATAGCAGATTGATATGGGCGCTTTCTCATCCTTCCACTTGACAGAAAGTTCATTCAGCAGGCTTGACTGTTTATATGCCCTGCCTCCTGACAGTACATGGATGATTTTCACCGGGATCGGCGTGCGGTCCATTATTTCCTCTGCCGGCATGCTACGTTCTGCCAGAGCCCGGGGCGAGTCAGACTCATGTGATATGGCAAGCTCCTTAAGAAGCTTTTTATAAAAGAATTTATGTTCCTTTTCCTGCTCCAGATGGTCCTTGAGTGAAAGGACAGGGTTCAGGAGGATGACAGAGCGGATCTTCCCTTCCATTTCCTTCATAAGCTTCAAGGCAGCCAGCGCTCCCATTCCTTCTGCGATAATGTGGATTTTTTCATTGATGATTTCTGTCCTCAGGACATGCTCATATAAATTCCTCGCCATTTCTACCGCTTTATCGCTGCCCCAATTCCTCCCGTATAGATTGGAATAGAACACTGTATATCCTGCTCTTCTCAGCAGGCGGAGAATCGCTGCCTTTCCTTCATTCTGCGTCCAGAAGCTGCTCTTTTCGTCAACGAAATGCCTCTCATCCCCAATGATCATGATACCGAAACCTTTTGGCCGCTCAGGATAGTGGATCATATTCCATTCGGTATCGAGTTTGAAGTTTCGGTGTTCCATTATAAAAACTCCTTTTACATATGTGATCATAATTAATGTATGAAAAGCATGGATAAATGCAAGGGAATATGCCTACCATCAGTGAAAAAGAGGAAACAGCCCCCGGCCCGCGGACAGTCATGGCTAAAAGGCGTTTATTATTTTTTCAGGTTGTGGTAATATGATATAAGATTACATAATGAGGTGAAAACAGTGAAATACTTTTGGACTCTTTTCTGGACTTTCCTGCTTGTAGAAATGCTGACATATGTAGTCAGTTCCATGATTGGCTCAACATTTGATTTTGTAACCGGTGCCATCCTCGCTGCAGGTGCCACTATCCTTATTCTTGTTCTGTCCGCCATTATCCCTGAGGAATCTGCAGGCAAACAAGGCTTGCATTAATCAGCCGCCAAAACCAGGTCATCCTGCATGAAGCAGGATGACTTTTTTTGGCTGCGGCCCTTCAGGACTTCCTTAAAGCATTAAGTCTGATGCCCCCATCTTCAATTCCTATTTCGACAGAGCTGTTATCCCGGATCCTTCCGGAAATGATTTCCTTTGCAAGCCTGGTTTCGATATTCCTTTGGATGAATCGTTTAAGCGGGCGCGCCCCATACACCGGATCAAATCCATTTTGTGCAATATATTCTTTTGCTTCATCCTTTATACTTATTTTAATATGCTGGTCTTCAAGCCTCCTCTGAAGGTCCAGCATCAGCTTGCCGACAATCCCTTTAATGTCTCCCAGCGACAGGGGCTTGAACAGAATCATTTCATCGACTCTGTTAAGAAATTCAGGACGGAACCGGCTTCGTAATTCGGTCATGACCCTATCCCTTGTCTCCTCCGGGATTTCTTTGCCTGCCTGTTCGAGCAGATAAGCAGAGCCGATATTGGAAGTCATAATAATGACTGTATTCTTGAAATCAACCGTCCGGCCCTGAGAGTCCGTTACCCGTCCATCATCCAGCATCTGCAGGAGAACATTGAAAACTTCAGGGTGGGCCTTTTCAATTTCATCAAGAAGAATGACTGAGTACGGCTTTCTCCTTACTGCTTCTGTAAGCTGTCCGCCTTCCTCATATCCTACATACCCGGGAGGTGCGCCGATTAGTCTTGAAACCGCATGTTTTTCCATATATTCGGACATATCGATCCGGATCAGCTGTTCTTCATTGTCAAAAAGGGAGTGAGCGAGTGCCTTGGCCAGCTCAGTCTTTCCTACTCCGGTTGGCCCCAGAAAGATAAAAGAGCCGATCGGCCGGTTCGGGTCCTGGATGCCGGCTCTTGCCCGGAGAACGGCATCAGCTACAAGGCTGACCGCTTCCTCCTGGCCGATGACGCGCTGATGGAGAGTATCCTCAAGCTTGAGGAGCTTTTCCCTTTCACCCTCTACAAGCTTTGTGACAGGGATTCCGGTCCATCTCGCCACAATGCCGGCAATTTCATCTTCTGTTACCTCTTCGCGGAGGAGACGCTCTCCCTGCCTTTCCCCTTCCTCGGATTCCAGCTTCTTCAGCTCTTTCTCGAGAGCAGGGATAGATCCGTGCCGCAATTCCGCCGCTTTGTTGAGATCATAATTATTCTCAGCCTCCTGAAGATCCAGGCGGTATTTCTCCAATTGCTCTCTTTTTTCCTGAACCTTTTGGATAGCTTCTTTTTCAAGCTCCCATTTCGTTTTCATGGAGTATGCCTTTTCTTTCAGTCCTGCCAGTTCTTTCTGGAGGGCTTCAAGGCGTTCGCGGCTGCTGTCATCACTTTCTTTTTCGAGAGCCGCTTCTTCTATTTCAAGCTGCATGACGCGGCGTGACACTTCGTCAAGCTCAGCAGGCATAGAATCGATTTCTGTCCGGATCATGGCGCATGCCTCATCAACAAGGTCAATCGCTTTGTCCGGCAGGAAGCGGTCTGTGATATATCTGTCAGAAAGAGCTGCTGCAGCGACCAGGGCACGGTCATGTATGTTGACGCCATGGTGGATTTCAAATCTCTCCTTAAGCCCCCGCAGGATGGAGATGGAATCCTCTACATCCGGTTCGCTTACCAGCACCTGCTGGAACCTGCGCTCAAGCGCCGGATCTTTTTCAATATATTTTCTATGCTCGTTAAGTGTAGTGGCACCAATGCAGTGCAGTTCTCCTCGTGCAAGCATCGGCTTCAGCATATTCCCTGCATCCATTGCCCCTTCGGTCTTCCCCGCCCCTACAATCGTGTGGAGTTCATCAATGAAGAGGAGAATCCTGCCCTCACTTTTTTTCACTTCATTCAATACCGCTTTCAGCCTTTCTTCAAACTCGCCCCTGAATTTGGCCCCTGCAACAAGGGAACTCATATCGAGTGAGAATATCGTTTTATCCTTCAGCCCCTCCGGCACATCCCTGCGCACAATCCGCTGGGCCAGACCTTCTACAATGGCTGTTTTGCCAACGCCCGGCTCGCCGATAAGAACGGGATTATTTTTCGTCTTCCTGGAAAGGATGCGGATAACATTCCTGATTTCACTGTCTCTGCCGATTACAGGATCCACTTTTCCTGCCTTTACTTCCGCAACAAGATCTCTGCCATATTTCTTCAACGCTTCATAAGAAGCTTCCGGGTTTTGCGAGGTCACTTTTTGATTCCCCCTGATAGCCATAATGGCCGTATTTAATTCTTCAAAGCCAGCACCAATACCGGCCAGGAGCTTGCCAGCCTGGGTTTTTCCGCGCACAGCAGCAAGCATCAGATGCTCTGCTGAAAGATAAAGATCTTCAAGCTCCTGCATCATTTTCTCCGCCTCAGCGAGAAGCCTCTGCAGGGCGGCAGTTATATACAGTTTACCTTGTTCTGCTCCTCCGCCTGATACCTGGGGTTTTCTTTCCAGGCTATCCTCAAGACCGCTGCTGAAGCTTTTAGCAGAAGCCCCGGCTCTCTCAAGGATCGTGCTGACAAGGCTGTCTTCCTGTTCCATGAGGCTCAGGAACAGATGGGCTTCGTCTACTTCCTGATGCTGCATGATCGCTGCCTTTGACTGGGCATTCAAGAACCCCTGCTGCATCCTTTCCGTCATTTTGTTAAGATCCATTAAAAAACCTCCTTTGACCTTTATTGACCTTTATTTATATTATAGACTTTTGTACATGTATGTAAAGAATTTAGATGCCCTCTTATCTATTGCCTTTTCACTCTCGTTAAAAACAAGCTTTTACAGGTTATGCACCAGCAAAGCATACGGCCGGGCAGTTTTGGGAACATATGAAAAAAAACGAGGGGAATGATCCCCCCGCTTCTTAAGGCTTTCGCTGGTATGTCCAGATCCGGTTATGATTGGAAGCTTCCGGAAATGTGTCTCCCGCTTTCATTTTCAGCTGCTTCGGGTTATTGACATTGCTCCCGGTTTCACCGATTTCGATATAGATCCCGTTATTGGGAGCCTTCTGGCCCGGACGGAATTGGCGGTTCTGCCCCATCGTGCAACTCCTCCTTATAGTCAAAATCATTATTATTATATCCATCCACAACCGTGTTAAAGGAAGAAACAATTCCCACGCCCTGATATCGCTTTACACGTCCGGCTGGTTATAGTTAAATGAATAAGGATAAAAAAGAAAATTGGAGGATAAACAATTGGATTTTTTCACTTTAGTCAAGTATCTGCTTTTAGGATTATTCCAGGGATTCACTGAGCCTATCCCCATCTCCTCCAGCGGACATTTGGAAATTGCCGAGCACTTTATGGATTTAAAAATAGAAGGCATGAGCTTTGCCCTGCTTGTTAACGCTGCTTCTTTGATTGCGGTTCTCATTATATACAGGGAAGATATCATCAGGCTTGCCAAAAACGGCCTTGTGTACATAACAACAAAGGATAAAAGGGCAGAAGCTGATTTTCGCTTTATCATTTATCTGATCATCGGCACCATTCCTGCCGGCGTAATCGGCATCCTGTTTGAGGATTACATCGATGAGCATCTCGCCAATATTAAAACCGTGGGAATCACCCTGGTAGTAACTGGTCTTGCTTTGTGGCTGATCCGCAATATGAAAGGAAGGAAGAATGATGCAGGGCTCACGGTCAAGGATGCCGTCATTGTCGGCCTTGCTCAGGCAGTTGCACTCATTCCCGGCATCAGCCGGTCCGGGGCGACCATCGTAGCTTCCATGGGCCTTGGCATGAAGCAGGAAACTGCGCTTAGATTTTCTTTCTTGCTGTATATTCCAGTCAGTGCCGGAGGAATGATCCTTGGCCTTAAGGACCTGCTCGGCGACCCAAACTTAGGATCACTGGCCCTCCCCTACGCCATTGCCTTCATCGCTTCTTTGGTGGCATCCTATTTTTCACTGAAGTGGTTCATGAATATCATGGCTAAAGGGAACCTTATTTATTTTGCCATCTACTGCTTCATTGTTGGGCCAATCGTCTATTTTCTATCATAAGTCAAACTGACTGCCCTAAAAAATGATACCTTTGCCACAAAAAAAACCCAGAGTCCGCGGTCTCTGGGTTTTAAGTATTTATAAGAGCTCTGAGAGCAGCGCCTTCTGGGCGTGGAGACGGTTCCCCGCCTGCTGGAATACAGCAGAATGGCTGCCATCGATTATATCTGCAGCAACTTCCTCACCTCTGTGCGCCGGGAGACAATGGAGGAAGGTATAATCTTGTTTTGCAGCTGCTGCAAGCTGGGCATTTACCTGGTAAGACTTGAATATCTCAAGACGCTCGGCATTTTCCTGTTCCTGGCCCATGCTGGTCCAAACATCAGTATAAAGGATGTCAGCACCTGCAGCTGCTTCAATGGCACTATTCACTACTTCAATTTCCGCGCCGGTTTCTTTGCCAAACTGCTTTGCCAGCGCCAGCACCTTTTCCTGGGGTTCATATCCTGGCGGTGCTGCAATTGTCAGATTCATGCCTACCTTGGCTGCTGCAATCATCAGGGAGTGGGCTACATTATTCCCATCACCTGCATAAACAAGCTTTAATCCTTCAAGCCTTCCTTTCACTTCATAGATGGTCAGCAAGTCGGCCAGCGCCTGGCAGGGATGGTAAAGATCCGTCAGCCCGTTGATAACCGGAATATCTGCATGCAGTGCAAGCTCCTCAACCATCCCATGGGAAAAGGTCCTGATCATAATCGCATCAACATACTGGGAAAGAACTTTTGCTGTATCTGCAACGGTTTCCCCTCGCCCAATCTGGAGATCATTGCTGTTCAGATAAAGGGCACTCCCTCCGAGCTGGATCATACCAGCCTCAAAAGACACCCTCGTTCTTGTTGATGGCTTTTCAAAAATCATTCCCAATATCTTTCCATTCAAAGACTTGGAATCCTTGCCCAGCAGGGAGGCATTCTTCATCTTCCTGGCCTTCTGGACAAGACCCAGAATTGTATTTTTAGAGAAATCAGCCAGGGTCAAGAAATCCTTCCCCTGGATATCGAGGCTTTTATCAGCTGCTTGTGCGGTTATCATACATGTGTCACATCCTTAATGATTTGATTATGCCATTCCTGAAGAGGGCATACTTCCCATTCTTTGACCTGGAGAGATTCCAGGAAGGCATTGAGCGTTTCCGGCTGTGTAAAGACAGGGAGGCGGTTCTTGACAGCAAATTCTCTCAGCACAAAATCTTCCTGTGCTTCTCCCCTGCTGAAGACAGCAAGGATGTTTGCATCCATATCCCGGTCTCCACCTGCCGTCTGAAGAGTTATTCCTAAAAGGTCCAATGTCTCTTCAAGACCTTCCATACGATCTGTTTCGCCTCTTCCCGTCATGATGACAGCTGCTGCTGCAGGCTTTATTTCTTTATGAAATGCTTTTTTCACAGCTTCATTCAATGAAGTGGCCAAAGCAATTCCTTCTCCTGTCGACCTCATTTCCGGTGATGTTTTTGGATCAAGCCCTTTAAGGGCATAATTTGAAAATACCGGATATTTCACACAGACAAACGGCAGATTATCGTACACCGGCCCTTCTGATTCGGGCAGTTTATATTTCCCAAGCAATATTTTTGTCGCAATTTGTACAAGAGGGACATTTGCCACCTTGCTGACAACCGGCACAGTCCTGCTAGCCCTCGGGTTTACTTCAAGCAGGTATACTTCCTCTCCGTCAACAATATACTGGATGTTCATCAAACCTTTATAGGCCAGATCCTTAACAATTTTTTTCCCATACTCGAACATTTTTTTCTTAGCTGTCCCGGAAACGGACTGTGCCGGCAGTACGGAGAGGCTGTCCCCGGAATGGACCCCTGTTTTTTCGATATGTTCCATGATGACCGGGACAAGGATATTGTCTCCATCAGCTGCAAGATCCAGCTCTGCTTCAGCAGCATGCAAAAATTGATCACAAAGCACAGGGTAGGTGATTTCATGCTTTTCCAAGAAGCTCGACAGCTCGCTGCTGCTCCTGATTATGTGCATTCCTTTTCCGCCGATGACAAAAGAAGGCCTGATCAGGACTGGGTAGCCGATTCTTTCTGCTGCTTCTCTCAGCTCTGTGTCCCCTGCAGCAGTCTCTCCCTTGATCCTCGGAATCTCCAGCCTATCGAGGAGGCGGTAGAACAGGTCGCGGTCTTCGAGGTCATCAATGACTGCCGAACGCGTCCCAAGCAGGTTGAGCCCTGCCTTTTCCAGCTTATCGGCCAGGTTAAGCGCAGTCTGTCCCCCCAGCTGGACGATGACATCTTTAATGCCTTCTGAATCGGCAACATTAAGGACTGCCTCCGGTGTCAGCGGTTCAAAATAAAGGCGGTCGGCTGTTGCAAAGTCTGTGCTGACCGTTTCAGGGTTATTATTGATCATCACTGTTTCAATGCCTTCTGCCTTCAGGGCAAATACCCCGTGTACAGAGCAATAATCGAACTCGATTCCCTGCCCGATGCGGATAGGTCCGCTTCCGATGATCAGCACCTTCTTGTTTTCGCTTGGCAGCTGCTCGTTTTCCCCATAATAGCTTGAATAATAATAATTGGACTGTGCTTCAAATTCAGCTGCACAGGTATCCACCATTTTGTATGAAGGCAGTATTCCCAATTGCTTTCTCTTCTTCCTGACTGACAGAGCATCTTCCTTCCATATGGATGCAAGATACTCATCGCTGAATCCTTTTTCCTTGAACACCTGCATCTGTTCTTTACAAACCGTTTCAAGAGAACAGGATGCAATTTCCTTTTCAAGGCTGGCAAGGCCGGCAAAGCATTGAAGATAAAAGAGATCGATTTTTGTAAGCTCATGGATGGAATGGATATGATGCCCTCTGCGCAGGAGCTCCATTACGATAAAGAACCTTTCATCAGTCTGGCCCTTCATCCTGGTGATGAGGCTATCATCTGTCAAGCCGCCCAGCCCGTAGTTTTTCAAATCCAGATTGCCGCCTTCAAGCGACTGCACTGCTTTTAGCAGCGCCCTTTCGATATTGCGGTCAATCCCCATCACTTCCCCCGTTGCCTTCATTTGAGTGCCAAGCCTGCGGTCCGCTTCTGAGAACTTATCGAATGGCCATCTCGGGAATTTTACGACCACATAATCAAGGGCTGGTTCAAAGCTTGCATACGTATCGCCAGTAACCGGGTTGAGCAGCTCGGACAGGCTGTACCCGACAGCCAGTTTGGCAGCCATCCTTGCAATTGGGTATCCTGTCGCTTTTGAAGCAAGCGCAGACGATCTGCTGACCCTCGGGTTCACTTCTATCAAATAATATTTCTTGCTTTCGGGATCCAGGGCAAATTGAATATTGCATCCTCCGATGATTCCGAGTGCGGAGATGATCTTGATAGACGCAGAGCGCAGCATCTGATATTCTTCATCAGTCAGCGTCTGGGAAGGTGCGATAACAATCGAATCCCCGGTATGGACGCCTACTGGGTCGATGTTTTCCATATTGCAGATGGTGATGCATGTATTATCTTTGTCGCGCATCACTTCATACTCAATCTCTTTATAGCCTGCAATGCTTTTTTCCACAAGGCATTGGGAAATCGGGCTTTCGAGGAGCCCTCCCTCGACGAGAAGCATGAATTCTTCCATCGAATGTGCGATCCCGCCGCCTGAGCCGCCGAGCGTATAGGCAGGGCGGACAATAATCGGGAAGCCAGAAGCTTCGGCAAACCGCTTTGCTTCCTTTGCTTCCCTGACAATTTCACTGTCCGGTACAGGTTCATCCAGTTCTTTCATCAGCTGACGGAATTCCTCCCTGTCCTCGCCCTTTTTTATGCTGGCAATCGGGCTGCCGAGCATTTTGACTTTATATTTTTCCAGCACTCCTGTTTCGCTCAGTGCCATTGCCAGATTCAGGCCTGTCTGGCCCCCCAGCGAAGCCAGCAGGCCATCCGGGCGTTCTTTCATGATAATTTTTTCAAGTGAATCAACGGTGAGCGGCTCAAAATAAATCGTGTCCGCATAACTGTGGTCTGTCATGATTGTCGCAGGGTTATTATTGACGAGTATGACTTTATAGCCTTCCTCTTTCAGTGCCATGCAGGCCTGTGTCCCTGCATAGTCAAACTCTGCGGCCTGGCCGATGACAATCGGGCCAGATCCTATTACTAGTATTGAAGTGATCGTCTGGTCTTTAGGCATAAGCTGTAACTCTCCCATGTGCTGCATTGATTATTTCAATAAACTCATCAAATATATATTCTGCATCCTGCGGCCCGGGATGGGCTTCCGGATGGAATTGGACTGTACTGAGCGGAAGTGATTGATGAACAAGACCTTCAACTGACCGGTCATGGAGATTATGAAATCTTGTCTTCAAGCCGGTTCCCTTCAGGCTTTTCTCATCCACAACATAACTATGGTTCTGGGATGACATCATGACTCTTCCTGTGCGGGAATCCGCTATTGGATGGTTGGCCCCCCGATGGCCAAATGCCAGCTTCTTAGTGTCTGCACCAAGTGCCAAAGCTGCAAGCTGATGGCCCAGGCAGATTCCCAGGACTGGAAAGCTGAATATCAGCTTCTTGATTTCAGGCAGCATATCTTTCAGCTGCTTTGGATCACCAGGTCCATTTGAAAGCAGGATTGCATCCGGCTGCAGACCATTGATTTCCTCAAAGCTGGTGTTAAAAGGTACGGTTGTGATGCGGCATCCGCGTTTAAGCAGTGATTCAGCAATCGATTTCTTATTTCCATAATCGATCAGGACGATATGGATGCTTCCGGCACCGGCAGGAGTATGCACGGTTTGCGAGACAGCTCTTACTTTTAAGGAGCTTTTTTCATGTGAACAGCAGGTTTTTTCTTTTTGAAGCGACATAACAGCCGGCATTGTGCCTGCATTTCTGATTTTTTTTACGACTGCTCTTGTATCGATATGTCCCAGGAGCGGTATTCCCCATTTCTTCAAATACGCTTTAAGGCTGTATTTAGACTGGTAATGATGCGCACCTTCCGGGGTTCCATAGATAATGACCCCTGCAGCATGCGGCTTTCTGCTCTCAAAATCTGTTTCATTTACTCCGTAGTTTCCTATTTGCGGATAGGTGAACACAATAATCTGGTCTTTGTAGGACGGGTCTGTCAAAACCTCCTGATAGCCGGTCATGCCGGTGAAAAAGACAATTTCCCCCTCTGTATGCTCCGGCGGGGACTCAGAAATCCACTCACCTTCATATGTTTCTCCGCTGTTTAAATGTAAGTAGCCCTTCATGTGCAAACACCTCTGCTAACGCATAAATATTATTTTTTATTAATTTTTATACATAACCTTCAAAATAAAACAGCTTTTTCAGCTGTATGATATATTTCTTGCTTCTCTTATGAATGGACTGATGCAGTAGTCCGCAGTGTATCTGCAATAATGCCTGCAGCTTGCTCTATCTGTTCCAATGTGCATGTTAAAGGAGGAAGAAGCCTGATGACATGTGTTCCAGCCGGTAGGGCGATCAGACCTTTTTCTCTCAGCATCTGAAGAACAGGCTGAGCTTCAACCAAGAGTTCGATCCCTGCCATCATTCCGAGGATGCGGATATCCTTCACTCCCGGAATATCTGAGAGCGTCTCCTGCAAAACATTCTTGAAGCTGCCGCTCAGTTCTTTGAGGCTTGACTTGAATCCTTCATCCATGACGGCCTCCAGAGTCGCGGAAGCTGCAGCTATCGCTATCGGGTTCCCGCCGAAAGTAGATCCGTGGCTCCCCGGGCCAAATGACTCTGCCAGATGTTCTTTTCCAAGCATGGCGCCTATCGGCAATCCGCTGCCCAGCCCTTTTGCCGATGTTATCATATCCGGCTGAATATCAAAGTGCATATACGCAAATGGCTTAGCCGTCCTGCCAATCCCTGTCTGGATCTCATCGATGATCAGGAGGATGCCCTTTTCTTTGCAAAATGCAGCAAGCTCCCTTACAAACACTTTATCTGCAATATGGATGCCGCCCTCTCCCTGCACCATTTCAAGCATGACTGCCGCTGTTTCTTCATCTGCTGATTTTTTCACTGCATCTATATCATTGAAAGGAACATACACAAATGTTTCAAGCATCGGCCCATAGCCGTGTTTGATCTTCTCCTGGCCAGTAGCTGACATGGCCGCAAATGTCCTGCCATGGAAGGAGTTGAGAAAGGTAATGATTTTCGTTTTCCCGGTTGCCTTCCGGGCCAGTTTGATGGCCGCTTCATTTGCCTCGGCCCCGCTGTTGGCAAAATACGCCCTGTCCATCCCGGCATATTCACATAAAAGTGAGGCTGCTTTCTCCTGGCCTGATTGTTCAAAAAGATTGGAAACATGCCAGAAGTTTCCCAGCTGTTCCTTGACAGCTGCTTCTACCGCCACTGGACGATGCCCAAGATTGCAGACGCCGATACCTGACGTGAAATCGAGATATTCTTTTCCGGCCTTGTCGATGATGGTGCATCCGCTTGCTTCTGCTGGTTCGATATCCCAGCGCTGGTATACAGGAAAAAGATTGCTCATGCCATTGTCCTCTCTTTGCAATTAATTTGTGTTCCGCCCCATGCACCGCCTGTATAAAACGGCTTTACTCCTGAAATGATCCGGACGCTTTTCACTCCCTGCCGGATAGCAGCCAGGGCCGATTCCACCTTCGGGATCATCCCGCCTGAGATGGTTCCATCCTGTATATATGCTGAAGCCTTTTCATCATCCAGCCTATCTATTAAAGCCCCTTCTGCCTTGATGCCTTCTACATCAGTCACAAACAGGCATTGCTCTGCATTCAGGGCCAGGGCCACGGCAGCCGCTGCGTAATCTGCATTGACATTGAGCTTCTGGCCTTCCTTTGTTTTAGCTAATGGTGTGAGAACTGGAAGATACCCGTTTTGCAGGAGAAGCTGCAGCACTTCAGCCGAAACATGATCAATCCTGCCGACAAAGCCCAGGTTTTCCTTATCAACATATTCTGCTTGGAGGATACCGTCCGGACCATTCATTCCAAGAGCATTGAACCCATTCTGCTGAAGCAGATCGGCCAATTTCCTGTTGGATTGGCCGGCAAGGACCATTTCAGCTGTTTCAAGGGTTCTTTCATCCGTTATTCTCAGCCCCTGTACAAATTGGGACTCTATTCCTTTAAGCCTCAGCATATCATTGATCTCAGGACCGCCTCCATGAACAAAGATCATCTGATAACCCTGGATATTCAGATTCTTAAGGCTGTCAAAAAAATCGCTTGTCAGCTTTTCTAAGATACTGCCTCCGCATTTAATGACAATTAGACTCATCCGTGCCCCCTTAAGTGCGATAGCTCGCATTGATTTTGACGTAGTCATAGGATAAATCACAGCCCCATGCTTTTCCCCGGCCTTTTCCATTATGCAGGTCGACCGAAATCTTTATATTTTCCTTCTGGAGATAGGCATTTGCCTCTTCTTCCGAAAATGCTTGCGGTTCACTGTTTTTCAGCATGCATATCGGACCAATCCAGATATCCACATTTTCAGGATCCAGGCTGATATTGCTCTGTCCGAGGGCGCCGATGATTCTGCCCCAGTTTGCATCTGCTCCATATACAGCAGTCTTAACAAGATTAGATCCTACGATCTGCTTTGCTGCTGCGGCCCCCTCCTGATCGGAAACAGCACCGGCAACTTCTGCCTCAATCAGCTTCGTCGCCCCTTCACCGTCCTTTGCGATCTGCTTTGCAAGATTCTCACAGCAGGACCCGAGGAGGCCAAGGAATACATCCCATTCAGGGTGCTCCGGAGACAGAGGCTGATTCCCGGCAAGTCCGTTGGCCATAACCAGGACCATATCATTTGTAGAGGTATCACCATCAACCGTAATCTGGTTGAAGGTACTGTTTGTGACTTCCTTTAATGCTTTCTGCAGGACTGATTGAGAGATGCAGGCATCGGTTGTAACAAAACCAAGCATTGTAGCCATATTAGGATGAATCATGCCTGAGCCTTTGGCTGCTCCGCCCATCCGGATCGGAACACCGTCAATGTCTGCTTCATAAGCACAGCTTTTCATGACTGTATCGGTCGTTAATATGGCAGTCTGGAAGTCTTCTGCACTTTCTGCTCCATTTTTTGGCTCAAGCGCCGCTATTCCCGCCTGGATTTTCTCCATTTGCAAATACTCGCCTATCACACCAGTGGAAGCAACCGCTACCGAACATTCCTCAAGGCCGAATTTCCCGGCTGCCAGCTTCCTCATCTCAAGCGCATCCTTATATCCCTGCTGCCCTGTACAGGCATTTGCACAGGCACTGTTCACGATCACCGCCTGCAGCACTCCTCCGGCGGCCAGGCTTTCCTGGGTTACCTTCAAAGGGGCTGCCTGGAAAAGGCTTGTTGTATAAACAGCCGCACTGTTTGCCGGGACTGTGCTGATAATGGCACCAACATCCTTTTTACTGTACCTTAGCCCTGCGTGTACACCTGCAGATTTATACCCCTTTGGGCTGATAATGCTGCCATCCGGAATCTCTTTCACAGCACTTTCTTGTGACAATGCTTGCATGATTTGCCTCCTAAGAATTTTCTTTTAAAAAACACTATGCATTTGGCACCAGTAATTGAACAGTCCATAATGCTATAATCGACCAGTTCTTAACGGACGTTTGCCATCATGGAAATACTGGTATGAATTCAAGCCCCGCATTTTCCGGAAATCCGAACATCAGATTGGCATTCTGGACAGCCTGGCCGGCAGCCCCTTTCATCAGGTTATCAATGACTGCTACTATGGTAAGCCTTCCTGTCCGCTTATCTGCGCTAAGTCCGATATCACAATAATTGCTGCCTGTGACCTCCTTGGTGGCAGGGTAATTTCCCTGCTGCCTTACCCTTATAAATGGCGCAGCTTCATAAGCTTCCCGGTATGCGCTTGCTGCTTCTTCTGCTGTAATGCCTTCCTCCAGTTCACCATACATGGTTGCCATGATTCCACGTACGGCAGGAATCAAGTGTGTGCTGAAAGTGATTGGGGAAGTATCTTTATTCCACAGCTTGAGCTGCTGTTCAATTTCAGGTGTATGCTGATGCTCATTCACTTTGTAGATCTTGAAGTTTTCGCTCATTTCCGCAAACATGGTCCCTTTTGAAGGAGAACGGCCGGCACCCGATATCCCTGATTTTGCATCGATGATAATTCCCTGCGGCTTTATAAGCCCCCCTAAGAGTGCTGGAGCAAGGCCCAGCAAAGCTGCTGTTGGATAGCATCCGGGATTGGCTATGATATCCGCCCCCTCGATCTTTTCTCTATTCCACTCGCTCAGACCGTATACAGATTCTTCAATCACCGAAACGTCCGGTGGATCTTTCTTGTACCAGGTTTTATACTGATCCCCCGGCAGCCTTAAATCCCCGGACAGATCGATGACTTTAATATCCCTTCCTGCAAACTGGCAGGCAAGCTGGCCAGATGCACCTGAAGGAGCTGCCAGAAAGACCACGTCAGATTGCTCTGAAATCTTCTCTATATCAATTCCCTCTAAAGTTTGCCTGTTTATCTCAAGCAGATGCGGATATTCATTGGAAACAGGTGCTTCCCCCCTGGTAGAGTGTATGGATTGAATCCGGAAATAAGGATGGTGCTGTAAAATGCGGAGAAGCTCTGCCCCGCCGTATCCTGTTGTACCGATAATGGATGCCTTCATGGGCTCCCTCCCTCACCTTTGTATATTTAATCAAATATATTTATAAATATGTATAATGTTTCTCTTATTATAGAAATTTAGCAAAACAAAATCAACCATAAATATGTTAATTTTTAATTAAATATTCAAAATCATGAATGAAAATTCATATCGTGCCTGATTCAAATAAAAAAAAGCCGCCCCGAAGGGTGGCTGTTCAACAAATCTATTGAGAAAGACTGATAACATAAGCAGCCAATTTATCTGCTGCTTCCGAAGATGACCAGACAAGATTCTTCCCGAAATAGGGATGCATATCTTCAGGCAAAAGGGGAGTTACGGCAGCATGGATATTGTCAAGACGGGACAAGTCTTCCGCCTCTTCCAGGTTCCGGACAATTACAGCTTTCGGATAGCACTCCTTTTTATATCCTTCGATAAGGATGATGTCAGGCCCGAAAGCAGACATCAGCTGAATAAGCCGCTCCAGGGGCCAGTCCAGCCTGTCAGCCTGGATCAGGATGCTGCCCTCCCCTTCCGCGAGGCTGGCCAGCGCACCAGCTCTCATATGCAAAGAGGTATCTTTATCCTCAAGAACACCCGGTTTCCCCCCATGTCCATGATGCTTGATCGTCACGGCTGCAAACCCTCTCTTTTGCAGCTCTCTTATTACTGCCTGGACAAGCGTTGTCTTCCCGCTGTTCTTGAAACCCACAATCTGAAAAACAACGGGCTTTACCATGGCTGGCTGCTTCCCTGGTCATCCTCGAGCAGCAGCACATGTACTTCATCGCCCCTTTGGTATCCCCTTGTACCGCCGGGAAGCACCATAAGAGCATCTGCCCCCGCCAGGCTCATGACAATATTTGATTTATCCACGCCGCTTGGCACTGAGATGAGCCGGCCATTCTCGTATTCAAGCCTGCTCCGCACAAACCGTGTAAATGGATTCGGTTTTGGGAAGTCTTCCCCAAGAGCCGCCTGCACCATCCGTAAATGAATTTTATCCGTATACAGCATTCCCCGGATCACCGGCCTTACGAACAGCTCGAAACCCACATAGCAGGCAGATGGATTGCCTGACAGCCCAAATAACAGCTTTCCGCCAAGGCGGGCTACAGTTGTGACACTTCCAGGGCGCATGGCCACCTTGTTAAAAAGCACTTCAGCGCCAAGCTTTTGGTATATAGCCGGCAGATAATCATAATCCCCTACCGACACACCGCCTGTAGTGACCAGGATATCGGTTTTTTCAAGCGCTGCCTCTATGGCTGTAAAGCACGTATCAAAATCGTCCGGAAGCTTCCCATAATACTCGCAGGCGGCGCCCGAGCGCTCAATCTGCGCCATCACCATATGGGAATTGCTGTTTCTGATTCGGCCCGGTTCAAGCGCCTCATCCACATCAAGCAGCTCAGTGCCTGTTGCAAACAGCCCGATAGCAGGCTTTTTGGCGACAGGCACTTTGCTGCAGCCGAAGGTGGCCAGCATGGCGATCACACCCGGATTGATTTTTTTTCCTTTTCTGAGCAGGATGTCTCCTTCTTTCGCATCCTCCCCCTGAAAAGAAACATTATCTCCTGATTTAAAGGACCTTTTTATGCTCATAAAATTCTTTCCGTCCCGCTCCTCTGTCCTGGCAAGCTCCAGCATAACCACTGCATCACATTCTGCGGGCATTTGAGCACCTGTCATGATTCTCGCAGCCTGGTATGCTCCCACTTGCACCTTTGCCACATAGCCGGCCCCAATATGGTCCACAACCTCAAATTCCACAGGGCTGTCAGCTGAGGCACCTGCTGTATCAGCTGCCCTGACGGCAAATCCATCATACGGGGAACGGTCAAAATGAGGCACATCATTCGCTGCCTTTAAATCTTCCGCAAGATAACGGCCATAGCTTTGATTGATTGGGACCCATTCAGTTTCCCCGGAAAAATCCATCTGCAGGATTTTATCAATAGCTTCCCTTACAGGGATAGGCTTTCTCCTTTCGACCATGCCTTTTCCACTCCTTATGTATTCATTTTTGAAAGTGCTAAAAAACAGCAGGATATCCTGCTGTTTTCTCCGCTGTCTATTTAAGAAATTGTCAGAACTTCATGACTGGCGGCAAGCTCGACAAAATGGGCCATGCCGCTGATTTTCCCGGCATACAGCTTGTCCCCGACACCATAGTGATCCACGCATGTCTTGCATGCAAAGATGCCGACTCCTTTTTCCTCCAGCTCTTTTGCATGAACCGAAACAAATGATTCCCCTGTCAGGGCATATACGCCGCTATTCATGAAAAAGACTGCGGCAGGAAGCTCCTTCTGCTGCTTCAATAGGGTAAAAAAGGTTTCAAGCACACCGGAGCCAAGCTCTGCATCTCCTTTGCCCAATTGATCGGAGCTGACCAGTATAACCTTGTTTTTCATATTATTGTACGCCCAGGGCTATCTTAGCGTAGCGGGACATTTTATCCTTTGTCCATGGCGGGCTCCAGACAATGTTCACTTCTGTATTTTTCACTTCAGGTATATCTGAAAGAGCAGCCTTTACCTGGTCAACAATCGTTCCGGCAAGCGGGCAGCCCATGGAAGTGAGCGTCATATCGACTACAGCCGTTCCTTCGTCTTCCATTTTCACATCATATACCAGTCCAAGATTGACTATATCTACACCAAGTTCAGGGTCGACTACAAGCTCAAGGGCCCCCATGATGCTGTCTTTTAATTCCTGATCCATGCTAATCACTCCTTAGCAGTTATTATTAAGCTGATTCTATGATAACAAAAAGCCGCGCTCTTGAAAAAACTTATGACTCCAGGCCGGAAGGTCCATCCCCTAAATACGTTTCAAACCACTCAACCGTTTTGAGCAGCCCTTCTCTTGATACTTTATGCCCGGCGTTTTCGTCTGTCAGAAAGACAAGCTTTTCGGGCATCTCTTCATAGTTTGTTCTAATCGATTCATAAAAATGATAAGTATAGTGATAAGGGACAACCTGGTCTTTCTTTCCGTGCCAAAACAATATCGGCCTCCCTGCAAGTTTTTCAGGCTGCTGGCTGATATCCAGCTCTTTCAGTTTTTGCAGCAGTCCGGCCAGTTCTTCTTCTTTAAAAGGAAGATCAATTCCGTGCTTCTTCAGCTCGTCGATCTGCCAAAGGGCAAACTTCTCATAATAAGGCATGCCCATCAGGCTTACTGCCGTTTTAATCCAGTCATACCGCGTCAGGGCGCCCATGGTAACAATGCCGCCCATCGAGGTTCCGGCAAGTCCTATTTTTTCTTCATCAATCAGGCCCTCTGATGCAAACGCATTTTTAATTACATTCAGCTCTTCTATCTCAGTGAGCACAATTTCCCAGAATTTCACGTTCAGATCATTTCCGGTCAGGCCTGTGCTTCTTTCCCCATGGTAGAGAGCCTCCGGAAGGACAACCCGAAAGCCTTTCTCCGCGAGCAGATAGGCATAATGGAGATTATGCTCTTTCGCACTTGTAAAACCATGTACAAATACAATGAATGGCAGTTTTTCACCGAACTTCTCTTTGTCTGCGAGATGCAGCACAGGAATGCCTTCCACTTTTCTATTTTCAATAATAATCATGGTGTTCCTCCCGCGTTCACATAAAAAAGATCATTTTTTCTTTAAAAATGCGATTTTTTTTACAAAATAAATATTAAATTGGTACGATAGTGGTAAATACACATACAGGAATCGGCTGGGCATGGCAGACCCCCGGACTTCCCGGAAAAAACAGCTTCCCCGGAATTTCCTTATGTAAATTCTTTCTATATCTTTAGTGTAGCATGCTGACATTTATTTGCCTAAAGCTTTACACTGAGATTATCCTAATACAGAAATGAGAAGGAGACTTTATGGCAGAAAAACATTTAATTGCATTGGACTTAGATGGAACCTTATTAAAAGACGATAAAACCATTTCCGCAAAAACAAAGCATGTGATCCAAAAAGCCCGGGAGGCAGGGCATGTTGTCATGATTGCAACCGGGAGGCCTTTCAGATCAAGCCAGATGTATTATCATGAAATGGGGCTGGATACTCCTATTGTTAACTTTAACGGCGCCTTTATCCACCACCCTAAGGACAGGAACTGGGGGGTATACCATACCCCAATGGATATAAAAGTGGCAAAGGAAATTGTCGAAGCCTGCAGCGGCTTTTCATTTCACAATATCATTGCAGAAGTGATTGATGAGGTATACTTCCACTACCATGATGAGAAACTGCTCGACGTTTTTGGCATGGGAGACCCTGAAATAACCACGGGAGATTTAAGGAGATTCCTCACAGATTCACCGACCAGTATGCTGATCCATACCGATGAGGAACAAGTCAAAACCATCCGGAGCCATTTATCAGAGGTCCATGCCGAGGTTATTGATCACAGGCGGTGGGCTGCTCCATGGCATGTCATCGAGATCGTAAAATCCGGTTTGAACAAAGCCGTCGGGCTGAAGAAGGCCTCCGACTACTTCCAGATCCCGCCTGAAAGAATCATTGCATTCGGGGACGAAGATAATGACCTGGAGATGCTTGAATATGCCGGACGCGGAATTGCCATGGGCAATGCAATCAATGTGGTGAAAAATGTCGCAAATGAAATGACGCTGACCAATGAGCAGGATGGAATCGGCGTGTATCTCAATGATCTGCTGGGCCTGAACGCCTTAAAATAATTTAACATGGGCCCTGCCGCTGACCGGCAGGGCTTTTCCTCTTGTTCCCTCCTTTAAATAAACATGCCCTGGCGCATAATAACAAAGAGGCAGCAGAGCTGTTTCATATTTCCTTAGGAGGGGATCCGAATGGGCAAACGCAACAAATCGAAACGCTTTGTACAGCAAGGTGCAGATACAGTAAGCAAGCATGATTCCCGCATACCCTATCACACCACATATGCTGAAGCTGAAGCGAGGAAGATGGCGAATGTACAGGAATCTTCTCTTGGAGGAATTTAGCGATGGGAAACAGGCTTTATCAGGAAGCGCAGAGATTTGTCCAGATGGCCTCACAGGCAGGGCCGGCTGAACAGCAGCAGACGATTGCGAAAGCCAAAAACGCACTCCATTCAGCTTATGCGAACTCCACAAGAGCTGAACAGGAGCAGCTTCGCGAGCTGCAGGACCAGCTGGACCAGCTTGCAGGCCGCTGACGAATAAGAGCATGCCCGCAGTGCGGGCATGCTCTTATTGATTATCGGAAATTTTCCAGGACTGCAGCATAGGTATGGATGACCCTTCCTTCTTTATCCTTTTCGTACAAGCTGAGGATGACTGTGCCATTTTCGGGCAAGGATTTTTCCGGTATGTTAATTTTGAAATGGAAAGGCGACCAATCAGGAAATTTTGAATCAGAAGGGCCTGCTGCCTCCCCAGCAAGCACCTGATGGCCGTCTTCGGCTGTATAGTAAAACCTGCCAGTTTCAGCCCTGGCTTCCCCTCTCACCTCATAAACACCATTCTCCCCGCTTACCTCCACTTTCCTGAATGCAGGGTTCTCCTCCGGGACATCGAGCTGGGCTTTATCCCTCAGCACCACTGATGCATGGGTTTCACCTTTCCGTTTGAGCGGGATGGACAACTCGGCTGAATAGGATCCTTCCCCAACCCTTCCAGATGCAGTTTCATAGTCCCAGGATTCGGTCCAGGATACAAATTCCCCGGGATTCAGCTTCAAGTACTGTATGGCCTGCAAAAAGGACTTTCCTGCCGAAGCATCATACACGATTTTACCGCTTTTATCGCGAATGATCAGATCATATCTTTGTGAGGTTGGGAACTCAAAAACCTGTGCCTGATCAGAGCTGTTGATAAGCCCCACCTTAATTTCAGCCGATTCCGGGCCGGGATTCAGGCTCAAGGAAACCTCAGGACCGCCTTCCGCATTTGCGCCTGATCCATTCATCGGGAGTGAAGCAAAGATCATGAACAAGACTGCTGCAATTCTTAACATGACAATACCTCCTTTTTATCAATCTTTCCTGAAAAAGCCGAAAATCCCTGCTGTTTCAACAATATTGGTGAATGCATAAGGATCGACATCCTTTATGATCCTTTCAAGGTCAAAAAGCTCATAGCGGGTGATGACGATGATCATCATTTCTTTATTTTCATTCGTAAAAGCCCCTTTTGCGGGAATGGTCGTAATGCCGCGCACAAGCTTATCGTGGATGGCCTGCTTCAGCTCGGCCGATTTTTTCGTAACAATCATGGCAGTCAGCTTTTCATGCCTTGTATGGATGGCATCGATCACCCTTGTAGATGCATAAAGCGTCACAAGCGTATATAAAGCTTTTTCCCAGCCGTAAAGAAAACCTGCAGTAATGATGATGATGGCATTTAAAGTAAAGAAATATGTACCGACAGGACGGTCTTTCATTCTTGACAGGAGCATCGCGACGATGTCCATTCCTCCAGTAGATGCCCCCCATTTAAGTGTCATCCCTACGCCAACAGCAGCAATGACGCCTCCAAATACTGCATTCAGAAGAATATCCTCTGATACATGGATCACAGGAATGAGCTCCAGGAATAGGGACATAAGGAAAACGCTTAAAAAGCTGTACACTGTGAAAGACCTGCCCACCTTTTTCCATGCAAGGATTGTTACAGGTATATTCAGGACGAACAATAAAATACCTGTTGAAGCAAAGCCGCCCAGAATGCTGGAAAGCAGCTGCGCGACACCTGTGAACCCGCTGGCATAAACATTGGCCGGGATCAGGAAAAAATTCATCGCAATCGCATTAAGGATGGCGCCTATAAGCACCACAACAAATTTCTTGGTTTCTAATAAAATCATACAGAACCCCCTTAAAACACTTGGTGTTTCTTTACCCTATATTGTGTTTTTTCAACACATTTCATTGTATTTTTTCCCTTGATTCTATAAACTAAAAGCATATTAACGTGCTGAAAGCAGGTGACCTATATGTCAGTAAAAATCATGGCTGACAGTGCAAGTGATTTACCATTGCATTTTTTCAAGGACAATGATGTCCTGCTCTTTCCTCTGCAGGTTCTTCTGGATGGGCAGGAATACAAAGACTTGATCACAATTGAACCAAAAAAAGTTTATGATAGCATCAGAAGCGGCCAAACCCCGAAAACCTCCCAGGTTTCTCCAGTAGATTTTGAAAAGGAATTCAGGGAGCTTGCGAGGAGCGGCCGGGAAGGCATCTACATCGCATTTTCCTCCCAGCTTTCCGGTACATACCAGACAGCAGCCATGGTGCGGGATCAGGTAAAAGAAGATTATCCTGACCTTAGCTTGTCCATAATAGACACAAAATGCGCATCTCTTGGAGCGGGATTGATCGTAAAAGAGGCGGCAAGGCTTTCTGCCGAAGGGGCATCACTGGAAGAAATCGAAAAGGATATCCTTTTCCGGAGCCGCCATATGGAACACCTTTTCACTGTCGAAGATCTGGATTATCTCGCAAAAGGCGGGCGTGTTTCCAAGGCTTCCGCTTTTCTCGGAGGCCTGCTGAATATCAAGCCTCTCCTTCATGTAGAAGACGGGAAGCTTGTTCCTATTGAAAAGATCCGTGGAAAAAAGAAGCTGCTTCGCCGTATGATCGAGGTTGCCAAAGAGCGGGGCAAAGGCTTCTCAGGACAGACGATTGCCATCAGCCATGCAGACAATCTTGAAACAGCTGAAGAAGTAAAAGAGATGCTGATCGAGGAGCTCGGAGCCAAGGAGGTATTGATCTCTGACATTGGGGCAGCCATAGGATCCCACACAGGGGCCGGCACTATTGCACTCTTCTTTTTAAATGAAATAGCATCATAAATCTACATACTCCTTCTGATTGCGGCAGACACTAAACCGACGGCGATCAAGCCGGAATAAAGGAGGTTTTTTCTATGCCGCACACTTCAGACAATGATAAAAAAGCACAGGACAATAATGCCCTGAGGCATGAGAAAAATATGATGCGCGAAAAAAACAGAAAAGCCGGGCATCAGTACTCGAAAAAAACTGATCATCTCTAAGCAGCCAGGGCTCTTTATGGATGACTTTCCCGAAACAGAAAAAAGCAAGCGCTCAGCGCTTGCTTTTTTCTATGATTGCTGCTTTATATATGTCCAGCCGTCCTCCTGATAGACCTTCCCTTCCTTCATTAGTCTTCCAAGAGCACGCTTAAAGGAAGATTTGCTCATTTGGAAGCGGTCCTGGATTTCGTCTGCCATACTTTTGTCTCCATAAGGCATGGATCCATTCCGCTCTTCCAGATAAGAAAGGACTTTCTGTGAATCAGCGTCAAGCGCCTCCTCTTTACGGGGCAGAAGGGAAATATTGACTGTTCCATCTTCCTTTACGTCAATGATCCGCCCCTCGATTTTCTCGCCAAGGCGAGGCTCTGTCTTCCTCTGGGACTCATGGATAAATCCCTTGAATCCTTCTGCCGTATAAGCCCAGCTGCCTACTTTAGCGGTCCTGTAGATATGGCCGTGGACGTTCTTATTAAAGTCTTTCCGCGTAGCTTTAATGGAAATCTCCTCGATAATGGGGTCCTTCGCATGCTTCACATACACCCGGTTATTTCTATTAACACGGAGGGTGATATAGAGAAGATCGCCCTTCTGCGGCCAGACTGACAGGTGCAGAGGCAAATCTTCCTGGCCGAGAAGCATTTCTTTTTGGATCCCGATATCGATAAATACGCCGAGATCCTCCCTTACATCACTGACCTTTGCCCAGCCATACACTCCCACCCGGATCTCCGGAAGGGTATCCGTTGCCGAGATGCGTTCCCTTGAATCTGTATAAAGGAACACTTCGACCTTTTCATCCACCTCATACTCTTTTGCCGCTTCATTTATATGCAATAATACATCTTCATCACCGTCTGTCAGAAAATAACCGAAAGATGATTTTCTTGATACGGTTAAAGTTGTGACTTGTCCGATATAGTCTGCCAAAGGCATGTAATTTCCTCCTCAATGGCTTTATTGTCTGCTGACAATCTGAAAGTTGTTTGAACTGCTATATTTTACTATAATAAACGAATAAGGTAAAACGGTTTCGAAGAAGGAGCGGCCGGCTTTAGGAAATATCCGGCCAAAGGCTTCAATACAGCCGGTTAAATATAAGGATTAACGGAGGTCTAACCATGTCAAAAGAAAGCTCATTTGATATTGTATCCAAAGTAGATTTATCTGAAGTGACAAATGCAATTAGTATTGCAATGAAAGAAGTCAAGACCCGGTATGACTTTAAGGGCAGTAAAAGTGATATTACCCTTGATAAGGAAGAGCTTGTCCTGATTTCGGACGATGAATATAAGCTTGACCAGCTGAAGGATGTACTGCTCAGCAAAATGATTAAACGCGGAATTCCCATCAAAAATCTGGATTATGGAAAAGTCGAAGCCGCTTCCGGGGGCACAGTGAGGCAGCGCGCTAAGCTTATGCAGGGGATCGATAAAGATAATGCAAAGAAAATCAACACCCTCATCAAAAACAGCGGCCTGAAAGTAAAGAGCCAGGTGCAGGACGACCAGGTCCGGGTAACAGGAAAAAACAGGGACGACCTTCAGCAGGTAATAGCTGCTGTAAGAGAAGCCGACCTGACAGTCGATGTGCAGTTTATAAATTACAGATAGAAAAGCGGAAAAGCCTTGCTCGATAAAGGAACGCGTACTAAGAACGCCACGTCCTGTGGCAACGTCTTCATGACCCACATCCTGTGGGCATCAAGCTTAAGACGAGCAGAGCGGAAGGCGCTTGTTTAGTTAAAATCCCCGGATGCCAGAGGCATGCCGGGGATTTTAATTTTATTTTACAAACACATACATCAAAAGCTCATCAGAATAAGAGCCATCAAAGTTCTTCACATGCCTGATCCTTCTGCCTTCCTCCTGGAATCCCATTTTTTTATATAAATGAATGCCCCGTTCATTATGTGAGAACACTTCCAGGCATACTTTTTCAATGCCCGGCTCCTCTTTAGCCCATTCCAGGCAGGTGCCGATCAGCTGCTTTCCGATGCCTTGATTGCAATATTTTTCTTTAATGGATATTCCGAACATTCCGATGTGGCTGATTTTTTTGCGTGTTTTCCGGGTAAAGTTCAAAACTCCGGCAAGCTCTTCTCCGCTCCAGGCAGTCAAAAGCAGATTCCCAGGCCGTCCATGATCAATGATCCATTGCCTCTCTTCTTCAACGGTTGCCTGAAATTCCTCGGGCACCGTCAGCATATTCTCTGATTCATGCAAAATTTGCCGTGTATGGAGAAGCAGCTTCTCAGCATCCTCCTGCCTGGCCCGCCTGACTGTTACCATAAAAAAATCCTCCCCTTTTGAACACAAGAAATTTTTTCCATGTTTTTATCACATACTAGCATGGAATACACCTAATATCTATTAAAAAATTGGAGGTTTTTCACAATGGCGAACGAACAGAAAGATAATCAGAACGGATTCATCCCTCAGCACCAGAACCAGCAGCCGGGGGTTGAGGATAAAATGACCCCAGAGCCTTCTTATATTGACCCGAATTATAAGGGTTCAGGAAAACTTGAGGGCAAAGTGGCCATTGTCACTGGAGGAGACAGCGGGATCGGCAAATCTGTTGCTATTTATTTTGCAAAAGAAGGTGCTGATGTGGCTGTTGTTTATCTGGAAGAAACTGAAGATGCAAAGGAAACCAAACAGGAAGTCGAAGCAGCCGGCCGCAAATGCCTTCTCCTTGCCGGCGACCTTGGAGATGAAAGCTTTGCAAAGGAAGTGGTCTCCAAGACGCTGGATGAGTTCGGGAAGGTAAATATCCTTGTCAATAATGCGGGTGAGCAGCATCCGCAGACAAGTCTGCTGGATATCAGCACAGAACAGCTTGAAAAGACATTCAGGACAAATATTTTCTCTATGTTCCACCTGACAAAGGCTGTACTGCCGCATCTTGACAAAGGAAGCTCTATCATCAATACGGCTTCCATCACAGCGTATGCAGGACATCCTAAGCTGATAGACTATTCTTCCACAAAAGGAGCGATCGTTACATTCACCCGCTCCCTGTCCACAAACCTGGCTGATTCAGGGATCAGGGTCAACGCAGTTGCACCAGGGCCGATCTGGACGCCGCTCATTCCTTCCACCTTCACAGAGGAAGATGTCGCCAAATTCGGAACTGACACACCGCTCGGCAGAGCCGGCCAGCCGTACGAACTGGCACCAGGCTATGTATACCTCGCAAGCGACGACTCCTCCTACGTATCCGGCCAAATGCTTCATATTAATGGCGGGAAGGTTGTTAATGGTTAGAAAAGCGGAAGGCGCTCGCTCACTAAGGAACGCAGACTAAGAACGCCACGTCCTGTGGCAACGTCTGCATGACCCACATCCTGTGGGCCTCAAGCATAAGACGCTTTAGGATAGAAGGCGTTCTTTGCGTTCTCTGCCTTCAATCCTAAAGTGGCTTATGACTCGAGGGGCTAGCGCCTGGAGCTGGACAAGTAGAAAAGCGGAGGGCGCTGCACCTTTATAAAAACAATTGCAGATCAATCATGCCAGCCGGAAGCACAACTTCCGGCTGGCCTTTTATTATCGGAAAAATGATTATATTATCGAAATCAAAATTTTATTATCGAAATATGCATTTTTTTATCGAAATCCTAACACCGATCATCAATAGCATCATCGTCTTCTGAACCAAAAAAGCTGCCCCGCGGCAATTTGCCGGGAGACAGCTTTTAACCTTATCTTGCAGTAACACTGCAGGAATGCCTTTTAATAATCTGATGCGGAATGATAATCCTTTTGGTCGGCTCTTTTGGATCCTCCACCATCTGGATCAGGCTTTTGGCAGCCTGGTATCCAAGGTCGAAAATATTGATATCGACTGAGGTCAGCGGCGGCCGGGACATTTCTGACAGAAGGACATTATTGAAGCTGATGATAGAAATATCATCAGGCACGGATATCCCCATTTCATCCAATGTATTAAGCACACCGAGCGCCATAAGATCGTCAGCTACCACCAGGGCTGTCGGGGGCTTTTCAAGCGATAGAAGCTCCCTTACTGCCTCCTGGCCGCCTTCCTTAAGGAATTCTTCATGGATGACGTAATCGTTGTCCAGCTCAATGTCCGCAGCTCTTAGAGCCTTTTCATAGCCCAGCAGGCGCTCAACGGTGACAACCAGATTCAAATCCCCGCCGACAAAGGCAATATGGGTATGCCCCAGCTCAATTAAATAGTCGGTTGCTTCTTTCGCAGCCCTGAAATTGTCGTTGTCAACATGTGTGATTTCCTCTACATCACGGAACGGTTTTCCGATGACGGTGAACGGATAATGTCCATCCTGTAAAAATGACAGGACCTTATCTTCAATCTTTGAATACAGAAGGACGACCCCATCCACCCTGCCGCCCTGCACCATCTGGACAACTCCGTTATAAATTTCTTCATCTGTTTTGCCTGTCGTCATATGAAGGGCATAATGCTTTTCATGGGCACCTTCGCTTATGCCCCTCAGAACAGTCGGGAAAAAAGGATTCTGGAATACGACGTCAGTGGAGCTTGGCATAATTAGTCCAATTGCCTGTGTGGACTGGCTGGCAAGGCTCCTGGCGATGAAATTCGGATGATATCCCAATTTATCCATCGCTTTCCTGACCTTTTGCTTCGTTTTTTCACTGATCCGCGGGCTATTCGCAATCACGCGGGAAACTGTAGAAGGGGCCACATTCGCCAGTTTTGCCACGTCTTTTATGGTAACTGCCATTCCCTTCCCCCCTTATCCATAAGAGTAAACCGCTGCTATTTCTATTTATGAAAGTATAAAATAATGGCGGCCTTCCTCAATTTTTTCAGGGAGCAGCGTGCTGCTTCCTATCTTTAACCTGACATTTTCTCTGCTGTGCACAGCAAGCTGAACAGTGCTCCAGACAGGCTCATAAGTGCCTGCGATTGCAGAGTTCAGATAGACCGTCCCTTCCTCACACTTCACTTTAAAGCAAATCTCCCTGTATTCCCCTTCTTCATAAGCGAAAGTTTCCCCGTCATCTTCATAAAGGGTATAAGAGCATTCTGATCCTTCTTCATAATAAAGATGAAGTGTCAGGGGACCTGCTGCACCTGCTTCCCCATGGGCAGCCATCGTTCCTTTTTTGATAAAAATCGGCAGCGTTTCCAAAGGAGCTTTAATTAAATGGTGCTTTTTCCCCTCATAGGTGCTGCCAGTCCAATAGTCTGTCCACATACCTTCAGGCAGATAGACGGCCCTGTGGAAGGTGCCCGGCTGCATGATCGGGGCAATGATGACATTGTCGCCGATCATGAATTGATCAGATAGATTCCAGGTATGCTCATCCTCCGGGAATTCCAGGAATAATGGCCTCATTACAGGAGTGCCCTCTTTATGAGCCTCGGCAAATAAAGAATAAAGATGGGGCATCCATGTATAGCGGAGCTCAATATATTTTCTAATGATAGCTTCATATTTCTCCCCGAATGCCCATGGTTCCTGCCTTGCTGATCCTAGTACACTGTGATTCCTGAAAAACGGGGTGAATGCGCCTGCCTGTGTCCATCTCGCGAGAAGCTCCCCATTGGAATCATGGGCAAAACCGCCTACATCCGGGCCAGAGAAAGGAATGCCGGAGACGCCAAGGTTCATAACCATTGGCAGCGACATCTGCAGATGTTCCCAGAAGCTCCGGTTATCCCCTGTCCATACGGCCGCATACCGCTGGACACCCGAATATCCTGCACGTGTAAGCAGAAATGGCCGCTTCCCCTTCAAATTTCTCTTCATGCCTTCATATGTCGATTTCCCCATCAGAAGGCCGTAGAGATTATGAAGCTCCTTATGTGTTCGGGGATTTCCATCGTTATCATGCATGACTTTCAAATCCATTGTTTTACTTTCATTAAAGACCGCCGGTTCATTCATGTCATTCCAGATGCCTTCAATCCCAAGCTCTGTATAGTACGAATGGAGGCTTCCCCACCAGTCGCGCACTTTTTTGCTTGTGAAATCAGGGAATGCACTATTTCCGGGCCAGACGTCTCCGTAATATACATTGCCCTCCAGATATTTGCAGAAAAGATCTTCCTGGATGCCCTGTTTATAGACCATATATTCCGGATCTTCCTTTACGCCCGGATCAACAATCGGAACGATGTGTATGCCCATTTCCTTCAGATCACTGATCATTTTTTCAGGATCAGGGAATTTATCACGGTCAAATGTGAAAACCCTGTATTCATCCATATAATGAATATCCAGATGGATGCTATCCAGCGGAATCCCTTTCTCCTTAAAAGCTGCCGCCAGCTCCATCACTTCCTGCTGGCTTTCATAGCTGTACCGCGATTGGTGGTAGCCGATTGCCCACTTGGCCGGCAGGGGCATTCTGCCTGTCAGCGATGTGTATTGACGAATAACATCCTTCGGCGAAGGTCCAGCCATCAAATAATAATCAAGCTGGCCGCCATCGGCTGAAAAGGAATAAAACTCATCTCCGCGCATATCAAACTCTGCCCGGAAAGTATTATCGAAGAATATGCCATGGGCTTGCCCTTCCCTCAAGGTAAGAAAGAAAGGGATTGACTGGTAGAGCGGATCTGTTTCCGGATTATGCGGGGCATATACGTCACTATTCCACATAACCAGCTTTTCCCCTCTTTTATTAAGAAAGCCCGTTTTCTCTCCAAATCCGTAAAATTGATCGCTCTCCTCCATATTCTTGAAGCAGATGACCTCTTTAGAATGCTTATAGCCCATCCCTTTTTGATTTTCTCCGGCCAAAACCCTGCCTTCTGCATCTGCCACCGTAATTCGAAGAGGGGATTTGGTCAGCTTGACAGTCAGACAAGAGGTTTTCACCTCTGCCTGGTCTCCTGATTCATAATGCTCGAGCTTAACTTCCTGCAGCCCCCCAATGACGGCAGGGCTCGTTCCCGCATCCGCTTCGCCAAAAAAATTCATAGTGATGCGGACGATTTCATTTGCGTAGAATACAATCCTGAGTTCCCCTGTTTCTGTCCGGGCCTTCAGGCCATTCCTGCACTCTTCTATAGCAAGGACATCTCCTGCTTCCTGGTAATCACTGTTTTCTATCTTTCTGCTCTTTCCTGGATGTATGGCAAAACTTGTATCATTCATGTAGCCGACTCCTCCTTCAAATCCCTTCTGATATGACCGGGATTGGGAAGCTGCCGGCAGTGCCGGCTGGGGTCAGGAAACAGGCTTCCTCTTTTTCGACCTTCTCCAAAGAAGGATAATAAAGACGATGAAGGCTGCATAGACCAGTCCCATCACTGCCAGATAAGGGATATTCAAACCTGTCTTCTCTGACAGCGCATAGATTTCGGCTTCTTCCCGGTCAACGATCAGCTTATATTTTCCCTCATCAGACCTTACAAGATCCCCGCCCAAAAGGCCTTTCAGCTGCTTATCGCCTTCAAGCAGGCCGGAATCAAGGGAGACGGTCTGCGTTTTGACGGTATTATTGATGGCCACGACAGTGGTTTCATCCTCATAGGTCCGCTTGTACACTGCCATGCCATCCTTATTGTACAAAGGCTCCATTGTGCCCCTCGTAAGGGATGGGAGCTGCTGCCTTAATGTCCCGATATTCGAGATGTATTCCACAAGCTCCTGGTCTGTCCGGAAATCCATTTGGCGGCGGTTATCGGGATCTTCCCCGCCATCAAGTGCTATTTCACTTCCATAATAAACAATGGGAATCCCCGGTGATGTGTACAAATATGTGAGGGCCAGACGCCATCTCGGTCCCGGATGCTCATTATTGGTTACTGCATCGCGCGTGAAACGAACGGTGTCATGATTGTCCATGAACGTTCCCATTAAATAAGGTTGATCGTATTGGGCCTGATTCCTCTCCCAGCTGGCAAACAGCCAGTCAAAGGGCTGCCCGGGCTTTTCAAATGCCGTGCGCAGATGCCCGTTCAGCGGATAATCGACAAATCCGTCGATCCCTGCTTTCTCATACTGTGCAATATAAGCAGGGTCATCGGTCCATACTTCGCCGAGAAGATAGAAATCCTCCTTGGCGCTTTTTACTTCTTTCGTGAAATCCTCCCAGAAGTCAACTGGCACATGTTTGACCGTATCAAGGCGGTATCCGTCAATATCGGTTTCCTCTATCCACCATTTGGCTGCATCCAGGAGATATTGCCTGGCCTCCGGATTCTCCTGTGCGAGGTCAGGAAGATTATAGATCCAACCATTTTCAAGCTCATCCTGATTCTCCCAGTTGGTTATTTCCTTTTGTTCATGGAACCAGTCCTGCTTGTCCGGATCATTCACCCAGGGATGATTGGGTCCGACATGATTGACAACAAAATCAAGGATGATTTTCATATCACGCTTATGGGCTTCTTTTACAAGCTTTTTAAACGTCTCGATAGATCCGAAGTTTTCTTCCGTTTTGTAAAAATCATTGATCCAGTAGCCATGATAGCCGCCTGCTTCATTTTCGAAAATCGGCGTCAGCCAGATGGCTGTAAAGCCCATATCCTTCAGATAATCTAGCTGGTCAATGATACCCTGGAAGTCCCCTCCGTGATAGGCTTTCGGGTCACTTGCGTTTGTTTCCAGGTCATTGCTGAAATCGCCGTTGTTAAAACGGTCGACCATTAGAAAATAAATTGTTTCATCCTGCCATTTACGCTCTTCTTTTTCAACTGCTCCTACCGGTAGGGCGCAAAAAAGAAGAAACGGAATTAAGATGAGAGCCATGACTCCTTTTTTCATCTCCGCTCCTCCTTAAATATCAAGCTGAGCTGCCATAAGGAAACACCCCTTTAAGCAGCCCAGCCCTAAAGTCACTAACCCTTTAAGATTAGCCTTTTGTGCCCCCGGCAGTCAAACCTGAAACGAAATATTTCTGGAAGGATAAGAATAAAATTGAAATCGGGATTGCAATCAGGACAGATCCGGCTGCGAACGTTGTGAATTCGGCTCCATACTGTCTTGATACAAGCTCATACAATCCAACGGCAAGTGTATATTTTTCAGGTGTTCTTAGCATGACCTTTGCCAGGATGAAGTCCGTAAACGGAGCAATAAACGTAAAGAGTGCAACGACTGCAACAATCGGTTTCGCAAGCGGCATGATGATCTGCCAGAAAATCCTGAAGTGGCCTGCTCCATCCATCCTTGCACTTTCATCCAGCTCTTTAGGGATGCTGTCGAGATATCCTTTCATCAGCCAAGTGTTCATTGGAATGGCCCCGCCTACATAAATGAGGATGAGCCCGAGATGGGTATCCAGCAGGTTTGTTACCTGTGCAAGGACGAAGATCGCAATCAATGCTGCAAAGTTAGGCACCATCTGAAGAATCAGGAACGTGGTAAGTCCATTTTTCCTGCCGACAAAGCGGTACCGTGAAAAAGAGTAAGCCATCAAGCTGATGGTAATGACAGATGCCAGCATGGTGATCACGCAGATTTTCAACGTGTTCCAATACCAGATCAGATAATTGCTCTCTTCCGGGTTGAATATCGTCTTATAATGGGCAAATGTCGCGTTTTTCGGGATGAGTGATGAATTGGTCAAGCTTGTTCCCGGCGTCAGTGATGCTCCAATGGCCCACAGAATCGGATAAATGATGATGACCGCCATAAAAAGAATGACAAGATAGGTCAGTGACAGCCTGATGAATTTCTCTTTTTTTGTAGTCATATCACATCATATCCTCCTCTTTGAAAGCTTTTGTCCTTCTGAACTGCCATAATGCCACGGAAATGACTATCGCAGATAGAATCATCGTGATGGCTGCAGCCATTCCGTACTCAGACTTCGTGACAGTCAGATTATAGATCCACGAAATCAGGATATCGGTGCCGCCTGCATTTTGATCTGAAATAGCAGGGCCGCCCATATTGAATAGATAGATAATATTGAAGTTATTAAAGTTAAAGGTATATTGCGTAATCAGGATTGGTGCGATGGACAGCATGATCAGCGGGAACGTAATATTCTTGAACTTCTGCCAAATCGTCGCTCCATCGACTGTTGCCGCTTCATAAAGCTCATCCGGGATCGCCTGCAGCACACCTGTGACCATCGCAAAAATGAACGGGAATCCAAGCCAGGTCTGGATCATGATGAGAGCGATCCTTGTCCACAGGGCCTCTGTCATCCAAGGGATCGGACCGATTCCAATGAAATCCAGTACTACGTTATTGATGGCACCGAACGTTTCATTGAACAGGCCGGAAAAAATCAGGATGGATACAAATGCCGGTACGGCCCATGGCAGGATCAGGATTGTCCTGATGATCGCTTTTCCTTTTAGATCCTTCTGGTTGACAAGTACTGCCAGGAAGACCCCAAGGGCGATCTGGAATGTTGTCGCACCGAACGTCCAGATGATCGTCCAGGCAAACACGTTTACGAAAGTATCACGCCAGATATCCAATGTGACCAGTTTGGCGAAGTTGTCTAATGCCACCCAGTCCATCAGCTTCGCTGGCCACTGATGATACAGATTGTAGTTTGTGAACGAAAGCAAAAGCACGAACACAATCGGCAGGATGACCACGAAAACCAGCAGGAAGAATCCCGGAGTGATCATCAAGTATGGGAATCCGGAATCTATCAATGTATGATATTGCTCTTTTATCGAGCTCAGGTGCTTGCCCAAGTCCCGTTTCTTTCCATTTTTATAGGCATCGCGAATGTTGATGAACATAAATCCTGCCGCGAATAGAAGAAGGATGACGGAAATGATTCCGTATACCAGGAGGAAGATGGAATTATCCCTCGGCAGCTTTTCTCCGAGAGTGACAAGTCCCCAAAGGCCAATATTGAGGAAGTCTTTAAAAGCAACGATGAATGATAGTGTTAGAATTAAAAAGGCGATGCCTTTGACAAATTGTTTATTATACATTTGGCCAAGTCCCGGGATGATGGACAGGCCTGCAGCAATTTTCCGATGGTTTGAACGGTATGCTTCTTCCATTGAAAGGATGCCCCTTTCTATCTGATTCCCATAAAGGGCGATTTTTTTATTGATTTTTTTTGCGGCACTATTGTCTTCTGAAAGAGCCGAAGCTATGCCTGTTGGAATCTATTAAAATCCTGCTCTCTTTGACGCTTAATAAAATGGGAGGCAGTACTCCACCAAGGAGTACCGCCTTTTCCCTTTATTGCTATAGATCAGTTTCCGCTGTGGTTCGCTTCGATCTGCTGTTCAATAGTCTTCACAGCATTATCAAGCGCTTTTTTGGATTCTGATTTACCGGTAATGATTGTTTCTACCGCTTTTTTCATAGGATCCCAAACTTCAGCCATTTCCGGTACACTTGGCATTGGAACAGCATACTGTGACTGCGCCATTACTGCTGCAGCACCTTCGTTATTCTTAACGAACTCAGGATCTTCCATCAATGATTTCAATGGCGGGATCTCGCCAGTCAGCTCAAAACGCTTCTTGGCATTTTCTTCGTTTGTAATGAACTCAACGAATTTCTGGGCCCATTCCTGGTTTTTGCTGAAGTTAGTAACAAACCATCCTTTAACACCCATGAATGTCTTGACAGGCTCGCCATTTGGAAGCTTCGGCAGAGCGGCTACACCATAATCGATGCCTGCATCTTTATAATCCTGGAACGCCCATGGGCCGTTTTGGACTGCAATGGCTTTTCCTTCTTTAAAGAGGCCGTTCATATTATCGTTTGATTTTTCTCCGATGATTCCTTTAGGGAATAATCCTTCTGCGTACCACTTTTTGATATAATCTGCTGCTTCTACAGAAGCATCGTTATTCAGGCCGATATCAGTCACGTCCACTTTGCTGTCTTTCTCGCCGAATACATATCCGCCGAACCCGGAGAATACGCCGTGTGCATGATAGAAGTCATCCCAGATTGCAAGGAATCCGTAGTTTCCGTCTTTTGTTACTTCCTGAGATTTAGTATAGAGATCTTCCAGGTTTTCCGGAACTTCAGGAAGCAATGCTTTGTTGTAAATGAAAACCGGTGTTTCAGTAGCTTTCGGAAGTCCGTAAAGCTTGCCTTCATATTTCAGGGCTTCTACTGAAGAGCTTGTAAATTGGTCAAGGATCTCGTCGCTTACTTCAAGTTCCTTAATATACCCTTTTACCATCGCAGGGCCAGTGCCGTCATGAGACATTGTGATAACATCCGGCGCATTGGCTGTGTTGCCATCCAGGGCAAGGTTTTCCTGCATCTTTGTTATATTCAATTCTTTGAATTCAATTTTGATGCCGTGTTCTGCTTCAAACTTGTCTGCCGCATCTTTAAGAGCGACTCCTTTATCTGTATCTTCCCAGACAATCAGCTTTTCAGGTTTGTCTGAGCCGCCTTCTGTTTTTTCTCCTGCAGTGCCTGTTTCTTCATCTTTAGGACCGCAAGCAGCCAGCACTCCAAAAACCAGGACAATCATCATAAATAATGATAAAGCCTTCTTCATTTTGACCCCTCCAAAGAAATTATATTTTTCTAGTACAACCGTTTGCACAAATCGCTGCATAAAAGGCAACTGAAAGCGTTATCAGGCCATTCAAAAAAAATAACCGCTGATGACCTTCGGGACAGCCGCCTGTGAAAACGATTGCACAAACTTTAACTTTATTATACTTGCTATTTTCATTTTGACAACCCCCTTTTTTAACATTATCGCTAAAAAGTTTATATCTGATATAAGAGCTCCAGCTTGAATGAAAGCCTGTTCTTTGATAAATTTTAAAAAAGTCAACTTGCGATGCAATCGATTGCACAAGAGAGGGGAAAATTTATGCTGGAAAGGTCGTCAATATTTCACCAGCCTGCTGACAGCTTTGCGTATGCCTATAGCGAAAACATACTCCATATCAGGCTGAAAGCCAAGAAAGGCAATATCGAGGAAGCTGAACTTATTTACGGAGACCAATATGAATGGAATGAAGATGGCTGGGTAAGCCGCCGGATCCCGATGAAAAAAACGGGATCAGACCAATTATTTGATTACTGGCTGGCTGAGCCCGAGCCAGAGTTTAAAAGGACAAGATACGGCTTTTGCCTGAAGTCAGGAGACGAGCAGGCCGTTTATACAGAAAAAGGCTTTTTTGACTCCCTTCCTGAAGATCCCGGCAGCCTCTTCTGCTTCCCGTACCTGCACGCAAGCGAGGTTTTCAGGGCTCCGGAATGGGTGAAGGATACGGTATGGTACCAGATTTTCCCTGAAAGATTCGCTAATGGTGATGAATCTTTAAATCCGCCGGATACAAAGCCGTGGAGAAGCGAGGAGCCCAAACCTGATAATTTCTTTGGCGGTGATTTCCAGGGAATCATTGACCATATAGATTATCTTGCCGGACTGGGTATTACCGGGATTTACTTCACACCCATATTCAAGGCATACTCCAATCATAAATATGATACAATAGATTATTATGAAATCGATCCCCAGTTCGGAGATAAAGAAACTTTCCGCGAACTTGTGAAGATTTGCCATGACAAAGGAATCAAAGTTATGCTCGATGCTGTCTTTAATCACAGCGGATATCAATTCCCCCCCTTCCAGGATCTTCTGGAGAACCAGGGGGATTCCCAATATAAAGATTGGTTCCATGCTGGAGAATTTCCGCTGGAAGGCGGAGAACGTCCAAACTATTCCACCTTTGCGTTTGTCGAGTCCATGCCAAAGCTCAATACGCAAAATCCGGAAACAAAGGAATACCTCCTGGAGGTCGGGCGCTATTGGGTCCGGGAATTCGATATCGATGGCTGGCGACTGGATGTTGCCAATGAAATCGATCATCAGTTCTGGCGCGAATTCCGTGCTGAAGTGAAGAGCATCAAACCGGATCTTTATATCCTCGGGGAAATCTGGCATGATAGTATGCCTTGGCTCAGGGGCGACCAGTTCGATGCTGTAATGAATTACCCATTCCTGACAAATGTTCATAATCTGTTTGCTAAAGAAGCAATCAGCCCCCGCCAATTTGCGGAGAATATGATCTCTGTTATCCATATGTATCCTGATAATGTTAACGAGGCTGCTTTCAACCTGGCTGGAAGCCATGATACCCCGAGGGTTCTGACGGAGTGCGGGGGTTCGCTTGAAAAGGCAAAGCTGATATTCACATTTATGATGACCTATATCGGAACCCCTTGCATTTATTATGGAGATGAAGTGGGACTTTCCGGCGGCATGGACCCGGGATGCCGGGAATGCATGCCCTGGAATGAAGAAGAATACAGTATGGAAATGTTTGAACATATAAAAAAGCTCATCCAATTGCGCAAATCAGAGCCTCTTCTGGCAAACGAGGGAAGCCTTGAGTTTCTGGAGCTTCCTGAGGAGAGTACAGTTGCTGCATTTGCCAGAAGTTCGGGTAACAGGAAGATTGTCATCCTCTTGAATGCTTCAAGTGAAGAAGCATCATTCTCCCTCCCTTTTCCTTTAAAAGGGAAAAAAATCACCGATCTGCTGACAGAGGAAGAATATGCGGCTGAAGCAGATTCCCTGTCTGCCGTATTGGAAGGCTACGGGGCTGCCATATTGTCCTTTGAGCTATAAAATTTCAAACCAACATTTATAAGGCTGGCACTTCTGCCAGCCCTTTCTTTGCGCATAATGACTTCCCGGGGGAGGCACTCTTTTATCTCAAAGAATCACACCGAATTGTTTAGGGGATATGCAAAATGAAACAACCGAAAAAGAACTTAACTTTATTTGCCCTCACCTGGCCTATTTTCATTGAAATACTGCTTCATATGCTGATGGGGAATGCTGATACGCTTATGCTGTCCCAGTATTCCGATAACTCTGTTGCTGCTGTAGGGGTTTCAAACCAAATTCTGTCACTTATCATCGTGATGTTTGGATTTGTAGCAACAGGCACCTCCATCCTGGTTGCCCAGAACCTGGGTGCAAAACAGCTTGGGAAAGCCGGTGAAATATCGGTGGTGTCCCTTGGGACCAACCTTTGCTTCGGCATACTGCTCAGTGCAGTCCTGATTATTTTTGGCAAGCCCATGCTGAAGCTGATGGATCTTCCCTCGGAACTGATGGATGAAGCAAATGTTTATCTTGTAATCGTCGGCGGCTTTTCCTTTGTCCAGGCACTCATCATGACCATTGGGGCCGTCATCAGAAGCTACGGATTTACAAGAGATGTTATGTATATAACCATCGGGATGAATATACTGAATGTCATCGGAAATTACCTTTTCATCTTCGGACCTTTTGGGATTCCTGTACTGGGCGTAGAGGGCGTGGCCATTTCTACTGCAGTCAGCAGAACGATCGGCCTTGCTGCTTCCATCCTGGTCCTGATTAAGCGTACGGAAGGAGAACTGCCCTTCAGGCTCCTTTTCCGCTTCCCGAAGGAACATCTGCGGAACCTCCTGCAAATCGGCATCCCTTCTGCTGGCGAACAGCTGTCTTATAACGCCTCTCAGATGGTCATCACCTATTTTGTTGCAATGATTGGGACAGAAGCTTTGACGGCAAAGGTTTATGCCCAGAATCTGATGATGTTCATTTTTCTATTCAGCCTCGCCATCAGCCAGGGAACCCAGATTATGATCGGGCACATGATCGGGGCAAGAGAATTTGCATCAGCCTATCAAAGGTGCATCAGAAGCTTGAAGCTCGCAATTGCGATTTCAGTGGGAGCAGCTGTCGTTTTCACCTTTTTCTCAGACTCATTGCTGGGAATCTTTACGGACAATCAGGATATCATCAAAGTTGGAAGCACGCTGATTCTTTTGACCATCATCCTTGAACCCGGCCGTTCCTTCAATCTGGTCGTCATCAGCTCGCTAAGGGCGGCTGGCGATGTAAAGTTCCCTGTCTATATGGGCATCCTGTCCATGTGGGGAGTGTCTGTCACCATTTCTTATATCGCCGGGATCCATTTTGGACTCGGGCTTATTGGGGTATGGATCGCCTTCATTGCAGATGAATGGCTGAGGGGCATCCTTATGCTTTGGCGTTGGCGCTCCAAAGTATGGATGGAAAAATCGTTCATCGGCAGGGCCGGCAAGGAGGAAGAAGCTGCCGGCTAAAGAGACAGCAAGGCCTGGCCGCAGCCAGGCCTTTCTTATATTGTAGCGAGGAGCCTTGCTTTTTCTTCCTTCGTCACATAATTTCTTGCTCCAAATGAGTTATATCCGTTCTTCCGGATTTTATTAAGGATGGCCCTGTAAAGGACGGCAGCACCCTTGACTGGCGTCCTGGAAGAAGGAGGATACAAGTGGATCGTTTCCAGCGCTTCTTCATAATATTGCTCGGCGATTTTCGCCAGCTCCTCGAACAGACCGAAAAAAGCGGCATTCAGCTGGCCTGACTGCAGTTCTTCCTCCTTATATCCGTGCTTCTCCATCAATGCTGCAGGAAGATAAACCCGATCTCTTTTGAGGTCATCGCCAATATCGCGAAGTATATTGGTAATCTGCATAGCCTGCCCCAGCTTAATGGCGCCATGCTTCAGCTGTCCCGCATTTTCAGGCGCAAGGACAGGAAGCAGCATCAGGCCGACCGTACTCGCCACATGATAGGAATAGTGAAGAAGTTCATCGACAGTATAATATCTTGATTTGTATAAATCCATCTTCTGACCTTCAATCATTTCAAAGAAAGGAGTGCTGTCCATGTCAAAGCTGACAAACACATCTCTGAGCGCCGTCCACAGCATAACATCTTGATGGGGCAGCCCGCCTTCGAGGAATACGGCAAATTCTTTTTCAAAAGCAGCCACCTCTTCCTCTGGACACGATCCTTCATCCACAATATCATCAACCCTGCGGCAAAAAGCATAAATGGCCCAGACAGCCCTTTTTTTCTCAGGCGGCAGGAAAGAAAAAGCCCGGTGAAATGTGGCTGAATTCTTTTTAATGACCTCTTCACAATATTGATAGGCCGCTGCAGCTTTATCCAACGATCGACACTCCTTCCGTTTGTGAATTCTTCTTATGCTCATGCTTTATATGGTCAGCCAGCATTTTTGCTCCCTGGAGGACAATAGGAATCCCCCCGCCAGGATGGACGCTCGCACCGACCGCATAGATATTCTTTTCCTTGAAAGGCTTCAGCTGAGGGCGGAAGATACCTGACTGGAACAGGGAAGGAGCTATCCCAAAGCTTCCTCCTCCATACAGTCCCTCGCGGAGAGCATCCTCAGGAGTCCTGATCTTCATCCATTCTATATGTTCCCGCAGACCGGGGAAGCTATCCTTTTCAATCCGGCTGATGATCCTGTCAACATACTCATCCTTGCTGCTCCAGTCGATATGTTCTCCTGATGGAGCGGGTATGAGTACATAAAGGACGCTTTTCCCTTCAGGGGCAAGGGAATCATCGATCGCTGAAGGATAGAATGTATAATAAGAGGGATCATCCGGAAGCTGCTGCTGTTTGAAGATCTCCTCCATGCTTTTATTGAAATCACGGCCGATGAAAAACTGGTGGACCATCGCTTCTTCATAAACCTTCCCGATCCCGAAATATAGAAGCAGGCAGCCGGAGGAGGCTTTATAATTCTTCCTGCGGTCCAGCAGCTCTTTTTCCGCTACAGGAAAATCTCCGTTGAGGATAAAGGAGTCGTATTTTTCTTCCTGTCCATTGACGATGGCTCCCTTGGCCTCCCTGCCATCAGTGAGCAGCTTTTCAACACGGCTCCCAAGGCGGATTTCTATTCCCTTCTTCTTAAGCAGTTCTTCAAGCTTTCCAATCAGGCTGGCATAACCCCCTTTCACATAAAAAATGCCATGCTTGTGCTCACTATAAGACACAAGACTGTAGATGGCAGGGGTGCTCAGCGGATTGCCCCCGATATATAAAGTCTGCAGGGCATAGGCAATCCTCAGTCTTTCATCCTTGAAATAAGATGAAAGCTGTTTATCGACACTTTTGTGGGCGTTCATTCTCGCTAAAGAGGAAAGTGTCTCTTTATTCCAGAAGTCTCCCTTCTCCAAAAAAGGGCGTTCAAGAAACTGAGGCCTGCCCGTATGGAAACGATAGTCCATATCCTTCATAAACCTTTGAAACCCCGCGAGGCTTTCAGGGAATTTCCGGCTTATTTCCCGTTCCTGCTCGCCTATGTCAGCATGCTTGGTATAATCGGTTCCGTCCGGAAAAGTAATTTTATAGAGCGGATCCAGCCTTATCATTTCATACTGATCCCTCCCAAGCCCTGCTTCTGCCAGGATACTTTCAATCATTTCAGGAAGCAGGACGATTGTTGGCCCCTGATCGATCCGGAAGCCGTCTTCCTCCATAAATGCAAGCCTTCCTCCAAGCTTATTTTCCTTTTCTAAGATGACGACTTCATGGCCATCGTCTGCCAGCAGCAGTGCAGATGTCATACCGCCGATCCCTCCGCCGATAACCGCCGTTTTCATAATGCTTCCTCCAGTCCCGGCAAGCTGCGGCCATCTTGTTCCAGCAATTCCAGCCCGTCTTTTTCCAGTATCATTTTTGCCGTAATCCTCGCCGACTCCAATATGGTCGGCAGCCCGCTGCCAGGGTGGGTCCCTCCGCCGACCAGCCATGTATTCCCCGCTTCCTCAAATCGGTTATGCGGCCTCAGCA
This sequence comes from Bacillus sp. AG4(2022), assembly GCF_031844465.1. Taxonomy (NCBI): domain Bacteria; kingdom Bacillati; phylum Bacillota; class Bacilli; order Caryophanales; family Bacillaceae; genus Bacillus; species Bacillus sp. AG4(2022). The sequence goes on from NZ_JAUZVH010000001.1 coordinate 1,033,651, forward strand.
CCATCATTTGTGAAAGCTGATGCCCAAGATTAAAGGTCGCGCCTTTATAGACATGCAGATCTTCTTCCCAATTTTTAGGACTGATGATTTTTTCAAATTCTATATGATTCCTTAAGCCTTTAAAGCCGGTCTTCCTTTCTACAATATCCAGAACAAGATTCCTGAACTCTTCCTGCCTGCTGTCCCATTCAACGCCGCTGAAGTTATTCGGAACAGGTGCAAGGATATAAAGTGCTGATTTCCCTTCCGGCGCCAGTGTCGGATCTGTGGCAGATGGATTCTGGATATAGATGGAAGGGTCTCCGGACAAGCTGAGTGTTTTCGTAATTTCTTCTACATTCCTTTTGTAATCCCCGGCAAAGCAGATGGTGTGGTGCGGGAGGTCATACTGCTTATCGAGCCCGAGGTAAATCATGAACGTTGAACAGGAATATTTCTTTTTTACGAGTTTGCGGGTTTTATATTTTTTCAGGCTTCCCTCATTCAGGATCGTGCTCATCGCTTTGGCAAAATCGGCATTGATGATGACTTCATCAGCAGGTACCTTCTCACCTGATTCCAGGATGATGCCCCTGCTGTCACGGCCTTCCATCCAAAGGCTCTTCACGCCCTTGCCGAGATGGATCCTGCCCCCGTGCTCCATGGTGACTTTTGCCATCGCTTCGGGCAGCTGGTTCAAGCCTCCGATCGGATGGTAGATCCCATACTCATGCTCCATAAAGGAAAGGATCGAAAAAGCGCCAGGGCATTCCCAGGGAGACATCCCGAGATATTTAGATTGGAAAGTAAAGGCGAGCCGAAGCGTTTCACTGTCAAAATAACGGGAAAGCACATCATACAGGCTCTTTCCAAGAGAAAGCTCAGGCAGCGCTTTAATGACCTTCCAGCTTAAATAATGCCGGTACCTGTCCATCCGTGATTGCAGGATGGGCATCAATGCTGACATTTTCCTCTCTGTATCTTCCATGAAACGGAGATAGCCGCTGCCGTTCCCTGGAAACTTTTCTTCTATTCTGCGGACCATTTCATTCCGGTCGCTTGTCATATGAATTCCAGTATCCTCAAAGACCAGTTCATACATCTCTTTTAATTCCTTAAGGTGCAGATAATCAGAGAGTCTTCGGCCGCTTGCTGCGAAAAGCTCTTCAGCAATATGGGGCATACTGAGAAAAGTAGGCCCGATGTCAAAAGTAAAACCGTTCTTCTTTATGCTCCCTGTCCTGCCCCCCAGATATGACTGCTTCTCATAGACATCCACCTCATATCCCCGGCTGGATAGGAGCATGGATGCAGCGAGCCCCCCGGGTCCGGCCCCGATGATTACGATTTTTTTAGCCATCTTCTGGCCTCCTTTTAAATTCCGATATTATACAATAGTTATACAAACATTATACAGAGATACTTTGAAACTGGCAATCTTTAAGGTATCAGGTCTCTTCGGATACAAAGAAAAGAACCTGCAAAAAGCAGGCTCCAGGGTCAATCAGCAATATTAATGTTGTATTCTTTAAACCATATTTCCATCTGGACAAGATGGGCAAGAAGCTGGGGCCCTGTCATCAGCTGGCCGAACCATGGCTCCTGGAAGGAATTCCCCTCTGTTTCGGTTATGTTCTTCAACTGTTCTTCATCAAAGAATTCATACAGGGCAGAGCTTCTGTCTGCCAGTATTTCGGAGAGCATGCCCTTTACAGCTTTCGTATACTCAGGATTATGGGTTTTCGGATACGGGCTCTTTTTGCGGTATAAAACCTCATCCGGAAGGATCCCTTCAAGAGCCTTGCGCAGGATTCCTTTTTCCCGGCCGCCGAGCATCTTCATCTCCCATGGGATATTCCATGCATATTCGACCAGCCTGTGGTCAGCAAACGGGACCCTTACCTCAAGGCTCGCTCCCATGCTCATCCTGTCTTTGCGGTCCAGCAGCGTCGTCATGAACCAGATCTTATTGAGGTAGAAAAGCTCCCTCCTTCTTGCCTCCTGTGCGGTTTCCCCTTCAAGCACAGGCGTCTCAGCAACGGTTTCCCTGTACTTGCTGTGCATATATTCTTCAAGCTGGAGCTTCTCCCTCCAATGCGGCTTCAGCAATTGCTGTCTTTCCCGGATCGAACGCATCCAAGGAAAGCCGCTGCGGTTCAAATCATCCTGGCGGTGAAACCAGGGATAGCCACCGAATATCTCATCAGCGCATTCACCTGAAAGACTTACGGTAAAATCCTGTTTGATTTTTTTACAGAACCACAGGAGAGAGGAATCGACATCAGCCATTCCCGGCAGATCCCTGACAAGGACAGCTTCCCTCAAATGTTCTGCCAGTTCGCATTGAGAGATAATGCTCGTGTGATGGATGGTCTGGAATTCTTCGGTCATCTTCCTGATAAAAGCTCCGTCAGAGTTAGGCTGGAATTCATTTGCCTTAAAGTGCTTATCATTATCTTCATAATCGATGGAATAGGTGTGCAGCGGCCCTTTTCCCTCTTCTTCATAGGCACGGGAAGCTACCGCAGTAATGGCACTCGAATCGACCCCGCCAGACAGGAAGGTGCATAACGGCACATCTGACACGAGCTGCCTTGTGACAGCATCTGTAAATAAATGCCTCACCTTTTCAGCTGTTTCCTCCAGATTGTCCGTATGCTCCGCACTTTTCACATTCCAATAGCGCCAGATTTTTTGCCCTTCCCTTGATAATGCCAGCGCATGGGCTGGCCTAAGCTCTTTTATTCCTCTAAAGACTCCGCTGCCAGGGGAACGGGACGGCCCGAGGCCGAATACTTCAGCCAGCCCTTCACGGTCAATCTCAGTACGCACTTCCGGATGGGCCAGGATCGCTTTAAGCTCAGAGCCGAAAATGATCCCCTTTGCAGTTTCTTTATAAAAAAGCGGTTTAACGCCCAGACGGTCTCTTGCAATAAACAGGCGATTTTCCTCCTCGTCCCATACGGCAAAGGCAAATATCCCATTCAAGTGCTCCAGGCAATTTTCTTTCCATTCTATATAAGCTGTCAGCAGAACTTCTGTATCAGAATGAGTGCTGAAAGAATATCCTTTTATAAGGAGTTCTTTTCGGATATCTTCTGTATTATAAAGCTCGCCATTATAGCAAATTGTATAAACGCTGCCTTTTGCCTGCCTGGACATCGGCTGTTTGCCGCCGGCAGGATCAACGACGGATAGCCGTTTATGGCCAAATCCCGCATGGATACCGGTCCATACGTTTGTGTCATCCGGCCCGCGCTTTGCAAGTGTTTCCGCCATTTTCCCGACTGCTGCAGCCTCTTTTCGCAAATCTCTGCTAAAATCAATCCAGCCCGTTATCCCACACATTCTTCATCATCCTTTCGTCAGCGGAAATCAGGTAACATCCTTTTGCATGATGCCATTGTATGCAGGGCCTAGGAAATGGTTAATTGTCCCGTAAGGATGATTATTCAAAAATAATAATGTCAGAAAATCTGACCATCTTATTGATTTAGGCAGAGATACAGAACTGCTTTAATAGAAAGTTAGGTTTGCCGCATTACGCTTGCCTCCTTTTTCATGAACTCCTATTATTATTTCTGCCCTTTGAGGGCTTCATGAACATTCTTAAGGATCCAATGTAAATATATAAACTATTCAAGTATACTGATTGGCTATTTTTTTACCTGTGATCTTAACATTCACCAGGACTCCTGCCAGTACGATAGTCAGCGATTTTCATTCTTTGGAAGAGCTTAAGGTTATAAATTCCTGACTTTATGTCTAAAAAGGATGTTGAAGGAATCATATGGAGGTACAAGATGAACAGACAGCAGCGAACCAAACTCTATGAGTTCCAAACCCGGGCATTCACGCTGGGCACAGTCGAATGCATCAACGAGCAGTGGGTTTTTTTCGATGAAGAAACAGAAGAAGCCTCAATATTGGATGAATTCCTCCATCAGGAAATAGAAGTATTGCGGTATAAGCGGTGGAAAAAAGGTGTCTTATTTGAAAATGGGCGAATCGGACTTGCGGATGAAGTGATTTCACTGAAAAACCAGGACAGCATCCGGATGAAAAAACACCTCACCTTCTCTCTCGAAAGATTGCTGGATGAAGTGAATGATGATGCCTTTTATCAATTTGTCACCACCTTGAATTCACTTCAATTCTCAATCTTCGACTGCATTTACTGCTATAACCACTTGAACTTCCTGAATGACAGCGAGCGGAAAAACGGAGTCAACTTCATTGTTTTTGATAACCAGGAATGTATCTGCAATGTCCAGCACCATTTCTGCTATTACGAAAAAAAGAGCGACCGGTTCGAATTCACACTCAACACAGGAAAAAGACTCGTTATTGAAAAGATTACTCCTTCTTAGAAATAAAGGCATGGATTTGAATAATCCATGCCTCTTCTATCTTCTCTTCCCTCATACATGTCTCTTCTCAATCAGCCTTATCCCAAGCCCCATGAGGATTACGCCCATCAATAGGAGAATCGCTACTGGATAAAGCATATCCAGGATTGAGTTGCCGGACACTACAGCTCCCTTCATCATCTCCATTCCATAAGTAATAGGTATGAAGCGCGAAATGCCGATAAGCAGCTCCGAGCTGACAATTTCAATCGGCCAGTACGCCCCCCCGAGCATAGCAAAGCTGACGCTGATCAAAGGAATGATGCTGTTGAACTGGCTCATTGTTTTTACGAGCCCCGTCAGGAAAATGGAAAGCGCGACAATGGAAAACAGATACGGAATCACAGCGATCAGCACCGTCCCGAACCTTCCATTAAAATCGATACCTGCACCGAATTTAAAGACAAGAAACACAAAAATTATTTGGATGTACCCAACTAAAAAGCTCCAAAGCAGATTCGCCATGTACATTTCCGCTTTAGACGTCGGTGATAAGATGAACCGGTCCCACAGTCCGGACTGCTTATCCCGAAGGATCTCGGCAACAGTAAAAGCCACCGTATAAATGGAAAAGAATAAAGTAAAGCCGAATAAAGACTGCAGCGGCTGGCTGTATTCAGCAGCATCTTTCTGATTGAAAGAGGATAGGCCAAGCTGAAAGGCCGGTTCTTTTTCCGCCTTCTGAAAGACCTTTTCAGCAGCTTCCGGATCGTCATCAAGCTGGACAATCTGCTGTTCCTGCACTGATTTCATATAATAGCGTCCGATATACTGATTCAGCAGCTGCAGATTTTGCGAAGCCCCCGCATGGTAAATTACATAGGAATCCTGACCAAGCTCCAAGGCAGCCTCCGCGTTTCCTTCAGCCACTTTCTTCTTTGCCTCGTCTTCAGTCTGCAGGACGAACGAGAAAGTATCTCCATTGTTCAACTCTTCTATGATTTCCTCATTGCTTCCATCTGCCGAAGAATACATCGGAATCTCTATTTTCACAAATGCGGACTGCCCGGTAAGATAGGCAAACGCCATGCAGATGATCGTAGAGGCAATTAAAGCACCAGGATTCCTCAATGTCAGGAGGATCTTCCCCCATAGCATTCCAATCATGCCGCCTCCCCCTTTCTAGGCTGCAACAGCAGTGCAGCGAACAGCAGTATGGCAGAAAATACAGCAAGGGACCAGAGCTGGCCGGCCGTTTCTCCAAGCGGATAGCCCTGAAGGATTTTCATGTAAGCTGATATCCCCGCTCCCCCGGGCGAATAAGACCCAAGACTTTCAAAAATGCCGCCCAGCTGGGAAACAGGAAAAAAGCTCCCTCCCACAAAAGCAAATACAGGGACAAGAAAATTGCCAAACACCCGGCCGGCCCTTTCTGAACTGCTTCGATAGTTTACTGCAGAAAGCAGGCTGGCAAAACTTCCAATCATGATAGAAATGACGCCTGTAATGATCAGATAGTCCATGATATCAGGATAAGATACATCAAAAATGAGTGCCGACAGGCCGAAAAGAATATTCAGCTGCAAAAAACAAACGATGGCCGCAGCAGAAAAGATGCCTGAAAAGAAAATAGAATTGGGAACATCCGCAAGAAGAATCCTGTTGTAAAGATGTTCTTCCTTCTGGGTATAAGCAAAGCTGGCTGCCGTGGTTGCCACGTAGAAGACAAACATCATACTCATTCCAATGGCATAATAGCTGACAGAGCTGACATCCTTTACTTTGCTGACAGATTCAATTGCGCCAAGTTCATCGATGCCAGCCTCCTTGATATCAACAGCTGAAATCCCAAGCGTCTGGATTCCCTGCCCTAAGGAGATCTGCTCCTGGAAATTGGCCAGAAAATCACGTATTACCCCTGCCCTGAGTGCATCTGAATCATTCAGCTGCAATTCAAGCTCCGGAAGGTCACCTTCCTTCAACAGGCTGTGCCGGTAATAATCTGTGGTAAAGCCTGACGGAATCGTCAGCATCGCGCTGTATTCCTCCTGGCGCTCTGAATCCAGCTCCTCTGAAATATAATCCACGCCGATGCTCCGGCTGAATTCTTCATCGCCGAAAACTTCCTCAATCAATATGGCGGCAGGGTTGAACATTTCCACTGCATTTACAGCTTCTTCCTTCGCTTCATCGGGCATAGGGAAATTCTTTATCATGGCGGCTGCTTCTGCGGCACCAGCTTCATAATCATCCTGGACCCATACTGCAAGCTTGATATCAAGATCCGGGATTTCATCGCTGTTCAGCGCTCCGAGCGCATTCCCCAGGATGCAGATCAATACAAACGGCATCAGGAGAAGGATGATCAGTTCACGCGGCTTGCGCCAAAAAAGCAGGAGATCCTTTTTGATCATTTGAAAAAGCATATCCTTCCCCCCTAATCCCTGAGCTGCCGTCCGGTCAGATGCAGGAATACATCTTCAAGGGTAGGCAGTTCTATATTGACAGCTGTTACAATTGTGCCGGTTTGCTCAGCTGAACGGAATATATCCTTCAGCAGATGGACCTGTTTAGGAACGATGATGGTCGCAGTCTGCTCTTGTACAGACAGCTGCCTGATTGCGGCATGGTCCTCCAGCAGGCGGATGAATTCCCCTCTCATCAGGTCAACCTTTATATTGATTGCCTGTTCAGCAGAGAGGATGCTTTTTATTTCATCCTTTGTCCCGGAAGCGATGATTTCCCCATGGTCCATGATGTAGATCCTGTCGCACAGATATTCCACCTCTTCCATGTAATGGCTCGTATACAGGACAGTCATATTCTTTTCCCTGTTGAGCCGCTTTACAGTATCAAGAATATAATTCCTGGACTGGGGATCGATGCCTACGGTAGGTTCATCCATAATGACCAATTCTGGTTCATGCAGGAGCGCAGCACCGATATTCAGGCGCCGTTTCATGCCTCCTGAAAATGTTTTTACCAAATCCTTTTCCCGGTCCTCTAGGCCGATCATTTCCAGTACTTCTTCTGTTTTTTGTTTTAGCCTCTGTTTGGGCAAACGGTGGATCCTCCCAAAGAATTCAAGGTTCTCCCTTGCCGTCAGTTCATTATAAAGAGCAATTTCCTGCGGGACGACCCCGAGGATATTCCTTAGTCCGGACGGCTTCTGGAGGATGCTTTCATTTTTGACCCTTACATCCCCGCTCGTTGGCGATGTAAGGGATGAAATCATCGATATGGTTGTTGATTTGCCCGCCCCATTCGGGCCAAGGAGCCCTACAGTTTCTCCTTTTTCCAGATATAAATTCACGCCATTCACTGCGGTTTTATTCTTAAATTTCTTTATAAGCTCTACAGCCTCCAGCATTCCATCTCCCCCTTATTACCTTCAATATACAGCTTCAATGGAAAGCCGCACTACTGTCTTCCGTCATTAAAACCAGCCTCCCGATGTGACCTCCGTCACTTTTCAAGGAGATTTCCGATAAACAGGCATGGAAAAGGGGCTATCCCTATAGCCCCTGATTTTTTTCGCAATATATTGCAGAATGAGGCAAACTAGAGACTGGCCCGCCATCCCTGTCCATACTTGTTTTTAAAAACATCTGCCAATCTTAGAGAATATCATTCTTGACTGCAAAAATCGCAAGCTGTGTCCGGTCCCGCAGATCCAGCTTCTGCAGAATCTGGGTCAAATGATTTTTTACTGTTCCCACTGACAGATACAGCTCATTTGCTATTTCCTTATTAGTTTTTCCATGCCCGATTAGCCTGGCAATATCACGTTCCCTGGGAGTAAGCGGAACTTCTGCCTCTCCGTGGCATGAATGGTCCAGAAGCTTCGGCATAACTTTAGCCGCAACCTGTTCATGGATGCTGATGCCGCCTTCCAGGCAGCTCCTGATTGATTGCAGCAGGCGGGGTCCGTCAGAGGTTTTCAGCAAAAACCCATTTGTTCCCTCCCTTAAAGTCTGCAGTGCATAATCTTCGTCATTGAAAGTAGTCAAAATCAGTATCTTTACGGCTGGCCACCTTTTTTTGATCATCCTGGTCGCTTCTATGCCATTCATGACGGGCATTTGGATGTCCATCAGGATAATGTCTGCTCCATGGGATTCCATCTTTTCTATCGCTTCCTGGCCGTTTTCCGCTTCACCGGCTACAGAAAAGGCACCATCCTGTTCAATGATCATCCTCAGCCCCTGCCTGACAATCACTTGATCTTCAACTATTAATATCCTATTCAATTTTTATCCCCCTTTACAGGAATGGACCCCATGATGACAAACTGGCTGCCATCACAATAGATCTGGACAGTGCCTCCTGCCCCATGGACCCTTTCCCTGATGCTTTTAAGGCCAAAGCTTTCGTGAATGGGGCCTGGGCTATGAAAGACATTCCTGATTTCAAAGGATACCCCCCCAACAGGGGAGACACCCAGAATGACATCAACTTCTCTAGATTCGCTGTATTTAAGGCAGTTCGTCAAAGCCTCCTGAATGATCCGATATAAAGCTATGCTATGTATATTAGGAAGGACAAGGCTTAAGACCCCTTGCTTTGTTGTAAAACGGATCCGCAGGCTGCTTTCGCTCTCCAGCTTCCTCACCAGCTGGATGATGGCAGGGATTCCTTCAATCGCCTCTGATTTAAGGGCCCGTACTGCCCTCCTGGTTTCCTCCAGGCATTCCTCCACTGTATGCTTCATTCTGGCAATGCTGGTGTTATGCTCCTTAAGCAGCATGCTCTGCATTTCCATTCCCAGCGCTGTCAGCTTATGTCCGACAGAATCATGGATATCCCGTGCAATTCTTGTCCTTTCTTCTGCCCTTGCTGCCCCTTCATTCTTAAGAGCCACCCGTTTGGCCTTCCGGTATTCTTCAAGCACCTGATCATAAAGCTCCCTTAGCTCCTCAAGTCTGCAGCGCGCCGAATTCAGCCCGATGCAGGCGGCATATCCCACGCTCAGTGCGGCAATGGCCAGCGTGACCGCTATGACGGAAGGCCTGAGGAAAATCATGGTGAAGGCCGCCAGTAAGGCTGTTCCGCCCAGAAGGCTGTAAAAAGCGGCCGGCCGGATCGACTGGGCTGCTTCGTACAAGTAAAAAAGCGCGGCCAACAGCAGAAAAGGCCATGCAGACCTATCCAAGTAAATGGCAATCAGAGGGAGATTGAGCATCATCAAGGAATAAAGGATGAGCTTCCTTTCAGTGACTGCAAGCAGGAAATAAGCTGCGAAAGATAAGGAACAGCTGAAGAGATAAATGGGGCGGGCTGTGTTTTCAATGAAAAAGAACAGACCGGCCCAAATAGCCGCCATAATCAGGAATCGTATATAAAAAGGCATCATCCGGTCCTCCTTCAAACTCAAGTACTACAGCCTGGACGGCCGATCAGACAGCAGCACCACGTCCAAAAAGTTTTCAAAACCCGTCAGGATTTTTTCCGGCTGCTTCCTCATTTTCTCGCTTTTTTATAGCTTCGAGCACTTCTTTCTGGGACAAAACCGGATGGCTGCTATACTTTCCGAATGCCTGGACAGCATAAGTGATTACAATCAGCACAACAATAAGAATGATCAAGATCCATGCTCCTGACATACTTCTCCCCCCTATACGGATCCAGTTCTTTGAATAATCTAGGACAGATTCAAAGCAGCTTTTTTGCCAAGCTCTTCTTCAAACTGTTCAGCGCCAAGCGGCCTGTGTATAAAGAACCCCTGGGCAAAATGGCATTTCAAGTCCTTCAGCAGGCGCATTTGCTCTGCGGTCTCCACTCCCTCGGCAACCACCTTGACATGCAGGCCTAGCCCCATGGTGATGATTGCATTCACAATGGCAATATCAGGCGAGCCGGATCGAAGATTATCTATGAAAGATCGGTCAATCTTCAATGCATCTATAGGCAAATGCTTCAAATAGCTCAAAGAGGAATAGCCAGTCCCGAAATCGTCAATGGCGACCCTTATACCGTTCCTCTGAAGCTCCTGTATCACAAGGATGCTGTTCTCCATATTCCGGAGCATTGAGCTTTCTGTCAGCTCCAGCACCAGAAACTGCGGTTCAAGCATTGTTTCCTTCAATACCTGAAGGACTTTATGCACAAAACCCGGCTGCTGGAACTGATGTACAGAAACATTAACAGACACCGTTAAGCTCCCGAGCCCCTTATTATGCCATTCTTTCGTCTGTCTGCAGGCGGTCTGCAGCACCCAATGGCCTATTTCATTAATCAGCCCGGTTTCTTCAGCCAGCGGGATAAAATCACCCGGAGATACCAGTCCAAGCTTCGGATGATTCCAGCGGATCAGCGCCTCGCTCCCATATATGGCACCGGTTTCGAGATTGGTCAGGGGCTGATAGCAGAGAAAGAACTCTTTCTTCTGCAGGGCTTTTCTCAGATAGCTCTCCAGTTCCAGCTTAAGCAGCGTCTGCTCATTCATCTCCGTCGAATAGTATGTAAGCCTGTTTCCCCCCTGATGTTTTGAACGGTTCATGGCAATATCGGCATTTTTCATCAATGTTTCTTTTTCATGTCCATCACCGGGATAGAGGCTGGCACCTATGCTCCCGGTTATAAAGAATTCCTGCTCCCCGTAATAGACTGGGGAGGAAATTGCCTGCAGAATATGATTGGACAGCTTCGTGACCCGGGAGGAGTCCGCCTCCTTCGCAAGGATAAGCGTAAATTTATCTCCGCTGAACCGGCCGAAAAAGGATCCGGGAGGGAGGATTGCTTCAATCCTTCCGGCTATCTGCCTGAGTATCTGGTCGCCGGCATAATGTCCCAGGCTGTCATTAATCAGTTTAAAGCGGTCTATATCCATAAAAAGAACAGCAAGCGGGCGCTTCTTCTTCTTTGCCTTCTGCAGCAGATCATCAAGTTCTTCCATGAACTTCAGGCGGTTTGGCAGCCCTGTATCTTTATCATAATAAGCAAGCTGGGTCATTTCCTGTTCAATTCTCTTCTGCTCGGTGATATTCCTTCCGATGCAGTATATGCCTGCAGGCTCACCCTCCACAGTAATTGGGATATTCTTCAGTTCATAAAGATTCCTGGCCCCATTTTTTGATTGTATCTCGAGGTTATAATACTGCTCTTTACCATTCACTGTCCGGTAGAAATGCCTCCTGACCCTGGCCACATCCCGGCTGTCGATGAACCTGAGCGCCGGTTTCCCGATCACCTCTTTTTCATTGAACCCGAAGTTACGCTTAAAGGCTGGATTAATGCTTGTAAAATTGCCCTGCATATCTGTCGAATAGACAAAATCGGCGTTGTTGTCAAAAAGGGACCGGTAATATTGCTCCGAAACACTTAAACTATTATTCAGCATCTTTATATCATCCTTGGAAGCATGCATCAGATGGGTCAAAGCAGAGAGTGTACGGAAATGCTTCGGTTTGGCATATTGACCAAACCCTTTGCGGACCTTCGTCACATGCTGCACTCCTTCTCTGATGGAAAGGTATGTGAAGGCATGTCCCACCATCTTCGGAGGACCATCTTCCTTTGCGGCAATTTCTCCATATGTAAAAAGTCCTGATACAGGAGCAATTTCCTGTAACCACGACAGCTCCTTATGAGTAAAATCAAGAAGGAATCCTTTTCTTGCAAGGCATGCATAGACAAAAAAGGCTTCAGCAGGCTTCCTCGCCAAATTTCGCAGATCTTTAACAGATGCCTCGATAATTTCATCAATATTCTGATAAGCAAATGCAAGCTTTTGTCCTTCTTTTACAGGGCGATTTACTTCAACTGCCCCATTTTCCAAAACTTTTGTTATAAAAATGGAGGCCTTTTCTTCATCCCCCTCCAGCAGAAAGGGAAATTCAATCCCTGATGCCGGCAGGCCCCTGACGAGCTCTTCCCCAAGATATTGCTTCAGAATCTGCAGCGGTTTCTTATCATCAATGCTAAAAATCTGATTATGCCGGGCTTTTGTGACTTTAAAGCTTTTGCCGATTTCCTGCCACTTGTAATTGCTGCCCGCTTCAACGATAAGCCCTTCGTTCTGGAACACAGCCGCGGAGACTCCCCTCCCTGACGTTTCTCCGCCGGCAAAGACAACAGTTTCAGCCATATTCCTGTGATTCCCTGCCGCTCCTCCTGCAACTGCTATATCAGGACGGATATCATATACACCATCAAGGACTGCCTGCATATCAAGGTCAAATCCAGCCGAAAAGAGGATCAAGGCTTTGGCATCATATGAGGCAAGCGCCGAGGCAATGCTTTTGCCCATTTCAAATGGATTCCTGTAATCCCCGCTTTTAAACAGTCCTGTTTTCACCTGGGTTTCCTTGAATAATGAGAAAGTGATGACCGTCTCTCCTTCAAGCATTTTCCCATTGTATATCTCACCCGCAGAAGTACAGCCGATCATGGCTGCAGAAGGCAGATGTTCCTTCATTGTTTCCTGTATCTCATAAATATCCCTGCAGTCTTCTGCACCTGAGAATACCTGCACAAGGACATTAGGATATTCACCGATTGCGTTTTCCTGTATATATTGAATCAGCCTGCTTTTATGTATATATCTACAGCTTAAAGTTAATATCATGATCTCCACCACAATTATGTTATTTTATCTATATGATAAAAATACCATATTTACCGTTAGATAACATTGCTATTATAGAAATATTGTATGAATAGATGTTTTCGCAGCATGTTAGAAGAGGAGCCGGAAGAGGAAAATACGGCAGGAGCGGTCTATACAGACCCAAACAAAAAAACTGCCGGAGCAGTTTTTTTGTTCTGTGCTTTTTATGCAAAAGGATGGAATCCAAGCGGCAGCCTCAGTCCGAGGTAGATAACCAGAATGGCAGCCACAACGAACTGGACCCATAGGATGGAAGTTTTCTTTCCTTTTGTAGTGCGGATGATGATCATTTCAATCATGGCAATCACCCATAAGCCAAGAAGTGCCTTCAGTACATACAGAAGATCGATATTGATCCCCGAAGTCAGCATCCAAATGCCCGTACCGATGATCAGCAGGTAAAAGAGCCTTAAGATCATCTGAACGACCTTTACACCTTTTGCTTTGCCGCTGTTATGCATTCCAAGCGCTGCGAAAAATAAGACAAGTGCTACAACCCAGGTAAAAATATGAGCGTGTGTCATTCACCAGGCCTCCTATTAAAAATTCGTTTAAATCATACCATATCTGCATGGAAAAGCCTAAGATAAACACAGCGCTTTAAAGAGCCGGCCATGATTTTGTGACATTTGTGTTAAAAAAATCATATTTTCCAGCTTAACCCTCTATCCTGTTGCGGAGCGTCCCTATTTTTTCCACGGTAACTTCCATTACATCTCCGGGGTTGAGAAAGCGCGGAGGCTTGAATCCCTTCCCTACCCCTGCGGGTGTGCCAGTAGCAATGATATCTCCCGGCTCAAGGGTCATTCCCTTTGATAGCTCGGAAATGATGACCTCAATTGGAAAAATGAAGTTTTCCGTATTGGAGCTTTGCCTTACCTCCCCATTGATCTTTGTCTCAATATCCAGCTTGCCTGGGTTTTCAATGGCAGATTTATGGACAATCCATGGACCCATCGGACAGGTGGAATCAAGGCTTTTTCCAATAAAAAATTGCTTATGCTTTGCCTGAAGATCCCTGGCCGTTACATCATTGATGATCGTGTAGCCGAAAACATGGCTGAGGGCTTCTTCCTCACTGATGCCCCGCCCAGCCTTTCCGATCACAACAGCCAGCTCGCCTTCATAATCCAGCTGCTCCGTCACTCCCGCATGCGAAAGCACTTCCTCTTCCGGACCCGAAACAGATGTCGGCGCCTTTGTGAAAACCATGATATGCTCAGGTATGTCATCCTTGCTTCCCATTTCAATGGCATGCTCAGCATAGTTTTTCCCCACGCATAATATGTTTTTGACGGGCTTCGGAATTGGGGCCAGCAGCTTCACTGATTCGAGCGGAAGCAGAAGCTCCTTCCCTGCTTCATTGCCTTTGGCCCAATTCAGGAGCTCACTTGCATTATGTACAAATTCTTCCCCCATGGAGACTGCCTCCAGGAGCGACTCAGGGATTTCCTTGATCCCGCCCCTTCTTTCTTCCGCCTTAGCGAGGGGAAGAATCAGATCAGTCCCTTCTTCCAGGACCCCGATAAAAACACCTCTTCCATCTTCAGCAGTTGCAAATCTCAACGTCATCACCTCTATCTTTTTATATTTCTAGTATAATACAAATTTTCTGAAAGCGCCTTGATGGAAAACTGCGGACAGAAAGAGACCTGCAGGGCTTTCCTGCAGGCACATTCCTAAGGCCGGGTAAGACTGAGAAGGTATTCCTCTGTTTCCTCCGGACTATGGAATATATATACTTCCTTCCCTTTCGCAGCGGAAAGTTTGGCAAGGATGGCCGGTGCATTATCCTTCTTATAGCGGGCAATCCACTTTAAAAACTGCCAGTCGAGCTGTTCCGGGCATCCCTCTGCCATATCCGGCCTTGTGCGGCCATGATTCATGACTCTTCGTTTCAGGGCTCCATACAAACAGCGGACTGTAGAATAGTTCAGAAAGAAGATAGAATCAGATGCTTCCATCCTCATGTCCATTGTTCCTCCATAGTTTCCATCAAGGATCCATTGCTCCTTCCGCATCAAACCTTTCTGAATCCGGATCCATTCCTCCCGCTCCGTCGGCACCCAGCCCTCGTGCCAGAAAAGGGAATCCAGATGGATCACTTCAATACCGGTCATTTCCCCAAGCCTTTTAGCGAAGGTTGATTTACCTGCCCCCGCAGAGCCGATGATGATGGCCTTTCTCATTTGCTTCTCCTGATCGGCGGCACTGACAGATAGGTGGCGCTTCTCCAGAGCCATTCAAACGGACCGTACTTGAACCTGGTAAGCCATAGCCTGCTTAGAAGGATTTGGAACAGATAGATCCCAACTGCAAGCAGCGTGCCGCCAGCCATAGAAATATCTCCATAAAAACCGAGGCCATAGCCGTAAAAAATCAAAGTACAGACAATCGATTGAAATAGATAATTGCTCAATGACATCCTCCCTACCCAAGTGAGCGGCATCAGCAGACGGCTGCCTTTTTCCGTATCAGCCAGCAGCGCAATCATAATTGCATAGGAGGCAGCAAGGAGCGGGCCCCCGAACAAATCCTGGAAATACTCTGTTGCCAGGTTGTCAGGACCAATATAAGGCACCAGTTTGATCAACAGTCCTGCGGCAAAGAACACCGCAAACATAATGGCTGCCCTCTTTTGGAAGTTCGCCAGCTTTTCCAGCAGCTTCAGCTTTGCCGCTCCGGCTCCGATCAGAAAAAGAGGCATAATCGACAGGAGCAGGATGATGAATGAAACCTCATTATTTACCATATACCAATCTGTGATCCTCTGTGATGTGATTTCCGCAAATGTCCCGTCCTTGTATACTTCACTCGATGAGACTGCTGATTCCAGGTCATATAAAGAAGTTTCGCTGTCCGGGACAAACAGGACTGTCACCAGCATCAGCAGGCCCATAAGCAGATTGGGCAGGATATACAGCAGTATTCCCGTTATCAGAAGAGCCTTCCCGGACAACCGGAAGAATAATAGGGCTATCAGGCCGAATACCGCATAATTCACCAGTATATCTCCATGCCAGATGAGAAATGCGTGCAGAATGCCCGCTGCCAGAAGGACAAGGAATCTTCTTGACCCTATGGCCGCAAAGCTGTAGCCCCTGTCTATTGCCCTTTCCCTCAAAATGATCACCCCGTATCCGAACAAAAGGGAGAATAAAGGATAGAAGCTCGCTTGGGCAAAAATATCGATGAAAGCATATACTCCTTTATCAAGAGAGCTGTCCCACCATCGATGAGGATCCAGATACAAAAGCGGGGAGTGGAAGGACATCATGTTTACGAGGAAGATGCCAAGTATAGCAAAGCCCCTCATGATATCAAGTGAAGCAATCCGGTCTTTTTCTTGTACAGGCAATAATTTATCAGGCATACAAATCTCCTTTTCATAGTCTACCTATTAATAATAGATAGGCAGGCTAAGAAAGTCCACCAGGATTTGCCAAGCCAGCCTTTTTGCCATAAAAAAAGGCCACAGTCCGCGGCCCTTTCTCATGTTTGCTTTAGTTGACAAAACGCCCGCCTTTTCCGTCAGCCTTCCAGTATTCTTGACGGAGCCGGATTTTCTGTATTTTTCCGGATGCGGTCTTCGGAAGCTCCTTCACGAAGGTCACACCTGTTATAGCTTTAAAATGAGCCAGCCTTTCCCTGGTAAACAGGATGAAGTCTTCTGCGGCTATTTCTGCATCTTCCTTTTTCACAATGAAGGCATGCGGCGTTTCTCCCCATTTTTCATGAGGCACGGCAATGACAGCAGCCTCGAGTACAGCCGGATGGTCATAGAGCACCCCTTCCACCTCAATGGAAGAGATATTTTCCCCTCCGGAAATGATGATGTCCTTCTTTCGGTCTACAATATCTATATTGCCGTGAAGATCCACAGTGGCCATATCTCCTGTAAAAAGCCAGCCGCCGCGGATCGCTTCCATCGTCGCCTCTTCATTCTTCCAGTAGCCTTTCATGACTCCATTGCTTCTTGTGATCACTTCACCTATTTGCTTACCGTCATACCTGACAGCTTCTCCGTTCTCATCAACAACCTTCACTTCACAGCCAATCATGCTATAGCCGGCTTTTGCTTTCATTCGGTATTGTTCTTCCTCCGGCAGATTTGATAGATGGGACCGGATAGAAGAAATTGTGCTGAGCGGGGAAGATTCCGTCATTCCGTACACCTGGATGAATTCCCATCCCAATTCCCTTTCTGCCTTTGCAACAAATGCCGGCGGAGGTGCAGAACCGGCAATGACTACACGAACATCTCCTCCTGCCGGCAGCTTGCTGCTGCCATGATATTGCAGCAGCAAATTAAGAACCGTAGGCGCCATATGGAGGACTGTCCCATTGTGCTTCCTCAGAGCCTGGAAGATGGTTTCAGGATCTGCCTTCCTCAGGCATACCTGGGATGCGCCGTTTGCAGTGTAATAGAAAGGCGACCCCCAGCCGTTGACATGGAACATAGGGAGCACATGAACAAGGACGTCCTTGTCGGTTACCCTGAGATGGTGCATCGTGCTTAAAGCATGAAGATAGTTATTCCGATGGGTGAGCATGACTCCCTTTGGATTTCCGGTCGTTCCGCTTGTATACAGCAGGCTGCAGACGTCATTCTCATCCAGCTGCACCCGGGGAAACCGGCCCTCTTGCTGCTCTTTGAGCCAATCATCATATCCCACTTCTGCCGTTTGGTCATTTTTATAATGGACAATAATTTTTTCAACTGTCTGGAGCTGTTCCTTGACCGGCAGGATAAGATGATAAAGATCCTGATCGGCAAACAGGACCTTCGCCCCGCTGTGGTTCAGTATGTAAAGATAATCCTCCGGCTTCAATCTGATATTAAGCGGGACCATGATGCCGCCTGTCTGGAAAACACCATAAAACCCTTCCAACATCTCCACTGAATTCGGCGCAAGATAGGCAATCCTGTCGCCTTTTTCCACCCCAAGCCCCTTTAAGCCAAATGACAGCTTGTTCACCCGGCTGCCCAATTCTTGGTAGGTAAAGCTCCGTTCATCGGCAAAAATGGCTTCCTTATCAGCATACAGCGAAACGGCGCGGTCTAAGAATTGTGTGAGCAGCAATGGTACTTGCATAAGCAGCCTCCTTAAAAGTCTGAATTTACTGTCATTTTATCATATCTTACTTTTAATTACACAGCAGGATAGCTTCAGCACCATTATTTTGGGCTTTTTTATCACACTCCTGCCATAGGCACATACGATAGTACAGAAACCAATAGTCAAAGGATGTTTTAATATGCCGGCAATCGTAGGAGTCGCACAGGTAGTATCAATCGGAAGCAGTTCTGTCTTCCATATCGGGGATGTCTACAAAATCATGCCTCTTTCCAATGCCAAAACCTTTTCCGGCGCTGGCTCGTTCAATACCGGAGATGGTCTCAATGTCTATAACAGGCAGAGCACGACCAATACGTTTGACCAGGACGGGGTCGATCAGGGCAATTATTTCAATGCTTGACATAGGGTGATACTATGAATTTCTATATACAGCAAACAATACAGATTAACAACATTCGTATAGGCGGATTGACTAACTCATCAGTCTTCCAGATTGGAAGTGCAGGAATCATTAAGCCTGCTTCCTTTTTGTATAATACCGGGGGATTCTTGGAGCCTGCACCCCAGGCATCGTCTCCAGGGGGAACGCCAATCGAAGCGCCGGCAGTTCCCCTCACGCCGAGTGCCCCCGCTTATGCCAGGTAACGTCCAGGAAAACTATACAAGAAAAGGGGTGGCCGCTTGAATCAGGATTTTTACACGTATATGCAGAAACTCCATCAGTTTGTCCAGTATCAGGACAGCAGGATCAAAAAGCTGGAGAAATTGGCCGGCGAACTGCAGCAGCAGCTGATTGCACTCAAAGACCGCCCGCCGATACAGGTTGATACCATTGAATACAAATTCGACCAGCTGAAGGTTGAAACCTTGGAAGGGACACTGAATATCGGATTGAATCCGTCGGAGCTCCAGGGAATAGAAGACTTTGCCGTTAAAGGCAGCAATGTCTCTGTTCCGGCCAACCCGCAGGGGCAGATGCAAAGAATCGTGGAAATTGAGGAAGATATCGAAGCTTTCCTTGAGAAAGATCTGCCGCAAGTCTTTGCAGAAGCAGCCGCTGCTCTGGATATGGAGGCGGACTCTTCCTATCTTTCTTTCATAAAAGAAGATGTTAAAAAACAGCTGCCCAGCAGGGTTGATTACTATGTGAAGCAGGCTCAAAATAATCAGCAGATGGCAAGGAATCCCGAAGGCTGGTGGAAAGAGGCAGCTTCCCTGATAAAAGGGGAGATCCGCAACGGAGTGAAAGCCTTCCTTGGGAATCTGCCCGAAAATATGAAAGGGATGAAGAAAGAATGAACTTCGAGGTTTATAACAGAGACTTGAATGTAGGCAGCATCCGCGTACTCGGTGTATCAAGCTCCTCTCTGCTCATGGTCGGGGACACCCAGACCATCCAGCTTGCCTCAACCTTTGATACTCCGGCGGAATCCCTTATAATAGGACCCTTCGTGCCGCTGACTCCGGAGTGATGACATGCTTCAGAGAACAGCAATAGTCAATAAACTGAATGTGGATACCGTCTCTTTTTCCTCCATCTTGCAGGTGGGAGATTCTGAGTTTATACAGGCGTTTTCAAGAGCGCTTGCCGTACAGCGCCAAGCTGAGGTCTTTTTCGCAAATGAGGGAAGGTACAGTGATTATTCTATCTTTACAGAGCCCCTTCCCCTTCCAGCCCTTGAAGATCCCCTTCAAATGTATGTACATCAGGGCAAACCAGCCATTAAAGTGGATTCTATAGATATTATCGGTATATCAGCTTCATCACTGGTTCATATCGGAAACAGCGGCCATGTTTCTATGGAGTCGCGCGTCAAGCATATCCGCCAGCTCCTGCCTCTTCAGGAAACCTGACCGAAGGGGCGGAGAAGCAATGCCAGAAAAAAGGAAGTGGTACAATGCCTGCAATCATCGGACCTGTGCAGATTGTCAACGTTGGAGGGGGAATTGTGCAATTCGGGGATGCCCTGTACATCTCCCCAAAAAATAACTCCAAATCAACGAGCGGCCAGGGCGCCTTCAATACGGGCGGATTCATCATCACAAATAACGGCCTCAATGCCAGCAATGTACTTGACACCAATCTGATAGATCAGCCAAACGTCGGGAATAACTAAGGGCTTCCGTTCCTTCCGGCGTCATAACAGCAGCCTTTGCAATCTCAATTTTTTCTTGCATTCGATTTTTTAGCCTTCGTCAGCTTTGATGAAGGCTGTTTTTTAATCCACTTCAGATACTTGGCTATCTGGGGATCATCCTTCAAAAGTTCGATCGTATTCAGCCTCACTGCCAATTCAGAATTCGGGTATAAAGCATGGATCTGCTTATGACACGGAATGCATAGATTGGCCGTCGGCAGGAATGTTCCGCCGAACTCCTTCGGTGTTAGATGATGGACCGTCACTGCGACAGGCTTACGTCCGCAGAGCTCGCATATACCCTCTGCATGGCTTTTTTTCCCCATGTGGTCAGCTCCTTCCCCAACTTCATCTTAATGAACAAAAAAGCAAAAGAGTCTCCCCTTTTGCTTTCCTATTATCCCTATTCCAGCTTTAAAATATGGCCTCCGTCAAAAAAGAATAGATACCTTTCATCAACAGGGTCCTTAGTAATAGCCTCATAAGCTTTTGCATACAGGCTTATCTGAACATCATACCGTCTTTTGAGGACCGGCATTGCCTCCTCAAATCCGCCCGTGTAGCGCCCATGGATGCTGTCAGACTTATAATCAAGCAGGACTGTACCGTGCTCATCCTCGAAAATGCAGTCAATGATCCCCTGGACAAGCACCGGTTCTTCTGTGCCCTTCCAGTCCGGGTAGGCGGTTCTTGCCGGCAATGCCAGGTTGAAAGGAACCTCCCGCTGGATCCTTGCAGCCTTTCTCATCCTCTGGCCAAGAGGCGATTGGAAGAATCCCGCGATGAGGGCCGGGTCTATCACCTGGACTTGCTCATCCGTGAGAAGCTCCCGATCTTTCATCTCCGCCAGCTGTCTCTCAATGGACTCTTCTGTCACCGGATTGGAAAGGTCTGCATGCTGCATGACCATATGCATCGCCGTGCCCCTTTCGGCAGGTGTCATTGATTTCTCCTGCATGAACCTTGGCCGGTTCAGGATCGGCTTTTTCAGATTCCTGACGAGATCGCTGCCGCTCTCTTCATCCTTCACTTCACTCTGCCGCTTCATTTCTGAGACAGATTGCTTTGACTTATGGGAAGCTGCGGAAGGGTAGCTGTACTGCCAGGAAAGTGAATTCTTTATTTTTTCTTTAAAAGGGGACTCAGCCGGGACCGGTTTGCCTTCATATACGCTGTCAATCCACTGCTCCCCGGCTTCATCACTGTCCTCCTCCTGAGCAGGAGTGACGGCTGCCTGCCTGACCTCAACGCTCCAGGATGAAGGATGTAAAGCGATTTCTCCCTGGCTTCCTGCTGCGGCATCCTCCTGCCCGCTTCTCAGTGGCTCCCCGTCCCGGTGGCGGATAAGTGCGGGGCCGATCCAATCAAGATAGCTGGAAGCAGCCGCCCGGTCATATTCATCCAGCAGCCAGCTGTCTTTTTTGGCACCCTGCTGCCAGCCGGCCAGTTTTTTGTCCGCATTTTTCACGCTTGCCACAAGAAAAAGATGTTCTTTGGCACGAGTCAGTGCTACATACAGAACGCGCATTTCCTCTGCCAGCATTTCCATCTTCTTTTTCCTTTTAAAAGCAAGCTGTGGCAGGGATGGATAGGAAATCCGCTTCTCCGGATTCACATATTTGGCCGCAAATCCGTATTCCTTATCAAGCAGATAGGGTTTTTTCAAATCCATCGTATTGAACTGCCTTGCCAGGCCTGCAGCAAAGACGACAGGAAATTCAAGCCCCTTGCTGCTGTGGATGGTCATCATCCTCACCACATCCTCCTGTTCGCCGAGTGCGCGCGCTGCACCAAGGTCATCGCCCCGTTCCCTCATCCGTTCAATGAAACGCAGGAAGCGGAAAAGGCCCCTGAAGGAAGTTTCCTCATATTGGCGTGCCCGGTCATACAGTGCCCGGAGATTAGCCTGTCTTTGCTTGCCGCCGGGCATCCCTCCGGCAAAGTCATAGAAATGCGTGTCCCGGTACAGCTGCCAGATCAATTCAGAAAGACCGCCTTTCCTCGCCATCGATCTCCATTCCGCAATATCCAGGAAAAACGGCTTTACTTTATCATACAGATCCCCGCTTTTCTTTGTTTCACAGAATGCCTTCATCGCTTCATAGTAGGAACCCTTTTTATCGGCGATGCGGATCTGGGCAAGCTCTTCTTCGTTAAGGCCGACTATCGGAGACCGCAAAACAGAGGCAAGCGGGATATCCTGATGCGGATTGTCTATCACTTTTAAAAGGCTCATCATAATGGCGATCTCGGTAGCTTCAAAATAGCCTGAAGACAGATTTGCATAAATCGGAATTCCCTGCTTTTTGAATTCCTCCATAATCTGCGGAGCCCATGTCATCGACCTTAGAAGGATGACAATATCGCGGTACATTAAAGGACGATATGCTCCCGATTTCGGTTCATACACTTTTTTCCCGGATGACAGCATTTCTTTGATTTTCTCAGCCATCAGCCTTGCTTCATGCTGTGATTGCTCGAGATCCTCAAGGTCATACCCTGCATCCGTTTCATCTGCTTCCCCGCTTTCGGCCTTCTCCTGTCCGTCCAGGTCGATCAGATGAAGCTCAACAGGATACGGAAGGTCTTCAGGATACGAAGCTCCCTTTACAAGCTCGGCAGCCTGGTCATAATCGATTTCCCCTACTTTTTTTCCCATCACCTGTTTGAAAAGGAAGTTGGTCCCGTCAAGCACTTCCTTTCTGCTGCGGAAGTTTCTTGCAAGGTCGATCTTTAATCCTGTTTTCTCTCCGTCCACAGTAAAGCGAGTATATTTGCCGAGGAACAGATTGGGTTCTGCCAGCCTGAACCGGTAAATGGATTGCTTCACGTCTCCAACCATAAACAGATTGCCAGTCTCCTCCCCCTCCTTCGTCACGAGCTGCAGGATTGCTTCCTGGACCATGTTGGTGTCCTGGTATTCATCAACAAGCACTTCCCTGAAATGGTCCCGGTAAGTAAGAGCTGGCTCTGAAGGCAGGATGGCTCCCTCCTTCCTTGCAGAAGGATCAGAAAGGATTTCCAGGCAAAAATGCTCCAGATCAGCAAAGTCAACAAGTCCCTTCTCACTTTTCACACTGTTGAATTTCTCTGAAAAGGACCGGACGAGCCGGACGAGTACATCGATATGCGGCTTCATCTCCCCAATATCCCGGATGAAGCTTTCCGGCCTGCGCGAAAAGAATTCCGCCTGCAGATCCTGGATCATTTTCTTTGCCTTATCTCTATACTTTTGGGCCTGCTTGACCAGATCGGGATCATATTCATCGCCTTTGCAATTTTTCGCACGGCCAAAGCTCCAAAGCTGCATGGCTTCATTTAAACTGGACCAGGAATCATTGTTTGCGGCAATCAAGGTCTCAACTGCCCTGATATCGTCCATATAATTCTCTGCCCTTGGAGCAGGCCCGCCAGGCGTTTTGGCAAGCTCAAGCGCATTTTCCAGCAGCTGCCTTGCTCCCTCAAGCTGCAGTCCGATATCAAACAGGACGCTTGACATGAACGGAAGCTCTTCCAGTTTTGCATCACTGCTGACTTCGTACATGTCCGAGATTTTATCGAGATATTGATCTGGTGCCGGATTGGACCGTGCAAAATCGTACAGTTCCCTGATGATATCCTGGAGGGCTGTGTCACTCCTGTCGCTCGTGAAAGCATCGACCAGCCGGTAAAAGTCTTCATTGTTTTCCTTGCCGTATTCTTCTTCGAACAGTTCTTCAAGGACTTCATCCCTGAGGAGCTGCCCCTCTGTCTCATCGGCAATGCGGAAGCCGGGATCGATATCGATCAGATAATAATATTTCCGGATCACTTCAAGGCAGAATGAATGAAGAGTGGAAATCGAAGCCCTGCTCAGCAGGCTGAGCTGCTTGCGCAAATGCGCAGACTGCGGATCCCTGTTTATCGCTTTCTCAAGTGCCTCCCCGATCCTGTGCCTCATCTCTGCGGCAGACGCATTCGTAAAGGTCACGACGAGGAGCTCATCCACATTGACCGGCTCTTCCCTGGATACGATCTTATTGATGATCCTTTCAACCAGCACTGCCGTTTTTCCGGAGCCTGCAGCTGCAGCCACAAGGATATCCTGGCCCGAAGCCATGATTGCCTTCCACTGG
The DNA here is from genome assembly GCF_031844465.1 of Bacillus sp. AG4(2022). Lineage (NCBI taxonomy): Bacteria > Bacillati > Bacillota > Bacilli > Caryophanales > Bacillaceae > Bacillus > Bacillus sp. AG4(2022). Next base: position 1,057,921 of record NZ_JAUZVH010000001.1, read on the forward strand.
TCATCTGTCCAGGCTGCCCCCTCCGGCTTTGGAGGAATAATAGCTTTAGCCATTCTCTCCCGCCTCCTTTCGTATCTTATCCATCAGTTCTTCATTTGACTTAGGGGAAAGCACCCTGTACTCATTCGATTCAACCGATTCATCAAACTGGCAGACTGACTTGAACGAACAGAATGTACAAGGCACTTTGTCCTTCATTTTATAAGGGGAAATATCTGCTGATCCGCTGATGATCGCGTCCCCGGTTTTTGTGTAGGTTCCCCGGACAAATTTCCGAAGGCTCTCGAAGTCGTCCCTTGTGGCGACCTTCGACCTTTTCGTGATGGTGCCGTCCTTTTTAAATCCAGCCGATATAATCGAGGAGTCGCCGGAATCAAGTGTCTGGTCCATGAGCCTTAATACATTTTCATCGCCGAGAAGAAGGCCGTTCATTTTGAACTTCTTAAAGATCTCCTCTTCAATCTCATCGAGTGTGAGAAGCTTCGGAGAGTTCACAATCGGATTATGGACATGGAAGTACATGACTCCTGCAGGATCGGCCTTTTTCCCTGCTATATCCCCTGAGTGGGTGATGATGATGTCCAGGTAGGTAAGCATCTGCAGAGCAAGCCCATAGTAGACTTCACTGATATTCAGATCCCTTGCGCTGGATTTATAATCAATCACCCGAAGGTATACGCCATTTTCATTCTCCGCTTTATCAACCCGGTCAATCCGGCCGACCAGCTCCATGTTCGTCCCATTCCTCAACTTAAAGGACAGAGGCGGAAGTTTATCCTTAGGGCCAAAGCCGAGCTCAAGGCCGACTGGGGAGAACCCGCTTGCCCTGCTGTGCTCGCTCAGTATATACGAAGCCCTGCTGATGATATTTTCGAGCTTACGCTTGATATAAAAGTGGCGGTTCGAGCTCAACAGTATCTCATTCTGAAGCTTTGGCGCAAGCATCTCCACCGCTTCTTTGGCAAGCTTCTCGCATTCCTGCCTTGTCATGTCTGACCAGGACATCCTTTTATCCATGACGGTCTCAGCTATGAATTTCAACGCAGCATGGAACAGATCTCCGATATCCGGCGCTTCCAGGCGGAAGACCTTCCTGTCCCGGAGCTTCAGGCCATGCTGGGCAAAATGTGAAAATGGGCAGCTGTGGAAAAGCTCCATCCTTGATACACTTGCCTGGATCGTTTCCCCGTAAAGCTCCTTGGCAGCCTCTTCCGAAAGCCTGGCCGTTCTGTTTTCGTAATGCAGGCTGGAAAGTACTTTTCTGGCCGTGTCCCCGAGCCTTGGATGGGCATGATAATAATTGTAGACATCCCACCAGATTCCGCTGATTTTATAGCCTCTTTTATTCATCTGGAGCTGGGAAGCCAGATAAGAAAGACTCGTATCCTCGTTCATGGCGAATAATAGCTGCTCCTCCTCAGGAAGTTCGAACGGATCGGCCATCCACATCAGCTGCCCCGCCTCCGGGAACAGTTCGTTTGCCCGGCTGATATAAGGCGACGGCATCAGTGCCTTGCCCTCTTCATTGGCGAGCGGATAGCTGATGTACAGATGGGAGGAAGGTGTGGAAAAGGCGCGATAAGCCAGAAAATCCTCATCCAGGAGCCTGACCTTGCTGCCATGGGCAATTTTAAGCCCTGACTGCAGAAGCTTCTCCCGGTCAGCATCAGCAAGCACTCCTTCCTCAGTGAACTTGCCAGGCAGGACACCCTCATTCAGCCCGATGACAAACGCTGCCTTTATATCCGACAAACGAGATTTGTCCAGGTCTGCTGCGAGCACCTGGTCCATAGCCGGCGGAACAAGAGAGAAGAGGAGAGATTCCATTCCTGAATCAAGGATTGAGGCAAACTGCTTCATGCTGATCTTCTCATCCCCGAGCATTTCTACAAACTGGTCCAGAAGCTCCATGACAGCATTCCAGGCCTGATCATGTTCCCTTGCCTTTACAAGATTCCCCTTATCTTCCTCTTCCAGCTTCCAGCGCTCCAGCTTCGTCGGTATATCCAATTCCTCCAAATAAAGATAGACAGCCTCGCACAGCCTTCTTCCGCTGTCGGCCTTCTTAAGCCTCCTGGAGAGCCGGAGTATCGGTGCAGCGATCAGGTCCCTCATTTGATTCAGCTCTTCTTCCCGCTCTTTTTCCAAGTCGGTCTGGACGATCTGCTCAAATTCAAGCCCCCTGATGCGGCGGTAATTCCAGCGGTCCTTTTTTGTCCACTTCTCGCCCTGGACACCATATGCCAGAACATAGTTTTCAAGCTTGTCCATTTTTTCCCTGATCACGCCAAGATCCGCCCGGGACGGAAACAGCAGTTCGGTTTTGACTGCGCGAAAAACAGGCTCATACCTCCAGTAGCCGGTAATGACCTCAAGTGATGAGCGGATAAGCTCAATAAGCGGATGGTTCATCATCGTCCGCTTTTGATCGATAAAAAACGGAATCCCGTAATCATCAAAGATGGTTTCAATGATGTCATGGTAAACTGATCCATTCCTCATTAAAAGGGCAATGTCTTTAAATCGGTATCCCTCTTCTGCTGCCAGTCTCTTAATCTCTCTGGCCGCACCTTCTATTTCTGCTCTCCTGTTCACTGCCTGTGCAATATGGACGTTTGCTTTTCCTGCAAAAGGCTCGGCAGGCCTGCTGCTGAAGGCTCTTTCCATATGGCGGAGCGAGTCATTGTCCCAGCGCTGCTGACCATTGAGAAGCACTTCCTGTTCCATCTCGGCCCCGGCCATCCCCGCAATCTCATAGACCGACTGGTATGATTCTGCCGACATCCTGAAAAGATGAAGATCTTCCGGGACTGCTGTTTTATATGGCCTGTCAAGCGTAAATGTCACCGTCACTCTTTTGCAGACTCTGATAAGCTGCTGGATGATCATATATTCCTGGGGCGTATAGCTGTAAAAGCCGTCGATATACACCTCGGCATTTTTCAGATACTCCGACATCCCTGCTTTTTCAGTAAGAAGGCGGAAATAGTCTTCAGAATCTACGTACTTGCCAAGAAGGCCTTCTTCGAACTGCTTATAGATCAATTCCATATCATGCAGCTTGTCCTGAAGCCCCCTGCTGCCCCTTCGGGATTCAAGTTCTTCCCGTTTCCCTGCAAGAGCTCCCGGCTCAATGCAGTACCGTTTGAATTCTGTCAGCATCTGCTCCATTTGGCCGATAAAGCCGTTCTTGCCTGCCGCCCGCTGAAAGATTTTCAGTTCATCTTTTTTATCTTCAATTATTTTTCTGATGAGCATATTAACGCCGGTGCTGTTCAAATGATAGCGGCTGATCCCGCCTGTTTCCTGCAGCACCTTCCAGGCAAGCCTTGTAAATGACAAGACCTGTGTACGGATCATCCCGCCAAGCCCCGGGGTTGTGATGAGCTTATATTCCGAAAGAAATGTCATCTGCTCAGGCACCAGATAAACAACTGGATGGCCATTCGGCTCGATTTTCATTTTCTCCCTGATTTCTTCAAGGCAGAGCGAAGTCTTGCCGCTGCCGCTCCGGCCTAATATAAAACGTACAGACATCAGTGGTCCTCCCCTATTATCCATCTTCCGGATTCCGTCCGGCCGTGAAGGCTTTTCGGATACCCTTCATTCTGCTATTTAAGTGCGAAAAAGGCGCAGCTTGTTCTGCGCCTTTGGAAATAACAACTCTATTTTTATACCAGACAGCATGGAAGCGGCTGCCCTTATTTATCTATTATTATACTATTTTTCCGTCACTGTTGCCAATGGGATACACCTGGATGGGAACAACTTTCCAGCACATCCCCGCGTGCATATATTGATAAAAACAAAAGAGACAAATTCATAAAGAAACGCAGGCTGTAGCGTAAGCATAAGAATCTTCAAGCCCCAAAAATTTCAAAAAAGGAGGGATAACTCACGCTATGAAACCAGGTTTGTCCGTCTCCGGAGCCCTGCTTGTCATTTCCGGGATACTGGTTGCTTCGAATATTTATACCCTCATTCCCATATACGGTGAAATGGCCGCCTCTCTCCATGCAGATGAAGGAGCAATCATCACAGCCGGAAGCCTTTTTTCCATCTTTTATGCCATCGGCCTTTTAACATTCGGCCCCCTGTCAGACAGGGCAGGCAGAAAGAAGGTCATTGTCTTTGGGATGCTCGCTTCTGCGCTTGCCACCTTTGCGGTCGGACTTTCCGGCAGTGAAGTCAGCCTTTACTTCCTCCGGTCACTTCAGGGATTTGTTCTCGGAAGTTTTGCACCTGTGGCTTTTGCCTATTCTTTCGACTTATTTTCGGGCCGCGGGAGAACGCTTCTGCTTGTGCTCATCAATACGGGCTTTCTCCTTGCAGGCATACTCGGCCAGCTGATCAGCTCTGTCCTTACCCTGCATTATGGCTGGCAATCTGTCTTTTTATTTTTTTCTGTATGCTATCTCGCGCTATTCATTTTGGCCTGGATTTTGCTGCCTGCGACAGGAAAGCCTGCAGTCCGGGAAAGCGTCTTTTCATCCTTTGCGGTCCTGCTGAAAAATACCAGGCTTCTGTCATGCTATGTGATTGCTTTTACTCTGCTGTTTTCGTTTGCAGCTTTCTATGACAGTCTTGCACGGGTATTCAGCGGCACCTTCCAGGAACTGTTCCTTCTTAGGGCGGCAGGCATGGCAGGCGCCATTTTATCCCTTTTCACCGGCAGATTAATTGAAACATTCGGGGTTTACCGCACACTAATAACCGGCCTTTGGCTTGGGATCCTGAGCATGTGCCTTCTTCTCACAGGGGCGGAAATGCTTGTTATTCTATCAGTCTCTTTCGTCGCCTCGATCTCTCTCTTGATTCCTTCGATCATCACATTGATTGGATCATTGGGCGGAGAGCGGCGCGCCAAAGCTTTATCACTCTACTCTTTCGTTCTCTTAACCGGGGCGAGCCTTGCCTCGCCAGCTGCCGCCATCCTGCCTTTTGCCGGGGTGCTCATTCTTCTGCTATGCTGTTTTGCAGTTGATTTGGTAATTGTTCATAGGCTTGAGAAGGCGGGGAGGGATTTGTAGGGGGAAGGGGCAAAGCAACCCCTCTTGCTTCTGTCCAAGAGTGACCGATATAATCGCCCTGCCGGTCATTCCTGCCCGCCGCAATTATCTTGTCAGCACAAAAAGCCCGGAATCTGTCATTCCGGACTTTTCTGCCATTCTCTGCGGAGGAGTCCATAGAGGAACATATCATATCTTTGCCCGTTTCGTTCCATAAACTCACGGAAGGCTCCTTCTTTTTTAAAGCCGAATTTTTCATACAGCCTGATGGCCCGGCTGTTATAGGAAAACACGGTAAGCTGAAGGCGATGGAGATTCAGTTCATTGAAGCTATAGTCAATCAGGCATTGAAGCGCTTCTCTTCCATATCCTTTCCCCCAGTGCTCTTCGCTGCCGATGCCCAGGCTGACCCAGGCAGTCTTATGCGTCCAAAGCACACCATTAACCTCAGCAAACCCGATTACCTTTTCAGTGTTTTTATGGATGACAGCAAATCGGAACGCATCACTGGTTTCCTCCAGCCATTGCTTTTTCAGGTCATCCTTCGTTCGCGGCTTTACAGGCACCGCATCAAGATGGCGCATAAAAAGCTCTCCTGTATGCCACTCCAATATGTTTTCCAGATCTTTTTCCGCAAAATAGCCTAGTCTGATATTTTCGCCTTCCAGCATTTTCTCTGTAATCATAAGGATCTCCCCAGTTATTTCCAGCAGGCTTTCAGCCGCCGGGAGTACCCTTTTATTCGATAGGGATGCCGAATTATCCTTCTTTAGCAGCTGCCATTTCTGCCGCAGTCATTTTCAGCTGCTTTTTGTCGATCTTTCCCACATGGGTCTTTGGAAGTTTATCAAGAAAATAAATGAATTTAGGTACTTTATAAGCAGCGAGCTTTTGCCTGCAATAACCCTTTATCTCATCTTTGGTCATGGCAGCTGCTTCCTTCAGCACAATGAATGCCGTTACTGCTTCCCCCCATTTCCGGTCATCGATCCCAATGACAGATACTTCATCCACTTGCGGGCAGGAGCCCAGCCACTGCTCCACTTCGAGCGGATATACATTTTCCCCCCCGGTGATGATCATATCCTTCTTCCGTCCGACTATATAGAAAAATCCTTCATCATCGACTTTTGCGAGGTCACCGGTATAGAGCCAGCCATCTCTTACTGCGTCCTTTGTGGCCTCTTCATTATTCCAGTAGCAGGAAAAGACATGGCGCCCCTTTATCAAAACCTCTCCAACTTCTCCACTTCCTGCCTCGACGCCTGTTTCTGCCAAGACCTTGACTGTGTTGAACAGCATCGGCCTTCCGATGGATCCTTTTTTCAGCACAGCTTCCTGCGGGGAGATATAAAAATTATTCGGCCCGGCTTCCGTCATGCCGTAGCCCTCTTTGAAGTGCAATCCTTTCCTCCTGAATTCTTCATAAATCGAAAGCGGACACGGAGCACCTCCAGAAAGAAATACCCTCATGGATTCAAACGAGCCTTCCTTAAATTCATCTGTATCTATCAGCATATGGTACATCGTAGGCACAAGCAGGATGATGGTGCACTGATATTCCCTGATATAACGGGCTGCATCAGACGGATTGTAATTCCCGGCGAGCACAACTTTGCCTCCGGCCAACAGCAAAGGCAGAGTAAGGGCGTTGATGCCCCCGGTATGGAACATCGGCAGATAAGTGATGGTCGTATCCTGGTTCGTAAGCCCCCAGCTGACTGCCGTATTGACGGCATTCCACAAGATCGCCCGGTGGGAAAGCACAGCTCCCTTCGGCTTCCCGGTCGTCCCCCCCGTATAAATCATGGCAAGGGGATCCTCCTCATCGACCTGCCATGGAGGAATGAATGGGCGGCCAGGCATCCTGAAGGGTGTTTCATCCAGGCAGACAGACTCATATTGATGCAGCTGCAGGCGTGATGCGAGTTCAATGAATGAATAATGATAGCCTATAATTACGGGTGTGCAGTCTGCCAGTATAGCCTGGATCTCTTCCGCCGCAAGCCTCCAGTTGACCGGCACGAAAATAGCCCCGATTTTTCCGCAGGCAAACAGAAAGTCCAGACAGCTTATATGATTAGGCGCAAGCAGCGCGATCCTGTCACCTTTTGCAGCTCCCCTTTCAAGCAGCCAGCCCGCCAAAGCCTCCGCCCTGCTGTTCAACTCTTTATATGTCCAGGATTTCCCCTGTTCAGCGTCAATAACTGCCACGGAGCCGGGCGACAGCCCCGCTCTATTGGTCAGCCAGTCGATTTCCCTCCACAATGCAATCTCTCCTTCATCTTTGATATGGAGAGTGTAAATAACATCAGTTGCAGAAGAGTTACACCTGGATGATTTTCCATACTCCGGAAATAATAAAGCTGAGTTATTAATCCGAGAAAAGAGGTGCGCCTTTGAAAAAGATGGATTCTCCGCCAGCCCTGCTTGTCCTGGACGTGCAAAAGGGCTTTGACGACCCTTATTGGGGGAAAAGAAACAATCCCGCCGCAGAACAAGTCATCGGGCAGCTGCAGGATGAGTGGAGAAAAAGAGGCTGGAAGATCATTTACTCGCAGCATTTATCGGTTCAGCCGTCTTCTCCTTTATATCGTGATAATCCAGAGGGTGTGAGCTTTAAAGATGCCAATGCCCCGCTGCCGGATGAGAAGGTTTTTCAGAAAGAAGTGAATTCTGCATTCATCGGTACAAGCCTGGAGTCCTATTTAAGAGGCGAAAATATCCAGAATGTCTGTATAACCGGCTTATCGACGCAGCATTGCGTCTCAACCACTGCAAGGATGGCGGGCAATCTGGGCTTCACCACCTATCTTGTTTCCGATGCTTGTGCCGCGTTTGAGGCTAAAGGGACTGGAGGCACGGTTTATTCTCCTGAGCAGGTGCATGAGATTGAATTGGCGATGCTGAATAAGGAGTTTGCGCAGGTTGTGACTGCTGGGGAGCTGATGGGGTTACTAGTTTAATTTGCAATAGTTGGACTTAGGGCAAATGCAGGGAAAAAGGATTTATTCACTAGCTTATGAATATCTTTTTGAATGGGGGCTGTTGATTTGCGTTCCAGGCACTTCGCTTTCCGCGGGGCGACGCTGAGCCTCCTCACGCTGCGCGCTGCGGGGTCTCAGCATTGCCGCTATCTTCCCGCAGGAGTCTGCGTGCCTTCCACTCCAATCAACAGGGTTTTCTATACTTTTTGGGCATAAAGTTCCCCTTAGAAAGACAGGATAATTTCACCCATCCCTTTTGTCTGCAAATAGAAAGAGAGGCATCTCGTGCCTCTCTTGTTATCTTTCTATAAAAACCGAGGCTCCCATGCCTCCGCCGACGCAGAGGGAGGCGATGCCTTTTTTTAGTTCTCTTCTTTTCAGTTCATGCACCAGGCTGACGATGAGCCTTGCTCCTGTGCAGCCGATCGGGTGTCCGAGGCTGATGCCGCTGCCGTTGACGTTTACCTTGCTCCTGTCCAGGCCAAGTTCCTTTTCAACAGCGAGATATTGGGCTGCGAATGCTTCATTCACTTCGATCAGGTCTGCATCCTCCAGAGACCAGCCAGTCTGCTGCAAGCCTTTCCTGACTGCCGGCACAGGTCCCCTTCCCATGACTTTAGGGTCGACGCCTGATACTGAAAATCCGGCAATCCGGGCTAGCGGCGTAAGCCCTTTTGCCATTGCCGTTTCTTCGGACATCAGCACCAGTGCTGCTGCCCCATCATTCAGGCTGGAGGCATTCCCCGCCGTCACGGTTCCATTTTCCCGGAAAACAGGCTTTAGGCCGGCAAGCTTTGCTGCTGTGAGGTCAAGCCGAGGGTTCTCATCCCGGGATACAACGGTTTCCCCTTTCCTGTGCTTGACTGTTACAGGGACAATTTCTTCTTCAAAATAACCTTTTTCAATGGCGTTCAGGGCGCGCTGATGGCTCAGCAGTGCCATTTCATCCTGCTCTTCCCTTGTTATCCCATGAAGCTCTGCCAGATTTTCAGCAGTTTCACCCATCATAATATGGTGGATCGGATCCTCGAGAATTTCCCATACAGAATCGGTAATTTTACCATGCTGCATCCTCGCTCCCCAGCGGTGATCCTTCAGGAGGTAAGGGCTTGAACTCATAGCCTCCACACCGCCTGCCACTACGATATCAGATATGCCAGCCTGGATTTGCAGAGCTGCCGAAATGACCGCCTGCATGCCGGATGCACACTGCCTTTGGACAGTGAATCCCGAGGTCTCATCCGGAAGCCCTGCCAGCAGCGCTGCGGTCCTGGCCGTGTTGGGCTGGTCGGTCCGCTGGATGCAATGACCGAGGATCACCTCATCGATTTCATGATTTTCCAAACCGCTTCTTTTTACAGTTTCCTTTATGACTGGTACAGCCAGGTCGGGTTGGCAGGAGATCCTTGAATGCACCTCCGAAGGTTCCGACCGGAGACCTTGCAGCTGATACGATAACTACAGTCCTCATTTTTCTACCTCCCGTCAAACTATTCTTACATCATAATGCCGCCGTCCACATGCAGGACGGTTCCATTAATATAATCAGATTCATCAGAGGCAAGGAATAAATAGGCATTGGCAATATCCTCCGGGCTGCCCAGGCGACCGAGCGGCACCATCTGTTTCATTTGCCCGATCACCTTCTCAGGCACCTTTGCTGTCATTCCTGTATGGATGAAGCCGGGGGCGACGGCGTTGACGTTGATCCCTTTTCGGCCCAGCTCCTTTGCCCAGGTTTTTGTCATGCCCACAACCCCGGCCTTTGCGGCAGCATAATTGGTCTGGCCGATATTTCCATAAACGCCTGATACAGATGAAGTGCTGATGACCTTCCCTTTCCCCTGTTCAATCATGCTTGGGATCACAGCCTGGGTGCAATGGAATACACCGGTCAGGTTGACGTCAATCACTTTTTGGAAATCCTCGGCAGCCATTTTGGCCAGCATGCTGTCACGGGTGATCCCTGCGTTATTGATCAGAATGTCGATTCTCTCATACTCCTCAAGCACCTGCCGGACCAGTTCGTCAATGCTTTCCCTTTTTGATACGTCTACCTGAATAAACCTGGCATGAAGTCCTTCTCTATTTAACTCCCCTTCTCTTTCCCTGCCGATTTCCTCATCAAAATCGGCCAGGACCACATTGGCCCCTTCACGTGCAAATCTTTCGGCTGCGGCAAATCCAATACCGTTGGCCGCCCCGGTAATAATGGCTGTTTTCTCTTTTAGTCTCACTTTAATACCTCCAGCTCTTTATCCAAAAATTCCGACATCACATCAGTCAGTTGCCCGATATCATCGACAAGCGGGGAATGGCCGCAATCCTTCAATTCTGCAAAGTGTGCATTGCTTCCGATGTCCTCAAGGATTTCCCGGGCCATCCCCGCTGTTATTACCTGATCACGGTCGCCTCTCAGGACCAGCACCGGCACCTTAATTTTATCCGCGTCCCCTGTTCCGGGTTCTTCACCATTCGGGACGGAACCTATATTGAAAATATTAAGAGAATGATAGACTTCAGCAAGATTCCGCTGTGTCAGCATATCATCCAGATACTCTTCATATCTTGCAGGCTCTGGCTGATTTTTATCATAAATAAGGGCATCCCACATCGCCCTTAGAAACATCCTGTCCCCTCTGTCATAAGCCGACTGCACAGGAATTGTCTTGCTCTTATCCGCCCTTATTTGTTCCAGGCTGGTCAGGCGTGCTAATGAATCAGGCACAGCATCCCCTGACGTCCCGTAAAACGGGTATCCCCTTGTGGAAGCTGAGGCCAAAAGAATCAGGCGATTGCATAGGCCGGGATTGTCTGCAGCAAGCTGCATAGCAACCGCACCTCCCGTCGACCAGCCGGCAACGGAAAAATCGGAGAGGCCAATGGCATCGCAAAAAAGCTTTACATCATCCGAAAAGTCTTTGATGGAACGGATTGGCTCGAAATAACTGGATTGGCCGAACCCTCTAAGATCGATCGCATACAGCTTATATTTCGGGTCCAGATGTTCAAACACAAGGTCCCAATGCTTCGAGGAAGTCATATTGCCATGGATGAGCAGCAGCTTCTGCCCGCCGCCTTCCCTTTCCCTCCAGCTGATGGTTTCCCCGCTGCTCAAAACAATCTTTTTCAGTTCTTCATTCTTGCTCACTTTCCATCTTCCCCCCATCTAATGACAGAAGCTCCCCAGGCATAGCCGATGCCTGCACTGACAAGGACAGCTATTTTCCCGGGTGCCAGCCTTTCCTCTTTTTCAGCAAGCTCCAATGACAATATTTGATCAAATTGGCCGATATGCCCAAAATCCTCCAGGTAAATGGATTGCTCCTGTCCAAGGCCAAGCTCCTGAAGGACAAAATCGTGGGCGGACCTTTTCATATGGAGCATCGCGAGATAATGGATATCATCCTCTGCATAGCCGCTTTTTGCAACCGCTTTCCTAATTACCTTCAGGAAGTTTTCCATGGACTTCTGCTCCAGCCTTTGCTTCATCCCTGCCGGATCCATTACATCAAGCTGGTAAAGACCGTTTTCAAGCGCCTCTGCCGTTAAGGGGTTCTTAGTCCCTCCGGCCACTACCGCAACATCCTCTGAAAAAGATCCATCGGTTATGATAGCGCTTTCCAGCAGCCTGTTTGAGGACAGTCCTTTTTTCAAAAGGATCGCACCGCCCCCTGCTCCCAGATTAAACATAAACCGGGTCCTTTCATTTTCGTAATTAATGAAGTCCCCGTTCCTGTAGCCGCCGGCAAGCAGGACTGTCGATATGCCGGGATCTGCTGACATCATATCCTTCGCTGTCTTCAGCCCCATTATAGCGGTCCCGCAGCGGAGGGCCATATCAAATGCATAGGCATTATAGGCCCCGACTTCATGCTGAAGCTTAATGCCTGCTGTCCATAAGGGATATTCTTTATATTCTTCGCCGATATAAATGACCAGATCAATTTCCAGCGGATCAATTCCAGCTTTCCCGATTGCTTCGCGGGCAGCCCTGATTCCCATCTCGCAGGTGTGATCCTCTGCGCCTGGAACCGGCTTCTTTTTGATACCCATTTTATTTTCAACAATATGAAGCGGGATTCCTGCTTTTTTGGCAATTTCTGCACTTGTTATATATGTTTCCGGCAAATAAATGCCTGTTGCCGCTATTCCGATATCCAGATTTTCCGCCTCCTTATTGCACCGGCCCCATCGCCCCGGCTGCCAATTTCATATAATCATTGGCTTCTTCCAGCGTTTCAAAGAATGTTTCTCTGTCTTCCTGCACATGCGTCACCTTAATCCTCCAATTCCTTTTGCCTGGTGTTCCTTCCTGATCACTCAGATAAATCCGGATAATGAACGAGGCAACCTGGCCATGAACCATCTTCTCCCCCCTAGCCGGCAATCTTTTCTTCTTTTTTGTCTGCTTCTTTTCCCGTGCGTTTCCATTGCTTCCCTTTGAGCGTCCCGAGAATCCCTTTCGGAAAGAACATCACGGCCAGTATATATATGATTCCAAAGAAGATGATCCACCGTTCAAAAATCCAATGGACCTTTGCAAGTTCTGTCAGCCCGTGGTGGGCAAATTCAATAATCCCCGCCCCGATGATAGCCCCCGCCAATGTTCCGACCCCGCCTATAATCGTCATCAGCAGGGCATCTAGAGTGATATCCATCGTAAATACGCTCGTGTTGACGAAGCGGAGGGATATGCTGTACAGCATCCCGGCAATCCCCGCTATAACACCGGCTGCAACACTCGCAGCAATTTTGTACTGAATCACATTATAGCCAAGGGACTCTGTCCGCTGTTCATTTTCACGGATGGCCTGGAGCACCCTTCCGAGCGGAGAATGGGTGAACCGCGACAATATCATAAAAACGAGAATCATAGCCGCCAGGCAGATGAAGTAGAAGTCTGTCCGGTCTTTTAATAGATCCGGGACCCGGAAGGTAAATCCGTCGTTTCCGTACGTAACGGTTCTCCACTTCTCGGCAAGAACCAGGAAAAGGCCGGCAAATGCCAGGGTCAGCATGGCATAAAAATGGCTTTTCAGCCTTAGTGTCAGAAGGCCGACTGCATAACTGAGGACTGCGGTCAGAACAATTGTCAGCAGCACAGCCAATAGGAGGTTCACCATCGTCGGTTCCATTCTTTTCATCATCACGCCTGCTGTATAGGCCCCGATCCCGAAAAACATGGCATGGCCGAAGGAAACAATCCCTGTATATCCAAGCAGGATATCGTAGCTCATGGCAAAGATGGCAAAAATAAAGATCTGTGTAAACAAGATCAGCATGGTCCTTGATTCATATACAAATGGAAGCAGCATCAATGCCGCTGCTATAAAGGTGTAGATCATGGCCTTTTTATTATCAATGGTATGCTTCATACTCCCCGCCCCTTCAATCTGAATAGCCCCTGCGGCCTGAAGATAAGCACGGCAGCCATCAGCAGCATGTTAACGGCCAGGGAAAGGGATGGAACATAATAGGACATGAAGGCTCCGGCAAGCCCTACCAGAATGGCAGCAAGAATGGATCCCGAGAAGCTGCCCATCCCTCCAATTACAACAACGATGAAAGCAAGGATGGCAAACTCCATCCCCATCTCCGCATGGATGACACCCGAATACGGGCCTAAAAGCACCCCGCCCAATGCGGCCATTCCCGATCCTGCCATGAAAACAATCATAAAGACTCTTTTAATATTGATCCCCAGGGACTGGACCATCTCTTTATCCATGACACCGGCCCGTACAACGAGTCCGATTTTTGTGTTGCGCAAGATATATTGCACCCCGAGGAAAACGAGCAGGCCGACGATGATGATGAATACCCTGTATTTAATAATGATCACTCCGCCAAGCTCCCAGCTTCCGGCCAGGTAGGATGGCGGAGAAGCTGACAGCTGATTGGGGCCCCAGACAACCTTAAGAAGCTCAGATAATACAAGCATCAGGCCAAGTGTGATCAATATTTGCTGGACATGATTCCCGTATACCGGCTTGATGATCCACCGTTCAGTCAAAAAACCCAGTATGAGCCCGGTCACGACTGCCCCGATGATCCCTGCAGCAAAACTGCCTGTCTGGGCAAATATCCATGTCCCGCTGTAGGCCCCCCAAGCAAACAGTCCGCCATGGGCAAAATTAAGGACATCCATCAGTCCGAATATGAGCGTCAGCCCTGCCGCAAGCAAAAAAATCAGCATACCGGTCGCAAGCCCGTTTATGGCAAGGTTAATAAGCACCTCCATCTTATACTCTCCTTTCTAGGCAATGCCCAAATATTTTTTCCTCATAGATTCATCTTCCTTCAGCACTGACATCGGGCCGCCCCCTACCGTTCTTCCATCATCAATAATGTAGAAGCGGTCGCCAACCGTACTCGCCATCATAAAGTTCTGCTCCACAAGGACGATCGTGGTTTTTTCCTTCATTTGCATGATTGAATCCATTACTTTTTCAACCATGATCGGTGCGAGTCCTTTGCTCGGCTCATCAATCAGCATTAAATCATTATCATTCACATAAGCCCGTGCGATGGAAAGCATCTGTTTCTGTCCTCCGCTTAAAAGGCCGCCCGGCTTTTTCCAGAATCGTTTTAAATCCGGGAAAAGGTCCAGGGTCCAATCCAGCTTTTCCAAAGCGGAAGGAGTCTCTTTCCGCATGGCCACCTTCATATTTTCCTCAACTGTCAGCCCCGCAAATATCCCCTGGTCCTCCGGCACATAGCCAAGCCCTTTTCTCGCAATCTCATAAGGAGGCAGTCCGCCGATTTCTGTCCCTTTCCACTCTATGCTTCCTTTGCTCAGGACATTGTGCCCCATGATGGTTCTGAGGGTGGAGGTCTTCCCTGCGCCGTTGCGGCCCAGAAGCACGGTAACATCCCCTTTTGCCACTTCCAGCGAGACTCCCTGCAGGATATGATACTGGCCTATATACGTTTCGACATCTGATAGCTTAAGCTGAGCCTGCATGCTCAAAACCTCCCAGATATGCGGATTGCACCGTTTCATTTTCCATGATTTCCCGAGGAGTCCCCTTAGCCAGAAGCGAGCCATTGAACAGGACCATGACGCTGTCTGATAAATCAAGGATCATATCCATTTTGTGTTCAATCAGAATGATGGTCCTCCCGCTCTCCTGCTTGATTTTCCTGATGACTTCAAGGATGGCCGGAACCTCTTCCAGCGACATTCCTGCTGTCGGCTCATCCAGAAGCAAAACCTCGGTATTCAGGGCGAGGAGCATAGCGATCTCGAGCTTCCTTTTCTCGCCGTGCGCCAGATTGGCGGCGGCTGCATCCTGTTTTTTATCAAGCAATACCAGCTTCAGCCATTCAGACGCTTTTTCTTCAAGCTCTTTGTACATTTTGAAATGGCGCAGCATCTGATAGCGGATGCCTGCCTGCGACTGGACTGCAAGCCTTACATTCTCCAACACAGTCAAACTTGGAAATACATTGGTAATTTGAAAGCTTCTTCCGATTCCCCTTCTTGTCCTTTCAACAGGAGAAAGCTTTGTGATGTCTTCCCCTCGCAAATGGATAGATCCCCCTGTAGGGGCGAGCTGACCGCTCAGCAGGTTGAAAAACGTCGTTTTGCCGGCTCCATTTGGACCGATAATTGATAAAAATTCATTTTCCGGGACAGCAAGCGAGACAGAATCCACTGCTTTATGGCCTCCGAATGCTATTGATAAATCTTTTGTTTCTATGATTGGACCCACATGCCCACCTCCACTTTATATTCAGCTGCCTGCGGCATACTCCAAAAGAATGCCCGGCTCTCCCCGGATCCGCTTTGCAGCAATGGACTCAGGCCTGCTGCCGGAGTCCATTGCCATTACTGCATTTTATAATCCGGTTTTCACTTACTTGTTCAGTACAGGAGGCGCTGTCTCTTCAGGTGACAGTTCCCTCACAAGCACCGGTACAGGGTATGGGACACCATCCTTTTTCTCCAGCTTGATTGCGTACAATGCCTGAAGGGCCTGGTGGTCTTCTGCCCTGAATGTCATCTTCCCCTTCGGCGTCTCGAAGCTCATTCCTTCCATTGTCTCAATGAGCGTGTCTGCATCTGTACTGCCGTCCGTTTTCTTCAGTGCTTCAACGATGGAGATCGCGGCGCTCATGCCTCCTGGAGTGAAGAGATCCGGCACATCCCCGTCAAACCGCTTTTTATGCTCCTCTACCAGCCAGCTGTTGATTTCGTTATCCGGAAGATCGTGATAGTAGACGGAGAACCCTTCCATCCCGATCAATGGCTCCATTGTCGCAAGGGCAGCAATATCCGGTGCGCCTGTGGAAATTTTGATGCCTTTATCCTGGACCTTCATATCAGCGATCTGATTCCAGGGTGAGTTGGCCCCCGCCCAGATAACAAACAGATAATCCGGCTTGGAATCAATCACTTTCTGGATGTTTGCAGTAAAGTCGGTTGCGGCAGGATCCGCGTATTCTTCATGGACAATTTCAGCGCCAAGCTTCACCGCTGCATCCCGGAATGCAGCCACACCGTCGCGCCCGAAAGAATAATCAGGAGCAAGCGTCGCTATTTTTACACCTTCACCAGCGATGGCTGCAGCACCAGCGACTGCATCCTGAGAAGAGTTGCGCGCGGTCCGGAAAATATAAGGATTGAACTCTGAGCCTGTGATGCTGTCAGCTACCGCCGGCTCGACGACCATGATTTTCTCATATTCTTCTGCGAGGGGAAGAACAGCCAATGTATCACCTGAGCTGGAGGATCCGACCAGGAAGTCAACTTCATCTTCCTCAAGCAGCTTTGTCGCCTTTTGGACGGCCACTTCCGGCTTTGTTTCAGTATCCTCTACAATGAATTCAATCTTCCTTCCAGCCACTTCATTTTTACCGTCTGTTGCATATTCCAGGCCCAGCTCAAAGCCGCGGAGTGTCTGTTCCCCATATGACTCAAGCCCGCCTGTCTGCGAGGCCAGCACACCGATTTTGATCGGATCGCTCTTCTCATCCCCGCTGCCTCCCGATTCTTCTGAACTGCAGGCACTCGAAAAGACCACCATCAGCGACATCAGGCAGCCCAATGCCATTTTCCCTGTATTCTTTTTCATCCTTTCTCCCCCTTGAAATCAATTGTTTGCTGCAAATCTTCCTGCCTTCATCCTAATCAGCCCCAGTTACAAATCGGTTACAGCCAAGATATATTCTTAATTTCTATTGCCGGATGAAATAGACCTGCCCGATCTGGAAATTCCTGCAAATGGTTTAATACTTAAGAAAAGCGGAAAAGAGATAAGAAATCTATTGATCTTAATTTCCGTCTGAGAGGAGACGAAAGATAATGAAAACAGTTTATGGATTGATGACACAGGATGGAAGCGCAAATGAACTGCTGTGGGACTTAGGCTTTTGGGAAACAGAAGAGGCAGCCAATGAATATTTAAAGACCAATCTTCCGCTTTCAAAAGGCATCTGGGTAGAGCTTATCAAGGTAAATGACCCTATTCCTGAAACTGTTGAAGCATTCGAAGAAGACAAAATGGTTGCCTGCTCATTCTGTGATATTGAATACAATGCCGCCGACATCCTCATTGCCGACGTCAATGTCCACATCTGTGTATACTGCCAGCCTGCTTATAAGGCGCAGCTTGTTAAATAGAAAAGCGGAAAAGCCTTGCTCAGCCCCGACAAGCTTAAGGCGAGCAGAGCGAAAGGTTGGCTCTTTAACCTTTTGATCTGCTTGACTTAAGACCTCGAGGGGCTAGGCTTTGGAGCTGGACAATTAGAAAAGCGGAGGCGACTGTTAAGGTGCGACAAGCATAAGACGCTTTGGAATTGAAGGCGTTCTTTGCCTTCGGTTCCAAAGTGGCTTATGACTCGAGCACCTAGGAGCCGGAGCTGGACAAATAAAAAGCGGAAAACACACCGATTAAATTCTCTAATGCTAAAATGCGCCGGAGCAAAGGCTCCGGCGCAGGCAGATGCAGGTTAGAACAGCGCCCCGAAGCGGGCCGCTGGCATTATTCATTCTAAATTAAATCTTTTCTACCCTAATTGGCTGTTATTCGCCCAAGAATTAGAATGATTCACCCCAGTTTTTCATTTATTCGCCCTAGAATTGGCGATATTCATTCCTGTTTACATTTTTTACACAAAATCCCGCTATGCATGGCCCGCAATATTGCCCGATTCCATGATCATTTCATGCATATGGAGCGTAGGCTCCAGAGGCGCCACGCCCAGCTCTTCCTCAAGAACCTCACAGCATTTCTGGAACCATCTGATTGCCCGGGGGCGATTATTCTTGCTGTAATAACAGTACATCAGGAGCCTGTAAGCCTCCTCCCACGTCCGGTCCTTTTCTATTATTCTTTCGCACCATTCAATCGCCATGTCATAGTCTTCTTTCCGGACACAAAGCTGCGCGAGCTTTTCAGCACCTCTCAGAAAGTATACCTGCAGTCTTTCTTTTTCACTGATGCACCAATCCTCATAGCGCCGCTCAGGCAGATAGTCCCCGGCATACAGTTTCAGGGCTCTTTCAAGTCTGTGGATGCTTTTTCCATGGTCTTTCTCTTCCAGCCCATCTTTGATCCACTCCTCAAATAGGATGGAGTCCAAATCAATGACAGCCTTTGGATTTATCCCATAAGAGGTGCCTTCCCTGCTGATGAAGAATGGGTTCTTCCTTGGCTTGCGGTTTGGTTCAAGTACGTTATTGAGTGCGTTCAGGGCAACCTTAAAGTCTCTATCCGCACTCGCGGCATCCTGCTCCGGCCAAAGCATATCAAATATATCCTCTTTCCGGATAAGCTGGTGGAGGTGTGTGAGAAAAAGCTGGAGGAGCTCTTTAGCTTTGCCCCGCTGCCATCCTCCTTCGTCAATCTCCTTATCGCCCAGCCATACACGGAACTGCCCGAGCGTTTTCACTTTGAGGGTGAATCCCGGGTGGGAATGAAGGTTGCCAAGATTCATTTCTTTTAGCAGCCTTGCAGTATAATCAGGCATAATGCCGCTTTTTTCTGCTTCAATCAGAATGGGTGCAAACATCTGCAGGTCCCTTGGGCCGAACAATGTCCTTCTGAACAGGAAAAACTCATAGTCCCCCCATTGCATCTGGCTGAGGAAAGACTTGAATGAGTGTTCAAAATCTTCCTGAAGCCCCTGCTGATGAGCAGAATAGGCTTTCCAGAATAAAGCCAGCATACAGCCGTAATCATCCCCGCACTGCTGAAGCATGCTTGATGCAAGATCAAAATGCTTATCTGCTTCACCGAAGCGCCTCCCATAAGCAGAGCTGATGCCCATACTGATGAGGATCAGGGAAGACAGCCACATATCCTTCACTCTCTCGGTTTCCTGCAACCCTGCCTTCCCGGCATCCATCGATTTGCTGTAGTCATTCCGTTCTCCGTATAAAATGCATAATCCCATTAACGGCTCTGCTTTTCCTCTTTCAATTTCAAGCCGGCCCATTATGTCCAGGGAAGTCCTGTAGCATTTTTCCGCAAGAGCAGAATCATATTCCCCCAGCAGCTGTGCCGCATGCCCAAGCCTGATCCACCCGCAGGCTTCTACAAACGGCGCCTTTGTACTGATTCCCTGCTGGATGCCTTCCTGGGACAACTTTTTCGCTTCTGCCCCATTGCCTGTAAATGCCTCGATAAGGGCCAGCAGCAGATCTGTCTCCCTGTGGGATTTCGGGAGCGGTTTGCCCTCACTCTTTGTTTTGCGGCCGGCCATCAAAATTTTCCTGCTTTCTGCCAATTTACCCGTCCTTAAATAAAGCCGGGCCAGCAGGCTTTTGTCCAGCATCTGATGACCCATGGATTCTGCCCTCTCCATCCATTTTTCTGCTTTGGCGGCCTGCCCGGCATTTATAAGGTTTTCCGCAAGCAAATGATAAAGTCTCGCCGGTTCATCCCTTCCCCCGCGGATATCCCCTTCCTTCAGCTGTATCGCCTGGGATAAAATGCGCTCTGCTTTATGCGGCTGAATCGTGTCCAGATAGATCCTTGCCTTCCCTTCAAGTGCACGCGCCTTCCAAATCAGGTCCTTCTTACCGTCAGCGCCTGTTGCCGCCCTGTCATAGGCAAGCTCTGCTTCCTGGTAAGAAGATCTGTAGCGCAATACTTCCCCTTCAAGGAACCAGACGGGATAAAACCTGTCCTTTGTCTGCCCGGGGATGCCCGCAATCCTGTCTGACAGGCTTCCCAGCTTACCGGTTTCAAGCATCCTTAGCCCCTGGTCGCTTAATATAGACGCCATTTCCTCTGTTGAACCAATCTTCTCAAAATGCTTAAGAGCATCATCCCACTGAAGGCTCCGTACGAAATGGCGTGCACATCTCTCATTTAAAAGGCGGTAGCTATGCGGCTGGCCGGCTTTCAGCTGCTTTTCCAGGAATTCCTTAAATAGAGCATGGTATCTGTATACCTTTTCCCCTACCTTATGGATAAACAGGTTCTTCTCTGTCAGCTGCTGAAGCATTGCCCCTGCCCCGGCGATCCCCAGGACCTCATTGCAAAGCTCTTCTGTCATATCATCAAAAATGCTTGTTTGTTCAAGGAATTGCTGGATAAGCGGCGGCTGCTTGGCAAATACCTCTGTGACCAGATATTGAAAAAGGTCCGCCAGGGAGCCGGACGATGCTCCGAATAAATTAGAGATGCTTTTTTTGTCTGTCAGCTGCTGTCCAATCATCCCCACAGCAATGACCCATCCTTCTGTAGCAAGGCAAATTCTGTCCAAATCCCCCTGCTTAATGGAAATTCCGTATAATTCATTCAAGAGCAGCTCCACTTCATCCCGGGAAAGGACCAGGTCCTCTTTCTTTATTTCAAGGAGCTTGTCTGTGACCCTCATCTTTTTCAGCAGCTTCCATCCCGGCCTGCTCCTGCTTGAGATAATAAGATGAAGATTCGGCGGAATATGTTCAAGGAGGGTTTCCATCCAGCAGTTGATCGTATAGGAGTGCTCAACCTGATGAAAGTCATCAAGGATCAGCAGTATATTTTCCCCATGAAGGGCTGCTTCATTTAAAAATAAAGAGGCGAGTGAACGAATCTCTTCTTCTTTTACATACCGGTCCAGCTGCTCCAGGATGCTTAAGATCTCAGTCCCGAAATCAGGATGCACCAACCGGACCGATGCCACAAGGCAGGATAGAAAAGGAATGATATCATCATCCTCGGATGATATGGAATACCAGCTGCAAGGAAGCTTTTCATCGTGGACGAACAGGGCCAGGGCCGTACTTTTTCCATACCCGGCACCTGATTCGATAATGCACAGCGGATATTCAGCAACCGCTTTCATTTTTGCCGAAAGCCTTGCTCTCCTTATATATCCTTCCTTGACTGGCGGCACCATCAGCTTGGTTTTGATGACAGGCATTTTTATCCCCCCTTTCCATTTTTATAATTTTTAGATTATTTTAGCATATTTGCACACAAAAAGGACTTGAATTCTCCAAGTCCTTAGAATTTAATATCCATTTCATCGATCGGCCAGTAGCGAAGATTTACCTTTCCTACCACCTGGTCAGCATCAATGCATCCGAAATGCCGGCCATCCCAGCTTTCCAGTCTATTGTCCCCGAGGACGAACAGCTGTCCTTCAGGCACTGTTTCGGTGTGTGCCACTTCCTCCAGGGTAAAATCACCGGTCAGGCGGTCGCCGAGGGTCTCTTTTCTGTATTTTTCAAGGAAAGGCTCCTCCACAAGCTTGCCGTTGATATACAGATGGTCATCTTTATAATCGACCCTGTCACCCGGCAGTCCGATGATCCTTTTAACAAAATCCTCTTTTTCATTTGCATGGAAGACTATGACATCGAATCTTTGCAGCTCTCCGATCTGATAGCCGATTTTATTGACTACCAGTTTGTTTCCATCCTGCAGCGTCGGCATCATGGACCCGCCTTCAACCACATAATTTGAGAAGAAAAACATACGGATAAATACAAAAATGATAATTCCGATCGCGAAGGCCTTTATCCACTCAAGACCCTCCCGCTTAACCTCTTCTTTCACGCGGTCCCCCACCTCCCTGGTTTATTTGCTGCTGTCTTTATCTGCTCCCATATTTATCTTTACTTCAATCCTTTTCCCGACATACCAAAGAATAAAAATAACAGCAAGGACAATCACTGTCCTGATGGGCTGGGTAATCAATGACCTTATATCGTAGCCAATAAAGCTCATGGTAAAAATCATGACCATTTTGCCTGTCAGCACGGCAAGCATATACTGAGCAAAGCTTATTTTGGAAAGCCCGGCCACTATATTCACAATAGCCGACGGGGTAAAGGGAAAACAAAGCAGGATGAACAAAGGGCCAAAGCCATGGCGCTCAATCCAGCTCATCAGCTGCTGCACCTTTGCATGTTTTCTCAAAAAGGTTAATAGCCTCTTCTGCCCGTATGTACGGACAAGATAAAAAACAAGCATGGCCCCAGCGCATGCACCTGCCCAGGATATCAGAAAGCCGAGCCACAATCCAAATGCATTGGCATTTGCCATGACGAACAGAAACAGCGGCAGAAAAGGCAGGAAAGCTTCAAGCATTGGCAGCAATATTCCAGGCAGCGGCCCAAAAGAACGGTAGCGTTCAATAAGATCCATTATATTTTCCAGTGTCAGCCAATCCTTGAGCAAGTCAAAATCCATTGAAAAATCTCCTTAGTAAAAACAATTCGTATTTATTCTTACCTCTGGCAAGGCGTCTTTACACCACAAATTCCTCCCTGTGCCTATTATTTCGACAAAAATTCGCTGACCGCCTGCCGGTTTTGTTCCAGATTGACCCCAAGGACATCCGCACCTCCTGGAGTTGTTTCATCCCAATAGGAACCTTCAACAGGAACCCTTAATGTCTCAATCTGCCTGCCTTCTTTAGACAGCAGGCTTTTGCCCATATATAAAATGTCTCCGGTATCCATATTTGTATTGATATACGGGGTGACGACACCTACCAGTTTAGGAAGCTTCGGCAATGTCTGGATGCTGGTGAACTGATCGGCAATTTCTGTCATCACCTTCTGCTGCCTCTCCACCCTGCCGAAATCGCCTACAGCATCATGCCGGAAGCGCACATATCCGAGCAAGTGCTCTCCGTCCAGCCTTTGAAGCCCTGGATTCAGCGTTACACCTATATTATCCGACATCTCCTTTTCAACGTCCACTTCGACACCATTCGGAAATGCTTCATCGATAAGCTGAACAAATCCCTGAAAATCGACAATTGAATAATACTGTATATCAATATCAAAGTTCTCTTTGATTGTCTGCCTCAATAACTCTGGGCCGCCATACGCAAACGCAGCATTAATCCTGTTTTTCCCATGGCCCGGGATGTCTACATAAGAATCCCTCATGATGGAAATGATCTTATAGGTCCCCTTATCAGGATGATATTGACCTACCATGATTGTATCGGTCCGCGGCGTTTCTTCCCCGCGTGCATCACTTCCAAGCAGCAGTACGTTCGTGCCCCCGTATTTGTCTGTTTCGCCATTGAATTCATATTTTACTTCATTAGTATTTTTCACTTTATCTTCAGACTGGGCCACACCCTGATTAAACTGGTAGTATGCATAAGCAAGAGTGCCGGCAATAATCAAAAGCAGGAACAACACAGCCAGCTTCCATTTGCGCTTCTTCTTTTTCTGCTTTTTTTCGTATCGATCCGATCTCATCACAATTATCCTTCCATCATATAGTCAGGTCCGCAGCAGCTGTTATTTCCAGCAAGCCTGCAGAACCGCATTTTCAAAGCTCCGGTTTATAAAAAGAATAACCACTTTATATGACTCTGTCTGCGTGCAAAAGGTTTCGTTTGTCCTTCTGACATTTTCTATTTTTCCTTGGCCGCTTGGCATCCTGAAGGACTGGCCTTTATTTTATTGTACACAAAAAACCGCAAAGACTCACAGCTTTGCGGTTGTTTTTCTGGATTATCCTGCTATTTACTGATAAAAAATTACAAATACTTGTCAAACCAGCCTGAGATATAATCAAGGCGGCTGATTCGGAGCGAAGGTTTCCCGCTCCTGGAGAGCTCATGGTTGGATTCAGGGAACCGGACAAAGCTTGTTTCTTTTTTGCGGTGCTTCAGGCTGATGAACAGCTGCTCCGCCTGTTCAATCGGACAGCGGAAATCCTTTTCGCCGTGAAGGATCAGCAATGGCGTATTCATTTGATCGACATAAGCAAGCGGCGAGTGCTTCCATAGCTTTTCAATATCATCCAGCCCTGCTTGGATCTGCCAATCTGTGAAATAATAGCCGATGTCGCTTACTCCATAGAAGCTGATCCAGTTTGAGATCGAGCGCTGGGTGACAGCTGCCTTGAACCTGTCTGTGTGGCCGATGATCCAATTGGTCATGAAGCCGCCATAGCTTCCTCCCGTCACCCCGAGCCTGTCCTGGTCGATGAACGAATATTCTTTCAGCACATAATCGACTGCATCCATCAAATCCTCGTAATCCCTGCCCCCGTAGTCACCGCGGACGGCATCCACAAATTTCTGCCCGTACCCATGGCTGCCCCTCGGATTGATATAGAGTACAGCATAGCCTTTAGCTGCAAGGACCTGGAACTCATGGAAATAGGAATTGGCATACATCGCATGCGGTCCGCCATGGATTTCAAGGACCAGCGGATATTTCTTTCCTTCCTCAAAACCGGCAGGCTTCATCAGCCAGCCATGGAGATCCCATCCGTCAGCAGAAGTAAATTCAATCGGCTCTGCTGCGGAAAGGCCGGTTTTCTCCAGAAACTCAGAGTTGACAGCGGTCAGCTGCTCCAGTTTTCCTGTAGTGATTTCCAGCAGGAACAGGTCACCCGGATGGTCTGGCTTGCTTATAGCCACTACTGCTCTGTCATTATTCCCTCCGGTTGACAGCCCATAGACATGCTGCCTGTCCAGCAGCGCAGGGAACAGCTCTCCTTCAACCGTCCCGTAATAGACTGCAGTGCTGCCATTATCAGTGGCAATGAAATAGAAGCTCCGATTATCATTTGACCAAAGAAGGCCTGGGGAAACGGCTCCCTGCTGGAAGTCGCCGATCGCATAATCCCCGATCAGCAGGTCTGTATCTGCAGTCAGGCAGCGGAGTTCTCTCTGCTCACGGTCATACACCCATGCTTTTGAAAGTGTAGCATTTTCAAACTCCCTTTCATGTCCGATCAAACCAAGATAGCGGCTGTCAGGCGACCAGGTGATATTGCCGAAATAGCCTGTACCCTGGGTGATTTTCTCCTGCTCTTTCGTTTCAAGATTAATCAGGTAGGCATCGCTGCCATATGAAAAATCCTTGTCCCCGCTCAGGTCTGCTGTCACAGCCAAATGCTTTCCGTCCGGCGACCAGCTTTGAAGGCTGTAATCATCTTCTCCCTCTGTCACCTGCTCGATGTTGCCGGTATTTGTGTCAGCAATGGCAATATGGGTGAATTTCCCGTTCCAGAAGCCCTGGGCATCAGATTTATACCTCATTTTATTCACTTCAAGCGGAGCAGGCTTTTCATCTTTTTCCTCCCCGCCTTCGCGGTCATTAACCGATTCTCCCTCTCCGAGGGAAACAGTAAAGGCGATTCTGGAGCCGTCTGGCGACCATACCGGATTGCCAGCCCCGTTCTTGCAGTATGTAAGCTGGCGGGCCTCTCCGCCGGCTGTAGAAAGAATGTGGATTTGATTTTTCCCGCTTCGGTTAGACACAAAGGCCACCTGGCGTCCATCATGCGACCAGCGCGGCGAATGATTGCGCCATGTGCCGAATGTCCATTGGACAGGAGCGCTTTGATCTTCCATGTTTATGTAATAAAGATTGGAGCTGTATGCATCCTTTTCCTCCAGGATAACGGTTTCCGTATAGACACAATCCTTGCCGTTCGGCGCCAGCTGGGGGTCGGCCGCTGATTTTAAGTGATGCAGATCTTTTGATGCAATGGTGTTTTTTGCCATGATAATCATCTCCCCTTTATATGTAAAACCATTCTACTTATTTCGACAACAGAAATACTTTTCCTGCCTGACTGGCATTTTTTCAGGAAAAATATTTTTTCCGCTCCAAATGAGCTCTATGCCCCAATATGAGGAAGACTGTTATAGAGTGATGCTAAATTCGACTTGCATAGAATGCAGGGATTCAGTAAAATAATAACGAACAAACGTTCTATTTCTGTTCGGAGGAGCAAGCTGATATGACAAGAATTCCAGAGGATGACCGAAATATTATGGAGCAGGCAATCTATCTTCCTATGGTATTGGTTGTGCTGAACAGGGACATAGGTGTGATTAATAATAGTCCCTTTAAACTCAAAAAGCCTTACCTGAATTTAATTGAGGATACGATGAAATTCATCCAGACAGAGCTGGCAGGCGTAAAGCGCTATATGAAGGATAACCGCCTCCAGGTCCGGGAGATCAAGCGTGATGAAGCATTTACGATGTTCATGTTCCTTTATAAAGGGTATGAAGAGCACCATAATTATTTTAATCCGAGGATCCGCAACAGGGTGCAGGAGCTGATGGAATATTACTTGTTCAAACGCTGGACGATGCAGGAAGAGAGCCGCCTACGTCTGAAGAGGCCAGGCCAGCATCTCTAATTTACCGCATAGGCGCATGCCGGAGGTCACTCGAGCTTCCTGTTCCGGTAGCTCCCGACGGGTTCTGAAGCCCTGTTGAGCCTCTGATTATCTGTGAAATAGAACATCTTCCTGCCATGCCCTTCGATCCGCTGATGAAGCTTTGTCCTTAGATGAGCTGTCCGGAGGAGCTGATTTTCAAATGAGCTGGATGATACAGGGAGGATCAGTGTATGCTTGTTTCCGAATACGACCTTGGTATGTGAGGGATCTGTACGATGGTGGGCTGCAATATGCTCATAAGAGATCCAGATGCAGTCGGGGTTGTTCGGGGAAGTTGTCGGAAAAAAATACAGCAGGTTTGTCGGGTCGATGACAATTGGGACTTTATGCGTCACGCCAATGATATCCTTGGTCGCATCCTTCCGTCCCTCATAAGAGGAGCCAAAGTAGCCGCAGCTTTTTTTGACGATATCAAACGGTTTGAACGGGGACAGGAATTCATCTTCCACCTCAAAGATCCGCGAATAAATTTTTTTGCCGTATATCTGCGGCAGGATGATCATCGTAGAAGGATTTATTTCGTACTCCTCCACCAATCTTTTTTTATGCATATCCAAGTGATTCATCTCCTTTGCTCTTCGTTTCATTTCATTATACCATCTTTATTACAGATATTTGCAAATTTTTAGTCAATTATTGTCAAATGTCGCTGTCACGGAATTAATTTTCTAAAAATTTAAATAATTTAGTTGAATTTTCCCCTGCTCCTCCATATAATATTAAAAAGCAGCAGGGGTGATTTTCATGAAAGAGAAGTCATATGCAGAGTCGATGAAAAAGAACACGATGAACCGCAACCAGCTTAAGGACACGTACGTCTTACACCTCTACATTGAAATGCTCTTGTCGGAAGTCCAGCTGATATCCGAAAAAGAAAAATTGGCCCAAAAAATCGATCAAGCCCTCGATGATCGCAACAAGGCCCTATTCACCCAGCTATCAAAAGAGTACAAAGAATTGAACGAACGATTTGGAAACTAGAAAACTGGAAACCCTCCGGTCCGGCCGGAGGGTCTTCTTTATTATCCACGGACCGTTCAGTGGCCCAAATACTCTACCCTTTTCTCTTTTAAGATCTCAATCTCCCGTTCTGCAGCATCTTTCTCCGTTCTGAGTTCGATTTCGAGGTCCTCAAGCACATTCAGGCATTCCTTCACTTTATCAGCAGAGGCATTGATTTTCTCCTGGACCATCCAATCGGAAAAAATATTATCAAAGAAAAGATCGGCAATGCCCAAAAAGCTTCCCACCTCAAGCTCGGCGGAAATGGAGCGGCCAAGGTCATCAAGCTCCTTCTGCAGCTTTTTCAAGTTGTGCTGTGCGTCATGCAAGGACTCTTTTGCCTTGTCCATATATGACCTTTTCGCCATGGTCGAGAGGAAGTCGCCTCCCGCAAGGTCGAGGAAACCCCAATTTTTCGCGCTCGAAAGCTCGCCATCAGCTTTGCGCAAGGCTTCCCTTGCCTCCACCAAAGCACTCTCAGCTTCCCGTATTTCCTGAATTATCGCTTTCCTTTCCTCCAGCCGGTCTGATAAATGAAAAAGCATATCGCTGACAGCTCCGCCTTCCTGCAGGATCAGACGTTCTTTTTCCAATAGCAGCTCTTTGTACACCGCCCCAGCCGTTTCCAATCCGGCAGCTTTTTCACTGAGCGCGCTGATGTCAGCTTCGTAATCCTTTATTTTCTTCAGGGACTCATCATACAGAATCCTTGCTTTATACGCTTCCTCTTTTTCTTTTTGCAGCCTTTCTTCCTTCTTGCCGCTGAGCATCAGAAAGAATCCTGACAATGATGGGCCTTCTAGCTTATCCGCTTCCTTCAGTTCCTTCTCCCAAGTTTTCTTCAGCCTTTCTGATGAAGCCTTTTCCTGATCATTTTCAGCCATCAGCGCCTCAAGGCGCCTTTTATATTTTTCATACTGCTGTTCCCGCTGTCTTGCTTCAGCAATTCTTTGATCCAGATTCATTACCAGGTCCCCTTTTTTGGTTCGTATAATAATCTTACGGATTCGACTGTGAAAAAGATTCAACAAACAAAGAGGCCCCGGCTCGGCCGGGTGCCCCTCTGCTTAACAGCTGTTATTCGCTGCCGGATCCAGTTCTATTTTTCATTTCATACTCTTCCAGCATGGAAATACGCTCCAGCATGGTCGGATGGCCGTACCGGAAAATCTTCACAAGCAGCGGCGGCTTTACCTGGCTCAAGCCTGCCTTCGTCAATTCCTGGAATGTCCCTATTGCCGCTTCCGGATCATCCGTCATTTCAATGGCATACCGGTCAGCTCTCATTTCCTGATATCTTGAGACAAGGTTGGTAACCGGACTGGCAGCAAAAAGCAGTATCGAAAGGAGCGCAAGGAACAGAGGGAGTGAGCGGATGTCGGAAACCTCCTGCAGCTTAAAGGCTCTCCCCCATCTTGCAATCACCAGCTTCATCAGCTTCGATATCAGATACAGGCCGATCAAGGAAAGCACTAAATAACCCGCAATCCCTATGTATATATGCTTCTCTACATAGTGGGCCATTTCATGCGCCATGATGAACAGGATCTGGTCATCACTCAGCCGGTTGAGTGTTGTATCCCACAAAACGATCCGTGAGTTTGAACCGATGCCTGTTACATACGCATTAAGCGAGTTGGTCTTCTCCGCCATGTTTACTTCAAACACATGCTCAGCAGGAATATGTGCCTCACCCGCTAATTGAAGGATTTTTCCTTCCAGCTCTTTATTTTTAAGCGGATAAAAATCGTTGTAAAGCGGATCGATCACAACAGGCTGCAGGAACATCATGAAAAGTGTGAACGGCACCGATAACAGCCATGCATACAGCCACCATCTTTTTGTGCTTTTTTTCATCAGCCAATACAGCACTGAAACCAAAATGAACATCGTTCCGTAATTGATCCAGAAGTCGATCAGTTCATCCTTCATCCAGGAGCTGAAGGTCTGTGTTGAGATATTATAGCTCTTGGACAGCGAATAGCTGATAAAGCTTAAGGGGAATGTGGCGGCGAAAGCAAAGACTGAGAGCCACAGCAGATAGATGGCCGTCTGCAGAGCCTTTGCCCGCGCCGACTTCCCCGCCCACTTCTTCATGGCTGAAGACAGGCCGGTCACAAGGACGAGAACATAAAACACCCATTCAAGGGGTGTGGACAAAAAGAACAGCAGGTTCCTTATCTTGGAATACTCTTCGCTCAGCATAAGCTCCCGCCCGTTCAGAAAAGCTTCCGGGTCTGCCTGTGTTCCCTGATACTCAAAAGGCAGGCTTGTATTCGCAAAATAAAACAGATACCAGTAAAAAAACAGCCCGTAGACTACATATCCTATGACTGTGTAAAAGCCGATTTTCCGAGCTATTTCAATTCCCCCTTTCTTCTTGGCTGCTTTTTTCGCAAAAAGCGGGCAGCCTGGACGGGCTTTCTTTGTACAACCTCTCTCCCTACAGTGTAGTACCGATTGTTTATTTTAGAACAGCAAAATGGATGAGCCTCAATTATATATTCTCCCAAACCGCTTTCAAACCGCTGCCCTCAATAGAAAAACCAGGCTCAGCAGCTTGAGCCTGGCAGTCATGCTAGAAAAAATAGGAGTATACCGACAATACAGCGATCGACCCGAGGACAACCACGATAACATTTGCTCCAAGGTAAGCTGCCAGGAAAGCTGCAGCTGCCCCGAGCAGGCCGTACCAGATGTCTTCCTGGATAAATAGGATTCCTGGGAAAATAAGCGCTCCCAGTGTCGCATAAGGGACATTTCTCAAGACCCCCTGCCAGAATGCAGGCAGCTCCTTCCCTCTGAACAGGACGAAGGGAAGCATCCTCGGAATATAGGTAACGGCCGCCATCCCGATGATCATCATAATGATTTGGCTATTCATGCCGATTAACTCCCCTTCTCTTTTTGATAGTTTCAACAGCTTCAGTAATCAGTGCTGACAAAAGTGTAGCTGTGACAATGGCCCATCCTGTCGACAGCAGATCTGCCATTGTGAATATCGTATTGAACCCTGCTGCAAGCACAGCAAGGAACACAACCTTTGCACTGCCCTTCATGGAAGGCACGAGCAGTCCCACAAACATGGCATATAATGCGACTGACATGCTTTCCTGGAGAGTCTGCGGAAGACTGGCGCCGATCAGATGGCCGATGCCGGAGCTGACCACCCAGCTTGAGTAGGATACAAAGATGAGGCCGAACATATAGCCTGAAGAAACTTTCTCTCTTTTCATGGAAGCAACTGAAAAGGTCTCATCTGTAATGCCAAAAGCAAATATGATTTTATTTGCCGTATGCTCGTCTTCACACTTTTCATTAAGAGATGCTGACATCAGGAAATGCCTGATGTTAACAATAAAGGTAGTAAGGATGATTTCAAATATCCCTGTCCCCAGCGTCAAGAGGCTCAGGGAGATATACTGGGCCGCACCCGCAAAGACGAGCAGGCTCATCAGCACTGTTTCTCCTACTGAAAGCCCTGTAGTCTTTGCCAAGAGCCCGAATGTTATGGCAATCGGAAAATATCCGATCGCAATGCTTATCCCTGCCTGTATCCCTTTGCGGAACTCCCCCGCTGGCCTTTCTGCTGCTAATTCTGCCATATCCTCACCTGCCGTTATGTATCTTGGAAAATATTATTGGAATGTACTGTGTTTCTTCTATACTTTTGAGTTATATTATACATATGTGCGTTATATTACACAATTCCTTTGGAGGAAAAAATGGAGAATATTCACAAAAATATCGGGGAAAATTTACGGAATATACGAAGGAGCAGAGGTCTCAGCCTGGACATGGCCGCAGAGGCAACCGGTGTAAGCAAGGCAATGCTTGGGCAGATAGAACGGGGAGAATCCAACCCCACCGTCACAACATTATGGAAAATTGCCAGCGGCCTCCAGATTTCTTTTTCTTCTTTGATGGCAGAAAAATCATCTGAAGTTTCTTTTGCCAGCATCAGTCGGATTAACCCGATCATTGAGAATGAAGGGAAGTATAAAGTGTTCCCGCTGTTCCCCTTTGATCCCCGAAAGAAATTCGAGATATTTATTGTGGAAATCGCCCCTGACTGGAAGCAGACATCAGATCAGCATAACGAAGGGGTAGAAGAATATATCACAGTCATAAGCGGGGAAATTGAGGTAATCATCGGTGGCCGGCCATACAGGATCCAGGAAGGCTCTGCCCTCCGGTTTGCCGCTGACCAGACCCACAGCTACAGGAATACGGGGGAAGCACCAGCAAAATGCCAGGTAGTCATGTATTACGAATAACAAAATAAAAAGTGCCGCATGGCAGACCATCGGCACCTTTTATTCAGGCAAGAACAGCGCGGTCGCTGTTCAATTTCTCACCGCGGATGCGCTGGAATTCCCCAAGCAGCTTTTCAACTGTCAGTTCCCGCTTCTCCTTTTCTCCTGCTTCGAAAATGATCTGCCCACCGTCCATCATGATCAGCTTGTTTCCGAGATCGATCGCCTGCTGCATATTATGGGTGACCATCAGGGCTGTCAGTCCGAAAGACTCAACGATCTTTCTGGTCAGTTCAGTGATAAGGGCAGCCCGGGCCGGGTCAAGCGCAGCTGTATGCTCATCAAGCAGCAGGATTTTCGGCTCTGTGAAGGTTGCCATCAATAATGACAATGCCTGCCTTTCCCCTCCGGATAAAAGGCCAGCCTTTGCTTCAAGGCGGTCCTCAAGCCCGAGGTGGAGCATTTCGAGCTGCTCCCTGAAAAATGCCTTCCGTTTCTTCGTCATTCCCATCCTCAGGCCCCGCCCCCCAGTCCGCGAAGAGGCGATCGCCAGATTCTCCTCAATGGTTAGATTAGGAGAAGTCCCTGCCATCGGGTCCTGGAAGACCCTGCCGATCAGGCGCGACCTTTTGTGCTCTTTCATTTGCGTAACATTTTTGCCGTCAATCAGCACTTCCCCTTCATCCGGATAGAGGCGGCCTGATATGATGTTCATCAAGGTGGACTTGCCTGCCCCATTGCTGCCGATGACAGTGACAAAATCTCCTGGCTGCATGGATAGGTTAAGATGCTGAAGAGCTTTTTTCTCATCTGGGGTAGCTTCATTGAATACTTTATAAATCTGTTTTAGCTGCAGCAACCTGCCCACCGCCTTCTTCTGCCATTTTTTTCAGCCCATCTTTATCAAAGCCCCTTTTTTTTCTGCGCCTGTTATCCCGCTGCCGCTCAATCATCCTTGGGATGATGAGCGCACAGACAACGATCGCAGCCGTAATGAGCTTCATGTCTCCCGTTTCAAGAAAATCGGCCCTCAAGGCAAGGGTCACGATGATTCTATAAAGGATGGCTCCCCCAATAACGGCTAAAGTCGCCCTGAAGATCGTTTTTGCCCCAAAGACCGCCTCGCCGATGATGACGGAGGCAAGGCCGATAATGATCATGCCGATCCCCATGCCGACATCGCTGAAGCCATTGTACTGGGCAATAAGGGCTCCTGAAAAAGCAACAAGTCCGTTGGACAACCCCAGTCCCAGGATTTTGAGTGTATCGGTATCTGCTGAAAAGCTCCGCACCATTGTCTCATTATCGCCCACTGCCCTGATGGCAAGCCCGATATCCGTTTTCAGGAAAGCATCGAGCAGCAGCTTAATGACCATTGATACAGCAAGCATTACCAGCAGGATCCCCCATGTTTTGGGAACCATCCCCTCGAGCCCCATGCCCGTCAAAAGGGATGCCATCCCGCTGTCGAACGGCAGTGACTCCCAAAAGCCGGACAGCTTTGTGATGACAGTCTCCTCTGAAAGGAGGGGGACATTCGATTTTCCCATTATCCTCAGGTTAATAGAATAAAGGGCAATCATCATTAATATGCCGGACAAAAGGGGGTTTATTTTTCCTTTTGTGTGGAGCAGGCCTGTCAGGCACCCGGCAGCAAAGCCGCATATCATGGCCATTATGGTAGCAAGTAACGGATTCACGCCTGCCACGATCATTGAAGCAGCGACAGCCGCACCTGTAACAAAGCTCCCATCCACCGTCAGGTCCGGGAAATCAAGTACCCGGAATGACAGGTACACACCAAGGGCCATCAAAGCATAAATCGCACCAGCCTCCACTGAGCCAAATATCGCTGTGAACATATAATCTTCCTTTCTCCGGGAGCTAATTCTATCATTCTATTCAGTAAATTCAGCCAGGCTGTTCCATTCCTCTTTAAGCCCGATATTCATTTCCTCTGCAGCCTTCTTGTTGATCAGGAGCTTTAAGTTTTGCGGATATTGCACAGGGAGCTCTGATGGCTTCTTCTCTCCTTCAAGGATTTCGGCCGCCATTTCCCCTGCCTCATAACCGATATCTTCATAGTCAAAACCGTAAGCAGCAAACCCTCCGCGCTCGACTGAGTCCAATTCACCGACAAACAGCGGGATATCATTGTCATTGGCTGTCTGAATGACCGACTCCAGCGCGGAAACAACTGTATTATCCGTAATGATATAAATCATGTCTGCTTTGCCTACAAGGGATTCAGCTGCCTGCTTCACCTCTGAGGAAGCTGATACTGTGGCCTCTTCCAGCTTTAAGTCTGTTCCTTCCATCGCCTTTTTCACAAGATCAATCTGGGCATTGGAATTCTGCTCCCCCGAATTGTAGATGACTCCTACCGTTTTTCCTTCCATCTGCTCAGCCATGAATTTCACCGTATTCGGGATGGCATCCGGATGGGTATCTGTTGTGCCAGTGATATTTTCTCCAGGCTCCTCCATCGAGGCAACAAGCTCAGCACCAACAGGATCTGTTACAGAGGTGAAAACGATTGGGATATCCTTTGTCGCATTCAGTGCCCCGTACGCGCTCGGCGTCGAATTGGCGAAGATAAGATCCACACCGTCTCCGGCAAAGTTGTTGGCGATTGCCTGGTTGTTGTTCTGGTCGCCCTGGGCGATCTGGACATCATAGTCAACCTCGAGCCCTTTATCTTCAAGGGCCTTTTTGAACCCCTCAAGCGCAGCATCAAGAGAAGGATGCTCCACAATCTGCGTTACGCCGATTTGATACGTTTTTTCCCCCTCTGCCGCCGTTTTTCCTCCAGCTTCATCTGAACCGCACCCTGACAGCAATCCTGCTGCCAGCAGTCCTGCCGCAGCCAATCCAAACTTTTTCTGTTTCATGAAATATCCCCCATTCTTGTCCTATCAATCGCTATTCTGCTTTTGTACTTTTATGCTTTTATGCTTTTATTCACTAAATTATATAGGCGAACCGTGCTGGATTCAAGATGTATTTTGACAATTTTAAAAATTAATAATATGAAAACTCAAAAACACCCTGTGAACGGCATTCCATTCACAGGGTGTTTTATTATCTTCCTTTGAACTCAGGCTTCCTTTTTTCTGAGAACGCCTGAAGGGCTTCCAGCCTGTCTTCTGTAGGAACGGTCACCTCATAGGCTTTTCTCTCAATCTGCAAACCTGTCTGCAGATCCGCATTCATCCCTTGTTTTACAGCAAATTTAGCCTGCTGAAGGGCGACAGGCCCGTTAGCCAGCATTTCTTCTGCCAGCTTCAGGCATTCTTCAAGAAGCTGATCCAGAGGGACTGCTTTTGTCAATAATCCGTAATGCAAAGCTTCTTCTGATGTGAGTCTCCTTGCAGTGAGGATGAGCTCAAGTGCCTTTGCCTGCCCGATCAGCCTGGGAAGCCGCTGCGTCCCGCCTGCTCCGGGGATGATGGCAAGGCTGGTTTCAGTCAACCCCATCTTCGTTCCCTGGGCAGCCAGCCTGAAGTCACAGGACAGGGCCAGTTCCATCCCCCCGCCAAAAGCAAATCCATTGATGGCTGCAATCGTAGGCTGCGGGAGACTCTCAATCAATGAGAATACCTCGCCGATTTTATATACATTCCTTTTAACGTCCGTCTGAGAAAGTGTCTTTCTTTCCTTCAGGTCAGCCCCGACACTGAATGCTTTATCGCCTGCTCCCGTAAAAATGACAACCCGGACATCCGGATTGATCCTGATATCCTCCACTGTCCGCTGCAGCTCTTCAAGAGTCTCATAATTAAAAGCATTCAGGGCTTCTGGCCTGTTCAGGGTAATAATGGCCGCGTGGTTCTCCACTTTCAAATCAATGCTGCTCATATTTCGTTTTCAACTCCTTTTTAATATCTATCTGCATAATTCGCTTTCCAGGTATGAAAACCCTTTCTTTTCGCTCATTGTGTGAAGCGTTTCTATATTATCCCCGGCGGAAGATGACAGGATGGAAGCAGGCAGCTTCCTGCTCAAATCAAAAAACCAGGCTGGAGGCGAAGTCCGGCCTGGTTTTGAAAAACAAGGTGTAAATGATATTTCAAATATCGGCAGAATGGCCATGGACAAACTGCCATCTTAGCTTTATTTGGTCTGGAGAACCTGTTTCTTCAATGCTCTTCTCAATATTTTTCCTGTCGTATTCTTAGGCAGCTCGTCCAGGAATTCAATTGAGGAAGGCAGCTTGTATTTAGCAAGATGCTGTTTGCAATAGCCTATAAGCTCTTCCTCGGTGAGAGAAGGGTCGGACAGCACAACATAGCTTCTGACCGCTTCTCCCTGATTCGGATCCGGCACGCCGATGACAGCCGCCTCAACCACGCCCGGATGGCTGTACAGCACTTCCTCCACTTCCCTTGGGTAGACATTGTAGCCGCCGACAATGATGATTTCCTTTTTCCTGTCTACAATATAGAAATAGCCTTCTTCGTCCATCCGCGCAAGATCTCCTGTAAAAAGCCAGCCATCCCTGATGGAAGCAGCAGTTTCCTCAGGCATCTTATAATAGCCTTTCATAACATTCGGGCCCCTTACAGCAAGTTCGCCGACTTCACCAGGCGGCACCTCATCACCCAGTTCATTGACAACTCTGTTTTCAACGTTCAGGATGGATGTCCCGATTGAACCAGGCTTGCGCGGCCGGTCAAGCGGATTGAAGCATGTTACCGGCGATGCCTCGGACAGGCCATAGCCTTCAGAAATAAGGACATTGAATTTTTTTTCAAAGTTTTCAAGCAATGCT
Source organism: Bacillus sp. AG4(2022) (assembly GCF_031844465.1). NCBI lineage: Bacteria > Bacillati > Bacillota > Bacilli > Caryophanales > Bacillaceae > Bacillus > Bacillus sp. AG4(2022). The sequence continues at coordinate 1,094,569 of NZ_JAUZVH010000001.1, forward strand.
ACCGGCAGTGATGCACCGCCGGAAATGCAGAGGCGGAGGGACTTTAAATCTTCCGCCTTTCCATCGCTGTATTGCAGCAGGAAATTGTACATGGTCGGCACACCGGCAAAAACAGTTGCCTCATACTCTTTTACCAGCCTGAATACTTCTTTCGGGCTGAATTTCGGATCGATCAGGATGGTCGCTCCATTCATCAGAGGTGCGTTAAGTACAACAGTCAGGCAGAAGACATGGAACATCGGAAGCGACGTAATGACCCTGTCCGATTCATTCATTTTTAGGTAATCGCTTACATCCTTTGCATTGCTGTAAAGGTTTTTATGCGTGAGCATTGCGCCTTTGGGTTTTCCTGTGGTGCCTGATGTATAAAGGATGATAGCTGTATCCTCTTCCTCAAGCTCCGGTCCCTGGTACCCTGCATCGCCTGATGCCAGAACTGATGTAAACGATTTCAGTTTAGGATAGACACTCAGGGCCGAGACATCAGCATCCGCCTGCTTGCCTTGCGGAGTTTCACAAATAATATAGTTTTCAACCGATGGAAGCGCCCCATGCATTTTCTCTGCCATTGGAACCAACAAGTCCAGGCTGATGATGGCTTTCACATCACCGTTTTTGACAATATAGCCAATTTCATCCGGCGTATAGATCGGATTAATCGGAATCACGGTCGCCCCCAGGCGCATCGCCCCATACAAGCTGATAATGAAGAATGGAGAATTGCCGAGAAGCAGTGCAACATGGTCTCCCTTTTGGATACCCAGCTTTTCAAGGCCTGAAGCAAACTTTGTAACTGCCGCATCAAGCTCAGCATAAGTGCTTTCCTTGTCCATGAAATAATAGGCCGGTTTTTCACCCAGCTTCTGTGCGGTTTCATGCAGCTGTGAAGATAAGTTCATCATTTTCCCTCCTCCTAAATGAATGAATAATCATTCATTAAATAATAAAAAATTTTCTAAATATATTATATTGAAAGAAATTTATGTATTCAAGTGCACAGTGCCAAAATTTTGTAGATATTTGGGCGCCGCTTATTGCTTCCCCATGAAAAAACCCCGCCTGGGCGGGGGAAAACTCAGTAGACAAGATTAATAAAATCCTCTTTGGTAACATTGCCGAAATAATGTTTGATGTTGATATCTGCAAGGGCTTCTTCGATTGCCGCTTTTTCATAGCGCAGACCTGACAGCTTTTCTTCAATTACTGCTACATCTCCGACACCGAAAAAGTCGCCGAATATCTTGCAATTCCCGATAATCCCTTTATTAACATCCAGCCGTACATCGATTTGGCCAACCGGGAATCGGTGTGAATGCTGGAGATTGAATTTCGGCGATTTCCCGTAATTCCAGTCCCAATTCTGGTAGCGCTCTTTTGATAGCTGGTGTATCTTTTCCCAATCCTCTTCTGTCAGTACATACTCTGGAATTTCGTCAAGATCCCCAAAAATGTTCTTCAGGAGTGTGCTTCTGAACTGCTCAGTCGAAACCTTTTCTTCCAGAAATTCAGAAATATTCGCTACACGGCTGCGGATGGACTTGATGCCCTTTGACTCAATTTTATCCTTCCTCACCTTAAGGGCCGATACAACACTGTCGATCTCAGAATCAAACAGCAATGTCCCGTGGCTGAACATCCTGCCCCTTGTGGCGAACTGGGCATTACCGGAAATTTTTCTTCCTTCCGCAGTAAGGTCGTTCCGTCCGCTCAGCTCAGCTGCCACCCCCATTTTCTTCAAGGCCTCGACAACAGGCTCTGTGAACTTCCTGAAGTTATGGAAGCTGTCCCCATCGTCCTTTGTAATGAATGAAAAATTAAGATTGCCCAAATCGTGGTAGACAGCTCCCCCTCCGGATAGACGGCGGACCACATGAATGCCGTTTTTCTCAACATATTCTGTATTGATCTCCTCGATGGTGTTCTGGTTTTTGCCGATGATGATGGAAGGCTCATTTATGTAAAAAAGCAGATAGCTTTCCTGGTCAATGTCCAGGTTCTTCAATGCATACTCTTCAATGGCAAGATTTATGCGGGGGTCTGTAATCCCTTTGTTGTCGATAAATAGCATGATGATTCTCCTTTGTTTTAGATAGTGTAGGTATCATTGAATGCAGCCAGGCGGACTGGGCCGCTGTATTCCCTTGCCGACTCCTCAGCAAGCTTTGAAAGCTCCCCATAATGCGGAAGATGGGTCAGGACAAGCTGTTCCGCGCCAGCTTTTTCAGCAAGCCTCCCGGCATCATAGCTGTTCATATGCCCTGCGTTCTTTCCATTCTGATTTCCGTAGAAATTGCACTCGCTGACAAGCAGGGAAGCTCCGGATGCAAAAGCAGCCAGCTCTTCTTTATAGGATGTATCGGCTGTATAGACAATCGCATTTCCTTCTGCTTCAAACCGCATCGCATAGCATGGTGCCGGATGATCTGTTTTTAAGAATGTGATTGTAAAGGGCCCGAGGTTTAATTCCTCGTCCGGCTTATACTCTTTTCCTTCTGAAATATCCTTATAGCTGAGCTTCGAGAACTCCTGAGGGTTTTCCCTGTGAGCATAAATAGGCAGGGTATCCATCTTTTTTCCGAGGAAGCCCTGGATGAGGCGGGCATGCTGCAATACGCCGATATCTGCGATATGGTCAGGATGATAATGAGAAATAATGACCGCATTTAGCTCCTCCGGCTGGATGATCTGCTGCATTTTCGACAGTACTCCGCTGCCGCAGTCCACAAGCAGGCGGAAGCCATTGTGCTCGAGAAGATAGCCGGCACTGGCCTCATTCCCCTTCGGATAACCTCCCCAGGGCCCTATAACAGTTAATTTCATCTAACAGTCCTCCTTTTTTCCGAATCCCTAATAACACTATAATCGATTATGCCTATTTTTTCATTTTTTTAAAATTGTATTGATACAGTTGTTGACTTAAAAATACTGTTATAATACAATGTAAATACAGAAACACAAACACATAACCCGGGAGGCTGACAGAATGCTAGAAAATATCGTGGAATTTTTCAGGAATTTGCCAGCAAAACAATGTTCGGAGTGCGGCAGCTCCATTGATGAGCAGCACGAATGCTATGGGACTAAATGTGATAAGTGTCTTGACTTGAACTGACTGGAATTCTATAAAATTATAAGAAAAGCGCAAGCGCCTTGCTCACCCTTAAGGAACGCAGACTAAGAACGCCACGTCCTGTGGCAACGTCTGCATAACCCCCATCCTGGGGGCCTCAAGACGATCATCCCGGAAAGGCGTTCTTTGCCTTTTTGGGATGATTGGCTTGTGACCTCGAGGGGGTAGGCGCTGGAGCTAGACAGTAATCGAAGTTAAAAAAATATACTTTCTTATTTTACCAAAAAGACCCGGCCGGCGGCCGGGTCTTTCTCTGTCTCTATTATTCTGCGATTGCTGCGTACTTTCTTTTATGCATGATAGTGAAATAAGTCATCGTGCCAGCAATGAATGCGAGCATAAAGCCAAGGAGGATGGCTGCATTATGCCACATGAAGGCAAAGTCTCCGCTCGATGCCACGGCCTTCAGGCCTGCCACTGAATAGGTCATCGGCAGCAGGGCATTGAAATGCTGCAGGAAGCCCGGAATCAGTTCAAGCGGGAAGGTGCCTGCACTTGTTGTCAGCTGCAGGATGAGTATAAGAATAGCAACAAATCTTCCCGGATCTCCAAGCGCTGTAACAAAGAATTGGATCAGCGCCATGAAGGTCAGGCTTGTAATAATATTGAACAGAAGGAATAATGGGATGCTCTGCACTTCAAGCCCCAGTCCCGAAATCAGGATCCATGAAGCAATAAGCGCCTGGATGATGCCTGCCGCTGCAAGAACACCAAACTTGGCTGCAAACCAGCTCAGGCCGTTTCCAGGGACCGATGCCGGCTCCCTGAGCGGGAACACGATGGACAGAAGCAGAGCTCCGACAAACAAGCCCAATGAAAGGAAGTACGGCGTAAAGCCGGTTCCGTAGTTAGGCACTTCATTGATTTTTTCATTTTTCACCTGGACAGGTTCGGCAATCATATTGTAGGTTTTGTCATCCGCACTTACAGATGAAGCTTCCTCAGCTCCGTCCTTCAGTTTGCCTGCAAGCTCTGCTGAGCCTTCGGACAATGCTGAATTCCCTTCTGCCACTTTGCCGGCACCTTCAGACAGCTTTCCTGCGCCTTCCTTCAGGGCGCCAGAGCCATCAGCCAGCTTGCCGAGACCGCCGGAAAGCTCTGTGCTCCCTGCTGCCAGCTGTGCTGATCCGGCTTTTGCTGAAGCAAATTGCTGTCCATATTCATTCATGCCTGCGATAAACTGCTGCTGGCCATCCTGTATCTTGGCTGTACCTTGTGCGAGTGAAGAGCTTCCTGCTGCAAGAGAATCAATTCCCTGCTGCAATTGCTTTTGCCCTTCTGAAAGGCTGCCTATTTTGTCTGACAGCTGCTGTGCTCCGCCGGATATTTGGCCGGCAGATTCGGCAAGCTGTGATGTACCGGCTGCCAGCTGGCCTAAGGCTGCTTCCAGCTCTTTTCTTTCAGGGGAGTCCTCCGGCATCTGCTGCAGGACTGCCCCCAGCTTTTGCTGAAGCTGGGACATTCCGCCGCTGACCTTGGCAGCTTCTGACTGCCATTGATCAAGTGAGCCTGAAATTGAGGCAGCACCGCCCTGAAGCTGTTCTCCTCCCTGGACAAGGGCAGGAACCTTTCCCTGGACCTGCTGGATTCCTTCATTCAGCTTTGCAGCTCCAGCAGCTGCTTCCTGATTACCCGCCTGAAGCTCACTGGCCGCAGCTTCCAATTTCTGATGGCCGGCTTGAAGCTTTCCAAGACCAGAGTCCAGGTCCTTCGCTCCTGCAGCCAGCTCTGCAGATCCTTTGTTCACCTGGCTGACGCCATTATCAAATTCAACAGACTTCCCGGCCAATTCTCCAAGCTTATTCTTCAGTTCCTGTGAACCTGATTTAAGCTCCAGGGCTCCTTCGTCAAGCTTACCGGCCCCGTCGCTCGCCTGTACCAAACCGTCTGTCATGTCGCCGATTTTATCAAACATCGTCTCAGCATAGGTTTCGGTAATTTTCTCGGAAAGAGAAGCTTTGATTTTTTCAATTGCTGTACCGCCAATCTGTGAAGAAAGGAAGTTATAGCTTTCGTTTGGAACATAAATTAAATTCAGCTTTTTCGGATCTTCATCCAAAAGAGTTGTCGCATTCTCTGAAAAGTCCTCAGGAACCTCTACAAGAATATAATACTTCTCCTTCTCCAGATCTTTATAGCCTTCCTCTTTAGTAACAAACTTAAAACTAAAATCAGCACTATCTTTTAAATTGGATATCAGTTCGTCCCCGAGCTGCAGCTCTTTTCCTTCAAATTCTGCCCCTTTGTCTTCATTGACTACTGCGACAGGCAGATCGGCAAGATGATCATAAGGATCCCAGAATGCCCAAAGGAACATTCCGCTGTAAAGCACAGGAATGAACAGGACAGCAATAATCGGGATCAGCAGTTTTCTGTTTTTAAAAATAGCTGAAAACTCATTCCTGAATAATCTATTTCTCATTTATTTTTCCTCCTGTACGATTGACTATTTTGTTCAAATGGTCAATTTTATTCATAAAACAAGGACTATCCCTTAAGTCAGTTAGATAATCCTTTAAACAGGTATTGCTCAAACAGCTTTGCAATTTCCTCTTTTTCAAGAGGTTTATGCTGCTTTTCCCAATCAAAAATCAGGGCGATATAGAGCTTGAACATGATGAAGGCAGTCAGCTCAGGATCGCAGTCTGCTATCTCGCCTTTTTTCACAGCTTCGGCAACTTTTTCTTTAATATAAGAAAGAATTGATTTTTCCAGCCTCTCCATTACCTCCATTACTGCAGGAGTGCCCATTTCCTTTTCTTCCTGGAAAAGCTTGATGGTCAGCTGGTGCTTCAGCCTGAACTCAAGGATCCCATATAAGGCGCGATGGACATTTTCGTGGAAAGATAATGAAGAATCCAGAGATTCGTCAGCTGCAATTTTCATTTCCTTGATGAGCGTTGTGATGATTTCATCGAATAATTCCTCTTTATTCTTAAAAAACGTGTAGATCGTCCCTTTGCCGACATTCGCAATTTTGGCCACCTGATCCATTGTGGTTGCTTTATAGCCAAACAGAGAAAATGATTTATTGGCAGCTTCAATAATTAATTGCTTGCGGTCTACAGCCATCTATACACCTCGATTCACAAAAATGACTGAATGAACATTTTGGTCAATTTGAACAAAAATAATAATAGCATATGTCAGCAGCTCTTGCAATGCTTCCCGGTTAATATTTTATTATTAATTACTATCCCTAACTGAGGGACATAATCAGAAACCAAAGAAGGAGCCCTGCCCCAAAAGGCAGGTCTCCTTCTCTCTGCTATTCTGAAAGCTTCCTGAGTACGGCAGATGCCATAGCATCAATGAATTCGGGCTGTGAATTCGGCATTTCCGGACGATAATAGCTTGCCCCGATTTCCTCTGTTACAACTTTGCATTCATAGTCATTGTCATATAAAACTTCAAGGTGGTCTGCTACAAACCCGACTGGTGTATAGACGAATGCTTTATAGCCTTTTTCATTATACAAGTCGCGCGTCAGGTCCTGGACATCCGGCCCAAGCCATGGCTCAGGAGTATTCCCGGCACTCTGCCAGCCAACCTCATAATTTTCTACCCCCGCCTGTTCAGCGATCAGATCCGCAGTCTCCTGCAGCTGGTTAGGGTAAGGATCTCCCGAATGGAGAATTTTCTCTGGCAGGCTGTGGGCTGATACGATCAGCACTGCATTGTCTTTTTCATCTGCAGGCATGGATGCGAAGGCTTCCTTCACTTTTTCTGCCCAATAGCCGATGAATTTCGGTTCTTGATACCAGCTTTCTACAGAAGTGATGGTCAGGCCGCCAAGCCTTTCTGCTTCTTCTTTTGCACGGCCATTATATGACTTCACGCTGAAGGTTGAAAAATGGGGAGCCAGCACGATGCTTGCAGCTTCCGTGATTCCATCTTCTTTCATGCTCTTCACTGCATCTTCGACAAAAGGTTCAATATGCTTCAAGCCCAGATACATCTTGAATTCAATTTCATCCTGGATGCTGTTCAGATGCTGCTCAAGCTTTTCACCCTGCTCCTGTGTAATCCTGGCAAGCGGGGAAATCCCGCCGATTGCTTCATAGCGGCTCCGCAGATCTTCAAGCATCTCATCTGAGGGCTTTCTTCCATGGCGTATATGAGTATAATAGCGCTCAATATCTTCTTCTTTATATGGCGTTCCGTAGGCCATGACAAGCAGGCCCATTTTCTTTTTCGGCATTATATTTACACCTCTTTTTAATCATGTATCTAGTCACTTATTGTGCCAAAAACCCGGCTGAATACAAAATCTAATGCTCAGGAATTACTCAGCAAGCTTGAAAGCCGAGTAATCGTGGATAAAGCCAGTCAGTTTTTTCAATGTATCCGGGTTGACAGACGGGAAGACGCCGTGGCCAAGATTGAAAATATAGCCTGGCTGCTGCATTCCCTGGTCAAGGATTTCCCTGGCTCTCTCTTCAATTACTTCCCATGGAGCAAGCAATATGGCAGGATCAAGATTGCCCATGACTGTTTTCCTGATGCCCATCTCCCTTGCCTCGCTGATTGGAAGCCTCCAATCCAGTCCGACTACGTCCAATGGAAGGTCATGCCATTCCATGGCCAGGTGGCTTGCGCCCACTCCAAACATGATCAAAGGCACATTTTCTTCTTTAAGAGCTGTGAAGATCCGTTCCATAACCGGCTTGATGAAGCAGCAGTAGTCGGCCACATTCAGTGCGCCTACCCATGAATCGAAAAGCTGGATAGCCTTTGCACCAGCCTTGATTTGTGCTTTTACATAAACGATGATGGTGTCAGCAAGCTTGTCCATCAGCGCGAACCATGCCTGCGGCTCAGAATACATGAAAGCTTTTGTTTTATTGTAATTCTTTGACGGCCCGCCTTCGATCATATAGCTGGCGATTGTGAATGGCGCGCCGGAGAAGCCAATCAAAGGAACTGTCAGCTGTTCTTCTGTTAAGAGCTTGATTGTGTCAAGGACATAGGGAATATCCTGTTCAGGATGAAGTTCCCCCAGTTTCTCAACATCTGAAAGCGAGCGGACCGGATTGGAAATGACCGGACCGATGCCTGTTTTAATATCTACGTCCACTCCGATGGCGGGAAGCGGCGTCATGATGTCTTTATAGAGAATCGCAGCATCCACTCCGTAGTTTTCAACCGGCAGCCTTGTAACATAGGCACATAATTCAGGCTGATGCGTTATTTCGAATAAGGAGTATTTCTCTTTGATGGCACGGTATTCGGGCTGGGATCTCCCAGCCTGCCGCATATACCATACAGGGACGCGGTCTGTTTTTTCCCCGCGCGCCGCTTTTAAAAATGTATCGTCTATCTGTTTTGCCATAAAACTGTATCCACCTTTCAGTACTCTTCTGTTTGTTTATTGTAATATATCTTTCTGGAAATTAGAAATTTCGGTATGTATAGGGCATATTGCCCCTTCCACTATAGCGGTTTCAGGATAGGTTGTATAGATTGCCTGGGGAAATGTCGAAAATTTGCCTTAAAAGAGAAAAGGCAAAAACAAATTGCATTACAAAAATCATTTCTATTTTTAAATGGGGTGTTGATCTCCGTTCCAGGCACTTCGCTTTCCGCGGGGCGGAGTTGAGCCTCCTCGCCGCAAGCGGCTGTGGGGTCTCAACTCTTCCGCTGCAATCCCGCAGGAGTCTTCGTGCCTTGCACTCCAATCAACAGGTTTTTAAATTCGAATGGCAGTACAACCCTGAAAACTTTAACATTCAATTACCATTTTAGAACTCCATCGGAGCAGGTCAATTAATACCTTATAGTTTTATATTTCGTAAAAAACGTTAACGTAAAGTTGGCTTTTCATGACATTGCTTTATTCAATTCTATTATTAGGGTTATTTCCTTTAATTCATTGATTTTGCAAAGGAAAAAACAAACCAAAAAAGGCACGGAACCCTAACATTCCGTACCCCCTCTGGTCTGAAAAATACTGCCTTCATGTAATTTATCTCGGCAGTGTAAATTCAGCTGTTCTTCCTTTGAATGCTTTTGTGCCGTCTTCGTTATAGAAAGGGCCGAATTCCAGATCAAACTTTTTGTATATTTCGAATTCATCTTTCCTGAATAGAAAGACATGAAGCTTTTCTCCCTGTGCACCTGCCTCGATGGCCTTTGGTTCACGGGGTTCAACCATGCCCTGTGACAGAATTCTGGCGCGGTTGTCATCCACTGAAAGGATGGAACCTATATTCCAGATGCTGACCGGCTCTGAAGACTGATTGTCAATATTAAATTTGACTGTCAGAGCCACAATGCCGCTGTCGCCAAAATTTGTAAAGCGCGGCTTATTGGCCTCTGTCGGGGTGATTTCTGTATACTGAACCCCTTCAAGTGTTACATTCACATCACCGATTTTTTGTGCTTCGCCAATTCCTTCTTTTTCGAAAATCATTTTCTTATCTGCCATATTATCGGTTGTCAGCTGATCCTGGTAGAAGGATGGCTCGCTTGCCATGGCCTCCTTCTGTTCAACACTGTAAGCAAAATCAAAGACTGCATTCCCCTGGATGGAACCTTTGAACTGGTCGTTGTCTGCAGCTCCGCCTTCAATGATGTACTTCGGCTTTACAGTCGAAAGCTTATCAAATTCGGCATTTGTCAGGGTGAATGATATCAGCCCTGTTATCTTTTCCCCGGCTGCGAATTTCCCTGTTTCTGACTCTTTTTTCGATTTGACCTTGTCTGCATCAAGGATAAAGGTTGGGTCTGATGGGTACCAGTCCAGCTCATGTGATGTCTGGATACGGTGCATATTGTTGTAATACATTGCTTTATCAGTGCCATTATCCACTGTAACCTTTGCCGTAATCACATACCCGTCGATCTCATCATTAAACGGGATGGTGACATCCTCGTGCATATCTGTCACTTTGACGATCTGATATTCATCCACAGAAACTTTGAAGCCTTTCATATCATGGACAAAGCCAGGATCTGTGTTCGTATAGATGACTTCAACCTCGCCCTCTGATTCATCTGCAATATTTGGGTTGAGCAGCTCTCCTTCTGCACTTGTTCCATCAGCCGTTTCTTCAGCTTCTTCCGACTCATCAGTTTCTTCCTCTGCGGCAGCATGATCTGTTTCTTCAGCTTCAACCTTCTTTTCCGGCTCTTTACCGTTTGAAGCTTTTTCATCATTCCCGCATGCCGATAGTAAAAGCATTAGAGCCAAGAGTGCTGTCCATAAAACATTTTTCTTCACGTTTTTACACAACCTTTTTTTGGATTATTTTCCCTTCGCCATTATAAATCACGAAATGATAGATTTCCCTGTTTAATAGATAAAAAGGAAAAAATAAGGAAATACTACCATCAATAAGCAGGCAGAGGCAGGAGGATGCACACAGATACAGCAGCCTCCGAATAGGAAAATACCACCAATAGTTCCTGGATAAACCAAAATTTTGAAATAAACTTCTATCCGGCAGCTAAGAGCTCTGATTGGGAATCGGCATGCGGAGAAGCTATAATGAGGGAGAGCGCTAACATACAAAGAGAATCTTGAGGTGATATGGATGAGGATTTATATGACGAACGGCACTTTTGATTTTTTAAAAATAGTACAAAATAAGAACAGCGCAGAGAAAATGGTGCTGATGCAGGATGCGGACAATGCACTGCTCCTCCACGAAACCGAGGGAAAAACTTTATTTAACGAACCGCGGAGCTATGAAGTGCTGGATTCAACAGGTTCACTCGAAAGCCGCGGTTTTATTGTCATGAATAATATCCCCGTAACAGAAGAAGGAAGGCCCTTATTCGAATACCGATTTAAAAACAGGGCTGGGGCGGTTGAAAACGAGCCTGGCTTTATCAGCATCCGGGTACTTCGCCCGCTTTCCAGTGATACGTATGTCATTCTCACCCAATGGGAGAGCGAAAAGGATTTCAAAAATTGGCAGGATTCCAAAGCCTATGAAAAGGCACACGAAAAACGGGGAACAGATCAAGGCATCGATGTCCAGCGTCCAAATATCTTTGCACGCCCATCCTTTGTAACAACTTATTATATCCCTGAAGCAGATTGATCATTACTATCATAAGTGGCCGGAAGATGCGGAAGCCCGCATTTTCCGGCCTTTTCTTCGGGTTGCAGCTGAAAAAAAAGAACCTGAAGAAATTAACGCCAGATTCTTTCATTCGCCCTATGCAAAATCCCTTCAGGCTTTAGGTCCTTGTTTAATGAGGCCGTTTTGATGGGCATACACAGCTGCCTGGGTGCGGTCGGAAACGGACAGCTTGCTGAGTATGTTGCTGACATGTGTTTTCACCGTTTTTATCCCTATAAAGAGCTGATTGCTGATTTCCTGGTTGGTCATCCCTTCGCCGATGCACAGAAGGACCTCCAGCTCCCTTTCCGTCAGTTCCTCGTGGGGCTTTTTCTCCCTGCCGCGAAGGCGGCCCATCATTTTGGTGGCGACCTTCGGCTCGATTACCGGCTCCCCTCTTGCAGCCTTCAGGATGCAGTCAAGCACTTCATCCGCCGTTGCTGTTTTCAGCATATAGCTGAATGCACCGGCCTCTATTGCAGGAAAGACCTGCTCATCATCATAAAAACTTGTAATAATGATGATCTTGCACTGGGGATAGCTTTTCAATATTTCTTTTGTTGCTTCAATGCCGCTTCCGTTTTCCATTAAAAGATCCATAAGGACGACATCTGGCCTTTCCTTCAGCACGAGGGCAGCTCCCTCATGCCCGCTGGAAGCTTCCCCTACTATTTCTATTTCCGGTTCAGTCAAAAGATACGAGATGATTCCCTTCCTGACCATTTCATGGTCATCCACAACTGCGATCCTGATCACTTTATTCCCTCCCTTTCAGCGGTATCCGTATTTCAATATAAGTCCCTTCTCCCTGTTTGGACCGGATATTGAAAATCCCGCCGATTTCCTCGCATCTTTCCCGCATGGTTTTCAATCCATACGAGGCAACCCTTTCAATATGAGGGTCAAATCCCTTTCCGTCATCTCCAATAAATAAATATGTATAATCTTCCTTTTCTGTAAGGGTCAGCTTTATCTTTGATGCATCGGCATGCCTGAGAATATTAGAAAGTGCCTCCTGGACAACTCTGAACAAATGCTCTTCTGCTGCTTTGGAGAGCTCGATTTCATCTATGCTGGCCTGAAAATCGATGGTAGTCTTCCCGCGCAATTCGTGTATCAGCTTGATAATCCCGTCACACAAGGTATCATCGCTCAGCTGGATCGGCCTTAAATGGAGAAGGAGAGCCCTCATTTCCCCCTGTGCTTTGGCGGCTATACCGGAAATTTCCTTGAGCTGCTTCTTTGCTTTTTCAGAATCTCTGTCAAAGACCTTCAGCGCGGCAGATGACATCATGCTAAGAGCAAACAGCTGCTGGCTCACAACATCATGGAGATCCCTTGCCAGGCGCTGCCTTTCCTCCATAACTGCTGCAGCATGGGCCGACTGGGCCAGGGATGAACGTTCTTCAGCAAGCCGTTGGACCGAGTGGACCTGCTCCTGGATATAGTCAGCCAAACCATCAAGCTCCTCTGCAATAAGCCCGATTTCATCGTTTTCATAAGAAGATATCCTTCCTGCCAGCTTGCCGGACCGCAGATTGGACACTGCAACCAGGATATCTCCAAGCCTTCCCTTGATTAAGTAACTGCCTTTAATGCCAAAATAGCCTCCGGCAGCCAGCAGGATCAGCAGGCAATAGATAAAGAGCCAGAAAGAGATTGAAATGGTGAGGACCGGTTCATCGGCAAAGAATAAATAAATCTGGATCCCGACAAAGAAGGTGAGCGAGCTGATCAGCGCCATCATAATAAAGCTCTGGATAAACCAATACCTGATTCCGAACATTTTTTTCATCAGCAGTATCTCCTATACATGATCAATTCGAATGGAGCCGACTTTGAGCTGGATCGTTATATTCAACTTTCTTGCCGCATCATCGTATCCCGGGGATTTATAATAAAGTTTGCGGTTAAGGTCTTCTGATTTCAGATCGAAAATGCGGATATCCCCGATATTGATATCGGAGTGAACCATAATCGGGACATCCTCAGGGATAATCATCTTAACATCGCCGACCCATCCCTTGACTGAAATAGGCGTTTCCTTCTCCGGGATATACGCCTTGCTGAAGTCTATAAAATAATCACCGACCGTATTATACAGATCCAAAGGTTCTACAGACCAATTTGCGTTTTTAAAGCTGACGTCGCCTATAGAGAATCCTCTGATATTTGCTAATGGGGCATGCCGCGATCCCTTTTTGATCCTGATGATTTTTTCCTCGCCCAGATCCTTTTCGCTTTCTTCTATCCCATCATATTTCTTAGCTGGAAACTCTGTTTCAACATGCACTTTAATATGCTCTTTCCTTACGAGAAGCGAGAATCCAAGGTATACGATGGCGAGCGGCCAAAGCTTCCACACATCCCAAAAAGAAAACTGGATCAGTCCGAATCTGTCAGAGGCCAGCAGCCCGGAGAAAACAAGCAAAAATCCGGCAAAAACTTTGCCCCCTTTTTTTCTGGCCAATGTAGAGATCAGCAGAATTAGGCTATAGCCGAACATCACAAAAGGATATACTGTGACAAAAAACTTCTTTATTTCCAAGGAAATGACACCTATATTTACAAGAAGCAGCAGGACACCTGCAGCCAGAAGGCATAATGCAAACATCATTTGATTGACTGATCGATAACGCAATTGGCTCCCCTTCTTTCTTTCTCTATAAATATTCGCTGCAGAAAATGCTTTTCCCTGCAATCCCATTTTATCAGTCTTCCATCAATCTTTAACTGCCTCTGGAATGCTTTTCCCTCCGCCTTGAGGCGGATGTGTGCCATGCACATCGCCCAGAACTGAACATAATCTATAGTACGCTTGAAGGCCATGGCCCAAGCATACTATAGGAGGGATATAAAATGGCGATTGATTTAACTGTCCTTCATGCTATCTATGTTTTCTTCATTGTACTCATCATCGGTTTTATGATAGCGAAACGGGATACTGCCCTTGTGTGCATAGCCGGGATCTTCCTGATTGCCATCACAAGCACCGGCTCCCTGAGCACCTCAGTCAGCAGTGTGTTCAATAGCTTTATATACGCGATAACCGAGCTTCTTTCTACCATTCTCGTCATCTCCATCATCGTCGCCATGAGCAGGGTCCTTGCTGCTGCGGGGGTAAGCGATGCGATGATAGCGCCCTTCTCCAGGATGATCAAAGGTCCGGCAGGCGCTTATTGGACGATCGGCATTGTTATGATGGTGATATCCTGGTTCTTTTGGCCATCACCAGCAGTTGCCCTTCTTGGAGCAGTCCTTCTGCCGGCAGCTCTGAAGGCAGGACTTCCTGCCCTGGGAGCAGCTATGGCCATGAACCTCTTCGGGCACGGAATTGCCCTGTCAGGCGACTTCATCATCCAGGCAGCCCCTAAATTGACGGCAGACGCTGCCGGGCTTCCAGCAGGGGAAGTAATAGCTGCCAGCATTCCCCTTGTAGCCGTAATGGGGATTGTCACAGTTGCTGCTGCCTTTTTCTTTTTGAAAAGGGATATGAAAAAGGGCCTCCTGCTGCCGGCCTCTCCCCCTGATCAAAGGAATGAGGCTGAATCAGGAGAGCCCGGGCTTCTTTCAAGGAGCCAAAGGGGATTTTTTGCAGTCCTTATCCCTGTTTTATTCGCTTTAGATGTAGCAGCTATGTTCTTGCTTGACCTGCAGGGCGGCGATGCGACAGCACTTGTAGGCGGGACATCGATTTTTATTCTGCTGGTGATCACCTTGGCAAGCCACAAAAATAAAGGACTGGAGAAAACAACCTCCTATATGATTGAGGGATTTCAATTTGGCTTCAAGGTCTTCGGGCCTGTCATCCCTATCGCAGCTTTCTTTTACCTTGGAGATTCCGGCTTTACAAGCATAATCGGCGACTATTTGCCGGGGGGGTCACAGGGCATCGTCAATGATCTCGGGGTTGCTCTGGCAGGAGCAGTCCCGCTGAGCAAGGAAGTGGCAGCTGTTACGCTCACTGTTACCGGTGCAATCACCGGTCTGGATGGTTCCGGCTTTTCCGGCATCTCCCTGGCAGGCTCTGTCGCCAGCCTTTTTGCTTCAGCCATCGGTGCCGGTGCAGCAACTTTGACAGCCCTGGGACAGGTTGCTGCCATCTGGGTTGGCGGCGGG